>NYMS01000002.1 GCA_002529455.1 Glycomyces fuscus
TGTCTCGTACCGGGTTCTTT
Source organism: Glycomyces fuscus (assembly GCA_002529455.1). Taxonomy (GTDB): domain Bacteria; phylum Actinomycetota; class Actinomycetes; order Streptosporangiales; family Streptosporangiaceae; genus Nocardiopsis; species Nocardiopsis fusca. The sequence goes on from NYMS01000002.1 coordinate 21, forward strand.
AGAGGCTCGGAACCAACGCTTCCCCTTCCGTTGAACCCGACAGGTGATGGTAGAAGCCGTCCTCGAACTCCGCCGGCGGGACCAAGCCGATCTCGCCGTGCAACCGGCGATGATTGAACCAGTCCACGTACTCGGCCACCGCGATCTCCACCTCGTCCAGGCCCCTCCACGGGCCCCGGTTGCGAACCAGTTCGGCCTTGAACAACGAGTGGAACGCCTCGGCCAGGGCGTTGTCGTAGGAATCGCCCGTGGACCCGACCGAGGCCACCGCCCCCGCCTCGGCCAGGCGCTGGGTGTAGCGCACCGCGAGGTATTGCACGCCCCGGTCGGAGTGGTGGACCAGCCCGTCGATACGCCGGTCCACGTGCTGGCGGTTCCACACCGCCATCTCCAACGCGTCCAACGCCAGATCGGTGCGCAGCGACCGCGACACCTGCCAGCCCACCACGCGGCGGGAGAACACATCGATCACGAACGCGGCGTAGACCCAGCCGTTGAAGGTGCGGATGTAGGTGATATCGGCGACCCACAACCGGTTGGGCGCCTGGGCAGTGAATGCGCGTTCGACCAGGTCCGGGCGAGTATCGGGAGCCGCACCCGGCACGGTGGTGCGCGGGCTCTTGCCGCGGGTGATGCCGCGCAGACCCGCCTGCTTCATCAGCCGGTGGACGGTGCAGCGGGCGACCCGGTGGCCTCGGCGGTTGAGTTCGGCGTGGACCTTGCGCACCCCGTAGACGCCGTAATTGTCGGCGTGCACCGTGCGGATCTTGGCGGTGGTGGCCTCATCGGTGCGCGAGCGCAGCGACGGAGCCCGCGATTTGGCCGCGTAGTAGGTAGACGGGGCGATCTGCAGGGTGTGGCAGATCGGCTCGACCCCGAACTGGTGCCGGTGGACGTCGATGTAGGCGACTACTTGGTGTGTGGGCGGTCGAGCTCCGCCGCGAAGAAAGCCGACGCGGATTTGAGGATCGCGTTGGCCCGCTTCAGTTCGCGGTTCTCGCGCTCCAGTTCGGCCAGGCGCTGGGCCTGGTCGGTGGTGGTGCCGGGGCGGTGGCCGGCGTCGACCTCGGCCTGGGTGACCCAGTTGCGCAGCGTTTCGCGGTTGATGCCCAGCTGGTCGGCTACCCGGGCGATGGCCCCATCGCGAGTGGCCGGGTTCTGTCGGGCGTCCACAGCCATCCGGATCGCTCGTTCGCGCAGTTCAAGCGGGTACTTCCTCGGTGCTGGCATGTCTCTCATCCTTCCCAGGGTTGAGAGCCTCCATCACACCCGGAACGAGACAACGCTCCCAGTCGTCCAGGTCCCCGGCCGACACCACCAGACCGATCCGGCCATGGACGAAGTCGCTCTTCACCACGATGAAGGCGCCGAAGCGCCCTTCCTCCCCGCTCATCAAAGGTTCACCGCACTCCACCTCAACGGCGATGCTCTGTCCCGGATCCGCGAACCGGAGGAGTTCCAACGTCTGTGTTGCGTCTACCACGGCCGCCTCGTGAGTGCTCGCGATGGATCAGGTCGGCCTTGATCCTCTCGCACAGCACCACGGCGGTGACCCAGACCTATGGCACTCGCCGCTGTTACCGGTGGCTGGCCCACAAAACGACGAGGGCGATCAAAAGGCCCAGAAGCATGTACTCGGTTCTCACGAGAACCTCGCGAGGTGCCATCGGACGCCGCCGCCGGCCCATACGTGCTCCGTTCGTGCTCCGCAGTTCCGGACCGGGACGACACCACGCGGCATGCCATGGCTCAGGCCGACACAACGGATCGGAGCTTCTAATCCGATGGCCGCAGGTTCGAATCCTGCCGGGTGCGCCACAAAACCCCATGTCAAACAAGGTGAAACGACCTCAGCTTCGAGGGCCCGTCGCACTGATAGGACCAGGGTGGGACCAAGATGGGACCAGCCCCTGCTCACGTCCCTCCCCGACCGTGCTGCGAACTTCCCCAACGTCCCGCAGCACCAGCCAGACGGTCCGCTCAGTCGCCTACCGTCCCGCCTCCGGCGATACAGTGCCGACCGAATCCGACATCACCTTCGAAAGCCGTCTTACTGCACGGGAGTGACGGGAGGCGATCCCGGCACGCACCGAAGCCTCCATCACCCCCGACGCGAGACACGGGCCAGGATCGCCCGTTGTTCCTGACCCAAATTGGCCATGAGACTTGCCTGCGACCATTCAATGCGCGCCCCGCCCACCCTGTCGGTGTCCAACCTCACAAGAGTTGAAACGACAACCAGCCACGCTCAGAGGAAAAATTCGGCCTCGACTGAGAGGAATCGCAACGCACGGCCTAGTTGATGCCCGAAACTACGCCGCGTACGGCGTGAAATACGGACGTTCTACCTGGTCGGCGATGGTGAACTCCTCGAAGGTGACGTCGGTCAGGACGCGGAAGAGGCACTCCGAGGCGGACATCGGCAAGCACTGCCAGGCGCCGTCCTCCTCTCTCGCCACCACCCGCCACTCCTCCGGCGGTACCTCGGCGTCGGCGGCCCAGCAGAACTCGACGGCCGTCACCGACGTGGCCCAGGGGATCAGGCCCCGTCCACCCGAACGGTAGAGACCGTACGGATCGAAGCTCTCCCGCGTGAACGGATATTTTTCCAGTGTCCGCCACAACGACGCCAGCCGATCCGCCACCTGCGAGTCAGAGCCCCCCGGCGCACCGTACACATGCGCATACCCGCTGAACTCCCCCACGCCGAAACACCGGCAGAGCTCCTTGTAGTCGGCGGGGAGCGCCGTGCCGAGGCGCGCCTCGATTACGTCCCAGGCGATGCCAACGTCCCTCGGCCGCCACTCGACGGCCTCAGCGATCCGGCTGACCCACAGCACGGAGCCTCCCTTTCCGACCATCACGGCACGTTGTTGATCCGGACTCTGTTCGCCCCCTGGACGTCACCCGCCCACTGGAGTGAGCCTTTTACGTCCTGAAGGTACAGGCCACAGCCCAGTGGCGGCACAGCCTCGAGCTACTGCCACGGTTCCTTGAGCAGACACCGATGTTGAGGACCTCGCGAGGTGCCATCGGACGCCGCCAGGGGCCGGTGTGTGCTCCGTTTGTGCTCCGCAGTTCCGGACTGGCACGACACCGGGCGGCACCTCTTGACACGAAACGATGGTGGTGATCGGGTGGATAGGGACGAAACGGCACTCTGTGGCACGTAGAGGCACGAAGGCGCCGGACTTCTAATCCGATGGTCGCAGGTTCGAATCCTGCCGGGTGCGCCACAAAATCCCAGGTCATACGAGGTGCGCGAGGACCTCGAAGGAGGTCCTCGTCGTCGTTGGGGCCCTGAAATGCTCCCCGTGTGCTCCCCAGTGCAAGGTCCCGTGCAGGTGGACACCCACCTCGCGGAGCACTTTGCCCTCCCGTGACCATGGCGGCGGCGCCTGGGGCGCCCCCGTGTCTGCCCGCCAGCGCCCCACAGCCGCCCCGACACCGGCGCCCAGGCCCCTATGCCACCGGCCGGATACGGCCGATACAGCCGAAGCCCTTACCCCACCGGGCTTCTCACGCCACAATCAGATGGTATGGAACGAGGCGGCGTCGCCAACACTGCGGGTGAGGACACCTGCGGTAGTGCTGTTGTCCAGAGCCTGAACGTGCACGTAGTCCTCCCGACGGCTCACCAGGCGGACTGGCCAATTCACCTCAGTGCCCCACCCGAATCAGCAGCCCGGCGCCCCTCGCCCGATGGGTGTCGGACCCCACAGATTCCGTCCGGGGTCATCAGGCTCATGGGAGCATGCAACTGTGGGCCCTACCCGACGGGGAGGACACCCTCAAACTCCACACGATCCACCTTGAAGCGATCCGGCGTCTCCACACCTAATTCGGCCCACTCTGGCCCCGGAAGGTGCCCGCCCACATCGCGCTCCACCCCCAGAAGGAATTCCGAGTCCTGGAGACCGCCGACATGGTGGACGACCTCATCAGCGCTCACCAAGATGACAGGCTCTCGCTTCACCAAAGGTGCCTACAGCGCGCAACCACCGAGTCTTACGGAAGGCTGTCGAATACTACACCCAGGCGGTCCTTGATAGCCGGGAGTGCCCCTCTGAACGCAGATTGTGCGATACCTTTTACGTGCCTACAACAAACCGCTGATTACCCAAACATATTACCAAGGCAGCCGAAGAACGCGCGAACGAGCAGGACACCGCCGCCCCGCCGATCCCCGAAAGCCTCACCGCCCGAACGGAAGTCATACCTGTTGGTTTTTCGGCCGCGACCGAGGCGCAATCTCCACTTGGCAGCAAGCGTTGCGCCCTATGGCCTTTCGACTTGAATTCCGTTGACAGCGAATAGCAGCTTGCCCTCGGGAAACGCTTTTATCCCATAGGGCTAATGACGAGCCCAAGGGGCACCGAATTCAGGAAATGTCTGCCTGCGACTGGCCCGTTCCAGTGTTCTATTTCCGGGTTTCATCAACCCGTTCCTGGGTGGTGGCGGGCTCGGTCAGGGTGTGGTGCTCGGCGCCTTGCTGGAGGCGCATGTTCAGACGAAGATAAGGGTGTCCCTGATACACCGGTCCCGATCCCCACGTAACGGTGAGCTGGTCGGCTTTGGCCGTGGTGAGCACGTGTAGTTCGGCGTGGTCAGCACCGCGCGCGGTGGCAAGGGCACGCACGAGCGTGTCATTGGGCAGCGCGTCCAAGATTCGGCGCAAGTCTCCAGCGGTCAGAGGCTGTCTGGTCATAGCCACCTCTTCGAAGCGAAGTTGAAAGTGGCGGTGTCATAGAAGCGATGGTTAAGGCACACCCCCCGGCCTAGAATTGGTAGGAACCGGTGAACCCACAAGGGATCAATGAAGAAAAAGTCATCATGAAAAGTCATGGCACTTCAAAGAGGGCTCGGCAGTAAATTGCAGTCATGTGAAATTTCGCCAGTTCCCCTGGCGGGTTTAGGTTGCCTCTGCCTGGGAATCATCATTGGCATGGAAGAACATCACCCCCCGAAGAAGCGGTCAGTCAAGCGCCCCGGCTTGCTCATATTTTCAACCATAGGCATCCTTGGTGTCTGTTCGACTTTTTTCATGTTCTGGCCACCTGATGCTTCAAGATTTGTCTGGGCGGCATTTTTGCTCATCCCTTTTGCTGCAATGTTTGTAGCTTCCTTTAGAAGCCAGGAAGCCGACTAGGAGCAAGCTGAGATGGCTATCGGGCGGCACCAGATGCTGGTGCCGCCCGATAGGTGGCTGTTAAGCCTGGTTAAACACCGAGGTAGGATGCCCCAGCTGACGCGCCCTCTGTAAGGGCACCCGGGTTACTCCAACTGCACGCCCGGTTGGCGCGCACAGTCCAGACAGCGAGGCTCCCGCCGAGGCCGACTGCGGAGAGACCTGTGGTGACACCCATAGAGCCAAAAAGGCCAGGAACGGAGAAGGCCATCCAGAACATGTCTACGGCCTCAGCGACTCCGCACGAAGCAAGGCCGCTGGGGTCGGTGTTGTTGATGGGGTCGCACTGGGCGTAGTTGTAGTTGTTCAACTCCTGCCGGGAGGGGTCTGGCTGGGTGAAGCCCAGCGTGAACGTGCTGTGGAAGCGGTGGTTCAGGTGCACCGTGCCATCCTGGAACTGGTAGGCGCCGGTGAACCCGAACGGGCTCAATGCCGCCGCATCGGTCCCCTCCAGGGTCTCAGAGGTGCGTTCGCCGTAGGGGCTGTAGTCGTAGACCACGTCCGGGGACTCTGCCTCCGACCCCTCAGCGGTGAGAGCCAGCACGGTGTTCTGTTGGTCGAGGGTGTAGTGGAAGCGCTCGTCGCCGTCCCAGGCCACCATGGACACCAACCGCCCGTCGGGGTCGCGCACGAAGCTGGTGCGCTCGCCCTCGGAGGCGATGTTGGTGACGCCCAGCGCGGTGTTGGACAGCTGCCGCTCCATCCGGGTTCCCTCGTGCACGTCGGTGACGCCGCGCATCTGGGTCTGGTCGGTGGTGTCATAGCTCAGCCACGAGGCCAGTTCGCCCTCACCGTCGTGGGAGCGCAGCGTCTGGTTGGTCACCGAGTACTCGTAGACGTACTCACCCCGCGAGGTCATGTTTCCGGCCTCGTCGTGGCCCACCTCGGCCCCGCGAGCGCTGGTGGGCTGGTCGGCGTCGTTGTAGGCGAACTCCTCGCCCCCGGCGCTCAGCAGGTTGCCGACGTCGTCGTAGGTGTAGTCGGTGGTGCCGTCGCTGGTCAAGCGGTCCAGGCCGTCGTAGCTGAAGGTCTCCGTCTCCCCGTTGATGGTGCGCGACTGTAACTGGTCGCTGTCAGCGCCGTCCTTGTCGTAGGAGTAGATAGCCTCCACCAGAGTCTGGTCGGCGGCTCCGGTGGAGGTGATACCGGTCAGGCGCCCGGAGTCGTCGTAGGTACGCTCCTCGCTCGCCCCATCCGGGTGGGTGATGGACGTGCGGCGGTTGTTCTCGTCGTTGGTGAAGGTGGTCTCAGCACCCGTGTGGTCGACCAGCGAGGTGAGACGGAACGCGGCGTCGTAACCGTAGGTCGTGGTTTTGCCGTGTTCGACCATCTCGGTGACGTTGCCCGCGGCGTCGTAGGCGTAGGTGGTCCTCTCGCTCCCACTGGTATCGGTGCGCACGGTTTCGAGCAGGTCGCCGCGGCCGTTGTAGGCGTGCTCCACGCTGGCCTGGTCGGTGTGGGTGGCGACCTGGCGGCCGTTGCCGTCGTAGGCGATGGCCTGGAGCAGGTCGCCGCCCTGGGAGATGGACACGATCCGGTCGAGGCGGTCGTAGCCGTATTCCAAGGTCACACCGTTGCCGTCGGTGACCGAGGTGACCCGCGACAACGAGTCGTAGCCGAAGGAGGTGGTGCCCATCGGCCCCGGCTCGTCCATCGCCGTCATGTTGCCCACGTTGTCATAGCTGTAGGTGGTGGAGTTGCCGTTGGCGTCCTGTATCTCGGACACCAGCCCTTGCCCGGTGTAGGAGATGTCGGTGACCTCGATGTCCATCTCCTCCTGGACCGCGGAGGTGAGGTTGCCGGCGTCTTCGTAGGACATCTCCAACGTGTCCCCGTCCGGGGTGGTCACGCTGGTGGGCTTGGCCGGGTTGGCGGTGTCGGTGAACCCGACCGAGGTCGCGGCTCCCGTGGGCAGTTCGGTGCCGATGAGGTTGTTGAACTCGTCGTAGTCATAGGTCACCGAGGCCTCCAGGGCGTCGGTGGTGGTGGCCACATCCGAGTTCGCCGTCCAGGTCTGGGAGCGGGTGTTGCCCACCTGGTCGGTCGCCGAGGTCTGGCGGCCCTGGTCGTCGAACTCGAAGGTGGACTCGCCACCTTCGGGATCGGTGACCGTGGTCTCGGGGTTGTTCCAGCCGCTCTCGGCATAGGAGTAGGAGGTGGTGGCCCCGTCTTCGCTGCCGTCGGGCACGGTCAGGCTGGCGACACGGTCGTCGTCGTTGTAGGCGATGGCCCACACCGCGCCGGTGGCGTCGGTGATCGAGGTCAACAGGCCGTCGTCGTTGTAACCGAACTCCAGGTCCTGGCCCGCACGGTCGGTCAGGGTGGCGGGCTTGTCCCCGTCGCCCGGGGTGTACGTTGCGGCGGTTTCACCGGTGGGATCTGTGATGGTGGGGATGGTGCCGTTGTCCCAGTCGAAGGTGGTAACCCGGTCCTGGGTGTCCACGACCGAGGCCAGGTCGCCCTCAGGGTTGTAGCGCATCCGGTGGGTGTTGCCGTTGCGGTCGGCCTGGGAGTACAGCCACCCGTTGGCGTTGAAAGTCCACACCTGGTCGGCGTACTCGCCTCGGTGGAAGGTCAGCGCGTAGTGACCGTTCTCCAGCTCGGCCAGTTCAGCGTTGAGACCGGAGGGCGAGGTGAAGGAGCCGTCCTCGGCGATGTCGAAACTCTCGCAGTAGCCCGAGGGGCCCTGGAAGATGATGCTGTTGCTGTAGACGCGCAGTCCCACGTCCCGGCCATGGGAGAGGGTCCAGCCGCCATAGGAGGGCGCGGAGTTGTAGAAGCTGGAGACCGACAGGTCCAGCCCGGTTCCGGCCATGGTGAGGTTGCGGTGGCGGATAACGAGGTTGCCGTTGTGGGAGTTGACCGCCACCTCCATCCGGTCGCTGACCTGGTGGCGCTCCAGCGGATACCAGGACTGGATACCGCGGTCGATGCCGTCGTCGCAGGTGATGACCCTGGGCTCAGGGTTTTCCGCGCGGGCTTCGGGGGCGGTTTCATCTTCGGCCCCGGGCGGGGTCCAGGGTTCGTTGGGGGGTTCTCCGCCCACCGGTTCGGTGTTGGCCTCGCCCGGCACCCAGGTGTCGGGGATCGGGACGGTGCGGTCTGCGGGTGAGTGGGGGTCGGTCTCGGCCAGGGCCGGGGGTGCGGACAGCAGCCCCAGTACGAGGGTGGAGGCGGCCGTCGCGGCCGTCAGGGACCAGGGGATGTGCTTTCTCACGAGGGGGATCGCTCCCAGGGGTTGGGATGTGCACGGGTGCCACCCGGACATGACGGCCCATAGGGTTCGTCTCCGGGTGGCTCAGGCACCCGGTACGTTACGGAACGCCACACCGCGAGCACCATGAGCCCAGGGTGAAGGGCGTGACCCTGGGTGAGAGGGGCCTTCGGGAAGTTTGACCATGAGCCAAACGGAGAGTGACCGCGTTCGCGCATGTGAAAGCGAACGCCCAGGGAAACACGGTGTTGCGTACGCCGGATGAGGCCTCCGCGCCTCACCGGGCTCGGTGACCGGAACCGGCCCCGACGACAATAGTTGCCATACGACAAGATGGCGCGAAAAGCGCAATTCTCACCACCGTAGGCGCTTCCCTGAAGCCACCTCCAGGGAACCTTTGATCCGATCGGCCGCCGGTCCCGAGCGCGAGGAAACCCCAGGCCAGTCGGGGCGAACCCGTGGACTGGCCTGGGGTCGGTGACGCCGTGTGGCTCCTGGTGTGCTCGCTGGTCCGGCTACGGCACCGCTATGCGCGTGCGGGCCTGAGCATCGCGGCGGTGGCCTCGGCTGCCGCACGCGCGACCTCCGGGAACACCGACTGGTAGGTGTCCTGGGTGAAGTGCGTGGTCGCGTGCCCGAGCTCGCCGGAGACCACCTTCACGTCCGCGCCGGCGGCGAGCGCGAGCGAGGCCGCGCCGTGGCGCAGCCCGTGCAGGTGGATCGGCGGTAGCCCCGCCGCCTTGGCGATCCGGTTGAACCACCGGGTCACCTGCCCCGGGTGCCAGCCCGACCCCTCAGGCTGGGTGAACACCAGCCCCGAATCCGTCCAGCCCTGCCCTGCCTGGAGACGCGCCTCGGTCTGGAACTTCTTCCACGAGCGCAGCACCTTCACGGTGTCCTTGTCCAGGGTGATGGTGCGCTGGCCTGCCGCGCTCTTGGGCGTGGTCGTGGCTGTTTTCCATCCCAGGGTCACCACCTGGGTGCGGATGTCGACCTGTCCGTCGGTGAGCCGGGTGTTGGCCCACGGCAGTCCGACCGCCTCTCCGCGGCGTAGGCCTTTGACGGCGATGAGGTGGAAGAGCGGGAACAGCCAGGTGTACTTCTTGGCGTGAGCCAGGAAGGTGATGGTCTGCTCCGGGGTCCACACCATCACCTCGCCGGGCACGGTCCCGTCCACCTGCCACTGGCGCACCCGGTCAGCCGTCCACACCAGCGGCTTCGTGCGCGGGCACGAAGGAAGCCTCACGTGCGAGGCGATGTTGACCGACACCAGCAGGTCCGGGCGCCTGACCGCTTCGGACAGGGCGCTGCGCAGGGTGGCGCGGATGCGGTGCTTGGTGGTCAGCGAGATCACCCGCTCTCCCTTGACCGAGTTCCGCACCTTCAAGTTGTCGGATTCGCGGCACTCCAGGATGTGGGTGTTGCTCTCCTCGATGGCCGCGAACATCTCCTCGACCTGCCAGGAGGTGAGCTTGTCCAACCGGGTCTGCCCCAGGTGCGGAGTGAGGTACTTGCGGATGTGTCCGTCGTAGGACAGGCGGGTCTTTTCCGCCAGGTCTGGTTTGCCCTCCAACCACTCGGCCAGCCACGCTGCGACGCTCGGCACCTTCTCCCGGATGCGCACCCCGGCACCGATACGCCGCTTGACCTTCTCGACCTGAGGGAGGCGGTGGCGGCCCCGTAGTGCGGCCTGGATGAGGTCGGCAACCTGGACCTCAGTCTCCTCTTCGCCTTCGGCCAGGCTGATGAGGGCTTTGAGGTGGTCGATCGCCTTCTGCGCCTCGTCCTGGGAAGCGAGCCCGGTGCGCCGCGCTTGGCGGCGCTTGTCCTCGCTGGTGCGGGGCAGCTCCAGTTGGAAGCCCCACTCCCCATGCCGGGGATTCCACCCGCTCTCGTCCCGGCGCAACCGCGGGCACTTCGCCCCGAGGAGTTTGCCGCTCATCTGGTCGCGACATCCGCAGCGTTTGAACACCGACCCGTCATGAGAAGCCATCTACTTCCCACCTTTCCTCTGGTCCTCGCGCGCACCGCACCCACATTCACTTCGTGGTGGGAAGGCCAGGTGGTCCAGGCCGAGGTGGGCCAGGACTCCGACGGTGGGCACCATCCACGCCTTACCCGCCCGGTGCGCGGGCACCGGAAAGGCACCTTGGCGCAGGAGCCGGTAGGCGGTGGTGCGGCCCAGACCGAGCATCCGACCGGCCGTCACCGGATCCAGCACCACCGGCGACGACCCCACCTCGTCAAGCCAAAGGGAAGGTTTCACACCCACCCGTCCCGCCTCTCCCCCATCGGTGACCTGCGCGGATACGGTGCGCGGCCCCGCGTGCGGCGGGGCACCACGCATCCACGCTCGACCTCGCCGAGTAGTGCAAGCGGATTCGGCACGGCCGCCATCTGGCTGGTGCCCCAAAGCGCCCGCACGTGGGCCTTGCTGGGCAGCGCGGAGCACGCGCTCGACGGCCTCCAGGCGGCCACGGCCCTGCGCGAAGGACTGCGCGGCGACGACCTGCTCCGTGTTTACGGAGACGTGGAGGCGGTGAGGCATCGCCCGCGCGACTCCTGTCGTCAACGGGAAGTGAAAATTATTTCCGCCGAAAAACCCGAGTGACTTCCACCCTGCCACCGCGTTTCATGAAAGTGCAGGCTTTGTCGTTCCGAGGGAAAACCAGTGATGGAAATCCATCCCCGCGGAGCCAGACTTTGGTCACCGGGTATCCACGTGAACCTCACTCGGACACTACTTTCCCTTGCGGGTAGGGCTTGCGTAGCGTTCACTGCGATCTCCGGAACCGTTGGGGAACCGGAATTGAGTGGAAGGAAGCAACCCATGAGGAGAGCCGCCTACCGCATCGCCGCCAAACTGCGCATCATCGACGGCGCCCGGCTGACCCGCCCCTACATCTACTACTAGGAATCCGAAGATTCCGTAGTTCTCCCGGCCCGTGCCGCCCCTCGGGGCACGGGCCCCGCCCGGAACGGACCCGATGACGGCCATGACCTCCGCGCCACCGGGGCCCCACGGTGGGCGTGGCACCTCCAACGTCGCCGACTTCGCGCTCGACCCGCTCGCTTTCCTCTCCCGTGCGGCCCGAGAGTTCGGCGACGTCGTTTCCCTCACCCCCTCGAACGTGCTCCTGGTCCACCCCGACGACATCCGCCGGGTGCTGGTGGACTGCGGCGAGAACGTCGTCAAGATCAGTGCGGGTGTCCGGCGCGGACCCACGGGCTTCCCCCTCGCCATGATGAACAGTGAGGGTCTGGACTGGGAGCGCAAACGCGCTCGGCTCCGTCCCGCCTTCCGCAGCGAGCGCTTGGAACACCTGGAACGCGTGGCGCGTGAGGGTGTCGCTCACACCGTCGACACCTGGCGTGACGGCCAGACCATCGACGTACACCGGGAGATGTCAGGGCTGGCCATGCGGATCGGGGCCACGCACATCGCCGGGCGCGAACTCGGCGAGCGGGGCGAGGCGCTGACCGCCGCTGTGGCGGCCATCATGCGGCTGACCTCGTCTCCGCGTCTTCCGACGTGGTTGCCGACCCGCGTCAACCGGGAACTCAGGCAGTCCCTGCGGACCCTGGACGAGACCCTCGCGGCTCTGGTCCGCGACCACCGGCCCACGGGTTCCGACACGGCGTTGGACCGGCTGCTGTCCGACGACCCGCCCTTCGAGGAGGTCAGGGACGAGCTCGCCACTCTCCTGATGTCGGGGTACGAGACCACGGCCGACGCCCTGACATGGCTCTTCTTCGCACTGGGGGGACACGGCGAGGCCGACGGCCGGATGGCGGACGACGGCTACGCCCTCGCGGCGGCCAAGGAGGCGATGCGCCTGTACCCGCCCGCGTGGGTGATCAGCCGCGAGACCGTGCGCCCCTTCGAGGCCGGTGGCTACACGCTCCCCCCTGGCACGGTCCTGGGCCTGAGCCAGTGGGTCACCCACCGCGACGAGCGGTGGTTCCCGGCCCCTGAGGAGTTCCGGCCCGAGCGGTGGTTCGGGCGCGGCCCGACCCCCCGCCACGCCTACTTCCCCTTCGGAGCCGGCCCGAGGGGCTGTGTGGGCGCGTCGATGGCTCTGCGCGAGACAGAGGTCATCGCCAGGGAACTGCGCGCGCGGGTGCGACTGGACCTGGTCGACCCGCAGTCCGTCCGGCCGCACCCGGCACTGGCGCTTCAGCCTCGCGGGGTGCGGGCGGTCGTGCGCAGGGAGCGCCCTGTGTGAAAGCGCCGCCGGGTCAGGGCGGTCGCGTCCAGGAAACGGCCCCGCTTGACGGCTCCACCGGGTCAGGGCCGGGTGGCGCTGACCACGAAGAAGGGGATGGCGGCGAAGAGCCTCCCCTCGCGAGCGCGCTCACGCTGGTCCTCGGCCCAGGAGGCGGCTTGTTCCGCTGTGACCGCACCGGCTTCCTCCGCCACCTCCGCCAATGCCATGAGCATGGGCAGGACCTCCTCGTCCGTGAGCACGAGCACGCTCCCCTCCACTTCGATGCCGGTGAACCCCGCGTCGAGCAGCAGCGCCCGCTGGTGCCGGGGCGCGCGTGCGTCGGGCATCCGATCGGCGTAGGACCGCAGGATGGAGCGGGTGACCCCGGAGTCGGCGGCGTCCACCATGTAGGCGTCCCAATCCTGTCCGACCAGGACGATACGGCCGCCGGGTGCCAGGACCCGGCGTGCCTCGGCCAGGGCCCCCCGGGGGTCGTCCAGGGAGTGGTAGACCTTTTCCGCCCGGTAGCCCTGAGCGGAGGCGTCCGCGAGCGGGAGTTCGTAGGCGTCGCCCAGGCGGAGATCCGCCTCGGGGTGACGCGAACGCGCGGCGTCGAGCATCCGCTGGTCGAGGTCGACCCCCACCGCGTGCGGCCCTTCGGCGGCGATCTCGGCCACGGCCCGTCCCCCGCCGCAGCCAACGTCCACGACCGTGTCCTGCGGTCCGCAGCGCAGCAGTTCTCGGGCCCGCGCGCGAAGTTCGCGGGCGAAGGGGGTGAGGTCGAAGCGGTCCAGTCGAGCGAGGAGGCGGTCCGTGTCGTAACGCTGGGGAGTCTGCATAGGGGCATCCTGCTCTCCCGCCCCCGTGGGTTCAACGTTGGGCGAAGAGCGGGTCCGGTCCGCTCTGGGCAGGGAGGCGGGTCCGCCATGCGTGAACGGCGGGAACGGCCCTCAGCCGGGCTTCGGGTCGGCTGCCTGAGCTGTGATGTGGGTCCGGAACGGGAGCAGAACCGGCCCCGTCGACCACGCCGCCCCCTCGCATAACGGCCGGTCCTCCCCGCGTCCCGAAGCAACGGCCACGCGGTCCGCTCCGCCGCCTCCCGGGCCACCTCCGGCAGCACACCGGCAGGTGTCCGCGGTCAGCACGACATCGGCATGGCCTTGAGATGAGCTCTGACAGGATTCGCCTTTCCCAACGGCGACGTTCACCATTATGACGGGCAAGCGACCGAGCGACGCTCGATCCGCAGGGCAGCCGAATACTATGCCTGACACAGCGCCTCAAAGGGAGCGCACACCCCCGGCCCTGTCGAGGAATTCCCCAAGAAGAGGGACCAAGGAAAAGAAAACCCCAGAGCAGCGAAGATAACAGTTCCGCACCCCCAGCGGCGGGAGCACAGGATAACCACCCCATCACATTTCCACCCTTCCGGTTGACAGCCGCCTGCGGTGTAGTTAGCATAATTATTTATGCCGGAATTCGCATCTTTGGCGCAACGCCAGTCCGGGCGCGGGCCCACGAGACGTCCCACGGCCAAAGCCGTGCTCCGTGGCCCGACCACCTCCCCCGCCTCCCCTCCTGCGACCGAAACGGTCGGCCACGAGAATGACTCCTGGGCGGGCGTGGCCATCGGCTGGTGGGGCAGCGAGCCGTGACCAGGCGCTCTCCGGGGTATCGAATCGGCATCGCCAGAAACGGCGGCCGGAGCCTCCCGACATCAAAAAGCGCACAGAAACACGCGCATACCGTTCTGCGGCACCCCCAGCAGTAACGGCCGCCACCCCTGTCGGGAACAGGCGACACGATCGCCGGTTCTCCCGTCCATCTGATCACCTTCTCGGCGTGCGCTCGTGCCCCCCAGGCCCGATCCGCACCTCCGCTTGAATATTCACGAGGCTGTGTTCGCCATTTCCGAAAAACCACATAAAGACAAAAAGCAAACGACCCACCGCGGAAAAGAAGACAAGGACGACAAGGACCGGAGCTCGGATCCGCAGAGCCGGACGGGTCGTACCGCGTTCGGAAGCTTGGACTACCATCACCCCAAGTACCCCCACGACACGCACCCGGTCCTCGTCCCAGGCATCTCGATCGACGACCAGCGCCGCCGCTACCAAGTCGACTGGCTCGTCTTCGCGATCGCCGGCTCGCTGACGGTCTCCTTCGTCATCTGGGGCATCTGGTCCCCGGGGAGCGTCGCCGGGGTCGCCGAGACGGCCTTCTACTGGTCGACCGACAACCTCGGCTGGATGTTCAACGTCGTGGCCATCGTCGTGCTCGTCGCCACCGTGGGCATAGCGCTCTCGCCCTACGGGAGGATCCCGCTGGGCAAGGACGGCGAACGGCCCGAGTTCAGCACGTTCTCCTGGACGGCCATGCTGTTCGCCGCCGGACTGGGTGTGGCGGTCCTGTTCTGGGGACCCTCGGAGCCGCTCGGCTACTTCACCTCACCGCCTCCGTTGACCAACGAGCCGGAGTCGGTCGAGGCCATGCACACGGCCCTCGCCCAGATGTACTACCACTGGGGCTTTCACGCGTGGGCCATCTACGCGCTGGTCGGCGGGGCTGTCGCCTACGCCGCATACCGCCGTGGCCGTTCCCTGCTCATGTCCTCGATCTTCCGCGCCCTGTTCGGCCGACGGCTCACCGAGGGTTTCGCCGGAAAGCTCGTCGACATCTTCGCGATCATCGCAACGCTCTTCGGCACCGCCGCCGCCCTCGGTATCGCGGCGATGCAGATCGGCTCCGGTGTCAGCATCGTGTCGGGTGCCGGGGAGCTCACGAACGACACCCTGGTCGTCATCATCGCGATTCTGACCATCGGCTTCGTCGTCTCGGCCGTCTCGGGTATCGCACGGGGCATCCGCTACCTGTCGAACATGAACATCGTGCTCACGATCGGCATAGTCGCGATCGTTCTCTTCCTCGGCCCCACGCTGTTCCTCATGAACCTGCTCCCCTCGGCGGTCATGGAGTACTTCGGGTCCCTGTTCGACATGATGGGTCGATCGCTCTCGTGGGGCCCCGAGACACAGGAGTTCCAGTCGCTGTGGACCGTCTACTACTGGGCGTGGTGGATCTCCTGGTCGCCCTTCGTGGGCATCTTCCTCGCACGCATCTCCCGCGGTCGCACCATTCGCCAGTTCACCCTCGGCACGATCATCATCCCGTCCTCGCTGCTCTTCGTCGCCTACGGAGTGATGGGCGGCACCTCCATCTGGATGTACCGGGAGGGCGCCCCCGGGCTCACTGCGGGTATGCCCGCGCCCGAGGTGCTCTTCGCCCTCATCGACAACCTGCCGTATGTCGAATGGCTGCCTTTCGTCGTGATCCTGGTGCTCGCCATCTTCTTCATCACCGCTGCCGACTCCGCGTCGGTCGTGATGGGCATGCTCACCACACAGGGGGACCAGAACCCCCGCCTCTGGGTGGTCGTCTTCTGGGGCCTGGTCATGTCGGGAATCGCGATCGTGATGCTGCTTCTCGGCGATGCGATGGCGCTGCAGGGCCTGCAGCAACTCGTGATCGTCACGGCAGTGCCCTTCGCACTCGTGCTGATCCTCGCCATCATCGCGTGGTTCAGGGAACTGCGCACCGACCCTCTCACCCTGCGCATGCACTATGTCGACACGGCGATGGACAACGCCGTGACCGAGGGAGTGGACCGGTACGGCGACGACTTCTCCCTGAAGGTCGTGGAATCACGGCCCGGAGGCGGGGCCGGGGCGGGTATCGACTCCACCGACGAGAGCTACACCGAGTGGTACCAGCGCACCGACGAAGAAGGCGAGCCGGTCGGCTACGACTTCGAGACCGGGGAGTGGGCCGACGGCTATGACGCGGCCGGTCGTGGGGCCCGGAGACCGCCTCTGAACGACTCGCAGTGACACAGGAGAAATCTCCTGACGAGGCGTTGGGGACCGGGACCGGCGATGGGGACGCTGACCTCACCGTCCCCCGGCCCTGCCGTTCAGCCGACGTCGAGGGCCAGGCGAAAACCCGCATGGCCGAGGGTCGTGTCCGCGGTCACCGCGGTGCGCGCGGAGGTGCGGTACCGGCGGCAGTACGACGCGTGGCACATGTAGGAACCGCCCCGCAGCACGGGTCGTCCATCGGTCCGGCCGAAGACGCCGCTGGTCCACTCCCAGACGTTGCCTGTGGTGTTGTACAGACCGTAGGCGTTGGGTTCGAACGACGCTGCGGGCACGGTGCCGACCGGACCGGTGGGGCCGTCCGGGAAGTCACCGGGGAACGTGTTCATGCGGGGCACCCCGCCGGGTTCCCGTACGGCTCCCCAGGGGAAAGGCTGCTGCTCGAGCCCGCCGCGCGAGGCGAACTCCCACTCGGCCTCCGACGGAAGGCGGGCACCGGCCCACTCGGCGTAGGCCGTGGCGTCCCGCCGCGACACATGGGTGACCGGGTGTCCGCCGCGGGACCCCACCGAGGATCCGGGGCCTTCGGGCCGGTGCCAGCAGGCACCCTCGACCTGACGCCACCACGGCGTCTGCGCGGCCGCCGGAGGGCTGCCGCGCAGCCTCTCGGGCAACAGCCCCCGGAACACGAGGGAGTCGCCCAGCTCCTCGGCATCGGTGCGGTAGCCGGTGTCGAGCACGAAGGCGGCGAACTCGGCCACCGTCACGGTCGTCGGCGCGACGGCGAACGGTTCCACCCGCTCCCGCCGGACGGGTCCCTCCCCGTCCTCCGGATAGGCGAACCGGTCCGTGCTGCCCATGAGAAACGCGCCTCCTGCGAGGCCGATCATCCGCAGCTCGTCCCCCGCGGCGGCGGCGAGGCGCTCCAGCGTCTCCCTGTCTGCGCCTTCCGAGCCCCTCGGCCGCCGGCCGGCCGTCCCGCGTATGGGACCGCAGCAGCTCATTCGAACCCCTTTGTTCCGTCTCGCGGAAAGGAACAGTCATGTCTCAGAACCGACCGAACATCATCGTCGTCCAGGCCGACCAGATGGCGGCCCAGACCCTCGGCGCCTACGGGGACCAGGCGGCGAAGACCCCGAACATCGATGCCCTCGCCGACGAGGGGATGGTGTTCGATCGCGCGTACTGTAACACTCCGTTGTGCGCGCCTTCGCGTGCGTCGATGATGACCGGCCGCATGCCCTCGGCGATCGGTTGCCACGACAACGGAGACGATTTCGCGGCCTCCGAGCCGACCTTCGCCCACCGGCTGCGGGCGAGCGGATACCACACGGCCCTGATCGGGAGGATGCACTTCATCGGACCGGACCAGCAGCACGGCTTCGAGGAGAGGCTGACCACGGACGTCTACCCGGCCGATCTCGACATGGTGCCCGACTGGAACCGCTCGCTGAAGGACCGGCTCCAGTGGTACCACGACGCCGACGCCGTGTTCACCGCCGGTTTCTCGAAGGCCACGGTGCAGCAGGACTTCGACGACGAGGTCGGGTTCCGGACCCTGCGCCATCTCAACGACAGGGTCCGCGCCAACCAGGCCGCGGGGGAGAACCTGCCCTTCCTGATGGTCACCTCGTTCATCCACCCGCATGATCCGTACGAGCCGCCGCGCGAACACTGGGACCGGTTCGCCGGCGACGAGATCCCTGATCCGGCCCATCCCGGGTTGCCTGACCCCGAGCAGGATCCGCACAGCCACCGTCTCCGCTCGATGAGCGGGTTCGACGAACGGGAGCCCGGTATCGACGAGGTGCGCAGGGCCCGCCGTGCGTACTACGCCGCGGTGAGCTACATCGACGACCACGTCGGCCGCATCCGCGAGCGCGTCGGGGAACTCGGTCTCGCCGACGACACCGTCATCATCGTCACGAGCGACCACGGTGACATGCTGGGCGAGAAGGGCCTCTGGTACAAGATGTCACCGTACGAGCAGTCCTCGCGGGTACCGATGATCGTGCACGGACCCGAACACCTGGTGCCCAGGGGCCGCTTCGCCAACACGGTCTGCCTGCTCGATCTGGCGCCCACCCTGCTGGAGCTCTCCGGGGCTCCCGGGGCGGGTGATCAGGACGGGTTGTCGTTGCTCGAGACCGCACGGCGGGAGCGCGCGGGCGAGACCGCCCCCGAGGACCGCGACATCGTGATCGAGTATCTCGCGGAGGGCACGTTGCGACCCCAACTGACGATGGTGCGGGGGCACCTGAAATACGTGCTGTGCCCCGGCGACCCGGAACAGCTCTTCGATCTCTCGGTCGACCCGGACGAACTGCGCAACCGCGCCGCGGAGCCCGAGTACGGGGAGACCGCTCGGGAGATGCGGGCGGCGCTCGAGGCACGGTACGACATCCCCGGCCTGGAGTCCGATGTGCTCGCGAGCCAGGCGAACCGCCGTCTGGTCGCCGAAGCGCTGCGGAACGGGCGGACGCGCCGTTGGGACTTCGATCCCGATCCCGAGCAGCGCTACGTGCGCGGCGACTTCTGGGGTGCGCTCGGCTACGGGAGGATCTCCGGTCCTTCGAGGTGAGCCCTGCGCGGGTCGGGCTCGCCACCTGGCGGTGGGCCCGGCCTGGGGCGGCTCCGCGTCCGCCGCGGGCTGGCAGATCCCGGCCCCAAGGACGGCTCCGTCGGCGGCCCGCGCCCCCTCACCCCGTCAACCTGCGATGACACGAGCACCAGGGAACCCTTGATCCGATCGGTCGCTGACCCCCGGCGTGAGGAAACCCCAGGCCGGTCGGGGTGGACCCGTGGACCGGTCTGGGGCCGGTGACGTCGTATGGCTCCTGGTGTGCTCGCCGGTCCGGTTACCCGACCGTCACCGCAGCCGGGCCGCGCAGCGGCGACGCGGCGGCCTCAGCCGCTGCCTCCGCCACGTCGGGGAACACCGTCTGACAGGTGTCCTGGGTGGAGTGCGTGGTCGCGTCGTGCTCGTGCTTCGGCTCCGGGGCGGGAGCGTTCTCGGCGGTGACGGCGGTTCGGGCCATGGTGTGTCCTTGGAGCGGGCGCGTGGACGGGTGCGTACGGCGGGTCAGGTCCAGGCCCGCCGTTCCGGGCCCCGGGGGTCGTCGACCTGGGTCCACTCGGCGCCGATACGCATCGTGGCCCGGCGCTCGTCGTCGTAGGGGTCCCAGCCGGGGTCGCCGGTCCCGGCGAACCGGATCCAGGTCTCGTGCACGCGGGTGGCCAGGTCCGCGGGGGGCTTGCCGGAGCCCAGCAGACCGCCTGGTCCGTGCAACCGCGGCAGGTGCGCGAGGTCGAAGACGAAGGGGAGCTCCACCGCGTGGGCGGCGCCGAGTTCTCCGTCCAGGGCGTCGGAGCGCCACGCGAACTCGTAGCCGAAGGTGGCGGACGCGGAGTGGGAGGCATGGGCGTCGGCCAGGGCCCAGCTGCCCGCGCCGAACAGCGCGTCGCCCATGATGGCGGACCGCAGTTCACCGAAGGACGCCTGGGGACGTGCCCTCCGGTACGTCTGGACGAGCCGCGCCGGGTTCGGGTGCGAGCGCGCCGCGGCCGCGTCGACGTCGGGCGCGGTCGAGGTGGAGTAGGCGCCCACGGGGGCCAGGTAGAGGTTGCCCTCCTCGGTGTTGGTCCCGATGAGCAGGTCGACGTCCGCGCCGAGTCCGGCGGAGACGGATTCGGCGGGCTGCGTGTCGAGGACCAGGCTGAAGGGGCTGAGTCCGATCAGCGGGTCGCGGTGCGTCCTGGTCCGCAGGTCGATGCCCGAGAGCCGGGAGGCGGCCTCGACCAGGCGGTCGTCGGAGATCTCCGCGAAGGCGGCGACATGGGGCTGGACGCCCAGGAGTTCGGCCGCGGCGTCGGTGACGCGGGCGGCCTGCTCGGTGGTGAACGCCCCCAGCCCGCTGCCGCTCTGGATGATCGCCCGCCGGAAGAGGCCCGTGGCCTCGGGGGCGGCGAGGACGCCGCCGACGATGGTGGCCCCGGCCGACTGGCCGAAGAGGGTGACGTTGTGCGGGTCACCGCCGAAGGCGGCGGCGTTCTCGCGGACCCAGCGCAGCGCGGCGACGACATCGAGCAGGCCGCGGTTGGCGGGTGCTCCGGGAACGTCGAGGAACCCGGCGATGCCGAGCCGGTAGTTCAGGGTGACGAGGACGACGCCGTCACGGGCGAAGCCGCCGCCGTCGTACATCGCGGAGCGTGTCGAGCCGGCGACGAATCCCCCGCCGTGGACGAACACCATGACGGGCAGGCCGCCGTCCATGGTCGCGGGCGTCCAGACGCTGACCGTGAGGTAGTCGTCTCCGCGGCTCCAACCGTCGCCGAAATAGGGGGACATGTCCACGCGGCCGAGCCTGCGCTCGGACTGCGGCGCGTTGGGTCCCGGCGTGGTGGCGTCCCGTGTGCCGTCCCAGGGCTCGTGCGGCCGCGGCGGCGCGAACCGGTGGGCGCCGAGGGGAGGGGCGGCGTAGGGGATGTTCAGGAAGGCGAGGGCGCCGTCCTGGCCTCGGCCGCGGACCGGTCCCTGTGCGGTGGTCACGACGGGGTCGGGGTGGTGGTTCACAGGCATGCCTTTCCGCCGTCCTCAGCCCTGCTCGGTGTACGGGTCGAAGGGGCCCCAGCCCTTGATGGCGAACCTGTCCCCGTCGCGCACCACCTCGGCGGCACCGTGGCCGCCCAGGTGCGCGGGGATCACGAGTGCGTTGTCGTCGGCCGCCCGGCCCAGAATCCGGCGGCGGGTGGCACGGGCGCCCGCGGGGTCCTCACAGAAGCAGCTGTTGGCGTCCGGTTCGAGGATCTGCACCGGGTTGTGCAACAGGTCGCCGACGAACACGGCCCGGTCCGTTCCGGAGGAGAGGGTCAGCACGGAGGAGCCGGGAGTGTGCCCGGGAGCCGCGTCCAGGCGCAGGTCGGCGTCGATCCGGTGGCTGGTCTCCCACAGCAGCGCCTGGCCGGCCTCGTGCACGGGGGCCACGCTGTCCTCGAAGACGTTCTGGTTGCCGCGGCCGAGCAGCGGCTTGTGGCCGTTCTCGGGGTTCCAGAAGTCGAAGTCGTCTCTGGGCATCAGATACGTGGCGTTGGGGAAGGTGGGCACCCAGTTCCGGCCGTCCAGATACGTGTTCCAGCCGACGTGGTCGATGTGCAGATGCGTGTTGACCACGATGTCCACGTCCTCGGGTGCGACGCCGGCCCGGGCGAGATTGCCCAGGAAGTCGGTTTCGAGACGGCTCCAGACGGGGGCGTACGGGCGCTCCTTGTGATTGCCCACGCCGGTGTCGACGAGAATGGTCTTTCCCCCGCTGCGCAGCACCCAGGTCTGGATCGCCGAGTTCACGGTACGGGTCTTCGAATCCAGGAAGTGCGGGCTCAGCCAGGGGGCGCCGTCGTCCCACACCTCCTTGGAACTTTCCGGAAAGAAGGTGGACGGTGCCATTTCCACAGAACCGAAGTATTCCCATACCCGAGTGATGGTGACGTTGCCGAGCTTGATGTGTTCCATGAGAATCCCCGGAGAATTCGGTTGCTTTCCCGGAACCCTACGGAAGCCCCTGGTGCAGGCGGTATCCGTCACGTGACTGCACCCGCGCACGCACCACGGACACCGGCCCCGCTGCTTGTAGTCTGGGCGGGCCGGGGCGGGGCGGCGCCGACCGGGGAGCCGCGCTTCCTGCAGACCCGGTGCGTGAGCGCACGGGCGGCCCCGGTGTGATCACGAGACCGGAACCGGACCTGGGGGAACCGATCGTCGACCAGGACATCGTCGGCCCGCACATCGTCGGCCGGGACGCGGAACTGGCCCGCCTCCTTCGCGCGGTGGACCCGGCGCCGACCGGCCAGGTCCTGGTGCTGGTCGGCGACCCGGGCACGGGGAAGAGCGCGCTGTTGGACTCCGCGGCGCGTCGGGCCGAGGCGGCCGGCGCCCGCGTCCTGCGCGCCGAGGGGAGCGAGTCGGAGTCGAGCCTGGCGTTCTCCGCGCTGCACCAGTTGCTGCGGCCCGTGTCGGCCCGGGTGGACGGGCTGCCGGAGAGACAGCGCACGGCGGTGCGTGACGCCTTCGGCGCGGGGTCGGCCACGGCGGAACCCGACCTCATGCTCATCGGGGTCGCCGTCCTGAGCCTGTTCTCGGCCCTGGGCGACCAGCGTCGCGTGCTCGTGGTGCTGGACGACGCGCAGTGGTTCGACCGCGCTTCCCTGGACGCGCTGTCCTTCGCCGCCAGACGGCTGGAAGGCGAACCGGTCACGATGCTGGTCGGAGCCCGTGCCGGCGACCACCTGCCGGGGTTCGACCGCCACCTGCCCACGCTCACCCTGGGAGCGCTCGGCGACACCGCCGCCGGCCGGCTGCTGGACCTGCAGCCGAGGAGCCCCGTGGGCCGGACCAGAACGCGGATCCTCGACCAGGCCGACGGCAACCCGCTGGCGCTGATCGAACTGGCGAGGGCGTCCGCCGCACACGACGCGGCCGCGGGGCCACCGTCCTCGGGTCCGCTCCCGCTCACCGACCACCTGGAGCGGATCTTCACGGCCCGTCTGGACGAACTCCCTGCCTCCACCAGGCAGGCCCTGCTGCTCCTGGCCGCCATGGACAGCGTGGACTCCGGGGTCACCGCCTCGGTCGGACTGCCCCACGCGGAGGACGACGCATGGCTGCCCGCCGAGCGGGCCGGGCTGGTCCGGCGGACCGGTCGGGACGTCCGGTTCCGCCATCCGCTGGTCCGGCCCGCCGCCTACCACGCCGCGTCCCCCGCCTCACAGCGCGAGGCCCATCTCGTGCTCGCCGAGATACTGCGGGACGAACCGGACCGGCGTGCCTGGCACCTCGCCGCCGCGTGCCCGGGCCCCGACGCGGCCGTGTCGGCGGAGTTGGAGCGGACCGCCGGCCGGGCCCGCCGACGCGGAGGCTACGAGGCGGCGGCCAGAGCCCTGCAACGCGCCGCCGAACTCGCACCGCGGCGTGAGGACAGGGCCAGGCTGCTGGTCGAGGCGACCACCGCGGCGGTGTTCACCGGCGATCTCTCCTGGGTCGAGGAACTGGCCGCCGCGGCACGCGCCCACACCGAGGACACGTCACTGCTGGCGTCCGTGTCCGTGCAGGTCGGACGGCTGGCGGCGCTGACCGTCCGCCACACCGTGGTCTTCTCCCGGCTGGTCCGTTCCGCCGAGCGGTCGGCGGTCCCGCAGCCCGCCACCGCACTGGACCTCCTGGCCGACGCCGCCGTGGTCCGCTTCTACTCCGGAGAGGACGCCCAACGGCACCGTATCGAGACCGTCCTGAGGCGGATTCCCGAAGACGCGTCACACGCGTGGCTGCGCACCTGGGTGAGGACCGTGTCGGATCCCTTCGGCGACAGGGCCGAACTCCTCTCCCTGCTTCCGCGGTCGGACTCGGGGTCGGAGCACCGGCCCGACCGGCTCACCGCTTTCGCGGTCATGGCGTGGCTCCTGGACGAGACCCCGCGGGCCGTCCGCGCCTTCGACGAGGCGTTCGACCGCTGGAAGCTGCAGGGGCCGCTGCCGGAGGGCATGGGCGGCGCGGCCGCCTGGAGCTATGTGGAACAGGGACGCTGGGAACAGGCCCGTGAGGTCTGCGCCCGCATCACCGCCGTCGGATCGAGGGCCGGTCTCGACCACGCCGTGGCGTGTGCGGCAGCGGTGGACGCCACCGTGCTGGCCTACCAGGGGGACACGGCGGCGGCCCGAGCCCGGATCGACGACGTGTTCGCCCTGATCGATCCGCTGGAGAGCCGCTCCGTGTCCGTCTACGCCCGTCGTGCGCTCGGTGCCGCGGCGATCGCGGAGGGCACCCACGAGGTGGCGTACGACCAGCTCCGCATGGTCTTCACCGCAGACGGCACGCCGGCGCACTATCACGCCTCCTACCCCGCCCTCGCGGATCTGGCCGCGGCCGCCGCGCGCAGCGGCCGGCGCGCGGAGGCCGCAGTGATCGTCGAGCGTTCCGCGCACGCGCTCGCGGACAGCGCCTCGCCCCGCCTGCGCGCGCTGATCAGCCGGGCCCGAGCCCTCTTGGCGGACCCCGAGGACGCCGAGCCGCATTTTCGGGCGGCCCTGGCGGACCCGCGGCTGGAGCGCTGGCCCTTCGAGCGCGCCCAGGCCCTACTGGACCTCGCCGAATGGTTGCGGCGCCGTCGGCGCATCACAGAGGCGCGGGGGCCGCTCACCGAGGCTCTGCGGACCTTCCGGAGCCTGGGCGCGCGCCCGTGGGCCGAGCGCGCCCGCTCCGAATCGCGTGCCGCCGGACTCGACGTCACGGGCCCGGCCCCCGACGCACTCTCCCGGCTCTCCCCACAACAGCAGCAGATCATCAGGCTCGCCGCCCGCGGGCTGACCAACCGGGAGATCAGCGAGAAGCTCTTCCTGTCTCCGCGCACGGTCAGCTCACACCTGTACCGCAGCTTCCCCAAGCTGGGCGTCACAGCCCGCTCCCAACTGCGCGACCTCGTCGAGAACGCCCTCCCGGCGACCGGCCACCAGGAATGAGGCGCGCTCCGCGCACTCCCTCGTCGTCCTCACACCGTCCACACGGCCCCACCTTCCGCGCAGCCGGCCGGGAACGACCGGCGGCGAGGAGGAAACGGAAAAACCGTGGTGGCTGTGGGAACAGCACCACTGAGGAACCGGATCAGCGCCGCACGCGCACCGGCAACACTCGGGATCCCGCCCCCAGGACGGCGTACCGCCCGCCTTGAACGTCTGGGTTCTCCTCCCCCGCTCGCCGAGGTACACCGAGGGCGCACCAACGCAGCGTGGCGGCACTCCCGTGGACGGTCACACCCCGCGACGGCGCAGGTGGGCGTTCCGTGTCCGCCTCCGGCCGTGTTGTCCCCCTTGCCAATCACGTTCGGGCGCGTTCCCACCCCCTCACACACGGTGATCAATTCAGGTCGCATGGTCGTCCGCCCCGGCCGCCCACGCCGCAGGGCGCACACACCGCCCCCTGCGCTCAGAGGTTGCTGGACCCGGGAGCGTACTTCCCCCCTTACGCCGAACATTTCGCGCACCTAATGTGGCGTGCACTTGGCGAACCTCCTCTGAGCGATGGACGCCGCGCCCGCGAGGCGCGGCGTCGTCGGCCCGGTCGTCCGTGTCGGCGGGCACCGGTCCTCTCCCCCGTCCACCCCCCAATCGACCAGGAGACCTGGGAACCATGCGAACCTCCCCCGTCCTGTCCGCTCTCGGCACGGGCGCCCTCGCCTTCGGGCTCGTCATCGCGGCCGCGCCCGGAGCCCTCGCCGCCGGCTCCGAGCGCACCGCTCCGAGCGCCCACACCCCCGCGACCGCCGACGACCTCCTGACCGCCATGGAACGCGACCTCGGCCTGTCCCAGCACGAGGCAGAGGAACTCCTGGAGGCCCAGGGGGAGGCGTTCGGCCTCGCCCGGGCCGCGGCCCGGGCCGCGGGTGACGCCTATGGCGGCTCCGTGTTCGACCCCGACACCGCAGAGCTGACCGTGCTCGTCACCGACCGCGGCGCCGAGGCGGCCGTCGAGGCGGTCGGAGCCGACTCCCGGGTCGTCGACCACGGCACGGAGGGCCTCGGCGCGATCGTGGAGGAACTGAACGGGGTCGAGGACGCGACGCCGCCCGAGGTCACCGGCTGGTACGCCGACGTCGAATCCGACACCGTCGTCATCGAGGTCATGGAAGGGGGCACCGCCGACGCCTTCATCGACTCCGCGGGAATCGACGCCTCGGCGGTCACCGTCACCGAGACCGACGAGCGGCCCGAACTCCTCGATGAGATCGCCGGAGGCCTGCCCTACCGCACGTCCTCGGGCGGGCGCTGCTCGATGGGATTCACCGCCTTCGACGGTGCCGACCGCGTCGGGTTCGTGACCGCGGGCCACTGCGGCACCGTGGGGACCACGGTGACGTTCGGCTCCAGCGGGACCGGGCGCTTCGACCACTCCTCCTTCCCCGGCTCGGACATCGCCTTCGTGCGCGCCACGAGCCCCGTGAGCGCCTACCCCGGCATCCGCCGCCCGGGCGGTTACGAGGACGTGCGCGGTTGGTCCGAGGCTCCGGTCGGGGCGTCGGTGTGCCGCTTCGGTGCCACCACCGGCTGGCACTGCGGCACGATCCAGGCCAGGAACCAGACGGTGTTCTACCCGCAGGGCGCGGTCCGCGGGTTGACCCGGACCAACGTCTGCGCCGAGCCCGGCGACTCCGGCGGTCCTTTCATCTCCTCGGGCCAGGCCCAGGGCGTCACCTCGGGCGGCTCCGGCAACTGCGCCTTCGGCGGGACGACCTTCTTCCAGCCCCTCAACCAGGCGCTGAACGCCTGGGGCCTGCGTCTGGCAACGGTCTGACGCGTTCCGGCGCACCCTGCATCAGGCGGCTCCGGCCCCGGGGCCGGGGCCGCCGCGCAGGTCGTCGGGGTGCCTCCCATGCCGCGCGGTCAGCCCGGAGACGAGTCCGTGGGCAGGTCCGGCCGATTCGGGCGTGTTCCCCAAGAACGCAATGCCGGGGGTCCCTCCGCCGCGTACGGCCTTGCCCGGAGCGAAGATTCCGGGAATCCGGGCGCACGAACCACGCCCGGACCGCGCTCACCACGGTCCCGATGAACGAGCGACCGCCGAGGACCTCGCGAGGTGCTGTCAACGGCTGAACGGCACCGCGCGAACACCGGTACCGCAACACCGGCCGAGTCGTCCACCGGCAGGGGCAAAGACACCACACAGATCCGGACTGGCTGCCACACAAGCGTTATGGCATGATGCGGGGCATGTTCATCGGCAGAAAGGCCCATGCCGCGTAGACGGCCGGGACGCCTGCGCGCGGAGAACCACCCCCGAGTGCGCAGAGGACGAAGAAAAGCCCCAGCGGTCAAAGGCCTGTCGTCCAAGACGATGGCCGAGATCCGACGAGTCGAACACCGCCACCCGCAGCTGTGGCCGGGGATCATCAACGAGGCGCTCCCCAGATGGGAGGAGTACGCCCGCGACCCCAGGCACCCCCCGTGGAACGACCACCTCCACCCTCGCCCGTGGTACTGCTGCTGGGAGTGCTGCGGCAGCCCGCTGATGGCCAGGGATTTCCTCGGCATACTGGTCCACGCCATGCGGGGCAGGTCAGGGCGTGACATACGTGCCCGCCTCAGACACCTGGACGAACTCCACGGCCTCCCGTTCCCCTGACGCACGAGGCCCAAGGGGTCTGGTGCTCCTTGGGCCCAGTCTGAACTTCGATCCCTGACCCGCCGTTGACCAGGCGACCAGGCGGCATTCCAGGGTCCTGCCCTGGAACGTGTTGACAGGGCTGTCAGCCGGTCATGGAAGCCTCCCGAGACCGGGTGCCTGGGCGGACGGGTGGGCCCACGGGTCCCGGCCCTCTGCGAACCGGATGCCGCGGCGCCCGGGAACCGCGAAGCCGTTCGGCGGCCGTGCTCGTGTGGGGCGGGCCGACCAGGAGGGTGAAAACCGGGGGGATACGCTGCTGAGCGGGGAAAGGCCGCGGATTTCACGGCGACGGATTCTCTGCTCGATTGCACTCTCGCGGCGTGCGTCCGCGATCCCGGTGAACAGTGAGGTGGACGGCCATGGACAAGCCGCGCGGGAAGGACTCCTTCTCTTTGCTGTACAGGACGGGGTTCCGTATCAACTACGCGCTCCTGCACGTCATGGGCCCGGCGGCCCTGACCCCCGAAACCGATCCGCAGCACCGCGCGAAGAAGGAGTACGAGCGTCGGCGTGAACTCCACCGGGAGTGGAAGGCGCACCAGCGGTCCGAGCAGCACGACCGTGCATGAGGCGTTCGCCGACGCCGGGCCCCCTCGAACAGCTGGGGGCGGGGCGCCCGGCCCGCCCCCAGCCCACCGCTTTCGGGAGTCGCACACGAGGGGCCCGGAGTCCAGGACGCGCCCTCCCCGTACGCGCCCGGCCCCGGGGCGGGCGGCTTCCCGTGCCGCCCGGGGCCGTGGGAGCCGTCTGTACAGGACCGAGGAGGCACGGGGAGGTGGGGTCGATGACCGCGCCCGAGGCCGCCATGAGCGGCGCCCGTGTCGCCCTCGCGTCCCGGGCCGTGGCCTGACCCCGCCCTGTCCGCCCCGCTGGAGCGCGAGCTCGCGGGAACCGTACGAACACGATCTCGGAACGGATCACCTCCGCCATGTCTCGTTCATGGAAGACGCGCGCTGAGACCGGCGCCGACACCGGCGCGGTCCGCGCCATCGTCCTCGCCGCCTTCGACACCGCCCACGAGGCCGACCTGGTCGAGGCCCTGCGCCGCGACCCGGCCTGGATCGAGGGCCTGTCCCAACTGGCCGTGACCGGGGACGGCACGCCCGTGGGGCACGCACTGCTGACCCGATGCCACATCGGCGCCACCCCGGCCCTGTGCCTGGCCCCGTGCGCGGTGCTGCCCGAGTACCAGCGCAGCGGCGCCGGGTCGGCGGCCGTCCGCGCCGCCCTCGCCGAGGCCGGGCGCCGGGGCGAACGCTTCGTCACCGTCCTGGGCCATCCCGCCTACTACCCGAGGTTCGGCTTCACCCGGGCCTCCGCACACGGCATCGGCCTGGACGTCGAGGTCCCCGACGAGGCCCTGATGGCCCTGTCCCTGGACGGGTCGCCGCTGCCCGGCGGCACCATCCGCTACGCGGCGCCGTTCGGCATCTGAGGGACCGGACCGGGGGTGTGCGGTTCCTCCGTAGGCCCCCGGTCCCCTCCCCTGCCCGGGCCGACAGGTCCGGACCGTGCGCGTGGGGCCACCGGGACCCTCCCGGCGGTCCCGGCCAGGGCGTCGACCACGTCGTACAGCAGCTCGTCGTCCACCGGCGGGCCCGGTTCGGAGGTGCGGTGCAGGCGGCCCGGTCGGGCGTGTACGTGCGGGGCTGGGACCTGGGGTTCTGGCACCGGCTCCGTGGTCTGCTCACGAAGGACCGCGGAGGCCGGTGGTCCCGGGCCGCGCGTGGACCTCCACGGGCCGGAGGGCTGCCGCCGCGTCCGTCCGGGCTCGTGGTGGAAGGCGTGGAACGCCGCCGCCCCCCAGGACACACGACGCCGACGGGCGCGAGCGGTCTCCGCTGCGGGGGCGGGTCAGCCCTTCACGCGTTCGCGCAGGACCTCCACACCGTCGCCGGTGAGCTCGTCCAGGTGTGCGGGGCGACCGGTCATGGCCATGATCAGAGCGAGTGTGCTCCCGCGGACGAGCGGTCCGGAGCCGGAGTCGAACGGACCGTCGGTGGCCTGGAGCCTCAGCCCCCGGACCCGGCTCCTGGCGACGACGACCTGGTCCGAGCCCCGGTAGTAGTCCGCCACACGGGTCAGCGCGGCGATCGGACGGGGGCTGACGATACCCAGGGGCCGCCTGATGTCCTCTCCGTGCACGATCACCTCCCCCAGGAGGGCGGGCTTCGGCAGGGGCGGTGACGTCGTGCTCCCGGCGACCCCCCGGAAGCGCGCGAGGGTCTCGGCGCCGCAGGACCCCATCTGCTCCGCCAGGCGCATCGCGACCTGGGCGTCGAAGTCGAACCGGCAGCGGATGACCCCGGCCAGCCATCGAAGGCCGTTGAGGGTCGCCGACGACGTCAGGTGTGCGAGTACCTCGCGCACGGTCAGGCCCTCGCACAGCGACGGCGTCGCCCACTGTTCCTCGGTCAGCCCCGACAGGTCGTCGGCAAGCGCCCCCCGCTCCTGGTGGATCAGCGGCCACAGGTCCGCGCGAGCGCTCACCGGCGGGTTCCACGGCACGGACAGGACGTCGGTGGTGTCATCGGAGGCTCCTCGGAACGAGCTTTCGCCCTGTTTCTGCGGTGATGGATGGACACCGGGGATTATCGCTCCGCCCTCCGACAATCCCGGGCTCGTCCGCCCGCCGGCACCGGACGGCTCCGCCGGGCAGCCCCTGCACCGATGCCCGCGTCCTGCCGCTTGCCGACGGGTTCTCCGGGACCTGGCACCGGCCCCCGGCCCACGTGGAGGAGCGGTCCCTCACGCACGCCGGGAAGGGCCGGTGGCCTCCCAGGCCGCCTCGATCATCCGGAAGACCTCGTCCACCGCGGCCTCCGGATCGGCCGCCTCCCGGGCCAGCGCATAGGCGTCGACCACGAACCTCGCGATCGCCCGGCAGGCCGTCGTGGTCCGTTCCAGGCCGGAATCGGCGGCGATGGCCGTTGCCAGCGTCTCCGCGTGGCGCAGCATCATCGACTCCCCGTACTCCCGCAGGGCGGGTGACTCGTCGATCATGCGCCAGATCGGGGCGGCACTGTCCGCCGTGCAGTGGCGTACCAGGGCCTGGACCTCTCGGCGCAGCGCGGGGATGAGCGGCTCGTGCGGCGTACGGCCGGCGACCGCCTGGGCGAGGCGTTGCTCGAAGTCCTCGTCCTGCTCGAACACCAGGGCCTCTTTCGAGGCGAAGTGGGAGAAGAGCGTGGTGACGGCCACGTCGGCCTCGGCGGCCACGTCGCGGATGCCCACCGCGTCGTACCCGCGCTCCAGGAAGAGCCGCAGGGCGGTGTCGGCGATCTTCTGCCGGGTCGCGGCCTTCTTGCGCTCACGGCGTCCGGGCGGTGCGGTCATACCCCGACCCTAGCAGATACAAATCTGTAACCGTTTTCAAAAGCTAACCGTTAGTGCTATGTTCGGTCGCATGAAGAGAGTGAGCTTCGCCGAGTTCGGCGGCCCGGACGTCCTGCGACTCGTGGACGCCGAGGAGCCCCACGCGGGCCCCGGCCAGGTACGCATCGCCGTACGGGCGGCGGGCGTGAACCCCGTCGACTGGAGGATCCGTGAAGGCCAGTTCCAGAAGGCCCATCCGATCGAGTTGCCCGCCGGAGTCGGACAGGACGCCTCCGGGGTGGTGGACGAGGTCGGCGAGGGCGTCGAAGGGGTCGAGGTCGGCGACCGCGTGTTCGGCGAAGGCTCGGGCACCTATGCCGAGTTCGCCGTACTGTCGGCCTGGGCCCGTATGCCCGAGGGCCTGACGTTCGAGGAGGCGGCCGGGTACCCCTCCGTGGTGGAGACCGCGCTGCGCGTCATCCGCCAGGTCGGGGTACGGCCCGGGCAGACACTGCTGGCCGTCGGCGCGTCCGGAGGAGTCGGCTCAGCGGTGCTGCAGATCGCCCGCGACCGCGGCATCACGGTGATCGGCACGGCCGGGGCCGCGAACCAGGACTATCTGCGCGGTCTGGGCGCCCTCGCCACGACGTACGGCGAGGGCTGGGCCGATCGGGTGCGACGGCTCGGCCACGTCGACGCGGCCCTCGACCTGGCCGGCTCGGGCGTGGTCCGCGAGCTCGTCGAGCTGACCGGGGATCCGCAGAAGGTGGTCTCCATCGCCGACCTCGGAGCGCCGGAGTTCGGTGTCCGGTTCTCCGGCGTGGCGGGGAGCATGCCGGAGGCGCTCAGCGAGGCCGTCGGGCTCATCTCGCGGGGAAGGCTCCACATCCCGGTAGAGAGGTCGTACACGCTCGCCGAGGCCGCGGCGGCGCACATCGACAGCCAGGCCGGCCACACGCGCGGGCGCCGGGTCGTGCTCGTCTGAGCCGTTTCCCGGGATCGCCTCCGGGCGGGGGCCTCGGACCGGCACGCCCGCGTATCCGGGCAGCGCCCGTCTGAGGCCGCGATCCCGCCGAACGACCACGGGGAGCCGTGGTCAGCGGGTCCGTCCCCCTGCCCAGGCGGCCGTCGGCCTCACCCCTCACTCTCCCCCGCCGGGATGCGGATGGCGAGCAGGGCGGCGTCGTCGTCATTGGTACCCGGCCGTGCGCGCTCCAGCAGCTGGTCGGCGAAGGAGTCCAAGGGGCGGTGCGCAAGGGAGGCCGCGTGCTGGCGCATGCGTCTCAAGCCCTCGTCCAGGGACTGCCCCCGGGCTTCGACCAGGCCGTCCGTGTAGAACAGGAGCGTCGACCCGGGCGGCAGGGCGGTGCGCGCGTCGGCACGCGGCCGCGACACCCCCGCGCCGAGAAGGACCCCGCTCCCCTCCTCGAGGTAGCGGGTTATGCCGTCGTGGTGGATGAGCAGGGGCGGGGGATGGCCGGCGCTCGCCCACAGCAGTTCCCACCGCCCCGCCTCGTCGACCGTCAGGTGGGCCAGGACGAGGGTGGCCATGTGGACATCGCTGATGTGCTCCAGGGCCTGGTCCAGGCACTCGATCGTGCGGTGGGGGGGTTGCTCCTGGGCCCAGGTGTAGGCCCGGAGCATGTTGCGGAGCTGAGCCATGCCGGCCGCCGCCTCCAGGTCGTGGCCGACGACGTCACCGATGACCAGGGCCGTGTCGCCGCGGGGCAGGGGGAACGCGTCGTACCAGTCACCGCCGACGTGTGAGACGTCCGGAGCGGGCAGGTACCGGACTGTCATCTCCACTCCCGACAGCTGGGGGAGCTGGGGCAACAGGTAGCGCTGCATGGTCTCGGCGACCTGGCGCTGGCGCTGGTAGTGGCGTGCGTTCTCCAGGGCGATGCCGACGCGGCGGGCGATGTCCTCCAGAAGGGCGAGGTCGCTCCGGGCGAAGGGGTGGTACGAGCCCGTGCGCCCCAGGGTCATGGCGCCCAGCACCTCGCGGGGCCCGCGGATGGGGGCGATGGCCGCGGTGTTGATACCCGTCACCTCGAACAGCCTGCGCTGCTCCACCGCGATACCCGTGTCGGGCGGCCCGTCGTAGATCTCACGGTTGACGAGGGTGGAGGCGGCGCCCCGCAGGGCTTTGGACAGGGGCATGCTGGAGGTTTCGGGCACCGGGGGCATCGGCCCCTGCAGGTCCTCGCGTACGGTGACCCTCCCGTCGTCCGCCTGGACCACCAGGGAGCGGGACACCTCGTCGCCTTCGCTGATCAGGTCGATGACCGCCCAGTCCGCGAGCCGGGGAAGTATCAACTCCACCACCCGGAGCAGGGACCTCTCCACATCCACGTTGCTGATCAGATGCGCGGTGGTGTCGGCCAGCAGAGCCAGTCGCTCCGTCTCCGACAGCGTCCGGCGGGAGAGGCCGGACTGCGCGGGGTTCCCCTCGTGCCGGTCGATGACCTGGAAGAAGACCAACTCGCTGATCTGGGAACTGTCGGGCTCGCAGGGGACGGCGAACCACGACACGGGAAGGAGCGTGCCGTCGCCTCGCTGGAACCAGGACCTTCCCGCGCGGGAGAAGGGACTGGACAGCGTCCCCTGGGAGACATCGAGTGCCTTCTTGGCGGCCGGCAGCCCCTGGGCGTTGCGGTGCAACAACTCGTGGGCGTCGTGCCCGAGCACGTCACCGGCGGAAAGGGACAGCAGGCCCAGAGCGGTGGCGTTGACAGCGACGAGACGCCCCTTCTCGTCGACGGCGTACACGCCCGCGCTCACGCAGTCCAGCGCCTCCTCAAGGAGCCGGTGTTGACCTGACACATCGACCGGATCGCCGCACGTATCAGAATTACCGCTCACAGCGACTCCTTGTCTCATGAACCCGCCCACACACATGCCCTGTTCGGGGCCGGGCATACCCGGTGCGTACCCGCGGCGCCCCGCGAGGGGTGGCCCCTGGCGGGCGGGGCCGGAGGCACTCGTGTCCGCCCCGTGTGCGCAGGCGAGTCCCACGGCGGCCGGTACCGGTGTGAGGCTCTGGTGCGGACCGTTCCCCTCCGGACCGGCCCGCAACCGGCCACGAACACCTGGAACAACGTACAACACGACACCCGCGTGCAGTGATCTTGGTTCACTCCGGTGAACGGGGGGAACGTGCGGCACGGTCCGCCCGCACCCGACCCGGTGGATCCGGGAAATCCGGTTGCACGCAAGACGCGCCGTATCCAGGATGGTCCGGTGCGGACCCGAGAGATCAGACCGGCCCTGGAACACGAGGAGCTGGCCGCGCTGGACTTCGGCGGCACCGGCGTCCCGGTCCTTCTCGTCCACGGCAGCGGGCACGACGCGGCCGCGTGGGCCGACGTGGCGGCCCGCCTGACCGGCCACTGCCGAGCCGTCGCCGTCGACCTGCGCGGACACGGCCGGACCAGAGCCGACTCCCACGACGCGGAGCAGTACTGGCAGGACCTCGCCGGCGCGCGCCCGGAACGGGGACTCGTGGAGGTGCGCACCCACCACGACGTGCCCGTGTCCAGACCGGGAGAGCTCGCCCGCGTCATCGTGGACCCCGCGCGCACCCGACCCGTCGCATGATCGGAGAGCACCCCCATGACCCGCCGTCCCCAGCAGTCCCCCGTGCGCGAGCACCCCTTGGCCGCACGGGGCTCCGGCCCCTACGGCATCACCGCCGGCCCCGACGGTTCCCTGTGGGCCACCCTCGTCCACCACGGCCGGATCGCCCGCATGGCACCGGGCGGTCCCACAACCCTGTATCCGCTCGACTCCGCCACATGCGCGCCCTCACTCATCACCGCGGGCCCGGACCGGGCGCACTGGTTCACCCGATCCCAGGACGACCGGATCGGCCGGATCACCACCGCGGGGAGGACGGAGTCCTTCGCGCTGCCGACTCCCGGCGCCCGCCCCTTCGGCATCACCGCCGGGCCCGACGGAGCGCTGTGGTTCACCGAGATGAACGCCGACCGTGTCGCGCGCATCACCCCTGAGGGCGAGGTCACCGAATTCCCCCTGCCGACGCGGGGAGGATTCCCGTCGTTCATCACCTCCGGCCCCGACGAAGCCCTGTACTTCACCCTCAACCAGGCCAACGCCGTCGGGCGCGTCACCCTCGACGGACAGGTCGCCCTCCATCCCCTCCCGACCGGTGACGCGGGCCCGGTCGGCATCACCGAGGGCTTCGACGGCGCGCTGTGGTTCGTGGAGATCGCGGCAGGCCAGATCGGGCGCCTCACCCCGGACGGACACATCCGGGAGTTCCCCCTCCCCCAGCGGGACTCACGTCCCCACGCGATCACCGCCGACCCCGGGGGCGGGTGCTGGTTCACCGAATGGGGTGCGAACAGGATCGGGCACATCACGGCGGAGGGCGACACCGACCTGTTCGACCTGCCCACCCCCTCCAGCGAGCCCCACGGAATCACGGTCACCGCCGACGGAACGGTCTGGGTCGCCCTGGAAACCGGAGGCGTCGCCTCCCTGGTCCCGTAGGAGCCCGTCGGCCGGGTCCGGGGAGGGCGCCGCCGGCCCTCACCGCACGGGGCCGTCGGCGGGGCGGCCCCTCGCCCCGGCGGTGCCGCCGGGACCGGACCGGCCCTCTCCGGTGCCGCCGCCGGGACCGTCGGGACCGTCGGAGTCCTCGGCCCCGATGTGCCGGAGCATCACCGCGGTCGCCACGGCCAGGGCCAGGACGACCACGGCACCCGTCCAGCCTGCGGTGTTCAGTCCCGCGATGAACGCCCCCCGGGCCTGCTCGAACACCGGCGCGGGAACCTCGTCGGCGACCGAGGCGGCCCCGGACAGGCTGTTCCCCACGGCCCGGGCGGTGTCCGCCGGGAGACCGGCGAGCGCCTCCGCGTCCATCCTGCCGCCGTAGACGGCGGCGGACAGGCTTCCCACCAGGGCGATGCCTGCCGCCAGGCCGAGCTCCTGGACGGTCTCCGACATGGCCGAGGCCGAACCGGCCTTCTCCGGAGGGGCGGCGCCGACCACCAGGTCGGTGCCCAGCGCCGCGATCGCGCCGAGTCCCAGGTACACCAGGGAAAAGGCTCCGACCACCAGGAACAGCCCGCCGGACGGTCCCACGAGGCCCATCAGCGCGTAGCCCGCGGAGGACAGCGCCAGCACCCCCGCCACCACGTACCCCGGGCGGACCCACCGGGTCAGGACCGGCGCGAGGATCGACGAGAGCATCATCATCAGCGCGGGCGGCCCGAACCACAGGCCGGCCGCCAGCGGCGGGAGCCGCTCGACGAGTTGCAGGTACTGGGTGGTGAGGAGCATGGTTCCGCCCACGCCCACCAGTCCGACGAGCATCATCCCCAGGGCGACGCTGAAGGCGCGGTCGCCGAAGAGGGCCACGTCGAGCAACGGGCTCTCGAGGACGAGTTGGCGGCGGACGAAGGCGGTGGAGAAGGCCGCTCCGGCCACCACGGCGGCGAGCACCGGCAGGCCCGGACCCTCCTCGGCGAACTCCTTGACCGCGTAGACGACCGGCAGGATGGCCAGCAGTGACAGGAGCACGCTGAGCAGGTCCAGCCGGCCGCTCTGCGGGGCGCGGTACTCCGGCAGCAGGAACGGCGCCGACACGAGCATCAGGCCGATCACCGGGACGGCCAGGAGGAAGGCGGCGCCCCACCAGAAGTGCTGGAGGAGCGCACCGCCGACCAGCGGTCCGGCCGCCATGCCGCCGGCGAAGAACGTGGCCCACAGACCGATCGCGAGAGCCCGTTGCCGGGCGTCGTGGAACATGTTGCTGATCAGCGCGAGCGTGGAGGGCATGAGCGTGGCGCCGGCCACGCCCAGTGCGGCGCGGGAGGCGATGAGCGCCTCGGGCGTGGGCGCGTGGGCGGCCGCGAGCGACGCGGCGACGAAGGCGACGCCCCCGACCATGAGGAGGAGGCGGCGGCCGATCCGGTCCCCGAGCGTGCCCATCGTGATCAGGAGGCCTGCGATCAGGAAGCCGTAGGCGTCCACGATCCACAGCTCCTGGGTGGCGCTGGGCCGAAGGTCCGCGGCGAGGGAGGGCAGGGCCAGGTGCAAAACGGTGAGGTCCAGCCCCAGGAGGACGGTCGGCAGGGCCAGGACGGCCAGGCCGGCCCACTCGGCCGGTCCTGCCCTGCCACTGTTCGGGCGGGTCATGTCACGGCTCCTTTCGTCGTCGGAACGGTCCCACCCTCGGGGAGGCCGCTCACGTCGCGCGCACGGAGCGCGCACGGCGGCCTGGGGGCCGGCTTGTATGCTGAGGGCATGCGTTTCGGGGTGCTCGGCTCACTCACCGTGTGGGACTCCAGCGGCGACCAGGTACCGATCACCGAAACGAAGGTCCGGGCGGTGCTGGCCGACCTGCTGGTGCACCACGGCCGCCCCGTCTCCGCCGACCAGCTCATCGAGGACCTGTGGGAGGGGCGCCCGCCCGGTCGTCCGCTCAACACCCTGCAGACCAAGATCTCCCAGCTCCGCAGGGCCCTGGGGCCCGAACGCGTCCTTCGCTCCCCCGCCGGCTACCGGATCCGCCTCGAGGACGGCGAACTCGACGCGGCCCGGTTCCGGCGGACCGTCGGGGAGGCGGACCGGGCCGACGGCCCCGGCGCCCGCGGACGGTTGCTCGCCGAGGCGCTGGGCCTGTGGCGGGGGCCGGCCTTCGCGGACTTCGCCGACGCGGCGTTCGTCCGCGCCGAGGCCGCGCGTCTGGAGGAGTCGAGGGTCGAGGCGGCGGAGCGCCTGGCCGAGGCGCGCATCGAGACCGGCGAGGGGGCCGGGGCGGTCGCCGGGTTGCGGGACCTGGTCAGGGAGCACCCCCTGAGGGAGCGTCTGCACGGCCTGTACATGCTGGCCCTGTTCCGGGCCGGGAGGCAGGGGGAGGCCCTGCGGGCTTTCCAGGACCTGCGCACCAGGCTCCGCGACCAGTTGGGGATCGACCCCGATCCGGCGGTCAGCGGACTGTACGCCTCGATCCTGCGTCAGGAACCGGAGCCGACCGTGCTCCCGCGCCTCGCGGACCGCCCGCGAAGCAACCTGCCCCGCCCGCCGACGGCGCTCATCGGCCGCGAGCCCGAGAACGCGCACGTCCGCAAGGCGCTCTCCTCCCCCCACGGCGACCACCTGGTGACCCTGACCGGTCCCGGCGGCGTGGGCAAGACCCGCTTGGCGGTCGCCGTCGCGCGCTCCCTGGCCGAGGACTTCCCCGACGGCGCGTGGATCGTGGAACTGGCCGGGATGGACCGCGGTGCGACGACCGCCGACCTCGCCGAGCGCGTCATCACGACACTGGGTCTGTGCGAAGGGGCCGCGGACACCGCGTTCGACCTGGTGGAGTGGCTCCGCGGGGCCCTGTGGGACCGGCGCACACTCCTCGTCCTGGACAACTGCGAGCATGTGGTGGCGCAGGTCGCGGACCTGGCCGGGGTGCTGCTGGCCGCCGACGGGGTACGCGTCATGGTGACCAGCCAGGAAGCGCTCAACGTCCCCGGGGAGACCGTCTTCCCGCTGGCGCCGCTCACGCTGCCCGAGCGCGTCCACGACCCCGAGGAGATGGTCGCCTCCTCCGGCGCGGTACGGCTCTTCGTCGAGCGGGCCCGGGCCGCCTCTCCCGGGTTCGCGCTGACCGCGGAGAACGCCCCCGCCGTCGCCGCCATCTGCCGCCGCCTGGACGGCATCCCCCTCGCCGTCGAACTGGTCGCGGCCCGGTTGCGCGCGCTCACGACCGAGCAGATCGCCGCGGGCCTGGACGACCGTTTCGCCCTGCCGACGGGGCCGGGCCGCGGCCGCCCCGCCCGGCAGCAGACCCTGCGTTCCATGATCGACTGGAGCTGGAACCTGCTGGACCAGGGGGAACGCGCGGTCCTGCGCCGGCTGGCGGTGCACAGGGACGGGTGCACACTCGAGGGGGCGCGGGCCGTCTGCGCCGACGGGCACGACGTGCTCGACGTGCTGTCCCGCCTGGTCGACCGTTCGCTCGTGGTACGCGAGGGCGAGCGGTACCGGATGCTGGAGTCGGTCGCGGCGTACTGCGTCGAGCGGTTGGCGGAGGCCGGCGAACTGGAGGAGGTGCGCCGCAGGTTCGTCGCCTTCCACGTCCGGGAGGCCGAACGCGGGGACCCGCTGCTGCGGGGCGCCCGGCAGCGCGGGGCCCTGGAACGGCTCGACTCCGAGACGGTCAACCTGCGCCACGCGCTGGAGTCGGCGGTGCGCGGAGAGGACGCCGACGCGGCGCTGCGGCTGGTCAACGCGCTGGCGTGGTACTGGCGGCTGCGCAACCGGACGGCCGAGGCGCAGCGCTCGTTCGAAGCCGCGCTGCGGCTCCCGGGCGGGCGGGCGCACACGCGGTGCGTCGCCGAGGGCTGGCTCGCGGCCTTCGAGGGGCGTCCGCACCGCAGGGACGGCATCGTGGGGGAGGCGGCGCTCCGACTGCTCTGGTCCGCGGGAGCGGCCCTCTACCGCGGCGGTGACCGGGAGTCGGGGCGCGAGCTCGTCGAGGAGGCGCTGGCCCGGGCCGGGGAGGCCGGCGACCGCTGGGTGGAGGCCGCGGCGTTGGCCGAGCGCGCCGGGCACCGCCTGGACGGCGGCGACGTGTCCGCCTCGCGTGCCGACGCCCGGCGCAGCGCCGGGATCTTCCTGGACCTGGAGGACCGCTGGGGGGTGCTGCGGGCGAACGCGTCACTGGCGCGGGCGGCGGAGGCCGACCTCGACCACTCCGGCGTCACCGACCTGCTGGAGGAGGACCTGCGGGCCGCCGAGGAGCTGGGCCTGTGGGTCGACGTCATCGAGACGCTGTTGCGCCTCGGCCGCCTCGCGGCCGCGCACGGTGAGCGCGCTCGCGCGCGCCGCTTCCACGAGCGGGCGCGCCGGGTCGCCGCGGAGCGCTCCTACGCCTCCGGGGTGGTGGAGGCCGACGCCTGGCTGGAGCGGGCGGGCCGCGTCCCCGCGCGGAGCCGCGCCGGGCACCGGCCGGACGCCTCCCTCTCCGG
This sequence comes from Glycomyces fuscus, assembly GCA_002529455.1. Taxonomy (GTDB): domain Bacteria; phylum Actinomycetota; class Actinomycetes; order Streptosporangiales; family Streptosporangiaceae; genus Nocardiopsis; species Nocardiopsis fusca. The sequence continues at coordinate 40,014 of NYMS01000002.1, forward strand.
CGGGCGGTAGCCACGCGGTGTCCTGGAACGGATTGCCCAGGTTCTGGGACCGGACGCGAACATCCGCGACGTGATGCCGCCCTCCAACCGCGGGCAGACGGACCTCGGGGCGGCGGGACTCGGGAGCCTGCTCGCAGGCGCGCACTGCCTTCGTCCACGGTGAGGTCATCACGCGGTCGGCTCCGTATCCGTGGTCGCAGCCGCCCGTAGGAACCTCCTTCGGCCGCGGAGCGTTCTCGACCGTGAAGGAGCCGGAGAAGAGGAGACCAGGGTGACCGAGCGGACCGACGTCGTGGTCGTGGGCGCGGGCGTGTCGGGGCTGGCCGCGACGCGGCGGCTGCGCGCGGGCGGTCTGCGGGTGCTCCTGCTGGAAGGCGGCGACCGTCCGGGAGGCCGCGCCGCGCTGATGCCCGCCCCCGAACCGGACGGCCTCCCCGCGGGCAGCATGTACCTGTCGCCGGGCGCACGCACGCTCCTGGACCTGGCCGCCGAGCTCGACGTAGCGGTCGAGTCCGCCGTGCACGACCCCGCACTGAAGGACCTGCGGGTCGACGACAACGGCGAAGTCCACCTCAGCGAGGCCAACGTTCCGCTGGGGACCTCGTGGTGGTCCCGTCTGCGCAACGAGTGGATCTTCACCGGCTTCGCGCGGATGGCCAGGGGTGTCGACCTCGCAGAGCCATGGCGCTCGGCCGGAGCCGAGGACCTCGACCGGCGTACGGCGCGCGCGTGGCTGCGCTCGTACTCCTCCGACCGCCGCCTCCTCGGTCTGGTGGAGGAGGCTCTGACCTTCGACGCGGGGATGCCCGCCGACCGCATCAGCCTGCTGTGGTTGCTGGCCCACATCGGCCCCGACCTGCCCGAGGATGACGAGTACCTGCGCCTGGACCCCGCCCTGCTGGTCGAGCGGATGGCCGCTCCGGTCGCCGGAGTCGTACGTACAGGACGACACGTCGAGTGGGTGGAGCAGAGCGAGCACGGTGTGCGGGTGGGAGGCCCCTGGGGCGAGGTCGCCGCGGACCGGGCGGTCCTGGCCCTGTCCCCCGCCGACGCCGCGCGCCTCGCGTTCTCCCCGGCGCTGCCACCCGAACGGGAGCGTCTGCAGCGCGACTGGCCGCAGTCCGAGATCATCCGTACCGAGCTGGTGTACTGGCGGCCGTTCTGGCGCGGGTTCGGGCTCTCGGGCGGGGTGCACTTCGACGAGGGCGTCCCCGCCTGGACCCTCGACGACAGCCCCGTCGACGCCAACCAGGGGCGCTTGGTCGCACACACCTACACCTTCGACGAGGGCGATCCCCTGGGGGCCGACCAGGAGATCGCCGGCGCACCGGTCCGCCACCGCACCCTGCTCCTGGAGAACCTGCGGGTGGCCCTGGGCCCCCTGGCCGACGACCCGATCACCCTCACCCAGTCGGCCGCGGGCCCGGAGATCTACAGCCGCGCCTACCAGTCGCCCACCCCGCCCGGTTTCCTGACCAGGTACGGGCCCTGGCTGCGCGCCCCCGTGGGGCGCGTGCACTGGGCCGCCGCCGAGACGGGGGCCTTCCCCGGCAACGGCACCCTCGACGGTGCCGTGGCCAGTGGCCACCGCGCCGCGGAGGAGGTTCTGCGCGGAGCCTGAGCCAGGGGCGGCGCTCCTGGCCGATCGCGGCACATGCGCACCGACGGCAGGTGTCCACGGTGTCCTACGACGTATCCGGGGGCCGTTCGCCGACCGGCCCCCATCCGGCTCCTGAGCACGCGGCCCACACGACCGGGGGGCGCCGCCCCCGCACCACCGCAGCAAAGGGGTGCGGGGGCGGCGCCTGGTCCGCCGGCCCTGCCCTTGGGCCTCACAGCGCTGTTTCGGCCTCAGTGGCCCTTGGTCACGTCCAGGTCCTTGGGTGTCAGGGCGAACACCACGACCACCGACACCAGCATGATCGCGGCACCGATGCCGCCGACCAGCGTCAGGCCGTGGGTGAAGGCCGCCTTGGCCTGCTCGATGGCCGCGGCCCCGGCAGGTCCCAGATCGGCCAGGACGTGCAGAGCACCGCCCAGGGACTCCTGCGCCGCCCCCACCTCCTTGGGGCCCAGGCCCGCGGCGGCGAGGTCGGAGGCCGGTAGTTCGGCGCGGTAGAGGGCGGCCGCCGCGCTGCCCAGCACGGCCACGCCCAGGACCGCGCCCAGTTCGTAGGAGGTCTCCTCGATCGCGGCGGCGCTGCCCGCGTGCTCGGCCGGGGTCCCCGACATGATGATCGCCGAGGCGATGGCCAAAGCGCCCATACCCGCACCGAGCAGGGTCAGGCAGATCGCGACCGGTGTGTAGGTGAGCGGCTGGGGAGCGACGGCCAGGGCCGCGAATCCCAGACCCGACAGCACCAGCCCGCCCACCAGGACGGTGCGGGCACCGATGCGCTGGGCCAGCACCGGTGCCAGCGGCGAGACCACCGCCGCGGCGATGGCCATCGGCAGCAGCCCGATCCCGGCCTGCAGGGGCGACAGCCCCTGCACGAGCTGGAACCACTGGGCCGCGAGCAGCAGAGCCGAGCCCATGGCCAGCATGGTGAACAGCGCGGCCAGCGTCCCGGCCGTGAACGAGGGGACGGCGAACAGGCGCACCCGCAGCAGCGGTGAGTCGCTGTTGAGGCAGCGCAGCACGAACCAGACGAGCAGGGCCAGCCCCACCGCAAGCGCCACCAGCGCCAGGGCATCGGCCGGACCCTCCTTGGCGATGCGCTTGATGCTCCACACCAGGGCGGTCATGCCCACGATCGACAGGACCGTGGCCAGCGCGTCCCAGCGGCCGGGGTGAGGATTGCGCGCCTCGGGCAGCAGGAACAGGCTCACGAGGACGGCCGCGGCCATCCAGGGCACGTTCACCAGGAACGCCGCGTGCCAGGAGAACTTCTCCAGCAGCAGTCCGCCCACGATGGGACCCACGGCCGCCCCCAGGGAGGCCACGGCCGCCCAGATGCCCAGGGCCTTGGCGCGTTCGGCGGGGTCGGTGAACAGGCTGCGGATCATCGACAGTGTGGCCGGCATGATCATCGCCCCGCCCACGCCCAGCAGGGCGCGCACGGCGATCACCACGGGGGCCGACTCGGCCACCAGGACCAGCAGGGAGGCTCCGCCGAAGATCGCGAAGCCGACGAGGAGCGTCCTCTTGCGCCCCCACCGGTCCCCCAGCGTGCTCATGGTGACCAGGAGCCCGGCCAGGACCAGCGAGTAGATGTCGACGATCCACAGCTGCTGGGCCGCGGTCGGGGACAGCGCCGCGGCGATCTCGGGCAGGGCGACGTTGAGGATGGTCATGTCCATGACCACCACCAGCAGGCTGGCGGCCAGCACGGCCAGGGCGGCCCAACGACGGCCTGCGGACAGGTGCCCGGCGGTGGAGCCCGGCGCGTCGGAAGTGTGCGGAGTACTCACGTGCGGTCCTTCGGGGAAGTGCCCATCAGGGCGGTGATGGCCATGCGCAGCGCCGCCTCGTCGAAGGGCCGGTCGTTGAGCAGGGTGTGCAGGATGACCCCGTCCAGGTAGACGGCCGTGGCCTGGGCCGCTTCGGGCGAGGCGTAGGCCTGGAGGATCTCGGTGACCCCCAGCACCCAGTGCTGGGCGAACGGGCGCAGTTCGGGTTTGTGCATGCCGGCGAAGTAGAGCAGGCTCTCGGCGCGCAGCCGTTCACGGTCGCTCAGATAGGCGGTGAACAGCGCGGCGATGCCCTCGGGCCGCCCGTCACAGCCGCGGACGTCCTCCGCGAACTCACGCAGTTCCTCATCGACCTGCTCGACGATGGCCTGTAGGGCGGCGGCGCGCAGATCGTCCAGGGAGTCGAAGTAGTAGGTGGTGGCCCCCAACGGCACCCGGGCCCGTTCGGCCACCCGTCGATGCGTCAGAGCCGAACTGCCGTTGGCGATCATCTCTTGCACGGCGGCCTCGACCATGGCGCGCCGGCGCCCCTCGGGATCCCTGCGGGAGGTCATGGGCGCTCCCCGTGTGCGGGCCGCCCGAAGGTGCGGAACAACATCTTTTCACCCCAATGTCTGGTACAAGCGTACAAGTACAAGCGTACAAGTACAAACGTACTAGAAAGGGGACGCCTTCCACCCGTGACGTGCGCCACCCCCGGAGCGCTCTTTGGAGTCCGTCGCCTCTGGAGAACCTGCGGTAACAGATGAGCGCGCGGGCGGCGCTGGAGCCGACCGACCCGCGAGCGCTCAGGAGCGGGGGGTTCGCGTCGGTGGGCGCCCGCGAGGCCGCGACCGAGGCGTCCTACTGTTGGCTGATGCGCGCACACCACATTGACCGCCCGGCCGATCTCGACGTGGTCCGCGAGTCCTATGACCGGGTGGCCGACAACTACGCCCACATGGTGGTGACCACGGGGGTCGGTGACATCCGGAGCCATCCATGGCTCAAGGCGTCCATCGACGCCTTCGCCGACACCGTTGGCGGGATCGGTCCCGTCCTCGACGTCGGCTGCGGACCCGGAACGGTGACCGCCTACCTCTCCGAACGCGGACTCGACGTGTCCGGAGTCGACCTCTCCCCCCGCATGATCGAAAACGCGCGCCGCCTGCATCCGCGATGCCGCTTCAGCGTCGCCTCCGCCACCGACCTCGACCTCGAAGAGGCGTCCCTCGGCGGCGTACTCGCGTGGTGGTCGCTGTTCAACCTCCCCCGCGACGTCCTCCCCCAGGTCCTCGCCCTGTTCGCACGCGCCCTGAGACCGGGCGGCCACTTCATCACCGCGACGCACGTCGGCGACCAGGACGCGGTGCGCACCGAGGCCTACGGAGGTGTACCCGTTCGCTGGACGACGCACCGGTGGCGGCCGGAACAGCTCGTGGACCTGATCGTGCGGGCCGGGCTGCATCCGGTCGCCGAGCTCCGGCTCCCCGCGGAGGAGTACAGCGGGCCGGGTGTGGTCGTCATGGCCAAGCGCCCCGCCCGAGGAGCGGGCACCGGAGACGGCACGGGCCCCGTGCCGGGACCCGCCGTCGACGGGTGACCGGCCCCCGTCGACGGTCCGGGCCCGGTCCTCCCGACCACGTTCGGAACATGGGAGTATGAGCGGTATGACCTTCCGAGATGACGCACAACGACTCCTCCGGGCCGCGCGGCGCGTCAAGGTCGACAAGGGCGGCCTCCCGGTCCACGTGGGCGACCTCGCCCGGGAGACCGGCTGGTCCACGGGCGCGGTGCAGACGACGCTGAGCCATCTGGACGGCAAGGGCTACCTCGCCGGTGTCGCGTACTCCGACGAGGGCGGGGCGGCGGAGAGCATCGGCCGGGACGCGGTCGTGTACTTCGACGATCTGACCGAGGCCGGCCACGCGGCGATCGAGGGCGGCAGCGAGCAGGCATGAGGGGACGCCCTCCTCCCGGGCGGGTACAGCGGCACGGCGAAGGCCTCCCCGCCGCCTCCCCGTCCCGGCCGGTCGCGGGACGGATCCGGCACGCCCACGGCCGGCCCGGCCGCCCCGGCGGCTCGACGGCCTCCGTCGCCCGCCGGTGCGCAACGAACGGGCCGATCCTGGACGAACACGCGCCGGAGCCGTCCGGCGGCCGTACCGCACGCCGAGGAGCCAGGTGAACGCGTCTCCCACGTCCTCCGACAGGCTCCGGCGCATCGCGATGGAGCTCACGGCCCAAGCGGAGTCGGGGCTGGCGTACTGCACCGACCGGTTCGACATCGAGCGGTTCCACCGCATCGGCGCCCTGGCCCGCGACCTGATGCAGGCCGTCGCCGCCGAAGACCTGCCCGCCTATGACCGGCAGGTCGCCGCGACGGCCGGTTACGCCACACCCAAGATCGATGTGCGCGGCGGCGTCTTCGACCCCTCGGGCCGGGTGCTGCTCGTTCGGGAGGTCGCGGACCGGCACCGCTGGACCCTGCCCGGCGGGTGGTGCGACATCCTGGAGAGCCCGCGGCAGGCGATCGAACGCGAGGTGGCCGAGGAGGCCGGGCTGCCCGTGCGGGCCGTCCATCTCGCGGGGGTCCTCGACCGGCACCTGTGGCCCCACGTGCCGGTGTACGACCGGCACATCTACAAGCTCTTCTTCGTGTGCGAACCGGTGGGCGACCTCGACCCCGCCTTCACCAGCGCCGAGACCAGCGAGGTGGCGTGGTTCGACGTGGACGCCCTGCCGGAGCTGTCGGTGGCGCGGGTGGTGCCCGAGCAGATCGCGCTGTTGCACGAGCACCGGGTCCGTCCCGGGCCCGCGCACGTGGACTGAACCGGCCGGCGGCGGCACCGGTGCCGCCGCTTCACCTGGAGCACCTCCGAACCGGACACGGCCACGGCCTGCCCCTCTCCCCTTCCCCGTTCGTCCCGCCTCCGAGCCGTGTGCCGACCGTGCCCGCCGCCACCCGTTGATTGTTCGAGAATTTTCGCACTATGATTGTGCGGCAATAGTCGAATGATTGTGGAGGCGGCGGCGATGGCTGCGATACGGACCTACGTCCACCCGGAGACCGAGGACATCTCACTGCCGCGCGTGCTGTTCGCGCTGAGCGAGCCGCTGCGCCTGGAGATGGTCCGCAAACTCGCCGAGGAGGGGGAGGTCGACAGCATCGACCTGGGCCCCGACCTGCCCAGGTCGACCCTGACCCACCACACCAGCCTGCTGCGCGAGTCCGGCGTCGCCTTCGTGCGGGCCGAGGGGCGCAAGTGCATGATCAGCCTGCGCACCGAAGACCTGGACGCCCGGTTCCCCGGCCTAGTGGGCACCGTCCTGGCGGGGTACGAGCCCGAGCCGCCCGGCGGTGGCCAGGAGGCCCGCAACGAGGGCGCGCGGCGGGGGAAGAAGCAGTGATCCGCCGTCTGTGGCCGCTGGTGGCCGCCACCGTCTCGCTCGGCATCGACGCCTACGTGCTGGCCGGTGTCCTGCCCCGGATCGCGGACTCGCTCACGGTCCCGGTGGCCGCCATCGGTCTCGGTGTCACCGCCTTCACCGGCGCGTACGCGCTCGCCGGGCCGCTGCTGTCGGGGCCGCTCGTCGCCGGTTCCACCAGGCGTGCCCTGGCCGTCGCGCTGGCCCTGTTCAATCTCGGCAACCTCCTCACCGCGCTGGCCCCGGGTATCGCGGTGTTCCTGACCTCACGCGTGGTGGCCGGACTCGGCGCCGGGGTCCTGACCGCGGTGGCGACCGCCACGGCCGCCGCGATGGTCGCCGACCACGAGCGCGGACGCGCCATGGCGCTGGTGACCTTCGGGCTGTCGACCGGAACGGTGGCGGGTGTGCCGGTCGGTATGCTCATCGGCCAGTGGGCGGGGTGGCGCTGGACCATGGGGCTGGTCGTGGCGATCGGCGCCGTCAGCATGGTCGCGGTCCTGGCCCGGCGGGCACCGTACCCGTCCATCGCGGTGGTCAGGGCCGGTGAGAACCTACGCCTTCTCAGGTCCCCCGCGGTCGCCGCGGGCGTGGTCCTGGCCTTCCTGCTCGGGATGGCGAGCCTGGGCCCGTACACCTACCTGGTCCCCATGGCGGGCGAGCGCGGCCTGGCCCCGTGGGCGTTCACGCTGGTGTGGGTGTGGGGCGTCGGCGGCGTCACCGCTTCGGCCCTGGTCGGCAGGCCCCTGGACTCCTGGGGGTCCCGGCGGCTGCTCCCCGCGGTCGTGGCGGTGCTGACCCTGGCGCTGGGCGCTCTGTCGTTCCTGGACCAGGCCGCCGTGTGGGTGGTCGCGGTCGCCCTGTGGGGAGCGGCGGGATGGGCGAGCGTGCCCGTTCTCCAGCACCTGCTCGTCCACGGGCGCCGGCGACGGGCCGTCTCGGTCATCGCGTTCCAGATGGCCGCGATGTACCTGGGTTCGGCGGCCGGTGCGGCCCTGGGCGGTTGGCTGCTGGACCACGGCACCTCCGCCGGGACGCTTCCCGGATGGGCCGGCGGGATCTCGCTGACGGCGCTCGTGCTCGCCCTGGCCGTCACCCGGGGCGGGGCGGTACGACGGTCCGCCCCGGTCCCGTGACCGGGTAAGCCTTGTCCCATGGACAACCACGACGACCGCATCCGGGTGCGCGGCGCCCGCATCCACAACCTGAGGAACGTGGACACGGACCTGCCCCGGGACGCCCTGGTCGCCTTCACCGGGGTCTCCGGGTCGGGCAAGTCCTCCCTGGCCTTCGGAACCCTCTACGCCGAGTCCCAGCACCGGTACCTGGAGTCGGTGGCGCCCTACGCCAGGCGCCTGCTCCAGCAGCTCCCGGCTCCGGACGTGGACGACGTCACCGGGATGCCGCCGGCCGTGGCGCTCGCCCAGCCGCGCTCGGCGCCCTCGGTCCGCTCCACGGTGGGCACCCTCACCACGCTCTCCAACACGCTGCGCATGCTCTTCTCCCGGGCGGGCACCTACCCGCCCGGGGCGGAGCGCCTGGACTCCGACTCCTTCTCCCCCAACACCGTGGCCGGCGCCTGCCCCGTGTGCCACGGGGAGGGGGTCGAGCACGAGGTCACCGAGGAGTCACTGGTGCCCGACCCCGGGCTGAGCATCGCCGAGGGGGCCATCGCCTCCTGGCCCGGGGCCTGGCAGGGCAAGAACCTGCGCGACATCCTCGACACCCTCGGGTACGACATCCACCGGCCCTGGCGTGAGCTGCCCCAGGCCGAGCGCGACTGGATCCTGTTCACCGGGGAACAGCCCGTGGTGACCGTCCACCCGGTCCGTGAGGCGGGCCGTGTCCACCGTCCCTACCAGGGGAAGTACAGCAGCGCCCGGAGGCTGGTGCTCAAGGCGTACGCCTCCTCCGCCAGTGAGGCCCGGCGGCGCAGGGCGGCCGGGTTCATGGTCGACCGGCCCTGCCAGGAGTGCGGCGGCCGGCGGCTGCGGCAGGAGGCGCTGCGGGTCGCCTTCGCCGGGCACACCATCGACGAACTGGCTGCGCTGCCCCTGACCGAACTGGTCGCCCTGCTGCGCCCCTGGCGTGAGGACACGGGGGCGGCGGGGGCGCTGGTCGGGGAGATCGCGGCACGGGTCGAGGTGTTGGCGGAGCTGGGCCTGGGCTATCTGAGCGTGGCCCGGCCGGCGCCGACCCTGTCCACCGGGGAGTTCCAGAGGATCCGGCTGGCCACCCAGCTGGGCACGGGGCTCTTCGGGGTGGTCTACGTCCTGGACGAGCCCTCCGCCGGTCTGCACCCGGCCGACTGCGAGGCGCTTTCGGGGATCCTCCGGCGCCTGCGCGACGGGGGCAACACCGTGTGCTTCGTCGAGCACGACCTGGACATCGTGCGCGGCGCGGACTGGATCGTCGACGTCGGCCCGGAGGCGGGCGAGCACGGGGGGCGCGTCCTGTACAGCGGCCCGGTGTCCGGCCTGCGCGAGGTCCCGGAGTCGGTGACCCGCCGCTACCTGTTCCACGACGTCCTGCCGGAGCACCGGGCCCCCGCCCCCAGCGGGCACCTGGGGCTGCGCGGGGCCACCCGCAACAACCTGCGGGGGCTGGACGCCGACATCCCCCTCGGCGTGTTCACCGCCCTCACCGGGGTGTCCGGTTCGGGCAAGTCCTCCCTGCTGGCGGAGATCGGGGACCGGGCCGCCGAACACGGCCGGGTGGTGTGGGTCAGCCAGCAGCCCATCGGACGGACGCCGCGCTCCAACCTGGCGACCTACACCGGGCTCTTCGACACGGTGCGCAAGCTGTTCGCGGCCACCGAGGAGGCCCGCTCGCTCGGTTACGGGCCCGGCCGGTTCTCCTTCAACGTCGTGGGGGGACGCTGCCCGGACTGCGAGGGCGAGGGGTTCGTGTCGGTGGAGCTGTTGTTCCTGCCCACCACCTACGCCCCCTGCCCGACCTGCGGCGGCTCGCGCTACAACGACGACACCCTGCGGGTGGAGTACCGGGGGCGCACGGTCGCGGACGTGCTCGCGATGTCGGTCGAGGAGGCGGCGGGGTTCTTCACCGAGGAGCCGTCGGTGCGGCGCTCCCTGGAGACCCTCTCCGGGGTCGGCCTGGGTTACCTGCGCCTGGGCCAGCCCGCCACGGAGCTGTCCGGCGGCGAGGCCCAGCGGATCAAACTCGCCACCGAACTCCAGCGCCGCCGGGTCGCGGACACGGTCTACCTGCTCGACGAGCCCACCACCGGTCTGCACCCCTATGACACCGACGTCCTCGTCAGCCGCCTGCGCGACCTCGTCGGCGCGGGCGCCACCGTGGTGGCGGCCGAACACGACATGCGGGTCGTGGCCACCGCCGACCACGTCATCGACCTGGGCCCGGGCGGTGGCTCGCAGGGCGGCCGGATCGTCGCGCAGGGCACGCCCGCGCAGGTCGCGGCGGCTCCGGAGAGCCGGACCGGCTCCTACCTCAAGGGGCTGCTCTGACGCGCCGCGCCCTCCGTCCGCCGCCGTTCGGGGAACCCGCCGAACCGGCCGTCAGGGCTGCGCTCCTCCGCCGTGTGCCGTCCGAGCAGGTCAGCGCCCCGCCGTGCCCGGCCACGCGGTGGCCGCCGGGCCCTGGTCAGCGGCCCGCGCCCGGGCCGAGGGGTGGGACGGAGGGGGAGCGCCGGCTTCGACCGCGGGTTCGTCCGCGACCGCCGACCGGGGAGCAGCGCGGTTCTGCGCCGTGGGCCCCGCGGTCGTCACAGGGCGGCCCGGGGCGCGGTGATCACCTCTGCTGGGTCCGGTAGGCGCGGGCCTGGATCCCGTACAGTTCGGCGTAGCGCCCGCCGAGCGCCATGAGTTCCTCGTGGCTGCCCTGTTCGCGCACTCCGGCCCCGTCCATGACGACGATGAGGTCGGCCATGCGCACGGTGGAGTAGCGGTGCGAGACCAGCAGCGTGACGCGGTCCCGGTCCTTGAGGGCTCTGGCGCGTTCGGCGTACCGCTCGAACAACAGGTGCTCGGTCTCGGCGTCCAGGGCGGAGGCGGGCTCGTCCAGGAGCAGGAGCAGGGGATGGTCGCGCATGTAGCCGCGGGCGAGCGCGACCTTCTGCCACTGCCCCTCCGACAGCTCGGCTCCCTCGGCCCAGGTGTTGCCGAGCCGGGTGTCCAGCCCCCGGGCGAGCCGGTCGACCAGGGCGCGGGCGTCGGCCCGTGCCACCGCCCGGTCAACGGCCTCCTCGTCCCCGGCCCGGGGCAGGTCGCCGAGCCCGATGGACAGCCGCAGCGGGTACTCGAAGCGCGCGAAGTCCTGGAAGGCGCCCGAGAGCCGCCTCCGCCAGGCCTCGGCCGGCATGTCGGCCAGGGCGACGCCGTCCACCAGGATCCTGCCGGAGTCGGGTTCGTACATCTTCGCCAGGAGCTTGACCAGCGTGGACTTGCCCGCCCCGTTCTCACCGACGACGGCCACCACCGCTCCCGCCGGCAGGTGGAGCGTGACCTCGTCCAGAACCCGCCGGCCCGTCCCGGGATAGCTGAACGAGACGCTCTCCATGGTGATGCCGGAGCGCATCCGTTCCGGCGGGGGGACCGGGCTCCCCTCGGCCGGGAGGGAGGACAGCTCCTCCAGCCACAGCAGGCGGCGGCCTCCCTCCAGCCAGATCGTGCGCAGGAAGTGGACCTGGCCGAGCGTCTGGCCGATGTACTGGGCCAGGCGGCTCCCGGCGGTGAGCAGGAGGACGGCCTCGGCCGCCGAACCGCCGTTCAGCGCCACCCCCGCGACGGAGCCCGCGAACGCGCAGCCGAAGACCGTGAGCGCCGCCGCCTGCCACGCCGTGGTCGTCCACCGGACCCGGGACATGGCCTGGTGGCGTGCGGCCCACGCCCGGTGGCGTCCCGTGCGCACCCGTTCCCTGGCGCGGGCGACACGGAGTTCGCGGCCGGGTGAGGCCTTCGTGCCCAGCAGGAAGAAGTGCCGTGCCAGACGCTCGTGGTGTCCGAGTCCCTCCTCCAGCGTGTGCTCCACTCCCCCGCGCCAGTGGGAGACCACGGCGGTGGGTACCGCGAACAGTCCCAGCAGGCCCAGCAGGGGGTGGACGGTCATCAGCAGCGCCATGGTCAGGACCAGGCGCAGGGCGGCGCCCACCGCCTGGAACAGGTACTGGTAGACCTCGCTCAAGGTGTCGGCGTGGTCGCGGAGGAGCTGGGCGCGGTCGACGTAGGCGGGGCGTTCGTGGTGCTCCAGGGAGGGGATGCCGCTCTGCAGCCGTACCACGTGCGCTTCCATGAACACGGCGGCACGGTCGGCGAAGCGACGGTTGGCCCTCTCGCTCAGCACGCGCGACAGCCAGCTCATGACCGCCAACGCGCCCAGGAGCACGGAGGCGGTGATCACGCTGATCCGGTCCCCGGAGGACACCGCGTCCGCGAGCAGCGCCAGGGCGGCGGCGATCAGGACGTCGGGCAGGGAGGCGCCGACCGTCGTCACGAACGCGACGGCGATGAGACCGGGCGACGCCGCCCAGCCCAGCCGCAGCGTGCGGCCCAGCGACCGCCAGGAGGAGGGCAGGGGGTGGTCCTCAGCCGGCACTGTCGGCTCCGTCCTGTTCTTCGGCGAACCGCATGGCCTGGAGCTCGAAGAGTCGCTTGTAGGTCCCTCCGAGGGCCATGAGTTCCTCGTGGCCTCCGAGCTCCACGACCCGGCCCTGGTCCACGACACAGATCCGGTCGGCGCGGCGGACCGTGGAGAAGCGGTGGGAGATGAGGACCGTCGTGCAGCCCCTCGTTGCCTCCAGCACGCGCTCGAAGACCTCGGCCTCGCCGCGCACGTCCAACTGGGCCGTCGGTTCGTCGAGGACGACCACCCCGGCTCCCCTGCTCACGGAGCACAGGACCCGGGCGAGGGCGACCCGCTGCCACTGCCCTCCGGACAGGTCGGTGCCGTTCTCGTAGCCCGGGGAGAGGATCTGGTCGAGGTCGCGCAGGTCCGCGGCGCCGGCGGTCGTCAGGGACTGGAGGACCTCTTCGCGGGTGGCGCCCGGGGAGGCCACGTTGTCCTCGAGTGAGAGCTCGTAGCGGATGAAGTCCTGGAAGACCGCGCTGATCCGGCGGCGCCACGACTCCAGGTCCAGGTCCCTGAGGTCCGTGCCGTCGACCTCGATCGCTCCGGAGACCGGATCGTAGAGGCGGCACAGGAGCTTGACCAGGGTCGACTTCCCCGCGCCGTTGACGCCGACCACGGCCAGGGAACCGCCGGCCGGAACGGTGAGGTCGAAACCGTCCAGGACCGGTGAGGACATGCCGGGGTAGGAGAAGGTCACGTCGCGGAACCTGATCTGCGCCGCGGGCATCCCCTCCGCCGGCGCCCGTCCGGAGACCACACCGCGGGCCGCGGCGCCCGAGGACATCGTCCTCTCCACGCGCAGTACCGCCGCCACGGCGTCGGCGGCCAGGGCCAGGGCCCAGTTCAGGCCGCCGAAGGCCAGCGCGCTGGCTCCCACCGCCGCGTAGGCGAAGGTGCTCGCCCCGCCCAGCCCGATGGCGCCCGAGGCGGCGTCCCGGCCCAGGGACCAGAAGAACAGTCCCCCTGACACCGTCAGCACGACCACCGTCCAGCGCATCGGCTTCCGTCGCAGCCGGGTGGTGTGCCACCGCAGCTCGACCAGGGTCCGGCGTTCGGCGGCGAAGCGGTCCGCCAACCAGCTCGCGAGGCCGAAGAGCCGGATCTCCTTGGCGGCGGGAGAGTCCACCGCCAGCCGGTAGGAGTACTCGGCGCGGCGCTGGGCGTCCAGGACCTCCCCCGTGTTGCGGTCCCACCGGGTGCTCTCCCGGAGCAGCCAGTGCGTGGAGAGCCAGGCTCCCCCGACCAGGAGCGGGGCCCACCAGGCGTAGGCGGCCAGGACCGCCGCCTGCGCCAGGCCCGAGACCGCCTCCACCAGGCCGCCCGCGATGAAGCCCAGGGACATGTGCAGGGGCGGACCGGCCATTCCGAGGTCGAAGTCGCGGGCGGCGGTCAGTTCGTCCATGTGCTCGCGGTTCTCCAGGTGCGCGACGCCCTCGGGGGCGCCCGCGGCCACGAGCAGGCGGTCGTGCAGCCGGTCGGAGACGTGCTCGCCCAGCAGGGAGCCGACCTGGGTGTGCAGGGGCGTCATGACCTGCATCAGGACGAAGACCGTGCCGACCAGGAGCAGCGGTGTCAGCAGCGGGGCGCCGTCGGCGACGGCGCCGACGAGCGCTCCGACCGCCAGGACGAACCCGGCGGGAAGAATCCCCTGGAAAAGGATCAGTGCCCACCACGTCGCGGTCAGCCTCGGATGGGACTTCCACAGGGTGCCGAAGAAAACCCATTCCCTCCGCGCTTTGAACAGGGCCATGAGGGTGCGCTTCCCAGGGGGCGCCATTTCTTCGTCGGCGGGGATGGGCACCCTGTGCACCAGCCTTTCCTTCGGCGGTTCTCGATGTGGGGGTAGGCCTGGTGCGGTCGCCGGGCATGGAGAAGGAAGGCGGCGGGAAGTGCCCGCCCTGTAGCGGTTCGGCGGCGTGGAACCTATCCTCGGCTCCGTCCGGGTGTCAACTCGATTCGGTGGGGCGAACCACCCCGGGAGCGCCCCCGAGGACGGAGAGAACCCGGTTCCCTGCTGATTCGCCATCCGCTGACGTTGCCGTCAAGCGTTGTTTCCGGGACCCCAGAATCCCCGCTGGAGTCCACTTCGGCGGGGATTCCTGTTCGTTCGGCGGACCGATCCGCCGAGGAAATCACGGTTCGGCGCAGGAGGGCGGTCCACGCAATCCGGGTAAGGCGCAACCGGCGGCTCATCCCGCCGTACAGCTGCCGCCCAGCCGCTGACACCTCGATCGCGGTCCTGCCAACCGGACCGTCCAGAACACCGACGCGGCGCCTCGGCGTGCCCGCCCTCGCCGTCCAGGCCCGCGCCGGGTGGGGCGGCGGCGCCGTTCCGCGCGGTGTTCCCCGCGGTGGAGGGGCCGGTCGCGCCTTCGATGTTTTCCCGGGGCGCGTCGCGATACTCGACCCATGCTCAGTGGAATCCTCGAACGCGTCCTGCCCGCCCCGCAGCTGCGCCCCCCGGACGACCTGGTGCAGGAGCCCGACCTGTCGGCGGGTGACAGCCGGGCGAAGAGATCGGCGTTCTGGACGATGCTGACGCTGTCGGCCCGGGCCGACACCGGTGGCCTGGAAGTTTCCGGCTCGGACCTACCCGACGCGCACCCGCGTCGGGGGCAAGGCGCGGTCAACGCCTCCCCTGGCTGGGCCTTGGGCGGGATCGGCCCGTTCTCCTCACCCCGGGTGGGCGGACCGGAAACAACGCCTCTGCCGGGCGTGAAGACCCTCCGGCCCCGTTTCGGCTGACCGGTGGTGACAGGTCCACGGCCTGTGGGGAGGCCGGTCGGGGTCCTCGGGGGCGGGGCCGGGCGCTTGGGCCCGCTTCCCCGGGGCCGGTGGGGGACAAGGCGGGTCGGGGTGAACCGCCCCCGGAGGGGCGGCCCACCCCGGCCGCCTCAGGCGAAGTCGAGGTCGATGACCTGGTAGAAGGCGTAGCCGGTGTCAGCGACCTCCCACACGCTCAGCAGCACGTGGTGGCCCGGGGAGCGCTCGGGCAGGCGCATCGTGTGCGTGGTCGGGTTGGCCGGGACCAGGTCGTCACTGGACCAGTACGGCTCGCCGGACAGTTGGACCGTGTGGAAGGGTTCGGCGTCGAACTGGGCGCGCGTCAGAGGGGCCTGGGGGTCCCAGCCGGGACGGGTGAGGAAGTAGTTCCACCGCCTGGTCTTGTGCGGGGCGTGGTAGCTCCAGGTGAGCGTCAGCTCCTGGCCGGAGGCGACCGGGTGCTTGGACCAGTCGCCGCGGGGCTCGTCCAGGGCCGCGGCGAACTCCTTGCCCGCGCTGGCGATGCGGCCGTCCGCGGGCGGTTCGGCGTTGGGCACGTCCGTGGAGGCGTAGGGGTCGCTCATCCCGGCCTGGGCCGCGGGGAAGAACTTGCCCGCCTCCAGCCCGGCCGCCTGCCACTCCTGAAGGTAGATCTGGGCGCGTGAGCGCGGCTCGGTGATGAGCCCGTGGCGCGGTTCCGTCTTCATGACCCCTCCTTGGCGGCAACCCTGTGTTGCCCTTCCAAGGCGGAGAGTATACGGACGGGGGCAAGAATGCGAGACACCGGGAAGTAGATTCGTGTTCTGGGGTCGGCGGGGACCGGTGGTACGGGAAAAGTCGGGACGGGGTCCGGCGCTCCCACGCCGGGCGCACCTCCGCTGACGGTGGAACCGGGCCTCCGGCGGCCCCGAGCCCGAGGAGCCCCTTCCGGCCTGTCCGGCCCGCCCCCGTTGACGGGCGAGGACGCGCGGAGGGGGAGGCGGCCCCTGTCGGACCGCCGCCCCCGTCTGCGTTCCGTCCGCGCTAGATGATCTGCTCGGTCGGGAGGATGGTGACCTCGGTCAGGTTGACGTGCTTGGGGACCGCGCTCATGAAGGCGACCGTCTCCGCGACGTCCTCGGAGGAGAGGACGTCGATCTGGGCGATCAGGTCGGCCATGAGCTTGCTCGCCGCCGGGTCGGTGACGTGGTCCGGCAGCTCGGTGTCGACCATGCCCGGCTCGATCGTCGCCACGCGGATCCTCTTGCGGCCCAGCTCGGTGCGCAGCAGTTTGGAGAGCTGGGTGACGTAGGCCTTGGTCGCCGAGTAGACCTGGAAGCCCTCCAGGACCCGGACGGCGGCGATCGACGACGTCGTGACGAGGTCGGCGCTGCGGCCGGCGGCCGCGGCCGACTCCAGGGAGGGCACGAAGGCCTGGATGGTGTTCATGACGCCCTTGATGTTGAGGTCGATCTGGGCGTCCCAGTCCGCTGTGGCCAGGTCGGTGATGCCGGAGATGAGCTGTACGCCGGCGTTGGCGAAGACGAGGTCGACCTGGCCGAGCTCGTCGGCGACCCGGTCGGCCGTCGCGAGGACGGCGGCGCGGTCGGTGACGTCGGTCGGCAGGGCCAGGGCGGTTCCGCCCCCGGCGCGGATGCGGTCCTCGACCAGGTCGAGCCGGTCGCCGCGGCGGGCCACCAGCGCCACCTTCGCGCCGAGTTGCGCGAAGCGGACGGCGGTCGCTTCGCCGATGCCGCTGGAGGCACCGGTCACCACGGCGACACGTCCGGCGAGCGGGGTTCCGGAGACGACCTGGGCGGAGGGCTGGATGCTCTGCGTCGTGTTCATGCCGACCAGCATGCGACCGGTTCCGCCGGACCGGGGGGTAGTGGTACGGCCCCCCACCGGCCGGGGTTCGCGCCGTGGTCCTCAGTAGGCTCGGGGCATGCCACGCACTGAGTTGGGCGGGTTCCTCATGACCCGCCGTGCCAAGGTGACGCCCGAGGCCGTCGGGATGCCCGCGGCGGGCGAGCGCCGTGTCCCCGGCCTGCGCCGCGACGAGGTCGCCGTGATCGCCGGAGTGAGCGTCGACTACTACCGCCGTCTGGAGCAGGGCAAGGAGACCCGCCCGTCGGAGGTGGTGCTCTCCGGCCTCGCCCGGGCGCTGCGGCTGACCGAGGCGGAGGAGCGGCACCTGTACGCACTGGCCGGTGCCGCGCACCGGCTCGGCGAGGAGGCGACGGTGCAGCCGGTGCCGTCCGAGTTGCTGACCCTGATGGACTCGTGGAGCGACTCCGGCGCGATCGTGCTGGATCCGGTGCTCGACGTCCTGGCGATGAACGCCCGGGCACAGGAGCTGTTCGCCGGCTTCGAGGAGACCGCGAACCTGCTGGAGATGGTCCTGCTGGACCCCGAGGGCCGCCGGTTCTTCGTCGAGTGGGAGGCCTCCGCCGAGGCGACCGTGGCCAACCTGCGCGCCAGCGCCGACTTCTCCGTCGCTCCCGCCCGGCTCCGGGAGCTGCTCGACCGGCTGGAGGCCGAGAGCCCGGAGTTCCCCGGCCTGTGGGCGCGCCACGACGTGCGGCCCAAGACCCACGAGACGAAGGTGTTGCGCCACCCCGTCCGGGGCCCGCTGAGCATCGAGTTCCACGCCTTCAACGTCGCCAGCGTGCCCGGATACCAGCTCCTGGTCTACCGGGAGAAGGGGGCCGGGGAGGACCGCTCCGGCACGTAGCGCCCTCCGCCCCGCCGGGTCACGGCGGGAGCCCCCGGGCTTCGGCTCTCGACGGCCTTCACGTGGCGGAGGCCGGTTGCGGTACGCGGCCGCTCCGGGGAGCGGCCGCCACCTCCCTGTCTCACCCGGTCCGGGCGGTGCTCGCCGACCGGTCGCCCGAGCCGGCGGGCGGGGGCGGCGCCTCGACGACGAAGAAGAGGAAGCCGATCCTGGTCGACAGGGCCTGGAAGTCGTCGGGGAACAGCTCACGCGCGGCCGGGTCGGGCTGCGGCTCGCTGAGGACGGCGAGGCGGAAGCCGGCGGCGGTGAAGGCGTCGGTCATCGCGTGCAACGGCCGACGCCAGAACCTCAACCGGACGGACCGCCCGCTGAACGTGAACTCGTCGCAGTAGCTGGTGGTCGCGAAGTAGTCGGGCCGGGGATCCTGGATCGCGTAGTCCACGAACGGGTGCTGCACCGACGCGATCAGCCGGCCGCCGGGCCTGAGCACGCGCCGCATCTCGGCCAGCGTCGGCCCCCAGTCCTGGAGGTAGTGCAGCACCAACGACGCGACCACGTCGTCGAACGCGCCGTCGGCGAACGGGAGGGGGTCGCTCAGGTCGGCCACACGCAGGTCCGCGTCGTCCCCGAGCCGCCGCCTGGCCAACGCCAGCATCCCGGCGCTGGCGTCGATACCGGTGACGTCGGCGCCGCGCTCGCGCAGGGCGGCGGACAGGGGGCCCGCGCCGCAGCCGGCGTCCAGGATCCGGCGGCCGGCCACGTCTCCGGCCAGGGCCAGCATCGCGGGCCGTTCGTAGTAGGCGTTCTGGATGTTGTTCTCGTTGTCCGCCGCGTACGCCTCGGCGAAGCCGTCGTAGTCGTTCACCCGGGTCGGATCCGCGGACTGGTCGGGGCTCGCGGGCATGTCGGTTGCTCTGTCCATCGCTGGAGCCTAGCTCTCACAGGACCCGCCCGGACCGAAGAGGACAACGCCAGGAGTGAACAGGCCGGGCCCGCACCGCTCACCGCACACACGGAGTCTCTCCCCGACGCCACCGAAGTCGTCGAACCCACCCCGTCCCGGGATGGGCTACGAGACGCGGTCCCGGCACGGAGCACAGCCACTCGGACACCCGACACGAGACAGTATCCAGCCGAAAACGACCTGGGCCGTGCCATCTCCACGACATCGGAACGTGAAAGGGCCCCTGCTCCATCGCGCCCGGCGCGAAACACCTCACACGCTGCGAGGGCATGACCGCGCGGTCCTACGTCAAGGGCATCTGAGCAGGCCGAGCACGACGTGAGGAGCCCGTCAGATGAGCCCCGGCGGCACCACGCCGCCCGGGAGCGGGAGGCCGAGGTGAAGGTGAACTCACCGAGCCGACCCGCGTGGTGCGGCGTCGGCAAGTGATCGCGGCCTGTCTTCCATACCAACAAGCCCTCTCCGCCCAATTGCATGAACACTTGTTGAGCAAAAAGCGAACAAATTCCAGCTAAACAAAGACACCCGCACACCCCCCGAAACTGGTACCCAGTCCACGAAAGCGCTGGACACGGGGTGCGCGCAGCTCGTTTCGACCTCCTGAAAGCTCAACCCATTCCTCCATTTACCTCTCTCCCTTGACCAGATAATCGCCAAGCCTTCCCAGTTCACGAACGGAGGAGCCCGCCGAGGCCACCCAGGAAGCGGTTCCCGAACCACTCCATTGACACGGTGGAAGGGTTCTGGATAGCGCTTCAATCGCTTGGGGTTGACGAGGATCTCACAAACACCCAACAAGGGCAGACCTCACCCCCTTTTTATTTGCGCATGTATTCATGTCAGCGAAGGAATCGAAGAAAAGGATGTGACCGTGTTCAAGCAGAACAAACTAGGGCGAGCGGCTCTCGTGACAGCAACAGCCATCGCCCTGCTGGGCTTCTCCCAGACCTCCGCCAACGCCGCTGAGGCCGACTCCGCGCCTGAGGCCGGACCGGTCATCGACATCGCTGCCCTCGGCGGCAGCTTCAGTTCCTACATCAGCGGCTGGGCACCGTCCTCCTCGCCCCAGTCCCGAACCTGGTCCGACTCCGACACCGGCAGCACCTCCGTTCGACTCACCGGCTGCAGCACCAACGGCCCCGGCGGTTTCCAGAACGTCACCCTCCAGCTGGTGCGCACGACCGGAATCAACACGGTCATCGGTGACAGAACCAACAGATGTGCACCGTCCACCAGTACGTGGCAGGTCAGCAGGACGGGCAACTACGCCTTCGGCAGCACCGAGATCAACGGAGCCAATTACTACAATGGCACATGGTCGGCGAACGCCGTCGTGGTGACCTACTAGAAGACGAGGGCTCCGCGGTGGGGAAACCCCTCACCGCGGAGCTTCAAAGGCAGAAAAAGTGAACCTCAGCGCATACGGAGTCGTCTTCTCCTACGGGTGGTTCTCACCACCCGTATTCGACGGCCTCTCCCTCGAAATTCCGGACGGTCCCACCGTCCTTCTCGGGCCGAACGGAGCGGGAAAGAGCACCCTGATGTCCCTGCTCGCCTCCGCCAGCCCGCCCAGGCGCGGACACGTCCGTGTGGGCGCATGGCGCAGTGACCGCCGACGCGACCTCGCTCTGATACGGAGGGCCGTGGGGTGGATGCCCCAGTTGATCGTTCCGGTCAGCGGTCTGACCGTCCGTGAACAGGTGGCCTACCACGGCTGGCTCAAGGGCATGAGCCGCGACCAGGCATGGCAGGCCTCGGGAGAGGCCCTGCGCCAGGCCAACCTGACCGGCCTCGCGAACCGTTCCTCAGGCAGGCTCTCCGGCGGACAGCTGCGCAGGGTCGGTCTGGCACAGACCATCGTGCACCGGCCGTCGGTCCTGCTGCTGGACGAACCGACCGCCGGCCTGGACCCCGCACAGCGGTCGGCCTTCCGCGATGTCCTGAACGGCCTGGCCGTGGGCGACACCGTTCTGATCTCCACCCACCAGACCAGCGACCTGTCCGGTCTGTTCGACTCCGTGGTCGTGCTCAACGAGGGGCGCAGCCCCTTCACCGGTTCGGCCGAAGCCTTCCTCGCCCACGCCACCGAGGGCGGGGACAGCCTCGAGCGACGCGCCGAATCCGCCTACGCCTCCGTGCTCAAGGAGGCGGTATGACCACGGCGAAGCGTTGGCTCACCAGTCTGTCCCCGTGGCTCGCGGTACCGATGATCGTCCTCGTCGTCTCCTTGAACCTCGAGGACGGCCTGCGCTTCGCCACCCGCGGCTACTGGCTGACGGCCACGACCGTGGCGTCGGAGGCCGTGGCCATCACCGGTGTGGTCGCCGCGCTCGGTGCGACCTGGGAGGCCTCTCGGTTGCGCAGGGCCCGCGTACTCGCCCTCACATCCAGGAACCGTCTCCTGGTGGTGGCCGAGGCGTTGGTCCCCACGGTCGTGGTCGTGCTCACGGGGACTCTCGTCTCCTACGCGATGATGGCCACCATCGCCCTCGGTGCCCCCGGGGGGCCCGCCTGGCACGTCGTCGGGGTCAACCTCGTCGCTCTGACGGGGATCATCGGCTGGGGCCTGTTCCTCGGCTTCGCGCTCCCTCCGACCCTGGCCCTGGCCGTGTGCCTGGCCAGCACCTACGTCTGGTACTTCGTCACCGCGGGCAGTGGTTCCTTTCCCCTGTGGGCGCGGTACCTGTCCGGTGGGTTCCTCGGTGACCCCGCCGTCTGGGGGGTCACCGACCCGCGTGCCCTGGGCGCCGCGCTGGTCAGCGCCCTCGGCCTGGTGACCGCCGGGGTGTGCGTGGTCCTGTCCGGGGACCGCAGTCGCGCCCTCGTCGCCGGTTCCCTCGCCGTCGTCGCGGCCGTGGGCGGCGGATCCCTGGTCGCGCGTCCCCTGGACCACCACCCCGTGGTGCCGCGCACGGGTATCGAGTGCGACGACGCCCCCGTGGACGGGGTCACGGTCTGTCTGTGGCCCGAACTCGAGGCGGACCGGGAGACGCTGGTCGCCGAGATCGTGCGGCAACACCAGACGTTCTCCGCGATGGGGCTCGAACCGCCCTCGACCGTCTCCGCGGCGATGGAGGAGCCGCAGGAAGGTATCTGGATCCCGCTGGCCCCGCAGACGGATCCGCGTTCGAGCGTGGCCGCCGGTTTCGTGGAGGCGTTCATGCCCGCCGCTCTTCCCGACTCCTGTGAGGAGTTCCCCGACGACACCGTGGTGACCGTCCTCGCCTGGCTGCGCACCGTGGCCGAGACAGAGGACCACGAGGAGTACCGCGCGTCGATCCCGGCGGAACCGGCCCGTTACCTGGACGAGGTACTCGAACTCCCGCCGGGGGAGCAGGGAGAGTGGTACCTGGCCAACCGGCCGGTCATGGAGACCTGCTCCGCCGACCCGGACACCCTCGACCCCCGCGGCCTCGACTCCGGGGCCACTTCGTGAGGTGGTGGATGCGGGCGCGGCTGGTCCTGCCCGGCCTCGCGGTCCTGGCCGCGGCGTGGGCCGTGGGCCTGGCGTCCGAGGAACGGTTCTTCCCGTTCCCGACCGTGTTCGGGAACCGCGTGCTGGTGCCCACCTCACTCCTGGCGGTGACGGTGGGGGTGCTCCTGCTCAACCACGGCCTGGACCGCTCCCGCGCACCGGTGGAGTCCACCGCCGCACGCCCCGTGGGGAGGTGGGACGCCCTCTGGGTGGCGGCGGCCGCCCTGGCCTCGATCGGGGCGGGGCTCACCGCCGCTCTCGCGGGGAACCCCGAGGGCCCGGTCATGGCGCGTGCCACCGTGGCCGGTCTGGGAGGGTATCTGGTGGCCAGGCTGATCATACGGACGGATCTGGCGGCGCTGGCTCCTCTCGCACTGCTGACGGCCAACACCGCCCTGTGGGACGTCCGGACCCGCCCCGGGTCCGGCCCGTGGCTGCTGGCCGCTCCGGACGACGCCGCGGCCTGGGGCGTCAGCGTGCTCGTCCTCGTCGTAGGGATGGGAGGTCTGCTCACCTCCCGCGGCTGGGGGGTGAGGCCGACCGGCCTCCCCTGACGGGAGTCCTCTCCCCCGCCCGTGGCCGGAGCGCGGATCCGGCCACGGGGCCCCGAAAGCGTTGGGAGCCGACGGCATCGCCGAAACCGCCCGCGCGATCCGGGATCCATCCGGACGGGCTCTTCCCTTCTTCGGGATCCTTCACGAGACTGACCTTCCGAGGACGCGGGGAGTCCCCCGGCCGGGAGGCGGCGACGCCATGGGCCCCGCGCCGTCGCGCCGCGGACCCTCACCGCGTGGGAGCCAGGACGAAGCACCGACCGACCGGATGGCAGGAGTCAGCTGTATGGGCAGATCAGTTCTGGTGACCGGCGGGACCAGGGGTATCGGGCTCGGCATCGCCCAGGGGTTCGCGGAGGCCGGGGACCGGGTGGTGATCGTCGGACGCGACGAGGCCAGGGCACGCGAGGCCGCCCGCGCCGTCCCGGGAGCGGAGTGGGCCGTCGGCGACGTGGCCGAGGCCGCCGACTGCGCGCGCGTGGTGGACCAGGTCGTGCGGAGCACCGGCGGCCTGGACGTGGTCTGCGCCAACGCCGGTGTCTTCCCCTCGTCTCCGCTGGTGTCGATGGGCCAGGACGAACTCGACCGGGTCGTCGACACCAACCTCAAGGGCACCGTGCTGACGGTGCAGGCGGCGGTGGAGGCCCTGACGGCCTCCGGGCGGGGACGCGTGGTGATCACCTCCTCCATCACCGGGCCGTTGACCGGATACGCGGGATGGTCCCACTACGGCGCCACCAAGGCCGCCCAGCTGGGGTTCATGCGCAGCGCGGCCCTGGAGCTGGCCCCACGCGGCATCACCGTCAACGCCGTGCTGCCCGGCAACGTGCGCACCGAGGGCCTGGAGGAGATGGGACCGGACTACCTCGAGCGCATGCGCGCGGCGATCCCGCTCGGGCGTATCGGCGAGGTCGAGGACATCGCCGCGGCCTGCCTGTTCCTGGCCGGCCCCGGGGCCTCCTTCATCACCGGGCAGACCATCGTCGTCGACGGAGGCCAGGTGCTGCCCGAGGACGGCCAGGCCTTCGCCGGTCCGCGCTGAGAGCGCGGCAGGGCCCCACCGCCCTGAGGCGGGAGTGCGCCCGAGTCGGCGGCTCCCGAGGGGCCCACGCCTTTCGGGGGCCACCGCGTCGGGGCCGGGAACGCGCCCGCGGCACCCGCCCACGTCAGGTCGCCGCCCGGGCCGACCCGGCCTGACCGGCGACCCCCAGGCGACCGGGCCTCAGCCCGCGGTCCTGGTTCTGGTGAGCGGCGCGTCGCGGGACAGCTCCCGGAACCCGACGCCGTGGTACAGCCCGCGTGCCCGGGGGTGCCCCGGCGCACCCAGGCAGGCGACCGTCGCGTGGGCGGCCCCGGCCGCCCGCGCCAGGCGCATCCCGTGCAGGAGCATCGCCCTTGCCAGCCCCAGGCGCCGGTACCGGGGGTGCGTCCCGACCGGCTCGAACTCCACGGTCCTGTTCACCTCGTCGAGCCACATGATCGTCGGGGAGGCCATCGTCCCGTCCGGCGCCTCCACCAGCACGTGCAGGTCGCCGCGGTACCCCGTCGTGCGCCGGACGCCCTGGTAGCCCTCGGCCGTGTACGTCGTGGGGCCCAGGCGTCCAGATGGGCCCGGACCGCGGCCTCCGGCCCGGCCTCGTCGGCGGTGCGGAACCGGAACCCCTCCGGCAGCACCGGCTGTTCCACGTCGCCGAGGTCGCGCTCGTTGAGCTGGGTCCAGGACCCGGTGTCGCCGAGCGAGGCCGGGTCGGTCTCGTAGCCGTGCGCCGCCCAGCGCTCCGGGGCGAACCCGTCGGCGGCGCTCGGCGTCACGGTGCGCTCGGCGTCCGCCGCCGTGCCGTCGTACCAGTCGATCACCTCGTCGACCAGCCCGGCGTGGTCGGGATGGACCTGGTACGCCAGGTAGGCGCTGCTGACGTCCTTCACCGAACCGTCGCTCAGCCTCACCCGGCGCGGAAGGCGGGTCCAGCCCCACGCCACCAGGTCACCGCCGGAGAACCACAGCCGACACGGCCAGCTCGCGCCGTCGGCGGCGTGCCCCCGGCCCCGGTTCCAGGCCAGCTCGCCGAAGGTCGCGTCGCCGTTCACCAGTTCCGGGCGGGTCGCGGTGACACGCTGCGCCAGACCCTGCATGAGTCGCACGTCCGCGGCGGTCACGGGTTCGGAGTTCGCCATGGTGCCTCACTGTGCCGGGACGCCGCGGGGCCGTCGAACCGTTTTCCGGGCCCGATGGCCGCGTCGGCCCTAGGCGGTCGACGGGCTAGGCACGGGGTTCGCGGTCCACCAAGGCGGCGAAGAGCGCCGCCACCAGCGCGAGTGACGCCGAGGCCAGCACCAGGGCCAGCAGGTCGCGGACCGGGCTGCCCGCGCCGAGGAGAAGGCCCGCGGAGGAGGAGATCGCCGCGCCGCCTCCGATGGACACCGCGCCGGACAGGCCCACGGCGCTCCCGGCGAGATCGTCGCGCTCGGACATCACTCCCATGGTGACGACAGGCGTGGTCAAGCCGTTTCCCATGCCGATGAACATGCAGGACACGAAGAACGGGAGAGGGCTGATCTCGTACGACGTCGCGAGGACCAGACCAGCCAGCAACCCGCCGCACGTCAGAACGCGGGCACAGACGAGGACGTGGCTCCTGAACAGGCGGGAAGCGACCACTCCCGCCAGGTAACTACCCAGGATGAACCCGCCCGGGACCATGGCCATGTAGAACCCCAAAGCGGCACTCGACCCGCCGAGGTGGCCGCTCATGACCAGGGGGGCGCCTCCCAGGAACACGTAGAGCGTTCCCGTCGAGCAGGCCATGCACAGGGTGTAGGCCCAGAACCGGGGCGAACCCAGCAGTTTCCGGAACGAGGAGGCAAAGCTCCCCCTCCCGGGGCCCGGGTGGAGAGAGGTCTCCTCCATCCGGCGCACGGCCACGAGGAGGAGCACTCCACCGAGCACCGCGAGAGCGGCGAAGATGGAACGCCACCCGAGCAGTGCGCCCAGGGCTCCGCCCAACGCGGGCCCGACCATGGGGGCGAGCGCCCAGCCCATGCTCGCGAAGCCGATCCTCCTCACCGCGTCGCGGTCATCCGAGGTGTCCCTGATCGCGACCATCGCGACCGAGAAGCACGCGGCGATCGCGGCCTGGAACATTCGGCACACGAGGAAGACGACGATGTTCGGCGCCAGTGCGCAGCCGACGGAGGCCACGACGAAAACCGAGACCGACGCCAGCACGACCGGGCGGCGTCCGTAGCGGTCCGACAGGGCGCCGGAGACGGCTTCGACCATGGCGGTGGCGACCGCGTACCCCGCGATCGAGAGGTTGACCAGGGCGAAACCCGTGCCGAGCGCCTCCGCGATGTCCGGCAGTACCGGCAGGTAGACGGTCACCGGAAGCACCGACAACGCCGCCATGGCGACGAAGACGGAGCGAGGCGGTGGGTCCGCTGGCTTCTGCGCGTCGACAGGACTGGTCATGCCGGCCTCTTCCGTTCGTTCGCGTTGTCCCCGCCCGCCGTGGTCCCCGGTGTGTGTTCCGCTCCCGGGCGATGGCGCGCAGATCCCCCGACTGGTGGGCTCGGACAGGACATGCCAGCGGGGGGACGACGAGGATGGCTCCCGCCCCCGGCAGGCGGCCGGTTCGACCGGCGCCGCGTCCCGGCCCGGTGGCGACCGTCCGCAGACGGGCTCCGCTCAGGAGCGGTCTCAGGCGGCGAGCCGTCGGCGGATACGGTCGATGATCGCCTGACGCGCGGGCGGGTGCGCGGGTTTCGCCTCTCGCACGGGATCACCGTTGGCGGCGTTGGGCCCAGCGCCCCTCAGGGAGAGCAGGACGCGCTCGGTGAGAGCCGGGTCGAGGCCGGGGCCCCCATCGTACGCCGGGTCCTCGATCCCAGGCCTCTCCCCGCGGGGTCCCTCCCCTCCCCCGCCGGACGGGGACGGCCCGGACGGGGCCGGCGGGTGAAGGAGTTCGCCGGGCACCGAACGGCAGGGATGGCCGCACGCCCGGCAGGGGCCGCCGGGAACGTTGCGAACGCCGGGGTGGGCGGGACAGGTGCGCGTCGCCGTGCCCCGGGCGTCGACGTCGAACTCCGGCGGACGGGCGAGGGGTCCGCCCTCGTCGGCGGGCCTTCGGGGCGCGGGGACCCCCGTCGGCCAGGGTGTCGTGGGGGTGATCCCCCGCCCCAGTGCGCCCGCCAGGAAGGCGCGGGCCTCGGCCGGACCGCGCAGGCGCAGCATCAGGGCCGGGAAGGGGCGGCGCAGTCTCTCGGCACCCCGGACGAGGGCGTTGAGCTCCTGTTCGGACAGGCCCGCGTCGCGCAGGCGGAGCAGGGCGCGGGTCAGGGCGGCCCGGTCGATGGGCGGGTCGTCCAGGGCGGCGTCGGGGACGTGCCGGAGCAGGGGGTGTCCGTGCGGGGGGTGCCCGTGCGTGCGCGGGCGCGCGGGCTCGGTCCGCCCTGTTGTGCCCGGGCTCCTGCGGACGGAACCGGGGCGCTCGTCGGAGGGGGAGTGGATGGGATACAGGTGTGTGGGCCGATGCGAACCGTCGCCGGGGCCGATTCGACCCCTCGCTTCCCTGCTGAGCCGGGGGCGGCTGGTCTCGTCCAGGGGCTCCTCCCCCAGGGCCGCGCGGACGGCGTTGATCTCCTCACGCACCCGGTCCGGGAAGTCCCCGGCGGGGATCAGCAGTTCGAGGACGAGGGGAAGGCGGTCGGGCGAGCGGGTTCCCTGTGCGATCTCCCCGGCGAAGAAGGCGCGGGTCTGGTGGGAACCGAGTTTGCGGACCAGCCCCGCGGCGACGAGGTCGCCGATGGCGCGTTTGGCCACGGAGCGGCTGAGCAGTCCGCCGGACCGGCCGACCAGGGTGTCCAGGCAGAGGAAGCACCAGCGGCCGTCGAGGTCGGCGGCACGGGCGATGACCGTGGCGGCGACGAAGGAGCGGGGCGTGGGGAAGAATCCGGCTTCGCGGGCTTCGTTGACCCAGATGTCCGGTATAAAACCAATTCCGCGCATTGCCTTGCGGGGGCGTTGGCGCGGAACGAGAAACCCGGCCGAATCACGGCGTTCGGTGGCGGCACGGGGGCCGGGGGCGGTAGACTCCATGACGAGTCGCCTTCTTGGGATAGGGACAGGCGGCGCGGTCGGCTGCTTGTTCACGCAGGCGTCGGCCACATCCCGGATCGGTGTTGCTAGCACCGACCGGGATTTTTCTTTTCGGGGAACACGCTAGCGCAGCGAACACGAGTTCGCACAATTCTCCCCCAAGTCCGCACATGCCAGAAGTCTGCACTGTCTGCTTTGCCCGGTAATTCGTTTGGTGCAGTTTTACTCAGCATTTTCCGGTTGGTGCGGAAAGGCCCGGAAACGAGGGGCGGCGGAAAGGGCTGGGACCGGAACCACGGGCCCGGCGGCACGGCCACCGTTCGCCCCGCCCTCCCCTGGTCGGCCCCCGGGCTCCGCCTCCGCTCCGGCACGGACCGGGTGCCCCCACCCGCCCTGATCCCGACAGACCCGGCGCATCGCTCACACCGGTGCCGCCCACACCCGCCTGCCACCGGACGGACCCGGGGGCGGCTGAAGTCAGTGCAGCCACGCCCTGCGAGAAAAAGACCCACAAAAAGGATGATCCACATCATTGCCACCATGCGCTTACCTCCAATTTTATATGCATATTTGGAGACAACTGTCATCATCCAGACCCGAACACACGGAACCATGGGGCGGAGCAAAGTTTGCCGGTCTTTCCCAGCGGGCAGAGAATCGTCGATCACCGCGACCGCATCCCTGCTCGCTTGACGTCTGCCAGCCAGGAACAGGATGCCAGCGTGGGCCACAAAAGGAGATAAAATGAGGGGCGCACAGGCAAGGTACGTGCTGGCTTTCGATTCATCGTGCGGGAAGTGCTCAAAGATATCCCGCGTCGTAGACCGTGCTTCCGGAGGCAGGCTGGAGACGATGCCTCTCGCTCATCCGGACGTCCAGCGTTGGCGGGAGCGGTATTTCGGGTCCCCTGGTCCGTGGAAACCCACTTTGGTTCGGTTGCGCGGCACGGAGGTTCGCTGCTGGGTTGGCGCGTCGATGGCGTACCCGCTTGCGCGCCGTCTCGGTGTGCGGACGACGGTGCGGGTGCTGGACGCTCTGGGCGAGATGAGCTGGCGTCATCAGCGCATGAGCCGGGACCGGGTGAACACCGAAGACAGCGGCGCGGTATACCCGGTCGGCCGGAAGCACTTCCTGCGCCTGGGTGCCGGGATGGCAGCGGCGGCGGGGTTGATGGTCACGGGCCGGACTCCTGTCTTCGCCCAGTCCGACCATGCTGCGGCCAGGGCGTGGGTGGAGGCGAACAGGGGGCGGCTCCCGCATCAGTACAGTGCGTTCTCCGCCCATTCACTCGTTCGCCGTCGACTCATTTTCTCCGAACTTCCGCCCGCAGCACGGCGTGATCTCTGGCTGGAACACCTGAACCACCATCGGGCCACCCGTGGCCATCACACGCCCCAGCAGCAGCGTGTCATGGAGCAGGTGTCCGAAGCTTTCGCTGACGAAAGCGCGTTCCGCGACGGTTTCAGTCCAGGCACCGAGGAACGACTACGCGCCGCTGCCGTGGAGGCGTTCGGCCGTGACGAAGCCCACGCGATCCTCGCCACGCTCGGCCCTGTCGAGTCGGGTCGGGTCTCGGCTCGGTCCGCGGCACAGCAGTACTGTGACTGCAGCAAGGAGGACAGCTGGTGCGGCGAATGGGACGTGTGCCTTTCGCAAGGCTGCGTGGAGGTTCCCTTCACATGTGGGACTGGGTGGGTCTACACGTGTAACGGCACCTGTGTACGTGCCGCACCCTGAGCTGTACGGAGTGAGCCTTTTCCACCCTGGAAGCGCGGGCCTCGGCCCCGTACCGGCCTGGCGAAACGGCCCCTGACAGCGAGAAGCCCCCGGCGGAGGAGTCAGCGACCAGGAAACCCGGCGCCAGAGGCTCCACACGCCGTCCTACCGTGTCGCCCTGCCGTCGTCACGCGGCGCCGGACAGGCCGCCCGGCACGGAACGGGTCCGGTCGCGATCCGCCTGTGGCGCACCGCGACCGGACCCGGAGGACATCCATCCCCCCGTTCCGCGACTACCGCGCGGGGAGGATCCTTCCGGTCACCTCACCGAAGTGGACGGTGGCCCCGTCCGGGCCCGGCGCGGTGGCGGTGATGGTCACCTCGTCGCCGTCCTCCAGGAAGGCGCGCTCGGTGCCGTCGGGCAGGCGCAGCGGCTCCCTGCCGCTCCAGGTCAGCTCCAACAGGCACCCCCGCTGCTCGCGCTCGGGGCCGCTGACCGTTCCGGAGGCGTACACGTCGCCGGTGCGCAGGGACGCCCCGTTGACGGTCATGTGCGCGAGCTGCTGGGCCGCCGTCCAGTACATCAGCGAGAACGGCGGCTCGGAGACCAGGTGCCCGTTCAGCCGGACCTCCAGGCGCAGGTCCAGGCCCCAGGGCCCGCTCCCCCGCAGGTAGGGCAGCGGTTCGGGGTCCTGGGCGGGCTGCTCGACCCGGGCCGACTCCAGCGCGGCCAGCGGCACGACCCACGGCGAGACGGACGTGGCGAAGGACTTGCCCAGGAAGGGGCCCAGGGGCACGTACTCCCAGGCCTGGAGGTCGCGGGAGGACCAGTCGTTGAGCAGGAACACGCCGAAGACGTGGTCGGCGAAGTCGTCCACCCCCACGCGCTCGCCCATCCGGGTACCGGTCCCGACGACGAAGCCCACCTCGGCCTCGATGTCCAGGCGCGTGGAGGGCCCGAAGACGGGCACGGGCTCGGTCGGCGGCTTGCGCTGGCCGGTGGGGCGCACGATGTCGGTGCCCGAGACCACGACGGTGCCCGCGCGGCCGTGGTAGCCGATGGGCAGGTGCTTCCAGTTGGGGGTGAGGGGTTCCTGGTCGGGGCGGAACATGCGGCCGACGTTGCCGGCGTGGTGCTCGGAGGCGTAGAAGTCCACGTAGTCGGCGACGGTGAAGGGCAGGTGCATACGCGCGGAGGCCCGGTCCACCAGGTGCGGGCGCACGGCCTCGGCACGGGCCGGGTCGGTGAACCAGTCGGTGAGCGCGGCGCGCACCTGGTCCCACACCGGGCGCCCTGCGGCCAGCAGGGCGTCCAGGCTGGGCCGGTCGACGGTGTCGGCGAAGGGCGCGTCCAGGGCGCGGGCCGCGGCGCCCAGGTCCAGGACGTGGTCGCCGACGGCCACGCCCGTGCGCGGTGCGGGGTCGTCGGCGGTGCCGAACACGCCGTAGGGCAGGGTGGCCAGGCCGAACTGCGTGTCCGGGGCGAGGTCGAGCCAGCTGTCGGGCATGGCGTTCGCTTTCTTGGAGTGGGCGGGTCAGCGGGTGCGGGAGGCGGGCAGCGCCCCGAGGACGACCAGGTCCTCCAGGGGCTCGGTGACGCTGCACGTGCCGAAGGAGCGGAACCGGCCGCGCACCCGCTCCGCCTCGGCGTCGGTGAGCTCGGCGGCGAGCGCGGCCAGGCGCGGGCCGTCGCGGTCGGCCAGCACGAAGGCGGCGTCCCGTGGGGAGGCCCCGTCGAGCAGGGCGGCGGTGGCCAGCAGCACGTTGAGGAAACCGTGCTGCTCGAAGCCCTCGCCGGTGGTGTGGCGGACGGCGTGGTGGAGTCCGGCCGTGCACTTGAAGGGCACGCCCAGTTCCACGGCCGCGTGCAGGAACCCGGCCAGCTCCTCCTCGTCGGGGTGGGCCTCGGGGGTGAGCCCGCCGGTGCGGAACTTGGCGTTGTGGCCGGTGTCCGCCAGGGCCCGCAGGTCGGCGCGTACGTCCCCCCGGCGGGAGACCTCCACGAACCCCTCGGCCCCCTCGGGCAGGTGCTCGTCCAGCCGCGCGGCGACGTCGGCGGCCGCACCGGGCTCAGCGGCGGCCTCCACCCCCGCCAGGCGCAGCGCCGGGTCGGCGCGCACGGCGGCCACGGCGGGGGCGACGCCCTCGGCGCCGCCGGGGACGGTGACCGCGACCGTGAGCGGGCCGTGGCCCTCCTCCTCACGCGCCAGGACGGCGCGCAGCTCGCCCACGCGTGCGTCGGAGACCAGGAACGGGCCGACGTACTCGGCGCGCGGTCCCGCCCGGTGGGCGCGGTGGCCGGGCAGTGCGCCGCCCATGGGCGCGTTTCCGGGCGGGAAGAGCGCGGCGTCGTCGAACAGGCCGCGGTACAGCGCGCCGCTCACCGCCGCTCCCTCCGGCCCCCGGCCCAGGTCCAGGCGTAGGAGCCGTCGTCGCTGGCCAGGCCGCCCTCTCCCAGGTCGAGCGGGCGGAAGGTGTCGACCATGACGGCGAGCTCGTCGAAGGCCTCGGCGCCGATGCTGCGCTCGTAGGCGCCGGGCTGGGGGCCGTGGGAGTGGCCGCCGGGGTGCAGGGAGATGGAGCCCTGGCCGATCCCCGACCCCTTGCGGGCCTCGTAGTCGCCTCCGCAGTAGAACATGACCTCGTCGGAGTCCACGTTGGAGTGGTAGTAGGGCACCGGGATGGCTCCGGGGTGGTAGTCCACCTTGCGCGGCACGAAGTTGCAGATGACGAAGTTGTGGCCCTCGAAGACCTGGTGCACGGGCGGCGGCTGGTGGACGCGGCCGGTGATGGGCTGGAAGTCGGCGACGTTGAAGGCGTAGGGGTACAGGCACCCGTCCCAGCCCACGACGTCGAAGGGGTGGGTGGGGTAGGTGTAGCGGGTGCCGGAGATGCCCCCGGGGCCGTCGCCGCGGTGCTTGATGAGCACGTCGACGTTCTCGCCCTCGGCCAGCAGCGGCTCGGAGGGGCCGCGCAGGTCGCGCTCGCAGTAGGGGGCGTGCTCCAGGAACTGCCCGTAGCGGGACAGGTAGCGCTTGGGCGGGGCGATGTGGCTGTTGGCCTCCACCACGTAGGCGCGCAGGGGCTGGTCGCCGGTGGGCACCCAGCGGTGGGTGGTGGCGCGCGGCAGGATGACGTAGTCGCCCCCGCCGACCTCCAGCAGGCCGAAGACGGTCTCCACGCGGGCGGTGCCCGACTCCACGTACACGCACTCGTCGCCGATGCCGTTGCGGTACAGCTCGGAGGGCGCTCCGGCGGCCACGTAGGAGATGCGCACGTCGTCGTTGCCCAGGACGAGGCGGCGCGACTCGACGACGTCGGCGGCCTTCCACTCCTGGTCGGAGAACAGGTCGTGCAGCTTGAGGTGGCGGGGCACCATCGGGGCGTTGCGGGTGCGGGTCTGGTCGGGGACCCGCCACTCGGCGGCGTCGACGATGGCCGAGGGGATGGCGCGGTGGTAGAGCAGCGAGGAGTCGGCGGAGAATCCCTCCTCCCCCATCAGCTCCTCGTAGTACAGGCCGCCCTCGGGGGTGCGGTGCTGGGTGTGGCGGGTGCGGGGCACCTCGCCGACCTGGCGGTAGTAGGCCATGGCGGTGTTCTCCCTCCGTGTGGGGTGGGTCCGGGTCAGGCGGTCGGCGCGGGCTCGTCACCGCGCGGGTCGGGAGCGGCGCCGGGCAGGCCGGGGGCGGGTCCGGGCGCGTCCGCGGTGGAGGCGCCGTCGACCGCGGCGGGGACCGGGAGCCCCGGGGCGAACCCCAGGGCGGTGCGCACGGCCGCGCGCACGGCGCCGGGGTCGGCTCCCGCGACGACGGCGGCGACGTGGGCGTCGGGGCGCACCAGCCACACCTGGCCCGGCTCGGGGGCCAGGGCCCTGGTCAGCGCGCCGGTGGTGTCGATCCGGTCCAGGTACAGGGCGGCGAGGGGGGCCGGGGTGGCCTCGCGCGCGGCGGCGCGGACGCCCTCCAGGAAGGAGTCGGGGTCGGGGCCTTCGGGGGCGGCGCCCACCAGCAGGGTCAGGCCCTCGCGCAGCAGGGGGCGCAGCCGCGCGGGCGCGTCGGCGCCGGGAAGGACGACGGGGGCGTCGGGCAGGACCACGCCGGGGCAGGGGACGGGGGCCTGGCCGCGCGGGGGCCTGCCGCCGAAGGGCCGTTCGGGGCAGGGGGTGGTCAGGGACGAGTCGGTGTACCAGAAGGGTTCGGCCAGGCGTCCGGAGTCGACCCGGGCGCGGGCCTCCTCCTCGGTGAGGGCCGCTTCGAGCACGGTGAGGCGGGTGCGGTGCTCCTCCTCGCCGTGGGGGACCAGGAAGCGCATGGTGGCGCTGGTGACGTCGGCGTTCTCCAGGGCGGCGGCGTGGCGCTCGGCGTGGTAGCTCTCCAGCAGCTCCTCGCCCGCCCAGCCGGCCAGGACGTAGGCGAGCTTCCAGGCGGCGTTCTCGGCGTCCTGGACTCCGGAGTTGAGGCCGCGGGCGCCGAAGGGGGCGACCAGGTGGGCGTTGTCGCCCAGCAGCAGGACGCGTCCCGCGCGCATGCGCTCGACCACGCGGGTGTGGAAGCGGTAGACCGAGTGCCAGACGATCTCGTAGGGCCGTTCGCCGATGATCTGGCGGATGCGG
The DNA here is from genome assembly GCA_002529455.1 of Glycomyces fuscus. GTDB lineage: Bacteria > Actinomycetota > Actinomycetes > Streptosporangiales > Streptosporangiaceae > Nocardiopsis > Nocardiopsis fusca. The sequence continues at coordinate 74,329 of NYMS01000002.1, forward strand.
TGCTCCAGGCGGCCGCTGGCCTCCTCGGCGTCGAGGTCGAAGTCGGCGGGAACCTGCCAGTCGATGCGGTACACCGAGTCGGGGCAGGGGTGGATGAGCACCTGGCGCCCGGGGTTCCACTCGGGGTCGAAGTAGAAGCGGCGCTCGCGCTCCCATCCGGCCAGGTCGGCGCGGATGTCGCAGATGAGGAAGCGGTCGTCGAAGGTGGTGCCGTCGAAGGACAGGCCCAGGGCCTCGCGGACCACCCCGCCGTGGGCGCCCAGGCACGACAGGGCGTGGGAGCCGCGCAGGCGGACGGGGCCCTCGGGGGCGCTGCACTCGACGGTGACACCGTGCGCGTCCTGGGCGATGCCGGTGACCCGGTGGTTCCACAGGGTGCGCACCCCGGCGGCGGCCAGGCGCTCGTCGAGGACCTCCTCGGTGCGGGACTGGGAGATGTTGACGAACGGCGGCAGGGACGAGGCGCCCGGGTCGGGCAGGCGGACGCTGAACAGCTCGTCCCCGCGGTAGAAGGTGCGGGCGGTGTCCCAGGTCAGCCCCTCCCGCGCGATCGCTCCGGCGCCCAGCCAGTCCCAGACGTCGAGCACGTCGCGCTGCTGGCAGATGGCCTTGGAGCCGACGGCGTCGCGCTCGGGCCGCGCGTCCACCACCAGTACGGGGACGCCGCGCCGGGCCAGCAGCAGGGCCGCGGTCTGGCCGACCGGGCCCGCGCCGAGCACCAGGACGGGCTCGGCCGCGGTGTCGGCGGGGTCGCGTGGAGCGGGGGGTCGCATCTGGTGGCTCCGTTCGGCGTGGACGCCCCGTACGGGCGTGGCGGGGTCGGGAATCGGTGGGCGGGGCGGCGGGTCAGCCCTGGAGCTGGTCCCAGACCTCGCGGTCGCGCTCGGCGGTCCAGATGACCGGGCGCTCGATGCCGGAGAACTCGTCCCACAGGCGGGAGACGTCGAAGGGCAGGCAGTGCTCGAAGATGGGCCAGTGGCCGTAGTCGCCGACGAGGGCGGCGTGGGTGGCCTCGAAGGCCTCCTTGAGGGTGCCGCCGCGCCCGTGGACGGCGCCGACCTCGCGGATCATGACGTCGAGGAAGCCGCGGGTCTGCTCGATGGCGGCGTCGACCTCCTCGCGGCCGCGGCTGACCGCGCCGCGCCCGCCGACGAGCATCTCGGCGCCCAGGGCCTTGACCCCGTCCAGGGTGGCCCCGGCCCAGTCGCGGTGGAAGGCGTCGCCGGTGTAGAGGGCGGCCTGGGCCTCGACGAGGTCCCCGGCGAAGAGGATCCTCTGCTGGGGCAGCCAGGCGACGATGTCGCCCTCGGTGTGGCCGCGGCCGAAGTACTGCAGGACCAGCTCGCCGCGGTCGCCGCCCAGGTCGATGGTGGTGCGGTCGGCGAAGGTCTGGGTGGGCCAGGTCAGGCCGGGCACGGAGTCGGCGTCCTTGGCCAGGCGGGGCATGCGGGCGAACTCGCTGGCCCAGTCCTCCTTGCCGCGCTCGCGGATGAGCTCGTGGGTCTTCTCGTGGGTCAGGATGATCTCGGCGTCGAAGGCGCTGGCGCCCAGGACGCGGACCGCGTGGTAGTGGGAGAGCACCAGGTAGCGGACGGGCTTGTCGGTGTGCTCGCGCAGCTTGGCGAGCCACTCCTCCGCGGCGGCGGGCGTGGCCAGGGCCTCGAAGGCCACGAGGAAGTCCTCTCCCTCGATGGCGCCCACGTTCGGGTCGCCCTCGGCGGTGAGGGCGTAGACCCCGTCGGCCAGGACCTCCAGGGTCTGCTCCTTGGCCTGGGTGTCGGCGGATGAGGCGAACGGCTTGGCTGCCATGGTCGGGCCCTTCACTCGCTCCGGACGGCTGCCGCCGCCCAATTGATCAAAGGTTTGATGATTCTGACCATAACGTGCTCCGCGCCACAGCACCAAGAGGCGCAGAGCCCGCTGTTGAGTGATACAGATCACATGATACGGCGGCTCCGCGCGCGTCGGCCGGCCTCCCGCCCGGCGGTCCGCTGACCCGCCGCCGCACCGCGCCCGACCGGCGCGGACGCGCACGGGTCCGCCCGCCCCGTACGCGGGCGGCCGCTCCCCTCCCCCGACCGGCGCGGACGCGCGGGGAACCGGACGGGGCCGGTACCGGCCGGGCCCCAGGCACTAGGCTGACCGGCGTGACCCACGACCCCGCCCCCGAACTCACCTTCTGGTCCTTCGTGGACTACGCGGTGCGCAAGGCCGAGCAGGAACTGCCCTCGGTGAACGCCGACGCCATGCGGATGGTCCTGACCCTCAACCGGGCGACGAGCATGGTCGTCTACGACCTGGAGTCGTCCGTCCACCGCCCTCGCGGGCTCACCTGGCCCGGCTTCCGGGTGATCTTCGCGCTGTGGCTGGCCGGACCCATGGAGGCCAAGACCACCGCCGAGATCTCGGGCATGAGCCGGGCCGCCCTGTCCGCGCTGCTCAACACCCTCGAACGCGACGGGCTCATCGTGCGCGAGCGCGCCGCCCACGACCGGCGCGCCCTCCAGCTCAGCCTCACCGAGGCCGGGTACCGGGCGATCCTCGGCGGCTTCCGCGCGCACAACCGGCGCGAGAGCGCCTGGGCCGAGGCCCTCGAACCCGACGAGCGCCAGGAGCTCGTGCGCCTGCTCAACAAGCTCATGGCGGGTTCCACCGAGGCCAAGGCCAAGTTCCGCACCTGAGGGCTCCCCCGGCGCGCAGGACGGCCCGCCCGCGACCGCCCCGGGCGCGAAAGGCAGTCCGCTCCCGGCCGGAATGGACCTTGAGCGGCCCCGGCGGCGCTGTGAGCATCGGTGGCATGAACGATGCCGGTCGTGCCCGCCTGCGGGCCGCGCAGCAGGAATTCGCTGCCGAGAACACCTACCTCAACACCGCCACGCACGGCCTGACGCCCCAGCGGGCGCTGCGTGCCCTGGACCAGCACGCCCGCGACGTGGCCGCGGGGCGGTTCCAGCCGGGAGAGGCGGACGCGGTCGTCGAGCGCGCCCGCTCCGCCTACGCGCGGCTGAACGGGGTCTCCCCCGCCAACGTGGCCATCGGCACCCACGTCTCCCAGTTCGTGGGCACGGTGGCCGCCGCTCTGGCCCCGGGCGCGCAGGTGCTGACGGCGACCGGCGAGTTCAGCTCGGTCGTCCACCCGCTCCTGGCCAGGCAGGACCAGGGGGTCCGCGTGCGCGAGGTGCCGCTGGCCGACCTGGCCTCGGAGGTGGGTCCGGGCACCGCCCTGGTGGCCGTCTCGGCCGTGCAGTCCGCCGACGGCGCGATCGCCCCCGTCGAGGACCTGGTCGCGGCCTGCGCCGACCACGGCGCACGGCTGCTGCTGGACGTCACCCAGTCCTGCGGATGGCTTCCGCTGCCCCTGGAGCGGATCGACTACACGGTGTGCGCCACCTACAAGTGGCTGCTGGGCGCGCGCGGCTCCGCCCTGCTCACCGGGACCGACGAGGCGCTGGCCGAGCTCTCCCCGCTGGCCGCGAACTGGTACGGGGCCGAGGAGCCCTGGAAGTCGCTCTACGGCGGGCCGCTGCGGCTCGCCGAGGGCGCGCGGCGCCTGGACCTGGCTCCGGTGTGGGGGGCGTGGGCCGGATTGGAGGAGGCCCTGGCCCTGGTGGAGGAGGTGGGGGTGGAGGCCGTCCACGAGCACGACGCCGCCCTGGGGGACCGCTTCCGCGAGGCCATGGGCCTGGAGCCCGCCGGGTCGGCGATCGTGTCGGTCCCCGTGCCCGAGGGCGCCGCGGAGCGCGTGGCCGAGGCGGGGATCGTCACCGCGGCCCGCAACGGGCGGCTGCGGGCGGCGTTCCACCTGTACAACGACGAGTCCGACGTGGACCGGCTGGTCAAGGCTCTGAAGGGGTGAGCGCGCGGCCCGGTACCGCCCCCGCCCGTCGGCGGCACCGGCACCGGCACGCGCGTACCGGTGTCGGCGCACCGCCGCTCCGGGGACGGGGCCGGCGCCCCCGGTTCCCGGAGCGGACCGCAGGGCTCAGCGGCACCCGGCGGGACCGGGCCGCTGAGCCCTGGTGGTCAGAAGATCAGGCCGCAGAAGGGCGCCCGGGAGCGGCGCAGGGCCGCGTCCAGGCGTTCCACCGCGCCCGGGGTGTGCTCGGTGAGCAGGCCCGCGCGCAGGTAGCCGTCCAGGGTCGTCTGGCCCAGGTGGGCGGCGCCCAGGTGCGACACGTCCAGGCTGACGTCGGGGGCGGCGTCGGTGGCCTCCACGCGGGCGCCGTCGGTGCCGGCCTTCAGGTGCCAGCGCCCGGCGTTCCACGGGGCGAACCGGTCGGCGACCTCCAGGACCGCCTCGACCGGCACGGTGTAGGAGCGCTCGGACAGGGCCCCGGGCACGTCCACCAGCCGCACCCACAGGGAGGTGTAGAGCGTGGGCGCCGCCCGTCCGCTGTCGACGAGCAGGTGGCGCAGCGGATCGTCCACGGCCATGGAGTTGAAGGTGATCTCGCTGACCAGGTCGCGGTTGAACAGGTGCTCGTACAGGGCGGTCCAGGCGGCCGGGGCCGTGGCGGTGGCCTCCTGGACGTACACCTCGCCGCGGGAGCCGTCGCGCTCCCAGCTGTTGCGGGTGCGGTAGAGCGCGTAGCCCAGCGGTCCGCCGGGGCCGCCGACCACCGCGGCCCGCAGCGGGCCCCGGCCGCCGCGGAACTGGACCTGGTCGCGCAGGACCCGGTCCCACCAGTGGGCGGCGCGCTGGAACTGGCCGACCTGGTCGGCGGCGACCTCGCGGTGGACCCGCTCCAGGTCCGGGCGCACCTGGGCGGGGTCGGCCAGGCGGATCCGCAGCCCGGGATCGCGGGGCGCGTCGGCGCGCAGGCGGGCGTGGGGCTGGCGGACGCCGGTCTCCATCTCGGTGACCGCCGGGCCGTAGCCGAACCGGCCGTAGATGGCGCCCTCGGAGGCCCACAGGGCGGCGTAGCGCTCCCCGCGCGCGTGGATGTCGGCGAGTTGGCGGCGCATCATCGCGCTGAGCACACCGCGGCGGCGGTAGGTGGGCCACACGCCCACACCGGTCACGCCCGCGACGCGGCGGGGCCCGCCGGGCAGGGCCATCTCGAAGGCGAAGTCGTTGACCGAGCCCACGACCTCGTCCCCGTCCACGGCGACCAGGACGCGGTCGTAGCCCTCGGCGTCCAGGAGGGGGCGCAGGAAGGGCTCGCGTTCCTCGGGGGGGTCCGGGGACAGCAGCGCCTCGCCGACGACGCGCATCACCTCGGGGTACTCGTCGCGGTCGGTTCCCCGTACGGTCCATTCGGTCGGGGAGAGGTCCCCTCCGGTGTTCAAGTCCTGATCCTCCGCTCTGCCCGGGGCCTCCCGCGTCACGGGGAAGCGGGGCCCGGCTCGTCCGTGTTCGGGGCCGTCCTCGGCACGTCCCCGGCCCGGGGCCCCGGGCGGGGTGCCCGGGTCGGAACCGACGGCCCGAAGCCACAAACTACGGACTCCACCCGGACGCGTGCCACCCCTTTATCCGGGCGGGGCGGCTCCGGCCCCGCCCGGGCGGGCGCACGCGGTCCGGTGCGCGCACTGGTGGCCGGCCGCGGCCGGGGCTACGGTGCTGCCATGTTGTTGCGTTCCGCCCGCCCCGACGACGGCCCGGGGGTGGCCGCCCTGATCGGCCGCGCCGCCCCGCACCTCGACACGAAGGGCTACCCGTCCTCGCTGCTGCCCGAGGGGATGGTGGTGCTCGTCGCGGACGCGGACGGCGTGGTGGTGGGGTGGGTGGAGGGGGTGCTGGGCGGCGTCTACGAAGGGCCGGGCAGCCCCGTGGCGCCTCCGCACGGGTACGTGCTGGCGGTGGTGGTGGACCCGGCGTGGCGGCGGCGCGGGGTCGGCAGGGGCCTGCTGGAGGGGTTCGTGGACCGGGCCCGCGCGGCCGGGGTCGACTGGGTGTTCCTGCACCCCGAGGAGGGCGAGGGAGTCGAGGGCAGGGTGGAGTTCTTCCGCCGGTGCGGGTTCACGCCCGTGGACGACCCCGGCGGGGAGTGGCCCGCCATGGGACGGTGGACCCGCCGCGCCGGGTAGGCCGGGGCGGACCCGGGAGGGCGTCGGCGTCAGAAGTCGGTGCCGCAGAAGGGCGCGCGCGGCGTGTACAGGGCGGTGTCCAGGCGGGCGGCGGCGCCGGGGGTGTGCTCGGTGAGCAGGCCCGCGTCCGCGAGGGCGGTCAGGGTGCGCCTGCCCAGGTAGGCGGCGCCCAGGTGGGAGGCGTCCAGGCCCAGGTCGGGGGCGGCGTCGGTCGGGCTCACGCGGGCGCCGCCGGTGCCGGCCTCCAGGCGCCAGCGCCCGGCGTTCCAGGGGGCGTACCGGTCGGCGACCTCCAGCACGGTGTCCACCGGGGTGGTGTAGGGGCGGTCGGACAGCGCACCGGGGAGGTCCACCAGGCGGACCCACAGGGCGTCCGACTCCTGTCGGACCAGGCGCCGGGGGTCGGCCAGCACGACGGTGAGGGCGTCGTCCTCGGGCAGCCTCTCGAAGACCGCCTCGCTGGTCAGGTCGCGGTCCAGGAGGTGCTCGTGGAGGGCGACCCGGGCGGGGGCGGAGGTGGCGGCCAGCTCGCGCACCACGACCCTCCCCGCCGGGAGGCCGTCCTCCCAGCGGTTGACGACGCGGTACAGCGCGTATCCGCAGGGCCCGTCGGGGCCGCGCACCAGCGCCGCGCGCAGCCGCCCGGGCTCGGCGGCCTCCTTGTCCTTGAGCACCAGGCTCCACCAGTGGGTGCCGCGTGCGAGCTGCCCCACGCGCTGGGGCAGCGCCTCGCGGTACACCTGCTCCAGCTCCTGGCGGACCTCGGCGGGTTCGGCCAGGTCGAGGGTGAGGGAGGGGTCGCGGGGCGCGTCGGGGCGCAGGCGTGCGTGGGCGCGCTGGAGGGTCGCCCTGGTCTCGCGGAAGGCCAGGCCGTAGCCGAAGCGTCCGTAGATGCCGCCCTCGGAGGCCCACAGGACGGCGAGGTCCTCGCCCCGGGCCCGGACGTCGGCGAGCTGGCGGCGCATGAGCGCGCTGAGCACGCCGCGGCGCCGGTGGGTGGGCCACACGCCCACACCGGTCACGCCCGAGACGCGGCGGGGCCCGCCGGGCGCGGTCATCTCGAAGCCGTGGGCCAGGGCGGTGCCGACCACGCGGTCGCCGTCCAGGGCGAGCAGGGTGCGGTCGTGCTCGACCGTGGGGTGGTCGCGCTCGTTGTCCAGCACCTCCCGGAGGGAGATGTTGAGGGCCTCGCAGAAGACGCGGGCCGCCTCGGGGTGGTCCTGTTCCGTACCCCCGCGCACGGTCCACACGGGGGCGTCGTCGCGTGAGGGGTCCTGCTGTGGCGCGGCTGTCATGGCAGCGACCCTCTCAGCCGTCCCGGGGTGGGCGCCAGTGGTTTCCCCGGCGCGTCGCGGCCCGCCCGCCTCCCGCGGCCGCCGCTCCCCCGCGACGCGGTCCGGGCCGCCGGGACGAGTAACACGCGGCGCGACGGGGCACCTCTCCCCTGTGACACGTGCGATCTCCTCTTCCCGGACCCGATCCGACCAGCCGGGCGACCGGCACCGACTCGTCCTGGGGGTGGACGCCGGGGGAACCGCCACCCGGGCCCTGGTGACCACCCTGGCCGGGGAGCGGCTGGGCGAGGCCCGGGCCGGGGGCGCCAACCCCAACTCCCACGGCGCGGACCGGGCCGCCGACCGGCTGGCCGAGGCGGTGGCGGGGGCGCTCGACGCGGCCGGGCCCCGGGCGCGCGGGGCCGTGGCCTTCGGTGTGGTCGGCCTGGCGGGGGTGTCCGCGCTGCGCGACGAGGAGGTGCGCGCGTGCCTGGAGCGGGCCCTGGCCGGGGTGGGACTGGCGCCGGAGAGCACGGTGTTCACCGGTGACGACGAGGTGGCCTTCGCCTCGGGCACCCCGGGAACCGACGGCACGGTGCTGATCGCGGGGACCGGGGCGATCGCCACCCGGATCGAGGGCCGCAGGCGGACCCGCTCGGCGGACGGGATGGGGTGGCTGATCGGCGACGAGGGGTCGGGCTTCTGGATCGGGCACCAGGCGGCCCGGGAGACGGCGCGCCAGCTGTCCCGGGGCGGGGACCTGAGTCCGCTGGCGCGCGCGGTGGCCAAACGGGTCATCCCGGGCCAGCGCCCGCTGGACGGTGAGGAGCACCTCCCCGAGGAGCACGCCCGCAACTTCGCCCGGACCCTGACCGCCGCCGCCCCGGTCACGCTGTCCGCACTCGCGCCCCTGGTCAGCGAGGCCCACGCCCAGGGCGACCCGGCGGCCGAGGTGATCGTGGAGGCCGCCGCGGGGCACCTGGCGCACTCGGTGCACCAGGTGCGCTCCCCCGGGGAGAGGCTGCCGGTGGTGCTGGCGGGCGGGGTGCTCTCGCGGTCCGAGCCCGTGCGCTCGGCGCTCACCCGCAAGCTGGCGCTGTGCGCGTCCGGGGCGGAGGTCGCCGCGGCCGGGTGCACGGCGGGCGCGGCGGCCTGGCTGGCGGCCCTGCGGGCGGGGGCGCCGGAGGACGACCAGCGGCTGCACGCGGTGTTCACCCTGGCCCACAGCTCCCCGGGCAGGGACCGCACCGACGCCGCCTGAGGGGGTGCGCGGGCGGGGCCCGGGGCCTGTCGGCGCGGTCACGCGGTACCGGCCGCGCCCGGAGGCAGGACGTCCACGCGAACCCGCCCCGGCCTGGGAACGGGTCCCGCGCCCTGCCGCGGCAACGATCGGTTTCGGCCTCACCCGGACGCAGGTTTTGCCCTGGTGCGTCACTGTGCCTTACGGTATGTCGTACTTAGGTTTACCTAACCTACTCCGGAAGAAAGAGGGCGCCGTGGCACAGCGGCAGGGACGGGCCAGGACCGTCCACACGGGAAGGGTCGAGGCGGTCGAGCAGATCACCCCGCACATGGTCAGGGTCGTCCTCGGCGGGGAGGGCCTGGACGCGTTCTCCACCGACGGGCACACCGACAGCTACGTCAAGCTGCTCTTCCCTCCGCCCGCGCCCGGTGACCCCGAGCCCTTCGACCTGGAGCGCGTGCGCGCCGAGCGCCCCCGCGAGGAGTGGCCGGTCACCCGCACCTACACCGTGCGCGACTGGGACCCCGACACGCGCCGGCTCACCCTCGACTTCGTCCACCACGGCGACACCGGACTGGCCGGGACGTGGGCGGCGGGAGCCAGGCCGGGCGACCGGCTGCGCCTGATGGGCCCCGGCGGCGCCTACTCCCCCGACCCCGGCGCCGACTGGCACCTGCTGGCCGGTGACGAGAGCGCCCTGCCCGCCATCGCCACCGCCGTGGAGGCGCTGGCCCCCGACGCCACCGCCCACGTGTTCGTCGAGGTCGGCGGACCCGAGGACGAGCTCAAGCTGGGCGGCGGCGCGGGCGTGCGCGTGCATTGGCTGCACCGCGGGGACCGGGCCGTGGGCTCGGTCCTGGTCCCCGCCGTGCGCGCCCTCGACTTCCCCGCGGGCCGCGTCCACGCGTTCGTGCACGGCGAGGCCGCCTTCGTCCGCGACCTGCGTCGCCTGCTGCGCGTCGAGCACGGCCTGCCCAAGGAGCGGCTGTCGGTGTCGGGCTACTGGCGGCTGGGCCGCGACGAGGACGGCTGGCAGGCCGCCAAGGCCGAGTGGAACCGCGGCGTGGAGGCCGAGGAGGAGGCCGCCCTGGCGGGCGGGTCCTGACCTCCCCGCCGGGCGCGCCCGTGCCGCCGCCTCACATCTGCAGGTTCTCCAGGGCGATGAGGTAGGCCTCGTTGTAGGTGGGGAACTGCGGGATGGAGTCGGCCAGCGCCGCGACGGGCAGCCCGGTGCGGATCGCCAGCGCCGCGGTGTGGATCCACTCCGAGGCCATGGGGGCGAACGCCCACGCGCCCACCAGCACCCCGCGCCCGCGGTCGGCGACCAGGCCCAGGGTGCCGCGCGGGTCGGTGTCGTAGGTCCAGGGCCGGGCCAGGGTCTGGGGCAGGTCGGCCTCGGCGGTGGCCGTGTCGATCCCCTGTTCCCTGGCCTGGGCCTCGGTCAGGCCCACCCCGGCGATCTCGGGGTAGGAGAAGACCACGCGCGGCACGCCGGTGTAGTCGGCGGCCCGGTCCGCGCCCAGGATGTTGTCGGCGACCACGCGCCCCTGGTACTTGGCCACGTGGGTGAACAGGGCCCGGCCGGTGGCGTCGCCGACCCCCCACATCCCGGGCGCCGCGCGGCAGCGCTCGTCCACGCGCAGGCCGGTGCGGTCCAGCTCCACCCCGGCCTCCTCCAGCCCCAGGCCGTCGGTGCGGGGACGGCGGCCGGTGGCGAGCACGATCACGTCGGCGCGCACGCGCTCTCCGCTGTCCAGGGTGGCGGCGATCCCCTCCCCGTCCCGGGCCACCGAGGAGACCTGGGTGTTCAGGTGCACGGTGACGCCGTCGCGGTCGAACTGGTCGCTGATCAGCTCGCACAGCCGGGGCTCCTCGCGGTCCACCAGCCGGGGGCCGCGCTGGACCAGGGTGACCTGCGTGCCCATCCGGACCAGGAACTGGCCCAGCTCCACGCCCACCGCGCTGCCGCCGACCACGAGTGCCCGGACGGGGACGTCGGTGAGGGTGGTGGCCTCCCGGTTGGTCCACACCAGGGAGGGGTCCAGGTCGTCCAGGCCCTCGATCGGCGGGCGCACCGCCTCCGAACCGGTGGCCACGACCACGTGGTCGGCGGTGAGCTCGGTGTCGCCCACCGCCACCCGCCACGGGTCGCGGCCGGTGACGCGCCCCTCGCCGCGCAGGACCAGGGCGCCCTGGTCCCGGTACCCCCGGACCTGCGCGGAGTCGTCGAGGTGGCGGATCATCTGGTCCCGGTAGTCGCGCAGCTCGGGCCAGCGCAGGTCCGGGCGGGAGACCCCGGCGGCGCCGTCGGCCTCCTGGCGCACCTCCGGCGGGCGCAGCAGCACCTTGGTGGGGATGCAGGCCCAGTAGCCGCACTCGCCTCCGATGAGTTCGCGCTCGACCACCGCCACGCGCTTGCCGGCGGCGAGCAGCCTGCTCGCGACCGTCTCACCGCCCGGCCCCATCCCGATGACGATCGCGTCCATGTGTTGCATGTGTCCTCGTTCCGCCCGAATCCCGGTCATCACCGATGGTGTCGCCTGCCCGCGGCCCAGGGGAAGATCCGACACGCCGTCATCGGCCGGGTTCGCGCCGGCCGGCCCCGGCGCCACGGCGCGGCCCCGGTCCGGGATCCCCGGGCGTCCCGCCCGCCGATCCCGTGCGGCGCGTCACAGCACCCACGCGCGGCACACGCACCCCGGACGTGGTGAAATGGCCGATCGGCCCCTCCCCGCCACCCCGTCCGAAAGGAACCGCCGTCCCCGGCGCACGCGCATGTCCACGCAGACCCTGATCCTCGTCCTGGACCTCGTCGGCATCCTCGCCTTCGCCGTCGACGGGGCACTGACCGGTATCCGCGCCGCACGCCTGGACATCGTCGGCGTCCTGGCCCTGGGCGTGGTGACCGCCCTCGGCGGCGGCGTCATCCGCGACCTGCTGCTCGGTGTGACCCCCGCGACCTTCCAGGACTGGCGCTACATCTGCACCGCGATGCTGGGCGCGACCGCCGCGTTCTTCCTCAGCAGCCAGCTCACCCACCTGAGCAGGCCCATCCTCGTCTTCGACGCGGCCGGGCTGAGCCTGTTCGCCGTGATCGGGGCGACCAAGGCCCTGGAGCTGGGCTTCGGCCCCCTCCAGGCCACGCTGCTCGGCGTCGTCACCGGGGTGGGCGGCGGCACCATCCGCGACGTCCTGCTGAACCGGGTGCCGACCGTGCTGAGCGCGAACTCGCGCCTGTACGCCGTCCCCGCCCTGCTGGGCGCGGGCCTGGTCGCCGTCTCCTACTGGTCGGGCCTGACGTGGGGCTGGATCGCCGTGGTGGGCGCGCTGCTGTGCTTCGCCGTGCGGCTGCTGGCGCTGCTCTACCGCTGGAACGCGCCCAGCCCGCCCGGCTCCCCGCCGCTGTGAGGTCCGCCGGCGCCCGGCCCGACCGCCTCCCCGGCCGCGCCCAGCGCCCGGGAGGCGACACCGCGCAGGAGTCCGACCATCGCCGGGACCGGCTCGGGCGGGCGGCGCCGGTACACGGCGTAGATCTCGCGGGCCAGTCGGGTGCCGCGCAGCGGACGGCTGACCCAGCCTCCCCGGCGGTCCGAGCGCAGGATGCTGAGCGGGACGAGGGCCACCCCGACCCCGGCCTCGACGAGGGCCAGGGCCACCTCGTAGTCGCGGGTCTCGTAGGCCACGGTCAGGCGCACCCCGGCGGCAGCGGCGGCGGTGTCCAGGCTGATCCGGTTGTAGATGCCCGGGGCCCCGCAGATCCACTCCTCGCCCGCCAGGTCGGCCAGCGCCACGTCGCGGTCGGCCAGGGCGTGGCCCTCGGGCACGACCACCAGCAGCGGGTCCACCAGAACGCGTTCGCGGTGCAGGCCCCCGGCCCGCGGCAGGGGCACGCCCGGGTAGCGGTGGGTCAGGAGCAGGTCCAGGTCGCCGGAGGCGACCAGGCCGTACCCTCCGGGGGGCTCGATGTCGGACAGGGACAGGCGCACCTGGGGGTGCCGGCGGCCGAAGGCGGCCAGGGTTGCGGGCAGCAGGACCTTGCCCGCGCTGGCGAAGGCGCCCAGGGACAGGCGGTCGGGGGGCTCGCCCGCCACGGCGCGGACGGCGGCCTCGGCGTCGCGCAGCTCGCCCAGCACCCGCTCGCCGTGTTCGAGCAGGACCCGGCCCGCCTCGGTGAGGGTGGCCCCGGTGCGTCCGCGCTCGACCAGGGTGCACCCGACCTCGCGCTCCAGCTTGGTGAGCTGTTGGGACAGGGCGGGCGGGGTGAAGGAGAGCCGCTCGGCCGCGGCGGCGATCGACCCGGCGTGCGCGATCTCCACGAGCACCCGCACCCGGTTGGCGTCCAGCACGGCGCCCCTCCTTACGTACAAGGTCCGACACAAAGTTTCGCTTAACGATCTTTAGCAGACCCAACTTTAAGTTAATGGCCGGTAGGGGCACAGTGGGCTGTATGAGTCCCACCACCGCGCACGCCGCGCCCACGGCCACCGACGTCCGTGCCGCCGCCGAACGCATCGCCCCCCACGCCCGCCGCACCCCGGTGATGCACGCCCGGGTCGACGGACGGACGCTGACGCTCAAGCTGGAGCACCTCCAGCTCACGGGAGCGTTCAAGCTGCGCGGCGCCCTCAACGCCCTGCTGGGCGGGGAGGACACCGACCGGGTGATCACCGCCTCCGGCGGCAACCACGGCCTGGGGGTGGCCACCGCCGCCCGCCTGCTGGGCGTGCGCGCCACGGTCTACGTCCCCGAGTCGATCCCCGAGGCCAAGGCGGCGCCGCTGGCCGCCACCGGCGCCGAGGTCGTCAGGGTGGGCGAGCACTACGCGGTGGCCGCCGAGGCGGCCCGCGCCCGCGCCGAGGCCGAGGGCGTGCGCTACCTGCACGCCTTCGACGACCCCCTCGTCGTGGCCGGACAGGGCACGATCGGCCTGGAGATCGCCGCCGACGCCCCCGAGTGCGACACCATCGCGGTCGCCGTGGGCGGCGGCGGCCTGGTGGCCGGGGTGCGCCTGGGCGCCGAGGGACGCGAGGTCGTGGGCGCCGAACCCGAGGGCTGCGCGAGCATGCACGCCGCGCTGGCCGCCGGGCACCCCGTGCAGACCCCCGTGGACTCGGTGGCCTCCTCCGCGCTGGGCGCGGCCACCCTGGGGCGGGTGCCCTTCGAGGTGCTGAGCGCCCACCCGGTGACCCGTGTCCTGGTGAGCGACGCCGAGATCCTGCGGGCCCAGGACCGGCTCTGGGAGGAGTTCCGCATCGCCACCGAACCGGCCGCGGCCGTACCCTTCGCCGCCTGGCTGGCGGGCCGGGTCCCCGGTGAGCGGCCGTGCCTGGTGGTGTGCGGGGCCAACGCCGAGTGGCGCCGCGCCGACTGACCCGACGAAGAAGCCGCACGTCACGAGCCCGGCCTGAGCCGTTCTCCCGATGTGGTGACCTGGAGCACTCCGCGCCCCCGATCCGTTGTTACCGGTGGGTCAGCCTTACATTGGACTCCGGCATCCGACCATTGGTGAGGGAGAACACGTGCTCTACGGTGCGTTGCGGCAGACGACATCGGTACTCGCCCGTACCCTGTGCCGCCCGACCATCGAGGGCCGTGAGAACGTCCCCGACAAGGGAGCGGTCCTGCTGGCCAGCAACCACCTGTCGTTCGTGGACAGCGTGGTCATCCCGCTGTCGGTGACCCACCGCCGGGTGCGGTTCCTGGCCAAGTCCGACTACTTCGAGGGGACCGGCCTCAAGGGCCGCGTCACCAGGACCGTGTTCTCCTCCCTGGGCGCCATGCCGGTACAGCGCCGCGACGCGCGCGGGGCCATGCTGTCCCTGGAGATGATGCTGGACCGGCTGCGCGAGGGCGAGGCCTGTGTGATCTACCCCGAGGGCACCCGTTCGCGGGACGGCCGCCTGTACCGGGGCCGCACCGGCGTGGCCCTGCTGGCGATGGAGTCCAAGGCCCCGGTCGTGCCGGTGGCGGTGGCGGGGACCCAGGACGTGCAGCCGATCGGCGCCTCCATGCCGCGCCCGCGACCCTTCAGCATCCGCTTCGGCGAGCCGCTGGACTTCTCCACCGGCTACGACCACCTCGCCCCGGGCAAGGCGCGCCGGGTGATCACCGACCGGGTCATGGACGCCATCCACGCGCTCTCGGGCCAGGAGCGGGCCAAGGGGTACAACTCCCTCGGCTCCGACGGGTGAGCGGCGCGCGGCCGGCGCCCGTGTCACCTACGCTTACCCGCATGCGCGTACTGATCGTGTCCGACACCCACGTCCCGCGCCGCGCGCGCGACCTGCCCGAACAGGTGTGGCACGAGGTCGAGCGGGCCGACGCGGTGATCCACGCCGGTGACTGGTGCGACCTGGCCAGCCTGGAGCGCCTCGACGCGCGGGCCTCGCTCCTGGTCGGCGTCCACGGCAACAACGACGGCCCCGACCTGCGCGCGCGGCTGCCCGAGGTCGCCCGCGCCACGCTCGGCGGGGTCCGCTTCGCGGTCGTGCACGAGACCGGCGACGCGCGCGGGCGCGAGAAGCGGTGCCAGGAGCGCTTCGACGACTGCGACGTGCTGGTGTTCGGACACTCGCACATCCCCTGGGACACCACGGCCCCCTCCGGTCTGCGCCTGCTCAACCCGGGATCCCCCACCGACCGGCGGCGCCAGCCACACCACACGTACATGACGGCGGTGGCCGAGGACGGCCGTCTCGGCGAGGTCCGGCTGCACCGGGTGGGGTGAGGGCCCCGCGGCCCGCGCCGGGCGGGCGACCGGCTCAGAAGGTGAGCACGCCGAGGATGCCCGCGTAGATCACGATCAGCAGCACACCCTCGAAGCCGATCCGGCCCCAGCCCTTGGTCTGGCGGATGATGAGCCCGGCGAGCAGGGCCACCGTCATCAACAGCGCCCCGGTGGTGAGGAAGAGCTCGTCGGCCGTGGCGGAGTGGAACAGCGAGCCCCCCCGGTAGAAGACGTCGCCCACGGCCACGTTGAGCGCGTCCAGGCAGTTGCCGCCGATGACGGCGGACACCGCCAGGGTCATCGCGCCCCGCCGGACCGCGGCGACCGCCGCGACCGTCTCGGGGATGGCGTTGACCGCGCCCATGGCCACGGCGCCGACGAACCCGGCGCTGAGCCCGGTGGCCTCCACGATCGTGGCCGCCGCCTGGGCGAGCGCCCACCCGCCCACGGCCACGACGGCGCCCACCGCGACGAAGCGCACCCACAGCACGCCGATGCCGGTGTCGTCCTTGGTGGCGACCGCGCCCTCCTCCGCGGGGACGTCCACCACGGTCTCCCGGGTGGGGACGGCCCGCCACATCGGGTGCTCGTTCTCCTCCCTGATCAGCCAGAGCCCGCCCGCGTAGAAGGCGACCATCCCGAGCGAGGCCGGGTGCACCCCCAGGAGCGTCATGTCCGGGCCCAGCGCGCTGAGCACGACCACGGACAGCAGTCCGATCAGCAGGCAGCAGAAGAGCAGGTTCGCCGAGGAGGCGGCGGCGTGCTCCAGGTTGGCGCGCCGGTAGAAGAAGTCGGCCACCGCCAGGGCCAGCGTCTGCGCGGCGATGCCCCCGACCGCGTTGCTGTAGGCCAGCCCAGGCTGGTCGCCGGCCGCGCTGACCGCCGTCATCACGATCCCCGACAGCGACGTGGCCAGGCCGAAGAAGACCGCACCGAAGAGCGCCTCCCCCCAGCCGGTGCGGTCGGCCAGGACGTCTCCGAGGGACGTCATCCGGACACTGGCCACCACGGTCACCGCGGCCACCAGGACGAAGACCGCGAGGCTCCATCCGAGTGGCCAGGGAGGAGCTAACGCCTCCAGCATGCCCACCTCTTTCCTCTGTCTT
This sequence comes from Glycomyces fuscus, assembly GCA_002529455.1. Taxonomy (GTDB): domain Bacteria; phylum Actinomycetota; class Actinomycetes; order Streptosporangiales; family Streptosporangiaceae; genus Nocardiopsis; species Nocardiopsis fusca. The sequence continues at coordinate 90,706 of NYMS01000002.1, forward strand.
TAACAGACCGGCATCTACCCCCTCCCTGCACGACAAACCTGGACGAACCTCCGCCGGGGCGAGACACCGGCCACGGCCGTGCCCGCGGGTCCGGATACACGGAAGGCCAACTCTCGCCCAATCCCCGTTACCGATCGCATGCTCCGGGTAGCCGGACCCAGGAACGCCCAGTGCGACAACCACATCCCCCAGCGATGAGGTGAACATGTTCCGACACACCAAGCACCTGCAGTTCGAGGCCAAGCCCGAGGCTCCCGACGCGCTCTTCGCGAGAAAGCTCCAGGAGCTCATCGGCGGCGCCTACGGCGAGATGACCGTCACCATGCAGTACCTGTTCCAGGGCTGGAACTGCCGTATCGAGGGCAAGTACAAGGACCTGATCATGGACGTGGCCACCGAGGAGATCGGCCACGTCGAGATGCTCGCCACCATGGTGGCGCGCCTGTTGGAGGGCGCCCCCTCCGACACCGTCGCCAAGGCGGTCAAGGACCCGGCCGTGGCCGCGATCGTGGGCGGCATGGACCCGCAGCAGGCCATCATCTCCGGCGGCGGCGCCACACCGGCCGACTCCAACGGCACCCCCTGGAACGGCAAGTACATCGTGGCCAGCGGCAACCTGCTCGCGGACTTCCGGGCCAACGTCGCGGCCGAGGCCCAGGGCAGGCTCCAGACCGCACGCCTGTACAACATGACCGACGACCCCGGCGTCAAGGCCATGCTCCAGTTCAACCTGGCCCGCGACACCGTCCACCAGAACATGTGGCTGGCCGCGATCGAGGAGCTGCAGGAGGACGGCCTGGAGGGCGAGATCGCGCCCACCGCCCTCTTCGACGAGGAGAACCAGGAGCACGCCAACACCATCTGGGGCCTGTCGGACGGCACCGCGGCCGCCAACGGCGGCTGGTCGCACCGGCCCGCCCCCGACGGCCGCCACGAGCTGCGCTACCTCGACCAGCCCCAGCCGCTGGGCGGCCCGGCCTCCGCGCCGCCGCCCGACCCCGCGCTGTACGCCACCTACGACGGCCACGGCGGTGAGGGCTCCGCCAAGGGCGCGTCCAAGGCCACCAAGAGCGAGGGCTTCGTGGACAAGCTCAAGGACACCCTGGAGTAGTCCGGACCGCGCGTGCCCGCCCGCCCCGCTCCGCGCGGGGCGGGCGGACGTGTGTCGGCGGGGCTGGGGCGTCCCGGCCGGAGGGCGGCGCGAGGGCGCCGGGCCGCGCACGGGCGGGGGTGCGCGTCCGGCGGGAGGGCGCCCCCGAACACGCGCGGGCGGGGCCTCTCCCGGGCCCCGGCGGCACGGGCGTAGGCTCGCCCCGTACGCGGGCGCCGTCCGCGCACGTCCGAGCGGGAGGACCCGGTGCAGGAGCGGTCGGAGCAGTCAGCGCGCGTGGACCGGCGGCCGCCGCCCCTGGACCCGCCTCCCCTGCCGGGGCCCGCGCCGCTGTACCAGGGCTGGCGCGACGCCCTCTTCGTGCACTGGGCCGTCCCGCCCGAGCGGGTGGCGCCGCTGCTGCCCGAGCACACCCGGCCCGACGTGCTGGACGGGACCACCTACGTCGGGCTCGTGCCCTTCCGCGTCCCCTTCACCACGGCCGCCGGGGTCCCCGTGGGCGGGTTCGGCGAGGTCAACGTGCGCCTGTACTCGGTGGACGGGTACGGCCGCCGGGGCGTGGTCTTCCTGTCCATGGACGCGAGCTCCGCGCACAACGTCCTGGCCGCCAGGGCCCTGGTGGGCGTGCCCTACATGTGGTCGGACGTCTCCCTGCGCGCGGGGAGGGGCGGCGTGCACGCGGGCGCGGTGCGCCGCCGCCTGCCCCTGGGCGGGGCCCGGGGGCGGTGGCGGGCGACCGTGGGCGAGCGGGTGGAGCGCGAGTCCCCGCTGGAGCGGTTCGTGACCGCGCGCTGGGGCCTGCACACCCGGCGCGCGGGGCGCACGTGGTGGATCCGGGTGTCCCACCCGCGCTGGCCGCTGTTTCGGGCGCACTCCTGGGCCTACGAGGGCGACCTGCTGGACGCCGCGGGTGTGCGCGTCGACGACCGGGAGCCGGTGTCGGTGCTGTGGTCGCCCGGTGTGGACACCGGCGTGTGCCCCTCGCTGCTGCCCGCTCCCCCGCCGGGAGCGGCCCACCGCGGACGACGGGCCGCGCCCCTCCCGGAACCGGCCTCCCCGGCCGGGGCGCGGGGCGCCCTGCCGTCCTGACACCGCCGGGTCCCGCGCTCCGCCCGGTCGTGGCGCGCCCGCGCGGGCGCGCCACGACCGGGCGGTCGTCACCGCAGGAGCTTGTCCGCCGTGATCGGCAGGTCCCGCACCCTGGTCCCCGTGGCGTGGTGGACGGCGTTGGCCACCGCCGCGGCGGTACCGACGATGCCGATCTCACCCGCGCCCCGCGACCCCATGGGGGTGGCGCGGGAGTCCTCCTCGTCCAGCCACTCGGCCCGCAGGTCGCCCACGTCGGCGTTGGTGGGGATGTGGTACTCGGCGAAGTCGCCGTTGGCGACGTGGCCGTACCTCGGGTCCCGGAAGCTCTCCTCGTACAGCGCCATCGACAGGCCCATGACCATCCCGCCGAGGAACTGCGAACGCGCCGTGCGCGGGTTGACCACGCGGCCGATGGAGAACAGGCCGTACATGCGCGGTACCCGGACCTCGCCCGTGTCGGCGTGCACCCGCGCCTCGGCGAAGTGCGCCCCGAAGGAGTAGACCGAGTACGACTCGTCGACGGTGTCCTCCGCCGCGCTGGCGCTGGCCTCCGCGCCCGGCGCCGGGGAGTCCCCGTGCCGGTCGCGGAAGGCCCGGGCCGCGGCCACGATGGCCGTCCCCCAGGAGCTGGTGCCGCTGGAGCCGCCCGCGACCGAGGCCGGGGGGAAGGCGGTGTCGCCGATGCGCAGCCGGATGTCGGAGGCGGGCAGGCCCAGCGCGTCGGCGGCGATCTGGGTGAGCGCGGTCCAGGACCCGGTGCCGATGTCCACCGCGCCGATGGACACCTCGTGGAGGCCGTCCCCGCCGTAGCGGATGCGGGCCACCGACCCGGGGTTGAACAGGTGCGGGTAGCTCGCCGAGGCCACGCCGGTGCCCACCAGCCAGTCCCCCTCCCGGCGGGTTCCGGGCCGGGGATCGCGCCCGTTCCAGCCGAAGCGCTCCGCGCCCTCGCGCAGGCACCGGACCAGGCGCCGGTCCGACCACGGGGAGCCGCTCTGGGGGTCGGTCTCGGGCTCGTTGCGCACGCGCAGCTCGATCGGGTCGACGCCGCAGGCGTGGGCGAGTTCGTCCATGGCGGCCTCGGCCGCGTACATTCCCGGCGCCTCGCCGGGGGCGCGCATCCAGAAGTTGACCGGCACGTCCAGGGCCGCGATCCGGTGGGTGGTGCGGCGGTGGGGCGCGGCGTACATCCACCGCGAGCACATCGCGCTGTTCTCGGTGAACTCCTTGACGGTGGAGGTCTGCTCCACGGAGTCGTGGACGACCGCGGACAGCCGCCCGTCGCGGTCGGCGCCCAGGCGCAGCCGCTGGATGGTGGGCGTGCGGTAGCCCACCAGGCAGAACATCTGCTGGCGGGTCAGCGCGAACTTGACCGGCCGTCCGGGCAGGGCGCGGGCGGCCATCGCGGCCAGGACGTCGTGCGCGTGCGCCTCCCCCTTGGAGCCGAAGCCGCCGCCGACGTGGGGCGCGACCACCCGGACCCGCTCGGGGTCCAGTCCGAACACCCCGGCCACGGAGGCGCGGACCACGTGCACGCCCTGGGTGGAGTCGTAGAGGGTGAGGTCTCCGGTCGCCTCCTCCCACAGGGCCGTGGTGGTGTGCGGCTCCATGGGGTTGTTGTGCTCGGTGGGCGTGCTGTAGGTCTGGTCGACCACGACCTCGGCGGAGGCCAGGGCCGCGTCGGGGTCGCCCTGCTCGGTGTCGGAGGCGGGTCCCTCGTCGTCCTCGCCCACGGGCCGGTAGAGGCCCGCGTGGTCGGCGGTGAGCACCACGTCGTGCGCCGACCGCTCGTAGTCCACCCGTACCAGCCCGGCCGCCTGGCGGGCGGTCTCGGGGGTGTCGGCCACGACCGCGGCGACGAACTGGCCGTGGAAGGACACCTCGTGGGACTGCAGGACCGCGAACTCGCGGTCCTCGGTGTCGGCGAGCCGCTCGGCGTTGTCCGGGGTCAGGACGGCGCGCACCCCCTCCAGCGCCTCGGCGGCGGAGGTGTCGACCGCGGTGACGCGTCCGCGCGCGACGGTGGACAGCACCGGGTGCAGGTACAGGGGGTCGGTGAGCGGGTGCTCGTAGGCGTAGGGCGCCCGCCCGGTGACCTTGTCGGCGCCCTCCAGGCGGGTCATCGGCCGGCCCATGACCCGCGGGTCCAGCGTCCCGGTCATCGTGCCTCCTCGGCGGTCAGGTCGCGCAGGGTCGAGGCGAGGGTGTTGACGGCCATGGGGACCTTGAAGGCGTTGTCCGGGCCGGTGCGGGCGTCGGCGAGTTCGGCCCGTGCGGCCTCGCGGAAGGCCTCCTCGGTGGCCGGCCCCCCGCGCAGCGCCTCCTCCGCGCGGCGGGCGCGCCAGGGCGCGTGCGCCAGGCCGCCGAAGGCCACACGCACGTCCTCGACGGTGCCCTCCACGACGCGCAGGGCCGCGGCCACCGACACCAGGGCGAAGGCGTAGGAGGCGCGGTCGCGCACCTTGCGGTAGGCCGAACGGGCGGCCAGGGGCAGGTGGGGCAGCTCGACGGCGGTGATGAGGTCGCCGTGTTCGAGGACGGTGTCGCGCTGGGGCTCGTCCCCCGGGAGGCGGTGCAGGCCGGGCATGTCCACGGTGCGCTCCCCGCCGGGGCCCAGCACCCGGACCCGGGCGCCCAGGGCGGTCAGGGCGACGGCCATGTCGGAGGGATGGGTGGCCACGCAGTGCTCCGAGGCGCCCAGGACGGCGTTGTAGCGGCCGTATCCCTCGACCGCCGAGCAGCCCGTGTCGGGTTCGCGCTTGTTGCAGGGCATGGCGGTGTTCTGGAAGTACACGCACCGGGTGCGCTGGAGGAGGTTGCCGCCGGTGGTGGCGGCGTTGCGCAGCTGGCCGGAGGCGCCCGCCAGCAGGGCCTGGGAGAGCACGGGGTAGTGCCTGCGGACCCCGGGGTGGGCGGCCAGGTCGCTGTTGGGTACGGCGGCGCCGACGCGCAGGCCGCCGTCGGGCAGTTCCTCGATCCGGTGGCTGAGCAGGTCGCGCACGTCCACGAGGGAGGTGGGCTCGGCGATGCCGAGCTTCATGTGGTCGACCAGGTTGGTGCCGCCGCCGATGTAGGCGGCCTCGGGGTCGCCCGCGACCGCGGTGACGGCCGCGGCGGCCTCGGCGGGGCGGGTGTAGTGGAAGGGTTTCACCGGGCGGCCTCCCGGATGGCGGCGACGATGTTGACGTAGGCGCCGCAGCGGCACAGGTTGCCGCTCATGCGCTCGCGGATCTCGTCGTCGTCGAGGCTGACCGGCGCGTCGAGGTCCTCGGTGACGTGGCTGGGCCAGTCGGCGGCGGCCTCCTCCAACATGCCCACGGCCGAGCAGACCTGTCCGGGCGTGCAGTAGCCGCACTGGAAGCCGTCGTGGTCGACGAAGGCGCGGGCGACGGGGTGCAGCCGCCCCTCCTCGGCGAGTCCGGCGGCGGTGGTGACGCTGGCGCCGTCGTGCGCGACCGCGAAGGTCAGGCAGGACACGACGCGGCGGCCCTCCAGCAGGACCGTGCAGGCTCCGCACTGGCCGTGGTCGCAGCCCTTCTTCGGCGAGGTGTTCCCCAGCCGGTCGCGCAGCGCGTCCAGCAGGGTGGTGCGTGTGTCGACGGTGAGCTCGCGTTTTTCTCCGTCGACGTTGAGGGTGATCGTGGCCTCCACCGGCAGTGCCCTTCCTCGTGTGTGGTCGGTGTCCTCCGCGCCGCCGTCCCCGCGGCCCGTCCGGCGCACCGCGCCAGGGACTCGTCACAGTCTGTGACAGTCGGGGAGCTCCCGGAAGCCGACACGGCGTGGGCGGCCGGGAAGCGGGCGTCCGGGAGGCACCACCAAGGCGCGTAACCCGCAGGGGTGCGGCTAAACCCGGCGCCCGTGCCGCGTGCGGCCGGGCGTCCCCGTCCGCGCCGGGCCGGCCGCCCCTCACCCGGCGCGCGCGTGCGCTCAGGGGGTTCTGCCGGTGAGGGCGATCAGGCGGTCCTGCGGGCTCGCGTCGGGCGCGGTCTCCACGGGGGCGGCGAACGTCGGCCCCGGGCCGAGGTCCTGGCCGTTCAGCCAGGCGTGGACCTCCTTGACCAGGTCGGGGTCGAGGCGGTCGTCGGTGCCCAGGGCGCGTGCCAGGTCCCAGGCGTGCACCGTCAGGTCGAAGGTCATCTGCCACAGGTAGAGCTCGGCGGGCGCGTCGCCGAAGGACAGGTGCACCGTGCTCTCCAGGGAGGAGGGCGCGAGCCAGGCGGTGCGGGACTCCCGGGAGGCGACCTCCCAGGTGGTGATGGGCTCCTCACCCAGGTTGTCGCCGTCGAGGCGGTCGCCGACCTCCTCGACGCGCGCGCCGTCCAGCAGCAGCGGCACCCACAGCTGTTCGGTGGTCAGGTGGTTGACCAGGTCGTGCACGTCCCAGTCGGCGCACGGCGTGGGCAGCGCCCAGTCCGTCAGCTTGACCTCGCGGACCCGCCGGTCGAACTCCCCCATCGCGGTGCCGTGCAGGTCGATCAGTTGTGCCATGAGTGTCCCCCGGAACGAAGTAGCGGTTGTGCGCGGGTCCCCTACCCGTGCCGTCCGGGGGCGAATCCGCCCGCGCGGGCGCTCGGGAACGGTCGGTTCCGGCCGGGCCCGGGCCCGGCCTCCCGGGGCTCCGCCGCCCGGGAACGGCGGCGTCCGCGCACCGGTCAGTTCCGTTCGCCGGGGCCGGGCGCGTGGAGGGCGGCGATCTCGGCGAGCACCCGCTCACGGGCCGCGGCGGCCGGGTGGACGCCCACGAGCACGTAGTAGGCCAGCCCCTCGGCCAGGGCGACGAGCGCGACCGCCCCCTCCGCGGGGTCCAGGGAGCGGGGCACCCCTCCTTCGTCCTGCCCGCGGCGCAGCAGGTCCGCGACCTGGCCGTGGAAGCGCGCGTACTCCTCGCGCATGCGCCGGGCGATGGCCTCGTCGGACAGGGCGAGCGCGGTGAAGGCCTGGCGGACGCGCATGTGGGCGCGTGTGGCGTCGTCGTGGGGGATGAGTTCGGTGAGCACGGTCGTCAGGAGCCGGCGCGGACCGCCTCCCGGGCCCGTCTTGGCGGCGATGCGCGCGGAGCTCAGGGCGTTGCCCCGGTCGAAGGCGGCCTCGATCATCTGGTGCTTGGCGGGGAAGTAGTGCTGGACGCGTCCGGGTGAGACCCCGGCGCGGGCCGCCACGCTGGCCTGGGACACGGCCGCCATCCCGCGTTCGGCCGCCACGGCCAGGACGGCGTCGGCGATCTGGCGCCTGCGCTGGTCGTGCTCGGCTCCCGGTCCCCGCGTGGGTGTGTTCACCCGTCCCCCTTATCGATGTAGGCGCATTGCTTTGCGGCCTCGCTGGCACTACCGTTCAAACCAATGTAACCACATTGCTTTGCTGGAACGGGGTGGTTCGCGTGCCCGGAACCCGGGCCGGGGAGACGACGTCACGGCTGGTGCTCGCCCTGGTGTGCGCCGCGCAGCTCATGGTGGTACTCGACGTGTCGGTGGTGAACGTCGCCCTGCCCGCGGTCCGTTCCTCCCTGGGGTTCTCCGCGACGGGGCTGCCCTGGGTGGCCCACGCCTACACCCTGGCCTTCGGCGGCCTCCTCCTGCCCGGCGGACGGCTGGCCGACCTGTACGGACACCGGCGGGTGTTCGCCGCCGGGCTCGCGCTGTTCTGCGCGGCCAGCCTGCTGGGCGGGGCGGCCCCCTCCCCCGGGCTGCTGGTCGCCGCCCGCGCGCTGCAGGGGCTGGGCGCGGCGGTGCTGGCCCCCGCGACCCTGGCGATCCTGACCACCTCCTTCCCCGAGGGGCGGGCCCGCGTCCGGGCGCTGGCCGCCTGGACCGCGGTGAGCGTGGCGGGCGGCGCGGCGGGCAACCTCGTCGGCGGCGCGCTGACCGAGGCGCTGTCATGGCGGGCGGTCCTGCTGGTCAACGTGCCCGTCGGCGGCGCCGTGCTGGCCCTGGCCCTGTACCGCCTGGGCCGGGACCCGAAGGAGGACCGCGGCGGGCGGCTCGACCTGCCCGGGGCCGTGACGGCGACCGGCGGGCTGGCCGCGCTCACCTACGCCCCCACCCGGGCGGCGGAGCACGGCTGGGACGACCCGGTCACGCTGGCGGTACTGGCCGCGGGAGCCCTCGCCCTGGCGCTGTTCGCCGCGGTGGAGTCCCGCGCGCCGGTGCCCCTGCTGCCGCCGCGGCTCCTGCGCCGCCGGGCGGTCTGGGCGGGCAACGCCATGGTGTTCCTGGCCGGGGCCTGCTTCCAGGTGCCCATGTGGTACTTCCTGACCTTCTACATGCAGGACGTGCTGGGTTTCGGCCCGCTGCTGACCGGCCTGGGCTTCCTGCCTCACACCCTGGTCACCATGGCCGTGGGCTGGCTGCTCACCCCGTGGCTGATGGGGTTCGTGGAGGCACGGGTGCTGATCGGGGCCGGCTGCCTCACCGCGGCGGCGGGCTTCGTCTGGCAGGCCGCGGCGGTCTCGGAGCAGACCTACGCGGCGGCGGTGCTGGGTCCCGCGGTCCTCGTCTCCGTGGGAGGCGGCCTGTTCACCACTCCGCTGACCGCCGTCGTGACCTCGGGCGCCGCCCCCGGGGACGCAGGGGCCGTCTCGGGCCTGATGAACGCGGCCAAGCAGGTGGGCGGCGCCCTCGGCCTGGCCGCGCTGGTCGCCGCGGCCGCCTCCGGGGACGCGCCGGAGGGGGGCGCCTACGGCCTGGTCTTCGCTCTGCTCGCGGCCGTACAGCTCGCGGCGGCCGTCCTGACCGCGGTGCTGCCGCGCACCGCACCACATCTTTCGTCCGGGAGCGCCTGAGCCCTCCGCAGGGTCAAGACCCTCTTTGGCCTGCGCTGACCCTCCCGGGAGACACGCCCGCGGGCTTCCCCGGCGGGGTCACTGCGGGAGCCCGATCGAGTGAAGACGCATCAATATCACACTTCGGGGTAGCGCAACAGACAGGAACGCAGAACGTGCTCTGTTCGTCATGATCCGCTCGGCGGTGAGATGACCGGCCGGAACGCGGAACCGACAGACGAGGAGGAGACCGACATGAGGAACCCCCTGAGGACGGCGAAGAACCAGCTGATGCGGCGTGCGGGACTGGGCCGCCCGGCACCGGGCAGGCGCCCGCGTACGGGTGGGCGGTCCAGCGACCCCCTGGCGATGGCCCGGCGGTTCGCCAGGTCCGCGGGACGCCCCCGGGGCGGGAGCCCACTGGGCGGCGGCGGCCCGGATCCGCTACGGGGCCCGGCGCGCCGGTCCACCCCGGGCCGCGGGGGAGCCGGCGGGGGCGCCCTGCGGTGGATCAACTCGCTGACCAAGAAGCGCAGGCCCCGGATCTGACCTCGGCTCCCGATCCGGCGCGGCGGGGCGACCGCCAGGCGCACAAGACCACCGTTTCGGACACCACGGCATGACACCGCGGGGCGGGCCTTGGGAGGGCCCGCCCCGCGGCCGTGCCGTCGGCGGCGAACGCCGACGGGGCGCGGGCACCGGACCGGACGGAGGTACCGGCGCCCGCCGTTCGGGGGACCGCCGGTCAGTCCCGGCCGCGGTCCGCGGAGGGCTCCGGGCCGGGTTCGGGCAGGTGGCGGGTCGCGGGGCCGGTGTACCCCGCCGGCACCGACCGCGGGAGGGGGCCCTTGATGCGCGCCCCGCCCTGTCGCTCCTCCCAGGCGTGGGCGAGGATGCCCACGGAACGGGAGAGGACGAACAACCCCCGGGCCAGCTCCGAGGGGAAGCCCAGCGAGGCGTGGACGACCGCGGTGGCGGCGTCGATGTTCATCGGGACGGGGCGCCCGCGCCCCCTGGCCAGCGCCTCCTCCAGCGCCAGGGCCGCCTCCAGCGGCCCCGCCGGGACCACCCCGTCGTCGACCGCCTCGCGCACCAGGTCCAGGAGCGGGTCGCGGCGCGGGTCGCGCGGGTGGAAGCGGTGCCCGAAGCCGGGCACGTACGCGCCGCGTCCGCGGTACTCGGCGACCACCTCCCCGGCCACGCTCTCCACGGGGGTCCCGTCGGCGCGGCGCGCGGCCATCTCCTCCAGGAGGGCGACACACTGCTGGCCGGCGCCGCCGTGCACGTCCCCGAGCAGGTTGACGCCGGTGGCGACGGCGTTGTTGAGGCCCACGCCGCAGCTGGCGGCCATCCGGGCGGCGGCGATGGAGGGCGCCTGGGGGCCGTGGTCCACGGCTGCGACCAGGGCGGCCTCCAACAGGCCGGAGCGGCGCGGGTCGGGCAGCTCGCCGCGCAGCATGAGCCAGACCGTGTCCACGAACGAGACCCGGCCGATCAGCTCCTGCACCGGGTAGCCGCCCGGCTCGATCTCGCCGGGGGCGATCCGGATCAGCCCGGTCCGCCACCAGCGGCCGATCTCCTCATGGGTCATGGACGGCGCTTCCGACGCGCTCATACCGCCCCCTCCTCGCGCAGTGTGTCGATCTCCCGGTCGCTGAGGCCCGCCTCGCGCAGCACCTGCTCGGTGTGCTCGCCCAGCAGCGGCGGTGCCGTGCGGGGGCCCAGGGGCGCGCCGTCCACGCGGACGCCGCTGCCGAGCACGCGCAGCCCGCGCTCCTCCCCGCCGGGGAAGGGCAGCGTGTGCACCAGCCCGCGGTGGACCACCTGGTCCAGTTCCAGCGCCTGGGCCACGGTCAGCACGCGGGCGGCGGGGACCCCGGCCCGGGCCAGCTCGCGTTCCCACTCCAGGGCGGACCGCGCGCCCAGGTGCTCCTCCAGTGCCTCGCGGAGGGCCTCGCGGTGGGTCTTGCGGTCCTCGCGCCGGGCGAAGCGGGGGTCGCGCGCCAGCTCCGGTGCGCCCACGGCCGCGCACAGCGCCTCGAACTGCTCCTGCTTGTTGGCGGCGATGTTGAGCGCGCCGTCGGCGGTGGCGAAGGTGCCCGAGGGGGCCGCCGTGGCGTTCTCGTTGCCGATGGGGACCGGCTCGACACCCGCGGACAGGTAGTTGGACACCCCCCAGCCCATCGCGGTGATCGCGGTCTCCAGCATGGACACGTCCACGCTGCTCCCCTGACCGGTGCGCTCCCTCTTGACCAGGGCGGCGCTGATCGCGAAGGCCGCGGCGAGGCCCCCCAGGACGTCGGCGACGGGGAAGCCCGCGCGCAGCGGTCCGGTGCCGGGCGTACCGGTGGTGCTCATCATCCCCGACAGGCCCTGGATGATCTGGTCGTAGGCCGGGCGTCCGCTCAGCGGACCGTCGGAGCCGAACCCGGACACCGCGCAGTAGACCAGGCCGGGGTTGGTCGCGCTCAGGTCCTCCCAGCCGAAGCCCAGTCGCTCCAGCACGCCCGGGCGGAAGTTCTCCAGCAGCACGTCGGACCGGCGCACCAGGCGGGTCATGGCCTCCCTGCCGCCGGGGGTCTTCAGGTCCAGGGTCAGGGAGCGCTTGCCCGCGTTCTGCGCCAGGAACGACGCGCCCAGCCTCCGGCCGTTCAGCTCCGCCGAGGCGCCGAGCCGGCGCGCCAGGTCCCCGGAGCCGGGGACCTCGACCTTGACGACGTCGGCGCCCATGAGCGCCAACTGGTACCCCGCGTAGGGCCCGGCCAGGACGTTGGTCATGTCCAGGACGCGCACCCCCGCGAGGGGAAGGGACCTCTCCCCGGGCCCGGAGCCGTTGCCGGAGTCGTCGCCGGTCAACGCCTCCCTCCCGTTCCGGGCCCCGCGGTCCCTCCCGGGGGGTCGAGCCCGATGTCGGTGACGCGGCGGGCGGCGTCGACCACCGCGGAGGTGAAGCCCTCCACGGCGGCGTCGGTGAAGCGGGCGGTGGGGCCGCCCACGGCCAGCGCGGCGACCGGCGTCCCGCCGGCGGGTCCGTGGACGGGCGCGGCCACGCCGGAGGCGCCCCGCTCGCGCTCGCCGTGGCTGACGGCGAACCCCCGGACACGGGCCAGCTCCACCTCCTCGCGCAGGCGGCCGACGTACCCGGGGCCGTGGGGGGAGGCGGCGGCCACGCGCAGCAGCAGGGGCTCCCCCGCGCCGATGAGCAGCACCTTGCTGGCGGCGCCGCCCCACAGGACCATCTCGTCGCCGACGTTGACGACGTGGCGCAGCCGTTGGGGGCCCTCCTCCTTGGCCACGCACACGCGGGTGGCGTCGGCGCGGACGTAGAGGTTGACGGTCTCGGCGGTGTCGGCGACGAGTTCGCGCATGACGGACCGGACCGCCTCGGGCACCTGCCAGACGGCGTGTGCCAGGCGCGACCAGCGCAGGAGGCCGGGGCCGACCCCGACCCGGCCGTCGGGCGCCGTCCACAGCAGCCCGCGCTGCTCCAGGGTCGCGACCAGCCGCAGGACCGTGGTCTTGGCCAGGCCGGTGCGCTCCACCAGCTCCCGTGTGGAGTAGCGCTGGTTCCTCTCGTCGAACAGGTCGAGCAGGTCCAGGGCGCGCGCGACGCTGCGCACGGTGCCGCCGGAGTCGCCGTCAGGCATCCCTCCCCCTTTCGTTTGGTCCACCAGGTGGTTCGTTAGAACCATCGGGTGGAATCGCGTGGTCAGCGTAGCGCACCCCTCGGCGCGCGGCCAGCCCCTCCCCCGAGGGGCGCCCGCCCCCACGGCGGCCCCCTTGGCCTGGGCGGAAGCGGAGGACCGAGCGCGACCATGCGACGCAACACCCTCGTCAGCACAAGGCTTCGGTTCGCCATTGACAGTGATCACGAGGGCTCGCATGATTTCCCAGACCACGGAAAGGTCCTGTTGGACCACCTAATGGACCAACAGGCCGAAAGGGAGTGGAGGATGAACAGACAGCGGATCCTCCGCGCGTCGGGGGCCGTGGCCACCGCGCTCCCGGTGGGCGCCGCCGCGACGGACGCCGCGCTGTCCGACACGGACGCGTCGCTCGTGGCCGCCGTGGCCCTGGTCGCCGCCTTCCGGGTGCGCGCCCGCGGCGGGGAGGCCCGGAGGGAGGAGGCCGTCGGCGCGGGGTGAGCGTCGCGCGCGGGGGCCGGTCCGGGGTCTCGCGGCACGGCCCCGCCGCGTGTGCGCGGAGGCGGGGCCGTGCCGTCCGCCGGTGCGACCGGCTCCCGTCACGTGACCGGAGCCGGGCCGGACAGGGTCAGGGGCGCTCCCCCTCGTCCGCGGGCGAGGGCTCCCCTCCCGCTCGGGGAGCCTCCCCGGTTCCGGTGTCGGAGGACTGCCCGGGCGTGTGCGCGTCCCGGTCCCGGGGCGCCGCGCCGCGGTGGCGCAGCGACAACAGGGAGCCCAGGCCCAGCACGATGGCCGTGCCGATGGCCGTGTACCAGGTGAACCCGACCAGGTCGGGCTGGAAGAGGAACAGCCAGACCATGGTCGCCACCGCGACCGCGAAGGAGACCACCGCGTCGAGCTGGCGGGCTCCGCGCACCCACAGCCCCAGGAAGAACGCGCCCAGCAGGCCGCCGTAGGTCAGGCTCGCCACGGACAGGCCCAGCTCCACGACCGGGTTGTCGGTACCGGTGAACATCGCCGCCGCCCCGATGAAGACCAGCCCCCAGCCGAGGGTGAACAGCCTGCCCAGCCGCAGCCCCTGCGTGTCGGTGAGCGTGCGGCGGCTGAACCGCTCGTACAGGTCGGCCATGGTCGAGGAGGACAGCGCCGACAGCGAGGAGGACAGGGTGCTCATCGCCGAGGCCATGATCCCCGCCAGCAGCAGGCCCGACAGGCCGGCCGGCAGCCCCTCCACGATGAACGTCGGGAAGAGCTCGTCGGAGTTGGCCAGTCCGAGCCCCTCCACCGAGGCGCCCTCGAAGTAGGAGTACAGCGCGAGGCCCACGGTGAGGAACAGGGCGAACTGCAGGAACACCACGACGGCGCTGCCGATCACCGCCTTCTGGGCGTCGCGCAGGCTGCGGCATCCCAGCAGCCGCTGCACGATGATCTGGTCGGCGCCGTGGGAGGCGGTGGAGAGCAGCGCGCCGCCGATGACCGCGGTGACCGTCGCGTACGGGGCCGAGACCGGGTTCGAGGTGAGGTCGAGGAACCGGGTCTTGCCCGCGTCGGCCGCGACCGCCAGGAAGTTCACGTCCAGGCTGGCCGTGATGACCACCAGCGCCGCGATTCCGCCGACCACGTACAGCGCCATCTGCAGCACGTCGACCCAGACCACGGCCCGGATCCCGCCGATGAGGGTGTAGAGGACCGTGACCGCGCCGAGCAGCGCGATGATCGCGAAGTAGGACAGCTCCACCCCGTAGGAGTCCAGGACGATCTTCATCGGGATGGCGGCCGCGAACAGCCGCACCCCGTCCGCGAGCAGGCGGGTGAACAGGAACGCGACCGAGGCCGTGCCCTGCATGCCGCGGCCGAAGCGGATGCCGAGGTAGGCGTAGGCCGTGGTCATCTCGCCCCGGTAGTAGCGGGGCAGCAGCACGAAGGCCACGACCACCCGCCCGATCAGGTAGCCGACCGCCACCTGCAGGAACGTGACGTCGCCCAGGTAGGCCACGCCGGGGATGCTGATCACGGTCAGGGCGCTGGTCTCGGTGGCCACCACCGACAGGCACACCGCCCACCAGGGCAGCCGCCGGTTGCCGATGAAGTAGTCCCTCGTGTCGCGCTGCCGGCCGGACAGCCTGAGGCCGAGCCATGCCGATCCCAGCAGGTACACCGCGATGACCAGGAGGTCGATTGTCTGCACTGCGCTACTCCGGGTGGTGGGGGCGGGGGTCTACCGGTGCCGTGCCTCGACGCGCAGCCGCGCGGGGACGGTGGCCGCGGGTTCGGGGAGCCGGAGCGGTGCGGCTCCCGGCGTGAGGCGCCCGGCCACCGGCGCACGGCGGGCGCCGGTGCAGGAGGGCACGGACCCGGGGAGCCCGTGCCAGGTGAGGAAACCGATCAGCGCGAACAGGTAGGCCTCCTTGGCGTCGCTGTCCAGCCCCAGGCCGTCGAACGTCGTCAGCCGCGCCGGGCGGAGCCGGTCGGCGAGCCGCTCCATCAGGACCGGGTTGCGGGTGCCGCCGCCCGAGGCGAGCACCTCGGCCACCCCGTGGGGGCGCAGCGCGTCGGCGACCGTGGCGGCGGTGAGTTCGACCAGGGTGGCCAGCAGGTCCCCGTCCTCGGGCGTTCCGGTGGCGCGCAGCGCCGCGTCGAGGTAACCGGGGCCGAACAGCTCCAGCCCGGTGGTCCTGGGCGGGGGCAGGCGGTAGTACGGCTCGGCGAGCAGGTGCTCGAGCAGGGCGGGGTCGGGGCGGCCGGAGCGGGCGAGGGCCCCGTCGGCGTCGAAGTCGGCGCGGCCGCCGGTCACCCGGCGCGCGGCGGCGTCGAGCAGGGCGTTGCCGGGGCCGGTGTCGAAGGCCAGCGGCGGCTCCCCGCCCCGCAGGACGGTGGCGTTGGCGATGCCGCCGAGGTTGAGCGCGGCGGTGGGTTCGGGGCGGTCTCCGAGCAGGAGGGCGTCGATCACGCTGGCCAGCGGGGCGCCCTGGCCGCCCGCGGCCACGTCGGCCGTGCGCAGGTCCGAGACCACGGGCAGGCCCGTGGCCTCGGCGATCCAGGCGGGCTGGCCCAGTTGGAGGGTTCCGTGGACCGTGCCGCCGTCGGCCCAGTGGAACAGGGTCTGGCCGTGCGAGGCGACCAGGTCGGCCCGTCCCCCGGCGAGTTCGCCGACCGCGTGCAGCGCCGCGTCGGCGAACGCGCGGCCGATGCGGGTGTCGAGCCGGCAGACGGTCTCCATGGTCGTGCGGGCCGGGGGGAGGGCGCCGCGGATCATCTCCCGCAGGTCGCGCGGGTAGGGCGCGGTGCGGTGGCCCAGCGGCGTCAGACGGACGAGGTCTCCGTCCAGGGTGATGCGGGCGGCCGCGGCGTCGATGCCGTCGGCCGAGGTTCCCGAGGAGAGGCCGACGACGATCATGCGCCTCCCCTCCGGGGGCGGCGGGTCCGGAGGGTCGCGGGCGGCCTGGTCCCGGCCGTGGGCGGAGGCGGGTCCCCCGGCCGGTGTCCGCGGACCTGGCCTGCGGCGAACCCGTGGACACCACCCATGCGCGAACCCTCCCGGTCTCGGAACGTGTACCAGCGGTATACCGCGCGTCGCGCGGGGTCAACCGTTTCCGGCGACCGGCGCGGAGGTGTCCACCCGCGGCGGACGGGTAGCGGACCGCACGACGGGCCTGACCGGCGAGGACGCCGCGGGCCGGACGGGGGGACGATGCAGACCTTCCTGCCCCACCCCGCGTTCGCCGAGTGCGCGCGGGCGCTGGACGACCGCAGGCTGGGCAAGCAGCGGGTGGAGACCATGCAGATCCTGCGGGCCCTGGTGTGGCCCGCGTACGGGTGGAAGCGCCACCCCGCCGTGGCGATGTGGCGCGGCTTCGTGCCCGCACTGGTGGGTTACGGGGTGGCGGTGTGCCGTGAGTGGCGCCGCCGCGGGTACGCCGACTCGGTGCTGCCCTCGCTGCTGGCCTTCACCGGGGGCCGCGTCCCCGAGGAGGAGCAACTGTGGGAGCGCGACCTGCTCCCGCCGTGGCTGGGGGACGGGGCGCTGCACGTCTCGCACCGCTCGGCCCTGGTCCACAAGGATCCGGCGCACTACGAACCGCTGTTCCCCGGAACTCCCGGCGGCCTGCCCTACGTCTGGCCCCGTCCGGCCTTCCCCCGGTGGCCGCTGCGGCGCGGCACCGCCGAGGCGGCGCCGCTCGGGGAGGCCGCGCGGCTGCTGGGGACCGCCGCGCCGCCGGACCGGCAGGCGGCCGCCCTGGAGCGGTTGGTCGGCGGCCGCAGCGCGTCGCTGCGGCTCACCGGTCCGGGCGACACCGTTCCCGGTCTGCTCGCCGGGTTGTGCACGCCCGGCGAGACGCTGTGGCTGGTGCCCGGGCGCCCGCCGCCCAGGCCCCGGGCCTGCGCCGACCCGGGACCCTCGGAGGCGGTCGGGCGGACCAGCCGGTCGACCGCGCGTCAGCCCGGCCCCGAGGACGAGGCGGCGATGCGCGAGGAGGCCGGCGAACCGGAGTTCCGGTTCCGCAGGATCGCCCCCGGGAGCGGGACGGGGGTGCCCGTGCCGTCCTCGGTCGGGCTGGTCGTGCTGGACGGCGCCGAACTGCCCGAGCCGCGTTCGGCCCCGCTGGTGCTGCGCCTGCTGCCCGCGGTCGACGCCTAGGCGGACCGCTCCCGAGGGCGGTGGCCGTCGGCCGCCGGGGCGCGGGCCGGTCGGCCGGTACGGCCCCGTGCCGGGCCACGGCGGTCGGTGCCAGGACGCGGGGGACCTTCGGACGCCCCTCCCCCGCCCGGGACGCGCCCGCCACGGCGCTCCGGCTCCACCGGGCCCTCGAAGGCCTGCTCGGCGATGGCGCTGCTCACCCCGCGCGGGGGCTTGGACGGGGTGTTCCCGGGAAGGACACCCCGACAGCGGCGCGGTCGCCCGCGTCACCGACCACAGACACGAGGGGGCAGTCCATGGATCCGGCGAACGGAAGCGCCGAGGACGCGTCGGGGACCGCGTCCGCGCGCCCGCGTGTACGCACCCCGTCCAGGCGGGTGCCCGGACCGGGCAGGGCGGAGCTGGAGGCGGCCCGGGACAGGCTGGTCCCGGACCTGGTGGCGGAGGATCTGCGCGTGCTCTTCTGCGGGATCAACCCCGGCCTGACCTCGGGCGCCGTCGGGCACCACTTCGCCAAGCCGGGCACGCGCTTTTGGCCCTCCCTGCACGGGGCCGGGTTCACCCCGCGCCAGCTCAGGCCCGACGAGGAGGCCGAGCTGCTGTCCCTGGGCCTGGGGATCACCAACGTGGCCGAGCGGACCACGGCCCAGGCGGACGAGCTGAGCCGCGAGGAGATCGTGGAGGGCGGGCGCAGGCTGCGGGAGAAGGTCCTGCGGTGGCGGCCCCGGTGGCTGGCCGTCCTGGGCGTGACCGCCTACCGGGAGGCCTTCGCCGACCGTCGCGCGACGGTGGGGCCCCAGGACGCCCGGATCGGCGACACCCGGGTGTGGCTGCTGCCCAACCCCAGCGGCCGGAACGCGCACTGGCAGCTGGGGCCGCTCATCGAGGAGTTCGCGCGCCTGCGTCGCGCCGCCGGGGTGCCCGACCGGTCCGGCGACCCGGCCTGACCCGGAGGCGGCCCGGCCCGCCGAAGCGCTCTCCCGCCCGCGCCCGAGGGCACGGGGCCGCTCAGGGCGGGGAGAGCCCGCGTTCGGCCAGGGGCTCGCGCAGGATCCGCACCGCCTTGGGCCCGACCACGTGCAGCGCGCCCAGCCCGGCCTCGGTGAACGCGGCGACCCGCTCCAGGGTGGTCGGCCCCTCCCCCGCGAGCGCCCGGGTCTCCGGTGCGCCGATGGCCCTGGGCGGGTCCCCCACCTCGCCCGGGACCGCGGACGCGGCGGCCTCGGCGGACACGGCCAACCGCTGGGGCGTACGCAACAGCCAGGCGCACCGGGCCGGGGCGTTGAGGTCCTTGCCGTTCACGTCGGCCAGGGGCACGCCGAAGCCGACCGGCGTGCCCGCCCGCACCCACCACTCCCCGCCCGGGTGCGCGGACACCGCGGTCCCGGCCTCGGCGTCCGGAAGGCGGAGGAGCACCCGGCCGTCCCCGGTCACCGAGGCGAAGTCCCTGCCGCGCACCGAGAACGCGACCATGCCGAAGCGGGCACTTCCCTCGGTCTCCGGAGGGGCGGGCGCGGCCGTGCCCAGCTGGGACGGCGTCGTCATGAAGCCGGTACCGGACGTCCCCGCCGACATACGGCCGGTGTGCGCCCGGGCCGCGTGGGCCCCGTCGACGCATGACATCCGTCATGCCCGGCCCGTGCGGAACACAGGGGAAACCCGTGGCCCGCGGCACCCTGCGGTGATCACGCTCCCTACTAGCGTGGAACCATGCACGGCAACGACGACCTCTCCTCCCGGGCCCCTCGCCCGCAGACGGAGGCCCCCTCCCCGCCCTCGGGCGCGGATCGGGCGCAGGCGCCCACGCGCACTCCCTTCGCGCCCTCCAGTCCGGCCTCGCCGCACCCGCGCCGCCGCGGTCCGCGCCCCGTCCCGCCGGGCGTGGAGTACCACCGGGTACTCGCCGGGGACAAGCGCCGCGTCGGACGAGGTCTCCTCGCGATCGTGCTGCTGGTGGCCGGGCTGTTCGCCTCCAGCATCGTTCTCTCCGTGGGTGCCGCCTTCATCGACGCGCAGACGGGCAGGACCAACCCGACCTTCGGCGGCACCGACTACACGCCGCTCTTCCTCGCCGCGAACCTCGCGTCGATCGCCCTGCTCATCCCGTGGAGCATGCTGCTCCAACGGTGGCTCTACGGCGTGCGCGGGCCTTCGCTGCACTCGGTGCTGTCGAGCTTCCGGTTCGCCCTGTTCGGCCGGGCGCTCCTGTACATCGGCCCCCTCTGGCTGTTCCTCTCACTCATCGGCCCCGCCGTCATGCCCTTGCAGGACGTCCACTGGTCCACCGCCACACTCCTCACGGTCTTCACCGTCAACCTCCTGTTGACACCCCTCCAGTCGGCGGGCGAGGAGTACGGTTTCCGCGGGCTCGTGTTCCGCGTCGCCGGGAGCTGGGGGCGCGGACCGCGTACGGCGCTGTTCCTCGGCGTCCTCGTCTCCAGTCTGGCGTTCGCCGCCGTCCACCTCTCGACCGATCCGTGGATCAACCTCTGGTACATCACCCTTTCCGTCAGCCTGGCCGTCGTCACCTGGCGCACCGGCGGCATCGAGATCGCGGTCGTCGTCCACGCCCTGCACAACACACTCGCCGCCCTGGTCATGACGGTCCTGCACGCTGATCCGAACCCCGCGCTCGAGCGTTCGGCGGGTACCGGGTCGGCCGCCCTGGTCGTGCTCTGCGTCATCGTCGCGGCCGTCGCGGCGGTGGTGTGGTGGCGCACGCGCGGGACGGGACCGGCCCTGACCCCCTCCGCCCCGCGACCGGAGCGGGTGTGACGGGAGAACCACGTCCATGAGCAATCCGCCACTGGTCGGCGCACGCAGGTTCGAGACCTACGTGCGCTGGTCCGCCTACCTGGCCGTCGCGACTCCGGTCGGCACCCTTCTCCGGAGCGTGGTGGAGGCCGAGCGGCTCACCGTAGCGCCCCTGACCGCGCTGGTCGCGGCGGCTGTACTGTGCCTGCTCCTGGTCGCCGGGAACGTCCTCGTCACCAGGTGGAGCATCGACACCGTCGTCGGGCGCGCGCGGCGGCCCCCCGTCACCGCGGTCGTCGCGTGGGCGCTGGCCCTGGCGGCCTTCGTCGCCGTGGCCCTGGTGCTTCCCCTTCCCGCGATGGGCATGACGGTCGCGGCGGCGATCGGTTCGGCAGCCGCGAGCCTCGTACCGGTCCTCCACGCCCGCCGGGCGCTGCTGCTCCACGCGGCGGCGCTGGTGCTGACCGCCGCGCTCGCGGGCCTCGCGGACATCGCGCTCCTGCTGGCCGGGGCGCTGATGATCAGCGCCGTCCTGTGGCTGTGCTGGTCGAGCGCGTGGATGCTGCGGGTGCTACTCGAACTCCAGGCCGCGCACGAGGATCGCGCCGCGCTCGCCCTGGCCAACGAGCGCCTGCGCATCTCCCGCGACCTGCACGACGTGTTCGGCCGCACCCTGGCCACCATCGCGGTCAAGAGCTCCCTGGCCTCCGAACTCGTCCAGCGCGGCCACGGCGAAAGGGCCGCGACGGAGATCTCCGCGATCCGCGGACTGGCCGAGGAGGCGGGCACCGAGGTCCGCCGCGTCGTACGCGGAGAGCTGCGCACCACCTGGGAGGACGAGGTCTCAGGCGCCCGGTCGCTGCTCAGGTCCGCCGGTATCCGATGCACCGTGACCGGCGATCCCGTCCCCCAGCAGTGCGCGGAGCCCCTGGCGTGGGTCGTGCGCGAGGGCGTCACCAACCTGCTGCGCCACGCCTCGGTCACCCAGGTCACCCTCGCGACCGCGAACGAGGACGGGGAGGCGCACCTGACCATCGCCAACGACGGAGCCGGTCCCCGGCGACCCGCGCGGGACGGCGAGGGCACCGGGCTGCGCGCGATGTCCGAGCGCCTGCACGCGCTCGGCGGACGCGTCACGGCGCGCCGTGACGGAGACTGGTTCCTGCTCGACGCCGCGCTCCCGCTTCCGAAGGACGCCCCCAGATGACACGCATCCTCGTCGCCGACGACGAACACCTCATCCGCGACGCCATCGCCGGGCTGCTCGACCTGGAGGAGGACTTCGAGGTCGTCGCCCAAGCGGCCTCCGGCGACGAGGCGCTGGCCATGGCCCTCAAACTCCGCCCCGACGTGGCCCTGCTCGACCTGCAGCTGCCCGGTCCCGACGGCATCGAGGTCGCCCGCAGGCTCGCACCGAGCTGCCCGGATGCCGGTGCGTCATCGTCACCTCCCACGGCCGCCCCGGCTACCTGAAGTCGGCGCTCGCGGCGGGTGTGAGCGGTTTCCTGCCCAAGACCGTGTCCTCGCGCACCTTCGCCGAGGTCGTGCGCAAGGTCGCGGCCGGAGGTCGCTACGTCGATCCCGAACTCGCGGCCGAGGCGATCAGCGCGGGCGACTCCCCGCTCAGCCCGCGCGAGGCCGACGTGCTGGCCCTGGCCCGCGACGGCGCGCCCGTGGAGGAGATCGCCCGGCGCGTCTCGCTCTCCCGGGGGACGGTGCGCAACTACCTCGCGGCCGCCGTCGCCAAGCTCGACGCCGCCAACCGGCACGAGGCCGCGCATATCGCCACCGAACACGGCTGGATCTGAACGGGGTCGGTGCCGTTCACCGCGGCCCGCCAGCCGGCGGGGAACGGTCCGTCCGGCAGCCGGGTCCGGAGCTGCCGCGACCCGTGTCCGGGCTCCGGCGCGGCCGGAGCCCGGTACCCGGCGCGGCCTAACCCTCCTGCGCCGCGGCCAGGAGGACGTCGACCAGCCGCTCGGCGGCGTCCGGCCGCCCGTGCTCCCGGGCCCGCTCCGCGATCTGCGCCCGCCGCCGCGGGTCGGCCAGCAGCGGCTCCACCGCCGCCTGGAGCCCCTGGGCGGTGACCTCGTCCAGCAGGGCCACCGCCGCCCCCGACTCCTGGAGGTGGCGTGCGTTGTGCCGCTGCTCGTCACCCGCCGACGAGGCCAGCGGAACGAACACGGCGGCCTTGCCCAGCGCGGTCAGCTCCGCGATCGTCCCCGCTCCGCTGCGGGAGACCACCACGTCGGCCAGCGCCAGCACGTCGGGGAGCTCGGGGCCGACGAAGTCCGTCAGGTGGTACCTCTCGGCGAGGCCGGGCGGGAGCTGCGCCGCGCTCCGGCGCGCCTCCTCCAGGTTCGCCGGCCCGCACTGGTGCACGACGTTGGCGCGCGCGAGCAGCCAGGGCAGGATGTCGCGGATCATGCCGTTGATCTGCACGGCCCCCTGCGCCCCGCCCGTGACGTAGACGGTGGGCAGCGTGGCGTCGTACCCGGTGAACCCGAGCTCCTTGGGCGCCCTGTCGGCCTGCCCGGTCAGCACCTGGGGGCGCACGGGGTTGCCGGTGATGACCGCGTTGGCGCGCGCGGAGTCGGGGAGCAGCTCGGTCGTGGACGGGGAGGAGACCGCGACCCGGGCCGCGACGCGGGCGAGGACCTTGTTGGCCAGGCCCAGCCGGACCGTCTGCTCGTGCACCACGAGGGGGCGCCGGCACACCTTCGCGGCCAGGCCCACGGGCACCGCCACGTAGCCGCCGGTGGCCAGCACCACGTCGGGTGCGAAGTCCGAGACCAGGGTGCGGGCCTGCGCGACGCCCCGGGGGACGTTGCTCATGTCCTTGATGTTGGCCCGTGAGGCGAGCTTGAGGGGGTTCTTCGAGCGCCGGATCTTGCCGGTCGCGACCGATGCGAAGGCGATCCCGTTGGCGGCCGCGACCCGGGACTCCAGGCTGTCCGCCGTGCCCACCCACAGCACGTGCAGGGCCACCCCGGCCGCCGCCAGCCGGTCGCGTAGCGCGTGGACGGCGGTGAGGGCCGGATAGGTGTGTCCGCCTGTTCCTCCTCCGGTCACGATCAGGCGCATGTCCCGTGCCGGGGGGTTGCCGCTGTTCACATGTTTCCCCTCTGGTCGCCCCGGAGCGGGGCAGCAAGAAGCTACGGACAAAGAAAAGGGCCACACGCGAGCGGCGCGGCGCTCGTCCTGTGCCCAACAGCACCGTAGCCGCCGCCGAACCCGGCCCGGTACACCCCCCGCTCCAGCCGGAGTGGGACCGACCACACCGGCCCGGCCGCGGAGGCGGACCGGACCGGACCGGCGGGACGCGGCGCGGTCCGCCCACCGCGCCAGCGTCCCGTCCGCCGAACGGAGCACGGCACCCGTGGGGCGGGAGAGCGCAAGGAGGGCGGAGAACATGTCCGGCCGCGGAATCAGCACCCCCGGAAACAGCGGTGCGACACCGCCGCGTCGCACGGGAAGGGCGGGACCGGTGAAGCCTGGCGGTGAGCGGTGGTTCGGCGGAGCGTACGACGCAGGCGCACGTCCGGCCATCCCCGGTTCGCATCACCGCCACACACGCGAACCCCCGAAAAGGAGCTTCGCGAAGCAGTTCCGCAGCGCACGGAAAGCCTCCACCAGCATGCCTTCCCGAGAAAGAGACAGGAACACCCACAGCCATCCGAGCACACAGAAACCACACATGCCACCTCAGACAACATTCGATATTGCCAAAAAGAACTTTCACCAGAAAATGCACGTGCAGATTATTGAGCACCATCACAAAGGAACCAAAAGAAGTTTCAACAATCCCAGCAGGGCGCAAATATATGCGAGAGCGATAAACGGGGGCACTTCCCAACAAGGACCTGCCGGTGAGACTCTGCGTTCTGGGTTCCATCCATCTGAGCAGCGACGGGCACCACGTCACCCTGACCACCGGCAAGGAACGCGCGCTCCTTGCCGCCCTGGCACTGACCAGCCCGGCACGGCTCCCCCTCCGGGAGTTGGCCGACCGGCTCTGGAACGACTCGCCCCCGGAGGGGTACCGCAGCACACTGCACACCTACGTCACACGCCTGCGGGGCAAGTTGGAGTCGGCGGGGCTGGACCGCGGCATCCTGACCCACACCGCCGAGGGCTACCTGCTGCGCCTCCCGGCCCAGGGGCTGGACTGGGAGTGCTTCCGGAACCTGCGCTCACGCGCCAGGGCCCTGCACCGGGCTGGCGAGTCCACCGCGGCGCGCGCGACCCTGGAGGAGGCGCTGGCGCTGTGGAAGGGGCCTCCCCTGCCCGGTGTGGGAGGGCGCTGGGTCGAACAGCTGCGTGTGGCCATGGAACGCTCCCACCAGGACGCGCTGGCGCTGTGGGCCTCGTTGGCGATCGCCCAGGGCGACCACGCGGAGGCGGTGGAGGTCCTGAGCTCGGCCTTGGTCGTCTATCCCGTCAACGAGCCCCTGCACGGCCACCTCCTGCACGGGCTCCACGCCCTGGGCCGGACGGCCGACGCCCTCGCGGCCTACCAACAGCTGCGCGAACGCCTGTCCGAGGAACTGGGAGTGGACCCCTCCCCGACACTCCGGCGACGGTTCGAACTGCTGCTGCGGGCCACCGCCGGTCCGGGTGGGGGCGGTGAGCCGGAGACCGTTCCGCCCCCGGGCCGAAGTCCCCGCCCGACCGTCGACAACCTGGCGCGTGAACCCCGGCACTTCCGAGGCCGCACCGCGCAGACGCGACTGCTCTGCTCGCGCCTGCGGGAAACGGAGTCCGGTTTTTCGCCCCTGTGGGTCATCTGCGGGATGGCGGGAGTGGGCAAGAGCCAGTTGAGCCTGCACGTGGCCCACCGCGTCAAGGACCTCTACCCCGACGCGCGGTTGTCGGTGGACCTGCGCGGGCACGACGAGCGGGCCGCTCCGCTGAGCGCGGAGGAGGCCCTCACCGAACTCATGCGCCTGCTGCGCGTGCCGGTGCCGCCCACCGTGCTGAGTCTGGCCGAACGCGTCGCGCTGTGGCGCGATCACACGCGGTCGATGCGCCTGCTGCTCCTTCTGGAGGACGCCGCCAGCGCCGAACAGGTCCTTCCGCTGCTCCCCAGCGGAACCCGGTGCGCCGTCGTGATCACCAGTCGCTTCTTCCTCCCGGAGGTGGAGGGCGCCGACCACCTGCCGCTCGGGCTGCCCTCCGACGACGAGTGCGCCGAGATGTTCACCGCCGCCCTCGACCTGCCGTGGGACGAGGAGGAGGCCGACACCCTCGCCGAGATCATCGAACGGTGCGACAGGCTGCCGATAGCCGTCGGGCTGGTGGCGAACCTGGCCCAGTTCCATCCGTCGTGGTCGCCGCGCGACCTGCTGCACCGGCTGCCCTCGCCCGCCCACCCGGGGCTGAACGCCTTCCGGGTGGGAGGACGGGACCTCTCACGCATCTTCGACGTGTCCGTGGACGCCATGGACCCGAGGGCCCGTGACGCCTTCCTCCTGCTGGGTCTGCACCCCACCCGCGGTATGGACGGGCGGGTGGCGGCGGCGCTGGTCGGTCCCGACGAGCACGCCTCACGGCAGGCCCTCATGGACCTGGTGAGCGCCCACCTGCTGCACGAGCCGGAGCCCGACCGCTTCGAAATGCATTCCCTGCTCCAGGTCCACGCCCGCCACCGCGCGCACGACGGCCTGTCCCCGGAGCAGATCCGCGCGGCAAAACAGAGGATGTACGCGGCCTACCTTTCGCTGACGAGCCGGGCCGACCAGGCCCTGCACCCGCACCGGCCCGGGCGGGACGACCACGAGCCTTCCCCCTCTGGGGAGCGGTGGCCGGAGGAGAGGGCCATGGCGTGGTTCCGGCGCGAACTGGCGACCGTGCTCACCGTGGTGGCGGAGGCGGACCGGCACGGCCCGGACCGTACGGCTCTGCGACTGGCGCGGGTGCTGTGCGACCACATGGACGCGCACGGCCCCTGGTCCGAGGCGGTCGCCCTGCACACCGCCATGGTGGAGCGGGCGCGCGACCACGGGGAGGACCGTGAACGGGCCAGGGCCCACTTCGACCTGGCGCGCGCCCTTCTGCGCGTGGGAGAGCTGGACCGCGCCGGGGAGCACAGCCGCGCGGCCCATGAGCGGTGGTCCGAGGCCGGGGACCCTCTGGGACAGGCGTGGGCCGTGGCCCAGCGGGCCATGGTCTCCTACGTCGCCAACGACTACGCGGGCAGCCGGACCCTGGTCGAACGGGCGCTGGAGACGTTCGAGGCGCGCGGACACCGCCCCGGCATAGTGTTCTGCCTGCGTGTACGCGGGCTGTGCCATCTCGCGGTGAGCGCCGCGCACGAGGGGATCGCCGACCTCAGCGACACCGCCGCAGTACTGGAACGCTCACGGGACCCGCAACTGCTCATGGAGGTACAACTGAACCTGGCGGGTGCTTTCCAGCAACTGGGGTACCACCGCCAGGCCTGGGCCTTGTGCGAGAAGGTACTGATCACGGCCCGTCAACGCGGTGACAGGCGCAAGGAGGCTTTCGCCCTGACGAACCTGGGCAAGTTGTCCTTGCACCGGGGGCGGCCCGAACAGGCCGTACCGTGCCTCCTGGAGGCCTTGGAAATCCTCGAGACCTTCCGCGACCCGTGGACGACAGGCACGGTCCTGACAAATCTGGGAACCGCCCAGGCCGCCACGGGGTACCTGACCCAGGCCCGGGCCCACTTCCGTCGCGGTCTGGCTATGGGCGGGTTCCTCAACCCCCTCGCGACCGTCGACGCCCTCTTGGGTCTGGCCCGCATAGAGGAAGTGGTCGGAGAGGAGGGGCTCGTGGGCATCTACCTGCGGAGGGCGGCCTCGACGGCCGAGCGGCACGGTCTGCGCAAGGAGCGGGCGGAGGCTCTGCGTGCCCTGGGCCAGTACCTGAGCTCGCACGGCGAAGTACACGAAGGACGCACGAGTCTGAGCCGGTCCGAGGCGATCTTCACTGAACTCGGCTCACCCGAGGCACAGGTCGTGCGGTCGCTGCTGGACACCTTACCGAAGCGATAAAAACGCGCTTCTACCTGACCCAAATCCCAGGGTGCAATCGGTACACTTAGCCAGGCTGACACCAGCCTGGGGCCATGTGCCTGACATGTGCTCTTTGCGGTAAAAGACGGGACGCCCCAGTGCCAGCCGGGGCGTCCCTCTTTTCATCGCGCTACGACCGACCCCTGACACTGCTTCGCGGGCGACGCAGGGGCCCGACGCGAAAGATGGCGATGAAGGTAATAAGCTTACTCCTCCTGAGTTCCCTCCTTGCCGTGGCTCCACACACCTGGGCCTACATCTGGGAAGTCCCGCTTACCCCGATGGCGGTGCTTGGCTGACCTTTAGGCCAGCTTGAGAAGTAGGGCCTGACGCCGTTGGCGTTGGGCCCTTTTCCTTTTCCTGAGCACCGTTTCCGCTGACCCCGCATCCGCGTCTTTCGAGATACCGAGCATGTGCACGTGCAAATGCACGGTTTCAACCAAGGCGGGAGCACACGACGGTTTCAGAGAGCCACTTGCCAGGGAAAATAAATCAACGCCAAAAAGAAATACCTGAACTCAGCCTGCACCTTGAGCCCCTTACGCACCATTCGTCACAGGTGCTTAGGAGACCACGTGGACTCCCCCGGTCACACCTCCCCGACCACCGACGCAGGCGCACGGACCAACGCCGTGCACGGCGACATCAGCGGAACGGCCGTTCAGATCGGCTCGCTGCGCGGGGACGTGAACCTGCACCTGGCACCCGCGGCCGACCGCGTCCCCCGCCAGCTCCCCACCGCGCCCGCCGTCTTCGTCGACCGCCCCCGCCCGATGCGGGCGCTGGAGGCGGCCGTGGCGCGCGCCCACGCCCGTGGCCGCCACGCGCTGGTGGTGATCACGGGCTCGGCGGGGGTGGGCAAGTCCGCCCTGGCGGCGGAGTTCCTGCGCGCGCACCCGGAACTGGGCGGCGGCGGGCAGCTGTTCGTGGACCTGCACGGCTTCTCCCCCGGTCCGCCCGCCGACCCCCACGACGTGCTGGATGTGCTGCTCCGCGCCGTGGGCGTGCAGATCGGGACGGCACCGGCCGACCTGGCCACACGCGCGGCCTGGTGGAGGTCGGCCACCGCGCACGCACCCGTCGCGCTGCTGTTGGACAACGCCCTCTCGGCGGCCCAGGTCCGCACCCTGCTGCCCGGGGGCGACCGCGGCACGGTCGTGGTCACCACGCGGCTGCGGCTGGCCGGACTGCGTCTGGACGGCGGACAGTTCGTCGACCTGCCGCCGATGACGGGAGCCGAGGGAGTGGCCCTGCTCTCCGAACTCAGCGGCCGATCCCCCGCCGGAGAGGCCGACCGGGAGGCCATGCACGAGGTCGTCTCCCTGTGTTCGGCGCTGCCGGTGGCCGTGTGCACGGTCGCCGTCGACCACGGCACCCGCAGCCGGACCTGGCGGGACACCGAGCGGCGTCTGCGCTCCGCTCCCCGTCGGCTCGACCACCTGGACACCGCGAGCAGGGAGATGGGTATGGACGTGTCCGTGCGCAACGCCTTCGACCTGTCCTACGCCTCCCTCCCGGACTTTCCCGCCCTGCTCTACCGGCGTCTGGCCTGGCACCCGGGCCCCGACGTCACCGGCGAGCTGGCCGCCCACCTCACCGACCGCCCGGTGGCCGAGTGCGAGGCGGGGCTGGCCGCCCTCACCCGCCACCACCTGCTGACCGAGCACAGCCCCGAGCGCTTCTCCTTCCACGACCTGCTGCGCCTGCACGCCGCGGAGAAGGCCGAGACGGAGGAGGAGACCGGTGCCCGCCGGCGGTCGCTGACGCGGCTGGTGTCCGGGTTCGCCGACCTGGCGGTGTCGGCCGACGCCGTACTGCGGCCCTACGCGGGCAACCGGGCGGTGCCGGGCTCCCCCTTCACCGACGCCGCACAGGCCACCGCCTGGCTCAACCGGGAGCGCGACAACCTCGCCGCCCTGGCCGAACTGGCGCCGGAGCTGGGAGCGCACGAGCACGTGCCGCGCCTGCTGGACGGCCTGTGGTCGCTGTTCCTGCACCACGGCCAGGCTCGGCTGTGGCTGCGTGCCGCCGCGCCCGTGCTCGGGGCGTCGTCGGCCGACCTGGAGGAGACGACGGTCGCGCGGCTGCTGAACAACCGCGCGCTGGTGCACAGCCACCTCGCCGGTGTCGAGGAGGCGATGGCCGACCTGGACGCCGCCGAACGGGTCTGGCAGCGGCACCGGGACCTGGAACGCCTGGCCCAGACCCAGCAGCGCCGGGGCATCGTGGCCTTCCAGAACCACCTCCCCGGACAGGCCGCCGACCACCTCGCCCGGGCTGTGGCCACGGACGAGCGGACCGGGGTCACCCACAACCTGGCCATCAGCCTGTTCATGCTCGGCCGGGCCCGCCACGCCCTCGGCGACCTCGGCCCGGCCCGCCACGCCCTGGAACGCGCCCTCCCCCTCCTGGACGGGGACGCCTACAACCAGGCCCGGACCCGGATCGTCCTGGGCGCCGTCCTCGCCGCCATGGAGGAGTTCGCGTCCGCCTCGGGGGAACTGGAGCGGGCGCTGGAGGTGATGCGCGAGCGCGGCTCGGCCTCCGGCCAGGGCAGGGCCCTGGAGGCGATCGGAGAACTCGCCGAACGCCGCGGGGAGCCCGGCCGGGCCCGCGAGGCCTACGAGGGGGCGGTGGAGCTGCTGCTGCCCACGGACCCGGCCAGACTGCGTGTGGAGGAACGCCTGGAGGCGTTGGGATGACCCCGTCACCGGGGTTCGGCGCGCACGTACACCTCATGGACGAGCGGCCTTCCCGGGACGGGGACGCGTTCCGGGACGGGGACGCCGTCTCCGCCGGAGCCCACCGGTGAGGGGACGGTCGGGTTGCGTGCGGACCTGAGCACGGTGTCGGGCAGCGCCGTCAGGTCGTGACCGCCGACCAGCCACGCGTACACGAGGGCCGCGGCCGCGACCGTTCCCCACAGGGGTGCGCCGTACCCGGCGGGGAGGGGCACGGTGGCACCCGGTGTGACGAGGACGAGGCCCTGCGGGGTGGCCAGGGTGCCCCGGCCGTCCGGGCCGTGCACCGCGGCGACCAGGCAGCCCGGGTGGGCGCGCAGCAGCTTCCGCCCCGTCTCCCGGGACGGAAGGGGCGCATGCCCGCAGCGGCACAGAAGGATGTCGGCGCTGTCCGCCCAGGGCCGCGCGGCCGGGTGGCACGGATCCGCGACGAGGGGGGTGTCCGGTCCCGGGGGGAGGTACTCCCGGGGCGGCTCGGCGGTGAACACGTACTCCCCGGGCGCGGCAGCCGCCGGGCACCGGGCCTCCACCGGGGAGGGCGCCCCGGTCACGCCGCCCACCCGCGCATGTCCCAGCCCAGAGGGCGCAGCGGGCGCGCGGCGGGCAGGACGTCGGGTTGGCTCAGCCCCAGGACCTCGTAGAGCACCGTGCGCGTGCGCTGGGCGAAGCGGCCGGGGTGGGAGGTGGTGCGCGCGGCCACGGCACGCAGCGCCTCGCTCTCGGCCGCTCCCGGGGAGCGCAGGACCCCGTCCACGGGCAGGGCGTCCTCGCCCACGGTCGGAAGGGTGCGCAGGGCCTGCCCCATGGGTGAGGCCGTGTCCACGTCCGCCCGTCCGCCGCCGACCACCGACACGGGGCGTCCGGTCAGGGTCGCGTAGACGGTGGTGGAGCCGTGGTCGCCCACCACCGCGTCGGCGGCCGCCAGGGCGCTGGCCCACTCGGCCTCGACCGGGACCACCTCCAGTCCCTGTGAGACGAGCGGGCCCAGCCACTGGTGCACCTGCCAGCTCCCGTGGGCCGCCCAGACGTTGGGGTGCACCAGTAGGCCGACCCGGCAGGACGCGGACACCGCCTCCACGACCAGGCGCTCGAGCAGGGGACGACCGGTCCCCAGCAGGGAAGAGCGTCCCCATGTCGAGGCCGCCACCACCCACACGTCGTCGGCGCCCAGACCGAGCTGGGACCGGCACCACGGGCGCCGTTCCAGCGAGGCCAGGATCCGGTCCGCGGCGGCGTCCCCCACCACACGGGCGCCGCCGGCCGCCTCGGGGCACGCGGACGAGAGGCGCAGGGCCTCCTCGTCGTGGGCGAGCGCGATCCGCTCCGCGACCAGACGGCCGTCCCGGACCAGGCCCTCACGCCCCAGACCATAGGTGGCGCGGTCGAGCGCGCCCCGCCGCCCGCGGTGGGCGGGGGTGAGCTTGTTGAACCCGACGCCGTGCGCGAACAGCACCACCGGCGCGTGGATCCGGTCCAGGGCCTGGCTGGCGCTGGCCGCCAGGGCCAGGTCGAAGCGGGTGTTGACCGCCTGCTGCCAGGGCACCACCACGACTCCTGCCCGCGCCAGCCAGGAGGCGAGCCCGGAGCCGAACACCTGACCGGGCGCGACCGTGAAGACCACCTGCACACGCGGGTCGGAGGCCACGGTCGCCACCGGGTCCATCAGCCGTTGCGCGTCGGCGACCGTGCACGCCACGGCCAGCACCCGGCGGCACCCGTCCCAGGTGGTCCACCGCCCCGCGTCCATCCCGATCGGGGCGCGAGCCCATTCCGAGTTCCCCATCCGGAGCTCCCTCCAGCAGATTCCGCACGCATGCGGCCGTCACTCGGAGGATGGGAGCTCCGGCTCGACACTCCTCTGGACGTTGCGCTGGACGCCCCCGGACGCGGCGCTGGACCCCGCGGCCCGGGCCACTGCCGCCGCGCCCGCCTCCGCCGGCGCCGTGCGCACGCCCACCGAGCGCGGCCCGCTGGGCATCCGGGAAGAGTACGCTCGGGCGGCCGCGACACCACGACGACGGGACCTGTCATGACCTGTGAGCCCTGGACGGTGGACTTCTGGTTCGACCCGGCCTGCCCGCTGAGCCGGGTCACCGCGCGGTGGCTGCGCGGGGTCGCCGAGGAGCGGCCGGTCACCGTCCGGTGGCGCGTCATGAGCCTGTCGGTGCTCAACGAGGGCAGGGACGAGGACCCCGAGGGCGACACGGAGGGCTACCTGTGGATCCCCGCCCGCGTGTGCGCCGCGGTGCAGAGCGGCCACGGGCACGAGGCGCTCGGCCGGTTCCACGACGCGCTGTGGACCGGGGAGGACGGCGCGGAGCGCGAATGGATCGGCGACCTCGCCGGCGCCCTGCGCCGGGCGGGGCTGCCCGAGGCCCTCGCGGGGGCCGGTTCCTCCGAGGAGCACGACCCCTTCCTGCGCGCCTCCCACCACGGGGCCGTGCGCGGTGTCCACGGCGAGGTCGGAACGCCGATCCTGGCCCTCACCGGCGCCGGCGGTTCGTCGCGGGCGCTCTTCGGCCCCGTCGTCGCCGCACCGCCGGACCCGGCCGACGCCCTGCGCCTGTGGGAGGCGGTCGTGCTCCTCGCCGGCGTCCCCCAGTTCCGCGAGATCAAGACCTGACGCGCGGCCACCGGGTCCCGCCTCCGGCGGTCACCGGGCCGCCCGGCCGGACCGGCTCCACGTGGTCGGGGCGGGCACCCCGGCAGCGGGAACCGCGCCCGCCCCTCCCCCTCCGCCCAGGCAGCGGGCGGAGGGACGGTACGGCGGGGCGTTCGGACGGACGGTGGGGGCCTTCAGCCGATCTGCTCGGCCAGGGAGACGATGACGCCCCCGGGTCCGCGGAGGTAACAGAGCCGGTAGGAGTCCTCGTAGCGCGCCAGTTCGCCGACGAGTTCGGCGCCGTGGTCGCGCAGGCGGGCGATGACGTCCTCGACGTCCTCGACGGCGAACATGACGCTGCGCAGGCCCAGCGTGTTCGCCGGCGCGTTCGCCGGCTCGGCGCTGACCGCCGCCGGCGTGCGGAACCTCGTCAGCTCGAGGCGGCCGTGGCCGTCCGGCGTGCGCATCATCGCGATGTCGACCCGGACGTCGTCGAGCCCGGTGACACGGTCCACCCAGGCCCCCTCGACCGGCGCCTCGCCCTCCACCTCCATGCCGAGTTCGACGAAGAAGGCGACAGCAGCCTCGAGGTCGTCGACCACGACGCCGACGTGGTCCATCCGCTGGATCGTCATACGGCCAAGCATAGGGGCCGGACCTCCGGTCGCGGCGGATGGGAGCCGAAGCGGGTCGGGCGGACGCCCGCGGGGGTCGGGGATCCCGGGCTGGTGGGGGCGCCGGACACCCCCGCGGGTTCAGGGTCCCGGACCCGCGCCCTACTCCCAGGTCGCGGTGTCGGGGTCGATGCCGTGGGCGCGTGCGCTGGCGTCGATGGTTCGGCGCAGCCACGTGGCGAGGCCGGCGCGGATGCCGTCGTAGTGGGCCGCGAACCCCGGATCGGCCTCGAACATGCGGCCGAGGCAGACCTGCATCCGCCTGGTGAGGGGGAAGTACGAGGCGAAGACCTCGCGGTGCCGCTCGACGAGTCGGTTCGCCCGCGGGCTGCCCGGTGCGACGCCGGCGTCCATCGCGTCCCCGAGGGCGCGGTCGAGGTCGGCGACGGCGTCGGCGACGGCCCGCCACTCCTCCGGGCCGCGGGAGGCCGAGCGTTCGGCGTACTGCAGCCACTGCTTCGTGTCTCCGTAGCGCTGACGGGCCTGGGCGGGCCAGTCCGGGTCCCACCGCGGGCCGAGGACCGCGGCCTGCTGCTCGGCGGTCAGTAGCAGGCCGCGCTCGTGGGCGTCGATCATCCGGTCCAGTCCGTCGCCGAGCTGCTGGAGGCGGTCGATCCGCTCGGCGACCCGGGCGCGCTGCTCGCGCAACGCGCCCGGCACGTCGGCGGCAGAGCCGTCCAGGAGGGCCCGGATCCTGTCCAGGCCCAGGCCGAGCTCACGGTAGACGACGATGCGGTGCAGGCGTTCCAGATCACCAGCGGTGTAGAGCCGGTACCCGGCGGCCGTGCGCAGCGACGGCCGCGCCAGGGCGATCTCGTCCCAGTGGTGCAGCGCGCGGACCGTCACGCCCAGACGCGCCGAGACCTGTCCGACGGTCAGGCCGTCGTCAGCGGCATCAGGCATGCCCCTCATTATCGCCGCGGACGGAGTCGGGTGGGGTGATCCCGATGGCCTCGAGGTTTCGCGCCTCCTGGCTGGCCGGATCGAAGGGCTTCGCCGCGGTGAGAACGATCCGTGCGTTCTCGGGGGTGATCACCTCCACGTCGCGGGTGTTCCAGGGCGTGTCCCGCGGACCGTCGACCGAGTCCGGGCGCAGCGCACGGCAGGCCTCGACGAGGGAGTCGACCTGGCTGAGCACGCACGCGAAACTGAGGCCCACCGCCGGCGTCCGCTCCGGAACGCTCTCCGCCGAGACCAGGAGCACGTCCTGGAACGCCCACCGGCGCAGGTGCACGAGCCTGCCGGGGATGCCGAACAGTTCGAAGAACCCGAGTCCGCGGACCCAGAAGTCCACCGACTCCTCCAGGTCGCTCGTGGGGATCGTCGCGAAGGCGGGCATTCCGTAGATGCCGCGGAACGGCTCCGGCGGAACCGCGTCAGGGCCGGGGGTGGGCACGGGGCTGATCTCGAACGCGTTGTAGTAGTCGCTCATGCACCCCACCCTCCGGCCTCACGCGGCGTGAGGGTCAAGCCGGACCCGTCCGTCCCGCGCCCCCGCGCCGATGCGGCCGACGCGGGGGCCGGGGCGCTCACCGGCGCGCGTCCCCCGGGGCGCCGGACCGCCCTCCCCCGCCGGCCCGTGCCTCCTTGCGCCAGAACTCCAGTTCAGCCCTCATCTGCCGGGTCTGGGGGTGCTCGGGGCCCAGAACGCGCAGCTGGTCGGGCATGAGGGCCTCCAAGGCCTCGGCCGCCCGCACGGGGTCGCCCGCCTCACCGCGGAAACGGGCCAGGCTGTGGCGGGTGGTGAGGACGTGGGGGTGGTCGGCGCCCAGATAGCGGACCTGGTCCCGCAGGAGCTTCCCGAGTCCCTCCAACGCGCCCGCGTGGTCTCCCGCGACGCCCCGCCAGGCGGCGATCTGGCCGCGGGTGCTGAGGGTGTCGGGGTGGCCTGGACCGAGGAGGCGCAGTTGGTCGGGAAGGAGGGCCTCGAAGCCCTCGACGGCGCCGCCGACGTCACCCGCCCGTCCCCGCCACCGAGCGGCCTGGCTCCGGATGAGCATGGTGCCCGGATGGTCGGGGCCCAGCACGCGCCGGTGGTCGCCGATCAGCGACCGGTAGGTCTCGAAGGCGGCCCGGGCGTCACCCGCGCGGCCCCTCAGGGAGGCCAGGTAACCGCGTGCGGCCAGCACTTCGGGATGGTCGGGGCCGAGTCGGCGCAGGAGGCCGGGCAGGAGGGCCTCGAGCGCCTCGGCCCCGCCGAGGTGGTCACCCGCACGCCCGCGCCACCGCGCCGCCTGGAGCCGGGTGACCAGGGTCTGGGGGTGCTCGGAGCCCAGGACCCGCGTCATGTCGTCGGCCAGGTCGTGGAAGGCCCGGGCCGCGTCGGTCGCCTCACCCGCCATGCCGCGCCACAGGACGAGTTCGTGGCGGGCCGCCAGCGAGTCCGGGTGCGAGGGGCCCAGCCGGAGGTCCGCGGCCTCCACCAGGGACCCGAACCAGGCTGTGGCCTGGGAGAGCGCTCCGGACCGGCCGAAGCTCTGCCCGAGCGCGAACAGCACGCGGTGCGCGCCTCCGTCCCACAGGTGCTCCCGGCCGTGCTCGTGCAGCGCGGCGGCGTTGGCGCGCAGCGTCTGCCCCAGGGAGCTGGCGTGCACGTGGACGGGCCAGACCGACAGGAGCGCTTCCGCGGCCGTGTGCACGCTGTCGCGGTCGGTCCCGGTCGCGGGATGGTCCCGGGTGGCGCGCTGCACGAGGCGGTGCGCGCCCACCACGGCGTCGGGCCCGAACCCCGTCCGGGTGACGAGGTGCAGCCTGGCCAGGGCGGACAGGGCGTCGTCGGCGTCCTGGTCCGTGGGCCGGGGGCCGTCGGGGCGCGCGCGGTGGAGGTAGTCCAGGACGGGCTCCGAGGTCAGGACCGGGGCGGGCACGCCGGTGGGGTCCAGCACGCTGACCAGCCGCATCATCGGCCGTGCCAGCCCTTCGGGGGCGAGGGTGTTCGCGTGCTCGACGGAGACCGCCCAGGTGGCGGCCACCGTCCGGGAACCGTCGTCCGGCAGGCTCTCCCTCTCCGGGAACACCCGTCGCAGGGTGCGGCGCCGGTCCTGGAGCAGCGCGCGGTAGGAGCCGCAGGTCATGCCGCTCCTGCGGTCGCGGATGTAGGCGGCGGCGTGGGACAGGGCCAGCGGCAGGTGGCCCAGTTCGTCGGCCAGGGCCTTCGTCTCCGCCTCGTCGGGGGCCCGGGGCAGGTCCCGGAGCGCGGCGGCCAGGTAGGCGAGGGACTCCTGTGGCGCGTAGGTGCCGACGGCGACGAACGTGCGGCCCTGACCGGCCAGGGCGGTGTCGGTGCGGCGGGTGGTGACCACGAGGCGGCCCCGCGGCTCCGAGTCGCCGGTGGCGGGCGGTGTGGCGCCGGGCGGCCACAGGCCGCCGGCGTGCCCGGGGACGTCGAGGTTGTCCAGTACGACCAGCCAGCGCCGGTCGGTGGTCTGGAGCCAGGTGAGGAACTGGTGGGCCGCCCGTTCCGGGTCCTCGTCCACGTGGTTGGAGAGGATCCTGCGGGCGGCGTCGGCGTAGGCCTGCGCGATGGCGGACCGCTCGGCCGCGGGGACCCACACCACCAGGTCGACCTGCTCCTTCGCGAGGAGGGCACGGGCGTGGTGGGCTGCCAGCTGGGTCTTGCCCGCGCCGCCCATCCCCGTCAGGACCAGGCCAGGCACGCCCCCGGGACGGCCCTGGGCGAGGTGACCGATCCGGTCGATCAGGGCCCGCTCCTGGAAGTGGTCGGCCTCGTTGGGCAGGACTCCGACCACGAGCGGCCAGTCGGGTCCGGTGGTCGGTGCGTGGACGATCTGCGTGTCGATGACCGTGTGGTGCCTGGGCTGGTGCACGGTGAGGTCGCGCCCCTGGATCACGGTGCTGTCGTGCACGTTCCCGGTGAGGGCGTTGGCGGACCCTTCGCCCGCCGCCGGTGGTGCCGGGGGCGGGGCGGTCCGTGCCGTCCAGGTGAGCACGGTCGCGGCGAGCAGCAGCACGGCGGCGGCGCCGACCCCGGCCGCCACCTGTCCCCGGAGCGGGTCGAAGCCGCCGACGAGCCACAGGGCTGCGGCTGCCGCGCCCAGGACCAGGGCCGCCGTGAAGCCCGCCCGGATCCGCCACCTACGTGTCATGGCGCCGATTGTGGCGTGGAAACGCCCGCGCTGCCAGGTTTCCCGGCCCCGGCGAGGGGGGCGGTCACGCCGCGCCGCGCTCCCCGGAGCCGGTGGACGCGGGCGCGGGCCCGCCCGACCAGCGGAGAAGGGGGCGGGCCGGACCCGGCCGGGACTTCGTGGACCGCGCCCGAGCCCTCGCGCGATGACGTGCTCGTCGCGGGGGCTCTCGCGGTCGCGCCTCGGCTCCGGTCCCCGCCCCAGGCGGCCCGGCGCGGCCGGGTGGCGGAAGAGGGTCCGGTGCCCGCCGTGGAGAGGGCGTGGCTAGGATCCCCTCCATGCGCGGCGACGAGATTCGAGCAGCGGCAGAGGCCGCACTGTCCTTCCTCCACCCCCATGTCGCACGCGACTGGTCGGCGGCGGTCCCCGGCCTGGACTTCACCGTGGCCTCCGTGGTGGCACACGCGGGCGAGGTGTCGTTGTGGTACGCGGTCGACCTCGTCGGCGGTACGGCCGACGACGCCGTGTTCGAGATCGGCATCCGGCGCGACGCCGAACCGGCGGCGCTGCTCAAGAGCCTGCGCAACGCGGCGCACCTGTGCGCGACGACCGTGGACGGCCTCCCCGCGACCGCGCGCGGCTTCCACCCCTCCGGGGCCTCCGACCCGTCCGGGTTCGCGGCGATGGCCTGCGACGAGATCCTGGTCCACACCCACGACGCGGCCGCCGGGCTGGGCGAGGACTTCCAGCCCGACCGGGACCTCGCCCGAGCCGTCCTCGCCCGGCTGTTCCCCTGGCACGAACCGGGCGCCGACGCCTGGGCGACCCTGCTGTGGGCCCACGGCCGCCTGGATCTGCCCCACGCGCCGCACCAGCACGACTGGCGCTGGCACAGCGCGCCGCTCGCCGAGTGGGACGGGAAGCCTCCCCGCCGGGGGTGAACGCGGGCCCGCCGGTGACGGCCTCCCGCCCTTCGAGGGCCTTCCGACGCCCGGGGGCTCCCCCACCGTGCCGCGACGGGGGCCGGGCACCGGATCCGGCCCGGCGCCGGCGGGAGCCGGCGCCGCTACCCGTCCGCGGCCGCGGCGCCGACCGGTTGCCTGAGGATGGTGCGCAGCTTCTCCGGGGCGACCCGGCGGAAGTCGCTGAGGTAGACCTCGTGGTGCCTGCCGGCCATGCGCAGCCCGTTGTCCGGGATGAACCCGTGGTGCATCCGCGTGAGCACGTCCGCCTCCTCGTCGAACGGGCCGACGTGCAGCGTCTGCACGCAACGGCCCTCGGACAGCGGTTCCAGGCGGACGTCGCCGAGGCGCGCGGGCCTGTTGCCCGCCGCGACCCGCTCGACGGCGGCGGCGAACATGTCCTGGTCGATCCAGTCCGGGACCATGATCATCATCGTCCAGTCCCACCGCGACTTGTCACGCGCCGCCGTGAAGGCGTCCATGTCCTCGGCCCACCACAGGCCCTCCAGGGGCATGACGACGTAGTCGCGCCCGAGGTCCTGCTTGCTGGCGAACTTCAGCTTGTAGGCCACCGGGTAGAGCGCTTCGACCGCTTCGGTGAAGGCCGGTGAGGTGTTCGGATCCCCGTGGCCGTCGATCATGAGGTACTGCAGGTCCGGCACCTCCACGATCTGGAACCGGCCCCGTTTCGCCTGGTAGGCGTCGAGGGTCCTCTTGAAGTCGGTCTTGTTCGTCATCGGGTACCCGGACTCGGCTGGCGAGCCACGACCTTTCCGCCTCCAGGAGGCTCAGTGAGTGGGAGGACACCTCGCGCGCCGCCGGCGCGGAGGATGCCTGCGCCCGCCCGCAGGACGCGTGGCGGCTCCCCTGACCGCGCGGGCCCGCCGGGTGGAGGACGAGCCGTGCCCCGGCCGTGGCCCCGGCTCCGGAGCGCCGGGTCACCAGCGCCGCGGAAGGGCCCGGTCGGCCCGCCTCCCCCGTCGACGCGCGCGCTCCCCCAGGAGCGGGGCGTGGAGAATCCGGGTTCGGACCCGTTCGCCTCGCGCACCCACCGGCGCGTCAGGAGGCGGTCCCCGTGGCGGCGCCTGCGGTGGGCGGCCCTCACGTGGTCCTGCCACCCCGCGGTGCACCCGTGGCCCACCAACAACGATTCCGGGCGCTCCCAGCGGCACCGCGTGTCCGGACTCCCACGCGTCGGCTCCGGCGGCAGGCCGCAGGATCCGTGGCGGTGGTCGTGCACCGCCACCGGACCGTGCTCGCGCCGGCGCACCCACAGCGGTTCGGTCTTGTCCGTACGGGACGTCCCGTTCCTCTCGGAAGTCGAGGATTCCACCACGACCACCTCCTCGTGCCACGTCCGCGGACCGGACGGGTCCACCCTAGGCGCACGCGCGCTCGTCAGCCACGTCCGGGCACGGCGGGGAACGGCGGTGCGCCCGGCGTAAAATCCGGCTTTTACCGGGATCGCTGTGCCCCTTCCCGCCACCGGCGGACACGGAAAGTAACCTTGTGGTCACTTCGTCTACGGGAGGACATCGTGGCCCAGCCCTCACAGCAGCAGACCCCGCCCGGCCGCACCGACGCCATGGACCCCAGGCCCGACCACGGCGAGGAGTCGTACCGGGGATCGGGGCGGCTCACCGGCAAGGCGACCGTCATCACCGGCGCCGACAGCGGCATCGGGCGTGCGGTGGCCATCGCGTTCGCCCGTGAGGGCGCCGACGTGCTCATCGGCTACCTGGACGAGCACGACGACGCGCAGGAGACCGCCCGGTGGGTGCGCGAGGCCGGGCACAGGGCCGTCCTGGTCCCCGGGAACGTGGCGGACCCCTCCCACTGCCGCTCCCTCGTCGCGAAGGCGGTGGAGGAGTTCGGCCGGGTGGACGTCCTGGTCAGCAACGCCGCCTTCCAGATGACCCACGAGACGCTGGAGGAGATCCCCGACGAGGAGTGGGACCACACCCTGGCCACCAACCTCAGCGCGTTCTTCCACCTCGCGAAGGCCGCCGTGCCGCACATGCGGCCCGGCTCCTCGATCATCGGGACGACCTCGGTCAACTCCGACACCCCGCCTCCCACCCTGCTGCCCTACAACGTCACCAAGGCCGGCATCGCCAACATGACCGCCACCCTGGCCCAGATGCTGGCCCCGAGGGGCATCCGGGCCAACTCCGTGGCCCCGGGGCCGATCTGGACCCCGCTGATCCCCTCGACCATGCCGCCCGAGCAGGTGGAGAGCTTCGGTTCCCAGGTGCCGCTGGCCCGTGCAGGACAGCCGGCCGAGCTGGCTCCGGTGTACGTGATGCTGGCGTCGGACGAGGCCGGTTACGTCTCCGGCGCCCGTGTCGCGGTCACCGGCGGCAAACCGGTCCTGTGACGGGGACGGCCGTGGACTGGTATCCGCTGAGGGTGAGCGCCCCGGCCCGGCAGCTGGTGTTCGGCGGCCACGCCATCGCCCGCCACCTGGGCAGGGAAGGGCTTCCCGACTGGGCGATCGCGGAGACCTGGGAGGTCAGCGACGTCAGCGGAAACGGCAGCACGGTACTCGACGGCCCCCTGGCCGGCCTGTCGCTGCGCGAGCTCGTCGCGCGGTACCCGGAGGAGTTGGTGGGCGGGGGCTGGTCCGGGGAGGCCTTCCCGGTACTGACCAAGTTCATCGACGCCTCCGGGACGCTGCCGGTGCACCTGCACGCCGACGACGCCACCGCCCGGCGTCTGGAGGGCCAGGCCAACGGCAAGACCGAGGCCTGGCACATCCTCGACGCGCCTCCCGGGGCCACCGCGTTGTGCGGGGTCAGGAGCGGGGTGACCGAGGAGGAGCTCCACCGGGCTCTGCTCGACCAGGACTTCGACGCCGTGCTGCGCCGCCTGCCGGTGCGGCCCGGCGAGACGGTCTACGTCCCCGGCGGCACACTGCACAGCTTCGGCCCCCGGACCCTGGTCTACGAGATCGAGCAGACCTCCGACATCCAGCAGCACGCGATGCGCTGGGACATGGAGGACGGCTCACCGGTCCCGGACGAGCGCTGGCACGCGAACCTGGAGGCCCTGATGGCCGAGGTGCGGCTGGAACCCAGGCCCGACTTCCACCCGGGGCTGAGGATCGGGGTCGGCGACGGTGTGGAGCGGGTGTTCTGCTGCGCCGGACCGCACTTCGCCCTCGAACGCTGGCACGCAGGCACCGCCGAGCCCCTGCGCCACGCGTTCGCCACCGCGCAGGTCCTCACCAACGTCGGGGCTCCCGTCCGGGTGCGCTCCGGGGACTGGCACGGGGAACTGGGCCGGGCCCGGACCCTGCTGCTCCCGGCCGCGGTGGGCGAGGTGGAGGTCACGGGCCCGGCCGACGTGCTGTTCGGCTACCTGCCCGACCTGGCCCGCGACGTGGTCGCCCCGTTGGCGGCCGCGGGCTGCGCCCCCGAACTCATCGCCACCCTCGGCGAGGGCCTGTGACCCGAAGACGCGCGCCTGTTCCCGGGCCGGGCGCGCGGGGCCCGCACCACGCCGCCGCCGGGAGCCTGTCCGTGCCGGCGGAGGCCGGTCCGGCCGAGCGGGCCTGTTCCGCGACCGGGGCGAAGGCCCCCGGCGGGACGCGTCACCGCCGCCGGGGTCAGCGGTCGAGGCCGTCCACGAAGCGGGCGGCCCCGCCCTCGGCCCGGTCGCGGCGGCCTACCGGGCCGCGAGCGCGTCCGCCAGCTCCCCGAGCCGCAGCGAGTTCGCGCCCTTGACGAGCACCACGTCCCCTTCGGTGAACCCGTACCGGCCCAGCCACTCCCCCGCGGCCGCCTTGTTCGGGACCACCTGCCCGCCGGGGCCGTACTCGGCCGCGAGCGCGTGCGCCTCCGCCCCACCCACGGCGACCAGGACGCTGATGCCCAGGTCCGCGGCGAGCGCGCCGACCGTGC
This sequence comes from Glycomyces fuscus, assembly GCA_002529455.1. Lineage (GTDB taxonomy): Bacteria > Actinomycetota > Actinomycetes > Streptosporangiales > Streptosporangiaceae > Nocardiopsis > Nocardiopsis fusca. The sequence goes on from NYMS01000002.1 coordinate 132,703, forward strand.
GGTGCTCCTGTTCCGAAGCGGCGCCGAGCTCGCGCATCTCCCCCAGCAGGGCGATCGTGCGGCCCCGCCTCCCCCGGCCCAGGTGTGCCAGCGCACGCAGCGCCGCGCTCATGGAGTCGGTGTTGGCGTTGTAGGCGTCGTTGATCACGACCACCCCGTCAGGGCGTTCGGTGACGCGCATCCGTCCCGTCGACACCGGCACCGCGGCGGTGAGGGCCTTGCCGATCTGGGCGAGGTCCATCCCCGCCGCCCCGGCCACCGCGGCGGCGGCGAGCGCGTTGGACACCTGGTGCTCCCCGACCACCTGGAGGCGCACCGGGGTGTCCCCGGCCGGGGTGCGCAGGGTGAAGGACGCCCGGCCCCGCTCGTCCAGGGCGACGTCGGTGGCGTACACGTCCGAGGCCCCGCCCAGACCGAAGGTGACCACCTCGGCCTTCGTGCGCGAGGCCATCGCCGCCACCCGCGCGTCGTCGGCGTTGAGCACGGCCACCCCGCCCTCGGCCGCGCTGGGCAGGGCCTCGACCAGCTCGCCCTTGGCCTTCGCGGTCATCTCCGGGCCCCCGAACTCCCCGGCGTGCGCGGCGCCGACGTTGAGCACCGCTCCGATGCGGGGCGGGGTGATCCGGGTCAGGTAGGCGATGTGGCCCTGCCCGCGCGCGCCCATCTCCACCACCAGGTGGCGGGTGTCCGCGGTGGCCTCCAACGCGGTCAGGGGAAGCCCGATCTCGTTGTTGAACGAGCCCTGGGTGAAGACGGTCGCCCCGGCGCGGTCGAGGACCTGGGCGATGAGGTCCTTGGTGGAGGTCTTCCCGGAGGAGCCTGTCACCGCGATCACGTCCAGGTCCGCCAGCGCCTCCACGTGGGCGCGGGCCCAGCCGCCCAAGGCGGTCAGCGGGTCGTCCACCACGATCGCGGGCACGCCCAGTGGGCGGGCGGACAGCACGGCGACCGCCCCGGCCCTGACGGCGGACGAGGCGAAGTCGTGCCCGTCCCGGCCCTCCTCCCCCCGGAGCGCGACGAACAGGTCCCCGGGGCCCGCCGTGCGGGAGTCGAAGGCGACTCCCGTGACCTGGACCGCCGGATCGGCGTCGGTGACCCGGCCTCCGGTGGCGGTGGCGATCTGGGCAAGGGACAAGGGCTGCATGCGGCCTCCGGGATGCACTCTGCGTGACGGTCCGACCGTACCGAGGATGAGAGGGGGCCGCAGTTCTTTCGGGGCGGACGCGCCGGGTGATCCGCGCGGGAACCGCTCTAGGGGAGGCGGGCCAGCAGGTGGGCGTCGAGGAAGCCCCGCTCGGAGTCCGGATCGTGGACCAGCCGGGCGAAGGTGGCGAGCCCGGCCCCGGCCAGCAACTCGGCGAACCGGTCCACCGGCCAGCTGTAGGCGGGCGCCACCTTGTGGTCGAAGCGGACCGGCTCCGGTCCGTCGGTCGCGAAGAACGAGACCAGGAGCAGGCCCTGTGGCGCCAGGACACGTACCTGCTCGGCGAGCAGCGCGGGCAGCTCCCCGGGCGGGGTGTGGATCATCGAGTAGTGGGCCAGCACGCCGCCGAGCGCGCCGTCCTCGACCGGCAGGGCCTCCATCCTCGCCTCGTCGAACCGCAGCGCCGGATGGGCCCGCCGGGCGTGGTCGACCATGGCCGGGGAGAGGTCGAGCCCGAAGGCGTCCAGTCCCAGGTCGTGCAGCATGGCCGTCAGGTGTCCGGGCCCGCACCCGACGTCGGCCGCCCGCCGGTTCCCCGTCCCGCGCACCAGCTCGGCGAAGGTGCCGATCATGTTCCGCGAGAACGGCTGCGCCTCCAACCGGTTGGCGAACATCGACGCATACAGCTCGACGACCCCGTCGTAGGCCGCCCTGGTCTGGTCATGGTGCTCTGTCACGGGAAGGGAAGCTAGCACCCGCGCGCGTCCGCGGCTTCTGCGGCCCCGCGCCGTCCTCTGAGGGGCCGTCCGGTCACGTGACCACGGGGCAGGTCCTGGTGCTCGTGGCGTCGCGCCGCTTCTCGCGCTCCGGCTTGGCGGAGTCGCCGGTCCGCGCCGGCGGCTCGCCGCGGGAAGGAGCCGCACAAGGAAGAGCCCCCGCGCGGCGCCTGGCCGCGCGGGGGCTCCCGCCTGTCACCGGACCCCGCAGATCCCCCGACAGCTCAGGTCCGGCGCGGGCCGGGCGCGCACAACCCCCGTTGGCGCTCGGCCCCGCACCCGCGTCGTGTCATCCCGGGACCGTACGGCCGTGCAGGCCGCCCCCGTGGTCCGCGGGGCGCGCGGGTGCGCAACCCTCTGTCTACCCGTCCCGCGGCGGGTAAACACCGGCCGGTCCCCTTGCCTGGCGGCTCGTCAGCGGCCCGCCGTTCCGACGGAGGCGCCTCCCCCGGAACCTGTTCGCGGGACACGCTGAAATCTGCAGTGGCCGAAGTAGACATGCGTCAGGGCTGCTGCTACATTTCCTGTCGTAGCCACAGAGATCCACGAGGTGGACCACCGGATACGCCGGTGGAGAGCGGTACCGCAGGACCGGTGTCCCGCCCGCACGGGGGACGCCGCGGCAGGAAGAAGGTCGGCTCGACCGGTGTGCACGTGCTTCAAGACGCCGGGAGCCGGTAGGACCGCAACACCGCAGTACAGAGGTAGAGCAGTACGCAGTACCGCAGGACCGGCGCTCCGCCTCCACGGGGAACGCCGCAGCAGGAAGAAGGACGCGGTAGGGCTCGACCGGCGCGGATGTGCTGGATGGCGCCGGGAGCCGGTAGGACCGCAACACCGCAGTAACAACGCAGGACCGGCCCTCCGCCTCCACGGGGAGGACCGCGCAGTAACAGAGCAGGTCGGCTCGACCGGTGTGCACGTGCTTCAAGACGCCGGGAGCCGGTAGGACCGCAGTAACGCAGTACAGAGGTAGAGCAGTACCGGCGTCCCGCCGGCAGGGGGGACGCCGCAGCAGGTGTGAAGTGTACGCAGTGAGGTCGAGAGGAGTAGATGCCATCGAGGATCGCCCGGGTGTGGAGATGTTCCGCTCGGGTACCGCAGGCCCCGGTTCGGAAGAAGGTGGTCCACGGTCACACAACCGCGATCCCCGCTTTCCCGTCCCAGTTTGACCTCGGGAAGCGGAAGACCGGCGATGGCCGGTAGATGGTATTGAACTCTCGGGCCCCAGCGCCGCTCGGCGCTGGGGCCCTCGGCGTGCGATGAGGAGAGAAAGAGAAACGCTTGTCCCGTCCCGAAGCCGAAGACCGGT
>NYMS01000020.1 GCA_002529455.1 Glycomyces fuscus
CGTGTGGGCTTTTCCGCCGAAGGCGTTGTGCGTTTCCGCTTTGTTGTGTCTTTACTTTATCAGGTGTTCCGCGCCCCGCCAAATCGGCGATTTGCGGTGTTTCTGATCGGGGTAAAGCCCGTTTCGCCTCCGTGTTTCCCCGGAAGCGCTCCCTGAGCCTAGCCGATTCAGAGCGGTGCTCGAACCGGTTCGGTTGGAAGGAGGAGGTCGTCGCCGGACCCGGTCCGGTTCCGAGCCGACCCGAGGGCCGCTCGCCGTCCCGTGGCGACTCGGAGAACACTACCCCCCTCATGAACGCCGAGCAAACCGCAGCGGACGTGTCGCCGCTCACACGCCTCCCGGGCCTCTCGGGCGTGCTTCCCGCGCGTGGGCGCCGACGACTCACCTGGCTGAGAAGACCGGCACGGAGGAACGCTCACCACAATGACAAAGGAGCGCGTCCCACCGAATACCCCAATGTCTCCCTGACAAGCACATGTGCTCGTTTTCGCAGCTCAGAGCGCTGCCAAACGGCTATGGACGCCCGTTTCCAGCGAAAATAGGGAAAGGGCGAGAAAGTTCGGATAACACTCTTGAAATCCCCCCGGATGCGCTACATGATGTGCAGCGTCACTGGAACGGACTCTGGTCGGGCGCCCCGACAGGCGGGGCGGGCGCGACCAGGCCGCGTGCCGGATGTTCGGGGGGACGGCGGGCGCAGCGCGGCCATGCACCCATGGAAGGACATGCATGGACACCACATCCCCCGACACCCCCGAGAGCCACACCAGTTGGAAGCGCTTCGCACTCTTCTCGCTTCCCGCGGGCGCGGCCGTGGGCGGCATCCTGATCGCCATGGCCCAGGGTGCCCTCGCCGCCTCGTTCACCGTCTCCGGTCAGGACTTCAAGATCTCCGCGGACGAGCTCGACGGTGAGGGCTTCGTCCAGTACGGCTGGCTGGACCAGACGGTCCGCGAGGAGGCCGTGCCCGTGGCCGTCGCCGGGATCCGGGAGGCCGAGATCCAGGGCCTGTGCCAGTCGGTCCTGACCGAGTTCCCCATCGTCGGCCAGATCTCGCTCCGGCTGACCGCCGGTGACCAGGGCACCCCGGTCATCGCGGAGAACCTGGTGATCGACATGTCGCAGATGGACGGCAATGCCTCCTTCGAGAACATCGAGATCGGCCGCGACGCGGGCACCCTCGACCAGGGGCCCCAGGGGGCCCGGGGCTTCAACGACCTGTTCGGCATGCAGTCCGACACCATCGTGATCGAGGACCTGGAGCAGACGGCCAGGGCCGCCAGCGCCGGGACCTTCCGCCTCTCCGGCCTGAGCATGGGCATCAGCATGGGGGACGACGAGTGCTTCTGAGGTCGTCGCGGAGCCTGGGGGTGCGCTGGCGCGGATGGCGCAAGCGCCGCCCCTTCGCGGGAGGGCTCCTGATGATCCTCTCCGGTGCCGTCATGGCGTCGCTCGTCGCGATGCCGGTGGAACTGATGGTCCAGACCGGTGTCGGCGGGGTCTCCTCGCTGATGTTCGGCGGCATGCTCGCCGTCCTCGGCCTGGTCACCTGGTTCACCCCGAACCAGCACGTCATCACCGGCTCCCTGGCCGGGTTCCTCGGCCTGGGCGCGCTCATCCTCTCCAACCTGGGCGGCCTGGTGGTCGGCACCCTGCTGGCGCTGGTCGGCGGCGGGCTGGCCTTCTCCTGGCGGCCCGTCGCCCGGCCGCCCCGGCGGAGGGGGCGGCGCCGTGGGCACCGGGCGGAGGAAGAGGGCGTGGAGGTCCCTCCGGGTCCCCGAGCCGAAGACTGAACCAGCCTCTCGTACCACCGGGGCACGTGGGAGTACACGAGCCCACGTGTTCCCGGAGGCCACAGGAAAACCACGTCTACCGATTCGGCGCGTACCCCCCGATCCCGCCGTGCGGTGCACCCGTGTGCCGTACGGCCGTCACACACAAGGAGTACACATGTCGGTTCCGCGACCGATATCCCCCGCCCGCGCCCTCCTGGCGACGGCCGCGGCGGGTGTCCTGGCCCTGTCCTGGGGCGGCAGCGCCTCCGCCCAGCAGGGTTCGACCACCGTGACGCCCGCCGGGGCGGCCTTCGAGGCCAGCCTGAGCGGCAGCGCCACCTTCACCGCCGGCAGCGTCGTGGTGACCTGCAACGCGTCGTCCACCTCCCCGGGCAACGGGAACAACCTGGTTCCCGGGGCTCCCGGCAACCACAACCCCGACGGCGCGGTCTCCTCCACCATCAACGCGCCGAGCTTCACGAACTGCTCGACCAACGTCCCCTTCGTGTCCGCGACGGTCACCGTGAACGACCCCGCGTGGGAGATGACCATGCAGTACGGGTCTCCGACCGTCGGCACCATGGTGGTCCCCGCCGGGGGCATCGTGGTGACCACGAGCGGCCTGTCCTCGTGCACCGCGACGGTCAGCCCCAACGCGTCCGCCGCCATCGAAGGTACGTGGACCAACGGCACCGCCGCCTCGACCCTGGCCTTCGACACCGCGGCCCCGGTCAGGGTGACGGGCGGTTTCGGCTGCCCGACCAGTGCGACCGAGGCTCCCTTCAGAGCGGTCTACGAGGTGACCAACACCGACGACCCGTCCTCGCCCATCACCGTGACCGGCTAGCTCCCGCCGACCGTGGCAGTTGCCCGGGGCCGCCGCGCGGTGTGCGCGGCGGCCCCGCCGCGGGCCCGGGGGCGGAGGGGCCGGAGGAGCGGGCGTCCGCCGACCGCGCCGCCCCGCCGCGGGCCCGGGGCGGGCGGGCCCTACATCTCCTCGTCCTCCATCTCCATGTCCTCGTCCATGGAGTCATCGGACATGGAGTCCTCCTCCATCGGCTCCTCGTCCATGGACTCCTCCTCCATAGACTCCTCCTCCATGGAGTCCTCGGACATCTCCTCCTCCATCGGCTCCTCGGACGCCCCGTCCTCCATGGGCTCCTCCGACATCTCCTCGCTCTCCACGGTGTCGCCTCCCCCGGCGGCGCCGTCGTTGCACGCCGCTAGGCCGAACGCCGCGACGAGGCTGATCGCCCCGGACGCGAGAAGCCGGTTGAGCCGTCCCCTGGTGATCGTGCGCATGTCGTCCTTCTCCTCGTCGTGATGGGTGGACCGGGCCGGTGCGGCCCGGGGGTCTGGTGTGGCGCTCAGGCCACGGTCACGGTGACGGTGTGGTGGCCGGTCGCCCCGTCCGGTGCGACCGGGGCCTCGTCCGGGGTCTGGGTGGCGCCGTCGCGGTCGGTGGCGCGGACGGAGATCCGGTGCTCCCCGGGTTCGGCGTCCCATGCGAGGACCCACTGCCGCCAGGTGTCGGCGCTGTCCTCCTCCGCGAGCCGGGCCCGGGTCCACGGGCCGTCGCCGACACGCACCTCCACCCGGTCGATGCCGGTGTGCTGGGCCCACGCCACCCCGGCGACCATGACGCGGCCCGGCCCCAGGCCGGCGCCGTCGCGGGGCGTGTCGATGCGGGACTGGGTCTTGACCGGGCCGCGTTCGGACCAGCCCCGGGGCACCCAGTAGGCGTCGAAGGCGTCGAACGTGGTCAGCTCGATGTCGGTGATCCACTTGCAGGCGGACACGTATCCGTACAGGCCGGGGACGACCATGCGGACGGGGAAGCCGTGCTCGTAGGGGAGCGGGCGCCCGTTCATGCCGACGGCGAGCAGGGCCTCCCTGCCGTCCATGATGTCGGCGACGGGCGTGCCGATGGTCATCCCGTCCTGTGAGCGCGCCACCAGCTGGTCGGCCGGGCCTCCGTCCGCTGGGGAGCGGACGCCGAGGTCGGAGAGGAGGGCCGCCAGCGGCACGCCGATCCAGCGCGCGTTGCCGACGTAGGGTCCGCCGACCGGGTTGGACACGCAGGCGAGGGTGATGTCGCGTTCCCGGAGGCCGGGGTGGTCGAGCAGGTCGGTGTAGGTGAGCACCCGTTCCCGTTCGACTCCCAGACCGTGGACGCGCAGGGACCAGGTGGCGGCGTCGAGGCGCGGTACCGACAGCGCGGTGTCGATCCGGTAGAAGTCGGCGTTGGGCGTGAAGAAGGGCGCGAGTCCGTCCAGTTCCAGGTCGGTGCCGTCGGGGAGCGGTGCGGCCCGGTCCGCCGGGCGCGGGAGCACCACGTCCGCGGGGGTGAGCCGGGCGGCGGGGGAGGACGCGGTCAGGATGCGGGCGCCGACCCCCGCGCCGGCGGAGGCGGCGGCGGTGGCCCCGGCGAGCAGGGCGAACCGGCGCCGGTCGAACCCGGTGCCGTCCGCCGGTCCGGCCGCCGGGTCCGCGGCGCTCCCCCGCGGGGCGGCGGCGCCGAGCAGCCAGAGGAGGACGCCGGCGCAGACGGCGCCGCCCGCCAGGGTGGGCAGCGCGTCGAGCGGGCCGCTCGCGGGGCGGGTGAGCACGGCGGCCAGGCCCACGGCCGTGAAGGCGGCGACGCCGACCGGCCCGACGGCCCCGCGCCGTCCGGAGGCCGCGCCGAGGAGGGCGGACGCGGCGGCCAGGAGCACGGCGGTTCCCAGGAGCAGGGCGGGTTTGTCCGCCGTTCCGAACGCGTCCACGGCGAACTGCTTCACGGGCGGCGGGGCGAGGTCGACGACCGCGTCCCCGACGGCCAGCAGGGGCGTGCTGGCGGGGAGGGACAGGGCCGCCGCGACGGCCTCGGCCACAGCCAGCGCGGACGCGGCGGCCACGAGTCCGGCGACGGCGGCCGGTCCACGGCGGGTGCTGCGGGTGGTGTCGGACATGCCCCCGGTTCGGTGCCGGTCCGGGGGAGGCGACGGAAGAAACGGTAACGGGTGCATAACGTCCGACAGGCTGGGGTCACCGGACCTCCTCCGGCGCCGAATGCGGGAGTGAGGACAGGAAATGAGGTGGTGGCCGATGGAGCGGACGGCCGAGTGGGATCCGGGGGAGGCCGACCTCCCCGGCGGTGCGGAGGGCGACCCTCTGGTGCGGCTGCTCCAGCAGACCGCGGTCGGCGACCTCGCGGCGTTCGAGGGGGTCTACCGGAAGCTGTCGGGCCGCGTGTTCGGAATCGCCCGCCGGGTCGTGCTGAACGAGGCCCAGGCGGAGGAGGTCTGCCAGGAGGTGTTCCTGGAGGTCTGGCGGACCTGCGCCCGCTACGACCGGTCGAGGGGGAGCGTGGCCGCGTGGATCCTGACCATCGCGCACCGGCGGGCCGTGGACCGGGTGCGCTCGGAGCAGGCGGCGTCGTCCCGGCTCGCCGCCGCCGGGCGCCTGGAGCCCGGGGCGACGCCCCCGGACGCGGTGCCCGAGCAGGTCGAGCACCGGTTGGAGCGGGAGAGGGTGCGCAGGTGCCTGCGCGGGCTCACCGCGACCCAGCGCGAGGCGGTACGGCTCACGTACTACACGGGGTACACGCAGCGGCAGGCCGCCGACCTGTTGGAGGTACCGCTGACCACGGTGAAGGGAAGGCTGCGTGACGGCCTGATCCGGCTGCGCGACTGCTTGGGGGTGGGCGTGTGAACGAGGCGGACGTGCACGGGCTGACGGCGGGGTACGCGGTCGACGCCCTGGAGCGCGAGGAGGCCGAGGCCGCCGAGCGGCACCTGGCGAGGTGCGAGGACTGCCGCCGCGACCTGGCGGACTTCCGGGAGACGGCGGCGCGCCTGGCGGGCGCCGAGACGCGGGAGCCGCGGCCCGGGGTGTGGGAGGCGATCCGCGCGGACGCCCTGCGTACCCGGCAGCTGCCGCCCGGACCGGAGAGGTCCGACGGTGCCCGGGTCGTGTCCCTGCGGGGCCGGACCCGCTGGCTTCCGTGGGTCCTGGCGGCGGCGTGCGCTCTGGTCGCGGTGGTGCTGGCGGGGTCCCTGGTGTCCGTGAGCCAGCAGTTGGACTCCGAGACCCGGCACGCGGCGGAGCTGGAGGCGCTGCTCGCGGCCTCCGACACGAACATGCTGGAGGCCCCGCTCGGGGACGCGCGGGCCACGGTCTTCGCCTCCTACGAGAGGGACGCGGCGGTGCTGGTGGTGGAGGGGCTGCCGTCGGCGCCGTCCGGGATGGCCTACCAGATGTGGTGGGCGGACGAGGGCGGCGTGCGTCCGGCGGGGAGGCTGGAGCCGTCGGCGGAGGGCAGGCACGCGGGGATGGCCGACGACATGGGGCACCCGGAGCAGCTGCGCGTGTCGCTGGAGGCGGAGGCGGAGGCGGGGATCGCGGAGCCGACCGGTGAGCAGATGGCCATCGACATGTGAGCGGGGCCGGCCCCGCGCCCTCCGCACGGGCCCCGAGGCCGTGCGCACCGGACGGGGCCGGGGCGGAGCCGCTCTCCCGCCCTTCGTACCGGGGTGACAACCACACGCGGGCGGGGACTCATCCGGGGACGGAGAAACGGCGGGGGTTCCTCACCTACGGTCGCAGTACTTCCGGGGAGTCACGCGGCGAAGGCTCCCCGGTGAGGCGCGGAACGCTTCGCCCGTCCCCGTCGGCCCCCGGAGACACCATGGCGCCCAACGCCGAAGGTCCGCCCGCCCCCTCACGCATGCGACACGTCCTCGAAACGGTGCGGGTCCTCGTCCGCGCCGGTGTGCTCAGCCCGGGACGCCCCGACAGGGTCGTCCGCCAGCTCCGCGCCCTGCGCACGTGGGGCGCCACGATCGCCGGGGGCTACGCCGCCGCGAACGAGCGCGTGCCCGACGCCGTCGCGATCGTCGACGAGCGGGGTCCCACGACGTTCCGCGAGATGGACCTGCGCGGCCGTGAGCTGGCCCGGGACCTGCGCCACGCGGGTGTGGGCGCGGGGTCGCGCGTGGGCCTGCTGTGCCGCAACCACAGCGGTTTCGTGCAGACGATGGTGGCCTGCGGCCGCCTGGGCGCCGACACCGTGCTGCTGAACACGGGGTTGTCGGCGGGCCAGGTGGCCGCGTCGGTGGGGGACAACGGGGTGTCGGTGGTCGTCGCCGACGCCGAGTTCGAGGGGCTGTGCGCCGAGCTCGCTCCCGGGGTCGTCCGGGTGACGGCCTGGGGGGAGCCGCCCGACGGCGGCCCGCGGGTGCCGTGGCGGGCGCGGGAGGGAGCGGAGGCCGACCCGGAGCCGCCGGAGCGCCCCGGCCGGTTGATCGTGCTGACGTCGGGGACGACGGGCACGCCCAAGGGAGCGCGGAGGCCGACTCCGAAGGGGCCGCAGGACGCGGCGTCGGTGCTGTCGCGCATCCCGCTGCGCTCCTCGGACCGCGTCCTGGTCTCGGCGCCGATCTTCCACACGTGGGGGCTGGCGGGCGTGCAGCTGGGCATGTCGATGCGGGCGACCCTGGTGATGCGGCGCCTGTTCGAGCCGGAGGACGTGCTGCGCACGGTCCAGGAGGAGCGGTGCACGGCACTGTTCGCGGTGCCGGTGATGCTGCGGCGGATCATGGACCTGCCCCGGTCCACGCGTGAGCGGTACGACACGTCGTCGCTGCGGATCGTGGCGTGCAGCGGCTCGGCGATGAGCCCGCAGCTGATCACCGACTTCATGGACGCGTTCGGGGACGTGCTCTACAACCTGTACGGGTCGACCGAGGTGTCGTGGGCGACGATCGCGACGCCCGGGGACATGCGGCTGTCCCCGACCACGGCGGGCCGTCCGCCCCTGGGAACGAGGATCGCGGTCCTGGACTCCGACGGCGCGGAGGTCCCGCCGGGGGTGGAGGGGTCGATCCACGTCGGCAACGACATGCTCTTCGACGGCTACACGAACGGGCGGAGCAGGAGGATCGCGGACGGCCTGATGGAGACCGGCGACCGGGGCCACGTGGACGCGAACGGCCTGCTGCACGTGGCGGGGAGGGACGACGACATGATCGTCTCGGGCGGGGAGAACGTGTTCCCGCGGCCGGTGGAGGAGGCGATCGTGACGCTTCCCGAGGTTCGTGAGGTCGTGGTGACGGGTGTGCCCGACGAGGAGTTCGGGCAGCGGTTCGCGGCGTACGTGGTGCCGTACGAGGGTCGGGACGTGGACCCGAACCGGGTGCGGATGCACGTGCGGCGGGCGCTCGGGAGGTTCTCGGTGCCGCGCGACGTGGTGGTCGTGGACGAGTTGCCGCGCAACGCCACGGGCAAGGTGGTCAAGCGCCTGCTGCCCTACCAGGAGCCGCGCCGGTAGGCCGGCGGGGTGAAGCGCTCCGGGTCCGACCGGGTGCGTGGCCGGATGGCCGGGCACGCTCCGCCGGTCCGGGCTCCGGGGGTACGGCTTCCGGAGGCTCGGTTTGCGGAGGTACGGGACCTGGCGGTCCGGGCCCCGGCTCCGGCGGGCGGCGGGCGGGCGGCTGGTCGGACGCGCCCCGCCGGATCCGGCGGACCCGGCTCCGGAGGTTTCCGGTCGGCGGTTGCGGCGAGGGCCCGGATACGCGGGTGACCGGAAGAACCGCCGGCCCGCGGAACCGGCGCCCCCTCCCACCTGCGCCGACCCCGCGCGGCACGCGTCGGGGGCCCCGGACCGCTTTTCTTTGTGCTCAAGGTAATTGCGGGCTTTGGAAATCGGGCGCGGGGTAACTACGATGGTGGGGATGGCCGACCGATCCCCCGCCCCCGCGGGCGGTTTCCCCCTTCCCGCAGTCGACGAGCAGATGTGCTTCGCCCTCTACGCGGCCTCTCGTGCGGTCACCAACCTGTACCGGCCCCTGCTGGAGCCGTTGGGGCTGACCTATCCCCAGTACCTGGTGATGATGCTGCTCTGGGAGCGCGGTGAGTGCTGGGTGAAGGACTTCGGCTCCGTGCTCCAGTTGGACTACGGCACCCTCACACCGCTGCTCAAGCGGCTGGAGGCCCGTGGACTGCTGGTCCGGGGACGCGACCCGCGGGACGAGCGCTCCGTCCGCGTCGTCCTCACCGAGGAGGGCGGGCGGCTCAGGGCGCGCGCCGAGGGCATTCCGGAGGCGATCGGCAGGGTCATCGACCTCCCGGAGGAGGAGTTCGAGGCCACCAGGCTGGCGTTGCGCCGCCTGACCGCGAACGTTCTCGCGGGACGGGCCCAGCTGCCCGAGGGCGACTGAGGCGGAACGGACTCCGTCCGCCGCGTCCGCCGTCGGGGGACGACGGACGGCAGCGGCGGACGGCGGGGACGGACACCACGGGGGTCGTGTCCGTTCTCCGGAGCACGGGCGGGTCGCGGTCGCGGCCCGCCCGTATCCGTTGCCGGACCGTGGCGCGTTCGCCGTTCCACCGGGGGACGATCCCCGCCGGGCTAGGGTTGGGGACATGTCGATCTGGGCGTCAGACAACCGCAGTGGGCAGGTCCGCGAGGCCCTGACCATGCTCCTGTCCCAGGGAGTGATTGACGACTTCCGCATCCGGCCGGACGAGGAGTTCCCCTTCCGGGTGACCGTCCCGGCCGGGGTGGTCCCGATGACCGAGCACCAGGCCGCGCACTTCGCCCTGGGCGCGGCGGTGGGCCACTTCGGGCGCCTGGCGCGCGGCGGCAGCGGGATCTGACCCGGGTCCCGCCCCACGGTGGGGTCGGGAACCGGTCGTTGGCGGGGGCCGGGTGCGTGCTCCCAGGGCTGCCGTGGCCCATGCCGGTGCCCGTGTGGCGGGTGACGGCCGCGGTGGGTCGCCTCGCGTGTACGGGGAGCCCGCACACGCCGCCCGGCCGCCCGCGCTCCGCGACCCGTTCCCCCGCCTCCCCTTGACCTCAATATTGGTTGAGGTAGGAGAGTGGCCTCCGGGCGCCGCGACGGCGCCCGCCCGGACCGGGGTCCGGGCCGTCGTCGTGAACGGGAGAAGGAACCATGGCCGAGACGATCCTGGTCACCGGGGCCACGGGCAACACCGGACGCCACGTGGTGGCGGGCCTGATCGCGGAGGGGGTCCCCGTGCGGGCGCTCGTGCGGGACCCGGCGAGGGCCCGGCTGCCGGAGGGGGTCGAGGTCGTCGGGGGCGACATCACCGACCCGGAGGCCGTGTCGGCGGCCGCCGAGGGCACCGCGGGGGCGTACCTGCTCTGGCCGGGGTACGGCACCGAGGGGGTCGACGAGACGGTGGAGGCCCTCACCGGGCACGTGCGCCGGGTCGTCTACTTCTCGGCGATCGCCGCCGGGGAGGACTCCGACAGCGTGTGGGGGCGGGTGGAGGCCGCCGTGCGCGCCTCCGGACGGGAGTGGACCTTCCTGCGCATCACGGGCATGGCCACGAACACCCTGGGCTGGGCCGAGCAGGTCCGCGCCGGCGCGGTCCGCGCCCCCCACGGCCGGGCGTCGCGCTCGCTGGTCCACGAACGCGACATCGCGGCGGTCGCCGTGCGGGCCCTGCTGGACGGGGGGCACACGGGCAGGGCCTACACGGTGACCGGCCCCGAGTCGCTGACCCAGGCCGAGCAGGTGCGGATCCTCGGGGAGGAGACGGGGCTGCCGGTGCGCTGGGAGGAGCAGCCCGAGGAGGAGGCCCGTGCCGAGCTCGCCGGGACGATGGGCGCCGACTTCGCCACCACCGCACTCGCCTACTGGGCCTCACTCGTCGACGACCCCGAGCCGGTCTCGCGGGACGTCGAGGCGGTCACCGGCCGGCCTGCGCTGACCTTCCGCGCGTGGGCGCGCGAGCACGCCGGGGACTTCACCGCGAGCGCGTCGGGCTGACCGCCGGGGACGCCGCGGCGCCGGGCCCGGCGGGAACCGCCTGGCCCAGCGCCTCCCGGCACCGCGGCCTCCGGCGGGTGCGCCTCAGCAGGAACCCCTGTCCGCCCACACGCCCCACTGGTCGCTGCTCGGCGGGTGGCCCTGGATCCACCAGCGCGCCTCGTACTCTCGGCCCTCGTGCTGGACCCGGTCGCCGGTGTCGTACACGGTCCCCTCGTCCCACTGCGGGGCGTCGCAGGAACCGCCGTCCCCGCGTCCGCCGCCGCTGCCGCCGTTCCCCTCGCCCCGGCCGCCCCGGCCGCCACGGTCGTCCTGGTCGTCCCGGTCCCCCCGGTCGTCGTCCTCGCCGGAGGGGGAGGCCTCCTCCTCGGACTCCTCCGCCTCCTCCTCTTCTTCCTCCTCCGGCTCCGGGCCGAGGGAGACGGTGAGGGCGACGGAACCCTCCTCCGGCAGGATCGTGCCGGGCTCGGGGGTCTGCCCGCTGACCTCGCCGGCGGGAGCGGTGTCGTGGTGCTCCTCGGTGACCTGCACGACCAGGCCGAGTCCGGCCAGTGCGGACGCGGCCTCCTCCTGGCCCATACCGACCAGTGTGGGAACGATGACGCCCTCGCTCACGCTGAGCACGACCGGCTCCTCGCGGTCGCCCTCCTCACCCGCCGCGGGCTCGGTGGCCAGGACGGTGCCCGGGGGCTGGTCGGGGGAGTGCTCCTGGACGATCTCGATACCGGTGAACCCGGCCTGGCGCAGGGTGTCGCGCGCCTCGTTCTCGGTACCGCCGACCACGTCGGGGACCTCGGAGAACTGCGGCCCGGTGGAGACGTGCAGCAGGACCTCGGCGCCCCGCTCCACGTCGCTGCCGGGCGCGGGCGTGCTGTCGGCGACCGCCCCGGCGCCGACGGTGTCGCTGTAGGCCTCCTCGAAGCGCACGGCCAGGTCCATGCCGAGCCCGGCCAGCCGCTCCTCGGCCTGCTCGGTGGAGGCGCCCACGAGGTCGGGCAGCGCGACGCGGCTGTCCGGGACCAGCGCCCACCCGGCGGCGAACAGGACCAGGACCAGCACTCCGGCGGTGACCAGCACGGGGACGCGCCGCCACAGCGGGACCGGAGCGGCACCGTCCTCCCGGCTCTCCCGCGGTTCGTCGGTGATGACGGGGATGGGCCGGGTCTCGACGTCGGCGGGGTCCGCCGGGGTCCCGGGGAGCGAGCGCAGCACCTGCTCGACCACGGTGAGGTACTGGCCCGCGTCGCGGGGGCGGTAGCGCGGGTTGGGGTCGGTGGCGTTGGCGACCAGCATGTCCAGGTCGGGCGGCAGCCCGGGGACGACGGCCGAGGGGCGCAGCGGGTGGGCCTCCGGGTCGGCGGGCAACCCGGTCGTCAGCGTGTACAGGAGCCGTCCGACGGCGTGCACGTCGGTACGGGTCTCGGGACCGGCGTCCTCCTCGGCGTCGAAGAGCAGCGGGAAGCCGGTGACCCGCACCCCGCCCTCGCCGTCCACCACGACCGTGTGGGGGTCGAGCGCGCCGTGCACGACGCCCGCGCCGTGGGCGGCGTCGAGCGCGGTGAGCACCCCGGCCACGATGGCCAGCGCCGCCTGCACCGGGTAGCGGAGCCCGCCGCCGCCCTCGCCCAGCGCCTCCGCGAGGGTCTGCCCCGGCAGGTACTCGCCGACCGCGTACACGTGCTCGCCGTCGCGGCCGTGGCCCAGCACCCGGGCGATCCCCGGGTGGGACAGGCCCTCCAGGGTCTGGGCGCGGTCCACGAACGCGTGCACGGCACCGTGGTCGCCCACCAGCCAGGGGTGCAGGACGGTGACCGTGACGGTCTGGTCGCCGCCGAGGTCGTGGGCGACGTGGACGGTTCCCGACGCGCCGCTGCGCAGCCGCTTCCCGAGGATGTAGCGCTCGTGCAGCGTGATGCCGAAGAGGGGATCGGGAGTGGGGGTCTCCATGGGACGGATTCTATGTCCCCGCACCCTCCCAAACCTCACGATCCGGGTCGGATACGGACACGGGCCGGACAGTAGGGTCGATGCGCTGTCCCCTGGTACCGAAACGCTGCGAGGCCCCTGTGAACCTTCCCTCCCCCGGCACCGTCGAGGACCGGGCGGCGGGCGTTCTGCTCGGCGCCGCGTGCGGCGACGCCCTGGGCGTGCCCTACGAGTTCGGGCCGCCGCTGCCGCGGGACCGGGTCCCGCAGATGGTCGGCGGCGGGCTGGGCCCCTACGCCCCGGGCGAGTACTCCGACGACACCCAGATGGCCGTGTGCATCGCCGAGGCCCTGCGCGAGCACGGCGACCCGCTGTCGGCGGAGGCCCTGCGGCACACCGCGGACGCCTTCCTGCGCTGGAGGAACGAGGGCGCCACCGACATCGGCAACCAGACCGCGTGGGTGATGGGCCGTTCCGGGCACGCGTACCGGAGCCCGGAGGTCGCCGAGGTGATGGAGCGGGCCGCGGCGGACCGCTTCGCCGAGGGGGTGCCGAGCGCGGGGAACGGGTCGCTCATGCGCACGGGGCCGCTGGCCCTGGCCTATCCGGACGACCCGGAGGGCCTGGCCGCGGCCGCCGACCGCTACAGCCGCCTCACCCACGGCGACCCGCTGGCCTCCGAGGCCTGCGTGCTGTGGTGCGAGGGGGTCCGGCACGCGGTCGCGCACGGCGGCCTGGCGGGTGTGCGCGCGGGCGTGGAACTGCTGCCGGCCGGGCGTCGCGGAGCGTGGACGGCGTGGCTGGACGAGGCCGAGGAGCGGCCGCCGCACGCCTTCGGCGACAACGGGTTCGTGGTCACCGCCCTCCAGGCGGCGTGGTCGGCCGTGGTGCACGAGCCGGACGGGTTCGCCCCCGCGCTGCGGGCCGCCGTGCGCGCGGGCAACGACACCGACACCGTGGCCGCGATCGCCGGGGCGCTGCTCGGTGCCCGGTGGGGCGCGAGCACGATCCCGGCGGAGTACCTGGAGGCGGTGCACGGGTGGCCCGGCTACCGGGCCGGGGACCTGGCCGAGCTGGCGCTGCGGGTCGCCGGGCGCCACCGGAACGGTCGCTAGCCTGGCGGTGTCCCCTTCTCGGAGGCCCTCCTCCGAACGACCTTCACGACGACATCGAGGTGTGCCATGTCCGGTGGACTGAACTGGGTACGTGCGGACGAGCACCCGGAACTGCTGGCCGACCCGGTCCTGGCCGCGGTGCGCGGGCTCGGGGACGCGCGGGTGGCGCGGATCGACCCGGAGCTCGCGGACACGGCCCGGTTCTGCGAGCGGTACGGGATGCCCCTGGCGACCAGCGCCAACTGCGTGGTGGTCGCGGCCAGGCGCGGCGGCGAGGTGTCCTACGCGGCGTGCATGGTGCCGGCCACCCGGCGCGCCGACGTCAACGGAACCGTCCGCCGCCACCTCGGAGCCCGCAAGACCTCGTTCGCGCCGATGGACGACGCCGTCGGGCTGACCGGGATGGAGTACGGCGGCATCACGCCCCTCGGCCTGCCGGCGGGGTGGCCGGTCCTGGTGGACGAGGCGGTCGCCGCCGAGGCCGAGGTGGTGGTGGGCAGCGGTGTGCGCCGCTCCAAGCTCCTGGTGCCCGGCAAGCTGCTCGCCGACCTGCCGGGCGCCGAGGTCCTGGCGCTCACCAAGTAGGGGCGGTCGCGCCCCGGCACGCGCCCCGGCACGCGGCCGGGCACGGCCGCCCTGCCGCGTGTCGACACGTCCACCTGCGGACTCGTCGCCATGTCGACGCGAATGTCGACACATCGACGTGTGGTTTCGGCGCCCCCGATCCGGCCCCCGGTTGACGCCGGGGCGGTACCGGCGGCACGCGGCCCCGGAGGCCCGCCCCGCCCCGCCCCGTCCCAGGGCGGGACGGGGCGGAACGGGTCCCGGGACCGGGTGTCAGGGGGTGTCCCCGACATCCGCCACCCAGGCGGACTCCACCAGCACGGTGTAGTTGTTCACCCGGGGCAGGTCCTCCTCCCCGGGCGACTCCACGGCGACCGTCTCGTGGTAGAGCGGCATGCCCGTGTCGGCGTCGAACATGATCCTGCGCTCCAGGAGGTAGCCGTCCCCCGCGTCCTCCTCGACCAGGAACAGCTCGCCCTCGCGGCCCTCCCGGTCCCGGGCCGTTCCCGCGTACAGCACGTCCTCCTGCCCGGCGAGTGCGCGCAGCGCGGCGGCCTGCACGTCGGGACCGACCGGGGCCTCCTCGTACAGCTGCTGGAGGGCGTACACGAGCCCGACCGCGGCGGAGCCGTCCTCCGGGCCGTCTGCCGCCAGGAGCTGCTCCGCGAGCCGCTCCGGGTCGGCGGACAGGCTGTCGGGCTCCCAGGTGAAGAACATGCCGTTCCCGCCCTCGCCGCCGCCCCACTCGAACTCCTCGGGCCCGCTCCCGAAGAGCCACAGGACCGGGTCGCGGTCGCCGCCCACGTGCTCGGGGAGGCTCGGGGCGGAGACGCTGCGCCCGGACTCGTGCGGGGTGCGCCACACCTGCTCGTTCGTCGGGACGACCCCCCAGCCGGCCTCGCCGGTGTCGGCGTCCTGGGAGTAGGTGAACGTCCACTCCGCGGTGCGCACGTAGGCGACGTCGCCGCCGGCGGGCGGCGGGGGCTGCTCCTCGGCGGCCCCGGCCAGTTCGAGGAGCCGCTCGCCGCCCTGGGACAGGTCGGTCATGGGGACCTCCAGCGGTGCGGGGGGCGGCCCGGCGTAGGCGGGCCGGGCGGCGTTCCACCCCAGGGACCCGAGCACGGCCACGGCGGTGAGCGCCGCGGCGGCGCCCAGCACCAGGCGCGGGACGGGGCGCCTCGGAACCAGGCCGCGCACCGGGCGGCGGTCGCCCGAGGCGATCGCCTCGACCCGGGTGAGCTCCACGGCCACGGGGTCGGGGCGGACGGAGGCCGCGGGGTCGTGCGCGGCGAGCATCCCGCGCACGGCGTCGGTGTCGCCGCGGAAGCCGCGGTCGGCAGGGGTACGGTTCACTTCTCCTCCATGGGGACTCGGACGTGCGCGGTGCCCGGCGGCACCGGGCGTGCTGGGGGCGCGTCCCGCTCCGGCGGGGGAGAGGAGTCGAGGAAGCGCTCGATCCGGCGGCGGGCCCGGTGCAGGCGCACGCGCGCGGTGGCCCTGGTGCACCCCAGGACCCGCGCTGCCTCGGCCAGGTCCAGGCCCTCCCAGGCCAGGAGCATCACCAGTTCGCGGTCGGTGGCGCTGAGCCGGTCCAGGGCGCGCAGCGCGGTGTCGCGCTCCTCCACCTGGCGGACGGTGTCGGCCCCGCCGGGGACACCGGCGGCGGCCTCGGCGCTCAACACCTCGCCACGGCGCCGTTCGACGCGCAGCCGGTCCCGGATGACGTTGCGCGCCACCCCGTAGAGCCAGGGCAGGGGCTGGTCCTTGGGCAGGCGGTCGTACCTGCGCCAGGCGACGCCGAAGGTCTCGGCCGCGACGTCGTCCGCGCGGTCCGCGCCCAGGCGGCGCACGGCGTAGCGGTACACGTCGCCGTGGTACCGCTCGAAGAACCGGGTGAACTCGCCCTTGGCGGAGTCACCCGCGTCCGTGTCCTCACTGCTCATCGGTTTCCTTCCGTGCGTTCCCACCCTCCTTCTGTCCGGCGGGGCTCCCTTGTTACAGCGTCGTCCCCCCTTTTCGCGCGCGGACGCGTCGGGGGTGCGCCGGCCCCCGCCAGAACCCGCGCGGCCGACCGCGGGCCAGCGTGACGCCCGGACCTGTGGACAAGCAGGGAAAGGGCAGGTGGGAAGCGGCGTGGCTCTCCAGGGGCTATTTACTGACCGATCGGTCTGTAATACTGTTCGTCAGAGAGCACAGCCCGAGGAGAGGACCGTCAGGTGCCCGAAACACTCCAGAGCTACGCGCGGGGAGCATGGTTCACCCCCACGGACGAGGGCGAGCCCCTGGCCGACGCGAACACCGGGGAGACCGTCGCCCGGATCTCGTCCAACGGTCCCGACGTCGCGGGGATGGTCGACCACGCGCGGACCGTCGGCGGCCCCGCGCTGCGCGCGCTCACCTTCCACCAGCGCGCGAACATCCTCAAGGAGGTCGCCAAGTACCTGACGGAGCACAAGGAGGAGTTCTACGCCCTCTCCCACCGGACCGGTGCGACCAGGCGGGACACCGCCGTGGACGTGGACGGCGGGTTCGGCACGCTCTTCAGCTTCTCCAGCAAGGGCCGCCGCGAGCTGCCCAACTCCACCGTCATCCTGGACGGGCCCCTGGAGCCGCTCGGCAGGCAGGGCACGTTCGTGGGCCAGCACGTGTACACGTCCCGCCCGGGCGTGGCCGTGCAGATCAACGCCTTCAACTTCCCGGTGTGGGGCATGCTGGAGAAGTTCGCCCCGGCCTTCCTCGCGGGGATGCCCAGCATCGTCAAGCCCGCCGGGCAGACCTCCTACCTCACCGTCGCCGTCGTGCGGCGCATGGTCGAGTCGGGCCTGCTGCCCGAGGGCTCCCTCCAGCTCCTCGTCGGCAGCCACAGGGGCCTGCTCGACGCCCTGGGGCCGCAGGACATCGTGGGCTTCACCGGCTCCGCCGCCACCGGCGCCATCCTGCGCAACCACCCCAACGTGGTCAGCGGCGGCGTGCAGCTCAACGTGGAGGCCGACTCCCTGAACTGCTCGATCCTCGGCCCGGACGTGTCCGAGGAGGACCCCGAGTTCGACCTGTACGTCAAGCAGGTCGTCACCGAGATGACGGTCAAGGCCGGGCAGAAGTGCACCGCCATCCGCCGCGTCATCGTGCCCGAGGCGATGGCGGACGCCGTCACCCGGGCCCTGGCCGACCGCCTGTCCAAGGTGGTGGTCGGCGCGGCCGACAACCCGGACGCGCGGATGGGCGCGCTGGTCTCGCTCGACCAGCGCGAGGAGGTCCGCAAGGCGGTCAAGGCCCTGCGCGCCACCAGCGAGATCGTCTACGGCGACCCGGAGAGCGTGGAGGTCGCCGGGGCCGACGACGAGTCGGGCGCGTTCATGTCCCCGGTCCTGCTGCGCGCCGAGCCCGGAGCCCGGGAGCCGCACGAGGTGGAGGCCTTCGGCCCCGTCAGCACCGTGATCACCTACGACGGCGTCGCCGAGGCCGTCGAGCTCGCCGCCCGGGGCAGCGGCAGCCTGGTGGGTTCGCTCGTCACCCGCGACCCGGACGTGGCGCGCGAGGTCGTCCTGGGCCTGGCGCCCTGGCACGGGCGCATCCTGGTGCTCAACCGCGACGACGCCAAGGAGTCCACCGGCCACGGGTCCCCGCTGCCCGTCCTGGTGCACGGCGGCCCCGGACGCGCGGGCGGCGGCGAGGAGATGGGCGGCGTACGCGGCGTCAAGCACCACATGCAGCGCACCGCCGTGCAGGCGCCTCCGGACATGGTCACCGCGATCACCGGCCACTGGACCACCGGCTCCGAGCGGACCGTGGGCGACGTGCACCCGTTCCGCAAGGACCTGTCGCAGCTGCGGATCGGCGACACGATCCGGTCGGCGGAGCGCACCGTCACCCGGGCCGACATCGACCACTTCGCCGAGTTCACCGGTGACACGTTCTACGCGCACACCGACGAGGAGGCCGCCGCCGCCAACCCGCTGTTCGGCGGGATCGTGGCGCACGGCTACCTGGTGGTGTCGCTGGCGGCGGGCCTGTTCGTGGACCCGGCCCCGGGCCCGGTGCTCGCCAACTTCGGCGTGGACAACCTGCGCTTCCTCACCCCGGTGAAGGAGAACGCCACGATCCGGGTGACGCTGACCGCCAAGCAGATCACCCCGCGCACGAACGCCGACTACGGCGAGGTGCGCTGGGACGCCCTGGTCACCGACCAGGACGGCGAGGCCGTGGCCACCTACGACGTGCTCACGCTGGTCGCCAAGGGCGAGGAGGAGTAGGCACTTCGCCGTGCGGACGGGTCGCCGTGGTGACAGACCGGCACGCCGGTAAGCGGACACGTCGGCAAGTCGGCTCGTCGGTAAGCGGACACGTCGGCGAACGGACATGTCGACCCGCCGACGAGCGGCGGCGCCCCCGGCTGTGGCGTGGCCGGGGGCGCCGTCGTGCGCGGGGCGTGCTCCGGGAGGGCGGCCGGTTCCGTGCCGGGTCCGACCGGTGCCGCCTCCCGTGTCCGGGAGGGGCCCGGCCCCGCGCACGACCCCTCCGGTCCTCCGACGCGCTGTCACGCCCCGCCGACGGTGGTTGACATCTCCTCCTCCCGCCCCTGCAATGCGGGAGGAGGGTGTACGGCCACGCGGAAGGCGGGGGAGCACGGGTGACCACGACCGGTTCCACGGGTCCCGGGCTGCCGATGCGGCTGCTCCTGGGCTCCCTCCAGGTGATCGAACGGGTGGGCAACAAGCTGCCCCACCCGTTCTGGCTGTTCGCGGTCATGGCGGGGGTCGTCATCGCGCTCAGCGCCCTGCTCAGCGCGCTGGGCGTCTCCGCCGTCTCCCCGGTGGACGGCGAGCGCATCGCGGTCCGCAGCCTGCTCTCACCCGAGGGCGTGCAGACCGTCGTCGGCGACGCGATCGACAACTTCGCGACCTTCCCGCCGCTGGCGATCATCATCGTCGTCATGCTCGGGGTCTCGGTCGCCGAGCGCAGCGACCTGCTCAACGCGATGCTGCGCGGCAGCGTCACCAGGGTCCCGGCCAGGTGGCTGACCTTCGCCGTCGCGCTGACCGGCGTCACCGGCAGCGTCGCCTCCGACGCCGCCTTCGTCGTGCTCACCCCGCTGGGCGCGCTGCTCTTCAAGGCCGCTGGCCGCAGCCCCGTCCTCGGTCTGGTCGTGGCCTTCGCCTCCGTCTCCGCCGGGTACAACGCGTCCCTGCTCATCACGCCCACCGACGCCCTCCTGGCCGCCCTGAGCACCGAGGCCGCCGCGATCATCGATCCCGGCCACACGGTCACGGCGCTGGACAACTACTTCTTCGGCGCCGTCTCCGCCGTGGTGCTCGCCGCCCTGATCACCCTCGTCACCGAGTTCCTGCTGAGCAGGCGCTCCGAGGACCTGGCCGAGGACGGCGGCGGCGAGGGGGACGGGGAGGCGGAGCGGCTGGGCTCCGCGGCCCTCTCCGGCACCGAGCGCCGGGGGCTGCGCAACGCGGCGCTGACCGTGCTGGCGGCCGCGGCGCTCCTGGCGGCGGCGCTCGCTCCCCCGGCCTCGCCCCTGCGCGGGGAGGACGGGACGGTCCTCGGTTCACCGATCGTCACCGGTGTGGCCTACGTACTGGGCGTCCTGTTCCTGCTCGCCGGAATCGTGTACGGGCGCACCACGGGCACCGTGGCCTCCGCGCGCGACGTCCCCGAGGCGATGGCCGCGGGGGTGCGCGACCTGGCGCCGGTGGTCGTGCTGTTCTTCGCCGCCTCGCAGTTCCTCGCCTACTTCCGCTGGACCGGGATCGGCGAGATAACGGCGATCCGCGGCGCCGCGCTGCTGGAGTCGGCCGGGGTCCACCCCGTGCTGCTCCTCCTCGGCATGATCGTGTTCGCCGCCTCGCTCAACATGCTCATCACCAGCGGTTCCGCGCAGTGGGCCCTCATCGCGCCGGTCTTCGTGCCCATGTTCATGCTCCTGGGCGTGCCGCCCGAGACGACCCAGGCCGTCTACCGCATCGCCGACTCCAGCACCAACGTCATCAGCCCGATGAGCCCGTACTTCGTCATGGCGCTGGGCTTCCTCCAGCGCTACCGCAGGGACGCGGGCATCGGCACGCTGGTCTCGCTCACGCTGCCGCTGTGCCTCACCGTCCTGGTGGGCTGGACCCTGCTGTTCCTGGGCTGGTGGGCACTCGGCGTCCCGCTGGGGCCCGGTGTACCGGTGCGCTGAACCGGGCCCGCCGCCGCGGACCGGCGAGCGGCCGGATCGACATGGGGCCGGATCGCCATGTGGACGAGTCGACATGTCGGCCGCCCCGCCCGCGGTGCCCGCCGCGCGGGGGGGTGGGGTGGGGGCGGCCCGAGCCGCCCGGGTCCGAACCGGGGGCGGGCGGTCGGCGTCGGACAGGGTGGCGGCGGGAGGCCGTTCCGGCTCCCGCCCGCGCCCCGTTCCTCGACAGCCAGCCGGAGGCCCACCGTGAAGTCACCGTCCCCCCGTGAGGACAGCAGCCCGCCCCTCTCCCGGCGCCGTTTCGCCCGCCTCGCCGCCGTCGGGCTCGCGGCCGGCGCCGGGGCGGCCGGCCTCACCTCCTCGCCCGCCACCGCCGCGACGGACGGCCGGTCCTACTACGACCGTGCGGACAGGTTGGCGGGGGAGGACCCGGTCCTGCGGAACCTCGTCCGGGCGCTGACCCCCGGCCTCGCCCCTCCCTCACTGCCCGCCCCGGCCCCGGTGAAGCTGTTCGACGACCTGGCCATGCTGAGTGTGGGGTTCGTGCACGCCATGGCGGTCCTCACCGACGACGGGATCGTGCTGGTCGACGCGCTCAGGTCCCCCGAGGACGCCGAGAACGTGATCGTCCCGGGGTTGCGCGAACTGGGGGCCGACCCGGAGGCCATCAAGTACGTTGTCGTCACCCACGGCCACTACGACCACTTCGGTGGGGCGCAGTACCTCGCCGACCGCTACGGCTCACGCGTGCTGATGTCACCGGCCGACTGGGACCTCGTCGAACGCACCCGGCCGGACCACGCCCCCGTCCGGGACCTGGAGATCACGGACGGCCAGCACCTCACGCTCGGCGGCACGACCCTCCGCCTGTACGACACCCCCGGACACACCGCGGGCACCGTCTCGCCCGTCTTCCCGGTGCGGACGGGTTCGGAGAGCCACACGGCCATGCTGTGGGGCGGTACCCGGCCGACCCGGACGCTCTCGGAACTGCGCACCTACCTGGCGTCCATCCGCTCGTTCCGCGACCGGATGCGCAGGGCGGGGGTGGACGTGGAACTGGCCAACCACCCCATCGACGACGGGCTCGCGCGCGCCGAACAGGTCCGCGCCGAGCCCGACGGAGACAACCCCTTCGTGCTCGGCCGGCGGCGGGCGGACCGGTTCATGGCGGTGATGGACCTCATGCTGCGCGGCTGGACCGCCGACGCCGAGGCCCGGGAGGGCGGGGAGTAACCACGCCTCCCCGCCGCCTCGGACCCTCGGACCCTCGGCCCGGCCCTCCTCCGCCTGGGGCGGGCCCGGCCCGCCCGGGGCCGGTGTCCACATGTCGGCAAGGCGTCCTGTCGCCATCCCTCCCCGGCGACAGGACGCCCCTCGGCACGGGGCTCCGTCTCAGCCGCCGGCCGCTCCGGCCCCCGGCCTCTCGGCGGGGAACCCGCGGGTGCGGGCCGCGAGCACCACGACCAGCACCGGCACCAGGAGCACCAGCACGCTCCAGGCGAACGACGTGTGGCCGAACCGTGCGAGCAGGACCCCTCCCACGACCCCGCCTCCGGCCATGGCCGCGTTCCACAGCGTGACCAGCACGGCCTGCGCGGTGTCCGCCGCCGCCCCGCCCGCGTCCGCGACGGCGGTCTGGAGCAGGGTGGGCACCCCGCCCCACCCCAGCCCCCACAGGGCCGCGGCGGCGTAGACCAGCGCCGCGCTGTCGGCGGGCACCGCCAGCAGCACGGCCGCCAGGGCCACCAGGAGCGTGCTCGTGACGGTGAGTGCGCGCAGTCGGCGGTCGATGAGCGCGCCCACGATCCAGATGCCCGCCAGGGAGGCGCCGCCGAACACCAGCAGCACGAGGTCGACGGACGCTCCCATGCCGACGCGGTGCAGGAAGGCCGCGACGTAGGTGTACAGGACGGTGTGGGCGAGCACGAAGGCCAGCGTGACGAACAGGACCGGCGCCACCCCGGGCAGCGCGAGCGTCCTCAGGATCGGGGTCCGGGCTCCCGGCCGCTGCCCGGGGCGCTCCGGGACCAGGGCCAGGATCCAGCCGACGAGCACCAGCGAGAGCACGGCCATCAGACCGAAGGCCACCCTCCAGCCGAGCGCCGAGCCCAGGAACGTCCCCGCGGGCACGCCCAGCGACAGGGCGACCGGGATCCCGGCCATGACGACGGCGATGGCCCGGCCCTGGAGCCGCGCGGGCACCAGGGCGCGCGCGTAGCCCACCAGCATCGCCCACACCAGGCCCGCCGCGACACCCGCGACGGCGCGGGCGGCCATGGTGAGCACGTAGTCCGACGACACCGCCGTGAGGGCGTTGGCCGCCGTGAACACCGCCATGGCGGCCAGCAGCAGCCGTTTGCGCCGCCAGCCCGCCGTGGAGGAGGCCAGCGGGATCGCGGTCAGCGCGGTCGCGAGGGCGTAGACGGTCACGGACTGGCCGGCCGCGGACTCGGTGACGCCGAGGTCGGCGCTCATGGCGGGGAGCACCCCGGCGGGGAGGGTCTCGGTCAGGCTGGTGAGGAAGACCGCCGTGGCCAGGGCCGCCAGGGAGGCCAGGGGCAGTCCGCGCCCCGGCCGCCGGGAGGCCTCGGCGGCCGACGCGTGCGAGGTGGTGTCAGGTCTCATGCGGAGTATCGTCGAACCCTCACATCTGTGTGAGTGTCAACGAGGCCGAACATGAGGTGGGACACATGCGCATCGGGGAGCTGGCGGAGCGCACGGGCACGTCGCGGCGGTTGCTGCGCTACTACGAGGAGCAGGGGCTGATCACCCCCGGGCGCTCGGCCAACGGCTACCGGGAGTACGGCGAAGCCTTCGTCGACCGGATCGCGCAGATCCGGGGGCTGTTGGACGCCGGTCTGCCGACACGCGTCATCAAGCAGGTCCTCCCGTGCCTGAACACCCCGAGGGCGCTGTACTTCCCCGACGCGACGCCGGAGATGATCGCGGTCCTGGAGCGCGAACGCGACCGCATGACCGACCGCATCCGGTGCCTGACCCGGAACAGGGACGCCATCCGCGCCTACCTCGACGCCGTACGCGACGGCGATCCCCCGCAGGCCGAGGTCGCCGCTCCCGTTCCGCCCGCCCGCGAGCCCTCCTGAGCCCGGTCCGACGGCGGCCGGCGGCCGGACGCGGGAGGGCGCCCCGGAGTGCCGACTCCCCGGGGCGCCCGCTCGGGCCCGGCCTACAGGCGGGCGATGGCCGCGGCCGGGTTCTCCATGGCGTCGGCGACCACGCGCATGAAGCCCGCGGCGGTCCCGCCGTCGCACACGCGGTGGTCGAAGGCGAACGACAGCTGCGTGATCTTGCGGACGGTCAGCTCGCCGTCCACCACCCACGGGCGGTCCATGATCCGGCCGAGGCCGAGGATCGCCACCTGCGGGTGGTTGATGATGGCGGCACTGCCGTCCACCCGCAGCGACCCGTAGTTGTTGAGGGTGAAGGTGCCGCCGGTCATCTCCGCCGGGGAGGCCTTCCCCTCCCGGGCGGCGGCGGTGAGCCGCCGGATCTCGGCGTCCAGCTCGGTCGTGGTGAGCCGGTGCGCGCCCAGCACGGCCGGGGCGACCAGGCCCCGGTCGGTCTGCACCGCCAGGCCCAGGTTGACCCCGTCGTACTGGACCAGCTCCTCCCGCTCGGTGTCCACCCTGCCGTTGAGCTCGGGGTGGGCGCGCAGGCCCGCGACCACGAACCGCGCCACGTAGGACATCAGGCCCGGCCCGGACGGGTCGGACCGACGGAGGCGGACCAGCTCGGTCGCGTCCACGTCCACCCAGACGGTCGCCTCGGGGATCTCGCTGCGGCTGCGGGACAGCGACGCCGCCACACTCCGGCGGAACCCGCTCATGGCCACGCGCCGGGACTCGGCCAGCCCCGTGCGGGCGTCCACCGCGCCCGCCGCGACCGGTTCGGCGGAAGCGGCGGAAGCGGCGGGTTCGACCGCAGCGGTGGCGGGGTCGGCGGCCGGGGCCTGTGCGGCCTCGATGGCCTCGCGCACGTCGCGCCGGGTGATGAGCCCGCCCGGACCGCTTCCCGTGACCTCGGAGATCCGCAGCCCGGCCTCACGGGCCATCTGGCGGACCAGGGGCGAGGTGACCAGCGGCGGACGCGTGGCGGCGGGGAGAGGTGTGCCCGGTCCGGCGGAGGCCGGTGCGGCGGGACGGTCCGGGCGCGCGGGCGGGCGCCCGCGCGGGCGCCGGCGGCGCCCGGAGGCCGAGGCCTCCGGCGTTCCGTAGCCGATCAGCACGTTGCCCGAGCCCGATCCGGCGCGCTCCTCCTCGCGGTAGCGCTCTCCCTCCGCCGACACCGGCGCGGCCTCGGCCGCGGATCCGGTCCCGGAGCCGTCGGTCACGCTGATCAGGGGGCGCCCGACCTCCAGGACCCGGCCCTCCTCGCCGTGCAGCGTGCTGACGGTGCCCGCGAAGGGGGAGGGGACCTCCACGATCGACTTGGCGGTCTCGACCTCCACGATCGGCTGGTCCACGGCCACGGTGTCGCCGACGGCCACGAGCCACCGCACCACCTCGGCCTCGGTGAGGCCCTCTCCCAGGTCGGGGAGGTCGAAGGTCTGCGTCGTCACTGGTCCTCCCACTGAAGGTCGTCGACGGCGTCCAGGATCCGGTCCACGCTCGGGAGCTGGAAGCGCTCCAGCTTCGGCGGCGGGAACGGGATGTCGAAGCCGGTGACGCGGCGCACCGGCGCGGCCAGGGAGTGGAAGCAGCGCTCGGTCACCCGGGCGACGATCTCCGAGGCGACGCTGGCGTACCCGCTGGCCTCGGCGACCACGACGGCGCGCCCGGTGGAGCGGACCGCCTCGCACACGGTGGCGTCGTCGAAGGGGACGAGGGAGCGCACGTCCACCACCTGGAGGCTGCGCCCCTCCTGGGCGGCCGCCTCGGCCGCCTCCAGCGCGGTGGGCACCGAGGGCCCGTAGGCGATGAGGGTGGCGTCGGTGCCGGGGCGGCGCACCACGGCGCGGCCGATGGGCGGCTCGGGCGCCGAGAGGTCGACCTCGTCCTTGCCCCAGTAGAGCTTCTTCGGCTCCATGAACACGACCGGGTCGTCGGAGGCGATCGCCTCGCGCAGCAGGAAGTAGGCGTCGGCGGGCGTGGACGGGGTGACCACGGTCAGGCCGGGCGTGTGGGCGTAGTAGGCCTCGGAGGAGTCGCAGTGGTGCTCGACGCCGCCGATCCCGCCCGCGTAGGGGACGCGGATGACCATGGGCAGCCCGACCCGGCCGCGGGTGCGGTTGCGCGTCTTGGCCACGTGGCTGACGATCTGCTCGAAGGCCGGGTAGGCGAACGCGTCGAACTGCATCTCCACCACGGGGCGCATGCCGTTCATCGCCATGCCGACGGCCATGCCCACGATGCCGGACTCGGCGAGGGGGGTGTCGAAGCAGCGGTCCTCGCCGAACTCCGCGGTGAGGCCGTCGGTGATGCGGAAGACGCCGCCGAGGGGGCCGACGTCCTCACCGAAGACGTACACCGCCGGGTCCTCGGCCATGGCGTCGCGCAGGGCCCGGTTGAGGGCCTGGGCCATGGAGAGCTTGGTGGGGTCGGTCGCCATGTCAGTTGCCCTCTCTGCTCAGTTCGTCGGCCAGGAAGGCGGCCTGCTCGTCCAGCTGCGGCGTGGGGGTGGCGAACACGTGCGCGAACAGCTCGGCGGGCTCGGGGTCGGTGTCCCTGGAGACGCCCTCGCGCATGGCGGCGGCGACGGCCTCCGCGTCCTCGGCGATCCGCGCCTTGCGGGCCTTGGTGAGGACGCGCCTCCGCGTGAGGTAGGCCTCCATGCGCAGCAGGGGGTCGCGGGCCTTCCAGGGGTCGACCTCCTCCTGGCTGCGGTACCGGGTCGCGTCGTCGGCGTTGGTGTGCGCCTGCATGCGGTAGGTGTGCGCCTCGACCAGCCGGGGCCCCCCGCCCGCCCGGGCGGCGGCCACGGCCCGGTCCAGCACGGCGAGCACCGCGGGGGTGTCGTTGCCGTCCACCCGCTCCGCGGCCACGCCGTAGCCGACGCCCTTGTGGGCCAGCGAGGGGGCGGCGGTCTGCCGGGCCAGGGGGACGGAGATGGCGTACTCGTTGTTCTGCACGAAGAACACCACCGGGGCCCGGAAGACCGCCGCGAAGTTCAGCGCCTCGTGGAAGTCGCCCTCGCTGGTGGCCCCGTCGCCGCACATCGCCATGACCACGGTGTCCTCGCCGCGCAGGCGGGCGGCGTGCGCGACGCCCACCGCGTGCAGGAGCTGGGTGGCCAGCGGCGTCGCCTGCGGGGCCACGCGGTGCGCGTAGGGGTCGTAGCCCGAGTGCCAGTCGCCCTTGAGCAGGGTGAGCACCTCCACCGGGTCCACCCCGCGCGCGACCGCGGCCGCGGTGTCGCGGTAGGTCGGGAAGAGCCAGTCGCCCTCGGCCAGGGCCAGGGCCGCACCCGTCTGGCAGGCCTCCTGCCCGTGCGAGGAGGGGTAGACGGCCAGACGGCCCTGCCGCACGAGGGCGCTGGCCTGGTCGTTGACGCGGCGGCCGATCACCAGGGAGGTGTACGCGGCGAGCAGCCGCTCCTTGTCCGGGAACGGCAGGGCGGCCCCGTCCACCGGGCTCCCGGTCTCGTCGAGCAGCCGGACCGGCTGCTCCGAGGGGAGAAGGTCCCGGTCATCAGCCATGGCGCCAACCTCCTGTGTCAGAAAGATGTGTTCAGACACATGGTGCTGTTTATTGCCATCTGTTCGCCACATCGGCGTAAAAGTCAAGAAAACGTCGAGGATGTGACCCGAAAACCTGGCCGTTCGTCTACGCGTGTGACCCAGAACACTGCATCGCGTGGACAAGTGGCCGCGCCCCGGGGACCGGCGCGGCGGACGCGGGGGCGGCCGGAGCCCCCGAACAGGGCGCGGACACGGCGGGAAGCGGAGCGGAGCACCGGTCGGGCACCGTCTACCATGGGGCCGCACACCACACCGCCGGGAGGACAGGGGAACCCGTGGGCGACGAGCGCGAGGACCTGAGCTACGAGCTCTTCGGTACGGCGATCCGCGACCTGGCGCGCATGATCGCCGACGACGGGTTCGAGCCCGACATGATCCTCTCCATCGCGCGCGGCGGCCTCTTCGTCGCGGGCGGTCTGGGGTACGCGCTCGACGTCAAGAACCTGCACGTCATGAACGTGGAGTTCTACACCGGTGTCGGCACCACGCTCGACATGCCCGTCATGCTCCCCCCGGTCCCCAACGCGGTCGACCTCAGCAGCAAGAGGGTCCTGGTCGCCGACGACGTCGCCGACACCGGCAAGACCCTCAGACTCGTCCACGACTTCTGCGCCGAGCACGTGGCCGAGGTGCGCAGCGCCGTGGTCTACGAGAAGCCGCAGTCCCTGGTCAGGTGCGAGTACGTCTGGAAGCACACCGACCGCTGGATCAACTTCCCCTGGTCGGTGGAGCCCCCGGTGGTCTCCCGCCCGCACGGGGTCCGCGACGCCTGACCGCGGCGGCGCCCCGCACGGCGGAGGGCGGTGCGGGTCCCGCACCGCCCTCCCCGCGCCCGGCGCCCGCGTCCGGGACCGGTTCCTCCCCCTCAGTCCTCCGAGGACCGGGCCCGGGGGACGGCGGCCGCCTCGGCCCCCTTCCGCTCCGCCTCGCGCTCGGCCAGCCTGCGGCGCTGCGGGACCACCGTGTACTTGGGGTCGGCCACGGACTGCTTGCCCGCGTGGAAGACGCCCAGCCGGGTGCAGGCGGAACCGGCCAGCAGGGCGGCGCCGCTCACCGCGGAGGCCACCCGGCTGCGGCGGCCCAGCACCGCGCCGGCGGCCCCGGCCAGGGTGAGCGCCTTGGCGGCGCGGACGAAGCCGCCCGCCCTCCCCCTGCGGTAGGGCTCGCCGGACAGCCCCATCCGGCGCTCCATCGCGCCGAAGAGCACCGTCTCGGCGAGGGCCCCGCCCACGGCGGCGCGGCGCGCGGGGCCGCTCTGCGCCAGGGGCGCGGTGACCAGGCCCATCCCGCCCGCGGCCGAGGCCGCGGAGGAGGCGAACACGAACGGCATGTACCGGTAGCCGTCGTGCCAGGACGGCACAGCGGTGTCGCACACCAGCGGCGCCGTGTAGGTGGCGACCAGCGGCCCCACCGCACCGGCGCCCAGTGTGGCCGCCCGGCCGATCCGCGGGAACCACCCCGTGGCGGAGGTCACCGCGGCGACCCCGGCGAGGGGGCCGTAGGCCATGAGGATCCAGGACCCGACGCTCATCGGCGAGGTCGGCTTGACCACCCGCAGCATGTTGAGGAAGCGCTCGGGGCGCCCCAGGTCGTGGATGAGCGCGGCCGTCGAGCCGGAGATCGCGCCCAGGGCGGCGTACTTGAGGGGGCGGGCCAGCGCCGGGCGGCCGGTCAGCTCGGCGCCGGCGGCGAGCACCGACGAGGCCCCCGCGAGTCCGCCCAGGAACAGGTAGCCGCCGATGTCGGAGGCCTTCCACACGATCTGGTTGAGGACCGGCTTGCCGTAGTAGGAGCGGAACTCGGCGTCGGGCACCCGCGTGGGCTCGCCGCGCCCCCTCCTCCGGCGGCGCCCCTCGCCGCGTTCGCGGCGCTGCCCCTCCCCGACGACGTCCGCGGCCCCCGTGACGGCCTCCCGTCCGGGGCGCTGCCCGCGCATACCGTCCTTGGTCACGTCCGACGAGCTCATCAGCGCCTCCCCGCGAACGCCGCGGCCGCTCCGACCACCAGCGCCGCCGCCGCGACACCGGCGTGCCGCCACATCGACGGCAGGTCCCGGGTGGTCACCACCGGGTCCGGCGGCAGCCCGTAGACCTCGGGTTCGTCCAGCAGCAGGAAGAACGCGCCCGCTCCGTCCACCCCGTTCTCCGGGTCCTCGCCGTACAGGCGGGCGGAGGACACGCCGGCCTCGTGCAGGTCCGCCACCCGCGCCTCCGCGCGCGCACGCAGCTCGTCGAGGTCGCCGAACTGGATCGAGTCGGTGGGGCAGGCCTTGGCGCAGGCGGGCTCCAGGCCGTCGCCGATCCGGTCGTAGCACAGGGTGCACTTCCAGACCCGGCCGTCGTCCTCGCGCTTGTCGATGACCCCGTAGGGGCAGGCGGGAACGCAGTACCCGCAGCCGTTGCAGATGTCCTCCTGCACCACCACCGTGCCGAACTCGGTGCGGAACAGCGAGCCGGTCGGACACACGTCCAGGCAGGCGGCGCTGGTGCAGTGCTTGCACACGTCCGAGGACATCAGCCAGCGGAACTCACCGCGCTCGTCGGCGCCCGTGGCGGCGCCGGGCAGCTCGAAGGACGGCATGCCCAGGTCGACGGCCCCGGGCCGTCCCACGCCCGGGTCCTGGTGGCCGAGGGGCTCGCGCTGCTCCACGAAGGCCACGTGCCGCCACGTGTCCGCGCCCAGTCCACCGCTGTTGTCGAACGACATGGACGTGAAGTCCAGGCCGTCCTCGGGGACCATGTTCCACTCCTTGCAGGCGACCTCGCAGGCCTTGCAACCGATGCACACGCTCGTGTCGGTGAAGAAGCCGACCCTCTCGTGCCTGCCGTCCCCGTTGCTCTCCGCGGACACGCTCACACCTCCAGTCCCGTCTGTTCCGTGATTCCGGCCCGCTCCCGGTACTCGCGCACCAGGTCGAGGCGCTCGGCGCCCCGGGGCCGGCGCCCCGGCCGGATGTCGGCCGTGATCGCCTTGACCTCCTGGATGTGCACGTTGGGGTCGAGCGCGATGGGCATCAGCTCGTTGACCGCGTCTCCGGTCGAGTACCCGTTGGGCCCCCAGTGGTAGGGCATCCCGATCTGGTGGACCACCCGTCCCTGCACCCTCAGCGGCGCCATCCGGTCGGTGACCATGACCCGGGCCTCGATGGCGTTGCGCGCGGTGACGACGGTGGCCCAGCCGCCGTGCTCCAGCCCGCGCTCCTCGGCCAGCTCGGGGCCGACCTCGCAGAAGAACTCGGGCTGGAGCTCGGCCAGGTAGGGCGTCCACCTGCTCATCCCGCCCGCCGTGAAGTGCTCGGTGAGCCGGTAGGTCGTCACCACGTACGGGAAGACGTCCGACCCGGGCGTGCCGGGGGCGGGGTGGTACCGGTTGTACTCGTGCGGGTACAGCAGGCGCGTCGGGTTGCGCTGGTGTCCGTACAGCGGGTTCTCGAACGGCGTGTCCTGCGGCTCGTAGTGCGTGGGCATCGGCCCGTCGTTGAGGCCCGCGGGCGCGTACAGCCACCCCTTGCCGTCGGCCTGCATGATGAAGGCGTCCCGGCCGGACAGCGCCGCGACGCCCTCGGCGTCCTCCCCGGGTTCGTAGTCGGGCGCCTTGCGGTTCTCGAAGTCGGGGGTGTCGTGCCCGACCCAGCGCTCCTGTTCCGCGTCCCACCACACGAGGCTCTTGCGAGGGCTCCAGGGCTCCCCGTTCTCGTCGGCGGAGGCGCGGTTGTAGAGGACGCGCCGGTTGTCCGGCCAGGCCCAGGCCCATTCGTCCGCGATCCAGTCCTGTTCGGTGTGGGGCTTCCTGCGCGCCGCCTGGTTCACCCCGTCCTTGAAGACGCCGCAGTAGATCCAGCAGCCGCACGAGGTCGACCCGTCGTCGCGCAGCTCGGTGTAGACGGTGAGCGGTCGGCCCTCGGAGTCGTGGCCGTTGATCTCGCGCAGGACCGCGGCGGCGTCGGGCTCGCCGTCCTCCTCCAGCGGGTAGTCCCAGGTGAGGTCGAGGACGGGGCGGTCCTTGGGATCGTCGGAGTCGGCGAGGATCCCGCGGATGGTCCGGCCCAGGTGGTACATGAACCACAGGTCGCTGCGCCGGTCCCCGCTCGGGCTCACGGCCCGGTCGTGCCACTGGAGCAGCCGGTTGGTGTTGGTGAAGGTGCCCGACTTCTCGGTGTGCGCCGCGGCCGGGAAGAAGAACACCTCGGTGCCGATGTCCTCGGTCCGCATCTCGCCGGACTCGATCTCCGGCCCGTCCTTCCACCAGGTGGCGCTCTCGATCAGCGAGAAGTCGCGCACGACCAGCCAGTCCAGCTCGGCCATGCCCATGCGCTGGGCCCGGCTGTTGGCCGACCCCACGGCGGGGTTCTCGCCCATGAGGAAGTAGCCCTTGCACTTTCCGGCGATCTGCCCCATCACGGTGTCGTAGTGGCTGTGGGAGCCGGTGAGCCGGGGCAGGTGGTCGAAGCAGTAGTCGTTCTCGGCCGTCGCGTGCTCGCCCCACCACGCCTTGAGCAGGCTGACGGTGTAGGCCTCCATCCCGTCCCAGAACCCCTTCCGGGGTTTGCCCGCGGCCAGGACGTAGGTCTCCAGGGACTGCTCCTCGTGGGCGTGGGGCATCGGCAGGTAGCCCGGCAGCAGGTCGAACAGGGTCGGCACGTCGCTGGAGCCCTGGATGCTGGCGTGTCCGCGCAGCGCCTGGATGCCTCCCCCCGGGCGGCCGATGTTGCCCAGCAGCAGCTGCAGGATGGACGCGGCCCGGATGTACTGGGAGCCGACCGTGTGCTGCGTCCAGCCCACGGCGTAGCAGAAGGCGCTGGTGCGGTCCCGGCCCGAGTTCTCGGTGAGGTGGTCGCACACCCTCCGGAAGGTCTCCTGCGGGATGCCGCAGACCTGCTCGACCATCTCCGGCGTGTAGCGCGCGTAGTGGCGCTTGAGGATCTGGAACACGCAGCGCGGGTCGGTGAGCGTCGGGTCCTCCCTGGGCTTCTCCCGGATGACCGCACCGCCCGCCCCCTGTTGCTCGGGCCGCCCGGAGCGGCTGGTGCCGAGGTTCTCCTCCAACCGCTCCTTGAACAGCTGTTCGCGGTTGCCGGAGGCGGCGGCGACCTCCGCGCCCTCGTAGCTCCAGGTGCTGGCGTCGTAGCTCCTGTCCTCCTCCGAGAAGCCGGAGAACAGGCCGTCCAGGTCCTCGGTGTCCCGGAACTCCTCGCCGACGATCGTGGCGGCGTTGGTGAAGGCGAGGACGTAGTCGCGGAAGTACTTCTCCTCGGTGAGGACGTGGTTGATGATCGCGCCGAGGAAGGCGATGTCGGTGCCCGCGCGGATGGGCACGTGCATGTCGGCGAGCGCGCTGGTGCGGCTGAACCGGGGGTCGACGTGGATGACCACCGCGCCGCGGGCCTTGGCCTCCATGACCCACTGGAAGCCGACCGGGTGGGCCTCGGCGAAGTTGGAGCCCTCGATGACGATGCAGTCGGAGTTCTGCAGGTCCTGGAGGAACATGGTCGCCCCGCCGCGGCCGAAGGACGTCCCGAGCCCGGCGACCGTGGAGCTGTGGCACACACGGGCCTGGTTCTCCACCTGGACGACGCCGAGCGCGGTCAGGAGCTTCTTGATGAGGTAGTTCTCCTCGTTGTCCAGCGTGGCGCCGCCGAGGCTGGCGATCCCCAGCGTGCGGTTCACCCGGCGCCCCTCGTGCTCCTGCTCCCAGGTCTGCTCGCGCGTGCGGACCACGCGGTGGGCGACCATCCGCATGGCGGTGTCGAGGTCGAGTTCCTCCCATTCGGTGCCGTACGGGCGCCGGTACAGGACCTTCTCCTCGCGGCCGGAGCCGGTGGTGAGCTGGAGGCTGGCCGACCCCTTGGGGCACAGCCGCCCGCGGCTGATCGGCGAGTCCGGGTCGCCCTCGATCTGGACGACCTTCCCGTCCTTGACGTAGACGTTCTGCCCGCACCCCACGGCGCAGTAGGGGCAGACCGACCTCACGACCCGGTCGGCCTCCTCGGTACGCGCCCTGAGGTTCTCCGACCGGCGGGACTTCGCGGCGGCCCCGCGCCCCGTCGGGTCGTCCCCGGTGAACTGCCGGTACACCGGCCACGATTCGATCCACGTGCGTACGCCCATACTCGCCTCCGCCCCGGGCCCGGGGCCCGTCGATGGTCTCCAGGTCCCCCGCTACCCACGGACGCCGGGGGGCATGGGTCGGGTCTTCACCGTGCGCCGGGGAGGGGTCCGCGCGGGGGAGGACACGCCGCCCGTGGAGGTTCCATGGGGATCCCGTGGCGCGGGGCGGGGCGGCCGGGTTTCACGTGAAACACCGGGATCGGAAGTGGTCGATCCCCCCTTTCCGGACCTCCGCGGCGGGGGGAGGGTCCCGGTACTCCCTCCGATTGGTAAGAACTTCCCCCGTCGTGCGTCCGAGGCCGCGACAGTGGGCAGGGGGCACCTGGAAAAGGATCATGACGACGTGGTGGGGGACCAGTTCCATGACCGACGTATCCAGCCAGGGATCCGCTCCGGGAGACGACCGCGAGGTGCTCACGAACCGGCAGGGACACCCGGTCTACGACAACCAGAACCAGCGCACGGTCGGCGAGCGGGGGCCCGCCACGCTGGAGAACTACCAGTTCCTGGAGAAGATCAGCCACTTCGACCGGGAGCGCATCCCGGAGCGGGTGGTGCACGCGCGCGGGGTGACCGCGTTCGGCTACTTCGAGTCCTACGGCGCGTGGGGCGACGAGCCGATCAGCCGCTACACGCGGGCCAAGCTCTTCCAGGGCAGGGGGAAGCGGACCGACATCGCGCTGCGCTTCTCCACGGTCATCGGCGGCAGGGACTCCTCGGAGTGCGCGCGCGACCCGCGCGGGTTCGCCGTCAAGTTCTACACCGAGGACGGCAACTGGGACCTGGTGGGCAACAACCTGGCGGTGTTCTTCATCCGCGACGCCATCAAGTTCCCCGACGTGATCCACGCCCTCAAGCCGGACCCGGTGACCTTCCGCCAGGAGCCCAACCGCATCTTCGACTTCATGTCGCAGACCCCCGAGTGCATGCACATGCTGGTCAACCTGTTCAGCCCGCGCGGCATCCCGGCGGACTACCGGCACCAGCAGGGCTTCGGCGTCAACACCTACAAGTGGGTCAACGACGTGGGCGAGACCGTCCTGGTCAAGTACACCTGGATGCCCAAGCAGGGCGTGCGCAGCATGACCGAGGCCGACGCCGCCAACATCCAGGCGGAGGAGACCGGGCACGCGACCAAGGACCTGCACGAGGCCATCGACCGCGGCGAGTACCCCGAGTGGGAGCTGCTCGTGCAGATGATGAGCGACGAGGAGCACCCCGAGCTCGACTTCGACCCGCTGGACGACACCAAGACCTGGCCGGAGCAGGACTTCCCGCCCAAGGCGGTGGGGCGGATCGTGCTCGACCGGAACGTGACGAACAACTTCGCGGAGAACGAGCAGATCTCCTTCGGCACCGGCGTGCTCGTGGACGGCCTGGACTTCTCCGACGACAAGATGCTCGTCGGGCGCACCTTCTCCTACAGCGACACGCAGCGCTACCGGGTGGGCCCCAACTACCTCCAGCTTCCGGTGAACCAGGCCAAGAACGCGAACGTGCGCACCAACCAGCGCGACGGCCTGATGGCCTACCACCAGGACACCGGGGGAGAGAACCCGCACGTCAACTACGAGCCGTCCATCAACGGCGGCCTGCGCGAGGGGCAGTACCCCACGCACGACGAGCAGGGGCCGGAGATCCGGGGGCGGGTCACCCGCAAGCGCATCCCCCGCACCAACGACTACAAGCAGGCGGGGCAGCGGTACGCGCTGATGGAGGAGTGGGAGCGCGACGACCTGGTGCGCAACTTCACCGCGCTGCTCTCCCAGTGCGACCGGCCGATCCAGGAGCGGATGGTCTGGCACTTCCTCATGGTCGACGACGACCTGGGGCTGCGCGTCGGCGAGGGGCTGGGCATCGGCCCGGGCGACGTGGCGCACCTGGAGCCGCTGCAGAGCCAGACCCTGAACGAGGAGGAGCGCCAGCGCCTGGCCAACCTGGGCAAGAACGGGCCCCGCGACGTGTCGGGGCTGACGATGACCCACTGCGTACCCAACGAGCGGCACGTGGTGGAGCGCTGAGGCGGGGGTGACGGACCCGCCGCACCACACGGCCTGCGCCGACGCCGCCCGCGGGTGGCCCGACCGGAGCTGACCCCCGGTCACCGGGCCCCGGTCCCCGTTCGGGGGCCGGGGCCCGCCGCGTGCGGCTCCGGGGGGAGCACGGCCCCGGACAGCCGGGGCAGCCCCTCCGCGGTCTCCCCGGCCTCCCGGCGCAGCAGGCCCCGGGCCGGCGTTCGAGTGCCCCGCAGGGCGCGGCGAGCGCGCGAAGCGCACCGCCTCGGCACGGCCGTACGGCATGACACGGCCGCCGCCTCACGCGAGGCGGCGGCCGTCGCCGCGTCGTCCCCGCTCCGCGCGGGGTCCGTCGGGGTCCGTCAGGTCCTGGTCCGGCCGCGCCGGGAGGGCGCGAGGGCGATCCCGAGCGCGATCATGCTCAGCCACAGGACCAGGTGCAGCCAGTTGTCGGCGTCGTTGAGCGGCACGATGTTCGCCGGGTCGTCGGACCCGACCATCAGGCCGTAGATCCACAGCAGCAGGTAGGCCAGACCGCCCCCGATGAGGTAGGCCCGCGCCAGGCCGGCGGTGCGCGCCATCGCCACCCCGACCACGCCGAGGATCAGGTGGAGCAGGTTGTGCAGGATGGACACCTGGAAGAGGCCCAGCAGGAGGGCCTCGGAGTGGTGTCCGGCGAACTGCATCTGGTCGTAGTTCGTGGTCACGCCCGGAATGAAGCCCAGCACTCCCACCAGCAGGAAGACGATGCCGTAGATGAGCGCGGCGAGGCGGACCGGCTTTCCGGGAACTCTGGTCACGCCCTGGGTCGATGTCCGGTCGGACATGGTTACCTCCACCGTGGTCGCGTCCGTTCTGTGTACCCCCGTGACTCAAGAG
The DNA here is from genome assembly GCA_002529455.1 of Glycomyces fuscus. Taxonomy (GTDB): domain Bacteria; phylum Actinomycetota; class Actinomycetes; order Streptosporangiales; family Streptosporangiaceae; genus Nocardiopsis; species Nocardiopsis fusca. The sequence continues at coordinate 36,046 of NYMS01000020.1, forward strand.
GCCGCTGATAAACCATTACCCGTTGTGATGCAGAACACTCACCTTCACGATGACGTGGCCGCGACGGTCGCCGACCGCGGCGGCCGCACACCGCTGACCGGGACCGCGGACGGACCCCGGTACGCGGCGGCGGGGGCGGGGGCCGCGGGCGGACCGTGGCCTGCGCGGTGAGTGCGGACACGGGAGTCGGGGTAGTCGCGCCAGCGGAGCACCCCCGCGGCGGGCCGAGGACGTGAAGGCGCGAAGAACGCGTCCGCGCGGCGCGGACGCGTCGCCGTGCGCGGCGGTGCCGACCGACGCTGTCGATCCCGGAAGGGGAGCGGTCATGGCGGAACTGGTGTCCGACTACGTACTGAAGCGTCTGCGCGAGTGGGGGGTCGACCGCGTCTTCTCCTACGCCGGCGACGGCATCAACGGCCTGCTCGGCGCGTGGGACCGCGCCGACGACCAGCCCCGCTTCATCCAGTCGCGGCACGAGGAGCTGGCGGCCTTCGAGGCCACCGGGTACGCCAAGTTCTCCGGCCGTGTGGGGGTGTGCGCGGCCACCTCGGGCCCCGGCGCCATCCACCTGCTGAACGGCCTCTACGACGCCAAGCTCGACCACGTCCCGGTGGTGGCGATCATCGGCCAGACCGCGCGCAGCGCGATGGGCGGCTCCTACCAGCAGGAGGTCGACCTGATGTCGCTGTACAAGGACGTGGCCAGCGAGTACCTCCAGATGGTCACGGTCCCCGAGCAGCTGCCCAACGTGCTGGACCGGGCGATCCGGATCGCCGCGAGCAGGCGCACGGTCACGGCGGTCATCATCCCCGCCGACGTCCAGGACCTGGAGTACTCGCCGCCCGAGCACGAGTTCAAGATGGTGCCCTCCAGCCTCGGGCTCCCCACCCCGCGGTCCACGCCCTCCCCGGAGGGGCTGGCCGAGGCCGCCGACATCCTCAACTCCGGCGAGCGCGTCGCCATCCTCGCGGGCCAGGGCGCCCGGGGAGCCGCGGCCGAGCTCGTCGAGATGGCCGACGCGCTGGGCGCCGGGGTGGCCAAGGCGCTGCTGGGCAAGGACGTCCTCCCCGACGACCTGCCCTTCGTGACCGGGTCGATCGGGCTGCTCGGCACCCGGCCCTCCTACGAGATGATGCGGGACTGCGACACCCTGCTCGTGGTGGGCTCCAGCTTCCCGTACAGCCAGTTCCTGCCCGAGTTCGACCAGGCGCGCGCCGTCCAGATCGACATCGACCCGACCATGGTCGGCATGCGCTACCCGTTCGAGTGCAACCTGGTCGGCGACTCCGCGCAGACGCTGCGGATGCTGCTGTCGCTCGTGGAGCGCAAGACCGACCGCTCCTGGCGGGAGAAGATCGAGGACGACGTCCAGCGGTGGAAGCAGGTCCTCGAACGGCGCGCCCACGTGGACGCCGACCCCGTCAACCCCGAACGCGTCTTCCACGAACTGTCGCCGCTGCTGCCCGACGACGTGATGGTGACCGCGGACTCCGGTTCGGCGGCCAACTGGTACGCGCGGCACCTGGTGTTCCGCGAGGGCATGCGCGGAACGCTGTCGGGCACGCTGGCCACGATGTGCCCCGGCGTCCCCTACGCCACGGGGGCGAAGTTCGCCCACCCCGACAGGCCGGTGGTCGCGCTCGTCGGGGACGGTGCCATGCAGATGAGCGGCATCAACGAGCTGATCACCATCGGCCACTACTGGAGGGAGTGGGAGGACCCGCGGGTCGTCGTCGCCGTCCTCAACAACCGCGACCTCAACCAGGTGACCTGGGAGCTGCGCGCGATGGGCGGCTCTCCGCAGTTCACCCCCTCGCAGCGGCTCCCCGACTTCCCCTACGCCGGGTTCGCCGAGAGCATCGGCCTGAGGGGGATCAAGGTGGACGACCCCTCCCGGGTGCGCGACGCCTGGCAGCGGGCCCTGGCTGCGGACCGCCCCTGCGTGGTCGAGTTCGTCACCGACCCCGCCGTCCCGCCGATCCCGCCGCACGCGACGCTGGAGCAGATGGAGAGCGTGGCCAAGGCCCTGGCCAAGGGCGATCCCGACGCGTGGTCCGTCATCAGGGAGGGCGTCAGGTCCAAGGCGCAGGAGTTCCTGCCGGGAGGCAGGTGAGCGGGCCGCGGGCGCGGGAGCAGCGGATCGTGCACAGCCGGTCGTGAACGGAGAGGGGGGAAGGGCGTGGCCCTGCCCATCGAGGATTACGCGTTTTTGGGCGACATGCGGACGTCGGCCCTGGTCGGCAGGGACGGGAGCGTGGACTGGCTCTGCCTGCCCAGGTTCGACTCCGGCGCCTGCTTCGCCGCCCTGCTGGGCGACGCGGGCAACGGGCGCTGGACCATGGCCCCGGCCGGGGAGCACCGGGTCTCGGCGCGGCGGTACCGCTCCGACAGCCTGGTGCTGGAGACCGAGTTCCACTGCGCGGACGGGGTGGTGCGGGTCGTGGACTGCATGCCCATCGGCGCGCACAGCACCGGCCTGGTGCGCCGGGTCGAGGGCGTGGAGGGCCGCGTGCGCATGCGGACCGAGGCCGTGCCGCGCTTCGACTACGGCTCGATCGTCCCGTGGGTGCGCAAGGAGGGGCGGCGGCTGCACATGGTGGCCGGTCCGGACACCTGCTACCTGGACTCCGACGTGGAGTTCGACGTCGCGGCCCCCTCCAGGCCGGTCGCGGAGTTCACGGTCGCCGCGGGGGACAGTGCGGACTTCTCCCTCCTCTGGACGCCGGCGCGGGCTCCCGAGCCCGACCCGCCCCACGTCGGCGCGCTCATCGAGCACACGGAGGGGGTGTGGCGGGAGTGGGCGTCCAGGTGCACCTACCAGGGCGAGTACCGCGACGCGGTCGTCCGGTCGCTCATCACCCTCAAGGCCCTGACGCACGCGCCCGGAGGGGGCATGGTCGCCGCGGCCACCACCTCGCTGCCCGAGCAGCTGGGCGGCGTGCGCAACTGGGACTACCGCTACTGCTGGATACGCGACGCGACGCTGACACTGCTCTCACTGCTGGAGTCGGGGTACAAGCGGGAGGCGGCCAGCTGGCGCGAGTGGCTGCTGCGGGCGGTGGCCGGCGAACCCGCGCAGATGCGGATCATGTACGGGATCGAGGGGGAGCGCAGGCTGCCCGAGATGGAGCTGGGCTGGCTGTCCGGCTACGAGGGCTCCCGCCCCGTCAGGATCGGCAACGAGGCCGCCCAGCAGTGGCAGCTCGACGTCTACGGCGAGGTGATGGACGTCTTCCACCAGGCCAGGTCGCACGGGATCCCGCCGCAGGAACCGGCCTGGCAGCTCCAGCGGCACCTGATGGACTTCCTGGAGTCGCACTGGCGCGACCCCGACAACGGGATCTGGGAGATGCGCGGGCCCCGGCGGCACTTCACCCACTCCAAGGTCATGGCGTGGACCGCCGTGGACCGGGCCATCAGCGGGGTCGAGAGGTTCGGGCTGGAGGGTCCGCTGAACGACTGGAGGCGCCTGCGCGAGGAGATCTTCCAGGACGTGTGCGCGCACGGGTACGACTCCGAGCGCCGGACCTTCACCCAGTACTACGGTTCCGCGTCCCTGGACGCCGCGCTCCTGATGACCAGCACCGTCGGCTTCCTCCCGGCCACCGACGAGCGCATGCGGGGGACGGTGGACGCGATCCAGCGGGAGCTGTGCCGCGACGGCCTGGTCCAGCGCTACTCCATGGACGAGACGACCCGGAGCGTGGACGCCCTGCCCCCGGGCGAGGGCGTGTTCCTGCCCTGCACGTTCTGGCTGGTGGACAACCTCCTCATGCAGGGCCGCGCGGACGAGGGCAGGGGGATCTTCGAGCACCTGCTGAGCCTGCGCAACGACGTGGGGCTGCTGGCGGAGGAGTACGACACGGACGCGCGGCGGCTGGTCGGGAACTTCCCCCAGGCGCTGTCCCACATCGCCCTGATCAACACCGCCTTCGAGCTGGACCGGGACCGCCGGGGCCCGGCGCGCCAGCGCGCGGAGTCGCGGGGCCGGTGACCGCGCCCCGGGGCGACAGGACGACAGGGTGCCAAGGCGACAGGGCGCTAGGTCGACAAGGCGACGGAACGACAAGGCGACAAGGTGACGGGACGGCGGGCGGCGAACCGGTCCGCCGCCCCGTCACCTCCTACTTCCCGGCCGGGGCCGGCTCGGTGCCGCCCGCGTGGAGGTCGACGCCCTTGGGCTCCTTCACCAGGGAGACCCCGAGGAGGGAGACCGCGCAGAGCACGACGATGTAGACGCCGATCGACCACGAGGCGCCGGTCTCGGTGAGCAGCAGCTCGGCGATCATGGGCGCGAAGGCGCCGCCGAGGATCGCGCCGAGGGCGTAGCCGATGGACACGCCGGAGTAGCGGACCTCGGCCGGGAACATCTCCGCGTACAGCGCCGACTGGGGGCCGTAGCTCAGGCCCAGGGTGAGCGTGAAGACGAAGACGCCCGCGAAGTACATGTAGATGTTGCCGGTGTCGACCATGAACCACATCGGCACGGACCAGGCGGCCAGCAGCACGTAGCCGAGCTGGAAGGTCCGCACCCGGCCGAGCCTGTCGCTCAGGATGCCGCCGTAGAGCGTGGAGACGAGCCAGCCGAAGGAGGCGAGGGTGGTCGCCAGGAGCACGGGCCCGCGGTCCATGCCCAGGCCGAACTCCTCGACCGGCCGGGAGGCGTAGGTCGCCAGGTAGGCGATGACGAGGTACCCGGCGGCGTTGTTGGCGATGAAGATCAGCGCGGAGAGGACGACCTCCCGGGTGTGGCCGCGGAAGAGGCGGCCCAGGGGAGCGGAGGCCTCGGCCTTGCGCGCCTGCATGAGCTTGAAGACCGGGGACTCCTCCACGGACTTGCGGATGAGGTGGCCGATGATGATCAGCAGGAAGGACAGGAGGAAGGGGATGCGCCAGCCCCACTCCAGGAACGCCTCCGGCCCGATGGCGGCGGTGATCAGCCAGACGACGAAGGTCGCCAGGATCATGCCGCAGGGGACGCCGATCTGCGGGTAGGCGCCGAAGAAGCCGCGCTTGTTGACCGGCGCGTGCTCCACCGACATCAGCGCCGCGCCGCCCCACTCGCCGCCGGCGGAGAAGCCCTGGAGGACGCGCAGGAGGATCAGCAGGACGGGTGCGGCCACGCCGATCTGGGCGTAGGTGGGCAGCACGCCGATCAGGCAGGTGGCGAGTCCCATCATGACCAGGGTCGCCACGAGCACCCGCTTCCGGCCGAACCTGTCGCCGAGGGCGCCCGCGACGATCGCGCCGAGCGGTCGGAAGAGGAAGGAGATGCCGATGGTCGCGAAGGACAGGACCTGGGCCAGCCCCGGGTTGGCGTCGGTCAGCGGCGCCAGGAACAGGGGGGCGAGCACCAGGCCGGCGGCCTGCGCGTAGATGAAGAAGTCGTACCACTCGATGGTGGTACCGACCATGGTCCCGGCGAGGACGCGACGCCGCTCCCTGGTCTCGATCGCGCCGCCCGGCCCTGGGGCCGTCGAGTCGGAAGTTGCCATTGGTACTCCGTATGTTCTCTACCGACCGAAGGTCGGATGCCGCTCGTGGGCTCCCGGTCTCGGCAGTCGCGGTGACGCCACCCGCCCCTCTGGTCGCACAAGCGACAGGAAGGACATGTCCGACACCGGACTGAGCCTCAGGACACCATGCCATGTGATGCAAGGCACTTTCTATACCGGGGCCTACTTTTCGCAGCTCGAAAGCCCTGTACTGACCGAACGGTCGGTTAGATTGACGGCACTGTCGGTGGCCCGGGCCCTGTGACCAGCCACGACCCCGCGTCAGGTGGACGACATGTCGGCGGGTCGACGAGTCGACATGGCGCCGAGTCGGTTCGCGGGGCGTGAGGGGCTGTGAACAGGGAGAAGCCGCGCGCTTCGTCCGAGAGCAGTGAGATACGGCGGGAAACACCCCGTCAACGCCGGACCGGCGTGGAAAACTGGCCGTCACACGCGTTCAGTGACGAAGACCACGGCCCCGCCCCCGCCGCTCCCCACGACAGAACACCCCCAGGGAGTCATCAGGTGTCCAACATCGGACTGGCCCAGGCCATCGACAAACTGCGCCAGGAGCTCGCCGCCGCGCGGCGGGAGGGAGAGGGGCACGAGGTCGGCATCGAGATCGTCGAGGCCGAGGTCGAGCTCCTCCTGGAGGCGCACCAGGAGGGAGCCGGGAAGGCCGGCGTGAGCTTCGGCGTGGTCTCCCTCGGCGCCGAGGGGAAGGCCGGCCGCACGGACACGCACAGGATCACGCTCAAGCTCGCCCTGACCGGAACGGACGGGAACAGGCTCGCGATCGCGTCCGAGAGCGGAGCGGTCTGGGAGGACCGCAGGGACCTGGACTGATGGATCCGAGGTATGTCGCGGACGTCCGCGTCACCACGGGCGGGGGCACCTCCAGGGGAGGGACGGGCTACCTCGTCGGGCCCTCGCTCGTCCTCACCGCGGCGCATGTGCTCAAGGGCCACGAGCATGTCGCCGTGTGCCTGGGGGCCGATCCGCCGAGCGGCTTCGTGCGGTGCTCCGTCGCCTGGTCGGACAAGGGCGCGGACGTCGCCCTGCTGCGGCTGGAGGAGCCGCAGCCCCACCCCTCCGTGCGCTGGGGCAAGCTCTCGGCGGACGAACGGCAGCCGTACCGCTCGCTCGGCTACCCCGACCTCGCGGTGAGCGACGGGGACCGGGACCTGAAGGACCTCCGGGGAGTCCTCAGCCCGTGGGACGGCCTGGTCAACAAGGACCTCCGGCTCGACGTCCAGCGGGAGTACCGCAACGACGTGTCGTGGATGGGGTTCTCCGGCACCGCCGTGTTCGTCAGGGAACGGCTGGTGGGCGTCATCGTCAACCACGACCGGCGCAACGGGGACCTGGTCGCCCGCCGCTCCACGCGGTTCGCGCGGGACGGAAGGTTCAGGCGCCTGGTCAGGCAGGACACGGGGCTACGGCCGTGGCTCGTCCCGGTGGACCCCCTCCGCGCGGTACGCAACGCCGCCAGGCGTTTCGTCCGCGCACGGCTCTCCTCCCTGCGCAGGCTTCCGCACACGCTCGCGGGAGCCGTCCGGAAGCCGGCGGGGGCGCCGTGGGGACACCGCGCACACGGGCGAAGGAGCGCGGAAGGCGCCGCCGCCGCGGAGGGCGCCCCCGCGGTCGCCCCCGCGGTCGCGCCCGGGGGAGGGGCGCCGGGCGCCGGGCGGCCCGTCCGGCTCCTGACCGCCTCCGCGACCGCGCTCCTCACCCTCGTCCTGAGCGGTCTGTACTGGTGGCAGTCGGAGGACTTCCCGGTACCGGGCACCGTCTGCTCGCCGCCCACCGAGCTCGCCGTGCTCACCACCCCGGACCAGTACGCCGCCGTCCAGCGGGCCGCCGACGACTTCGCCACCCACCGGGGGGAGCGGGACGAGGACGGCTGCGTGTCCGTACGCGTCAGCGTCACCACCGCGGGCGGGGCCGCGCGGACGCGCGAACTGCTGCGCGCCGGATGGACCGACCTGCGCGCGGGACCGCGTCCGCACGTCTGGCTGCCGGACTCCAGCGCGGACGTCGTCCTGCTGCGCGGGGACCCGGGGAACGCGCCCGGGATGGAAGCCGGACGGGAGAGCGCCACCAGGCTCACGCCCGTGGTGCTGGGGCTCCCCGCGTCCGCGGGCGACATCCCCGCCTGTTCCGGGACCGACCCCGGCGGAGCGCGTTCGAACCTCGTCGTCTGCACGGCCGCGGCCGCGGAGGCCGGGCTCCTCCTGGCCCGCCCCTCACCGGATGCCTCCATCTCGGCGCTGATCCAGACCGAGACCCTGTACTCCGCCTACGGGGACGGGGGAGCCGAGGAGATCCAGATCGCGGAGGCCCGCGCGACCTCGGCCGGACTCGACGCCGAGGGCAACCTCGGCCTGCTGTGCGCGCTGCGCGGCGGGGGCGCGGACCCCTCCGCCGTCGGGGTGTTCAGCACCGAGTACGCGGTCAACGCCTACAACACGGGCGGGTGGCTCGGCCCCGGGTGCGGGCCGACGGGCGAGGAACCGGACGAGCCGCTGGTCCCCGTCTACTTCTCCGAGACACCCGGCCTGGACCACCCGTTCGTACGCCTGGACTGGGGCGGCGACGGGGTCGAGGAGGAGGTCGAGGCGTTCGAGGACTGGATGCGGCGCCCCCGGGAGAGCGGGGCCTTCCACGGCTACCGGACGGTGGAGGGCGCCATGATCGGCGGGGAGGGGGAGCGGGCCGTCATGGAGGTCACGCACCTCGACTCGGTCCGGGACGACGACCGGTGGCGGGAGCGGCTGGAGTCCGGCCTCCGCCAGCAGGAGCGCTCCCGCGCCCCGGTCGAGGTCCTGCTCGTCGTCGACCGCTCCGACTCCATGGGCGGCCCCGGCACGGGCGGCACCCGGCTGGCGACCGCGCAGGAGCTGGCGCGGACCGCCGTCGGCCTCCTGGGAGAACAGGACACCGTGGGGGTCTGGGCCTTCCCCGAGGGCGGTCCGGGCAACGACGTCACCGGCCAGGAGCACGTCCTGCCCCCGGAACCGGGCATGGACGCGCACCGGGAGGAGCGGGCGCGCGAGGAGATCGGCGCGCTGACCGCCGAGTTCCCGGCCACCCCGCTGGCCGACGCGATCCGCGACGGCGCCCGGGAGCTGGAGTCCTGCGCCGACCGGCCGGGGGGACCCGGCGCCTGCGCGCTCGTCGTCCTCACCGACGGCGTCGCCCTCCCCGAACCGCGCGGCGGCGCACGGGCGGAGGACGTGGCCGCCGTGCTGGAGGGCCTCGACGAGCGCGTTCGGGTGCACGTGGTGTCCGTGGGCAACGAGGGGTGCGGCGGGGACGGGCTGCTCAGTCGGCTGGCGGGCGCGGGGGCCGAGTGCCACCACCCGCGCGCCGACGAGCTCGAACAGCTCGTCTACGGCATCGTGGCCGGGACCAGGGCGGCGACCCCGTGAGGGCCCGCGCCCGGCCGTTCGCGTGTGCGGTCCTGTCGCTCCTGCTGCTGGGCACCGCCGCCTGCGACGCACGGGGCGAGCGGGACGGGCGGGTCCTGCGCGTCGCCCTTCCCGTGGACGTCACCGCCCCGGAGGACTCCGGCGAGGGCGGGGTGTACACGCGGCTCATCGAGCGCTGGGAGGAGGAGAACCCGGGATGGGAGGTCGACGTCCGGTGGCTCTCCCCCCGGGCGGACGAGCAGCGCTCCCAGATGGTCGTGGCGCTGCAGGCCGACCCGGCGGCCTACGACGTCCTCCTCCTCGACAACCAGTGGGTACCGGAGTTCCACGCACGGGAGTGGCTGGCGGAGGTGGACACCGGTGACGACGGCCCGCTGGCGTGGGGCGGCTTCCTCGGCCGCGCCCGGGACGCGGTGTGCTACGAGGGCCGGGCGCGGGCGGTGCCGTTCCACATGGACGTGGGACTGCTCTACTACCGCGCCGACCTGGTCGGCCCCGAGGAGGTCACCGCCCGGATCGAGGAGGAGGGCTGGCGCGGCCTGCTCGGGCTCGCGGGCGAGGTGCGCGACGAGCACGGCCTGGACCACGGGTACACGGGCCAGTTCGGCGACTACGAGGGCCTGACCGTCAACGCCCTGGAGTTCGTCCTCGGCGGGCACCCCGGCCTGGAGGCGGACAGCCGGGGGACCTTCCACGGGGCGGACGGCGGGGAGGCCGGGAGCGGCTGTGCCACGTCCACCGGGGCGAGCGGGGAGTTCCAGGGCCTGGATGTCCTGGAGACGGGGTTGGACCCCGAGGCCGGGGGCGTCATCCCGCGCGCGGCCCTGGAGGAGACCGAGACCGAGAGCCTGAACCGGTTCCGCGGCGGCGAGGTGGTGTTCATGCGCCACTGGCCCCGCGTCGTCCCCCAGCTCCAGGCCGACTCCGAGAGCCCCGAGACGCTCCGGGAGGGGCTGCGCTGGGTCGGCTGGGGAGGTGGGGCCGAGGGCGGCGACCCGGCCTTCGGTGTGCTCCGGCTGCCCGCGGCCGTGCTCGGCGGGAACAGCCTGGCGGTCACCGGGAGGTCGCCGCACCGGGACGAGGCCTGGAGCCTGGTCGCGAGCATGACCGGGCAGGACGTGCAGGCGCAGTTCCGGGAGGCCGGACTGCTCCCCGCGCGCGGCAACGGCTACCGGCTCGACGGCGCCGAGGAGCGGGACGTGCGGTACTGGGAGGAGCTGCGCGACGCCGTCGGCGAGGGGCTGCTGCGTCCGCGCACCCCCTACTACCCGCACGTGAGCGAGGTGCTGCGGGACCACGTGGACACGCAGATCCGTCCTGGCTCGACCGACCCGCACCCCGAGGACATGGTGTGCGAGCTCGACTCCGCCCTCGCCGGGAGGGTCAGCACCTGCGGTTGACGGCCTCGGCCGCGGGCCCGGAGGCTGCCCCCGTCGACACGTCGGCGAGTCGACACGGGGACAGGCCGCTTCGCCACCGGGCCGCTTCGCGGGCACGCCGGCGGATGGACGCGCGGGCGGGTCGCGCGGTTGGCCCGCGGGTTTGACCGGGATCGGACGGAACGCACGACCTCTCTTGGCGAACGATCCCGCCGTTACCCGTAGTCCCACCTCCTGTCACCCCGTCACGGCCGGCCCGCCGCGCCGGGGACCACCACGGCCGCGTCGAGCGACCACGACCAGAAGGAGACCGGATGAACAGGAAGTGGCACGGGATCGTTGGCGTCCTCGCCTCCGGCGCCCTGGCGGGCGCTCTGACGGCCGCACCGGCCAGCGCGTCCGCCGTCCCGGCGGACGCGCGCTGCCTCGGCGGCCCGCTCCTCGGCACCGTCATGGAGTACTGCGTGGGCATGCTGCCCGCGGGCAGGACGGCGGACTGGCTGGACGACACCCGGCGGTTCGACACGGGCCAACTCCAGGGCGCCAAGAGGGTCTACGGCCTCGACGACGGAACCAACCTGAGGATCACCGCCTACGAGGACGGGGCCGTGGCCCTGACCCCGGAGAACCTGGCCCAGGGGGACGAGCGCTTCGACGGCGCCGAGGAGATCCGCGACGCTCGCGGCAGGACGGGGCTCCTCGGTGACGGCGCGGTGCTGGTCCAGCTGAGCGCTGAGGAGACGGCCCCGGAGGAGGGGCCGTTCACCTTCGAGGTCGGCACCGACTTCCCCTCGTCCTTCGACCCCGGGGAACTCGTCGAGATCGCCGGACACGTCACCGCCACGGGCGAGCGCTGACCACACCCGGACCGGCGGGACGAGCGGTGTCGGCAGAACACCGGCCCGTGTCCGACGGTCATCGCCGACAGTCCATGGACAGGAGCAGGACCATGACGAAGAAGACCACGACCGGCACCCGGCTCCGGGGCCGCGCGATCACCGCCCTGGTGGCCGCGGCGTCCGCCGTCGCCGTCACCGCGGTGCCCGCCGCGGCGCAGGAGGCCCCGCGCGTGTGCGTCTCCGACGACTTCAAGATCATCGAGAACGACCGCCGGGCCGCCGCCGGCACGGCCTACGTCGAGTTCGCCATGATGCGGATCGGCGGTGAGGGGGAGGCCGACGCGCCCCGTCGTGAGCCGTGCAGCCTCTACCGCGAACTCGACGTGTACTGGGTGGACCAGCAGGACCGGCGCGTCGGCGCCTGGGCGGTCTACGACGGCGAGCCGGGAGAGCCGTTCGTGCTCGGACCGGAGGAGACCGCGGTCCTGACCGTGGCCCAGCCCGGCGCGGCCAACTACGACCCACAGGTGTGCGAGCCCACCCGGGTGAGGGGGCTCCAGGTGGGCTTCGACCTCGGGGACGGCGGAGTCCACGCGCCCACCGGGGGCCGGGACACCGTCTGCGCCAACCCCGAGGTGGGCGTACCCAGGTACAGGGTCGAACCGCACGGGTACTGAGTCCGCTGCGGCCGGGCCAGGCGGGTCCGTCCGCGGGCACGGCCCGCGCGGGGTACGGGAGCCGCGGGGGAGTCGGTTCCCCCTGCCCCGGACGGAGTCGCCGTGTCGGCGACACGACAAGTCGCCTTGACGCCATGTCGCCTTGTCACCCTGTCGGCCCGGAGACTCCGGGAGCGTGCTCCGCGGAACCGGGCCACGGCCGCGCTCCGACGCACGTGTGGCGCACGGGCGCGGGAAAGGGCTCCCCGCGGGGAGCCCTTTCGAGTGTGGGCGTACCAGGACTCGGACCCGGGGCCTCATCCCTGTCAGCGACCGTTCGACCGCTGGAACGACCTGCACCCGGCACCGGAGGGGGCGGATGTCGCTCCGGTCCGTGTCGCCGCAGGTCACGAGTGCCCCCCGAAGCCCTACGGCAACCCCGAGATGGCGAGGGAGGCCCAGGCCGACGCGGGAGTGGTCCCCGAGCCGGAGCCGCCGCCCCCGTACGGTCCCCACCAGGCCGTCTGACGCCGGTCCCCGGTGGCCACCGACGGCCGCCCGACGCCTCCGACGTGAAGGGATCACGATGAGCACCACCACCGCGGTCGGCGACCTCGTCGTCCGCGTCCACGCGATCGGCTGGGACGACGACCTGGGGCACACGCGGTCGCGGGTCGCGCTGATGCGCGAGTACCTGCGCCGCTCGGCCGTGTGGACGCGTGCCCTGGGTGCCGAGGGGTGGCCGTTCTACGACATCGCGGAGTTCGCGGCGCCGGGCGTGCGCGCCGCGGACGAGGTGGTCGAAGGCGTGGTGGGGAGCCCGGTGGTCATCGAGCAGTACCCGGCGGTGGGCAGGAGCTGCGTGTGGGCGCTGCACCTGGCGGCGGCCCGCGACGCCGGGGTGCCCCTGCCGGACCTGCCCGACCCCTTCGAACCGCTGATCCGCATGTACGAGCGCGGCGGCGGCTTCTCCCTGTCGACCACCGGCACGATCGGCATTGACGCGGCGGGCCTGTACCGGGGCACGCTCCCCGACCACCTCGGGAACGAGCCCAGGGCTCCCGGGACCGAGGCCGGGCTTGACGCTCTCGACGGCGCCGGCGGCTGACCCCCCGGTGGCGTTCGCCCGGCGCACGGCACCTCCCTGAACCCTTCCCCTCCTTCCCACCGGTGCCGGCCCCTGTCGGCCCCTGTCGGCCCGCTCCACGCGACCCGGACTCCCGGATCTGCGACGGCCTGTCCAACCTGGACGGGTACGTCGATTCGGCGCTGGACTGAGGGAATGAGTGGAGGGAAGTTCGATGGATCCTGTCCGGCAGCAGGAGCTGGTGCGCGGCATGGCCCTTGAACTGGTCGATGCCGCACCGCACGGTTGGGCCTCGATGCATTACAGGTATGACTACATCGGGGGCGCTGCGGCGAGCGAGAACCTCGTGACTTTCGAGGACGGAGAGACGGAGAGGAAGCGCCACCCGCGCTCTGTCGACAAGAAGGCCAAACTCCTCAAGGGTGAGATGTACCAGGAGGGCAAGGGGACCTGGCTCGCCATGTCGGTCTCGGTGACCAGGGCGGGAAAGTTCAACGCGGAATTCCATTATGACGAGGAGTTGGGGGTCCACCCGGTTCCTCCATCGCCGGAAAGCTATGTCTTCGAGCTGGGGAAGTTCCCCCGGGACGACGACGCGGTCTCCGACTGGCTCAGGGAGAAGATAGGCCGGGCACAGGGCTGAGGGCTCGTCCCGAAAGCCGTCAGCATGCTCGGTCGGGTGCTTGTGGCAGACGAGGGTGCGGGCGATACCGGGCACGGTCCGGGAAGGCGGAGGCCTTGCGCCCCCAGCGCACGTCCAAGCCTGCGGTAGGAGCCCGGTCAGGCGCAGGGCACCTCGCCGGGCTTTCGGGACGGGCTCTGACTCCCCTTGACGACGGGACCAACGCAGGAGGGCCGGTCCGCGAGGAGCGCAGAACCCTCCCGGTCCAGGAGCTGTACGGCCTGCCCACCGCGATCACCTTGATGGCGGCCGCCCGCGCACCGCGCACGGGTCGGACGATGGCCTACGAGCTCGCCAGGCGCGGCGGGTCCCCCTGTCGGCCGCTACGCCATGGCGGGAACCTACCGGGCGGCCACCGCGGGACTCCTGGAGCTTCTGGGCGTGCCCCCGCCCGAGCCAGGACCGTCGGATGGAGTCGGGTCGACATAGCGATTCGATCCGTTGTCGACTTGGCGTCCTGTCGGTACCGCTCGGCGCCGGGGGAGTGCGCGTTCCGACAGGGGACACCGCGGGTTCCCACGGTCGGAGGACGGACACAAGAGAAAGAGCCCCGCTCTCCGAAACGGAGAACAAGGCTCTGACCAAGTGAAGCTGGGTGGGCGTACCAGGACTTGAACCTGGGGCCTCATCCTTATCAGGGATGCGCTCTAACCGACTGAGCTATACGCCCTTGCTGCGTGTGGAACTCTACCGCATCGGCGGGACCGGGGCGAACCGGTGATCCGGGGCGGACATGAGGCGGGACGCGGCTCACGCGTCCCTTTCCACCTCCCATTTTAGCCGGGCGAGGGAGTGCTCGGGACCACAGGCGTGAGGGCCCGGCCCCAGCGGGGACCGGGCCCTCACGGCGGTGCTACTCGGCCTCGGAGAGCGTCACGTCGATGCCGCCGACCAGGTCGGCGACCAGGTTGTACAGCATGGCGCCCACCGTGGACAGGGCGGTGATCAGCACGATGTTCAGCGCGCCGACCACGCCGGTGTACCCCAGGACGCGGCCCGGGGAGAACCAGGAGGCCGGGTCGAGGCCGAGCTCGTCCTCGGTCCCGTCGCCCTCCAGGAGCGCCGTGAGCATGCTGGTCAGCTCGTCGAAGACGCCCAGCATGGACAGCGTCGCGTAGATCACTCCGATCGCCACGAACAGGATGATGAAGCACACCAGGGAGACGACGAAGCTGAACTTCATCACCGACCAGGGCTCCACACGGGAGACCGTCAGGTGTGCCTTGCGGCTGGACAGGCTCGCCTTCACGGCGCTCGGGCCCTGAGGCGCCGAGGTCTTCGATTCGGACACTGGCGTTCCCCCCGCTTCGGCGCGGTCCTCCGCCACGGGCTCGGCCGGTCCGGCGGCGGTCTCGGACCCGGTGTCCGCCCTCTCGGCGGAACCCTCGTCCCCGTCACCGGACTTCTCCGCGGACTCCTCGTCGGCGTCCCCGGCCGTGCCGGCCTCCTCGGCGCCCTGCGCCGTCTCGGCCTTGTCGTCGACCTCGGCGGTCACGGCGCCCCCCGCTTCTGCCGTGTCCTTCTCGGTCGTCTCCACGTCCCCGCCCTTGGCGGTCTCCGCCGTGTCCGGGTCGGATTCGTTCGTGGTGGTGTTCCGCTGGTTGTCAGACATAGAAACGTTACCGCTGGACTTTCCTTGAGAACGGGTGATTGGCGCGACCAGGGTGTCCGCGGGGTTCGCGCAAAACGAACCCCGCGGCCCATATGGGGCCTAACGCGAAGTCTAGGCCTCCGGGTTGCCTTCGTCGTTCGCGCTCGCGTCCTCGGCCGTGTCGACGGCCTCCTCCTCCGCGGCCTCGGCGTTGCGCGCCACGGCCACGATCTTGTTGCCCTTGTCCAGGTTCATCAGACGGACGCCCATGGTCGTGCGGCCGGACCGCTTGACCTCGTCGGCGCCGGTGCGGATGACACCGCCCACGGAGGTGATCGCGAAGACCTCGTCCACCTCGGGGTCGACCATCAGGGCGCCGACCAGCTTGCCGCGGGCCTCCACCACCTTGGCCGTCAGCACGCCCTTGCCGCCGCGGTTCTGCACCGGGTACTGGTCGGACGGGGTGCGCTTGGCGTAGCCGTTCTCGGTGGTGACCAGGACGTCCGTGGAACCGTCGCCGGGCCGGATGACGTCCATGCTCAGCAGGTAGTCGTCCTCCAGGAAGCGCATGCCGATCACGCCGCTGGTGGCGCGGCCCATGGGGCGCAGCGACTCGTCGGAGGCCGGGAACCGGATCGCCTGGGCGTCGCTGGAGATCAGCAGCAGGTCGTCGTCGGGGAAGACCAGCCGGGCGGCGATCAGCTCGTCGCCCTCGCGCAGGTTGATCGCGATGATGCCCGCCGAGCGCGCCGAGTCGAAGTCCTCCAGGCGGGACTTCTTGACCAGGCCCTCACGGGTGGCGAGCACCAGGTACGGGGCGGCCTCGTAGTCGCGCAGCGCCATGATCTGGGCGATCTCCTCGCCCGGCTGGAACGGGAGCAGGTTCGCCACGTGCTGGCCGCGGGCGTCGCGGGCGGCCTCCGGCAGCTCGTAGGCCTTCGTGCGGTACACCCGGCCCTGGTTGGTGAAGCACAGGATCCAGTTGTGGGTGGTGGTGACGAAGAAGTGCTGGACGATGTCGTCCTGCTTGAGCTGGGCCCCGCGCACACCCTTGCCGCCGCGCTTCTGGGCGCGGTAGTTGTCGATGCGCGTGCGCTTGGCGTACCCACCGCGGGAGATCGTGACGACCACGTCCTCCTCCGCGATGAAGTCCTCCATGCGCATGTCGCCCTCGAAGGGGATGATGTGCGTGCGCCGCTCGTCGCCGTACTTCTCCACGATCTCGCCGAGCTCCGCGCGGATGATGCGCCGCTGGCGCGCGTCCGATTCGAGGATGTCGTTGTAGTCGGCGATCTGCGCCATGAGCTCGTCGTACTCGGACGTGAGCTGGTTGCGCTCCAGGGCGGCCAGCTTGCGCAGCTGCATGTCCAGGATGGCGCGGGCCTGGATGTCGTCGATCTCCAGCAGGTCCATCAGGCCGGTGCGGGCCTGGTCCGCGGAGGCGCTGGCCCGGATGAGGTTGATGACCTCGTCGATGCGGTCCATGGCCCGCAGCAGGGCGCGCAGGATGTGCGCCCGCTCCTCGGCCTTGCGCAGCAGGTAGCGGGTCCGGCGGACGATGACCTCGACCTGGTGCTTGACCCAGTGCCGGATCATCTGGTCCAGGCGCAGGGTGCGCGGCACGCCGTCGACCAGCGCGAGCATGTTCGCGCCGAAGGTCTCCTGGAGCTGGGTGTGCTTGTAGAGGTTGTTCAGCACGACCTTGGCGACGGCGTCGCGCTTGAGCACGATGACCAGGCGCTGGCCGGTGCGGCCGCTGCTCTCGTCCCGCACGTCGGCGATGCCGGTGACCTTGCCGTCCTTGACCAGGTCGGCGATCTTGAGCGCGAGGTTGTCCGGGTTGACCTGGTAGGGCAGCTCGGTGACGACCAGGGTCTGGCGGCCCCGCTTGTCCTCCTCCACCTCGACCACGGCGCGCATGGTGATGGAGCCGCGCCCGGTCCGGTACGCCTCCTCGATGCCACGCTTGCCGACGATGAGTCCGCGGGTGGGGAAGTCGGGGCCCTTGACGCGCGCGATGAGCGCGTCGAGCAGCTCCTCGTCCTGCGCCTCGGGGTTGTCGAGGTACCAGTTGACGCCGTCGGCGACCTCGCGCAGGTTGTGCGGCGGGATGTTGGTGGCCATACCGACCGCGATGCCCGAGGAGCCGTTGACCAGCAGGTTCGGGAAGCGGGCGGGGAGCACGACGGGCTCGGAGGAGCGGCCGTCGTAGTTGGGCCGGAAGTCGACGGTCTCCTTGTCGATGTCCCGGAGCATCTCCATGGCCAGCGGCGCGAGCTTGCACTCGGTGTAGCGCATGGCGGCGGCCGGGTCGTTGCCCGCCGAGCCGAAGTTGCCGTTCGGGTCGACCAGCGGCATCCGCATGGACCACCACTGGGCCAGGCGCACCAGGGTGTCGTAGATGGCGCTGTCACCGTGCGGGTGGTAGTTGCCCATGACGTCGCCGACGACGCGGGCGCACTTGAAGTAGCCGCGGTCGGGCCGGTACCCGCCGTCGTACATCGCGTAGAGCACGCGCTGGTGGACGGGCTTGAGGCCGTCGCGCACGTCGGGCAGGGCGCGGCCCACGATGACCGACATCGCGTAGTCGAGGTAGCTGCGCTGCATCTCGACCTGGATGTCGACGGGTTCGATCCGGTCGGTCACGCGCGGCGGGGCCTCCACACTGGAGTCCCCGCCCTCAGGGGCGTCGGGGTTGTTCGCATCCGTCACGGATGTCGGTCCCTTCTACGAAGCTTGCTTGAGCACGGGTGGGAACGGGGACCCGGGTCCTCAGGGACCCAGGCTCGGTTTCTCGGACCGGCCTCAGCCTGCGGGGGATCGGTTCGGGCGCCCGAACACGGACCGAAGCGAAGCGGAGGTCCAAAAAACACCGCCTAGATGTCCAGGAAGCGGACGTCCTTCGCGTTGCGCTGGATGAAGGCGCGCCGCGACTCGACGTCCTCACCCATGAGCACGCTGAACAGTTCGTCGGCCTGGGCCGCGTCCTCCAGGCTGACCTGGAGCAGGACACGGCGGTCCGGGTCCATCGTGGTGTCCCACAGCTCGTTGGCGTTCATCTCGCCCA
Source organism: Glycomyces fuscus (assembly GCA_002529455.1). Lineage (GTDB taxonomy): Bacteria > Actinomycetota > Actinomycetes > Streptosporangiales > Streptosporangiaceae > Nocardiopsis > Nocardiopsis fusca. The sequence goes on from NYMS01000020.1 coordinate 54,273, forward strand.
GACCCTTGAAGCGCTGCACCATGTCGCGCGGGCGCGGGTCCCTCTTGCCCTGGGCGATCCCGGCCTCGATGATCCGGTCCCGCTCGGCGTCGGAGAAGGCGTAGCTCGCGTCGCTGCCCTTCTGGTCCCACTTGATCTTGTACAGCGGCGGCGCGGCCAGGTACACGTTCCCGGCCTCGACCAGCGGCTTCATGAAGCGGAACAGCAGGGTGAGCAGCAGCGTGCGGATGTGCTGGCCGTCGACGTCGGCGTCGGCCATCAGGATGACCTTGTGGTACCGCAGCTTCTCGGCGTCGAAGTCCTCGTGGATGCCGGTACCCAGGGCGGTGATGATCGCCTGGACCTCGGTGTTCTTGAGGATGCGGTCGATCCGGGACTTCTCCACGTTCAGGATCTTGCCCCGGATGGGCAGGATGGCCTGGTTGTGAGGGTTGCGGCCGCCCTTGGCGGAACCACCGGCCGAGTCGCCCTCGACGATGTAGACCTCGCACTCCTCCGGGTTGGTGGACTGGCAGTCCGACAGCTTGCCCGGGAGGGAGGTGGTCTCCAGCAGCGTCTTGCGGCGGGTCAGGTCGCGGGCCTGGCGGGCGGCCACGCGCGCGCGGGCGGCCTGGCTGGCCTTGGACACGATGTCCTTGGCCTCGCCGGGGTTGCGCTCGAACCAGTCGCGCAGGTGCTCGTTGGTGACCTTCTGGACGAAGGACTTGGCCTCGGTGTTGCCCAGCTTGGTCTTGGTCTGGCCCTCGAACTGGGGGTCGGCCAGCTTGACCGAGATGATGGCGGTCAGACCCTCGCGGATGTCGTCGCCGGTGAGGTTGTCGTCCTTCTCGCGCAGCAGCTTCTGGTCGCGGGCGTACCGGTTGACCAGGGTGGTCAGCGCGGAGCGGAAGCCCTCCTCGTGGGTGCCGCCCTCAGCCGTGTTGATGGTGTTGGCGAAGGTGTGCACGGACGAGGTGTAGGACTGGTTCCACTGCATGGCGATCTCGACCGAGATGCCCTCGCCCTCCTCCTCGAAGGAGATGATCGACGCGTGCGCCGGTTCCTTCTTGGCGTTGATGTGGCGGACGTAGTCCGACAGACCCTCGTCGTAGTGGAAGGTGTTGACCGTCGGGCCGCCGTCGGTGTGCTCGGGCCGCTCGTCGCGGATGGTGATGGACAGCCCCTTGTTGAGGAAGGCCATCTCCTGCATGCGGCGGGCGAGCGTCTCGAACGAGAACGTGGTCGTCTCGAAGATGTCGCCGTCCGGCCAGAAGGTGATCTGGGTGCCGGTCTCGTCGGTGCTCTCGCCCTTGACGAGCTCGCCGGTGGGAGCGGTCATCTCGTAGCGCTGGCGCCACACGTGCCCGTGGAGGCGGATCTCCACCTCCAGCGCGGTGGACAGCGCGTTGACGACGGAGACGCCGACGCCGTGCAGACCGCCGGAGACCGCGTAGGACTTGCCGTCGAACTTGCCGCCCGCGTGCAGCGTGGTGAGGACGACCTCGACGGCGGGGCGCTTCTCCACCGGGTGGAGGTCGGTGGGGATGCCGCGGCCGTTGTCGGCCACGCACACGCCGCCGTCGGCCAGCAGGGTCACCTCGATGGCGTCGGCGTGGCCCGCCAGCGCCTCGTCGACGGAGTTGTCGACCACCTCGTAGACCAGGTGGTGCAGGCCCCGCTCCCCGGTGGAACCGATGTACATTCCGGGGCGCTTGCGTACTGCCTCAAGCCCCTCCAGAACCGTGATTGAACCTGCGTCGTAGGCCAAGTGGGAACACCCTCCTGCTGGGGACGCCTGCCGACCGCGGCCGAGCGGCGACGGTCACCCGTGACACGGTGATCGGGAGGGCCGACGTGCCGCGACACCTGGGGGATCACCGTTCGCCACAGGGCCGTCCGCCCACCCTCTTCTGGGGGCGTGGGACCGGCTACAGGCGTCTGAAGAACCGTCTCCATGATACCCCGCACGGTGCGACAAAGTGGCATTGGCGGCCCTGTGCCGCCTCACAACGAACGTTCGGGGAGGGAGACGACTCCCTACACGCGGGAGGGTCTGCGCGCAAGTCCCGGTGCGGTTGAGTGGCGCCCGTGGTGACCGACGGGGCCCGGCGCCGCCCTGCCCCCGCCCCGGGCGGCGTCGAACACCTGCGGGAACGCGTTCACCTGCGGATATCCACAGGCTGTGGACGGGGAGGGGCCCGGTGCCCCGGTACCGCGGCCCGGGCGGGCGCGCCTCAGCGGCGCCGGAAACCGGGCCCGCGGACCTTGATGGCGACGACCGTGCCGTCGCCCAGCTCCTCGTTGAGACGGCGCATGAGATCGCGCACCATCGCTCGCGCGTGGGCCGCCATGGTCGGGGAATCGGCCACCACGACCAGCTCACCCTCCGAATAGCTCTCCGGGCGGAGGTGTTCGGCGTTGAAATCGCCCACGATGTCGGCCCAGCGGCCGAACACGCCGCCGATGGCCACCTGCTCCTGCCAGCCGTGCTCGATCAGCCACGTGCGCACGGCCTCGCCGAACATCTGGGGCTCGTTGCGTGACCGCAACCGGCCACGGCGCCGCGAGCGCTGGACCCCCCGGGGCACCGCGCCGCGGTCCTTGGCCTCGGCGCGGGCGCGTGCGAGCGCCTGGCGGGCGAGGTCGGCCCCCGACTGGGCCGGGGGAGCGGGCGGGCTCGGCTCGGACGGGCTCCGCACCCCGTCCACAGCCTGTGGACGGAGCCCGCCGCCGTGGCCGGCCGCCCCGGGTGCCGGACCGCGGTCCACAGGGTGTGGATAACGCTCACTCACCCGCGACGACCCCCTCGTGCACGCCGAACCGCGCCCCGTCCAGCTCCTTGGGGATGTCCTCGGGCACGGCCGCGGTCACCAGGACCTGCTCGGCGTCGCCGACCCGCTCGGCCAGCCTGCGGCGACGCTCGCTGTCCAGCTCGGCGAACACGTCGTCCAGGATCAGCACCGGGTCGTCGCCGTCGGACCGCAGCAGGTCGAAGGCGGCCAGCTTGAGCGAGAGCGCGTACGACCAGGACTCGCCCTGGCTGGCGTAGCCCTTGGCGGGCATGCCGCCCAGCTCCAGGACCAGGTCGTCGCGGTGCGGGCCCACGAGGCTGACCCCGCGCTGGAGCTCGCGGTCGCGGGCCTCGTCCATGGCCGCGCGGAGGGTTTCCACGAGCTGTGGACGGCCGGTCGGCGGCTCGGCGCCCTCGGGGACCGCGCCGCTGCGGTAGTGGGGGACGGCCGGTCCGCCGGACTCGGTCAGGCCGGCGTAGGCCTCGGCGATCCTCGGGCGCAGCGCCTCCACCAGCTCCAGCCGCGCCGCCAGCAGTTCCGCGCCCGTCTCGGCCAGGTGGGAGTCCCACACCTCCAGCGTGCTCAGGTCGGGCGCCGAGCGCTGGCGGAACATCCGTCCGGAGGCCGTCTTGAGCAGGGCGTTGCGCTGCTTGAGCACCCGGTCGTAGTCCGAGCGCACGCCCGCCATCCGGGGCGCGCGCGCCACCAGCAGGTCGTCCAGGAACCGGCGCCGCTCACCGGGGTCGCCCTTGACCAGGGCCAGGTCCTCCGGGGCGAAGAGCACCGTGCGCAGGATCCCCAGGACCTCGCGCGGACGGCCCGCGGGCGCCTGGTTGATCCGGGCTCGGTTGGCCCTGCCGGGGTTGAGTTCCAGGTCCACCACCATGGACCGTTCGTCGCGCACCACCTTGGCCCGGACGATCGCGCGGGGCGCGCCCTGGCGGACCAGCGGGGTGTCGGAGGAGACCCGGTGGCTGCCGAGGGTGGCCACGTAGCCGATCGCCTCGACCAGGTTGGTCTTGCCCTGGCCGTTGGCGCCGACGAACACGCTCACACCGGGGCCCATCTCCAGGAGTGCCTCACGGTAGGACCGGAAGTCGGCCAGTTGCAGGTGGGATACGTACATCCGGCCTTCCTCCTGGGGCGGCGCGGTCGGGGGAAGGGTGCTCCCGGGGACGGCCCGTGGGCTCCGCCCCCGGGTCGGGGATGGGATGGGCGCGAGCCTCAGACGTCGATGTCGTCGGAGGTCTCGGACCGGTGCACGGCGTGCCCGCCGAACTGGTTGCGCAGGGCCGCCACGACCTTCATGGCCGGGCTGTCGTCCTGGCGGGAGGCGAACCGCGCGTAGAGGGAGGAGGTGATCGCCGGGGCCGGGACCGCGAGGTCCACGGCGGCCTGGACGGTCCAGCGGCCCTCGCCGGAGTCCTCGGCGTAGCCGCGCAGGCGGGACAGCTCCGGGTCCTCCTCCAGGGCCCGCGAGAGCAGGTCCAGCAGCCAGGAGCGCACCACGGTGCCCTCGCGCCAGCTCTCGAACGTGCCGGGGACGTCGTCCACGAGGCCGGAGGCGACCATGAGCTCGTAGCCCTCGCCGAAGGCCTGCATCATGCCGTACTCGATGCCGTTGTGGACCATCTTGACGAAGTGTCCGGCGCCGACCGCGCCGGCGTGGACGAAGCCCACCCCCTCGTCGGGAACGAGGGAGTCGAAGACGGGGCGGGCCCGCTCGACGGCCTCGGCCGGGCCGCCGACCATGATGCCGTAGCCGTTCTGGCGGCCCCAGACGCCGCCGCTCACACCGGCGTCGAGGTAGTCGATGCCCTTCTCCGCCAGTGCCTTGGCGCGGACGCGGTCGTCCGCGTAGTGGGAGTTGCCCCCCTCGATGACGAGGTCGCCCTCGTCCATGAGCTCGCCCAGCTCGGCGATGGTCGTGGCCGTGGGGTCGCCCGCGGGGACCATCACCCAGACCACCCGGGGGGCGGCCAGTCGTTCGACCAGTGCGGCCAGGGTGTCGACGTCGCGCTCCGGCGAGGTGACGTCGTACCCGACGACCTCGTGGCCCTTCTCCCGCAGTCGGGCGGCCATGTTGCCGCCCATCTTGCCGAGACCGATCATTCCGATCTGCATGGTGCTCTGCTCCCCTTCGCCGCCAGTGGATGGACGCCGGCCGGCCCGGGTCGCGGACCGGATCCGGCAGGTGCCAGTCAATCGAACCGGCCGCGGATCAGCCCGGCTGACGCACCGGCATGATCAGGTAGCGGTACTCGGGGGAGGAACCCTCCTCCGCGGGCTTGCCGGTCAGGATCGACGGCTTGGTCGAGGTGGTGAAGTTCATGCGTGCGACGTCGGTGCCGATGGCGCCGAGTCCGTCCAGGAGGAATCCGGAGTTGAAGGCGATCTGGATGTCGTCGCCGTCCAGGTCGGCCTCCAGGACCTCGACCGCCTGCGCCTCCTCGCCGGTGCCCGCCTCCAGGACCAGCTGGCCCTGGCTGAAGGACAGCCGCAGCGGGGTGTTGCGCTCGGCGACCAGCGAGACGCGCTTGACCGCCTCGACGAACTCGGAGCGGCTGACCTCGGCCACCGAGTTGAAGGTGTCGGGCAGCAGCGCGCGGTACTTGGGGAACTCGCCGTCGAGCAGGCGGGTCGTGGTGCGGCGTCCGCCGCCCTCGAAGCCGATCATGCCCTCGCCGGACTCTCCGCCCGAGAGCGCGATCGAGACCTCGGCGCCCGAGGTGAGCGACTTGGCGGTGTCGTGGAGGGTCTTGGCCGGGACCAGCGCGACGGCGGACAGGTCGGGGTTCTCCGGCTTCCAGGTGAGCTCGCGCACGGCCAGGCGGTAGCGGTCGGTGGAGGCGAGCGTGATGGTCTCGCCCTCGATCTCGACGCGCACGCCGGTGAGCATCGGCAGGGTGTCGTCGCGCCCGGCGGCCACGGCCACCTGGCTGACCGCGGCGGCGAAGGCGTCGCTGCCGACGGTCCCGCTCACACCGGGCATCTCCGGGAGCGTGGGGTAGTCCTCCACCGGCATGGTGGTCAGGGTGAACTTCGCGCTGCCGCCGGTGACGACGACCTTGGGGCCGTCGGTGGCGATCTCCACGGGCTGTGCGGGAAGGTTGCGGGTGATCTCGGCCAGGAGCTTGCCGGTGACCAGGACCGTGCCCGCCTCCTCGACGTCGACGTCCACCGCGGCCTGGGTGGAGACCTCGTAGTCGAAGCCGGACAGGCGCAGCTGCTGGCGGCCGTCGAACTCCCCGGCCTCCAGCAGGATGCCGACGAGCACCGGGACCGAGGGGCGCGTCGGGAGTGTGCGCGCGGTCCAGGCGACCGCCTCGGCCAGTACGTCGCGTTCGACCCGGAACTTCACTTTCCGACTCACTTTCCGCACGACCGGGGTGCCGGTCGAAGCCTCAACGTTGCAGCTCGTGGATCTGTGGGTCTGCCGAGGGCTCCGTCCACAGGGCTGTGGAGGCCGCGCTGGTGCACGGGCACCGCCGGTGGCGCCGGGAGCTGCCTCGGATCCCGTATGGGGTCACCGCTCGGATCCGGGCGGCGGAGGACAGGGGCGAGACCACACGTTACCCGGATTCACCCGCTGCCGCTGACAGCTCAGCACCGGGCCGTCGTCGCAGCCGTCTCGGAGAGTTGTCCACAGATTTTCCGCGGAGCGGTTGTGAAGCCACATCTGGGTTAATGAAGGTGCGCAGTAGTAGTAGGGCCTGTGGATAGTGTGGATAACCCTTGTTTCCGCAGGTCAACCCGGGAATTTTTATCCACAGGCCCTGTGGGTAACCCTGTGGGTAACTTGGCCCGCCTGTGGACGAACGAAGCCGTCCCCAGGTTTTCCACACTCCGTCCACAGCTTCGTCCACAGGTTTTCCCCAGGTTCTCCACAAGGCTCGGTGGTTCAGTCATCGGATGACCCATCGCCGTGTCCACAGGGGCAGGGGTGGTTACCCACAGGCTCGGCGCACTTTTCCACAGGTTGTCCACAGGGTTGTCCACAGATTTGACCCCCCTCCTGTGGATAACTTCGGCGAGAGAACGCCAAAATTTTTTTCCGACCCCCTCCACAGAGCGCCCGAACCCCGACAAAGGGTCTGTGCACAGGTTTGTCCACAGGGGCCCGGTCCGTTCTGTGCGCCGAACACCGGCGCGATCGCGTCCGACCAGGTGTGGGAAGGGCAACAGCGGCTCCGGAACGCCCGGAAAACAGGGAGAACGAGGCGTGCCGGGCACGAACGGCCCCGGACGGCCGCAGAGGCGGCGAACCCCTCCAGAAGCGGGCGTTCGCACGCACAAGCCTGTGGATAACTCGGTCCGAAGTGGGGCGGGGCCCTGTGGATAACGTGTGTCGCCTTGTGGACGTGTCGACAGGCGGACGTGTCCACAGGCCGACACGTCGACGCGGGGGACGGGGGAGAGGGGACGCCCCTTCCCCCTCCTCCCCTCCTCCTCTGTCCGCCCTCCCGCGCGGGTGCGGCGGACAGAAGACGGAGGAGAGGGGGGAGGGAGGGGAGGCGGCTCCCCGGCCACGGGCCGCGACCCCGGAGCCTGCCGGCACACCGTGGGGCGGCACCCGGCCCGGGTGCCGCCCCACGGCTCGTGCACAGCCTGTGGATCAGGTCAGCGAGGGCTGGTCCTTGATCCGGCTGGTGAGCTCGTGCACCTGGTTGTAGATGGACCGGCGCTCGGCCATCAGCCCGCGGACCTTGCGTTCGGCGTGCATGACCGTGGTGTGGTCGCGGCCGAACTGCTGCCCGATCTTGGGCAGGGACAGCTCGGTCAGTTCCCGGCACAGGTACATGGCGATCTGCCGGGCGGTCACCAGCACCCGCGAACGCGAGGTCCCGCACAGGTCCTCGACCGTCAGGCCGAAGTAGGCGGCCGTCTGGGACATGATCGCCCCCGCCGTGACCTCGGGGACCTCGGTGCTGGGGACCAGGTCCCGCAGCACCTGGTTGGTCAGGTCCAGGTCCACCGACTGCCGGTTCAGGCTGGCGAAGGCGGTCACGCGGATCAGCGCGCCCTCCAGCTCCCGGATGTTGGTGGAGATCTTGCTCGCGATGAACTCCAGCACCTCGGGCGGGGCCGCCAGGCCCTCCTGCGCGGCCTTCTTGCGCAGGATGGCGATCCGGGTCTCCAGCTCGGGCGGCTGGACGTCGGTGAGCAGGCCCCACTCGAACCGGCTGCGCATCCGGTCCTCCAGCGTGGTCAGCTGCCTGGGCGGCCGGTCGCTGGAGATGACGATCTGCTTGTCGGAGTTGTGCAGCGTGTTGAAGGTGTGGAAGAACTCCTCCTGCGTCTGCTCCTTGTTCTCCAGGAACTGGATGTCGTCCACCAGGAGCACGTCGATGTCCCGGTACCGGCGGCGGAACCCGTCCGCCTTGCCGTCCCGGATCGAGTTGATGAACTCGTTGGTGAACTCCTCGGAGCTGACGTAGCGCACCCGCGAACCCTCGTAGAGGCGGTGCGTGTAGTGCCCGATGGCGTGCAGCAGGTGGGTCTTGCCCAGCCCGGAGCCGCCGTGGATGAACAGCGGGTTGTAGGCCTTGGCCGGCGCCTCGGCGGCCGCCACCGACGCCGCGTGCGCGAACCGGTTGCTGGAGCCGATGACGAAGGTGTCGAAGGTGTACTTGGGGTTCAGGCGCGCGTGCTCGCCCGGCGGGACCTCCTGCGAGCGCCCCGGGGGCGAGGAGGGGGAGTCCGGTGCGGCCTCCTCCTTCACGGGGGCCTCGGCGGCCTCAGGAGCGGAGGGGGCCTCCTCGGCGGCCTCCGGCTCCCGGCCGGGCGCCCGGGCCTCCTCCCGCGGGGTCTCCCAGCGGTTGGGCCGGTCCCACTCCGGGCCCGTCCAGGACTGCTGCTGCCACCGCTCGGGCTCCCGGGTCCGCTCCAGCGCGGAGGGCTGCTCCCACAGCGGGGAGGCGGTGGGCGTCTCCTGGGGGGAGGCGAAGGTCTGCTGGACCCAGGGCGCGGGCGCGTCGCGGACCGTGTGCGGCTCCTCGTCGGTGGGGGAGGGGTCCGCCGGGGGCGTGGGGCCCAGCAGGTCGGCCTGGTCCGGTGACGGGGGCGCGGGCCACTGGGCGGGCGCCTCGTCCGCGGGAGCGGCCGGGCGCGCGTGCTGTCCGCGGGAGCCGGGCACGGCGCGCGGGGTGTCCGTGGGAGCCGCCGGACCCGTCGGCGCGGGGGCGGTGCCCGGCACGACGGGGGAGAAGGCGGGGGCGGTGTGCCCCTCCACGCTCCGCGAGGCCTGCGGTCCCGGTGCGGACGGGGGAGCGGGGGTGGGCGGCGGGGTCGGCACCGCGGTCGGGTCGACCGTCACCGCGACCCGGATCTCGCGGCCCAGGTGGGCGGAGAGCGCCTTGCTGATCGCCGGGTACAGGCGTGTCTCCAGCACCTTCTTGGTGAACTCGTTGGGCGCCGCGATCAGCGCGGTGTCCTCGATCAGGCCCAGCGGACGGGTCTGCGGCAGCCACGCGCGCTGGTGCGCGGGAAGGGAGTCGTTGTCGATCCCGTCCAGGACGCTGGACCAGACCATTGCGAGGTTGACCTGCGCGTCAGCCAAGACGACCTGCCATGGATGCTGTCCCTTCGGTACGGGTCTGTGCGGTGCGGAGCGGGGGGTGGGAGGGGACGGGACGGCCGCGGCGAAGCCCGTGGCGCGTCGGTCGGGTGCGCGCTCGCGGGGACCTGGGGCCGCAGGGAGCGACTTCCCATTGTCCTCCTCCCGCGGTGGTGCCGGGCCGGGCCCGGAGGAGAAATCGTCTTCTTTGGGTGGATATGTGCCTGTGGATAACTTCACTGGCCGTCAGGGTGGCGCGTCCGTGGCCACATCCCCGGTATCCACAGCTTCAGAAGGTTGTCCACAGGTTTTCCACAGGGTTGTCCACAGGATGTCAGATCTCCGCGCACAGCGCAGAGTTATCCACAATATGCAGTTCAGAGGGTGTGTAAGAAGACCGTTCCCGGCGCCGGAGGGCCACCGGTCGGTACGAGGGGCGAGTTATCCACAGATCGAGGTTATCCACAGACGCCGGGGGGTGTGGAAGTCTCACACGCCTGTGGACAACCAGTTGTTCACAGGCGGTGGGGGGAGGGGCGGGCGCGGCCCCGCGCGCCGCCTCCGGCTCCGGGCTGTACGCGGAGCCGCCGCGTGCCGACGTGCGCGGATGCCCGCCTCGCGCGGGGCGCCGGGCCCGGGCCCCGGCCCGGTCGTCGCCGGTCGGGCCGGAGCCGCCCGCGCACCTGCGGAGGGACCGGCCGGAGGGCGTGCGGGCCCGCCGGACACGGGCCCGATTTGACCATGGCCGGACCAGGTCGTATCTTCTTTATGCTTATGCCGATGATCTGCCTGCGCCCGTGTCCACACGTCAGGCGCGGCCACGGCTCATGCACCCGGAGGCCCCGCATATCCTGGGGGTCTGTCGTAGTACTTATCCTGACACGCCCCTGGAGCCAGTAGTGAGCAAGCGTACGTACCAGCCGAACAACCGGCGTCGCGCGAAGGTCCACGGCTTCCGGCTGCGCATGCGTACGCGCGCCGGTCGCGCCATCATCGCCTCGCGCCGTCGCAAGGGGCGCGCGGCGCTGACCGTGAGCCACTAGGCCACGCCCAGCACCAAGCCCTTCGGGACCGTCCGGCCTTCTCGCCGGCCGGTCCCTTTGTCGTGGGAGAAGTACCGAAGCACGAAGGAAGCCGATGCTCTCGCCGAGGAACCGGATGCGCCACAGCGCCGAGTTCGGCTCCGTCATGCGTTCGGGACGGCGCGCGTCCAGGGACTGCCTGGGCGCCGTCTATCTCGCCCCGCCCTCCGGTGACGCGGACGCCGACCCCCCGCGGGTCGGTTTCGTGGTCAGCAAGGCGGTCGGGGGAGCGGTGGTGCGCAAGCGCGTACAGCGCAGACTGCGCCACCTGATGCGGTCTCGGTTGGCTGTTCTGCCAAACGGTAGCCTGCTTGTAGTGCGTGCCCGACCTGCCGCCGCCACCGCGCGGCACGAGGACCTGGCCGCCCAACTCGACAGCGCGATCGCCGCGGCGATGCGCCCCCGCGGGACGTCGCCGCGCCGCCGCTCCGGCCGCGGCCGGACCCGGCCCCCGGCGGCGGACCCCGCGGTGCGCGAGACAGCAGGGGACCGACGCCCGGACGAGGGCGGAGAGCGGTGGGGCCGATGACCGAGCACAGACCGACGGTGTTCGCGCGCGTGTTGATCCTGCCCATCCGGGGTTACCAGCGCTTCATCAGCCCGCTCTTCCCCCCGGTCTGCCGTTTCTACCCCTCGTGCAGCGCGTACGCCGTCGAGGCGCTGCGCGTGCACGGAGCCCTGTACGGGTTGTGGCTGGGGGCTCGGCGTATCGCCCGTTGCCACCCCTTCAACCCGGGGGGGCTTGATCCGGTTCCGCCGCCCAGGGGGCGCCGGAACGGGGAGTCCGAGGAGTCTGCGGGCGGAGCCGGCCACACCGGAACCCCTCCCGGGGACCAGTAGCTGAAGCGAATCACATAGGAGTTGGCCGGTGCTGGACTGGCTTTACAACATCGTCGGTTGGATTCTGGTTCAGATCCACTCGGGTCTGACCTTCATCGGCCTCGACACGGACAGCGGCTGGGCCTGGGGCCTGTCGATCGTCCTGCTCACCGTGCTCATGCGGCTCCTGCTGGTGCCGCTGTTCGTCAAGCAGATGAACACGCAGCGCAAGATGCAGGACATCCAGCCCAAGATCATGAAGCTCCGCGAGCGCTACAAGCACGACAAGGAGCGCCTGCAGCGGGAGTCCATGAAGCTCTACCAGGAGAGCGGTACCAACCCGATCATGGGTTGTCTGCCGCTCCTCCTGCAGATGCCGGTCTTCTTCGCGCTCTTCAGCGTGCTGCGCAGCGTGGCCGAGGGCAACGTCCAGTACGGCTTCACCGAGGAGCTGGTGGAGAGCGCGCGGGCGGCACTGATCTTCGAGGCGCCCATCGCGGCCCAGTTCAACAGCTCCTCCGAGGAGCTCACCGCGCTCGGCTCCGGCGACCCGATCATGGCCAAGGTCATCATCGCCGTCGCCTGCGTGATCATGGGTACGACGACGTTCCTCACCATGCGCCAGAGCATGAAGCGCAGCGTCTCCCAGATGCCCGACAACCCCATGATGCAGACCCAGAAGATCATGATGTACATGGCGCCCCTGTTCGGGCTCTTCGGTCTCATGATGCCCGTGGGTGTGCTGGTCTACTGGGTCACCTCCAACGTCTGGACCATGGGGCAGCAGCACTTCCTCTACCGCAAGCAGCCGCTCCCCGGCCAGGAGGAGGACAAGGCGAAGAGCGGTGCGGCCGCCAACGGTTCCGCCAAGGGCATGCTCAGCCGAAAGAAGACGGCGGAATCCGCTCCCGAGCCGGAGGAACAGCCTAAGATCGAACGCAAGCAGCCGAAGAAGCAGTCGCGTTCCAAGCGCACCGGTGGCGGTCCGCGCTAGGGTCCGCGGCTCCCGGCCGTGAAGGCGTTCGAGTGCGCAGGCGACACTGCCCCTGAGGCGTACGGCGGCCAGGGCGTGAGGGATGAGGAGACGGGATCGCTGTGGCAAGTAGTGAGGAAGAGAGCGGTGGAGTAGCGGTGGCTGAGGCGCCTGAGGCCGGAATCGACATCGAGGCCCTGGAGAACGAGGGCGACATCGCCGCCGACTACATCGAGGGACTCCTCGACATCGCGGACTTCGACGGCGACATCGACATGGACGTCGAGGGCGACCGCGCGATGGTCTCGGTCGTCGGCGCCACCCTCGACGAGCTGATCGGCGAGCGGGGCGAGGTCCTGGAGGCCCTCCAGGAGCTCACCCGGCTGGCGGTGCACCGGGCCACCGGTGAGCGCAGCCGCCTGATGCTGGACATCGGCGGGTACCGCGAGGACCGCCGCAAGGTGCTCTTCCAGGTCGGGACGGACGCCGCCAACAAGGTCAAGGAGACCGGCGAGACCCAGCCGCTGGAGCCGATGACCCCGTTCGAGCGCAAGGTCGTGCACGACGCGGTGGCCGCCGCCGGCCTGCACAGCGAGTCGGAGGGCGAGGAGCCCAACCGCTACGTGGTGGTGCACCCCGCCTCCTAGGCGGTGTTGCCTGGGACCTCCGCTCCGCTTCGGCCCGTGTTCGGGCGCCCGGAGTACGGGAACCTTCGGCGCCTGCGGTGGGACGGCTCGTTCCTCGCGGTCCCACCTTCGGCGCCTCCAGAACCCCGTGGGCGCCCGAACAACCTCCCGGGGCTGAGGGCGGCTCGCGGAACAGGCGGTGGGCGCGAACACCCCGAGGGGGTGGCGATGTTTCACGTGAAACATCGCCACCCCCTCTTCCTGTGTCGGCATGTGGCCCTGTCGACTTCTCGCCATGTGTGGCCGGAACGCGGACGGGGAAGGCAGAAGCGGGGGTCGCGGATGTTTCACGTGAAACCGCGGTGTCCTCCCACACGTAGGATTCAGGGTGGATCCCTTTTTCTCCGCGCCGCTGCGCGTCCCCCTCGCCCACCGGTCCTCCGTGTGCGCGGACGCCGTGGCGAACCGACATGGAAGTGATGATGGACGAGTTCACAGGTGGTGACCGATGACCTCGGGCACTGAGGAGTCCGGTGCCGCGCTCCCCGCTCCCCCCGCGGAGGCGGAGGCGGTTTTCGGCGCCTCCCTGCCGACGGCGCGGCGCTACGCCGAACTGCTCGCCGACGACGGGGTGCGGCGGGGCCTGATCGGTCCGCGCGAGGTCCCCCGCCTGTGGGAGCGGCACCTCATCAACTGCGCCGTCGTGGAGGAGCTGCTTCCCGAGGGCGCGGAGGTGGTGGACGTCGGATCGGGCGCGGGGCTGCCCGGGCTGGTGCTCGGCCTGGTGCGCCCCGACATCCGCATGGTCCTGCTGGAGCCGCTGCTGCGCAGGACGGTCTTCCTCAACGAGGCCGTGGATCTCCTGAAGCTGTCCAACGTGGAGGTGAGGCGCGGTCGGGCGGAGGAGGCGCACGGCGAGGTGTACACCGACTTCGTCACCGCCCGGGCGGTCGCCCCCCTGAGCCGGCTCGCCGGGTGGTCCCTGCCTCTCCTACGCGAGGGCGGGAGCCTGCTGGCGCTCAAGGGGGAGCAGGCGGAGGCCGAACTGGCAGCCGCGGAGAAAGACGTTTCGAAACTGCGGCCTAGCGTTAGCGATGTGATCAGGGTGGGGCGGGGTAAAGTCGATCCCGCTACCACGGTCGTTCGCGTCACGGTGACCGGTGGTCCGCCAGCGACGAAGGCGCGGGGCGGCAAGAAGAAGCGCGGACGGAAGAGGTGAACTCCTTCGTGAACCCATCCGACAACCCCGGTGTTTCACGTGAAACATCCTCCTACGGAGACCTGCTCGATGTTTCACGTGAAACACCGTCCGGGGTTCCCGACACTCCGCTCGCCCGTGCGGCCCACGCGGCCATGGCGGTTCGCGGGCCCGACGACGTCTGGCCCCGGCCCAGGGACTGCCGGGTGATCAGCGTGGCCAACCAGAAGGGCGGCGTCGGCAAGACCACCACGACGGTGAACATCGCGGCCGCCCTGGCGATGCACGGACAGCGCGTCCTCGTGGTCGACCTCGATCCGCAGGGCAACGCGTCCACCGCCCTCAGCATGGAGCGCGACAACCAGACCCGGTCCATCTACCACTGCCTGGTGGAGGACGAGGAGATCCGCAAGCTCGCCCAGCCGGTCCCGGACATCCCCAACCTGTGGTGTGCCCCGGCGACCATCGACCTGGCGGGCGCCGAGATCGAACTGGTCTCGCTCGTCGCGCGCGAGGCCCGGCTCAAGCGGGCCTTCGCCGCCTACGACACCTCGGACCTGGACTACATCCTCATCGACTGTCCGCCCTCGCTCGGCCTGTTGACGGTCAACGCGATGGTGGCGTGCGACGAGGTCATGATCCCGATCCAGTGCGAGTACTACGCCCTGGAGGGCCTGGGCCAGCTGCTGCGCAACGTGGAGCTCGTCCAGTCCCACCTGAACCCGGGGCTGGCGGTCAGTACCATCCTGCTGACGATGTACGACGGCCGGACCCGGCTCTCCCAGCAGGTGGCCGACGAGGTGCGCTCGCACTTCGGGGACACCGTCCTGGAGACGCTGATCCCCCGGAGCGTCCGGGTGTCCGAGGCACCCAGTTACGGTCAGTCGGTGATGACCTACGACCCGGCTTCCACCGGCGCGGTGGCCTACCTGGAAGCCGCCCGGGAGATCGCCCACAGGGCCAAGGTCTGACAAGCGAAAGAGGAGTGTGGAGGTGCCGGTGAGCCAGCAGCGGCGCGGACTGGGCAAGGGACTGGGGGCGCTCATCCCACAGGGGCCGGCGGCCCCGGCGCCCGAGGAGGAGACCCAGCCCGTGGAGTCGCGGGTGGAAGCCCTGCCCGACGGGACGTATCTGGAGGAGGTCGACCTCGCCTCGATCACCCCCAACCCCCGCCAGCCGCGGAAGTACTTCGACGACCAGGCCCTGGAGGAGCTGCGGGACTCGATCAGCGAGGTCGGCCTGCTCCAACCGGTCGTCGTGCGCAGGTTGCCGGGGGACGGTGACCCCGAGTACGAGCTCATCATGGGCGAGCGCCGGTTGCGGGCCAGCAAGGAGGCGGGTCTCACCCGCATCCCCGCCATCGTCCGGAGCACCGACGACGACGAACTGCTCCGCGACGCGCTCCTGGAGAACCTGCACCGGCAGGAGCTCACCCCCCTGGAGGAGGCGGCCGCCTACAAGCAGCTGCTGGACGACTTCGGCGCCACCCACGGGGAACTGGCCCAGAGGATCGGCCGGTCCCGCTCGCACATCACCAACACCCTGCGGCTGCTCACCCTCCCGCCCAAGGTGCAGACGCGCGTGGCCGCGGGCGTGCTCAGCGCCGGGCACGCGCGGACGCTGCTGAAGGTCGAGGACCCCGACCTCCAGGACCGGCTGGCCGCCCGCGTGGTGGAGGAGGGCATCTCGGTCCGCTCCCTGGAGGAGATGGTGGCCCTGCGGGAGGAGCCGGAGGAGGAGAGGGTCCGACGCGCTCCCACCCGGACCGCCAACCCTCCCCAGGTCGAGGAGTGGGCGTCCCGCCTCTCCGACCGGCTGGACACCACGGTGAAGGTCAACATGGGCAAGCGGAAGGGCCGGATCGTCGTGGAGTTCGCGACGCACGACGACCTGGAGCGCATCATCAGCCAGATGGGCTGACCGCTCCGGCGGAGGTGTTTCACGTGAAACACCTCCACGGGAGACCCCGGTACGACGAGGGGCCCCCGAGATCCCTGGGATCTCGGGGGCCCCTCGTCGTACCGGCCGCGGCAGGGCCCGAGGCGCGGGTTCCGGGTCACAGGAACTCCGCGAGCTCCTTCTCCAGGAGGCGCTTGGGCTTGGCGCCGATGATCTGCTTGACGACCTCGCCGTCCTTGTAGAGGTTCATCGTCGGCAGGGACAGCACGTTGTACGCGCGCGGCGTCTCCGGGTTCTGGTCGGTGTTGAGCTTGACGACCTCGATCTTGTCGCCGTACTCCTCGGCCAGCTTGTCCAGGACCGGGGCCATCTGCTTGCACGGGCCGCACCAGTCGGCCCAGAAGTCCACCAGGACGGGCTTGTCGCTGGAGAGGACCTCCTCCTTGAAGGTGGAGTCGGTGACGTGCTTGACAGCGGACATGGTTCTCCTTGGTTCGACGGAACCGGGCAGGGACGGGGGGAAGGATCGGGGTGGGCGGGCCGGGGCCCGCCTCGGTCGGCGGCCTCTAGTTGCCGCGCGCGGCGAGGTAGCGCTCGGCGTCCAGCGAGGCGGCGCAGCCGGTCCCCGCGGCGGTGATCGCCTGCCGGTACTGGTGGTCGACCACGTCGCCCGCGGCGAAGACGCCCTCCAGGTTCGTCCGCGTGGACGGGAAGTCCACCTTGACGTAGCCCTCCTCGTCGAGCTCGACCTGCTTGTCGAACAGCTCCACGCGCGGGTCGTGGCCGATCGCGACGAACAGACCGGTCACGTCCAGGGTGCTGGTCTCACCGGTCTGGTTGTCGAGCACCCTGAGGCCGGAGACGCGCTCCTCGCCCAGGACCTCGGTGACCTCCGAGTTCCACAGGAAGGTGATCTTCTCGTTGGCGTGCGCGCGCTCGGCCATGATGCGGCTGGCGCGCAGCTGGTCGCGGCGGTGGATGACGGTCACCGACTTCGCGAACCGGGTGAGGAACAGGGCCTCCTCCATGGCGGTGTCTCCGCCGCCGACCACCGCGATGTCCTGGTCGCGGAAGAAGAAGCCGTCGCAGGTGGCGCACCAGGAGGTGCCGCGCCCGGACAGCTCCTTCTCGCCGGGGACGCCCAGCTCGCGGTAGCCGGAGCCGGTGGAGAGGATGACCGTGTGGGCGAGGAAGGTCTCACCGCCCGCGACGACCTCCTTGACCGGCTTGGTCAGGTCGACGGCGGTGACGTCCTCCGGCACCAGCTCGGCGCCGAACCGCTCCGCCTGCTTGCGCATGTGGTCCATCAGGTCGGGGCCCATGATGCCGTCGGGGAAGCCGGGGAAGTTCTCGACCTCGGTGGTGTTCATCAGAGCGCCGCCGGCGGTGATGGAACCCTCGAACACCAGGGGTCGCAGCTCGGCACGGGCGGCGTACACGGCGGCGGTGTACCCCGCCGGTCCGGAACCGATGATGATGACATTGCGGACGTCACTCACGCTCGTTGGCCCTTCACACAGTCGCTGCCCTGGCCACGCCGTGTGACCGCAGGGGAAGATGGTTAGCACAACCGATGGTAGGCGCAGGGCATTCCCTTTGGGACATCGCCCCAGGTTACGGGGGTGGGGTATGCGTGACGGCGTCCGTTCCGCGCCTCCCGCGGCCCCGGGGGAGGCGTCAGAGGGCCGGACGGCGTCGGCGCGGTGGGGGAGCGCGCCCCCGGCCGCGTCGGGCCGGCCCGCAGGCCCTCAGGAGCCCTCCTGGCCGCCGCCCAGGGTCCAGCGCACACCCACGGCGACCGCGCCCGCCGCAAGCCCCCACAGGGCGTTCAGGGCCAGGACGGCGACGAAGCCGAACGGGCTGGTGAGCGGCCCCCGGAGCTCGCCGAGCATGATCGGGGACAGGACCGCGCTCAGCACGGTCGAGAACACGGCGTAGGCCAGCCCCGTGTGGACCAGAGTGAGCAGCGGGCGCGGGACGCGGGCGACCAGCACGGCGGTCACCCAGGCGGCGGTGACGAGTGCGGTCACTCCCAGCTGGAGGAAGGGCGAGCAGTCCAGTGCCTCGGCGGCGCCGGTGACGCCGAGCAGGGGGCGCAGCAGGGCGAGCGCGCCGAGCCCCAGCACCAGGGACCACGGGATCCCGGAGAAGGGGCCGTCCGCGGCGGGGCGGTCGGCGGAGGGCGGCTGTCGGCGGTCCACGGTCACCTCACGGGCCCGGGGCGCGTGTGAGCGCCGGAACGGGAAGGGACCCCCGACACTAGGAAGCCCGCCCCCGCCCGCGCGTCCGCCGGCGGTTCCGGGCGGCTACGCGTTCCGTCCCCGGCCGCCTACGTCCGGAGGCGTAACGGCGCGGTCCCCGGATCCCGCGCCGCGCCGGGGCCCGGTCCGTAGAATCGCCGCATGCCCAGTGACCGCCAGGGCGTCGTGGTCGACGCGCTCTTCGGGTTCGCCGTCTTCGCCGTGGTGGCGATCACGGTCGCCTCCGACGTCAGTGACACGGGGAACCTGCCGCTGGGATACGGGATGGCCGCCGTGCTCGGCGCGCTCATGCTGGTCCGGCGCCGCCGACCGGTCGCGGTCCTGGTGGCCACCTCGGTCCTGGTCGTCGCCAACTACGTGCTCCAGCTGCCCGTCATCGGACTGGCGGTCCCGGTGGCCGCCGCGCTGTACTCGGCCGCGGAGGCGGGCCGCACCCTGTGGTCGGCGGGCCTGGCCTCCGCGCTGGTCCTGGTGTCCACCTCCGTCCGGCTCCAGGAGGGGCAGGACCCCGCCTACCTCCTGGGGTACGAGCTGCCCACCACGGTGGCGGTCATGGGCGCGGCCACGGCCCTGGGCCACGTGCAGTGGCAGCGGCGCCGGGCCGAGCACCAGCGCGTGCGGATCGAGGTCCTGGACAGGCAGGCGCGCGAGTCCGAGGCGGCCGAGCGCCTGGCGCTCGAACGCGCCCGCATCGCCCGCGACCTCCACGACGCCGTGGGACACCACCTCTCCGTGGTGTCCCTGCACGCGGCGGTGGCCGCGGAGGCCCTGGGGGACGACCCGGCGGACGTGCCCGTCGCGCGCACCGAGCTGGACCACGTGGCGCGGGCGGCGCGGGCGGGGCTGAGCGAGCTGCGCGCCACCGTGAGCGCGCTGCGCGGGACCGACCCGGGCGACGACCGGGTCTCCTCCCTCGCCCACCTGGACGAACTGGTCGCGACGGTGCGCGCGGCCGGGGTCGACGTGGAGGTCACCGGGGTCCCCGCGCCCGGGGAGGTACCGGGGATGGTGGACGCGACCGCCTACCGGATCGTTCAGGAGGCGCTGACGAACACGCTGCGCCACGCGCGCGCCCGCCGGGCGCGGGTGGCCTTCTCCAGGAGGGACGGGATGCTCGACGTGACGGTGACCGACGACGGGACGGCCGCGTCGGCCGGCTCCCCGGCCGGCAGCGGACTGTCGGGGATGCGCGAGCGGGTGCGCCTGGTCGGCGGCTCGTTGGAGGCGGCGCCCCGGCCCTGCGGGGGGTTCGGTGTGCGCGCGCTGCTGCCGATCGGGGGCGGCCGGTGATCCGGGTCCTGCTCGTGGACGACCAGCCCCTCGTGCGCACCGGGGTGCGCGCGCTGCTGGAGCGCGACGAGGGGATCGAGGTGGTGGCCGAGTCCGAGAACGGCCGCGAGGCGCTCGCGGACATCGACCGCCACCGTCCCGACGTGGTCCTGCTCGACCTCCAGATGCCCGCGATGGACGGCCTGGCGGTGCTCCGCGAGCTGGAGCGCCGCGCCGGCGGGCCCGCGTCCGGGGCCGACGGGTCCGCGGGGGGACATGTCGACAGGTCGACGGGCCGCGGGGCCCGGGTGGTCGTCCTCACCACGTTCGGTGAGGACGACAACGTGTTCACGGCGCTGCGCCTGGGCGCCTCCGGCTTCCTGCTCAAGGACGCCGGTCCGCGGCAGCTGCGGGAGGCGGTCCGCACGGTGGCGGCGGGGGACGCGCTGCTCTCGCCGGGGGTCACCCGCAGGGTGGTCGAACGGCTCGCCGACACCGCGGTCGCCCCCGGGAGCGCCTCCCGTCTGGACGTGCTGACCGGCCGGGAACGCGACGTACTCGCCCTGGTCGGCCGCGGCATGTCGAACCAGGAGATCGGCGCCGAGCTGCACCTCAGCCCGGCGACGGCGCGCACCCACGTGGGCCGCGTCCTGGCCAAGCTCGGGGTCCGCGACCGGGTCGGCCTGGTGGTGGTCGCCTACGAGACGGGCCTGGTCCGCCCCGGCCGGTGAGCGCCGGCCCGTGCCGGCGGGCGGGTCCGGCCCCCGGCGCGCGCCGACGACATGTCGACACGGCGCCAAGGGGACAGGTCCACATGTGGACAGACCGCTCCGGAGGGCTCAGGGAGCCTGCACGGTCTCCTGGTCGAGGACGCTCCGCCCGGGGTCGCCGCCCCGCGCGCAGGCCGGGTCGACCACGTACACCTCGAAGCGCTCGCCCCGGGGGGAGAACAGCACCCAGGCGGGGGAGCCCCCGTCGCCGTAGTGGGCGTCGTCCACCAGGGTGAAGTGCGCCCCGTACTCCTCGCCGAGGAGAACCACGCACTCCTGCACGTCGGTGGGCGCCGCCTCGATGGTCAGGGGGCCGTTGCCGCCGCCTCCGTCCTCCTGGGGCCCGATGTCCCCGGTCCCGTCCACGGGGGACAGGTCGAGCGTCCGGGAGGCCTGCTCGGACAGGGACGCCTCGGTGTAGACGGTCCCGCTCCGCACCACCTGCGGCATGTAGGACTGCGCCGTGTCCGGGGCGGCCTCGCCGCCGTTCTCCGCCAGGGGGGCCGCGACCTCGCTGGTCCCGCCCTGGCCGCCCGGTGCGAGCACGCCGTTGAACAGGGCCGCGCCGCCGCCTCCGACGACGACCGCCGCGGCGGCGGCCAGCATCATCATCCGGGGTGTGTTGAGGGCCCGCGCGGTCCGGCGCCTGCGCGTGAGGGGGACCACCGTGGCGCCGCCGGGCGCCGGGGCCTCGTCGGCCGGAGCGCCGCCGGCGCCGTGCACGGCAGCGGCCGGTCCGCCGGCGGCGCGCTCGCGCACCGCCTCCGCGACGCGCTGGTCGAGGAGGTCGGCCACCTCACGGGGCAGGGCGGGAACCGGCACGGCGGCCAGCGCCCCTGCCACCCCGGTGAGTTCCTCCAGGGTGGCCGCGCAGTTCGCGCAGGTGTCTATGTGGGCTGCGACAGTGCGTTCCTCGTCGGGCGCCAGGAGCTCCTCGGCGAAGAAGGCGAGTGCCTCCACGTCTGGATGGGACGTCACGATGGGTTGGCACCTCCTCTCCCAGTTGTGACGTCTCCGGCCTGTCGAGGGTTCCTCAGATGGGCCAGTGACGGGAGAAGTTTGGCACGGCCTCGCGCACACCTGCTCTTGACCGTCCCCGACGCCACGTCGAGGATCTGCGCCGCCTCCTCCACCCGGTAGCCGAGCATGTCCACGAGGGTCAGCGCCATGCGCTGGTCGAGCGGGAGCAGGTCCAGCGCGGCGTTGACGTCCATACGCGTCTCGGTCTGCGAGGCGTGGTCCGGGCCGCCTCCCGTGCGGCCCAGCCGCTCGTTGGACATCACGTCCAGGGTCTCGTCCTCCGTCGGGGTGGCCGGGCGCACCTTGCGGCGGCGCAGCCGGTCGTGGCAGGCGTTCACCACGATCCGGTGCAGCCACGTGCTCACCTGCGACTCGCCGCGGAAGCGGTCGGCGGCGCGGAAGGCGGACAGAAAGGCGTCCTGGAGGGCGTCGGAGGCCTCCTCCCGGTCGCCCATCATCCGCACGGCGACAGCCCAAAGGCGCTCACGGTGCCGGCGCACCAGGACCGCGAAGGCCTGGTCGTCGCCCTGAGCGTGCCTCGTCAACAGCTCCCGGTCAGGGAGCTCCTGGACCGCGTCCATCAGTACCCGATCACGTACCCCGCTACTCGACGCCCCGTACCTCGGCCTCGTAGACCGTCCCCCTCCACTCGCCGGACCCGGGCAGCGCGGTGAACCAGACCACGACGTAGCGGGCATCGACCGGTTCGTCGAGGGTGACGACCTGTGAGCCGCCCTCGCCCGACCCGACGACCTCGTAACCGTCCTCGCTGTCCGAGTCGGACTCGCCGGCCAGGATCTGGAACTCGTAGCCGCTGCCGCCGAGGTTGAGGTCCACCTCGTGGACCTCGTGGACGGCGCCGAGGTCGAGCTGGAGCCCGACGCCGGGCTTGATGTCGCTGAGCGGGTCCCTGTAGCCCTGGGTGTTCCACTCCGTGGCGGTGTCCCCGTCGTGGGCGCGGCCCGCCTTGTCCGAGTGCTCGTCGGTGTTGCCGTGCGGGTTGAGGCCGCGCGCCCCCTGGACCTCCAGCTGACTCAGCTCCACCTCCTCGCTGCCGCCCGAGGCCTGCTCACCACCGCCGTCGCCGCTGGGGGTCTCCTGGTCCTCGCCGGAGCTGAACATCGACCCGACCGTCCAGGCGCCGACGACCACGCCGGCGAACAGCACCACGGCGACCACGCCGATCAGGATCTTCTGGAGCGAGGGCTGTGCGCGGGCGGACCGCTGCTCCATCCGGGAGGGGGCCGGGCGCTCACGCGCCTCGGAGCCGCCCCGGAGGGAGGAGCCGCCCCGGGAGGTGTGGCCGGCCCGGCCGACGGAACCGCTGCGGGACTCGTGCTCCTCCCGCGCGGCCGCGCCGCCCCGGGAGCCGCGGGCGCCGCGGCGCGGGCCGGTGCTGTCGAACTCGCCGGTGCGCCGGGACGTCCCGGGCTCGGGCGGAGCCGACTCGGCCTGGGTGACGGGCAGGGGGATGAGCCGGGGCACCTCGGCCATGGCCGTGCAGAAGTCGGCCGGCGAGGTGATCGGCGGTCCGGGCACCATCTGCCCCGCGAGCTGCGGCAGGGCGGCGCGCGTGGTGATGGTCCCCAGGGGTTCGGTGATGCCCTGGCGGATGTGGTGGGGCGGGTAGGGGCCCGCGGGGCCCTGGGGAGCGGCGGGCAGGCCGCTCTGCGGGCCGCCGGGCCAGTGCCCGGTGAGCGCCGCGTAGAGCAGGTTGCCCAGCCCCCGGGCGTCGGTGGCCGCGGGGTCGGCGTCGCTGCTGCCCAGCAGGGCGGCGTCCACGCCGATACCGGTCACCTTGACCGCGCCGCCGCTGCTCCACATGAGCTTGCTCGGGGTCAGGCACAGGTGGTGCAGGCCCCCGGCGTGCGCGGCGGCGATCGCCTCGGCCGCCTCGGCGACCAGTCCGGCGGCGCGCTCGGGCTCCATGGGGCCCTGAGCGAGGAGGTCGGTCAGGGAGGAGCCGATGACCCACTCCTCGACCACGTAGGGGATGGGGGAGGAGTCGTCCGCGTCGAAGACCTGCGTGACGCGGGCGTCGGGGATGCGGCTCGTCGCGCGGGCGGCGCGCACGACCTCGGAGGTACGCGGGAAGCCCTCTGCGAAGGTCCACACGGCCACGGGGCGCGCGAGCGTCTCGTCGGTGGCCTTCCAGCGGGTGGCGCCGCCGGTCTCGCTCACCACTTGGTCGAGGCGGTAGCGGTTGGCCAGCTTCGCACCGGGTTCGATGAGGAAGGTGCTCATGATGGGAGTGACGGGTGCCAGTGCCGTGGTTTCGCGTGCGTCCGCGCTCCCTGGCCGTGTACGGACCGGAGCGGTACGGGGTGCGCGCGAGGGGTCCGTCGGCCCTGCCTGCTGTCCCCAGCCTCCCTTCGGGCAGTTCGGTTGAACAATGCGGTAGCGGTAAAGCGATGCCTGTCCATGCTAGGACGCGTGAACAGCATCTTCGGAGGACAACGGATACTCGGCCACCTTCCGGTACGTAACGGAGCAGGTCCGCCCAACCTCAGCTATTCCTGGTGATCAGCGGCGTCGCAGGCGGGTTTTGAGTAGATCGAGGAAGGATGTGACTTCTGTCACTTTCAGGAATCTTGCGGTCACCACGAACAGCACGGCTCCGACGACGCCTCCCGCCGCCATCGCCGCCAGGCCCGGCCAGACCTCGCCCGGCAGGTCCCGGAAGAGGTGGATCATCGCCACCCCGAAGGCCGCCGAGGGGACGGTGGCCAGGTACAGCCGCAACAGCGTGGCCGCGGTCCGGCGCCCGTCCAGGCCGTTGAGCCGCCGGTGCAGCAGGTACCACATGACGACGGAGCCGACGATGTAGTACAGGCCGTACGGTACGGGAAGCCACACCACGACGTGCTGTGGTTCGAGGAGGAAGAGCAGGCCGATCGCGGTGGTCGCGTGGGCGACCTCGGAGGGGATCGACACCAGGGCCGGGGTCCGGGTGTCACCCAGAGCGTAGAACACGCGCATCTGGAGCTGGAAGAGCGTGAACGGGATCAGCATCACGCAGAAGACCATGAGGATGCGCCCGATCGCGGCCGCGTCCTGCGCGCTCGTGCTGCCCTGCGCGTAGATCAGCACGCAGAACGGGATCGCGAAGACGATCATCGCGACCGAGAGCGGCGCGATCAGCACCGAGGACAGCCGGAAGCCACGCGAGAAGTCGCTGCGCACCTGGTCCCGGCGGCCCGCGGCGACGTGTTCGCTCATCCTGGGCAGCAGCGCGGTGATCACCGAGACCGCGATGACCGCGTACGGGAGCTGGAAGAGCATCGACGCGAACTTGTACGCCGCGATGCCCGCGCCGGAGTCCAGGCCCGCCTCGGCGGACAGGGCGCCCGCCCGGGTGGCCACGTTGGTGGAGACCAGCGCCCCCAGCTGCGCGACGACGATGTAGAGCATCATCCACGAGGCGGCCCCGGCGGCCTCGCCCAGGCCCGAGCCCCGCAGGTCCAGGCGCGGGCGCCAGCGGAAGCCCGCCGCGGCCAGCGCCCACACCAGGACGGCGGCCTGGACCACCTGTCCCAGGGCCGTGCCCAGTCCCAGCAGCATCAACTGGCCGTCCGTGACGGTCTCCGGGGTGCGCCCCGGACCGGCGAGCTCCAGGAACCACACGCAGACGCCGATGATGACCACGTTGTTCAGCACCGGCGCCCACATGGGCGCGCCGAACCTGTTGCGCGCGTTGAGCATCGCGCTGGCCAGCCCGCTCGCGCCGATGAAGAAGATCTGCGTGACCAGGTACCGGGCCAGCACGACCGAGACCTCGTACTGGGCCCCCGAGAAGCCGCCCGCGTAGATGCGGATGAACCACTCCGCGACCAGCACCGACACCAGCGTCAGGGCGAACAGCGCCAGCAGCATCAGGGTGACCAGGCGCTGCTCGACGCCGTCGCCGCCGTCGGCGTCCAGCTTGCGCCGCTTGACCAGGAACGGCACGAACACACTGGCCAGCAACCCGCCGATGAGCAGGTCGTAGATCATGTACGGGACCATGCCCGCCGTCTGGTAGGCGTCGCCCAGCAGCTGGGTGCCGATCGCCGCCGCCAGGACGATGGTGCGCACGAACCCCGTGATGCGGGAGGCGATGGTGCCCACCGCCATGATCGCGCTCGACCTGGCGAGGTTGCCCGGCGCCGTGTGGGAGGTACCGCCGATCTCGTCGCCGTCCTCCAGACGGTCGGCGGTACCCACGTCACCGATGTCGCTCGGGTCCCGGAGCGCGTGCAGCCCGGTCTCGGGCTCGGTGTCCGGCTCCTCGCGCTCGTAGGTGTCGAGCACGTCCTCCGGCGTCACCAGGGCGGACCGCCGGCGGGGTCTGTCCCCGTCGGGCGGCTCGGAGTCCTCGGGGGACGTCTGCTGCGGCAGGTCGCTCGACACCGTCGGGCTGTCCTTCACTCTCGTTCGGGCGGCTTCGGGGCCTCGGCGGGGCAGAGCCGGGGAGGGTGTTACGGCATCAGCGGCGCAGGCGGGCGCGGACCAGCTCCACGGCCCCCGTCAGCTCCGGGACGCGCAGCAGCCGGGCGCACCCGAGGAAGAGCAGTGCGCCCAGGACGCATCCGGCGGCCGGGGCGCCGACGTAGGTGACCAGGCCGGGGCCCACGTAGGTGTCGAAGGCCCAGAGCACACCGAGGCCGGCCGCGATGCTCGGGACGACGGCCAGGTGCAGGCGCAACAATGTGCCAATGACGTGCTTGCCGTCAAGCCCCCCGATGCGCCGGCTCAGCACGAGCCCGGCGATGGTCAGCCCGGACAGGAACGAGACCATGAAGCCCGCGGCCACGCCCACGACCACCATGTTCGGCGGAAGCACCAGGTAGGACGTCAGAGCCAGGGCGCTGTGCACGGCCAGGTTGGCGAGGCCGAGCATCGCGGGGGTGCGGGTGTCGCCCATGGCGAAGAACACGCGCAGCATGAGCTGGAACACGGTGAAGGGCACCAGGCCCAGCGACATGACCATGAGGATCTGGCCGATGCTCTCCGCGTCGTCCACCGAGATGGACCCGCGCGCGAAGGCCAGGACGGACAGCGGCTCGGCGAACATCGCCACCGCGAAGGCGGTCGGCACCAGCACGAACGCGGAGACGCGCAGGGTGCGGGAGAAGTCCGCGCGGACGGCGTCCCAGTCGTGGTCGTCGGCGTGGGCGCTCATCCGGGGCAGCAGCACGGTGATGAGGGAGACCGCGATGATCGCGTACGGCAGCTGGAAGAGCTGGTACGCCAGGTTGTAGGCGCTGATGCCCGCGCCGACGTCCAGGCCCTCCCGGATGCTCGCCACGTTCGCGGCGTTGGCGATGTTGGTGGTGATCCACAGCCCGGCCTGGGTGAGCAGGGTGTAGAGCATCATCCACCCGGCGGTGCGCAGGGCCTCGCCGAGCCCGGAGCCGCGCAGGTCCAGGCGGGGCCGCCAGCGGTAGCCGGTGCGGGACAGCGCCACGAACAGCACCACCGCCTGGAGCGCCATGCCGGCCGCCGTACCGGCTCCCAGCAGGGTCAGCTGGCCGTCGGTGACGGTCTCGGGGGTGCGGCCCGGGCCGGCCACCCACAGGAACACGCCCGCCACGCTCATGATGACGAGGTTGTTCAGCACCGGAGCCCAGACGGCCGCGCCGAACCTGCCCCGGGTGTTGAGCATGGCGCTCAGCAGGCCGCTCATGCCCACGAAGAAGATCTGCGCCAGCAGGTACCGCGCGAGGTGGACCGAGGCGTCGAACTGGACCGGCGTGAACCGGGAGCCGTACATCCAGATGAGGAACTCCGCGGCCAGGATCGCGGCCGTGGTGAGCAGGAACAGCGCCAGCAGCGTGGTGGTGAACAGGCGGTCCTCGGTGGCCTTGCCGCCGTCCGCGTCGCGCTTACGCCGCTTGACCAGGAACGGGATGATGACGCTGGCCATCAGCCCGCCGATGAGCAGGTCGTTGAGGATGAACGGGATCGTGTGCGCCGTGTGGTAGGCGTCACCGAGCAGGTGGGTGCCGATGGCGGCGCCGAGCACGATGGTGCGGGCGAAGCCGGTGATCCGGGAGGCCAGGGTTCCCACGGCCATGATGGCGCTGGAGCGCATCATGCCGCCGCCCGACCCGGTGTCCCTCCCCTGGTCGGAACCGCCGCCGGAGTCCCCTCCGGACCCGTCGCCGGCGGTGGTGCCGGTGGCGGTCCCCGGCAGCTCGCCCTCCTCGGAGGTGGGGGCGGGGCCGCTTCCGGGGCGGACCGCGCTCGGGAGCGGGGCTTCTGGCTGGGAGCGTCGGCGGTGCTTCCCGCCGCCGTTCGAAGAGTCGGTGACCACCGTGGATCAGGCTTCCTTTCGTCCGACTGGGGAATGTCCGGCCGCGGCGCCGTGGTCCGGCGTCCGCGGGTCGGCCACGCGGGTGCGGACCGCGTGTGCCGACATGGAGGCGTGCGGGTGTGTCGACATGGCGTCCTGTCGGTAGGGAGCCATGTCACCCTCTCCGGAACCGCTGGGTCACGTGCCCGTGCCGCCGCGGTTGCGCTCCGCGCCACCCGGCGTCGCGGCCGGGGAGTCGTCTTCCTCGGGGCCGGAGGGGTCCTCCGGCCGCCCGGCGTCCGTGTCCGTGGAGCCGTCCACCGCCGTGCCGGGGGCGGTGTCCCGGTCCGTTCCGGAGGGGTCGCCCCCGGACGGGTCCTCGGAGTCCGGGCCGTCCGCGGAGCCCGCGGCGTTCGCGTCCTCCCCGGCCGTCCCGGCACCCGCGGTGTCCCGGGCGCTCTCCGCGCCCCCGGCGGACTCGGCGGCCCCGGCGGGGGCTCCGGCCGAGGCCTTCCGGCGGACCCACTTGCGCAGCGCGCGCGGGGCCAGCGCGGCGACGAGGATCAGCAGGCCGATGCCGCTGATGGCCAACGCCTGGGTGCCCAGGCCGGTGGCGTTCACCGGGATCTCGACGTCCTGGCTGCTGATCGGCTCGCCTTCGGAGTTCTGCAGGCTCACGTTGAGGACGGTGCGGCCGTTGACCCGCGCCGACAGCGGGACGTACACCGTGGTCTTGGCGCCCGGCTCGATCTCGAAGGAGTGGTTGTACTCGCCGACGCTCAGGCGGTCGGCGTTCTCGGAGAAGACCGACAGGTTCACGAAGACGGTCTCGTCCTCCAGGTCGTTGGCGACCAGGATGCCGGTGGTGCCGGTCCGGCTGGCCAGGGTGACCGGCTCGCCGGGGATGACCCGCACGTCGTCCATGCGGTCCTGGACGTTCTGCGCGACCAGGGAGCGGGTGGCGCCCGCCAGGGCCTCCTCCTCCCGCAGGTGCACCGACTCCAGGCGCAGCAGCGCCGGGCGGAACGGGTCGCTGTCGCCGACCAGGACGCTGTTGAACAGGCGCACGTCCCGGCTCACGTCCTCGACCAGCTCCAGGTAGGTGGGACTGAGCTCCTCCCCGTAGGCGCGGTCGGGGTAGGTGAGGGACCGGCGGGTCTGCTCGCGCTCACCGGCGTCGGGCAGTTCGACCTCGTCCAGCCTCTGCGGGGACAGCCACGGCAGGTCCTCGGAGGCGGACAGCACGCCCCGGGCGAACTCCTCGCCGGGGTTCCAGCCGGACTCCGGAGCGGCGACGACCACCCGGTCGCCCCCCGCGTTCTCGCCCGCGATCATCGCGGTCTCGGCGGCGAAGCGCTGGAGCGCGAGCTCGGACTGGCCCGGCTCCCGGCTGGGCATGGACAGCACGTCGGTGAGGCCCTCGTCGGCGACCAGCGCGAACGGCTCCTCGGAGGTCTCGTCCTCCGGCGCGGGCAGCGGGGCCTGCGCGGTGGGGGTCGTGGACAGCCAGGACACGGTGGGCACGGCGTCCTCGTCCAGCAGGAAGCGGGTCGCGCCGTGCGAGGCGAGCAGGTGGTACACGCTCTGGTCCATCAGACCGTTCGGGGGCAGGGCGAAGGTCTTGTCGGCCTCCGTTCCCAACGCCCGCAGGACCGCCTCCTGGCCGACCCTCAGGGCCGCCTCGGCGTCGGAGTCCATGCCCTGCCGCAGCAGGGCGGCCAGGTCGGCCTGGGCGTAGGGGGTGGCCACGACGTTGTCGGCGGCCAGTACCCGGCGTGCCTCGCGCAGCCACACCTGGGCCGCCTCGTCGGCCCCGACCTCGTGCCGCACGGGGTCGGACTCGGCGGGCACGGCGAGGGGGTCCTCCACCACCTCGTGCCCCGACGAGGCCATGCGCAGGATGTCGTCGAGCGTGCCGGGGTCCACGGACCAGGTGATCGGGACCCCCTCGTCGCGGCTGGGCTCCTCCTCGGCGGACTCGTCCTCGTCCTCCGCGTCCTCGCCGGTGGCCTCCTCGGTGGGCAGGGCCTCCGCGGTCTCCTCCGCGGTGGCCGCGCCCTCGGAGGGCTCCTCCGGCTCCTGGTCGAGGCCGAGCGACTCGACGAGGTCCTCGTCCCCGGCCTCGAAGGACACCGGTGTCTGCGCCCCCGCGGCCAGCAGGCGGCCCAGCCGGCCGTCGGCGGTGACCGACGAGTGCAGGTCGTCGCTGAGGAAGGTGTCCTCGTCCGCCCGCTGGGGCTGCGCCATCAGCGGCCACACCCAGGCGATGTCGACGGAGGGGACATCGTCCTCCCCGCCCGTGTAGGGGAGGAAGGTGTACTGGGCGCCGATGACCTGGCCGTCCCCGTCCACGGCCTCGACGACCAGCGGGTACACGCCGTAGGAGTCCAGCTCGAGGTCCTCGACCGGCACGCTCAGGGAGTACTCGGCGCTGGCCTCGGGCGCCAGCTCGCCGGCGACCTCCTCGTCGGGGCCCCGAGTGTCGGGCTGCCAGCCCTCTCCCGAGGCGAACTCGTCCAGCTCGCCGCGGTCGGTGAAGGGGTGCCGCGAGTAGCTGAGCCGCACGCTGACGTCGCCCAGGTCCTCGGTGGTGGTGTTGGTCACCTCGCCGACGACCCTCAGGGTGCTGTCCTCGTCGGCGGCGTCCGGTGTGACGCGCTCGACGACGAGCGGATCGGCCGGCCCTTCGGGCTCCGCGTTCGCGGACGTGGCCGGTATCGGGAGCAGCGCGGTGGTGATGGCCATGACCACCGTCGCGGAGGCAAATCGACGCAACGCTTGACCGGTTTCCTGACTCGGGTCCAGGTGGCCGTCCCGCCGGTGACGCGGTGCGGGGGGACGGTCGGAAGTACCCGCACGGCGCACACGGCGTACGCGGGTCGGGTGGACGCGGGGCAACCGGGGCGTCCCACCACTTCCCTCGAAGATACCGCCTTCCCCGTGCCCGGGGTCGGGTCGCGGCCGCCGCGCGGCGTGTGAGGGGCGCCGGGTCCCCCACCGAACGGCGGCGGTCCGCCGCGACGGCCGCCGATCCGTGTACTGCCCGGTCCGGGGAGGTGGGAGCGATTCGCGGTTTGCTTCGGGCGCCGCCTAGTCTCGTGGTGTGCCGAACACAGAGTTTTCGCGGGAGAGCGACGCCGCCCAGCAGCCGGACACCGGGGACGCGCCGGGGACGACGGGTGCGCTGACCGGTGCGCAGCGCGCGGCGATCACGGCGTTGGCGGACTCCTTCCCGATCGTCTCGGAGGAACTCGGCGACCGCTTCGCCGCGCACGGACAGCAGCTCGCCCTCGTCGGCGGGCCGGTGCGCGACGCGCTCCTCGGCAGGCCGTCCAACGACGTGGACCTGACCACCGACGCGGTGCCCCAGCGCATCCTGGAGCTCGTGGACGGCTGGGCCGACGCCGTGTGGACCGTGGGCATCGACTTCGGCACCGTGGGGCTGCGCAAGAAGGGCCTCCAGCTGGAGGTCACCACCTACCGCAGCGAGTCCTACTCGCCCAAGTCCCGCAAGCCCGAGGTGGCCTACGGCACCGACATCCACGACGACCTGCTGCGCCGCGACTTCACCGTCAACGCCATGGCGGTGCGCCTGCCCGGCCTGGAGTTCGTCGACCCGTTCGGCGGCCTGTCCGACCTCCGGGAGAAGGTGCTGCGCACCCCCGGAAGGCCCGAGGACTCCTTCAGCGACGACCCGCTGCGCATCATGCGCGCGGTCCGCTTCGCCGCCCAGCTCGGCTTCACCCTGGCGCCCGAGGTGGCCGAGGCCGCCCGGGACATGGCCGACCGGCTCTCCATCGTCTCCGCCGAGCGCGTCCGCGACGAGCTGACCAAGCTCATGCTCAGCCCGGACCCGCACCGCGGCATCGAGCTCATGGTGGACCTGGGCATCGCCCGGTACGTGCTGCCGGAGATCCCCAAGCTGCGTCTGGAGATCGACGAGCACCACCGGCACAAGGACGTCTACGAGCACTCGCTCACCGTCCTGGACCAGGCGATCGAGCTGGAGGAGAAGCGGGGCCACGAGCCCGACCTGGTGCTGCGCCTGGCCGCGCTGCTGCACGACGTCGGCAAGCCCAAGACGCGCGCCTTCGAGTCCGGGGGACGGGTGACCTTCCACCACCACGAGGTGGTGGGCGCCTCGATGAGCCGCAAGAGGCTCACCGCGCTGCGCTTCCCCAAGGACGTGGTGTCCGACGTCAGCACCCTGGTCGAACTGCACCTGAGGTTCCACGGCTACGGCAGGGGGGAGTGGACCGACTCCGCGGTCCGCCGGTACGCCCGCGACGCCGGTTCCCAGCTGGAGCGGCTGCACATCCTCACCCGCGCCGACTGCACCACCCGCAACCGGCGCAAGGCGGCGGCGCTGGCGCGCTCCTACGACGACATCGAGAGGCGCATCGAGCTGCTCGCCGAACAGGAGGAGCTGGACCGCATCCGCCCGGACCTGAACGGCAACGAGATCCAGGAGGTCCTGGGGGTCGAGCCCGGGCCCGTGGTCGGGCGCGCGTACCGCTTCCTGCTGGAACTGCGCCTGGAGAACGGCCCCATGGGCAAGGAGGCCGCGACCGAGGAACTGCGCGCCTGGGCGGCCGAGCACCTGTGAGGGTCAGCGGCCGGGTTTGACCGCCGTGACCGCCATGGCCGCGCCGAACACGCGCAGCGGGGTGCCCTCCAGGGTGTCGGACAGGGTCTGCAGCGCCGTGGTGCGGCCTTCGAACGGCGGCATCAGGTAGTCGATGGCGCGCACGCGCAGTCCGGCGCCCCGCAGCAGGCGGCCCATCTGCTGGGTGGTGAACACGCGCGTGCGCGGCATGCGCGCGTGCGGGGGCCCGGACCAGGGCGGGAGGGGCGCGGTCGGCGCGGAGCGGCGCCGACCGCCCCACGGCACGCCGCGCGTCTCGAGGGGGAACCAGCGGTTGGGCGTGGTCAGGGAGAACGCGCCGCCCGGCTTGAGGACGCGGCGGACCTCACGGAGGGCGCCCTCCAGGTCCTCGACGTGCTCGACCACCTCGAACGCCGTCACGCGGTCGAAGGTGTTGGCGTCGAAGGCCAGCGCGTCGGCGGACATCTTGTGGATGCCGATCCGGTCCTCCAGTCCGGTGCCCGCGATGCGCCCGGCGAACGCGTCGAGCCGCTCGGGGTCGAGGTCGACCGCGTCCACGCGCACGTAGCCCCCGGCCAGCTCGACCGTGTAGGTGCCGTCGCCGCAGCCCACGTCGAGCAGGCGGTCGCCGTGGGCGGGCAGCTGCCGGGACACCGCCCCGACGCGCTTGACCACCCCCCGCACCCCGAAGGCGCTGGAGGCGTCACCCAGTGCGTCACCGGTGTTCATGGACCACCACCCCCGCTGTCGACAAGTCCCCCGGTGGACATTACAGCAGGTGACAAAAGGGTGACGTATCGATGTGTCGCCAGGTCGACAAGGCGACGCGCGGGCGGGGGGCGGGGGCTCCCACGGGAGCGGCGGTGTCCGCGGCCCCGCCGACGGGGCGCTACGCCGCCTCGCGCTCCGCCTCGGCGGCGGTGGCGCGGTGTCCGCGCACGACCCAGGCGGCGCCCATCGCCAGGTAGAGCGCGGCCATCGCGACGACCACCGCGGCGCTGACCCCCGACGGCGGGACCAGTGCGGCGGACAGCGCCGCGCCCAGCACGAACGTGGCGTTGAACAGCACGTCGTACACCGAGAACACCCGTCCCCGGAACGCGTCGTCGACATGTCGCTGAACCAGCGTGTCGACAGTGACCTTGACCCCCTGCGAGACGAAGCCCAGCGCGAACGCGGCCACGGGGAAGAGCACGGGGGAGAAGGGCAGTCCGAACACCACCAGGACCGCGGACGCCGCCGCCAGTTGCAGGGCGATCCACGTCCCCGCGGCCATCCGGGCGGTCGCCCACGGCGTGGCCACCGCGCCGACGAGGAACCCCGCCCCCGACAGGCCCATCGCCACCGAGAAGCCGGCCAGCCCGGCCACGCCGCCGCCGGTGAAGGTGTTGTTGTACAGCAGCAGCGTCAGCAGCGTGGAGACCCCGAACAGCACCCGGTGGCCGCCGATCGTGGCCAGCGCGTCGCGGGCCTCCGGGCGCGCCCAGAGGTGGCGCACCCCCGACACCATGCCCCGCACCACGTTGCGCACGGCCGCCGCGACCTCGTCCGGCTCCCGCTCCAGGTGCGGCCCCAGTTCGTCGTGGCCCAGGGTCAGGGAGACCAGCGCCGCACCGGCGAAACCGAGCGCGGCCACGAACAGGACG
Source organism: Glycomyces fuscus (assembly GCA_002529455.1). Taxonomy (GTDB): domain Bacteria; phylum Actinomycetota; class Actinomycetes; order Streptosporangiales; family Streptosporangiaceae; genus Nocardiopsis; species Nocardiopsis fusca. The sequence continues at coordinate 88,043 of NYMS01000020.1, forward strand.
AGTCCGGTGCCCAGCGCGTCCTCGCCGCCGAGAAGGCCGATCGCGGCGCCCGTCCCCGCGCCGAGGAAGCTCGCCGCGGTACCGCTGGTCGGCGTGACCGCGTTGGCCATCATCAGCTTGTCCCGGGGCACCACGTAGGGCAGTCCGGCGGACAGCCCGGACAGGAAGAAGCGGTTGACGCTCAGCACCAGGAGCGCGGCGAGGAGGAAGGCCGGGCTCTCGCCCCGGGACACCAGGAGCGCGCTGACCACGGCGAGCGCGGCCTTGGCCAGGGAGGACAGCAGCAGGATCTGGCGCCGGGGCCACCGGTCGATCAGCACCCCGGCGAACGGCGCCACCACCGAGAACGGCAGGAGCAGTACGGCGAAGGCCGCGGCGACGGCGCCGGCGCTGGTGTGCTGCTCGGGGGTGAAGAAGACGAAGCCCGCCAGCCCGGCCTGGTACACCCCGTCGGAGAACTGCGCCGCCAGCCGGGTGCCGAACAGGCGGCGGAACCGGGGCCCCCGCAGGACCACGCGCAGATCACCGAAGAAGGACACGGCACCAAGGGTAGGACGTGCCCGGGGCCGCGGCGGCCCCGGGGAGGAATCCGGCCCCGGCCGGGGACCGGGGCCGCGTCCGACCGCGCGTCACTCGCCGGCGGTACCGTCCTGACCCGAGATGAACTGCTCGACCTTCTCGTGGGCCTCGGCGTCGCTGTACTGCTCGGGCGGGGACTTCATGAAGTAGGAGGACGGGCCCAGGAGCGGGCCGCCGACGCCGCGGTCCTTGGCGATCTTGGCGGCGCGGACCGCGTCGATGATGATGCCCGCGGAGTTGGGGGAGTCCCAGACCTCCAGCTTGTACTCCAGGTTCAGCGGCACGTCGCCGAACGCGCGCCCCTCCAGGCGGATGTAGGCCCACTTGCGGTCGTCCAGCCACGGCACGTGGTCCGACGGGCCGATGTGCACCGAGCCCGCCTTCAGCTCGTGGGGGATCTGGGAGGTGACGGACTGCGTCTTGGAGATCTTCTTGGACTCCAGGCGATCGCGCTCCAACATGTTCTTGAAGTCCATGTTGCCGCCGAAGTTGAGCTGGTACGTGCGGTCCACGATCACACCGCGGTCCTCGAACAGCTTGGACAGCACGCGGTGGGTGATGGTCGCGCCGATCTGCGACTTGATGTCGTCGCCGACGATCGGCACACCCGCTCTGGTGAACTTCTCGGCCCACTCGGGGTCGGAGGCGATGAACACCGGCAGTGCGTTGACGAAGGCGACGTTCGCGTCGATCGCGCACTGGGCGTAGAACTTGCCGGCCTCCTCCGAGCCCACCGGGAGGTAGGACACGAGCACGTCGGCCTTGCTGGCCTTGAGGGCCGCGACCACGTCCACGGCGTCCTCGGGGGACTCCTGGATGATCTCGCGGTAGTACTTGCCGAGTCCGTCGTAGGTCGGTCCGCGCATGACGGTGACGCCGGTCGGCGGCACGTCGCAGATCTTGACGGTGTTGTTCTCACTGGCCGTGATGGCTTCGGCGAGGTCGTGGCCGACCTTCTTGGCGTCCACGTCGAAGGCGGCGACGAACTCGATGTCGCTCACGTGGTACGGGCCGAACTGCACATGCATCAGGCCGGGTACCCGGGACTCGGGGTTGGCGTCCTTGTAGTAGTGCACGCCCTGGACGAGCGACGCCGCACAGTTGCCGACGCCCACGACGGCTACACGTACCGAACCCATTGGTCCTTGCTCCTTCTTGTTCGCGAACATGGATTCCACGGCGCACGGCGACGGGACCGCGCCGACGGCGGTTCCGGGTCCCGTCGCCCCGCGTTCGTTTCCCGTATGTGGTCAGCAGCGCACACGGCGTTTCTGTTCCCGCCCGCCGTCCTCCGCCGCCCTCGGGAGGCGGTGTCCGGCGCGCGGTGCTCCCCGCGCCTCCGGCCGTCACCGGCGGACGGGCCCGGGCACGGTTCGCCCCCCGCGACCGGGAGCCGCAGGAAGAACATGCATGTCTGGCTGTTTTGTTCAGTTCTGACTCTATCCTCGCCCGCCCGCGGGCCCGCCTGCCAGACCTGTGACACGCGTCCGGGCCCGTGCGCCGACCGCTGTCCGTGAACCCCGGGAGTCCTGCGGGGAAAATCTCACACACCCGCCGCCACCTGCGTCGACACCGGGCACCCTTCGGCCGGGTCGTCACCCGGCCGTCCTATCAGCGTTCGGTTCACCTGCTCCGAACTGGCACAACGGGCGTTTCCCGGCGAAACATGACCAAGTGTCCCAGGACGCGCGATAACCTCGCGCGTGGGTTGTGCTATACCGTTCGATCGCTCTAACGTGACCTGTGATTTGCGTGCGTAGCCGGTAGAGCCCCCGGACCCAGCCCCTGCCGCGGCGGCGTTTCCGTAGGCACCGAGCACCGAGGGCTGTCGCTCCCGCAGGCCAACGACCAGGAGGAAGAAGCGGCTTACGTCTTCGCGACCTGTGTGAAAACCCCCGCCCGTCCTCAGGCGTCCTTTATCAAGCCTTGAACGACAGGCACAGCGTTGGACACGGCCACGCCGGTCCGGTCCACGCCAGTCATCGCGAGAAGCAGGTCGCGGACCACTGATCCCCCAGGGGGACCGTCCCCCCGTTTCCACCAAGGAATCGTCAGGCCGACCGGCCGTGAGAGGCAATCGAGGACCACGTGAGTACCGAACGACGACGGAACGCCGATGGCGGCCGTCGCCGGGCCGACGGCCCGGCCGACGGCTCGCGCGGCGGCGGCGGACGGCGCAGGGCCGGCGGCCCTCCCCGGGACGAGTCCTCCGGAGGGCGCCGACCAGCGGACGCCGAAGGCGGCTTCTGGGGAGACGACGCCGGGCCCGAGCGTCCGCGCCGCCGACGCCCCCCGGAGCAGGAGGCCCGTTCCGAGGGCCGCCGCCGTTCCGAGGGCGAGCGTCCGCGCCGTCCCGAGGGACAGCGCCGCGCCCCCGCGGACGGCGACCGCCCCCGCCGCCGTCCCGAGGGCGAGCGCCCCCGGCGCCCCCAGGACGGCGAGCGTTCCGGCCGCCGTTCCGAGGGCGAGCGCCCGCGCCGTCCCGAGGGACAGCGCCGCCGCCCGGACGAGGACCCCCGCGGCCGCCGCAGGGCGGCCGGCCCCGGACCGCGCGACCCCCGCGACCGCGGCCGCGACCGCGAGAACGCCGTCCGCTCCGAGGGACGGCGCGCCCCGGGCCGCGGCTCCCGCGCCGCGTCCGGCGGCGGAGGCCGGGGAGGCGGCGGGCGGCGCCGCTCCCGCGACGAGGAGCCCGACGACCGCCCCTGGTTCAAGCGCTTCCTGTCCAAGGCGTGGAAACCCGCCCTGGCCGTCTTCGGGCTGATGATCATCGGCGGCGTGGCCACCTTCGCGATCCTCTACGCCATGGCCCCCAACGAGGACGAGCTGCAGGCCAAGTCGGAGACCCAGCTGTCCGCCACCCAGATCATGTGGGCGCCGCAGGGCGACGCCGAACCCGAGGTCGCGATCACCACCGGCGAGGTCAGGCGGGTCGAGGTCCAGCGCGAGGACATCCCGCCGTCGGTCGTCAACGGGGTGCTCGCCGCCGAGCAGCGCACCTTCTACACCGACCCCGGCATCAGCATCTCCGGCATCGGCCGCGCCGTCCTCTCCGGCGGCGAGGCGGGCGGCGGTTCCACCATCACCCAGCAGATGGCCCGGAACTACTACAGCGACCTGGACATCGAGAACCAGTACATCCGCAAGATCCGCGAGATCTTCATCTCCATCAAGCTCAACCAGCAGATGGACAAGGACGAGATCCTCACGACCTACCTCAACAACATCTACTTCGGCCGCAACTCCATGGGCATCCAGATGGCCTCCCAGGCCTACTTCGGCAAGGACCTCAAGGACCTGACCAACGCCGAGGGCGCCTTCCTGGGCATCATCATCCAGATGCCCAGCAACTTCCAGGGCGAGATGGGCGACTGGACCAGGACCTACCTCACCGAGGAGCGCTGGCCCTACGTGCAGGAGCAGCTGGCGCTCATGCACGAGGAGGACCCCGACCTCGGCCTGCCCAGGGACGAGGCCATGGCCCTGGAGATCCCCGAACTCGTCCCCTACGGCACCCAGGAGGGCGAGGAGGAGGAGGAGTACGACCCCAAGTTCGACTACGTCCGCAACGCGGTCGTCCAGGAGATCGAGGAGCGCTACTCGGGGATCACCGCCCAGGACATCGCCACCCAGGGCTACGTCGTGCAGACCTCGCTGGACCCCGCGCTCATGGACGCGGCGCGCAGCTCCTTCGACGTCCTGCCGGACACCCCCGAGGACACGATGATGGGCCTGACCGCGGTCGACCCCGCCACGGGGGAGATCGTCGCCTTCCACGGGGGCGACAACGCGGTCGAGGACGTCAACAACTCGCTGACCCACCGGACGCAGGCGGGTTCGTCCTACAAGCCCTACGTGCTCGCCACCGCGCTCAGCAACGACATCAGCCTCCGGAGCACGTTCGACGGCGACTCCCCCCAGGAGTTCCCCGGCCTGCAGAGCGAGGTCATCAACGCGGGCAACAGGAGCTGGGGGCCGGTCGACCTGATCCAGTCCACCGCCCAGTCGATCAACACCCCCTTCGTGGAGCTGGCGTCGAGGCTGGGCGCGGCCCAGGTGGACGAGCTCGCGGTCCGCGCCGGTGTGGCCGAGGAGCAGACCGGGACCTCCGCCCAGGGGCCGCTGGTCGCGCTCGGCACCCACCAGGTGAGCGCGCTGGACCAGGCCTCGGGCTACTCCACCTTCGCCGCCGGGGGCGTGCACCGTCCGGCGCACATGGTCACCGAGCTGCGCACCGCCGACGGCGGGGTCATCCCACCCGACGACGCGGACCTGCTGGAGAACGGCGAGCGGGTGGTCACCGAGGAGGTCGCGGCCGACGTCACCTACGCCATGACCCAGGTCGTCGCGCCCGGCGGCGGCGGTGAGAAGGCCGCGCTGCCCGACGGGCGCCCGGTGGCGGGCAAGACCGGTACCTCCAGCGACGCGGTCTCCGCCTGGTTCGTGGGCTACACGCCGCAGCTGGTGGCGGCGGTCGGCCTGAGCCGGGCCGACGCCAACGACACCCTGCAGTTCGACGGCCAGACCGCGGACCAGATCTTCGGTGGCACCACCTCGGCCAGGGTGTGGAACGAGTTCATGACGACCGCGATGGAGGGCGTCGAGCACGGGTCGTTCCCGCCGCCCGCGTACGTCGGTACGGAGCAGAGCTTCGTGCCCACGCCGTCCCCGAGCGGTGAGCCGAGCGAGGAGGAGAGCGAGGAGCCCTCGCCCGAGGAGTCCCCGGTCGAGAGCCCGCCGGAGTGCGACCCGGCCATGCCCGACTCCCCGGAGTGCCAGGACCAGCAGACCGAGGAGCCCTGTGAACCCGGCTGGGGCCGGGACTGCCCGGAGAGCCCGGAGCTTCCCGGCGACCCGCAGGAGTGCAGCCGCCCGAACCCGCCGGCGCACTGTGAGGGCGCCGAACCGACCGGTGAGGCCACGGACTCCGAGCAGGACCAGGACACCTGGCCCTTCGGCCGGGCGGCCGGGGGCGGGGACGGCAGAGTGATCCTCCTCGGCCGGGACGACTGACCCGGTTCCGGAGGTGACGGCGGGGGCCGGTGCGCGCGGAGCGCACCGGCCCCCGTTCGCGTACCGGGTCCTTCCACAGGCCGCACCGGGAGGTGTGCGGCTGCTGGTAATCTTGGTTCCCGTATGGCTCAGAGTCCGCGCGACGCCCGCCCCCGCGGCGCGGAACCCGTCCCGGACTCCTGCCCTCCTGCTATGGAGATTCCATGGCCGCGACAGTCCAGAGGAGGAACGTACGCCTATGCGTCGTTACGAACTCATGATCATCCTCGACCCCAACCTCGACGAGCGCACCGTCGCCCCGTCGCTGGAGAACTTCCTGGGTGTCGTCCGCAACGACGGCGGCTCGGTGGAGAAGGTCGACATCTGGGGCAAGCGCCGTCTCGCCTACGACATCGACAAGAACGCCGAGGGCATCTACGCGGTGGTCGACCTGACCGCCGAGCCCGCCACGGTCAAGGAGCTGGACCGCCAGCTCGGTATCGCCGAGGCCGTGCTCCGCACCAAGGTGCTCCGCCCCGAGGTCCACTAGGCGGCGTCCCGCCGCCGCCCCCGCCCCGCATCCTCCGTCCCCAGGGCCGCCTGTTATGTCACTGGTGGCGCGGATGATCGGGGGAACAGGCGAAACCGCCTGATCCGACTACCTCGAACCGGAGCCCATCCATGGCAGGCGAAACCCAGATCACGCTCGTCGGCAACCTGGTCGACGACCCTGAACTGCGCTTCACTCCCAGTGGAGCCGCGGTCGCCAACTTCCGTGTGGCCTCGACGCCCCGCACCTTCGACCGCGCGTCGGGGGAGTGGAAGGACGGCGAGTCCATGTTCCTCACCTGCACCGTCTGGCGGCAGTACGCGGAGAACGTGGCCGAGAGCCTCCAGCGCGGCATGCGCGTCATCGTGCAGGGCCGACTGAAGCAGCGCTCGTACGAGACCCGCGAGGGTGAGAAGCGGACCGTCTTCGAGATCGACGTCGACGAGGTCGGCCCGGCCCTGCGCAGCGCCACCGCCAAGGTGACCAAGTCGCAGCGCCAGGGTGGCGGCGGCGGCTTCGGCGGTGGCGGTGGCGGCGGTTTCGGTGGCGGCCAGCCCCAGGGCGGCGGCTACGGGAACCAGGGCGGCGGTTTCGGCGGGGCGCAGGGCGGCGCAGGCCGCAGCGGTCCCCCGGCCGACGACCCGTGGGCGACCAACGGCGGCGGTGGCGGCGGCGGTTTCGGCGGCGGCGGCGGGGGCTTCTCCGACGAGCCCCCGTTCTGACCGCGGCAGTACCCCGTCCGGCGCCTCCGGGCGCCAGACCCCTTTCCACATCAGACCATCCCCGGGAGGACCCCGGGGCTCTTGCGAAGGAGCACCACGATGGCTAAGCCGGCAGCGCGCAAGCCCAAGAAGAAGGTTTGCCTCTTCTGCCAGGAGAAGCAGTCCTACATCGACTACAAGGACACCACGCTTCTCCGCAAGTTCATCTCCGAGCGCGGTAAGATCCGCGCCCGCCGCGTCACGGGTAACTGCACCCAGCACCAGCGCGACGTCGCGACCGCGATCAAGAACGCGCGCGAGGTGGCCCTGCTGCCCTACACCAGCACCGCCCGCTAACGGCGATATCCGAGGGAGGTTTTTGTCGTGAAGCTGATTTTGACCCACGAGGTCAACGGTCTCGGAGCCCCCGGCGATGTCGTCGAGGTGAAGAACGGCTACGGTCGCAACTACCTGCTGCCCCGCGGGTTCGCCATCCGGTGGACGCGCGGCGGTCAGAAGCAGATCGACCTGATCCAGCGCGCGCGCTCCGCGCGTGAGATCCGCACGCTGGACGAGGCCCAGCAGGTCGCGGGCCGCGTCAACGCGCTCACCGTGCGCCTCAAGCAGCGCGCCGGCGAGGGCGGTCGCCTGTTCGGCTCGGTCACGCCCGCGGACATCGCCGACGCCGTCAAGGCGACCGGTGGTCCCGAGCTGGACAAGCGCCGGATCGAGATCAAGAACCCGATCAAGTCCGTCGGAAGCCACAAGGTCCAGGTCCGCCTGCACCCCGAGGTCTCCGCGACGATCAAGCTGGACGTCGTCGGCGCCTGACCGGCGCCCTGCACGTCGGGCCCCGTCTCCCCGTGGGAGGCGGGGCCCTGCTGTTGTCCCGCCCCGGTCCCCCCGTCGCGGGCCCGGCGCCGCCGGAAGAGGTTCGCGAACGTGCGGACATCTCCTGACACGCCTGGTCGGCAGACAACCCTTTGATTACTCTTTGTAATCTATCGTGTTCTCTGTGTTGGTGTCGTACGTTGCACCACCCAGCACGGAGAGGACGTAGAGCCATGACCGTGGAAAGAAGAGACGAGCCGGACCGACACACACGGGTGGACCGCAGGACCGTTCTGCGGGGGACGGCCCTCGTCGCCGGGGGGGTGATCCTCGGCGGGATCGCGGGGGTGCCCGCCGCGGGCGGGGCCTCCGCCGACACACGGCCCAAGGTGTACACGCGCGCCGACTGGGGGGCGCGCGCCCCGAAGAACAAGGTCGAGGTCCTGGGTCGCGGGCCCACGCACATCGTCGTGCACCACACCGCCACGGCGAACACGTCCGACACGTCGCCCTCGCACGCCGCGGCTCTGTCGCGCTCCATCCAGCGGTACCACATGGACACCAACGGGTGGAGCGACATGGGGCAGCAGTTCACCATCAGCCGCGGCGGGCACATCATGGAGGGACGCGACCAGAGCCTGCGGGCCGTCAGCGCGGGCCACCACGTACTCGGCGCGCACACCGCCAACCACAACGCGCACGCGATCGGGATCGAGAACGAGGGCACCTACACCTCGGCGGTGCCGCCCGCGGCCCTGCTGTCGGCGCTGGCGGACGCCTGCGCCTGGCTGTGCCTGGCCTACCGGCTGGACCCCGACGAGGCGATCGTCGGCCACCGCGACTTCAACACGACGGGCTGTCCCGGCGACAAGCTCTACTCGGCGCTTCCCCAGCTGCGCTCCGACGTCAGGACCAGGATGCGGGAACAGCTCGCCCACCCGCGCGGGGCGGCGGCCTCGGAACCGGCGCCGGAAGAACTGCCCACCTATCCCGACGTGCCGCGGGACGAGCAGGTGGTGCCCTACCACCACGGGCCCGCCGTCGGTGACCGAGACACGTTCACGTGACCCTGCCGGTCCGCCGGAGGACACGGACACCGGGCCCGCCGCGGCCGCACCGCGGCGGGCCCCCTGATCAGGGCCGGTGCGCGCCGGTGACCAGCCAGGCCGGGCCCCGGGCCCGGAGCCCGAGGGTGATCGCGCGGGCGAGGATCCACACCCCGAAGGCGGTCCAGAGCCCCACCAGGCCCCACAGGGAGTCGGACGCCAGCCGGGGCAGGAGCAGGGCGAACGGCAGGAAGGCCAGCATCGTCCACAGGGACGCCCACGCCAGGTAGCGCTGGTCCCCGGCGCCCATCAGCACGCCGTCCAGCACCATGGTCACCCCGCTCAGCGGCTGCAACAGGGCGACCACCACCAGCGAGGCCGTGATCAGGACGCGCACCTCGGGGTCGGAGGTGAAGGGGATCCACGCCCACGGCAGCACCAGGAACACCACCGCCGTGAAGACCAGGCCCAGCACCACGCCCCACTCCACCATGCGACGCGTGGCGTCCCGGGTGCCCCGGACGTCCCCCGCGCCGAGGTAGCGGCCCACGATGGACTGCCCCGCGATGGCGATCGCGTCCATGGCGAACACCAGCAGCGCCCAGATGTTGTAGCTCACCTGGTGCGCGGCGATCGACGCGTCGCCCAGCCGGGCCGCCACCGCCGTGGTCACCAGGGCCACCACGCGCATCGACACGCTGCGCAGGAACAGGGCGAACCCCGCCGACGCCGAGGCGCGCAGGCCCGCCGCCGTGGGCATGACCGACACGCCCTCGCGCCGGGCGGCGCGCACGATCATCGCCAGGTACCAGAACGCGCCCCCGCCCTGGGCGAGCACCGTCGACCAGGCCGAACCCGCGATGCCCCAGTCCAGGACCAGTACGAACACCGCGCACAGCACCGCGTTGCCGACGTAGGAGGCGACCGCCACCACCAGCGGGGTCCGGGCGTTCTGGAGGCCGCGCAGCACACCGGTGCCCGCCATGACGACGAGGAGGAACGGCGTGCTGAGCAGGCTGATCCGCAGATAGGTCAGGGCGTACGGAGCCACGTCGGGGGAGGCGCCCAGCGCCTCCACCAGCACGGGGCCGAGCGGCCAGCCGACCACGACGGCCGCGAGGCCGAGCAGGGCTGCGAGCCACAGCCCGTCCACGCCGTCCCGGACACCGCCGGGGACGTCGCCCGCGCCGAACTTGCGCGAGACCGCCGCGGTGGTGCCGTAGGCGAGGAAGACGCAGACGGCCACGAACGTGAGCAGCACCTGCCCGGCCACGCCCAGGCCCCCCAGCGCCTCGGTGCCCAGGGTGCCGACGATCGCGGAGTCGGTGAGCAGGAACAGGGGCTCGCTGATGAGCGCGAAGAACGTCGGGATCGCCAGGGCGAGGATCTCGCGGTCGTGGCGGTGCCGGAAAGGGACGGCCGAAAGCAGTTGTGGCATGACCAGCACACAGTAACGGACACGCGTTCTACACGGGTGTGGAGTTGTCCACACCCCGGCCGAAGCCTGTGGATAACTTGTGGAAACACGCCCTGTGAGGCATCTTGCACCCCCTGACTACCTCCTGTGTTTTTGCAGGTCAAAGGCCGTATGCGGGGGTCACGGGAAAGTTATCCACAGGTGATGTGCACAACCTCTGTCCGGGATGCCCTGTGGGGTACCGGACATGGTGGTGGGGGACGTGTCCACAACCTCCGGCCGAGGCGCCTCCGGCATCCGTCATGGGGCATCCTGGAAGGGTCGGCCCGTTCCCGGGTCGACGGAAGTACCGTCCCGGGGGAGCGTTCGTGAGTGTCGCTGAGCAGCCACCTGAAGAAGGCGGATACGAGCGCACCCCGCCCCACGACATCCAGGCCGAGCAGAGCGTGCTCGGCGGCATGCTGCTGTCCAAGGACGCCATCACCCAGGTCGTGGAGATCATCCGCTCCGCGGACTTCTACCGCCCCGCGCACCAGATCATCTACGACAGCATCGTCGACCTCTTCTCCCGCGGCGAGCCCGTGGACGCCATCTCGGTCAACGCCGAGCTGACCAAGCGCGGAGAGGCCACCAGGGTCGGCGGCGCCCTCTACCTGCACACCCTCACCGAGGCCATCCCGACCGCGGCCAACGCGGGCTACTACGCCAAGATCGTCTCCGACCGCGCGGTCCTGCGCCGCCTGGTCGAGGTGGGCACCCGCATCGCCCAGATCGGGTACGCCGGCGACGGCGAGGTGGACGACCTGGTCGACCACGCCCAGGCCGAGATCTACAAGGTCGCGGAGAAGCGCACCGGCGAGGACTACCTCGCGCTGGCCGACATCATGCCGGGGGCCCTGGACGAGATCGAGGCGATCGGCGCCCACGACGGGAGCATGACCGGCGTGCCCACCGGCTTCGCCGACTTCGACGCCCTCACCAACGGCCTCCACCCCGGCCAGATGGTCATCATCGCCGCCCGCCCCGCCGTGGGCAAGGCGCTGGCCCTGGACACCCCCCTCCCGACACCCGGCGGATGGACCACCATGGGAGAGGTGGAGGTCGGCACCGAGCTGATCGCCGCCGACGGGACACCCACCCGGGTGGTCGCCGCCACCGAGGTCATGACCGGGCGGTCCTGCTTCGAGGTCGTGTTCGACGACGGCACCACCGTGGTCGCCGACGGCGACCACCAGTGGCTGACCCACACGCGAGCCTCGCGCCGCGCGGCCCAGGAGGCCCGGGCCCGGGGCGCGGTTCCCCGTGTGTCGCCCGAGGTGCGGACCACCAGGGAGATCGCCCGGACCCTGCGTACGGAGACCGCCGACCGGAGGCTGAACCACTCGGTGGTCAACGCGGCGGCGATCGAGCTGCCCGAACGCGACCTCCCCCTGCCGCCCTACTTCCTCGGCGTCTGGCTCGGTGACGGGGCCTCCGCCGCCTCCCGGGTCACCAGTACGGACCCCGAGGTCCTGCTCAACATCGAGGCCGAGGGACTCGTGACCAAGCCGGTCGGCTCGACCGGGACGACCTACGGTGTCTTCCTGCCGGAAGAGGACACCGCGCCCGCGACCCGTGAGTGCGCGGTGTGCGGAACGGAGTTCGTGCCCTCCCTGCCTCACGTGCGCGGTTGCGGGCAGTCCTGCGGGGGCGAGGCGCGCTTCGTCTGCGATCCTGCGACGCACGCTTCCTGCGCTGACTGCGGGCGCCCCTGCTTCGGTCAACCCCGATGCCGCGAGTGCGTCGCCGGCCGCGGCAGCGTCCAGGCGCGGTTGCGCACCCTCGGGGTTCTGGGGAACAAGCACATCCCCCAGGAGTACCTGCGGGCCTCGGCCGACCAGCGGCGCGCCCTCCTCGCCGGTCTGCTGGACACGGACGGCACGGTGGACGCCAACGGCTCGGTGCACTTCGCGGTCACCAACCAGCGCCTGGCGAACGGCTTCCGGGAGCTCGCGCACAGCCTGGGCTACCGCACCGGGATGTCGACCAGACGGGTCGACGGCCGGTCGGAGGAGTCGTCCACCTGCTACACGGTCACCTTCGACTCCAGGGACGAGGTCTTCCGACTGGAACGCAAGAGGCGTGCGCACCGGGAGCGCGGCGCCGACCGCGGTTACGCGCGGATCGGCTCCCGGTTCGTCACCGAGGTGCGACCGGTGGAGAGCGTTCCGGTCCGCTGCGTCCAGGTGGACCATCCGGACCACCTGTTCCTGGCCACCCGGGCGATGGTCCCCACCCACAACTCGACGCTGGCCCTGGACTTCGCGCGCGCGGCGTCCATCAAGCACGACATGACCGCGGTCTTCTTCAGCCTGGAGATGGGGCGCAACGAGATCGTCATGCGCCTGCTGTCGGCGGAGGCCCGCGTGCCCCTGCACACCATGCGCTCGGGGCTGATGACCGACGAGGACTGGACCCGCCTGGCCAGGCGCATGGGCGAGGTGGCCAACGCGCCCCTGTTCATCGACGACTCCCCGAACATGTCGATGATGGAGATCCGGGCCAAGTGCCGACGGCTCAAGCAGCAGCACGACCTCAAGCTGGTCATCGTCGACTACCTCCAGCTGATGAGCTCGCCCGGCCGGGTGGAGAGCCGCCAGCAGGAGGTCTCGGAGATGTCCCGGTCCCTCAAGCTCCTGGCCAAGGAGCTGGAGGTCCCGGTGGTGGCGCTCTCCCAGCTCAACCGAGGCCCCGAGCAGCGCACCGACAAGCGCCCACAAGTGTCTGATCTTCGCGAGTCGGGCAGCATCGAGCAGGACGCGGACATGGTCATCCTGCTCTACCGCGAGGACGTGCACGACAAGGAGTCGCCGCGCGCGGGCGAGGCGGACATCATCGTGGCCAAGCACCGCAACGGCCCCACGGCGGACGTGACCGTGGCCTTCCAGGGCCACTACAGCCGGTTCGTCGACATGGCGCCCGGATAGGCCGCCGCGTCGGTGTCCGTGCCGGAGGGGCGCGCCGCCCCTCCGGCACGGACCGGCGCCGTGCCGCCGTCCCCTCAGAGCCGGACGAGCATCTTGCCGGTGTTGGCGCCCTCCAGGACGCCCCGCAGCGCCTCGGGCGCCCGTTCGAGGCCCTCGACGACCGTCTCCCGGGTGCGCAGGGAGCCGTCGAGCAGCCACGGGACCGCCCGGTCGAGGAACTCGGGGAAGCGGTCCAGGTGGTGTCCGACGATCATGCCGCGCAGGGACAGCTCCTTGGTGGCCGCCCGGTACAGGTCGGGGCCGGGGGCGGGCTCCGCCGCGTTGTAGCCGCTGACCGCGCCGACCAGGGCGACCCTGCCGCGCGGGTTCATCAGGTCCAGGGCGGCCTTCAGGTGGTCGCCGCCGACGCTGTCGAGGTAGACGTCGATTCCCTCGGGCGCCGCGGCGGCCAGCCGGCCCCGCAGGTCGCCGAGCCGGTGGTCCAGGCCGACGTCGTAGCCGAACTCCTCCGTCAGCAGCGCCGCCTTGGCCGGGCCGCCCGCGGACCCGATGACGCGTGCGGCGCCCAGGCGGCGGGCGAGCTGTCCGGCGACGCTGCCCACGGCTCCGGCCGCCGCGGAGACGTAGACCGTGTCGCCCTCGCGGACGGGGGCGATGTCGGTGAGCGCCAGGTAGGCGGTCAGGCCGGTGGTGCCGAGCGGCCCCAGGTAGGCGCTGGCGGGCAGGCGGGAGGCGTCCACGAGGGCGGCGCCCGCCGCGTCGACCACGGAGTGCTCGCGCCAGCCCAGGAAGTGGGAGACGGTCGCGCCCACGGGGACGTCCGCCGCGCGGGAGGCGAGGACCTCGCCGACCGCGCTTCCCTCCAGGGGCTCGCCGATCCGGAACGGGGGGATGTAGGAGGGGACGTCGTCCATCCGCCCGCGCATGTAGGGGTCGACCGACATCCAGGTGTTGCGCACCAGCACCTGGCCCTCGGCGAGGTCGGGCAGCGGGGCGTCGGTGAGGGCGAAGTGCTCGCCCGCGGGCGCTCCCGAGGGGCGGGCGGCCAGGTGGATCTCACGGGTGCGGGTGGGCAGGGCGGTCATGGTGTGCCTTCGTTCCGGATGGCCGGGCGGGTCCCGGCGGCCACTTCCGAAACTAGGCGTGGGCGGCGGCCCGTCCCAGGTCCGCGCGCGCCGCGAACCGGTCCCCGCGCGCCAGCGCGCGGCGTTCCTCGTCCGGTGAGCGCCCGCTCCAGCGACGGAAGGCCTTGCGCAGGGCGCGGTCGTCGGTGAAGCCCAGCCGGGAGGCGACGGTGTCCACCGTGAGGTCGTCGGCCAGCAGCAGGCGCGCCCGCGCGTAGCGGGCCAGGTCCACCTCGTCGCGCCAGGTGGTGCCGTGTTCGGAGAGTCTGCGCTGGAGGGTGCGGGCACTCGTGGCCAGGCGCGCGGCGACCGCGTCCAGGGCGGGTGTGCCCAGGTCGAGTTCGGCCTCCAGCGCGGAGCGGAACAGGTCGTGCCATCCGGGCAGCGGGCGCGCGTTCTCCATCAGCATGCCGGCGTGGTCGCGCAGCAGGCCGGCCAGGCGCGGGTCGCCTCCGGGCAGCGGTTTGCGGGCGTCCTCGGCCCCGAAGGCGATGGTGTTGGCTCCGGCGCCGAACTCCAGGCGGTCGGTGCCGAAGGCCCGGCGCAGGGGACCGGTGTCCGGCGGCGCGGGGTGGCTGAACCTGACGAGGGCGGGGACGACCTCCTCCCGGGTGGCCTCCCTGGCCCTGCGCAGGTAGTAGGCGAGGACGTACTCGTGGACGGCGGCGCAGGCGCGGGAGTCCCCGACGCTGGTGCGGTAGCCCACCTCCACGGGACCGTCGAGGTCGCGGACCTCGTAGCGCTCCTCGGAGGCGGTGACGACCCGGTGGTAGGGCGTGCTCCGGACGAGCGCGTCGGCCAGTGTGGAGCCGTTGACGAGCAGGTAGTCCCAGGCGGGGATCGTGCCCAGGGGAGCGGAGGCGGCCACGCGCAGTCCGGCGGTGCCCTCGGGCAGGGTGTGGGCGAGCAGCGACCACAGGCGGCCCAGTCCCGCCAGGGGGAGGCGGACGCGCTCGTCGGCCGGGCCCTCGGTGCCGGGTATCCTCGCCACGAGTTCTCCGGGGACCCCGGCGGCCAGCGCGGTGTCGCGCACGAGTCCCACCAGGTGTGTCGAGGCCGTCCCGTCGAGCATGGAGGCAGCCTATACGTCGGCCCGGAAACGGGTCGGGGCCCGCCGTGCGACGGGCCCCGAGTATCGGTTAGTCGAAATAGCTTTTTATGGTCAAGCCGATTTGTCGACAAAACGCTACGTCCACCTCACGCGGAGTCGCCGACCACGACCCCCTCCCGTAGTTGCAGGTGCCGACCGGTGAAGCGCTGCCGGGTCCTGCGGTCGTGGGTGACGACCACCAGCGTGCCCTCGTAGCGCGTCAGCGCCTCCTCCAGGTCCTCCACGAGGCCGGGGGAGAGGTGGTTGGTCGGCTCGTCCAGCAGCAGCAGGTCGTAGGCCCCCGACGTCAGCCGGGCCACCTCGATCCTCCGGCGCTGGCCCACCGACAGGGACGCCACCGGCTGGTCCAGCTCCCTGGGCCGGAACAGTCCGAGCGAGGCGAGCTCGTCCCGGTGGTCCTCGGGGAACCCGGCCCGTCCGGCCGCGTAGGCCCCGAGCACGGTCTGGCCGGCGGCGAAGGAGCCGTCCTCCTGGCGCAGGTAGCCGACCCGGCCGGGGACCGAAACCCGCCCCTCGTCCGGAACCGCGTCCCCGGCCAGGACCCGGAGCAGGGTGGTCTTGCCCGCCCCGTTCGGACCGGTGACCAGCACGCGCTCACCCGGGGCCAGGTCGAGGGAGGGCACCTCCAACCGGTGGTCCACCCGGACCCCCTCCAGCGAGGCGGCCGGAGCGGCCTCCTCCGCGGAGGAGCCGGTGAACCCGGCGGTCATCCGCAGTGGTACCGGTGGCGGTGCCACCGGGTTCACGGTCAGCCGTTCCAACCTCTCCTTGGCGTTGCGGATGCGGCCCATGGAGCCGTGTGCGGCCCCCCGCATCCTGAACGCCCCGTGGCCGAAGGCGGCCTTCTCCATCTTGCGCGGGATGGCCCGCAGGGCCGCGATGCTGTTCTCCGCCAACCTGCGCTGTCTGGCCAGGTCGGCCCTCCACTCCTCGTACTCGCGGATCCACCGGGCCCGCGCCGCGGCCTTCGCGGCCAGGAAACCGTCGTAGCCGTTGCCGTACCGGTTGATCCGGCGCAGCTCGTGGTCGACCTCCAGGACGGTGTCGGTCACGTTGGCCAGGAACGCCCGGTCGTGGGTGACGGCCACGACCGTGCCCCGGTGGCGGCGGAGCCGGTCCTCCAGCCAGGCGACCGCGCGGTCGTCCAGGTCGTTGGTGGGCTCGTCCAGCAGGAGCAGCTCGGGCGAGGCCGCCAGCATCGCGGCCAGGGCCAGACGCGAGCGCTCCCCTCCGGAGAGGGTGCTCAGCGGGCGGTCGCGGTCCAGGCCGGGAAGGCCCAGCCCGTGCAGCCCGGCGTCGACGCGCGCGTCGGCGTCGTAGCCGCCGCGCGCCTCGAACTCGGCGAGCAGGTCGCCGTAGGCGTCCAGCTCCTCCGGGGTGGCGGAGCCGAGCGTGTCCTCCGCCGCGTGCAGGCGCGCCTCCATGTCGCGCAGGACCGCGAGCGCGGAGTCGATCGCGTCGCCGACGGTGCCGGTCGAGGCTCCCGTCGCCTCCGGCGGCCGGCCGCCCGCCCCGACCCCTTCCAGCGTCTGCCGCAGGAATCCGACGCCTCCCGGAGCCCTGACCGTGATCTCCCCGTTGGTGGGCTCCTCCTCCCCGGCGAGCAGGCGCAGCAGTGTGCTCTTGCCCGAGCCGTTGTCGCCGAGGATCCCGACGCGTTCGCCGGGGCTGATGGTGAGGGTGACGCGGTCGAGGACGGTGTGGTCGCCGTAGCGGTGGGTGACGTCGTTGAGGGTGAGCTGGGACCGTGCTCGTACTCGGGCGGTGAGCATGGGCGCCTCCTGATCTGCGGTGTGGTCGGGAAAGGGACCGCGGATCGACGGTGGGGCGCTGGTGTTCCGGGTTTCGGACAGGGCGCGGCGATGGCGCGGGTCCGAAGAGGGGAACGGTGAGGCCTTCCGTGGTCGACCGCGGTACGGCGACGCCCGGGAGCGTGGGTGATGCTCCGCGCGGCACGGGGTGCAGGCGGTGGTCGCTCGGGCGTCGGACGCGGGACTACAGGAAGTACAGCCTCATGGGAGAGACGATACGTCTCGTTTCGGGAGGCGTCAAGAGGTCGGCGTGAGACGGACGTCACTGCGGACCGGAGGAGAGAGGCTCTGTATGGGTTAGCCACATCGCTCTTTATGGTCAAGCCGATTTGTCGACAAAGGGATGTGGCGCCGTGGGGGCACCGCGCGGAGGCCCGCGGTGAGACCCGCACACGACGAGGGGCCGCCCCGCGGGGCGGCCCCTCTGCTCGCTTCGATTCCTCTGTGCGCCGGTGCGCCGGTCCGCCCCTCCGGGCGATCTCGGTCGTCCCCTGGGGGCTGAACGGCGAAGGCCTCCCGGGCCCGGTGTCGGGCTGGGAGGCCTTCGGGAAAGCCGCTGTCTAGAGCCAGCGGACCTCGGGGCGGCTCCGACCGTTCTCGTCGGTGACCAGCACCCAGTGCATGATCGGGTGTCTCGACGTCGTCGCGTCGGCGTCCTCGCGGGGCTGGGGGACGTGCACCGGCTCGGTCGCGAGACCGGAGAGGCGTTGGGTTCCAGCCGAGAAGGGGAAGCGCCGACGGGTCGTCGAGAAGCGAGTGGGGTGGGGTGCACGATCCGTCTTGCGCGCCATGAGACCCTCCTCGTTTCTATTTCAGATGTCCCAAGTTAACCCCACGTTCACCTTCGAGTCAATTCGCTGGCCTCTGGGGGTGTGGTCCATCGGGGGTACGACCTCCGTTTGGGGCCTGTCGTAGATCTGCCCAGGTGGGCAAATTCCATGCGTGGTGTGACGAGCGCGATGTGTGACGGGCCGCTCACCTGCGTTGGGGTCAGGAGGATCTCACCCGAAGGCAAGGTGAACGGAAGATGAACGAAGGGATCTCCTCCGTCCGGACCACCGAGGCGGTACCGGTGACTCCCGCCGCGTGCCGCTGTCTCCGGGCCCGCGTCCCACGTGCGGGGTCACGCCCGGCACCGCGTCCGGGCCCCGCGCGGCGGCCTCCGCACCGCGCGTGCGGCGCGCAGGCCGTGCCCCGCCGCTCCGGAGGGGCACGGACGACAAGAAGAGCACCCGCCGGGACGGCGGGTGCTCCGTGGGCCCGAGGCGCGGCGCTCACTCCTTGAAGATGAGCCCCACGACCTCCAGGTAGAGCTGCTCCGGGTAGGGGATGAAGTCGATCCGGCTCAGGGCCTGGTCCTGACCCGCCGACTCCATCACGAAGGTCCCGTAGCCGAGGAAGCGGCCCAGCAGGGTCCGCTCGAACCTCATGTCGGTGACCTTGCCCAGCGGCATCATGTTCACTTGCCGGACGATCAGGCCGGTGGTCAGCAGGAGCCGTGCGGAGGTGATGACGAAGTAGTCCACCGACCACTCCGCTACCCGCCACACGAACCACACCAACACCAGCAGCCAGACCCACCAGATGATCGCCAGCGTCGCGGCGCTGTCGGCGATCGAGGTGTTGCTGAGGATCCCGGCGAGGATCAACGCGCCGAGGACCGCTCCGACCGGGCCGATCAGCACCGCGGGGTGCCGACGGATGGTCACCACGTCCTGCTCGTGCGGCAGGAGGTAGCGGTTGACCGACGCAGGAGCGCTGTTACTCGACGCTACGAGCCGCATGCCACCCGACCGTTCCCGTTAGGGCAGGAGCGCGTTGACGAAACGGGACATCGACTCCGCGCCCCCCATCAGACCGCCCAGAGCACTCTCGATGACCCCGGCGGCGCTTTCCGGCTGTGTGAGCAGATAGAACGCCACGAAAGCGATGAGCGCGTAACCGCCCCATTTTTTCAACTTCGCCACGACTGACTCCCCTTGGAATCCACCTGAACCCACCAACCCAGCAGTGATTGTCGCACCGACCATCATGCCCGTAAAGCCTGGGGCGCACCCTCGGCGTGGCGGTATGTCGGACCTTCCTCGCTTGCGGGCTGTGTCCGGTTCCGGTGGTGTTGGTAACCCAGTGATTGGTGGTCCGGAATGCGCTTCGGGCACATCGCGGACCATGACATTAAGGACATCGCTGGATATAAGGGGGAATTCATCTCCCCCTGTGCGGGCAGGCGGAGTTCGGACAGGCCCAAAACCCCGTTACGTGTCAGCTCGGATCCGCTAGGCCTGCTCGGCGAAGGCCAGCGCGAGCACCTGGAGGTGCTGCCGGGCGATCCGCTCCACGAGGTCGGGGGTGGCCTTGCCCGTCACGTCCTCGGCGCCGTGCCGCGCCGCGTCCACGCACCGGGTGACGGTGGAGGTGTGGTGCACGTCGGAGAACTCCTCGGCCAGCCGGCTCCGCACCGGTTCGAAGCGAGAGTCGCGGGCTTTCGGTGTGGAGGGGGTCTCGGTCATCTCACTCCTTGGGGGCTACGGGGGTTGCGCTGAGTGCTCTTCCGGGATCTTTGAGTAGCCGCTGGAGGGTTGGCGAAGCGTCACGCCGGAGGAGGCGGGGGCGTGCGGTGTCAGCGGGCTGGTGCTCGTGGGGGATGTTTTCGGTCTGGCTGGTCTTCGCTTACGGTCGGGCGGGAACCATCATCGCTCCTCTCTGTTACATTCCCGTCTCGAAATGAATTCGGCTAACTCAAAGCCGTGTCGCCGCTTGCGCCGACTCCCCGCCGCCACCTGGGCCGACGGAGATGCCAGGGACAGGCATGCCCGGTTTTCGGACGTTCATTCCTTCGGTCGAAAAAAGAGCCGAAAAAGCGCCCAACCGTGATCCGGCGGGCGCTGGGGACGGGGAGGGCGACGGGTCAGGCGCAACCGTAGAGGCGGTCTCCCGCGTCGCCCAGGCCCGGCACGATGAAGCCCTGCTCGTTCAGCCGCTCGTCCACCGCGGCCGTCACCACGCGCAGGGTCGCGCCGTGGTCGGAGTCCAGGTCCTCGGCGAGCCTGCGCTCCACCGCGGTCAGGCCCTCGGGGGCGGCGAGCAGGCAGATCGCGGTGATGTGGTCGGCGCCCCGCTCCACCAGGAGCTTGAGCGCGGCGGCCAGGGTGCCGCCGGTGGCCAGCATCGGGTCCAGTACGTAGCACTGGCGGCCGGACAGGTCCTGCGGCAGCCGGTCGGCGTACGTGGCGGGCTGGAGGGTGTCCTCGTCGCGGGCCATGCCCAGGAAGCCGACCTCGGCGGTGGGCAGCAGGCGGGTCATGCCGTCGAGCATGCCCAGGCCCGCGCGCAGGATCGGCACCACGAGCGGGGTGGGGCGCGTGAGCTGTGTTCCGGTGGCCTCCACGAGCGGGGTCCGGATGGTGACGTCCGTCACTCGGACGTCCCGGGTCGCCTCGTAGGCGAGCAGGGTCACCAACTCGTCGGTCAGGCGCCGGAAGGTCGGGGAGTCGGTCCGCACGTCGCGCAGGGTGGTCAGTTTGTGCGCGACCAGGGGGTGGTCGACGACCAGGGTTTCCAAAGCGTTCTCCGGTTGAGCTGGGACAACAAGACGGTGGCTGGGGAGGTGGCCTGCCCGAGTCTAACCGCGCGCGCCCACCGGACCGGGGGCGCCGCGGGCCCCGCGGCCTCCGCTCCGGGCCGGCGGGGCCGGGCGGCCGGGGCCCGTTCGGTCGGCGTGGGAACGGCGGAGGGGCAGCGGGGATCCGGTTCTCATGAGAGCGTGGTCCGGACTGACGCGGACCGAGGGAGACGGTGGCACCCGAGTGATCGTTACCATGTCACTCGCACGGGCGATCCGGGGTTCCTTCGTCCGCACCGATACACCGGCCGGGTTGGGGTGACGATGACAGTGCTCGATCATGGTGACGACGACTCGGGCGACTTCGCGGCCATCGCGTACAGGGAAGAGGAGTACTGGGACGTCGACCTGCTCCCCGTGACCCTGACGCACGACCTCAAGGGGCTGATCCACGCCCTGCGCCAGCAGCCGAGCATCAGCGGCTCCCTCGGGCTGGTCTCGGTCGGCGACGACTTCTTCATCATCGTGCGGGTCTACGGCGAGGAGGTCTCCCTCTTCCTCTCGGACGTGACCGCGTCCGTGGACTGGCAGGTGGCCCGGGACGTCCTGGACTACCTGGACATCGACCAGCCGGACGACGACGACCTGGACCAGGTGCTGCCCGCGGGCGACCTGTCCATCGTGGCCGACCTCGGCCTGGACGAGATGGAGCTGGGCGCGCTGGCGGGCGATCTGGACCTGTACCCCGACGAGGTGCTGGCCAGCGTGTCCGAACGGCTGGGATTCGCCCAGCCCTTCCAGCGTGTACTGGACGGTATGGGGTAAGGACCTGCTCGAGAAGAGCATCCGGGCGAACAGGAGAGCACGCGGTGTCGATCTTCGCAGCGGTCTTCGCTCCCAACGGGAAGTCGTGGCGGGGAACCGAGGTCGAACTCGGGGACGTGGACGTCATCGACGACGTCACCGAACTGATGCTCGACTTCGCGGCTGATCGGGGGAGCGACGTCTCGATCCTGCTCGTGGAGGCCGACGACGAGTGGTTCGCCATCGTGCGCGCCGACGACGACGGCGGGGAACCGCGCGTGTACCTCTCCGACGCCCGGGCGGTGCACGACCACCCGCTGGCCTCGGTGCTCTCCGAGGCCGGGGGCCTGGGCGCGCCGCCGCCCTCCGAGAGCGCCGGAGCCCGGCCCGACCCGCGTCCCGACGGCGACGGCGACCTGCTCACCGACCTGGGCCTGACCGAGGACGAGCTGCGCTCCCTGTCGGTCGGCGGCGGGTTCCTGCCCAGCGACGTCCTCGCCGTGGTGGCCGAGCGCGCGGGCTTCGCCGAGATCCTCGACGGCATGAGGCTGTGATCGGACGGGACGTCCTCGACGCCGCGCTGCGCGCGGCGATCGCCGAGGGCGAGGCCGCCCTGGAGACGGGTGACGTGCCGGTGGGCGCGGTCGTGCTGGACGCCGACGGCGCCGTCCTGGGGGCCGGGCGCAACGAGCGCGAGGCCACCGGCGACCCCACCGCCCACGCCGAGGTACTGGCGCTGCGGGCCGCGGCACGCGCGCGCGGCGAGTGGCGGCTGGGCGGCTGCACCCTGGTGGTCACCCTCGAACCCTGCACCATGTGCGCGGGCGCGACGGTGCTCTCCCGCGTGGACGGGCTGGTCTACGGCGCGCGGGACGCCAAGGCGGGCGCGGCCGGGTCGGTGTGGGACGCGGTCCGCGACCCCCGCCTCAACCACCGCCCGGAGGTCGTCCCACCGGACCTGGTGCCGCGGGAGCTCGCCGACAGGTGCTCCGATCTCCTGAGCCGGTTTTTCGCACGGCGCCGTATCCGGTAGAGTGTCTCGCGGTGGAGTCGCCTAGTGGCCGATGGCGCCCGCCTCGAAAGCGGGTAAGGGGCAACCCTTCGAGGGTTCAAATCCCTCCTCCACCGCACGAGGCCGATGTTCACGCAGGTGAGCGTCAGGCCGGTAGAGGTAGCGAGGGCCGGTTGGTCCGAACCGACGCACACGGTGCGCGGTGCGGAGCAGCCGGCCTTTCGCGTGTCCGGGCCCGGTCCGGCGGCCGGGGGGCCCGGGACGACATGTCGGCCTGTCGACAGGGCGTCCCGTCGACAGGCCGACATGCCGCCAGGGCGACGGGCCGGTACGGCTACTCCCCGGAGGGCGCCGGACCCGTGCTGCCCCGCGGCACGAAGTGCGCCGCGGGCGACCACCGCTCCGCGACGGGCAGCCCGTCGGCGCGCTCCAGCGCCGACTCCGCGACCGCGACCCCGTACCGGTACACGTCCACGCTCATGGTGCTGAGCGCGGGCGTGGCCAGGCGGCACATGGTCGAGTCGTCCCAGGCCACCAGGCTCAGCCGCTCGGGTACCCCCACGCCGAGGCCGCGGGCGGCGTCCAGCCCGGCCACCGCCATCACGTCGTTGTCGTACAGGACCGCCGTCGGCGGCTCCGCCCGCTTGAGCAGCTCGCCGGTGAGCCGGACCCCCGCCTCGGAGGAGTAGTCGCCCTCCAGGACCACCGGGTCGGGCACCCCGGCCGCCCGGCAGCCCTCCACGAGGGCCTCCGTACGGGCACGGGTGTGCAGCAGCTCCACCGGCCCGGTCACCCGGGCGACGCGCCGGTGGCCCAGCTCCAGCAGGCGCTCCAGCGCCGTCCGGACCGGTGTCACGTGGTCGGTCAGGACGGTGGGCGTCACGGGGTCCGGGACGGGGCTGCCCGCGACCACGGCGGGCAGGCCCAGCTCGCGCAGCACCGCGGGGCGCTCGTCCCCCTCGGTCGGGTTGACCACCACGACCGCGTCCACCAGCCGCCGCTCCGCCCACCTGCGGTAAGCGGCCAGCTCGGCCCCCCGCCCGGCCACCAGGTGCAGCAGGAACGACATGTCGCGCTCGGCCAGCCGCTCCTCGATCCCGGCGATGAACTCCATGAAGAAGGGCTCCGCGCTCAGCAGGCGGCGCGGCCTGGCCAGGACCAGCCCGACCGCGCCCGCGGTCCCGGACCCCTCCATCACACCCGCCGCGCGTGCAGGGAGTTGGCCGAGCGCAGGACGGGGGCGGCGGTCAGCGCCGCCGGGTCCACCTCCGCGTCCGTGCGCACCACGAAGCTGTGCGTCTCCCCGGCCAGCAGGTCCACGAGCATGTCGTCCACCTCGGCGTCGGGGGCCAGCCGGTCGGCCAGCACGCAGACGTCCCTGGCGAAGGACGAGGCCCGCACCTCCACCCGGTAGCCGCCCTCCACGGGCGCGGCGACGGCGGTCAGCGCGTCGGGGTCGTAGGACAGGTGCACGTCCTCGCGGAAGGGCCGCACGAGGCGGGCGTCGGGGGTCGTGGCCACGAGCACCTCCTCCTTCGTGTTCCCGGCCGCGAGCAGCTCCCGCGCCAGCTCGAACTCCGCCGCGGACCGGGGCGGCACGGCCAGCTCGATCCCAGCGGTGTGCAGCACCTCGCCCCCGAAGGTCTGGCGCTGCGCGCTGACCGGCCCGGACCAGGGCTCGTCGGTGTCGTTGACGGCCACCAGCACCAGCCGTCCGTCCCGGGGCTGGACGGTGAGCAGACGCGGCGCGTAGGCGCGGCGCAGCCCGTACCAGAGCGGCTTGGGCCGCCCCTCGCCGTCCACGGCGGCCCAGGAGGTGACCGGCCAGCAGTCGTTGATCTGCCAGACCAGGGAGCCGGCGGTGCGCGGCCACCAGGACCGGAAGTGCTCGACGCCGAACGCGACCGCGCGGGCCTGGTTGAGCTGGGTGGCCCAGTGCCAGTCCTCGAAGTTCTGCGGCGCGGGCAGGTGGGCCGACAGGCCACGGGCGAGCTTGCCGTTGCCGTCCTCGGCCTTCTGGTGCAGCAGGAAGGCGGGCGAGGTGGGCGTGAGCGGCTCGTCGTGCACCCAGTCGGTCAGGGTGGCCCAGGTCGGCGGCCCCTGGAAGCCGAACTCGGAGCAGAACCGGGGCACGTGGTCCTGGTAGGCCCGGTAGTCGGTCTGGTTCCACACGGTCCACTCGTGGCGGGTGCCGTGCGCCTCGTCGTTGGGGTGGACCTCGTCCAGGGCGAACCGCGGGGTGTAGGGGCTGCCGTCGGCGTAGAACCGCGTGGGGTCGAGCTCGGCCACGATGCCGGGGAAGAGGTCGGTGTAGTAGCCGTGGCCCCAGGTCCGGCCGTCCAGGGGCTCCTGCCAGCCCCAGTCCATGAAGCCCCAGAGGTTCTCGTTGCCGCCGTTCCACAGGGCGAGCGAGGCGTGCGAGGTCAGGCGCGCGACGTTCTCCCTGGCCTCGGCCTCGAACTCGCTGCGCAGCGGCTCCTCCTCCGGGTAGGCGGCGCAGGCCAGGAGGAAGTCCTGCCACACGAGGACGCCGCGCTCGTCGCAGACGTCGTAGAAGTCCTCGCTCTCGTAGATCCCGCCGCCCCACACACGCAGCATGTTCATGTGCGCGTCCACGGCCTGGTCCACGCGCCGGGCCAGGCGCTCGCGGGTGATCCGGGTGAGGAAGTGGTCGTCGGGGATCCAGTTGGCCCCCTTGACGAAGACGGGCTTGCCGTTGACCACGACGGTGAAGGGGGTGCCGTGCTCGTCGGGCTCGGTGTCCACGGTGATGGTCCGGAAGCCGACGCGGCGCTCCGCGGAGCCCAGCGGCTCGGCCTCCCCGTCCGCGGTCAGGGTGACGGACAGGTCGTACAGGGGCTGGTCGCCGTGGCCGACCGGCCACCACAAGCGGGCGTCGGGCACCTCGACCACGACGACGCCGCCGTCCGCGCCGGGAGCCACGGTGGCGGTGGCCCGCACACCGGCGACCTCGGCGGCCAGGGCCAGGCCGGAGGTGGGAGCGCTCCCGGACCACTCGACGTCGGCGTGCACCTCCACCCGGCCGGTGCCGTCCTCGTCGACGGTGACCAGCGGGCGCACCTGGGCCAGGCGGGCGGTCCGCCACCGCTCCAGGCGCACGGGCTTCCAGATCCCGGCGGTCTGCAGGTCCGGCCCCCAGTCCCAGCCGAAGGAGCAGGCCATCTTGCGGACCATGTTGTACGGGTGGGTGTTGGTGTGCGGCCGCTCGCCGAGTTCCTCGCGGACCTCCTCGGCGTACTCCAGGGCGGAGCGGAAGGAGACCACGAGCTCGTTGGTCCCGGCGCGCAGGGTGTCGCGCACGTCGAAGCGGTATCCGCGGTGCATGTTGGCGGTGGTGCCGAGCACGGTGCCGTTGAGCTCCACGGTCGCCACCGTGTCCAGGCCGTCGAAGGCCAGGTCGACGCGCTCGCCGGGGGCGGGCGCCTCGGCCTCGAACGCGAGGGAGTAGCGCCAGCCGGCTCGGTGCATCCAGGCCAGCTCGGCCTCGTTGGTGTCCAGGTAGGGCTCGGGGATCAGCCCGGCCTCCAGCAGGTCCAGGTGGGTGCTCCCCGGGACCCGGGCGGGAACGGTGCGGCCCGCGACGTTCTCCGGGACGGGCCCGCTCGTCGCGGACAGCTGCCAGCCGTCGTGAAGGGTGTGACGGATCATCTGTGCCTCTCGGGGCTTCGGGGGTCGGGGACCGCTCGGGGCGTGTCCGCGGATCACGCTCCGGGTCGTCGCGGTCGTCGTCGGGTGCCGGTCCCTCTTGCGCGAACCGGCCACCTCGGGGATTCTTACTTTTCCGAACAAAGTAAGTCAACCCTGTTCCCGACCACGAAGGACGTGGCGACCGTGGCATCGCACCGCCCCCTCTCCGGCGGCTCCGACCTCCCCCACCTGCGCGCCGCCGGGGTGAGCCTGCTGCTGGACCTGACCGGTGAGACCCTGCCCCGGGTCCTGCACTGGGGCTCCGACCTGGGCGACCTCTCCCGCGAGGAGCTGGCCGACCTGCGCCTGGCGCTGAGCCCGCAGCCCATCGGGTTCTCCGTCGACGGGCCGGTGGAGGTGGCCGTGCTCCCCGAGCAGTCCGCCGGGTGGCTCGGTACCCCCGGTCTCGTCGGCAACCGGGGCGGCGCCGACTTCTCCACCGCCTTCCGTGTACGCGAGTCGGCGGTGGAGCACGGCTCCCTGGCGGGCGGGCGCCTGGCCGTCCGGGCCGAGGACGTCCGGGCCGGGCTCGACCTGGAGGTCGTGACGGAGCTCACCCCCTCGGGGCTGGTCCGCCAGCGCGCCACCGTCACCAACAGGGCCGCCGCGCCCTTCGCCGTGGACGCCGTCAACCTCGTCCTCCCCGTTCCGGCCGAGGCGGTCGAGCTGCTCGACTTCGGCGGCCGCCACATGCGCGAGCGCAGCCCCCAGCGGACCGCCTTCACCCAGGGCCTGCGGGTGCGTGAGAACCGCACCGGGCGCACCGGCTACGACGCGGCCCACCTGCTGGCCGCGGGGACGCACGGATCGGGCGACCGCTCCGGTGAGGTGTGGGCCGTGCACACGGCCTGGTCGGGCAACCACCGCACCTTCGCCGAGCGCACCTACCACGCGGTGTCCCTGCTGGGCTCGGGCGAACTGCTGCTCTCCGGTGAGGTCGTGCTGGGGGAGGGGGAGTCCTACACCACCCCGTGGCAGTACGGCTCGTACGGGCGCGGGCTGGACGAGGTCTCCGCCCGGTTCCACCGGTACCTGCGCTCGCGCCCGCACCACCCCTCCACCCCGCGCCCGGTGGTCGTCAACACCTGGGAGGCGGTGTACTTCGACCACGACCTCGACCGGCTGCGCGAGCTCGCCGACGCGGCCGCACGCGTGGGCGCCGAGCGGTTCGTGCTCGACGACGGCTGGTTCGGCTCGCGCCGCGACGACCGGCGCGGCCTCGGCGACTGGTACGTCTCCGACGAGGTGTGGCCGGACGGGCTGGGCCCGCTCACCGACCACGTCACCGGGCTGGGCATGCAGTTCGGGCTGTGGGTGGAACCGGAGATGGTCAACGAGGACTCCGACCTGGCCCGCGCGCACCCCGACTGGATCATGGCCGCGGGCGACCGGCTGCCCCGTCCGGCGCGCTCCCAGCAGGTGCTCGACCTGGCCCGCCCGGAGGCGTTCGCGTACGTCCTGGAGCGCCTGGACGACCTGCTGTCGGCCTACCCGATCGCCTACCTCAAGTGGGACCACAACCGGGACCTGGTCGACGCCGGGCACCGGCCGACCGGGCGGGCCGGGGTCCACGGCCAGACCCTGGCGGTGTACCGGCTGATGGACGAACTGCGCCGCCGCCACCCGGGGGTGGAGATCGAGTCCTGCTCGTCCGGCGGCGGGCGTGTGGACCTGGGCGTGCTGGAGCGCACCGACCGGGTGTGGGTCTCCGACTGCATCGACGCCCTGGAGCGGCAGGACATCCAGCGGTGGACCAACGCGCTCGTCCCGCTGGAGCTGATGGGCACCCACGTGGGGGCGGGCACCGCGCACACCACCGACCGCCGCCACACCCTCGACTTCCGCGCCGGGACCGCCCTGTTCGGGCACTTCGGGATCGAGTGGGACCTCACCCGCGCCGACCCCGCCGACCTGGTGCGCCTGCGCGAGTGGGTGGGGCTGTACAAGGAGCTGCGCGGACTCCTGCACACGGGGACCGCCGTGCACGGCGACCACCCGGACCCGGCGGTCCGGGTGCACGGGGTGGTCGCCGAGGACCGGTCCGAGGCGCTCTACGCGATCGTCGCCACGGGCACCTCGGAGCTGTACCCGACCGGGCCCGTCCGGCTGCCGGGCCTGCACCCCGAGGCGGTCTACCGCGTCCGTCCGCAGGCGCCCGGGGACGTGCCCGACGGCAACGCCCACCGGTGGGGTGTGCCCCTGCCCTGGTGGACCCCCGAGGGCGTCCGCGTCAGGGGCAGGGCGCTGGAGGGGGCGGGCCTCCAGGCGCCGGTGCTCTTCCCGGAACGGCTGGTCCTGGTGCGCGCCACCCGGACCTGACCCGGTCGCGGAGCGCGGCTCCCGGCCGCGGCGGCGCGAGTACGCTGATACGCACTCTCGGGACGCCGCGGCCGTGAGCCGGTGCGTGTGGTGCCGTGCACGCCGGCCGCGGCCCCGGGGCGACGCGCGCCGGAGGCGCCCCGTCCGCACGGGGCGGCGGGGGCGAAGAGGCGGGACCGCGGCCGGGCACCGGCCGTCGAGGTGGTGGAGGTTGCATTGGGCGGGCCGTCACGGGCGATTCCGCACACGACGAGCAGGGCGGCTGTCCTCGACGTCATCCGTGCCGCGGGCACGATCAGCCGCGTCGGGCTGGTCGAGGCCACCGGCTTCACCGGGGCCACCATCTCCACCGTCGTCCGCAGGCTCATCGACGACGGCCTGGTCCTGGAGACCGGGCGCGCCGAGTCCACCGGCGGCAAGCCGCGCGTCCTGCTCCGGCTCAACCGGGAGTCGCGCTACGCCGTGGGCGTCCACATCGACCCCATCGGCATCACCTACGCCCTCATCGACCTCACCGGTGCCGTGGTCGCCCGGATGACCCGTGCCGGGGCGGACCGCGGCGAGGACCCCGCCGAGATCACCGCCCGTATGTCCCGGCAGGTGGACGCGCTGGTGGAGGGCGCCGGAGTGGACCGCGACCGGGTGCTCGGCGTCGGACTGGTGTCCCCGTCCGGAGGGCTCCACCGGCAGCCCTCGCTGCGGCACTGGACCGACTACCCCGTGGCCGAGGAGCTGGAGGGCGCGGTCGGCCTGCCCGTGGTCCCCGGCAACGACGCGACCGCCGCCGCCCTCGGCGAGTACTGGTCCGGCGTGGTCGGCGGTTCGTCGATCTTCGCCGCCGTGTACATGGGCACCGGCGTCGGCGCCGGGGTGCTGGTCAACGGCATCCCCTACCACGGGGCCAGCGGCAACGCCGGGGAGATCGGGCACGTGTGCCTGGACGTGGACGGGCCGCTGTGCTGGTGCGGCGGGCGCGGGTGCGCCGAGGTGATGGCCGGTCCCGCCGCCGTCGTGGCGGCGGCCCGGGCCGACGGGGACCTCGCCCGCACCGCCGACCTGACCCGGGAGGGCGGCCGGGCCCGGCCGTCGGTGGCGGCGGAGTTCACCGCCGTGGTCCGCGCGGCCCGCCGGGGCCAGCCCACCGCCCGCGCCCTGCTGGACCGCTCCGCCCGCCACCTGGCCGTGGCGGTCCGCACGCTGGCCAACCTGATGGACCTGGACCTGCTGGTGCTGACCGGTTCGAGCCTGGCCGTGGCGGGGTCGGTCTACCTGCCCGTCATCCAGGAGGAGCTGGACCGGGCCTTCTTCGCCCGCGCCGTCCACCCGGTCGAGGTGCGCATGTCCACGTCGGCCGCGACCGCGCCCGCCATCGGCGCGGCGGCCATGGTCCTGCAGAGCCAGCTGGTCCCGCTGCGCCCGGGACTGCGCCTGCCCGAGAACCTGTCGGAGTCCGGGGCGGACTGGGACTGAGACCTCCCCCGGGGCGCCTCGCCGGTCGGTCCGCCGCCGCGGGAACGCCGTTCGGCCAGGAGCCGGCGGACCCCCGGCCCGGCGGGGTCACGCGTCCGGGGAGCGCTCCCCGGACGCCTCCAGCTCCTCGATGGCGCGGGACAGCCACGACACCCATCCGGCCTCCACGTCGATGCCGCCGAGCAGCACCAGGCGCTGGATCCGCTCCCGTTCGGTGGCGGGCCCGTCCGGGTAGTCGCGCCGCTCGAAGGCGCGGTACTCCTCCAGCCGCAGCAGGTGCAGGTCGCGGTGGCGGCGCAGCTCCGGGACCAGGCCGCGCACGCCCACCACCCCGGCGGCGCGCAGCCGCAGCGGGAGCGGGTCGCGGGAGACCCTGGGATCCTCGCGCACGTCCACCCAGCGCTCCAGTTCCTCCCGCCCCGCGGGCAGCACCTCGTACTCCTTGCGCTGTCCGCGGGTCACGACGTCCGCGGGCAGCGCCCGGATCAGCGCCGCCCGCTCCAGCTTGCCCAGCTCCCGGTAGATCTGCTGGTGGGTGGCCGACCAGAAGTACCCGAACGAGCGGTCGAAGCGCCGGGCCAGCTCCAGACCGGACGAGGGCCTCTCCAACAGGGCGGTCAGGATGGCGTGGGGCAGGGACATGGGCGCATTCTAGGCAGTGTTCTCCGGGGCCTCCGCTTCGCTTCGGCCCGTGTTCGGGCGTCCGAAGAACGGGAACCTTCGGTGACGGAGGTGGGACGGCTCGTGCCCACACCGTCGCCCGTCACCGCCCTCAACGGACGCCTACGGCGCAGTCCTGCTTGCGGCCTCGCCTCCGTCACCTCCAGAACCCCGTGGAAGCCCGAACAACCCCCCTGGAGTAGGACCAGGAAAAAGATCCGCCCCCGTCACGGAGCGGACTCGGGAAGGCGGACCCGCACCCTGCCGTCCACGACCGACGCCTCCAGGACCTCCGGCGGGGCGGTCGCGGGTCCGTGGACCACCGTCCCGTCGTCCAGGCGGAACTCGCTGCCGTGCCAGGGGCAGCGCACGCACCCGTCCACCCGCTCGCCCTCGGCCAGGGGCGCGCCCATGTGGGGGCAGGTGCCCAGCATCGCGCTCACGGAGTCGCCCGTCCGGGCCACCAGGACCGGGACGCCGTCCACGTCGCCCCCGCCGAGCCCGCCGTCGGCGAACCCGTCCAGCGGACCGAGGTCGTGCCAGCCCTCGGGCAGCAGGTCGACCAGGTGGTCGGCGCTGTTGGCGCCCGCCGCGCGGTAGTAGGCCATGTGCCCGCCCAGGGAACCGCTCAGGCCGACCATGCCCATGCCGGCCAGGGCCAGGAACTTCCCCCAGCCCTGGCGCCCGCGGGTCCGGGCCAGCGAGGAGGCGCCGAACAGCAGGGCGCCGACGCCGTTGGTCGCCGCGTGCACCACGCCCACGCGCTGCTGGCGCTCGTGCTGCTGCGACCAGTCCGCCAGGCCGCTCACCACCGCGGGCAGGGTCGTGAGCAGGCCGGCGTTGACCAGTGCGTGTGCGCTGCGCCGGTGGTCTCCGGGCAGTGAGTCCAGCAGGACAGCCGCCATCCACGTGCCGATGGGCAGCTGCACCAGGATGGGATGGACGGGGTGCCCGAGCTGCACCCCGTGCAGCACGTCCCGGACGGCACCGGACGGGATCCGTTCGGCCAGGCTCTTCAAGCGGGAGACCGCCGGGTCGAACTGCTCGTCGCGCTCGATCCTGCGGATGCGTTCACCGATTCTCATGGTGGTGCGGCTACCCGGGGTACGCGCGTGTCACTCACGGGAAACGGGGTCGCGCGGATCCTTGAACCCGGCTTTCCCGGCCTGTTCCGGTATCCCACGCCTCACGGGGCCCGCCGGCCTCTCCGGTCCTCCCCGGTCTCCGCGGTCCGCCCGGTCTCCGCGGCCTTCCGAGCCGCGGAGACCGGGCGGGGGTCACAGCGCCGCGGCCAGGCGGGTGCCCTGGTCGATCGCCCGCTTGGCGTCGAGTTCGGCCGCCTCGTCGGCGCCGCCGATCAGGTGGACCGAGCGGCCCGCGGCGGTCAGCTCGTCGGCGAGCTCCCGCTGCGGCTCCTGGCCCGCGCACACCACGACGGTGTCCACGTCGAGCACGCGCTTCTCCCCGTCGACGGTCAGGTGCAGGCCCTCGTCGTCGATCCGGTCGTACTCGGCCCCCGCGACCATCTCCACGCCGCGGTGGCGCAGCTCCAGCCGGTGGATCCACCCCGTGGTCTTTCCCAGGCCCGCGCCGACCTTGCCGGTCCTGCGCTGGATCAGGTGCACGGTGCGCGGCGGGGTCGGGCGCTCGGGCTCGTTGAGGCCGCCCCGGGAGGCGGGGTCGGTGTCCACGCCCCACCTGCGGAGGAACTCCTCCGTGTCGACACCGCCTCCGCCGTCGGTGAGGAAGGCGGCCACGTCGAAGCCGATGCCGCCCGCGCCGATGACCGCCACCCGCTCGCCGACCTCGGCGTTCCCGCGCAGGACGTCCACGTAGCCCACCGCCTTGGGGTGGTCCACGCCCGGGATCCCCGGCACGCGCGGGGTGACGCCCGTGGCGAGCACGACCTCGTCGTAGCCGTCCAGGTCGCAGGCGCCCACCCGGGTGCCCAGCCGCACGTCCACCCCGTGCCTGTCGAGCTGGACCCGGTAGTAGCGCAGGGTCTCGTCGAACTCCTGCTTGCCCGGCACGCGGCGGGCCAGGTTCAGCTGGCCGCCGATCTCCCCGGCCGCGTCGAACAGCGTGACCGCGTGCCCGCGCTCGGCGGCGGACACGGAGAAGGCGAGCCCGGCGGGTCCGGCGCCCACGACGGCCACCCTCCTGCGCAGGCGGGTGGGGGAGAGCACGAGTTCGGTCTCGTGGCAGGCGCGCGGGTTCACCAGGCAGGAGGAGACCTTCAGGCTGAACGTGTGGTCCAGGCAGGCCTGGTTGCAGCCGATGCAGGTGTTGATCTGCTCGGGGGTGCCCGCCGCGGCCTTGGCGACGAAGTCGGGGTCGGCCAGGAAGGGGCGGGCCAGGGAGACCATGTCGGCGTCGCCCCCGGCCAGGACCTCCTCGGCGACCTCGGGGGTGTTGATGCGGTTGACCGCGACGAGCGGCACGGACACCTCGCCCCGGAGCCTGCGGGTCACCCAGCTGTAGGCGCCGCGCGGCACGGAGGTGGCGATGGTGGGGATGCGCGCCTCGTGCCAGCCGATGCCGGTGTTGATGATGGTCGCCCCGGCCTCCTCCACGGCCTTCGCCAGCCGGACCACCTCGTCGAACGTGGAGCCGCCGGGGACCAGGTCGAGCATGGACAGCCGGTAGACCACGATGAAGTCGGGGCCGACGCGTTCGCGCACGCGCCGCACGATCTCCACGGGGAAGCGCATGCGGTTCTCGAAGGAGCCGCCCCAGTCGTCCTCGCGCCTGTTGGTGGCCTGGGCGATGAACTGGTTGATCAGGTACCCCTCCGAGCCCATGACCTCCACGCCGTCGTACCCGGCGTGCCTGGCCAGCTCGGCGGCGCGGGCGAAGTCCTCGATGGTCCGCTCGACCTCGTCACCGGTGAGCGCGCGGGGGGTGAAGGCGCTGATGGGGGCCTGGACGGCGCTCGGCGCGACCGCGTCCTCGCTGAAGGCGTAACGGCCGGTGTGCAGGATCTGCATGGCGATGCGCCCGCCCTCGCGGTGCACGGCCCCGGTGACCACGCGGTGCTCCTCGGCCTCCGCCTCGGTGGTCATCTTCGCGGCGCCCTCGTAGGTGGCACCCTCGGGGTTGGGGGCGATGCCGCCGGTGACGATGAGGCCGACGCCGCCCCGGGCCCGCTCGGCGTAGAAGGCGGCCATCCGTTCGAAGCCACCCGGAACCTCCTCCAGGCCGAGGTGCATGGAGCCCATGACCACGCGGTTGGCAAGGGTGGTGAAGCCCAGGTCCAGCGGTTCCAGCAGGTGGGGGTAGTCGCCCATGTCGTCTCCTCGCGCGGTGCCTCGCGGGCCGGTGTCCGGTCGGCCCGCACTCATTATGCAACAAGTTGCAAAAAGGGTCGCGGGTGCACCGCGCGTACGGGGGCGAGCCGGGGCCCGCGGCCTTCGCGCGCCCGCCGGCCCCGGCGCGGCGGAGGGCCGCCGCGCCGGAGGCGGGGCGTCAGGCGAGGAAGGACTCCAGCGCGTCGATGACGGCCTCGGGCCGTTCCTCGGGGATGTAGTGGCCGCAGTCGGGGACCCCGAGCACGCGCACGTCGGTGCCCTTGGCGGGCATCACCTCACGGAGCGAGGCGTGGTTGCTCAGTTCGCCGCCGAGCACGAGGACCGGCGCCGACACGGGCGCGTAGGTCCGCTCGTCGGCGATGTCGGTGGTGAACTCCCGGTACCAGGCGTTGCCCGCGCGGACGGCGTCGGCCGTGGAGTAGGCGCGCGCGTAGACCTCACGGGAGCGTTCGTCGATGGATCCGGGGTCCCCGGTGAGGTGTTCGGCGAGCCAGTCGACCAGCACGCGGGAGCGTCCCCCCAGCAGTTCCTCCGGCAACCCCAGGACCTGGTTGAAGGCGAACCACCACAGGAGGGGGCTCCCGCCCTCCCCCAGCGGGGTGTTCACCGGCTGGCCGGGGGCGGGGAGCAGGCGCAGCTCCGCCCATCCCTCGTCCGGGTGTGCGACGTCCAGCATGCAGATCCGCCGCGTCGCCTCGGGGTGGTTGGCCGCGTACGCGTAGGCGACCATGGCGCCGATGTCGTGGCCGACGACGTCCACGGACCCCAGGCCCAGGTGCCGGACGAGCCCGCGGACGTCGCGCGCCATGGACTTCTTGTCGTAGCCGCCGGCGGGTCTGGCGGAGCCGCCCATGCCGCGCAGGTCCACGGCGATCACCCGGTGGCGGCGCGCCAGCGCAGGCATGACCTTGTGCCACTGCCACCAGGTCTGCGGCCAGCCGCCCAGCAGGACCAGGGGAGTGCCGGAGCCTCCCTCGACGTAGTGCAGGCGTACGCCGTCGACGTCCGCGTGGCGGCTGGTGAAGCCGCCGTCGAGGGAGCGCGCGAGTCCGGCGTCGGCCAGGGGGTCGGTCAGGAGGTCGGTCAGGGGTGCGGGCATGAGGGGTCCCTCTGGTCGGGGTGCCCGTCGGCGCGGACGGGCGATCGAAGTTCGAATGTACGACATACTCGTACTAACGAACATCGCGTGTCAACGCCTGTGCTCCGATTCGGTACGAGATCCGCGTACAGTGGTGCCATGGCCGTGCTGCACCACCCCGACGCCTCCGACGTCGAGCTCGTCGACGTGCTGGCCGCACTGGGACACCCCGTCCGCCTGGACGTCGTGCGCACGCTGGCCGACGGTGAGGAGAGGTTCTGCGGGGAGGTCGTCTCCGACATCCCGAAGTCGAGCATGACCCACCACTGGAGGGCCCTCCGCGAGAGCGGGGTCATCCGCCAGCGCCGCGCCGGGCGCAGGCTCTACATCACGCTGCGCCGCGACGAGCTCGACGCCCGCTTCCCGGGACTGCTGGACCTGGTCCTCGCGGACCGCGCCCCGGCCGCGCCCTGACCCGGCGGCTCGGCTCGCGTCACCGGTCGTCGGCGCTTCGGAAGGCGCGCCGGTAGGCCCGCGGGCTGGTGCCGACGACCTGCCGGAACCGCTCCCGGAACGCGGTGGGCGAGCCGAACCCCGCACGCGCCGCCACCAGGTCCACCGGGTGCGCGGTCGACTCCAGCAGGTACTGGGCCCGGCGGACGCGGGCCCGGTGCAGCCACCGCAGCGGCGTGGTCCCGGTCTGCTCGCGGAAACGGCGGCTGAGGGTGCGCGTGCTCGTCCCGGCGTGCGCGGCGATGTCCGCGAGGGTGAGGTCCCGGTCGCAGTTGTCGTCCAACCACAGCAGCAGCGGCTCCAGCGCCTCGCCGTCGGGCGCGGGAGGCCGCCGGTGCACGACGAACTGGGCCTGGCCGCCCTCGCGCTCCAGGGGCACCACGGACAGCCGGGCGGCGTCGGCGGCCACCGCCGAACCGTGGTCCCGGCGGATCATGTGCAGGCACAGGTCGAGCCCGGCCGCGGCGCCCGCCGAGGTGAGGAACTGGCCGTTGTCGACGTAGAGCACGTCCGGATCGACGCTGACCCCCGGATGCAGTTCCGCGAGCAGGTCCGCGCCCGCCCAGTGGGTGGTGGCGCGCAACCCGTCCAGCAGCCCGGTGGCGGCGAGCGGGAAGGCGCCCGTGCAGATGGAGGCGATCCGGGTCCCGCGCGCGGCGGCGGCGCGCAGCGCGGCGGCCGTCGGTTCCGGGACGGGCGCCGACGGGTCGGCGACACCGGGGACGACGACCGTGTCGGCCCCGGCCAGGGCCTCCAGCCCGTGGTGCGCGCGCAGGGTGAACCCGCCCGCCTCCACCTCCTCCGCGGCCGAGCAGACACGCACCCGGTAGGGGCGGCGGCCGTCGGGCAGCCGGACGCGGGTGAACACCTCGACCGGCGTCGACAGGTCGAAGGCGATGACGTCGTCCAGCGCGAGGACCACAACGGTGTGCATGGCGAAAGGCTAGGCGTACGACGACTTCCGGCCAAGCGCTGCGGACTGCACGGCCTCACGGGAGAGCCCGGACAGCGGTGTGGCCGGATCCCGTCGTTATCTGTCCTTCCAGCCACTTCTGCGGAGCGCGTCGCGCTTCTAGCGTGGGGCCCGTTCGTGAAGAGGAGGGGGAGGGACCCATGTTGCGTGCCCAGTGCGTGCTGTTCGACGGGTTCGACCTGCTGGACGTCGTCGCGCCGTTCGAGGTGCTCCATGCCGGAGGAACGGCCGGCGGCGGCGCGATCGCGGTGGAGCTGGTGTCGGCGGAGGGGCCTCGGGAGGTCCCCAGCGGGGTGGGGCCGGCCCTGCGGGCGACCGCACGGCTGGACCCGGGGGCCGCGGACCTCGTGATCGTTCCCGGTGCGGCGGGCCGCGTCCCCGCGCCCGGGGCCGAGGAGACCCGTGAGGACGACGTCCCCGCGATCCTCGGGCGCACCCTCGGCACGGAACTGCCCGGGCTCCTGGGCGAGGCGGTCAACGCCTCCGGGGTGACGGTCGCGACGGTGTGCGGCGGTTCGCTCGTTCTGGCACTGGCCGGGTTGACCGAGGGCCGCCCGGCCACCACCCACCACGAGGGCCTCGACCTGCTCGACGCCACCGGAACCGTCGTGGTGGAGGCCCGGATCGTGGACGACGGCGACCTGGTGACCGCCGCCGGAGTCACCTCCGGGCTGGACCTGGGCCTGTACCTGCTGGAACGCGAGGTGGGCCCGCGCATCGCCCACTCCGTGGAGCGGTTGTTCGCCCACGAGCGCCGCGGCGTCGTCTGGCGGGCCGAGGGCCCCGAGGCCGTCGCGTGAACCCCCCGCACACCACGAGGAGTACAGAGGGCATGTCCGTCGAGGGAATCTGGGACCTGACCATCACCACACCGGTCGGCGGGCTGCGGCCCACCGTGCGCATCACCGAGGAGGGCGGCGGACTGGCCGGAACCGCCCTGGGAGCGGGGGAGGAGGTGGAGCTCACGGACCTGGCCCTGGACGGTGACCGCCTCACCTGGCGCCAGGCGGTCACCAGGCCGATGCGCCTCAACCTCGCCTTCGACCTGACCGTCGAGGGGGACCGGATGACCGGGACGTCGAAGGCCGGGCGGCTGCCAGCCTCCGGCGTCGTGGCCCGGCGCCGGGCGGACGACGGCTCCGGAACGGCCGACTGAGACTAGGTACGACGAAGGCCCCGACCGGTGTCCGGTCGGGGCCTTCCGTATGCCCTGGTGGGCGTCCGCGGAGGATAGGGGATTCGAACCCCTGAGGCGTTGCCACCAACACGCTTTCCAAGCGTGCGCCCTAGGCCACTAGGCGAATCCTCCGCGAACAACTCTACATGCCCTCACGGGGTGCTCTGAACAGGTTTCCGCGGGCCCGTCCGGGCCCGCCCGTCCGGCCCCGGAACCGGGCTCACAGGGTCCGGCTGGACCTCACCGCGCTGATGGCGTTGTTGCGGAAGGCGTCCACGAACAGCGAGTGGTCGGCCCGGGTCTGGGCCGCGTACCGGTGCGCGAAGTCCACGCACCACCGCGTGAACTCCGCCTCGCGGCCGTCGAGCACCTCCATGACCGCCTCCTCGGTCTGGCCGCGCACGAGCGTGGCGTCCGCGTGCGAGTCGGACACGCAGTGCGCCTTGGCCGTGGCGCGCCCCAGGTAGTCCAGCACCGGCGCGATCTCCGCGGGCTCGGTGAGGTCGTCCCAGTCCAGGTCGTTGGTGTAGGGGGAGACCTCGCTCACCACGAAGCCCACGCCGCCCATCTCCGTGTGGCCCAGCAGCGGGTCGGCGTGCGCCTGGAGCGCCCGCTGGGACATCGCGGTGCGGTGCCCGTGGTGCTGGAAGTGGTCCATGATGCGCTGGTCGGTCACCACCCGGGACGGCGCGGCCACGTTGCCCTGCTTCATGGACAGCACGATGTCGTTGTCCCACGCCTCCGACTGGCCCTCGATGAGCAGGGTGTAGGCGGGCAGCCCCGCCGAGCCGATGCCGAAGCCGCCGCTGCCCACCACGTCCTTGACCGCGTAGTTGATCGACGCGTACCGCCGGTCCTCGGGGATGGTGCCCAGGTAGGCCGCGTAGGCGGCCAGGACCCGCTCCCGCTCGGCGTCGTCCAGGCGGCGCGCCCGGGGGCCCTCGGTGAAGCGGCGGGTGTACCCCTCGCGGGTCGTCATGGACGACAGCATCTCGGCGCGGCTGTTGAGCCGCGTCTTCTGGAGCACGTCGTGCACGGTGCCGTCGGTGTTGCCCAGCTTGAGCGAGAACTCCGAGTCGTTGCCGGTCGTCGCGAACTCGCGCACCTGGGCGATGTAGGCGTCGACGTAGTGCGGCAGGAGCGTGCTGATGTCGTCGTCGGACAGGGCCTTCTGCCAGCCCATGACCCCGATACTGGCCGCGAACCTGAGCACGTCCCAGGTGAAGTGGCCGAGGTAGGCCTCGTCGAAGTCGTTGACGTCGAACACCAGCCGCCCGGTGGAGTCCATGTAGGTGCCGAAGTTCTCCGCGTGCAGATCGCCCTGGATCCACACCCGGGACGTGCGCTCGTCGGCCCAGGGGTCGTCCATGCCGGAGACGTCCTCGTAGAAGAGCGCGGCGCTGCCCCGG
Organism: Glycomyces fuscus; assembly: GCA_002529455.1. GTDB lineage: Bacteria > Actinomycetota > Actinomycetes > Streptosporangiales > Streptosporangiaceae > Nocardiopsis > Nocardiopsis fusca. The sequence goes on from NYMS01000020.1 coordinate 127,164, forward strand.
TAGAAGGCGAACGGGTTGGCCGCCATCTTGCGGAACTTGACGCGGAACGCCGCGGGGTCGGCGGTCATCAGGTCCGAGAAGGCGTTCTCCAGCGTGGCCACGATGAGGTCGCGGCGCTTCGCGGAGCTGTCGGTGGAATCGAGGGGGTCGAGCATGCCCATGCCGTCCATGATCTCTGAGAGGTTGCGTGATGTGGCGGTCCGGGGCCCGTGGGGCCCTGTGCCCGAGATGAGACGCCCGGTCCGGGAGGTGCGTTCCGTCCGATACCCGCGTTCCAGGGACGGATCCGCCCCGGGAGGGGGCCGGGACACGGGTTGCCCGAGCAGTCCGGGGTTCGGATACACTCGGGGGCAGACCCCTCGTGCGGCGTCATCCTATGAACCTCCCCAGGGCCGGAAGGCAGCAAGGATAAATGGGCTCTGGCGGGTGCGCGGGGGGTCCTTTGTCTTTCTCCGGCCCGGTCGACCCCTCCCGGTCCTCGTCAACCGGCGCGAGCTGTCACCGCTCGCGGGTTGAATGGACACGTGGCAGGGACCAGGGGAGGAATCACACCGTGAGCATCGCGCTGTACCGCAAGTACCGGCCCGCGACGTTCGGCGAGGTGCGTGGTCAGGAACACGTGACGGATCCGCTGCGCCAGGCGCTGCGCAGCGGGCGGATCAACCACGCCTACCTGTTCAGCGGTCCGCGCGGCTGCGGCAAGACCACCAGCGCCCGCATCCTGGCCCGCTCCCTCAACTGCGCCGAGGGCCCCACCCCCGACCCCTGCGGCACCTGCGACTCCTGTGTGGCCCTGGCCCCCGACGGCGGCGGCAGCATCGACGTCATCGAGATCGACGCCGCCTCCCACGGCGGTGTGGACGACGCCCGCGACCTGCGCGAACGCGCCTTCTTCTCCCCGGTCAGCTCGCGCTACAAGATCTACATCATCGACGAGGCGCACATGGTGACCCGGGAGGGCTTCAACGCCCTCCTCAAGCTGGTCGAGGAGCCCCCGCCGCACCTGAAGTTCGTGTTCGCGACCACCGAGCCCGAGAAGGTCATCGGCACGATCCGCTCGCGGACCCACCACTACCCCTTCCGCCTGATCCCGCCGAGCACCCTCAAGGAGCTCATGGAGGACCTGCTCAAGGAGGAGGGCGTCTCCTACGACCCGGCCGCGCTGCCGCTGGTCGTGCGCGCGGGCGCGGGCTCGGCGCGCGACACGCTCTCGGTGCTGGACCAGCTCATCGCCGGTTCGGGCGAGGAGGGCATCACCCGCGAGGGCGCCGTCTCCCTGCTGGGCTACACCGACTCCAGCCTGCTCGGCGACATGGTCGACGCGCTCGGCGCCCGCGACGGCGCCGCCGTGTTCGGCCTGGTCGACCGGGTGGTGGAGGGCGGACTCGACCCGCGCCGGTTCACCACGGACCTGCTGGAGCGCTTCCGCGACCTGGTCGTCCTGGCCGCCGTGCCCGACGCCCTGGACAAGGGCCTGGTCAACGTCGACCCCGAGGCGACCGAGCGGATGAAGGACCAGGCCGCGCGCCTGGGCCCGGCCGAGCTCACCCGCGCGGCCGACATCCTCAACCAGGGCCTGACCGAGATGCGCGGCGCCACCGCGCCCCGGCTGCTGCTGGAGCTCATGTGCTCGCGGGTGCTGCTTCCGGCCGCCGACGGCAACCAGGGCGCGGCCCTGCTGGCCCGCCTGGAGCAGATGGAGCGCCGGATCGCCTCCGGAGCCGCCGTCCCCGCCGCCGCACCGGTCCAGCCCGCCCCTGCCCCTGCCCCCGCGCCCGCACCGGCCACCCCGGCCTCCCCGGTGGTGCCCTCCGAACCCGTGCGCGCCGCCGCGGCCCCGGCCCCGGCGGCCCCCGCCGCTCCGGCACCGGCACCGCAGGGGTCCGAGCCCGCGGGCTGGGACGCCCCGGCCCGCCAGACCGCCCCCGCGCGGAGCCAGGCGCCCGCGGCCTCCGGCGGCGGTCCTCTGGACCTGGGACGGGTGCAGGGCGCCTGGGCGCAGATCCTGGAGGCGGTCAAGGGCCGCCGCCGGTTCACCTGGATGGTGCTGAGCGGCAGTGACGTCCGGCCGGTCGGCGTGGAGGGCAACGCCGTCCTGCTCGGCTTCTCCCGGCCCAACGAGGCCAAGGGCTTCAGCAACAGCGGCAGCGACCAGGTGGTGGCCGCCGCGATCCAGCAGGTCCTGGGCATGGAGGTGCGCGTCGCCGCCGCGGGCAGCGCCGTCGCGGCCTCCGCCGCCCCCGCGCGCAGGGCCGAGCCCGCGCGCCCCGCCGAGCCCGCCGGATGGGACGCGCCCGCTCCGGAGCCCGCGCGGCCCAGCGCGCCCGAACCGGAGGCGGCCTCCGGCCCGGAGCCCGCGCCGGCCGGTCCGCCGCCGGACCGTATCGTCACCGGGCTCCAGGAACCGCCGCCCGACCCCTACGAGGACGCGGTCGCCGCGCCGCCGCCCGAGTACGGCGACTTCCCACCCGCGGCCGAGCCCTCCCGGGCCCCGGCCGCCGAGCCCGCTCCGCGGCGGCCCGAGGCCGAGGCACCGCCCGCCGGAGCCGCCTCCACGAGCGCACCCGGGGCCGCGGAGGCCTCCGCGGCCCCGGGGACGACGGGCCCCGGGCTGATCGAGTCCGAACTCGGCGGCCGGATCATCGAGGAGATCGAGCACGAGGCCCCGGACCCCTCCTTCTAGGGGTTCTTCCGTGAAGGCGCCCGGACCGCCGGTCGACCGGCCGGGCACCCTCCCGCACGACGGTCCGGCGCGTCCGCCACCGGGTGCCCCGCGGCTATGTCCGCGGGCGCAGCGCGCGCAGCACCGTGTCCACGAGCTCGTCCACGTACTCGTGGGTGAGCGGCCCGGTGCGCAGCAGCCAGCGGTGGTGGAACGGCCCGAGGAGCAGCTCCGTGGCCAGCCGAAGGTCGATCCCCGGGTCCACCTCGCCCGCCGCCACGGCCGAGCGCAACCGCTCCTCGAACGCCCGCATGTTCGGGCGGAGCATCCGCTCCTCGACGGCCTCGGCGAAGGCCGGATCGTGCTGGAGCTCGGCGGTGAACGCGCGCGTGGTCCGGTCCATCTCCGGGACGCGGAACTCGTCCACCGTGGCGCGGAACACCGTCCGCAGGTCCTCGGCCAGGTCACCGGTGTCGGGCAGGGGCTCCCCGGCGACCCCGCCGGTCAGCGCGGTGAACACGTCCAGGACCACGGCCGCCTTGGACGGCCACCAGCGGTAGATGGTCTGCTTGCCGACCCTGGCCCTGGCGGCGATCGCCTCCATGGTGAGCCCGGCGTAGCCGACCTCTCCCATCAGCTCGGCGGCGGCGTCGACGATGGCGCGCCGCGCGCGCTCGCTGCGGCGGCGGGGGTCGGGACTGCGGCGGGCCCTGGTCTCTTCCTGTGCGGTGCTCTCTGCCATACCTGCCACGTTAACCGTTGAAAAATGACGAGACGTATCGTCTTGGTGCCGATATCCTACGGAGGTCGGATCGACTTAGCGAGACGTTTCGTCTCGCATGGAGGGAAAGGAGGTCCGCGTGGGCAGGAACAGCGACAATCTTCTGGGCATGGGCGGACAGCGCAACACCGTCTCCCGCTCCGCGCTTCGCGGGGGCAAGGGCGGCGGCAAGGTCGGCCCCAGCGACGACGCCGTGGAGCGCAAGCAGGAGCTCCTGCGCAAGCTCCGCGAGAAGCAGGGCAGGGACAAGAACCCCTCACCCGACACATCCGAAGGCGCCGAAGGACGGGCGTGAGCACGCGGCGACGGCCCCCCTGCGAGGGGGCCGTCGGCGTTCGCGCCCCCGGCGCGCGCCCGGTGCCCGCGCCCCGCCGCGGTCACACCGTCCAGGCGTGCCCGTCCGGTGAGTCCAGCCAGACCCGGTGCGTGCCGTCGGCCTCCACCGACAGCCCGAACCGGTCCGGCTCGGGCGAGCCCAGCCGGGTCCACAGCTCCAGGGCCTCCTCGAACTCGTCCCAGATGCTCCTCGGACCGCCCTGTTCGATCATCCACGAGGTGCCGTAGGGGTACACGCGCACCCACGAGGCGCCGTCCCGGTCGAACACCCACACGCCCGACCCGGTGCCGATCCACCGCCGCCGCACCCGCCAGCCCGGCACCATCACCGACAGCGCGAACGCCGACGGGAAGGCCATCAGCGGCACCACGGGGTCGGACTGCGTGAGCCGGTACTCGTCGGGCTGCTGCCCCGAGTCCCGTACCGGGCGGGGCAGGGCGTCGGGGGTCCTCAGCGGCACGAACCCCACGCCGCCGTGGAAGCTCGCCCGGGCCGAGCCGTCCCCGGGGCACTCCACCCGCGCGATCACCCCGGCGCCCTCCAGCAGGCCCCACGGGCACACCACCAGGCCGTCGGGGCGCAGCTGCTCCACCCACGCGGGCGGCACGCGGCGCACGCCGCAGGTCGAGGTGATCCGGTCGTAGGGCGCGCCGGGCGGATAGCCCCCGTAGCCGTCGGCCATGTGGACGGCGGGGGAGTAGCCCTCCGCGCGGAGGGCCTCGCGGGCGACCCCGGCCAGCCGGGGGTCGGTCTCCAGGGAGGTGACGGCGCTGTCGCCGAGCCTGTGCGCCAGCAGGGCGGTGTTCCATCCGGTCCCGGTGCCCACCTCCAGGACCCTCTGCCCGTTGGCGAGGTCGGCCAGCTCCAGCAGGCGGGCCAGGACCCGGGGCGCCGAGACGGACGAGGTCACCGCCTCCGCCCGTTCCCGGGGCCCGGGCCCCGGGTCCCAGGGCTCGGACTCCCGGCTGTCGTGGGTGCGCTGGCCCCGGGGCTCCTGTTCCCGGGGGTCGGGCGCCCGGAACCCCGGGATCCGGGGGTCGGCCTCCTCCCGGTACGCGTACGGTTCGGGGTCGTCGACCTGGGTGACGATGGCGTTGTCGGCGTACACGGCCGCGAGCCACCGCTCGGGGTTGCTGTTGGCGTTGAGGGCGGTCCCGTGCGAGGTCATCGCGCCCGTCTCGGGGATGAACCGGTGTCTGGGCACCGACCGGAACGTGTCGATGAGGGCGGCGTCGGTCAGCGTGCCGTCCGCGACCATCGCCTCGACCAGCGCCGAGTGGCGCTCTTCGGCGGTCAACACGTCCTCACTCCCCCGTGGCTCTCGGCGCTACCGGTGGTGCCCGAGAGCACTACCGGGACTCTTGTGCCCCGCAGAACACCTTTTCAACCGAGAGTGATGTTAGCGCCACTCCTGGTTCTCACTCCTGGTAGGTGCCCTTACGGGAGAGTCGTCCTCGCCGGGCGGCGTGGCGCCCCGTCCGGAGTCCTACCCCTCCTGCGTGCCGCGGGGGTAGTCGACGTAACCCCGGGGACCGGACGTGTAGTGGAACTCCTTCTCCCGGATCGGTACCCACGGCACTCCCGCGGCGATCCGCTCCACGGCGTCCGGATTGGAGATGTAGGGGCGCCCCACCGACACGAGGTCCGCCCGCCCGCTCGCCACCAGCCGGGCGGCGCTCTGCGGCGTGGTCTCCTCGTGCTCGCCGGTGTTGCCCACGAGCGTCCCGCTCCAGCGCGGGCGCAGGTCGTCCAGGGCCGGGTAGACCGGGTTGTCCGTGACGTGCAGGTAGGCCAGCCCGAGCGGGTCCAGGGCGGTCAGCAGCTCCCGGTAGACGGGTGCGGGGTCGCGCTCGACCATCCCGTTCTCGGGGTTGCCCGGAGCGATCCGCAGCCCCACCCGGTGCGCGCCGACCGCGTCGGCCACGGCCTCGACCGTCTCCACGGCGAACCGGATCCGCCCGACCGCGTCGCCGCCGTAGCGGTCCGTGCGCAGGTTGGTGTTGTCGGCGAGGAACTGGTGCGGGAGGTAGCTGTTGGCCCCGTGGACCTCCACCCCGTCGAATCCGGCGCGGATCGCGGCGCGTGCCGCATCCGCGTGGTCGGTGACGGCCCGGCCCACCTCGGCGAGCGTCATCGCGCGGGGGACGACGGTGTCGACCTTGCCGTCGAGCGTGTGCAGGCGCCCGGGCGCGCGCACCGCCGAGGGGGCCAGCGGGACGCCTCCGTCCGGGCGGTTGGCGGGGTGCCCGTTGCGCCCGGCGTGCATGACCTGGGCGAAGATCCGGCCGCCCGCGGCGTGCACCGCCCCGGTGACCCGGCGCCAGGCCTCCACCTGTTCCCCGGTGAACAGCCCGGGCTGGGTGAGGTACTGCTGTCCGGTCAGGCTCGGGGCGACGCCCTCGGAGACGATCAGCCCCGCGCCGGCGCGCTGGGCGTAGTACTCGGCCATCACCGGGAGGGGGACCGCGCGGCGGTCGGCGCGCAGGCGGGTCATGGGTGCCATGACCACCCGGTTGGGCAGGGTGAGGCCCGGCAGCGCGTACGTGTCGAGCAGCGGGTTCGCGGAGGTGCCGGAGGCCGTCGCGGCGGTGGCGGGGACGGTGGCCGTCGTGCTTGTCGTGTTCATGGGATGAGCGTAAAATCTGACATCCATGTCAGTTTCAAGCCTTTGTGCGACACATCACAGGAGGCGCCGTGCGCATCGGTGAACTGTCCCGGCGGACCGGGGTCAGCCCGCGGTCCCTGCGCTACTACGAGGAGCAGGGACTGCTGGCGTCCAGCCGGACCCCGGGCGGGCACCGCGAGTACGGCGAGGGCGCCGTCGAACGGGTCGACCGCATCCAGTGCCTCTTCTCGGCGGGCCTCAACAGCGACACCGTCCGCGAGCTCATGCCCTGCATCTACGCCCACGAGCGCGGCGACCCCGCCCCCGACCTGCTGGACGGGCTCCGCTCCGAGCGCGCTCGGGTCGACGACGCCATCCGCCGCCTGGAGAGGACGAGGGAGGCGCTGGACGTGGTGATCGGCAACGCGACCTGAGGCCGCGGCCGGGGCGGCGGCCCGCCCGTCCCCTCCCGGACCGGTCGGCCCGCCCGCATGTTCGCTGATGACCGGTTACGCTCACAGCAACAGCGACATGACAGCGAGACCCAGCACCAAGAGTGCGGCGAGGAGACGGCCGTGAACCCTGGCGGAATGGACATGCAGGCCCTGCTCCAGCAGGCCCAGCAGATGCAGCAGCAGCTCGTGGAGGCCCAGCAGGCGCTGGAGGACGCCGAGGTCGAGGGCACCTCCGGCGGCGGCCTGGTCAAGGTCAAGCTGAGCGGGCGCGGACAGGTCGAGGACGTGACCGTCGCCCCCGGGGCGATCGACCCCGCCGACCCCGAGGAGAGCGCCCAGACCGTCGCGGACCTGGTCCTGGCGGCCATCCGCGACGCCGAGGCGCAGGTGGAGCGGCTCCAGCAGGAGAAGATGGGCCCGCTCGCCGAGGGCCTGGGCGGCGGCGGGATGCCTGGCGGTATGCCCGGCCTCCCCGGTTTCTAGTTCCGGTTCGGTCCGGAACTGTTGCCGGTGTGAGTCATGGGACCTGGCCTGCGGTGATCTTGTACTTGTAGCCGATGTCGGCGCCCGGAACCCGCTATGAGTACAAGATCACGGCGGAGGGGGCGGTCCCGGTCCCGGCCCCGGTACCTCCGCCGGCGGGGTGGACCCCGCGTGTACGCGGAGGTCCGCCGCGCCGGATACGGTGGGGGGAGGGGATACGGACCGCCCCGACAGATCCGGTCCGGACCGATGGGTAGGCGATGTACGAAGGCGCGGTGCAGAATCTGATCGACGAGCTCGGGCGGCTGCCCGGCGTCGGTCCGAAAAGTGCGCAGCGCATCGCCTTCCACCTCCTGTCCGCCGAGCACGCCGACGTCAAACGCCTCGTCAGCGCGCTCGTCGAGGTCAAGGAGAAGGTGCGCTTCTGCTCGGTCTGCGGCAACGTCGCCGAAGAGGACCAGTGCCGCATCTGCCGCGACGCCCGCCGCGACCCCGCCGTCATCTGTGTGGTCGAGGAGTCCAAGGACGTCGTCGCCATCGAGCGCACCCGTGAGTTCCGGGGCCGCTACCACGTCCTGGGCGGCGCCATCAGCCCCATCGAGGGCGTGGGCCCCGACGACCTGCGCATCAAGGAGCTCATGACCCGCCTGGCCGACGGCCAGGTGACGGAGCTGATCCTGGCCACGGACCCCAACCTGGAAGGGGAGGCCACCGCGACCTATCTGGCGCGGCTGGTCAAACCCATGGGGTTGAAGGTGACCCGTCTGGCCAGCGGCCTGCCCGTCGGAGGCGACCTGGAGTACGCCGACGAGGTCACTCTCGGCCGTGCCTTCGAGGGTCGCCGCAGCCTGGAGTTCTAGCTCACATTCGCCGTTCATCCGTGCGAAACGTGAGTAACCTCCGCCTGACCGGGTAAGCCCCCTCGCCGGTGTGTCAAGACGCCACGCCCTCCCGTCGCAGGTCAGACGGGGTGGATGATGGCGTCTGTGGCTACACTCCATTTCATTGTCTTGATCCCAACTCCTCAGGAGCATCGATCGTGGCCCTAATCGTGCAGAAGTACGGTGGGTCTTCCGTGGCCGACGCGGAAGCCATCAAGCGAGTAGCCCAGCGGATCGTCGCTCAGAAAAAGGCGGGATATGACGTCGTCGTCGTGGTCTCGGCCATGGGCGACACCACCGACGAACTCCTGGACCTGGCCGAGCAGGTCAGTCCGATGCCGCCCGCCCGCGAACTGGACATGCTCGTCACCGCGGGTGAGCGCATGTCCATGGCACTCGTGGCGATGGCCATCGAGAACCTGGGGTTCGAAGCCAGGTCCTTCACCGGATCCCAGGCCGGTGTGATCACCACGTCGCTGCACGGCAACGCCAAGATCATCGACGTGACCCCGGGCCGTATCCAGGAGGCCGTGGGCGAGGGCGCGATCTGCATCGTCGCCGGGTTCCAGGGCGTCTCCCAGGACACCAAGGACATCACGTCCCTGGGCCGGGGCGGCTCCGACACCACAGCCGTCGCGCTGGCCGCCGCGCTGGAGGCCGACGCCTGCGAGATCTACAGCGACGTCGACGGTGTGTTCACCGCCGACCCGCGCATCGTGCCGAGCGCGCAGCGCATCCCCCAGATCTCCTACGAGGAGATGCTGGAGATGGCGGCGTCCGGGACCAAGATCCTGCACCTGCGCTGTGTCGAGTACGCGCGTCAGTACAACATCCCCCTTCACGTCCGTTCATCTTTCAGCCAGAAGCCGGGGACGTGGGTCGTCCCGGAAGTCGAGGAAAGCGAAGGCATGGAACAGCCGATCATCTCCGGTGTCTCTCACGACCGGAGCGAAGCCAAGATCACCGTCGTCGGCGTGCCCGACAAGATCGGTGAGGCCGCGACGATCTTCCGGGCCCTGGCCGACGCCGAGATCAACATCGACATGATCGTCCAGAACGTGTCGGCGGTCTCCACCTCGCGCACCGACATCTCCTTCACGGTCCCCAAGGACTTCGGCAAGGAGGCCGTCGCCGCGCTCAAGAAGGTGCAGGACAAGGTCGGGTTCGAGTCCCTGCGCTACGACGACAAGATCGGCAAGGTGTCGCTGATCGGCGCGGGCATGCGCTCCTACCCGGGCGTCACCGCCCGCTTCTTCGACGCCATCGCCGGCTCGGGCACCAACGTCGAGATGATCTCCACCTCGGAGATCCGCATCTCGGTGATCGTCGAGGAGGACCAGATCGACGCGGCCGTCCGCGCCGCCCACAGTGAGTTCCAGCTCGACGCCGACCAGGTCGAGGCTGTCGTGTACGGAGGTACCGGCCGATGAGCAACCGTCTTCCCACCCTGGCCGTCGTCGGCGCCACCGGCGCCGTCGGCACCGTGATGCTGGACATCCTGACCCAGCGCGAGAACGTCTGGGGCGAGATCCGCCTCGTCGCCTCCCCGCGCAGCGCGGGCAAGGTCCTGCGCGTGCGCGGCGAGGACGTCGTGGTCCAGGCCCTGGCCCCCGAGGTCTTCGACGGCGTGGACGTCGCCATGTTCGACGTCCCCGACGAGGTCTCCAAGGAGTGGGCGCCGATCGCCGCCGCCCGCGGCGCGGTCGCCGTCGACAACTCCGGCGCGTTCCGCATGGACCCCGACGTCCCGCTCGTGGTGCCCGAGGTCAACGCGGACCAGGTCCGCAACCGCCCGCGCGGCATCATCAGCAACCCCAACTGCACCACCCTGTCGATGATCGTGGCCATCGGTGCCCTGCACCGCGCCCACGGCGTCACCGACCTGGTGGTCTCCTCCTACCAGGCCGCCTCCGGCGCCGGCCAGGAGGGCATCGACACCCTGCGCGACCAGATGGCCAAGGCCGGTGCCGACCGCAGCCTGGGCGACAAGGCGGGCGACGTGCGCGCCGCCGTCGGCGAGCTGGGCCCGTTCCCGGCGCCGCTGGCCTACAACGTCGTGCCGTGGGCGGGTTCGCTCAAGGACGACGGCTGGTCCTCGGAGGAGCTCAAGGTCCGCAACGAGTCCCGCAAGATCCTGGGCCTGCCCGACCTGCGCGTCTCGGCCACCTGCGTCCGCGTCCCCGTGATCACCACCCACGCGCTGGTCGTCCACGCGACCTTCTCCGACGAGGTGACCGCCGACGCCGCCCGCGAGCTGCTCGGCTCCGCGGAGGGCGTCCAGGTCCAGGACGACCCCGCCAACGGCGAGTTCCCGACCCCGGCCGACGTCGTGGGCACCGACCCGACCTGGGTCGGCCGCATCCGCCAGTCGCTGGACGACCCGAGGTCGCTGGACCTGTTCCTGTGCGGGGACAACCTGCGCAAGGGCGCCGCGCTCAACACGGCGCAGATCGCCGAGGTCGTGGCCCGGGAGTTCACCCAGGCCTGACCGGGGACACCGCCGGGCGCCTCCAGCTGATCACTCCGGGTGACGGGGAACGGCTGGGCGGAGCAGGCGTCCGGCGGCGTCCGTACCGGCGTGCCCGCCGGTGAACGCCGAGGGCGGCGGCCCCCCTTCTCGGGGCCGCCGCCCTCGCGCGTGCCCGGGGTCAGTGCCGCCGCGGGTCGCCGGGGCGGCGGGGCCGGGCCAGTGTCAGCTTGTAGAGGAGTCGGCACTGCTCGGACGAGCCGATGAGGTCGGAGGTCTCCACCGGCCGGTTGCCGCTGAAGTGGGTGCGCTCCACCACCAGCACGGGCACTCCCGGCGCCGATCCGAGCAGGGAGGCCTCGGAGTCGCGCAGGGCGCGTACGCCCACCTCCTCCACCACGCGGTCGACCGGGTGGCCCGCCGCGCTGAGCCGTTCGAGCAGCCCGCTCCCGGGCGAGCTGTCGAAGGGGGTGCGCAGGGTGCCCGCGGTCAGGGACGCGGGCTCCCAGGACCGGTGCAGGGTGATGGGCAGTTCCGAGGACAGCCCGCGCGAGGTGGTGCGGTACACCGGTTCGCCCTCGCGCAGCCGGAGCCGGAGGCTCAGCGGCGGCGCGCACTGCTCCTGCTCGGTGCCGATCGCCTCGCGGCTGAGCCGTCCCAGGCCCGAACCGGAGGAGGAGTCGGTCCTGCAGATCCGGAAGAGCTCGGGGACGGTGCGCACGTAGTACCCGGAGCCGGGCCTGGACTCGACCAGGCCCTCGGTCACCAGGAGCCGGAGCGCGGTGCGGGAGATCTGCTCGCTGACGCGGTAGGAGCGCGCCAGCCGGGTCCGGGAGGGCAGGCGCGTGCCGGGTGGCAGCTCCCCGCTCAGGATCGGCCCGCGCAGTTGTTCGGCCAGCCAGAGGTACCTGGGTTGCCTGCCCATGGTCACGGGGCCTCGGCCGCGCGGCCTCCCGTCGCCCGTTGGCCTCTGTGCTCTCCCACGGCGGAGGGGACGGGGTGGTGGTCGCCGGTGCCGGGGCCACCGCCGTCTCCGGTGGGGAATCCGGTGGGGAGGAGGGGAGTGAACCTGCCAGATCGCCGAAGCTCGCCCATGGCCCCAGTAAAGCAGCGGGAGGGCCTGACATGTGGCGTTACCTGAAAGTAGTGGCATGAGTTCGCATGGTCACCACGGAATCGGAACTCCGTCCTTGCGAAGTGGAAACGCCCGAAAACCGGGAAACGCCACGGGATCCACCACCCCAACAGTTACTCTGCGTAACAATAGGGAGTGTGTCTTGCTGGGGGGAAACCATGATCACGAGCCTCGCGGACCGTGCTGAGACGACCGTCGCCTGGATGGGCGGGATCACCGGGGTGGTCCTGGCACTCGCGGCCCTGGCGGTGCTGGTCCTGGTGGTCGCCGCGGTCGTCTCGGCGCTGACCGACCGCGACACCACCGGGGGCGGCAAGCTGCTGTGGGTCGTCTTCATCCTCTGGTTCCCGCTGTTCGGGGCGATCGCCTGGTTCGTGGTGGGCAGGAAGGGCCACCTCAACCGCTTCCTCGGCATCGACAAGGGGAAGGCGCGCCACACGATCCCGACCAGTGTGGGCCAGCACAGCGACGCGCTGCCCCACCGCAACGGACTGCACCACGCCTGAGCCCGGCGGCGGGCGCCGCTGAGGGGGAGCCCCGGAACCGGGAGGGAGCCCGGATCCGGGGCTTTCCCGTGCCCGCCGCCGGACGGGGCGCTCCGCCTGCCGGGCGTTCGGCCGGGGCCCGGTGGCCGGACCGTCCCGGGAGGGTGTTTCCCGTGGTCGGCGCCGGCGGCGGGTACGCGCACAAGGCCCCGTGGATACCGCGTCAGCGCCCCGCGGCCGGGTATCAGCCCTGTACGGGACGTACCGACCGCGCCGGGAAGGGGCTGGGAAGATGGCCAGGAACGCCGACGTCGCCCGCGTCGTGGTGGACGAGGCGGGGACGACCCTCGCCGCCGAGGCCGGGATCCGGCTGGCGGACAGGCCCGCCGCGCTGTGGCAGCTGCTGGTGCTGGTGAACCTGATGTCCGCGCGCATCTCGGCGCGGATCGCGATCGCCGCCGCGAGGGAGCTCAACCGGGCGGGCGGCACGACCCCCGAGGGGATGGCCTCGCTCAGCTGGCAGGACCGCGTGGACGCGCTGGGGCGCGGGCACTACGTCCGCTACGACGAGAGCACCGCCACCCGGCTCGGGGAGTGCGCCGACCGGGTGAGCGAGGAGTACCAGGGCGACCTGCGCAGACTCGGCGAGCGCTCCGAGCACCGGAGGAGCCGTGTGGAGTCGATGGTCCAGGAGTTCTCCGGCATCGGTCCGACGGGTGCCGTGATGTTCTGCCGCGAGGTCCAGGAGGTGTGGCCCTGGCTGCGGCCCTACACCGACAAGTACGTGCTGGCCGGGGCCAAGAAGGTCGGCCTGCCCAGGGACGGGGGCAAGCTCGCCGAACTCGTGGGGGAGGACGAGGTCGCGCACCTGGCGGCCGGGCTCGCCCGCGTCGCGCGCGACGGGGACCTCGCCGACCGCGTCCTCGAGAGGGTGGGCTGAGGGGGTCAGGCCTCGAAGTCGGCGAAGTCGAAGCCGGGGGAGACGAAGCAGCCGACCACCGTCTCCTCACCGCCCAGCGGTCGGGCGGCCTGCCAGGTACCGGCCGGGACCACCGCCTGGAGGCGCTCGCCCCGTTCGACGGCCGGGCCCAGGACCACCTGTCCGCCGGGTTGCGGGGTGGTGCCCGTGCCGCCCAGCTCCAGCCGCAGCGGACCTCCCCGGTGGAAGACCCACACCTCGTCCGAGCGCACCCGGTGCCAGCGCGACTCCTCGCCGGGACCGAGCAGGAAGTGGATGCCGGTGGCGGTGGGCCGCGGCCCCGGGTAGCCCTCCGGGTGCACGGTGGTCCCGGTGCGCCAGGTCTGCCGGTACCAGCCGCCCTCGGGGTGCGGCAGCAGGTCCAGCGCCTCGGCCGTCGCGGACCTGGCCTCGGCGCCCGTGTAGCGGCCCCGGGGGTCGCGGCGCAGGTAGCGCACGCCCGTCACGGCCCTGCGGGGGATCGGCCCGTAGACGTGCGGGAAGAGGACGTCGTCCCCCACGCCCGGGGGCGGGGCGGGCTCGGCCGCCTCCCAGCGCACCTCGCAGCCGACCGCGTCGGTGTCCACGACGAGGGCGACCAGCTGGCCGGCGGCGCCGGTGTAGAACGCGTTGGCCACCGCCAGCAGCGTGGGCTCGTCCGGCGAGGCGTGCACGAACCCCTGTGTGCTCAGGGAGTCGGCCTCGATGTCGCTGCCGCTGGAGGAGGTCCAGCGTTCGAGCTCGGTCATGTGCAGTACGTGGGGCATGCGGCCGACCGTACACCGGACCGGGTGGCGGGCCGTTGTCCACAGGCTGTGGACAGGGGGAGGGCGGCGGCCGGGGACAGGCGGCGCCCCGGCCGGTTCGGGCCGAAGCGCCGCGCACGCGGATCAGGGATTGGTCGTCACGGCGAGCCCGTAGTCGACGACGTGGTACTCGACGGTCCCCCCGTCCTCGTCCGACGGGGACTTGACGTGGTCGGCCCAGTCGGTCAGCGACAGACCGCCGGGGGAGGCGATACCGAGCGCCTCGGCGGTCTCCAGCACCATCATCGCCAGTCGCGTCCCGTTGACCTCGTCGTAGGTGTACCTCGGCGAGTGGTAGGCGATCTCCTGGCTGCGGTGGCGTTCCTCGGTGGCCTCGGCCCACCCCAGCTCCTCCGGAGCGGGCGCCGACCGCTCCGGGCCGAAGAGGCCGGCCACCGCGTCGTCCAGACCGATCTGGACGTGCTCGCCGAGCTCGAACTGAAAGACCCAGGGGCCGCCGTTCCCGGGGACCGCGCCGTGGAAGCCGAAGGAGCGGGAGAGGCCCAGGGCGGCCAGCTCGGCGGGCATGGTGTTCAGGGAACGGGCCAGCATCCGGCCGTACTCCTTCCAGTCGGAGTGACGGGTGATACCGGCGAAGGACATGCCGACGTTCGCCCTGGCCGGGCTGGTGCCGATGAACCCGCCCACGGTTCCGGACCCGTGCTCGCGGTGGTACCGGAACCACCCCTCGGACGGACCGTTGGGCAGGAGCGACAGCACCGGCCCATGGGCGCCCGCCCGCAGTTCCAGGCTGTTCTCCCGACCCCTCCAGCGCATGAACGGGGCTCCCCAGCCGGGGGTGTCGTCGTGGAAGGAGGCGTAGGCGTCGTCGGCCCCGAGGACGTGGGGCTCACCGAGGCCGGCGCGCAGGATCCAGGCGACCCGCTTGAACGCCTCGACGTGCTCCCTCACCCCGCCGCGGACCTCCTCCAGGAGGAAGTGCAGGCCGACGTACTCCTCCGCGGTCACGTGGATCTGCAGGAACTCGTCCACGGGCCGCAGTCTGCCCTCGCACGCCGGAGTGCGAAGGCGCGGTCCGCGTTCGTGGTCGGTCCACTCCCAACCCTGGTCGGCGGCCGTCGCGCGCAGGTCCGTCCCGGTCCATGCGCCGGGTTCGACGCTCGTCCGGAGCTGGCGGGCGAGCCCCACGACGTCTTCGGTGCCGCCCCGCGTGTTCGCCATGGTTCCTCCCACGTGCCGTTCGGTTCGCACCGATCATGGCAGGAGGCGGTGACGCAACGGAACCGACGCGTACCCGAGCGGAACGCGGCCTTCGGCCCTGTCGTCCACAGCCTGTGGACAGCGGTGGCGGCCACCCCGAGGACGCCGGTGCCGGAGCGGTGCGGGTGTCGCCCTGTCACTCTGTCACCCCGTCGGTTCGTCGCCATGTCGACTCGTCGGCCTGTCCGCTTGTCCACAGCCTGTGGACGGGCCCCGGCCCCGGGCCCGCCTCCAGGCCACGGGAACGACGGACGCCCCGGCCGTTCCCGGCCGGGGCGTCGCGTGTGCCGAGCGCCGGACGCTACAGGATGATCCGCATCGGCTCCTCGAGGATCTCCGCGAGGTCCTTGAGGAACGCGGCGCCCACGGCGCCGTCCACCGCGCGGTGGTCCACCGACAGCTCCAGGGAGATCCGGTTGCGCACGACGACCTCGCCGTCCACGACCACCGGCTCCTGGCGCATCGCACCGACCGCGAGGATGGCCGCCTCCGGCGGGTTGATCACCGCGGAGAAGCTGTCCACGCCGAACATGCCCAGGTTGGACACGCTGAACGTGCCGCCGCTCATCTCCTGCGGCTTGAGCTTGCCGTCACGGGCCTTGCCCGCCAGCTCGCGCGTGCGCGTGGAGATCTCCGACAGCGTCGCCTTGTCCGTGTCGTGCAGCACCGGCACCACGAGCCCGGCGTCCACGGCCACGGCCACGCCCACGTTGACCCGGTGGTGCTGGAGCAGCTTGTCGTCCACCCACGAGGTGTTCACCGCCGGGTGCAGCTTCAGCGCCGTGGCGCTGGCCTTGACGATCAGGTCGTTGAAGCTGACCTTCACACCGGTGCTGGACAGCTGCTCGTTGACCTGCGCGCGGAAGGCCTTGAGCGCCTCGGCGTCGATCGTGCGGCGCAGGTAGAAGTGCGGCACCGTCTGCTTGCTCTCGGTCAGGCGGCGCGCGATCACCTTGCGCACGTTGCTGACCTTGAGCTCCTCGGAGGCGCGGCCGTCGTCGAAGGCCGGGGCGGACGCGGCCCGCTCGGCGGAGGGCTTGGCCTCCTCCTTGGCCTCCACGGCGTGCGGGGCCTCCTCGGCGGAGGAGCCCTTCTCCCGGGCGGCCTCGATGTCGGCGCGCACGATCCGGCCCTTGGGGCCCGACCCCTGGATCTTGTTGATGTCCAGGCCGTACTCCTTGGCCAGGCGCCGGGCCAGGGGGGAGGTGCGCGGGCGCGAGGCCTCGTCGCCGGAGGCCGGAGCGGTGCTCTCGGCGGACCCGCCTTCGCCCTTCTCGGCCTCGGTGCCCTCGGCGGCCTCCTGGATCTCCTCCGCCTTCTCGCCCTGCTCCTCCTCGGCGGGCTCGGCCTCGGGCTCCGAACCGCCGTCGCCGGAGTCCCCGGGCACCGCGTCCGGGGAGTCGGCGATCACGCCGATGACCGCGCCGATCGGCACCGTCTCACCCTCGGAGACGGACTGCTTGACCAGGTAGCCGTCCTCGTAGGCCTCGTACTCCATGACGGCCTTGTCGGTCTCGATCTCGACCAGGACGTCACCGGAGGCGACCTTGTCGCCCACGTTCTTGACCCACGTGCTGATGACGCCTTCCTCCATGGTGTCGGAGAGGCGCGGCATCTGGATCTCGCTCATGCTTGAAACTCCCTCTACCCGACCCGTTTGCCGACGGCGCTCAGGGTCTCCTTGATGGCGGTGCTGATCGACTCGACCGACGGCAGGGCCGCCGTCTCCAGCGGCTTGGCGTAGGGCATGGGGACCTCCGCCATCGCCACCCGGCGGACCGGGGCGTCGAGGTAGTCGAAGGCGCCCTCCTGGATCGAGGCGGCGATCTCCGCGCCGATCCCGTAGGTCAGCCAGTCGTCCTCGCAGATCACCGCGGCACCGGTCTTCTTGACCGAGTCCACGAAGGTCTGGCGGTCCAGCGGGCGCAGGCTGCGCAGGTCGACGACCTCGACGTCGATGTCCTCCTCGGCCAGCTTCTCGGCGACCTGGTTCGCGACCATGGCCATCCGGGAGTAGCCGATGAGGGTGATGTCGCTGCCCTCGCGGGTGACCTTGGCGCGGCCGATGGTGGCGACGGTGTCGTTCGAAGGCTCGGCGTAGTCGTCGGGGACCTCGCCCTTGGAGTTGTACAGGCCCAGGTTCTCCAGGAACAGGACCGGGTCGTCGTCGCGGATGGCCGCGCGCAGCATCTGCGAGGCCTCGGCCGGGGTGCTGGGAGCGAGCACCTTCAGGCCGGGGATGAACGAGTAGAACAGCTCGATGTTCTGCGAGTGCGTGGCACCGAGCTGCTGGCCGCCGCCGCCGGGCGTGCGGATGACCATGGGCACGCTCGTCTGACCGCCGAACATGCCGTAGATCTTGGCGGCGTGGTTGATGATCTGGTCGATGGCGATCAACGAGAAGTTGATCGTCATCAGCTCGACGACCGGGCGCAGGCCCAGCATGGCCGCGCCGACGGCCGCGCCGACGAAGCCCTCCTCGGCGATCGGGGTGTCCTTGACCCTGCGGGGGCCGAACTCCTTGAGCAGGCCCTCGGTGATCTTGTAGGAGCCCTCGAAGACGCCGATCTCCTCGCCCATGACGAGGACGTTCTCGTCGCGGACCATCTCGGCGCGAAGGGTGTCCCGCAGAGCCTGGCGGTAAGTGATCACAGACATGTGGGTTCCTTCCCTACTCCGCGAACACCGGGTCGGCGGGCATGCGGGTGGACTCGTTGGGCACCGGGGTGGCGTAGGTGTAGTCGAAGAGCGTGGACACCTCCGGGTGCGGGCTGTTCTCGGCGAACTCCGCGGCCTCGGTGACCTCGGCCTTGACGGAGGCGGCGATCTCCTCGCGCAGCTCGTCGGTGAGGATGCCCTCCTCGGTGAGCCTGGCGTCGAACAGGGCGATCGGGTCGTTCTCCTCCGACCGCGCCTCGTCCTTCTGCTCGTCGGTGCGGTACTTGGCCGGGTCGACCACGGAGTGGCCCTTCATCCGGTAGCTCCACGCCTCCAGCAGGAACGGGGTCTGCTCCTCGCGGGCGCGCTCGATGAGCCTGGACGCGGTGTCGCGGACCGCGAGCACGTCGCGGCCGTCCACGCGCTCACCCTCGATGCGGAAGGCGGCGCCGCGCTTGTACAGGTCGGGTTCGGCGGAGGACATCTCGACCGTGGTGCCCATGCCGGTGAAGTTGTTGACCACCACGAAGACGATCGGCAGGTTCCACAGCTTGGCGATGTTCAGGGTCTCGTGCCAGGCGCCGATGTTGGTGGTGCCGTCGCCCATCTGGCACATGACGACCTCGTCGCCGCCCCGGTAGGAGACGGCCAGCGCGGCACCGGCGGCCAGCGGCAGCTGCCCGCCCACGATGCCGTAGCCGCCGAGCATCCGGGTCTCGGTGTCGTACATGTGCATCGAGCCGCCCCAGCCCTTGGACACACCGTCGGCGCGCCCGTAGAGCTCGGCCATGACCCGCTTGGGGTCCATGCCCTTGCCGATCGCGTACCCGTGGTCACGGTAGTTCGTGAACAGGTAGTCGCGCTCCTGGAGGGCGGTCATCAGGCCGACGACCGTGGCCTCCTCGCCGAGGTTGAGGTGACAGTAGCCGCCGATCCTCGCCTGGGTGTAGGCCTGGGCCGTGCGCTCCTCGAACCGCCGGACGAACAGCATCTGGCGGTAGTAGTCGAGCAGGGTGTCGGGCTTCTCGTTGGCGAGGCCGGGGGAGGCGTCCTTGCGGGTGGTACGCCGCCGGGTCCCTGAGGACCTGGCGGTGCGGCCCTTCGGCTTGGCCGTGTCAGCCATGGTGTGCCTTTCTACGTACGAGAAGGCCTGGGGCCCGGGTCTGTGGACCGGGGTGCCAGGCCCGCCGTGGTCGCGCTGTCGGGCGCGACCGTGGCGTGCGCAGCCACCCGGCTCATGCGGTGGCGGCGCTCTGTGGCTGTTGCGGGGCGCGTCCCGGGGAGCGTGGCTCGTCCTCCCCCGGACACGAAGCGCTGGTGGGGTCTCGTGTGCAGTTGTCCGCAGAACCCCTGCCGCATTGCTTCCCGGTCTGCACCCGCGTATGCGTCCGTGGTCCGGCGCGGCGGTGACGGTCGCGCGGGTTCGTCCACCGGCCGGATGAACGACTCCGCGTGCCCGGGAGAGGGGCCCGCTGTCGTGTGACGTGTGTCGCGCACACTCTACGGTCTGATCGATGATCGATCAATACAACTCTACGCCAGAAGGTCCGGTTTCGGAGCGACGGGGCAGGTCACCGCTTTCCCGCGAGGAGAGGAGTCGCCGGCGGGAGGGAGACCGGCTCGGGGTTCGGGGGCCGTGTCGGCCGCACCGCCGGGGAGCGGTGGCCGCGCGGTGGCCGGGGGAGGGGGTCAGCGGGCGCCTTCGTGGGACTTCAGCGCCGCCTCCACGTAGTTGAGCACGTGGTCGCTGAGCATCTGCCCCACCGAGGGGTCGCCCTCGATGAAGGCGCGCGTGATCTGGGCGTGGTCGGCGGCCTTGGCGTGCAGCTCCATGTTGAGCCAGCGCACCGACAGCGCCGTCCACACCTCCACGCCCAGCGACTCCCAGGTGTGCAGCAGCACGCTGTTGTCGGCGGCGCGCACGACCTCGCGGTGGAACTCCACGCTGTGCCGGATCTGCTCGGACACGTCACCCTGCGCGGTCGCCCGCTGGAGCGCCTCCACCTCCCGCTCCAGGGGGGAGGGGTCGGCGGCCAGGCGGGGCGCGGCCAGCTGCGCCGCGACCAGCTCCAGCCCGGCGCGCACGGGGTAGATCTCCGCCATGTCCTGCACCCCGAAGGCCCGGACCCGGGCGCCCTTGTTGGGCACGGTCTCGATCAGGCGCAGGGTCTCCAGCTCGCGCAGCGCCTCGCGCACCGGCGCCTGGCTCACCTTCAGCTCCGTGGCGACGCGGCGCTCCACGATCCGCTCGCCGGGCTGCCAGCGTCCGGACAGCAGGCCCTCGACCAGTACCTGCCGGATCTGCTCCCTGAGCGGCTCGCGGGCCAGCTTCGAGGGATCATCCGGCAGCTGGGGCAGGTCGACCATCCAGGGCCCTTCCGTTCCACGTCCAGCACACGGCCCGTGCGCGGACCGGCTCACTCAGCGTCGTACAAGCTCTTTGAAGAGTGCCACACACCCGCGGGTCAACCGGACAGCAGGCCTCGAACTGCTAACAGAAGGCTCACGAACAGGTCGCATGGCGGTGAACCGCCGTCAACCAGTGCCGGGGCGTGGGGCAAAGTCCGAGGTGGCGGCGGGCGTGGGTGGGCCACCACACCACCGACGGGGGGAAGCGTCCGGGTAGGCTCATCTGTCGGCAATATTCACACAAAGCTGTACGGAGCGTGACGCACGTAACGACGAGGAGTTCGATGAGGGCGCCCTGACCTGCGCCGACCTCACCTGGACCGCGAGTCCAGCGCACTGTAGACGCCGCTGTCGACCCCCTTGTTCCTCGGACACCGATCCTGCCCAGAGGCCGGTCACGACGTAGTGAACCAGCCCCAAGGACCGGCCGTCGAACGGAGTGGGCGGAAGGTACCGACCTCTCCGCCATGCCCACTCCGAGTCGGCGCTGAGGACGTCAGATCAGTTCCAGTAACCACGGCTAGCCCGTCCCCCACGCTTCACAAGTGCCACAGGCAAGCCCACGACGCGTGAGACAGCACTGAGCACATGACGCACTCTTCGAGGACACGACGACATCCACGGGCGAGGCAGTTGACCGAGCCACACGACAGGCAAGAGCGGACCACACCGCTCCCAGGACCCTACAGCGGGCCGATTCCCGTGGTACGCACCACCGCGTACGACCCCGGGCGGCCCGTCGTCCGCGCGGTTCGATGGCCCAGTGTGAGCGA
Organism: Glycomyces fuscus; assembly: GCA_002529455.1. Taxonomy (GTDB): domain Bacteria; phylum Actinomycetota; class Actinomycetes; order Streptosporangiales; family Streptosporangiaceae; genus Nocardiopsis; species Nocardiopsis fusca. The sequence continues at coordinate 148,280 of NYMS01000020.1, forward strand.
GATCGCGTGGGGAATCGCGTCGGACCGCATCGCCATCATGCTCGCCGTGGCGCTCATCGTCATGACGATGCTGGCCGCGGGACCGCTGCACCCCGTCGACAACTTCCTGAACGAGCTCCCACGGCCCTACTGGGACACGCTCCGAGAACCCCTGATCCTCTGGCCGGACACCGTCGCCTCCCGTGCGGTCGCGCTGCCGGTCCTGGGCGTCACCGCGCTCCAGCTGGCCTACTGGCATCGCAGCTGGCGTCCGATCGTGCTGGGCGGGGTCGGGGTGGTGGGGATGATGTCCCTGGTGTCGGTGATGAAGCTGGCCAGCAACCGGGGGCACGCCAAGAACTTCGACCCCGACTTCTTCATGGGGCCGGGCAACGTGGCATTCCCGTCCGGGCACGGGGCGAACGCGATCCTCATCTACGGCCTGGTGCTCTTCCTGATCATCCGGTTCGCGGCGGCCCGGCCGCACATCATCCGGCGCCTGGCGTACTGCATCGTCGCCATCGCCCTGCTCCAGTCCATGGTCTCGATCTACCTGCACTTCCACTGGTTCACGGATCTGGTGGCGGGGATGGTCGCGGGCGGTTTCGCGCTACGGGTGACCATCCGGCTCGACCGGATGATCCCGTCCGGTCGCACCACGCAGTGGTGGCCCTGGTACGGCGAGGGGGAGGGTGCTCCTCCCGCGAGGGGCTGAGCCGCTCCCGCACCCGCGGCACCGCGCCCGTCGGACTCCCGTCCGGCGGGCGTTCGGCTCGTCGGGGCCCGGACTCCCGTCCGGGACGGGACCGAGCGCACCGGCGTACCGCGTACGTACTGGTGGGGGTGCTGGCGGGTCCGTGGAGCCGACGCGGAGGAGCCGGGAGGGCTCCCCGTGGTCAGGCTCCGGCCTCCACCAGTTCCCGCATACGGGCCAGACGTTTGAGGAACATCCGGTCCATCGCAAACCTTAGTACGGTTCGGTCCGCAATGGGACCGAAGAGGCTGGCGAATTCCACCCGATCGGTGTAGGCGGTCCCGGGCCCCTCGGGCGCCGTCATGTGCGTGTGCCGAAAATACCGGAACAGGCCGCGCAGCTGGAGGTCGGTGAAGTGGTCGCCGTCCTCGAAGGAGTCGATGACGCCGACCCAGCGCACGGGGAGCACGCGGGCCAGGCGCCAGCGCATCACCATCGTCTCGCCCTCGGCGAAGCCCGACTCGGGCCAGCGCAGGACGCGCACCCCGCCGGGCATGGAGTCCTCCAGGCCCGACCGGCTCGTGCAGAACGCGAACACCCGGTCGGGCGGTGCGTCGAAGTAGGCCGTGTAGACCGCCGTGCTCGTGGCACGGGGGCGCTCGGTGGTGTGCGGGCCGCTCAGGAGCCCGCGTTCGTCGATCTCGCTTCCGGCCATGGTCCCTCCAGGTCCACTCGGCCTCGGCCTACCCCGGCGCCCCCGGGGGGAATCCGTGCGGGGGCGCGGTGCGGGGCGGTGCCGCGCTCCCGCACGGCCGCGGGGCGGGGCGCGGACCCTGCGCACCTCTCCCGTGCGGGCGCGGGCGAGGGCGAGGAGCAGGGGGCGGGAGCCACCGGCTGCGGAGCGGCCGGACCGGTCGGCGCAGGAGGGCCGGAAACCCTTGCGGGAATACCCCCTAGGGGTATATTGCTTGTAGTGACACGCCCAACGGGACGAAGGTCTGTTCCGTGGATACCCCCACGGGGTATGCTGCGAGAGCGAGGGGGAGAACGACATGACCGCAGGTGAACACGGAACGCACGGCCACGCCGACCACGCCGGTCACGCCGACCACGGAGGCCACGCCGGTCACGGAGGCCACGCCGACCACGGCGGCCATGCCGCGGTGTTCCGGACCCGCTTCTGGTGGAGCTTGCTGCTCAGCATTCCCGTGGTCCTCACCAGCCACATGGTTTCCGGCTGGCTCGGCTACCAGGTCCCCGCCGCGCTGACCTGGGTGCCGCCGGTCCTCGGCACCGCCGTCTACCTCTACGGCGGCTGGCCCTTCCTCTCCGGCGTCGTCGGCGAACTCCGCGGGCGCAGGCCCGGCATGATGACCCTGGTCGCCATGGCGATCACCGTCGCCTTCGGCTCCAGCATGCTCGCCACGTTCGGTGTGGTCGGCATGGCACTCGACTTCTGGTGGGAGCTGGTCCTGCTGGTCGTGGTCATGCTCCTCGGCCACTGGCTGGAGATGCGCGCCCTCGGCCAGGCGTCCGGCGCCCTGGAGGCCCTGGCCGCGCTCCTGCCCGACCGCGCCGAGAGGGTCGGCGCCGACGGCGGGACCGAGGAGGTCGCCGTCCCCGACCTGCGCACCGGCGACACCGTGCTGGTCCGCTCCGGCGGGCGCGTCCCCGCCGACGGCACCGTCGTCGAGGGCGCCGCCGCCGTGGACGAGTCGATGATCACCGGGGAGTCCCGCACGGTCACCCGCGCCGAGGGCGACCGCGTCGTCGCCGGGACCGTCGCCACCGACTCCGCCGTCCGGGTCCGCGTCGACGCCGTCGGCGAGGACACCGCCCTGGCCGGTATCCAGCGGCTCGTCGGCGAGGCGCAGGCGTCCCGCTCCCGCTCGCAGGCGCTCGCCGACCGGGCCGCCGCCCTCCTGTTCTGGTTCGCCCTGGCCGCCGCCGTGCTCACCGCCGCCCTGTGGACCCTGCTCGGCGAGGCCACCGAGGCCGTCGAACGCACCGTGACCGTCCTGGTCATCGCCTGCCCGCACGCCCTCGGCCTGGCGATCCCGCTGGTCATCGCGATCTCCACGGCCGTCTCCGCCCGCAACGGCATCCTGGTCAAGGACCGCCTGGCACTGGAGCGCACCCGCCTCGTGGACACCGTGCTCTTCGACAAGACCGGCACCCTGACCAGGGGCGCCCCCGCCGTCACCGACACCGCCGCCGCCTCCGGGCACACGTCCGGCCGGGTGCTGGCCCTGGCCGGTGCGGTCGAGGCCGACTCCGAGCACCCGCTCGCCCGGGCGGTCGTGCGGGCGGCGCGGGAGGCGGGCGCGGTGCCCGGCGCCACCGGCTTCCGGTCGCTGACCGGACGCGGTGTCCGCGCCTCGGTCGGGGGCGCCGACGTGCACGTGGGCGGCCCGTCCCTGCTGGAGTCGCTCGGCCTCACCGAGCCCGACGACCTGGCCGGACGCACCGGACCCTGGCGCGAGCGCGGCGCGACGGTGCTGCACGTGGTCGTGGACGGCGAGGTGGCCGGCGCCCTGGCGCTGGCCGACGAGATCCGCCCCGAGTCGGCGGTGGCCGTCCGACGCCTCCAGGAGCAGGGCGTGCGCGTCGCGATGGTGACCGGCGACGCCCGCAACGTGGCCGACGCGGTGGCCGAACGGCTCGGCCTGGACGAGGTCTTCGCCCAGGTCCTGCCCGACCAGAAGGACGCCGTGGTCCGCGACCTCCAGTCGAGGGGGAACCGGGTGGCGATGGTCGGCGACGGCGTGAACGACGCGCCCGCCCTGGCCAGGGCGGACGTCGGTATCGCGATCGGAGCGGGTACCGACGTGGCGATCGAGTCCGCCGGGGTCGTGCTGGCCTCGGACGACCCGCGCGGCGTGGTGGCGGTCCGCAGGCTGTCGGGGGCCGGTTACCGCAAGATGGTCCAGAACCTCGTGTGGGCCGCCGGGTACAACGTCGTCGCCGTCCCCCTGGCCGCCGGTGTGCTGGCGCCGGTCGGGATCGTGCTCGCCCCGGCGGTGGGAGCGGTGCTGATGAGTCTGTCCACGATCGTCGTGGCGCTCAACGCCCAGCTCCTGCGCCGGGTGGACCTGAGCGTCCCCTCCTGAGCGCCCCTCCGGAGGGCGCGGGGCGGTGGTCGCACCGTTCTCGCAGCTCAGTGAGGTTTCACGTGAAACCTCCACGCTGGCCGCAGGTGTGCCGTCCACAGGGGTCCCCGGCACGCCCGGCCGTGGTGGGGCGGCGGAGGCCGGGTGCGCCGGGGCCCGGCGGCGACCGGTCACCGGCCCGTCAGAGGAGCGCCTTCTCGTGCGCGCGTGCGCGGATCAGGTCGGCGGTCTCCTCGGGGGTGAGGGACGCGGTGTCCAGCCACCAGCCGACTCCGCCCAGGTCCTCCCGCATCGCCCGGTAGTACGGCGCGAAGTCGAAGTCGACGCGGTGCTCGGGGTCGCGCGTGGCGTTGCGCCGCTGACACACCTCCAGGGGCGGGAACAGGACGACGAACATGACCGGCCTGGGCCGCAGCAGTTCCACCATGGAGTCCAGCATCCGGCGGTTGTCGATGGTGTACTCGATGACCGGGAAGACGCCGTTGTCGGCGAAGTTGGCCGCCAGGTCGCACATGTTGCGCACACACAGCCGCAACTGGCGCCGGGCCTCCTCCGCCGGTCGCCCGTTGAAGCCGACACGCCCCTGGACGACCATGTAGGAGAGGACGTCCCCGCTGATGTGGGCCGCACGCGGATACCGCGCGGCCACCAGCGGAGCCACCGTCGACTTGCCGGCTCCCGGCATCCCCGAGAGGATCAGACATCCGTCACGGCCCCGCATCCCGACCTCCCTGTGTCGTGCGGTGGACATGGTCACAGATCGGGGACGGGGAGCGCACCCGGTTTTCCCGCGCCCGTCGGCGTCCGGCCGGGGGACGGGCGCGGTCCCCGCCCGCGCCCGCTCCGGGGCGCACGGCACCGGGTGGTCCGGGCACGCGCCCCTCCCCCATGCCGGCACCGGTGGTGCTCATCCGATGAACTTCTCCCATACCGGGGACACGATGAGCCCGATCAGGAGCAGCAGTCCAGGCAGTATCACCACCATGAGGACGATCCGGCCCCCCGTACCGGGGCCGGGGGACTCCACCGCCTCCGCGCTGTGGGGGCGGTCCGGCTCTCCGGGGGCGTAGGCGATGGTGAGGGTCTGGCCGGTCTCGGGGACCGACCGGCGGTCGCGCAGGACGACGTCCGTGTAGGTGGTGCCCTCGACGGTGTAGGTCACGAACACGGTGGTACCGCCTCCCGCCGGTCCGCCCATGGAACGCTTCCGCACCTGGGTGACCACCGCCTCGGCGCGTTCGGAGAGGTCGGTGCCGGGTTCGGGCTCCAGCATCTTCCAGGCCCCTCCCGACACCAGCACCGTCACCAGCAGCAGGGACACGGTCGCGATCGCGATGTCGGACCAGGAGGGCCTGCGGTCCCTCCGGGAGCCGTCGGGCGGGGGCGGGGGAGCGGCGGAACCGGACACGGGGGCCTTCCGGTGGGAATCGACTCCGGTACCGATCCCCGCGGGACGGGCGGGTAAACCCGCGCGGGTGCACGCGGTGCTCCACCACACCGGCCAGGCCGCGCGGAGGTCGGGCCGGAGGGCGGCACCGGGTCCCCGGTCCGGGGGAGCGCACCCGGTCCTCCCGCGCCCGTCGGCGGCCGGTCAGGGGGCGGGCGCGGTCCCCACCCGCGCCCGCTCCAGGGCGCACGGCACCGGGTGGTCCAGGCACACGTCCATCGCCCGGTGCCACCGGTTGCCCCGCAGCCGGGGCTCCAGCGCGGCCACCGTCGCCCCGTACTTGGTGAACCGCGCCTCCCGGACCCCGTACTCGTGCAGCCTGCGCTCGGTCGCGGTGAGCCCGCCGCGCGTCTTGACCTCCAGCAGCACCGCGTCCGGTCGCATCCGCACCGACCAGCCCGCCCGGTAGCCGACCAGGCCGGTGTCCACGGTCACCCGCTCCTCGCCCGAGAGGGCCACCACCGTCGTGCGCCGGTAGTCGGTCACCGCGCTGGCCACCAGTACGTCCGGCGCCTCGATGCCGTACGAGCACAGGGTGTCGTCCAGGAACCGCCGGGCCTCGGGGGTCATCCGGTCCGGCGGACCCGCGTAGGCGGTCCGCGTCTTGTCGGTGATCCCGCGCGCGCCCTTGAGCTTGACCTCGAACATGCGCGCCCCCGTGTCCACGTACGTGCGCGTCCGGACCTTGAAGCGCACCCGCCGACCCTGGCGGTGGTCGTGGAAGGTCCGCAGGCCGGGGGTGTCCAGGTAGGTGGACGAGTACCGGAAGTCCCGCCTCCCGTCGATGGTCAGCACCCCGAACCGCTCCCCGGCGTCCGCGAACAGCGGTTCCAGCAGCTCGACGGGCACCAGGTACTTGCGGCAGGTCCGGGTCACCAGGGCGGCGCGCTCGTTGATCTCGGCGAGCGACATCGGGCGCAGCGCCGCCAGGACCGGGGCGGGAACGTCCGGGGCGGGGCCGCCCGCCGGCGCGCCCGCCGTCCGGGCCGGGCCCGTCCCGTGGGACGGGTGCGTCGGGCGGAACGGGTCGGTCGGGGCGGGTGTGTCCACGGGAGCAGGCGTTTCCACGGATGTGAGGGCTTCCAGGGTCATGGGAGTCTCCACGGGGGCGAGGGCGGCGAGGCTCATCGCCGTCCCGTCCGGCCCGTCATCGGGGCGAGGACCTGCCCGAACCCGTGCCCGGGGCCCGGGGCGGACGCGATCCGGGGCGCCTGGAACCGCACGTCCACGACCATCAGGTCGCGCACGTAGTCGACCTCGGTGACCTCGACCTTCCTGACCCGGCCGCGCAGCCGCGACTCCAGGTCCTGGCGCAGCGCCACGGGGTCCTCGTGCACCACGTCCAGGGTCAGGACGCGGCGCTCGTGCCGCGAGAGCAGGCGCGGGTGGTCGGCCGCGTACAGGCCGGTGAGCAGCAGGGCGTTGAGGCCCAGCAGCACCCAGGGCGTGGGGGCGGCCACCGCGTTGACCAGGCCCAGGGCGATCGCCGTGAAGTAGTAGCCGATCTCGCCCTGGCTGATGAGGTCCGACCGCAGACGCAGGATCGACAGCACGCCGAACAGGCCGAAGCCGACCGCCAGGCCGACCTCCTGGTTGGTCAGCATGGACACCACGGCGAAGATGCCGGTGTTGAGGGCCGCGTAGGCCAGAAGCAGGTCGCGCCGTCCGTGGCGGCGGAAGTAGAGGGCGTAGGACAAGGCCGTGATCGCGATCGTGTTGACCGCCAGTGCGAACCAGAACATGTGACCATCCTCGGAACGCGGGGTGAGGAACCCATGAGGCGCGGATGAGGGAACCCTCATCCGCGCCACGCACCGGTCACCCGCCGCCCGTGCGAGGGGGCGGGGGCGTCACCGACACCCCCGCCCCCTCCTCACCGGAGCGCTCCCCGACCGCCCGGGCCCCGGCGTCCCCGCCGCCCGGGGCACCCGCGGACACCCGCGTCACCCGGTCAACCGGTACCCCATTCCGCGCACGGTCACGATCCGCTCCGCGCCCACCTTGCGGCGCAGCGCCCGCACGAACACGTCCACCACGTTCGACCCGGGGTCGTGGTCGTAGCCCCACACGTGCGACAGCATCTGCTGCCGGGTGAGCACCTGGCCCGGGTGCCGCATCAGCAGCTCCAGCAGGGAGAACTCGCGCGCGGTCAGGTCCACGGACGTCCCCTCCACCGCCACCCGCCGCGTGCGCAGGTCCAGGGCCAGGCCGCCCGCGCGCAGCACCGTCAGCTCGGCGGGCCGCTCGTTGCGCATCCGCAGCCGCACCCGCGCCAGCAGCTCCTCGAACCGGAACGGCTTGGTCACGTAGTCGTCGGCCCCGATCTCCAGGCCGGTCACCGTGTCCCGCACACCGTCGCGCGCGGTCAGGATGACCACGGGGATGTCCACGCCCAGCGAGCGCACGCGCCGCAGCACGTCGAACCCGTCGGTGTCCGGCAGGCCCAGGTCCAGCAGCATCAGGTCGAAACCGCCGGTCACCGCGTAGTCCACGGCCTCCGCCCCCGTGCCCACCACGGTGGTGGTGAACCCGCTGGCGTCCAGGCCCTTGCGGACGAACGAGGCGATCCGCTCCTCGTCCTCGACGATGAGGATGCGACTCACACGTGCCCCCTTCCGGTGGGGATGACCAGGGTGAACGTGGAACCCGCGCCCGGTGCCGAGCGCAGGTCCACCCGCCCGTGGTGGGCCTCGGCGATGGCGCGGACGATGGCCAGGCCCAGACCGGCGCCCCGGTCGCCCCTGGCCGCCCCTCCGCCCCGCGAGAAACGCTCGAAGATCCGGCCGTGCTCCTCGGCCGGGATGCCGGGCCCCTGGTCGGCGACCCAGAACAGCACGTCGCCGCCGCTGAACGCGGAGCCCACGCGCAGCGTGGACCCCGGCTCGGTGTGCCGCACCGCGTTGGCGGCCAGCTGCACCACGGCCTGGGTGACGCGCTGCGGGTCGAGCCGGGCGACCCCCTCGGCCAGCGACTCCAGGCGCCAGTCCCGGTCGCCGAGCCTGCGCACCTTGGCGTCGATGTCGCTGGTCAGCTCGGCCAGGGACACCTGCTCCTCGCGCAGGAAGTCGGGCTGCTGGGCCTTGGCGAGCAGCAGCAGGTCCTCCACGATCCGGCCCATCCGGTCCAGCTCGTCGGTGACCAGGCGCACGACCTCGCGCCGCTCCTCGGGGTCGTCCCCCATGAGCTCCAGGTGGCCGCGCACGATGGTGATGGGCGTGCGCAGTTCGTGCCCGGCGTCGTCCACGAACCGGCGCTGGGCGGTGAAGGCGCCCTCCAACCGGTCCAGCATGCTGTTGAACTGCTCGGCGAGCGCGGCGATGTCGTCCCGCCCCGACACGTCGATGCGCCGGGTCAGGTCCTCCTCGGTGATGTGCGCTGCGGCCTGCCGGACCAGGCGCACGGGCGCGAGGAAGCGGCCCGCCACCCACCAGGCCGCGGTGCTCGCGGCGAGCAGCCCGGCCAGGCTGACCAGCGCGATCGTCTGGGTGGTGGAGGTGACCGTGTCCTCGTCGGCCTCGGTGAAGTAGCCGATGACGAACCACCCCGCGGCGTCGGCGCGGCCGTCCGGGGGCAGGGCGCGGATCTTCTCCCACCGCATCGGGCCGGCGGGGGTGTCCAGGGTTCCGCGGGCGCCGGGCGCCTCCAGGACCTCCGCGACCATCGCGGGGTCCGCGGACACGTCGAAGGGCGGCTCCTGGCCCTGGCGGATGCGTCCGGCCCGGGCCGTGTCCCCGGGCGCGCCGCCCGCGCCCCGGCCGGAGGCCGTCCCCTCCACCCAGCCGAAGAGGATCTCGGCCCGGTCGGGGTACTGGCGGGCCAGGTGGAGCCGGATGAGGGTGGAGACGTCGGTGAAGGACTCGCCCGTGTTGGGGTCCACGCCCACGGCGGCGAACTCCTGGAACTCGCCGATCTCCTGGGACAGCGCGCGGTCGACGCGCTCGTCGTTGCGCGCGGTGAGCGCGCTCCAGGTGAGGATGTTGACCAGGACGAGGACGGACGCCATCAGCAGGACGACCCAGGCCATGATGAGGAACCTGGCGGGGATGCGCCGCTTCTGCGGCATCTCCGGCTGGGGCCCCACCATGACCACGGTGGAGTTCGCGTCGGTGTGGGCGCCCCCGCCCCAGGCGCCCCCGCCGGTCACGCCGCTGAGGTCCTCGGTCGGGGCGTCCCCGTCGAAACGCCCCTCAGTCGTCATCGTCGCCGCCCTCGTCGTCATCGTCGCAGTCATCATCGTCGCCGTCGTCACCGCAGGTGGGGGCGGGGGTCCGGCTCGGGGTGCCCGAGGGCGTCGGCGGAGGCTCCGCCGGGGTCCCGGTGTGGTCGGGGTCCTCCTCGTCCGGGGTCCCGTCGCCGTCGTGGTCGGTGACCGGCGGCGGGGGAGCGACGACCTCCTCGTCGGAGGGAGGTGCGGGGCTGGCGCCGGGGGACTCCCCGACCACCACCTCGCCCGGGGCGGCGGCGTCCGGGACGCGCCCGGGCATGGCCCACACCAGGACCGCCCCCGCGACCAGGAAGGCCGCGACGGTGCCCGCCAGCAGCGGCAACAGCGGTGATCTCATACCCGCCGAGCATTCCGGGCGCGGAGGAACACGAGATGAAACGGACATGAGGATTTCTTCATCGGGCGCGTCGTCCCGGCGCGGGCGTCCGTCCCGCCGCCGTGCCCGCCGGGGCCGGACGCGCCCGGGGCGGCGTCCGGCCCCGGCGGCGCGGTCACGGGCGGGGGACGGCCTCCGGGCGCGTGCGCCCGCGCCGCAACCCCAGGGCCGCGTCCACCACGAGGAAGGCCAGCAGGGAGACCCCGAACACCGGCAGGAACAGGCCGACGCCCACCGCCGCCGCGGCGACCAGCGCCAGGCACCACCACGGCAGGCCCCGCCAGGTCCCGCGCGGGGCGAGCGGCCGCCCCACGGAGAACGCGGTGTCCCGGGTCGGGCGGCGCAGCCACCACATCCGGTAGCCCCAGAACACGAGGAGGAGGACGGACAGGCCGACCGCCGTCAGCAGGAGCTGGTTCGGCAGGCCGAACAGCAGCCCCATGTGGAAGGCGATCCCCCACGAGGACATCTTGGCCATGAGGGGGTAGTCGTCGAACCGGAGCTGTTCGACCACCTCGCCGCTCGTCGCGTCGACGGCCGCCGAGTCCTGCTGCACGGGCCAGGCGCGCGAGGTCTCCTGTGCCGTGAACGGCGCGCCCTCCTCCGCGGGCACCGAGATCTCCAGCGGGCCGTCCAGCCCCGCCGCGCGCAGCGACTCCAGGACCGCGTCCAGGTCCACCTCGGGACCGGCCGCGCCGCGTCCGCCGTGCTCGTCGTGCCCGCCGTGGTCCCCGTGCCCGGAGGCGGCGGGGGCCGACAGCGCTGGGGTCGTCCAGCCGAGGGCGTTCCTCACCTCGGTCACGTTGGCACCGGCGAACCGGGACCAGGTCAGCCCGGTGGCGGACAGCACCAGCAGGCCGACCAGGGCCCAGATCCCGAGCGACCCGTGCCAGGACATGGTCCGGTTCCGCCCGGTCGCGGAGGGCTCGGGCAGCAGGGTGCGGCGCAGGCGGCGGGTCCTGCGCCTGCGCGCGGTCCACAGCACGATCCCGCCGAGCCCGACCACCCACAGCCAGCTCGCGGCGAGTTCGCTGTAGAGGCGGCCGATGTCCCCCAGGTGGAGGTGGCGGTGGAACTCCGAGAGCCAGGACCGCACGGGCAGCGCGCCGCTGCTGCCGTAGCTGGTCGTGTCACCGAGGAGTTCGCCGGTGTAGGGGTCGACGAAGACGGCGAGCCGGTAGCTCTCGGGAAGGCCCTCCGCGTCCAACAGGACGCGGGTGCTCTCGTCGGGGGCCGTGCCGGGGCGCACGGCGTTCAGGGTCGCCTCGGGATGGGCGGCGACCGCGGTGTCCACCTGCTCCTGGAGGGGCAGCGCGCTGTCGCCGGGGGCGACGCGGAGCTGGTCGGAGTAGAGGGCCTGTTCCAGGTCGGGCGCGTAGGCGTACAGCAGCCCGCTCAGTGCGGCCACGGCGATGAACGGCGCGACGAGGATTCCGGCGTAGAAGTGCAGGCGTAGGAGGAGTTGGCGCAGGGCCGCCCAGACGGGGGAGCGGCGGTCGGGAGGGGGAGGCGACCCGGGGGAGCCGAGCCGGTCGGGGGCATGGGACGTCATGGGGGCGACCTTCCTGGGTCTGGTTCGGGGCGGCCCGGGGGGTGCGGGCACGCGTGGGGCACCGACGTGTCGGTGGAGGCCGGGCGCTGGCGGCACCGGCGGGGTGGCTCAGAACAGGAAGGCCGCGGGCGGTCCGCGCAGGATCCGGACGTGCCGCAGGAGCAGGAGGGTGACGCGGTGCCGCAGCGGCGTCCGCCGGCGGAGCGGCACGGGCCCGCGGCGTGCGGGGACGGCGGGCGCCGGGACGAGGACCAGCAGGCGGCGCAGCACGGAGTGGACGAGGCGGACGAGGGCGAGGGCCGCCCGTTCTCCCCGGCGCAGCCACCACGCGCACGCCACCCCGGCGGCGGCGTGGGCGAGGAGCATGTCCGGCCCGACCCCGGAGCCGGACAGTGTCCCGGACCCGGCCGCGTGGGAGGCGGAGCCGTGCGGCGCGGAACCCTCCGGCGACGCGACCGCGAACAGCAGGTGCAGGGCGGCCTGCCCCCACAGCGTCGTGGCGACGAGGGGGCCGAGGCGCTGTTCGGAGCGGAAGAGCCCGTGGGCGACGGCGAGGACGAGGACGAACCCCGCCGCGAGGCCGAGCGGCGGTACCGCGTGTCCGGAGGCCAGGACGTGCCCGGTCGAGGACACGCCCGTGCACACCGCGGCGAACACCGTGGCGCGCGGCAGACGGAGCGGGACCGTACCGGCCATGACGGGCAGTATTCCGCACTTTCCCGGAGGTGCCCATCCCCCTTTCTGGGAGCGTTCCCATAACGCTGTGAGCACGAGCGGTCGCGCACGTGTGTCGCCGCCAGGCCGCCCCGGGAGGGCGGGGCGGCCGGTGTCGGCCCACGGCGGGTACGGACGCGGCGCGTGTGCTCGGGGCACCTCCGGGCGGCTCGGTCAGCGCGGCTGCCGGGCGGGCACCACGCCGCTGGACCCGCGGGGCGCTTCGGAGGGCGCCCCGGGGGGTGCTCCGGGAGGGCTCCGGGGGGTGCTCCGGCAAGGCACGACTGAACGCGTTTTCGGGTGACGAAACAACGCAACGAAACCGGGAACGGCGACACAACGGGTTTCGTCACCCGGAGGACAACGCAAATCCGCCCGTGGGTGGGCTCGTGCCGCCAACGCAACGGCCGCATCCGACCCCGGCCGGACGCGCCACCACGGGGCCGGGGAAGCCGAGCGCGGCCCGCACGGCAGCCGTCCGGGCCGCGGTCGGGGGTCCGCCGACCGCTCAGCGCTCTCCGGCCGCGCTCCCGGACCCCCGAGGCCTCTCCGGCTCCCGCGCGGGGGCCGGGTCCTGCACAACGGTGAGCAGCCGGATCCCGTACGCCGCCAGCAGGGCGCACACCACCGCGACCGCGACGCCGATCCACCCGCCCCCGTAGGACTCGCCCATGAAGACCACGCCCACCACGGTGGCCGAGACGGGGTTGGCGAAGGTGGTGATCCCCAGCGGGGCGCCCAGCTCCATGCCCTGGTAGGCGGCCTGGGCCAGGAACAGCCCGAGCACCGCGATCACCGGTGTGGCCAGCGAGGACGCGTGCAGCAGCCCGACCGCGCCGGTCTGCCCGACGACCGCCACCGCGGTCTTGACCGTGGCCGAGGAGACACCGAAGGCCACACCCGCCGCGCCCGCCAGCAGGTAGCTGCGCCAAGCCGCCGAGCGGACCCGCCCCGCCACCCACGCGGTCGCCAGCAGGAGCGCGGCCGTACCACCGCCGACCACCACCGAGCCGGTGTCGTCGAGGACGCCGCCCCGGCCGCCGGTCACCGTCACCGCCAGCAGCACGCCCAGCGCCACCGAGGTGAACGCCGCGCCCCTCCACTCCTGGCGGGTGACCCTGCGCCCGCCCAGCCGGGCCGACCAGGGGATGCCGAACACCAGCACCAGCACGCCCAGCGGTTGCACCACGGTCAGCGGCGCGTGGCTCACCGCCGCCACCTGGAAACCGGCCCGGCCCCCGTTGAAGACCAGGGAGAGCCACCACAGCGGGTGCCTCAGCAGGGCCGCGAGCTGTCCGCCGCCGGTGAGCGGCCCGGCCACCTGTACCGCCAACCTGCGCTGGGCCACCGCGGCGACCGTGTAGGCCGCGCACGAGAGCACCACGAACGCGATCCCCAACCCCACGCCTGGTTCCATGACGGTGATGATCCCGCCTCCTGCGGTCCGGTTCGTCTCCGAGGGCGCAGAACCGCCGTCAGCGCGGGTTTCCCGCCCCTGCCGCGGCCCTGGCGAAGAAGCGGTTCGCGGTCGGCGGGACCGGGCCGCCCAGTGACCCGGCCAGAAATGTTGCTGGTGTGTCGCCAGGGTTCTGACCTGCGGTGATCTTGTACTTATAGCGAGGTTGGACGGTCGAGACGCGCTATAAGTACAAGATCGCGGGGGAGGGGGCGGCCCCGGTGAACCCTTCCGGTCAACCCCTAGGCTCCGCCGCCGACCGCCGATCCCCGGTACAGCGCGGCCACCACACCCTCGATGTCGGGCTCGCGCAGGGTCAGGTCGACGACCTCGTGCCGCCGGGCGACCCGGGAGATCACCGCGGCGGGGTTCTCCGACAGTTCCAGCCACTGGCGGGGGCCGTCCACACGCACGCACCGGCCGCCCTCCACCTCGATGGCGGGGGCGGGTGCGGCCAGGTCCACGACCAGCACGCGCGGGGCGGGCACGCTCGCGCGCAGCCCGTCCAGGCCGCCGTCGTAGGCCAGGCTCCCCTGGTCGATGACCACCACCCGCTCGCACAGGCGCTCCACGTCGCCCAGGTCGTGCGTGGTCAGCAGGATGGTCGTGCCCTCCTCGGCGTTGAGCCTCAGCAGGAACTCGCGGATGGACGACTTGCTGACCACGTCCAGGCCGATGGTCGGCTCGTCCAGCACCAGCAGCCGGGGGCCGTGCAGCAGCGCCGCGGTGAGGTCGCCGCGCATGCGCTGTCCCAGGCTGAGCTGGCGCACCGGGGTGGCCAGGAACGGCCCCAGCTCCAGGAGTTCGGTCAGCTCGGCCAGGCGTCGGGCGTGGTCGGCGGCCGGGATCCGGTACATGTGCCGGGTCAGCTCCAGGCTGTCCCGCAGCGGCAGGTCCCACCACAGGGTGGTGCGCTGGCCGAACACCACGCCGATCCGGCCCGCCAGCCTCGTGCGCTGGCGGGAGGGCTCCAGACCGGTCACCCGCAGGTGTCCGGAGGTGGGGGTGAGGATGCCGGTGAGCATCTTCATGGTGCTGCTCTTCCCGGCGCCGTTGGGGCCCAGGTAGCCGACGATCTCGCCGGGCCGCACGGTGAGGTTCACGTCGCGCACCGCGCTGACGGTGCGCCGCCTGCGCCGCAGGAACGGCCCCTCGGACAGGACGAAGTCGCGGCCCAGGCCGACGGCCTCGATGATCGGCTCGGCGGCGGACGCGCCGGACTCGCGGACGGAGGTCATGCTCAGCTCCCGGTGGATCGGTAGTGGCGCAGCCCGAGCCGCCAGCAGGCGGCGGCGACCAGGCACAGGCCGGCGGCGACGAGGGGTGTGGCGTGGCGCAGGGCGTCGGGCAGGCCGGTCGGGTCGGGGCGGTCGAGCAGGTACAGGACGGGCTGCCAGGTGACGAAGGCGAGCGGCAGCACGAAGGTCACCGCGCGGACGAGGTCGCGGCCGTAGACGGCCAGCGGGTACTCGGTGAGGGCCTGCCCGCCGTAGGTGATCGAGTTGGCCGCCTCGCGGGCGTCGGCGACGAAGAACTGCAGGCACGCCCCGATGACCCAGACCGCGCAGCAGATCGCGGTCCCCGACACCAGCAGCACCGGCAGCATCAGCACCCTGCCCGGGGTCCAGTCGATGTCGCACGCGGCCAGGGCGACGGCGACCACGACCGCGCCCGGGACGATCCGGCCCAGGCGGCGCGGTGCGAACCGGTCGGTCGCCATCTGCACCAGCGGCGGCACCGGGCGCACCAGCATCACGTCGAGCGTCCCGGCGCGGATGTGCTGGCCCAGCCTCTCGACGTTGCCCAGGAGCATGTCGGCGCAGGAGAAGGCGCTCGCGGCCATCCCGGCGACGAGCAGCCCCTCGGCGAGGTCGAACCCCGCCAGCCGCCCGGCGTGGCCGAACACGACGAGGACGGCGCCGATCTCGGCGAACACGCCCAGCGAGGTCGCCAGGCCCATCAGGACCAGCGAGGTCGGGTACCGGGCCAGGGACCGGCACCAGGTCCACGCCAGCAGCAGGTAGGCGCGCAGCGGCCAGACCACGGACTCGCGGACGCGGGAGAGCGGCTCAGCCACCCTGGACCACCACCTTCCGGGTCGCGCGGGCGGTGGTCCACGCGCCCAGCCCGAACAGGGCGGCCGCCCACCCCGCCTGGAGGGCCAGCCCGCCGAGCACGGTGCCCCCGGGGAGGGTGTCCTTGCCGAGCATGACCTCGGCGGGGACCTGGACCATCGACGCCCACGGCAGCAGCCGGAGGACGTCGGCCAGTGCCGGGGGGAACAGGGTGAGCGGCAGCAGCACCCCGGCGGCCACGGGGCCGAGCAGCCCGGCCACGGCCCAGATCCCGGTGGAGTCCATGAGCCAGAACCCGGCCAGCTCGTACAGGTAGCGCAGCCCGAACGACACCAGCGTGGCCAGCACGGCGGACAGCAGGACGGCGGCCCAGCGGAACGGGTCCTCCGGCAGGTCCAGGTCGAACAGGAGCAGCCCCACGGTGAAGGTGGGCACCCCGCGGAAGACCAGGTTGAACGTGGCCCGGCCGAGGTCCTCGGCCAGCCACCAGCCCTGGAGGGAGACCGGCCGCATCAGGTCGGCGCCCACGGCGCCCGAGCGCACCCGCTCGCCCAGTTCCAGGGGCGGACCCATGACGGCGACCATGCCGAGCAGGGCCTGGCCGAGGAACACCTGGGTGACGGCGTCCCCGGCGTCGTACCCGTTGACCTCGGGGCGCGCGGCGAACAGGGCGAGCATGACGGTCGCGTTGATCGCGCCGAAGACGGAGTTGGTGAGGGTCCCGGCGACCGTGGCCGCGCGGTAGGTGGAGTAGCGGTGCAGCCCTCGGGCGTACACCGCGAAGTAGACGCGCACGGGCGTGGACTCCTGGTGTGTCGAGACGTGCAGGTGGTGAACTACCGGTCTCGACACCGGGGGCCGGGGAGACACGGGGGTCCGGCACGTCCCTGACGCACGGGGCTCAGGTCCGGGTCGCCGCGAGTGGCGAAGATAGCACAGGCGCTACCGCCGCGGGCCCGGAACCGCTGGGGGGACGGGGCTCCCGGGGCGCCGGGCCATGACGGGGGCGGGGTCACGCCGGTGCCTCCCCGCGTACCGGCGGACCGCGCCGCCCCCGTCGCCCGCCCGGCCCGGCCCCCTCCCCTCGGCGGGGGCCGCACGGGCCGGACGGGGGTCCGCGCACCCGCCTCCCCACGGCGGGCGCACGGTTCAGGCGGGGTCTTCGCCCCCGCCGCGTGCCGGGACGGCGCGCAGGTCGCGCGGCGCCCGCCGGTCCGCGACCGTGTCGCGGTCGTCGGTCCACGGGGCCATGCGGCCGCCGTACCCGGGCAACGACGCCGTGATCAGCAGTGTCAGGCCCAGGGCGGCGGTGACCGCGGAGGCCAGCATGGCCTCGGGCGCCTCCCACGGGGTCGTGGCGGCGTGGGCGGCCATGCCGTCCACCGCGGGGAGCGGCGCGGGCAGGCCGCCCAGGCTCGCGGTGATCACGGCGAGCGCCAGCACGGAGACCGCCGCCGCCGAGGCCGCGGCGACGACGGCGGGCGGTGACCGCCGGGGCCGGACGACCCTCACCGCGGTCGGTCCGACGGTCTCCTCCCTGGGACCGGGCCCGGTCTCTCCCATGGCGCTGCTCCTCGCTCACTCGGTGCCACCCCTCGTGGCGCCGTCACAGGAGAGGACACGGGGGAGGGCCGTCGCCTCACGGTCATCATCCTGTGATCTGTGTCACCACCAGTGTGGGGGAGGCGCGGGCGCGGGGTTGCCGGATCAGGAGGCGAAGCTGGGGTAGTTTCGCTGTGCCCGTGCACGGGGAGGGGCGGCCACAACAGGGATGAACAGGCAAGACGTGCTTCCGGAGAGCGTGCTCGTCGAGCGTGCCCAGGACGGGGACGACAGGGCGTTCGAGGACCTCGTCCGCCGGCACCAGGACACCGTCTACCGGATCGCCCTGCGTGTGCTGCGCGATCCCGCCGACGCGCGTGACGCGGCCCAGGACGCCCTCGTCACCGCGTGGCGCAGGCTTCCCGAACTCGCCGACCCGCGGAGCTTCCCCGCCTGGATCAACCGCATCGTGGGGCGGCGCGCCCTGAACACGCTGCGGGCCCGCGAACCGGTGGAACCGGTGGAGGACGACGGGCGGCTGGAGGCCGCGGGGAGCCCGGGCCGGTGGCGGAGACGCTCGCGGGCGACCTGCGCGAGGCGCTGTTCCAGGCCCTGTCGGGGCTGCCGCCGCCGCAGCGGACCTGCTGGGTCCTGCGCGAAATGGAAGGATTGGGCTATGAGGAGATAGCGGAGATCGTCGACACGACCCCGACCGCTGTGCGTGGACGTGTTCACCGTGCGCGTACCCATCTCGTGGAGGCGCTTGAGCCATGGCGGTAGACCCGTCCGACGACCACGACCGACTGCCCTGCGGAACCCCGGTGGACACGCTCCTGAGGGACCTGCTGTCCGGTCGGCTCACCGGGCACGAGTCCGCCTGCGAGCACTGCCGGACGGAGGCGCGGGAACTGCGCCCGCTCGTCGACGCGGTGCGCCGGGACGACGGGGAGGAGGTCGCCGCCCCTCCCGGACTGCTCACGGACGTCATGCGCGTGGTGCGCGCGGAGAGGCGCTCCGAGGGGACCGTCGTCCTGAGCGGTGCCGGTCCCGGCGGCACCGAGGTCAGGGAGTCGGCCGTGGCGGCCATGCTGCGGGCCTCCGCCGAGTCCGTTCCGGGGGTGGTGGTCGGCCGCTGCCGCGTCGAGCAGACACGCGAGGGCCTCTCCGTCCGGGCCACGGCGCGGGTCGCCGTCGGACTCCCCGTCCCGGACGCCGCCGACGCCGCCCGGCGCGCCATGCGCTCCCTGGCCGAACAGCGGCTCGGGCTGCCCGTCGTCCGGCTGGACATCGATGTCGTCGACCTGGACGACCCGCCCGGGGGCGGATGAGGGCGGGGCCGTCGGAGCCCCGGTCCTCCGGTCCGGCCGTGCGCGCGGACGGTCGTCCGGCCGTTCGGGACGGCCGGACGCACGAACGCTCCGGGCGGGCCGCCGTCGCCGGGACCGCTCCGCCTACTCCCGCGCCCCCCATCCGGGGGCGGGCACGCCGTCGGCGGGACGGACGCCGTCGTCGCACAGCGCCAGCCAGTCGCCGCGCGCGGGGATGAGCGCGAGCACGACCACGGTCAGCCCCATGGACGCGAGCAGCGCGGACGCGAGCATCATCTCGGGAGTCGCCCAGAGCTGGTCGTGGCCGTGGGTGTCGAACCAGACCGACACCCGGTGGTGCAGGGGACCGCCCGCCAGGGTGGAGGTGACCTCGGCGGTCGCCAGGACGGCCGCCAGGGAGGCGACGGTTCCGGTGACCAGTAGGGGTGCCGGGGTCCGGGCGCGCAGTGTGCGCACCGGAGCCCCGGAGCCGTTTCGCGTGCGCGGTTCCCCGGTCCCGGCCTGCGGCTCGGTCCTGGCCACGTCGAGCTCCATGTGTTCGATGTACTCCGTGCGTCGTGTGGACGGGAGGCGTCCAACGGGAGGGTGCGGTCAGGGGAAGGGCGCACCGGCGCCGTTCCACCTCACGTTAGAAGCCCTGTGCGGCGTGACACATTCCGTGTGCGAGAAGACGGGCGTTCCGAGGTCCTCACTGGTCGGAGCGGGTCTCCTGAGGGCACCACGGTTCCGGGAACGCCGGTGCCGCAGCCGTTCCCGGTCCCGCGCGGGAGCCTCCTCCCTCCGGACGCGCCCGCCGCGGGGGCGTGCGCGCCCCCGTCGGAGTGGCCAGTGTCACCCTCCGTCGTTACCGGCCCTTCACGTGGGGGCGAACGGGCGCAACGCCGCCCTGGGATCTTCGGTCCCATGGACGTTTCCGAAGGACGGCACGGAACCGACGACCACCGCCACGGCTTCTTCGGCCGGGAGGCACTCGACCTGGGCACCCTGCTCCTCGCCGCCGGCGCGGCGCACCTGGTGGTGCTCTCCCTCGGACACAGCGACGCGGGTGTCCGCGTCCTGATCACCGTGGGCCTGCTCCTGCTCGCGGTCTCCGCGGTCCACCGGTGGCGCCGCCACAAGGCCGCGTCCGCCGCTCCCCGGCCGCCGGGGACGCCCGGCGGCACCGGGCCGCACGTGAACGCCGGGACGCCCGGTGGCACCGGGTCCTCCCCGAGCACCCCCTCAGACGGGCCCCCGGCCGGGGACGGTCCCCCGGCGGGGAGGGAGGCGGCGCGCGCCCCGTCCGACGACCTGCTGTGGAGCGTCCGCGTGACGGTCGCCGACGTGCCCGGCGGCCTGGCCGCGCTCACCGCGCGGTTCGCCGCCCTCGGGATCGACATCCGGCTCATGCAGGTGCACCCGGCGGGGGCGGACGCCGTGGACGAGTTCTTCGTCAGCGCCCCCGCGCACGTGGGCGAGGGCGACCTGTACACCGCCGTACGGGAGGCGGGCGGACGCGACGCCGCCGTACGCCGGGCCGACGTCCACGAGCTCAGCGACACCACCAGCCGCACGCTCGCCCTGGTCAGCGCCCTGGCCACCGGGGCGACCACGCTGGAGCGGTCCCTGCTGTCCCTGGCCTCGGCCCGGGGCGTCGAGTACACCGCCGAGCCGCCCGCCGGAACGGCCCGCGAGGACCTGTCCGGCACGGTCATGACCCTCCCCGCGCCCGACGGCGGCGTCCTGACCGTCCACCGGGAGGACGCCCCCTTCACCGCCGTGGAGTTCGCCCGGTGCCGGGCCCTGGTCCACGTCGCCTCGTCCCTGCGCGCGCGGTCGCGCGGCCCGCGCTCCGGGCGGAGCTGATTCCGGTCGGGCGCGTTCTCGCACCTCCGCCCGCACAGGGCGGCGGGAGTCGTCCACAGGCGGTGCCGGGCGGGGAGAACCGCGCGCGGGATGGGTAGGGAGGACGTATGGCAACCCCCCGATTCCTCCCGACACAGCACACGACACACACCCTCCTCCTGGCCCTGGCCGCGGCGTTCGCCCTCGTCCTGGGCCTCGCCGTGACGGCCCCGGCCGCGCACGCCTCCCCGGCCTCGGTCGGCACCGGGCCGGAACTGCGCCAGGGCAGTTCCGGGGCCGGGGTGAGCGCCGTCCAGCAGCGCCTCTCCGATCTGGGTTACTGGATCGACGGCGTGGACGGCCAGTTCGGCTTCCACACCGAGCAGGCCGTCGTGGCGCTCCAGAAGGCCGCCGGGATCGCCCGCGACGGCGTCGTGGGCCCGGCCACCCGCGCCGCCCTCGCCGAGGGCGTGCTCCCCGAGGCCGAGAGCACCTCCGGCGACGTGCTGGAGATCGACCTGGACCGGCAGCTGCTGCTGGTGGTCTCCGACGGCGCGGTGGAGCGCGTCGTCAACACCTCCACCGGATCCGGTCAGCCCTACGAGTCCTCGGACGGCACCGAGCGGATCGCCACCACCCCGACCGGCACCTACACCGTCTTCCGCGAGGTCGACGCCTGGGACCCCGGGCCCTACGGGGCGCTGTACAGGCCCATGTACTTCAACGGCGGCATCGCCGTGCACGGGTACCCGGTCGTCCCGCCCCAGCCCGCCTCCCACGGATGCGCCCGGGTGAGCCTGGCCGCGATGGACTGGCTCTGGGAGAGCGGCAGCATGGACGTGCACACCACCGTCCTGGTGCGCTGACCCGGGAGGGCGGCCCGGCCGGACCGGGCCGCCCCGCCCCTCACCGCTCGAAGCTGCCCTTGAAGGGAAAGTAGTCGCCGAGGAACTCGCCGACGTGCCTCTCGGCCGCCTCGTCCGGGTCCGTGGTGTCGTTCACGCAGAAGGCGTCGAAGTCGCGCTGGGACAGCAGGGCCCCGGTCCGGTACCGCACCGCCTCGAAGTCGGCCAGGTTGAGGTAGGTGTAGCGCAGGCCCCCCATCACCGCCCTGCCCGTGAACAGCGCGTAGTAGTTGTGCAGGGACGACGGCACGGAGTGGTCGTCCGGATGCCGGAACCGCGACGCCGCCGTCCGCGCGAACACCTCGGGGAACTCCCTCTCCAACTCCTGGACCACCGACCGGCGCTGCGGGATGGGCGTGTGCTTGAACTTGGACACGGGCACCCTGCCGAAGCGTCTCTCCAGCAGCGCGCTGTTGCGTTTGGCGGCGGCGTCCACGGGCTGGTCCTCCTCGCTGACCCCGCCCAGCCCGAAGCGGTAGGGGGAGGGGTTCAGCTTCGCGATCCCGTTGGGGTGGAAGAAGAGGGAGGGGTGCACGGGCCGGCCGAAGAACACGTCGTCGTTGAGGTACAGGTAGTGCTCGGCCAGACCCTCGACGCGGTGCAGCTGCGACTCGATGGCGTGCGAGTTGAACACCGGCAGGACCGACGTGTCACCGAAGATCTCCCTGTGGTCCACCACCCGCACCCGTGGATGGCCGGTGTCCAGCCACGGCGGCGTCTGGCCGTCGGTGACGATGTAGACGTTGCGCACGAAGGGGGCGAACATCTCCAACGAGCGCAGGGAGTAGAGCAGTTCGTCCCGGCTGGTGTAGCGGGAGTCGGAGGCGGAGTGCGGGTTGGCCGGAGCGCTCCTCCCGAGGTAGGAGTCGCGCTTGGCGCGCCAGGCCTCGTCGGCCCCGTCGACCCAGGTGTAGACGGCGTCGACGGGAAAGGTGAGGTCGGTGGCGAGTTCCCGGGTGAAGGCGTCCAGAGTGGGGTGGGTCCGGTCGCCGACCCTGACCTGGACGGTCTCCCGGGCCTTTCCGGGGATCACCTCGCTCACCGGGTTGGGCTGGGGTGCGATGAGTGACTTCCGCAGGATGTGCTCGGGTGCCACGACCTGGAGCCGTTCGAGCCTCTCCCCGTGATCGGCGGACTCCAGGAACCGCTCGCCCTCCTGCCAGAACTCCACGGTGAAGCCGTGCGCGGGGCCGACGACCGCGGGGCCCCGGCCGCCGATCACGTGCTCTCCGAGCCGGACCACCGGAGCGCGGCGGAGACGGCGCAGCCGGAGCGGGGACAGGGGCCGGTATCCGCCGGGGGTCCTCACGTACCAGCCGCGGAGGCTGTAATGGGAGGCGAGGACCGACAGGACCTCGGCCCTGTCCTCCTCGGACACGGCGACCGAACGGTGGTACGCGGCGTTGGACCGGGAGAGGAAGTAGTCGATCCTCCGCTCCCGCAGGAGATCGGTGAAGCGGTTCGTCTGTCCGGCGACGAAGTCCTCGACGTCGAAGGGACCGGACCAGCGCCGTGCGAGGACGGGTTCGCGCTGGTAGGTCGACGTGGTGAGCTTCGGGTCCCTCCTCCGGTGCCTCCATGAGACGGGAAGGAAGAAGGCCTTCTTGAGCGGGACCGGAACCATTCTCCTGAGAATTCTCCGGGCCCGCCGAAAGTAGTAGGGGAGTTTCCACATGGGGGGTCCATCCCGTTGTCGTCCGGTGGTCCTTGGCCTGCCGGTTGCTGCCTTCGGTGCGGGGGTGTGGTCCTTCCTGTTCGCGCCTTCACCGGAGTCGGGCCGTGCGGTGTCCACAATCTCCAGAGAAGTACTGAATTGTTCAACTACCCGAAAGTGGCGCTTTCCATGGGTGTAACTTTCGGGGGTAGGTATCGCGCGGCCACCGTGCTCCCGTGCCGGGCGGCGGTGTCCACGACAGGCGTGCCGTCCGTGAACGGGAGGTCCGGACATGCCCTTTCGCATCGCCACGGAGCCGGGCGACCCCGCCCGTCCCAACGAGGACTTCGCCGCGGCGACCGCGACCAGCGCGGTCCTCCTGGACGGGGCGAGCGCGCCGCGGGACGTCGAGACGGGCTGCGCCCACGGAGTGGCCTGGTACACCCGGCGGCTCGGTGCGCTGCTGCTGGCCGGGGCCGACGCGGGGCTCCCCCTGCGCGAGGCCCTGGCCGAGGCGATCGCGACGGCCTCCGCCCTGCACGCGGACACCTGCGACCTGGACAACCAGGAGAGCCCGTCCGCCACCGTCGTGGCGGTGCGGGTGGACTCCGACGCGCTGGAGTACCTGCTGCTGTCCGACTCCGTCCTGCTGGTGGAGGGCGGGGGCGGAGCGCACGTGCTCACCGACACCCGTCTGGACGACCTCCGGGACGAGCTGGCCCGCAGGGGGAGCCCCTGGAACGCCGTCCGCGCCTACCGCAACGTCCCCGGGGGTTTCTGGACGGCGGGAGCCCACCCCCGGGCGGCCGAGGAGGCGCTGACCGGAACCCTGCCCGTCGGCCGCTTCACCGCCATGACCGACGGGGCGAGCCGGGTGGTCGACCTCTTCGGGGACCTGGATTGGGACCAGGCGTTCGCCCTGGTTTCGGACAAAGGCCCCCACGCCCTGCTGGACCGCGTGCGCGGGCTGGAGGCCGCCGACCCCGAACGGCGGCGTCATCCGCGCGGCAAGGGGAGCGACGACGCCACCGTGTTGGCGTGGACACCACAAACCTAGTTACGGTCAACATTAAATCACCTATTCGGACAAAATAATCTTCCGAACTCGGAGCTCTCCCCCTGATGTCCCAGGTGGCCGCGCTTCGACCGCCGTCGTCACGGAGGACGTTTTGCCCGGGGCGTCAGATGACCTTTGTTGTCCTTTGCGGTAAAAGCACACAACAGTTGAAGCGGGGGCGGCGACGTCACACACGGGGGAGACCAACGCCTCTCCCAAGCCGGCTTGCCGGGCGCTTTCGCGTTCCGTGATCATCCGGTAGGTTTCTCCGTAACCGAACCGTCGGAGTTCTCCCCCCAAGAGTTGGTCTCCGGCCTTCGCCGTTCTCTCCGCCCCCGTGTTCAGGTGTGTTCCGAACAGGTGTATCGCGTACGAAAGAACCCCATGACGTCGATTTCGACCGGTGAAAAGGAGAAGGTGTGACCACCACGCGCGTCCTCGAACCCACCGGTCCCAACCGGGCCCTCGGCCGCTCCAGCTGGCTCGACCGGGTCCTCGCGACCCCCAGCTCCGCCGTCGAGCGCCACCCGACCGTCCGCGCCCTGGACGGCTACGAGCGCCGGCCCAACCCCCTGGAGGCCCAGACCCCCGCGGAGTTCCTGCTGACCATGCGTCGCTACCTCGTCTGGGCGGGCGACTGGTCCTACGTGGAGCTGGAGTACCTGTGCGGGGGAGCGGTGCGGGCGGCCACCTTCCGCGACGTCCTGGAGGGCACCGAGCTGCCCAGGTACGTGTTCCTGATGGCCTTCGTGACCGCCTGCGCCGGTGAGGACTCCGGTGAGCGCCAGCGCTGGACGACCGCCTGGCACAGGCTCCGGTCGGCCGGTTACTGAATTCCCCCGCCGGGACTTCCTTTCCGGGGGTTCCCGCGCGCGTCCGCCGCGCCGCACCCTTCGGTGCCGCCGCGGTCGGACCTCCGCCGAGAAACGGTGGCGCCCTTTTCCCGCGCCTTTCGGGCACGCGTGCGCAGCGGCCTTTTCTCCGGTGCCCCCACCGGCGCCGTTTCGCCGGATCCCCTTTCGCGCGCGCGGATTCCTGCAGCGCGAACAGCAGGAAACACGCCCCCGCGACCGGGACGGTCGCGAAGAGGGCGATCATCTGCACCGCGTTGGCACGGAGGCGGTCGGCGTCCCCCGCGCCCATCATCGCCTCGCGTCCGGAGCCCGGACCGCTCACGGGCCTGTCGTCCCGCCACCGGTCCGCGTCGCTCATCAGACCGGCACCCGGGCCTCGTGCGTCCATGGCGGCGTCCTCCTCGCCCGTGCCGACACCCCGATCATGTCCTCGTCCCGCGCGCGGCGGCACGGCCGTCGGTCCCTCCCCGCCCCCGGACGGTGCCACCAGCGGTCCGGTCCTCGCAGGTGCGGCGACCCGGCCGCCCCCGCCTTCACCCCCGCGTCACCGGGCGTTCGGCTGGACCTCGCCCGCCCCTGGTTGGCTTCGGCGCGGGCGTGACCGCGCCCATCCCCCGGAACCACCAGGAAGCACACCCATGCGCAAGACCACGGCGGTCGCGGTGTCCCTCGCCGTCGCCCTCACCGGGACGGCGGCCCCCGCCCACGCCGAGCGGCAGCCGCCCCGCGAGGGCGGGCGCGGCGGCGTCGAGCTGTCGGCCCTCGGCAGCTACCACACCGGCTCCTTCGACGAGGCGGCGGCGGAGATCGTCGCCCACGACCCGCGCACCCAGCGCCTGTACGTGGTCAACGCCCTGGCCGCCACCGTGGAGGTGCTCGACGTCTCCGACCCCGGGGCTCCCGCCAAGCTGTTCGACCTGCGCACGTCCGGGGTCGAGGCGGCCGACGGCTCGGTGGTGCCGGAGGGCGCGGTCGCCAACTCCGTGGCGGTCCACGGCGGCACCGTGGCCGTGGCGGTGGAGGCCCCCGACCGCACCGAGAACGGCTGGGTGGTCTTCTACGGCGCCGACGGCACCGCGCTCAACGCGGTCAGGGTCGGCGCCCTGCCGGACATGGCCACCTTCACGCCCGAGGGCAGGCTGCTGCTGGTGGCCAACGAGGGGGAGCCCAGCGACGACTACTCGGCCGACCCCGAGGGGTCGGTGAGCGTCATCCGCGTGAACCGCAGGCCCGCCGCCCTCACCCAGGACGACGTCCGCACCGCCGACTTCCGGGCCTGGGACGGGGACGGGGAGCTGCCCTCCGGCGTGCGGGTGTTCGGGCCGGACCTGTCCACCGGCGAGCCGGGCACCCCGGGCCGCGTGGCGCGCAACCTGGAGCCGGAGTACATCTCCGCGGACACCGCCCACAGCGCCCAGGTGGTGCTCCAGGAGGCCAACGCCGTCGCGCTGCTGGACCTGCGCACCGCCGAGTTCACCGACATCGTGCCCCTCGGCCTCAAGGACCACATGGAGCCCGGCAACGAGCTGGACGTGTCGAACCGGGACGGGGAGATCCGCCTCGCCAACTGGCCGGTGTACGGCATGTACCAGCCCGACGGGTTCGACACCTACCGCTGGCGGGGCCGGACCCTGCTGGTCACCGCGAACGAGGGCGACACCCGCGACTGGGACGGCTACTCCGAGGAGGCCCGGCTGGGCGACCTGGCCGAGGACACCCCGCTGTGCGAGGACTCCCCGCGCGTCCGGGAGTTCCTGGCCGACAACGACCTGGGCGTCGACAGCGTCGAGGAGCTCCTCGACGATTCCAACATGGGCAGGCTGACCGTCTCCGCCGCCGAGGGCCTGAGGGAGGACGGCGGCTGCTACGAGGACGTGTACGCGTTCGGCGGGCGCTCGTTCTCGATCTTCACCGCGGAGGGCGAGCTGCTCTTCGACTCGGGGTCGGACTTCGAGCGGATCACCGCCGAGGCCGAGCCGGAGTTCTTCAACTCCAACCACGGCGAGAACGGTTTCGACAACCGCAGCGACGACAAGGGCCCCGAGCCCGAGGGGGTCGTGCTCGGCGAGGTGTCGGGCCGCACCTACGCGTTCGTGGGCCTGGAGCGTGTGGGCGGCGTGATGGTCTACGACGTCACCGACCCCCGGGAGCCGTTCTTCGTGCAGTACCTCAACAACCGCGACTTCGCCGCCGAACCCGGCACCCCTGAGGCGGGCGACCTCGGCGCGGAGGGCCTGGCCTTCATCAGCGCCTCGGACTCGCCGATCCGGGGCGTCCCGCTGCTGGCCGTGGCCAACGAGGTGTCCGGCTCGACCACCCTGTACCGGGTCGACCCGGCCTGACCGCGCTCCGCCGCCGGACCGCCCCGCGCGGTCCGGCGGCGTCCCTCACGCGGTCCGGCGGGGAACCGAGCCCCGGCGGGACCGCCGCAGGTACCACTCGGCGACGAGGAGGTTGGGCACCCAGCACAGCCACGCGATGCCCTGGTAGACCTCGCGGAAGACCGCCTCCTCGTCACCGCCGTGCGCCGGGCCGATCAGCGGTGTGAGGGCGGGCACCAGCACCGGCACCAGCACGCGCAGCATCATCCCGGCCATCGTCAGGGCGAACAGGCGCACCATCCACTCCCGGTGGTCGGCGTGGCGGCCCTGCCGGACGGCGCGGTACCCGGCCACGCCGACGGAGAACCACAGCACCGCCAGGAGTGAGAACCCCGCCTGCGCGGTGAAGCCGTAGGTGCTCATCACGCCCACGACCAACCCGGAGAGCGCTCCGGGGAACACCCCGGCGAACAGGTGGATCCGGCCGATCACGCGGTGCGCCCCGCCGCGCCGCAGGGCGGGGAACAGCTGGAGGGGGGCGGTGACGAGCGCGATGACCGACGCCGCCACGTGGACCAGCAGGAACGGGTAGTGGGGCGGCCAGTCCGGCCGCAGGTCCACCTGCGACGCGCCGGGGTCCAGCCCGACGTAGGCGGAGGCGGCGAACACGGCGACCAGCGCGCACAGCACCGTCACGGTGGCGAGCACGGCGGTGCGGCGCCTGTGCCGGGGCGCGGGCCGGGAGGCCGGGGGCGCGAGGGTGCCGGGGGGAGGAGGGGGCATCGTTCTTCCTTCGGTGGGAAGGGTCGTGGCTTCTCCTCAAGGCTGGCCGTCGGCGGGGGCGCGCGGTATCGGGTTCATCCCGGAAGGTCGGTGGGTCCGAGGGCGCCCGCGGGGCCGCGACCCCGGCGCCCCCTAGGGAGCGCCGGGGCCGGGACCGGCGGGGCGGACCTCCCCCGCCGCAGGGGGAAGACCCGCCCGAAGAAGATCCGGCCCCGTGTCGAACGCGGCCCGTCCCGTTCGACGTAGGGGTGAGAGCACACTTCGGGGAGGGAAAAGCGATGCGCACCCTGATCGTCACCGCGTTCGTGTCCGTCGACGGCGTCATGGAGGCCCCGGGCGGAGAACCCGGTTACCGCAACTCCGGCTGGACCTTCAAGGACGTCGAGATGGACGAGGCGGCCTACGAGATCAAGGACCGCGAACAGCGGGAGGCCACCGCCCTGCTGCTCGGCCGCCGCAGCTACGAGGCCTTCGCCCCGGTCTGGCCGACGATGGTGGAGGAGTTCAGCGGCTACAACGCCATGCCGCGGTACGTCGTCTCCACCACGCTCGCCGGGGAGGACCCGCGCTGGCCGGCCACGATCCTGCGTTCGCTCGACGACGTGGCCGAGCTCAAGAGGACCGAGGGCGGGCCCGTCTCCGTGCAGGGCAGCGCCACCCTGGGCCGGGCCCTGGCCGACGCCGGGCTGGTCGACCGCTACCACCTGCTCGTCTTCCCCCTGCTGCTCGGCGCGGGCAAGCGGCTGTTCAGCGACACGGACAAGGACACCACGAAGCTGCGCCTGGTCGAGCACGAGGCGTACTCGAACGGCGTCCAGAAGCAGGTGTTCGACGTCGTCGGCTGAGCCGCCGCCACGAGCCCCGTCCGCGCCACGCCGCGGACGGGGGAACCGGCCCGACACCGCGCGGCGTGCGGCGGCGCGGTGCGTGACGGCGGCACCGCTGCGTGACCGCCCGCACGGGCCGCCGCGACCACGGGCCGCCGCGACCACGGGCCGCCGCGACCACGGGCCGCCGCGACGGCGCCGGACCGGGCCCCGGGCCCGCTCTCAGCCGCGGGGGAAGAGCCCGTCGGTGAAGGCGTTGCGGAACTTCCCGGTCGGGTCGAGCTCGCGCGTCAGGCGTGCGAAGTCCGCCGCGCGCTCGTACCTTCCGGTGATGTCCGGTGGAGCCATCGCGGTGAGCTTGCCCCAGTGGGGGCGGGCGCCCAGCGGCAGGAGGCGCTCCTCCACGGCCGCCAGGACCGGCGCCACGGCCTCCGGGTCCGGGAGCCAGGTGAAGTGGAAGGTGACGCAGTCCCGGCCGTGGGCGGGGCTCAGCCACAGGTCGTCCGCGCGGACCGTGCGCACCTCCGCGACGTGCAGCACCGGGGCCAGCAGGTGCCCGATCCCGCGCAGGGAGGCGAACGCGGCCCCCGCGGCCTCACGGGGCACGTAGAACTCGGACTGCAACTCCTTGCCCGCACTCGGCTCCAGCTCGGGCCGGAAGTGCGGAAGCCGTTCGTACCAGGGGCCGGCGACCCCCATCTGCTCGGTGCTGGGCTCCGGCGGCATCCCCGGGACGGGGTGCACCGGCCCCCGCGCGGGCCGACCGCCCCTCCAGGCGCCCTCGGGGCGGTCGGTGCGGTGCTTGAGCCACACGGAGCCCTCACCGAGCCAGTCGGTGAACAGGCTGACGCTGTAGGCCGCGCCGAACACCTCGTCGACGTGCTCGGCCACCTCGTCCAGGGGAACGCCCACACGGACCCGCTGGGCCACCTCGAACGCGGGCTCGATCTCCAGCGAGAGCCGGGTGACGACGCCGAGCGCGCCCAGGGCGACCACCGCGCCGGGGAAGACCTCCGGGTCCGCCTCACGGCTCAGCCAGGTCAGGTCGCCGCCCGGACCCAGGAGCTGCACCGCGCGCACGGCGGCGGACAGGCAGCGCTGGCCGTCCCCGGACCCGTGGGTGCCGGTCGCGCAGGACCCCGCGACCGAGATGTGCGGCAGCGACGCCAGGTTCGCCAGCGCGAACCCGCGCTCGTGCAGCGCCGTGACCAGTTCGGCGTAGCGCATGCCGGCGGTGAGGGTGACGGTCCGCTCCTCGGCGTCGATCCGGGCCTCCGCGGGCAGCCCGTCCAGGCGCACCAGGTCGGCGTCGGAGTCGGCGACGAGGTTGAAGGAGTGGCCGCTGCCCAGGGCCCGGATCCGCGGACTGTCGCGGACGACGCGGCGCAGCTCGTCGAGGGTCCGGGGCCGGTGGACCCGGGGGCTGCGGAAGACGACGTTGCCCGCCCAGTTGGTGGTCTGCGTGAGGGGTACTGGCATGGGCTCTCCGTGGGTGGGGCGGGCGGCGTACGGCCCCGGCTTCCCGGGCACCGCCCCGGCGGGCGGCTCCCCGGAGGATAACCGGGTGGTCCCCCTCGCGCTCCGTCCGGGGAGGGCGCCCGTGACCGGTCGCCCGCACGGGGAGCCCCGAGGGCGTTCGGACACCCGGTACGACGTTCCAAACGCCGTAAGGTTCACCCCTCCCCTTTAACAATTGTCAGAAGAAATGGATGTCGCCTGGGGCGGAATCGCTCGGCTGGTTATGGTTTTGTTGTTGCGGTTCGCTTCTTCGGGGTTCGGTGTGGCATTAGGATCATTTCTCGTTGGCGGAGCGCCGTGCCTGCCTCCGCCGGGCCCGGTCCGCGGCCACGGACGAAGTCCTCCCCCCGATGGTCGAGGGCGCAGCGCGTCCGCAATCCCCCACGGCCGGTCCGAGACATGAGGGCCGGACTGATCCGAACGAGGATTATCTTGACATTCTTTTCCCCCGTTTCCGCACGTCGCGCATTGCAGGGCGGTGTCGCCTTCGCCGCGTTCGGCGCGCTCGGTGTCGCGGCGGCCGTTCCCGCCCACGCGGAGAACGGAGAGATCGGCTTCGCACGGGCGACTGTCGCCGGCGAAGGAAGGATCATCGGGTTCTACCCGCGAGGCGGAGACGTCGGAGGCTACGGCGGGCCGCTGTATGACGGGGAGGTGTTCTCCGACTCCCTCAACAGGGTCCGTGTGGACGTGGAGGAGGACGACCTCTACGCGGAGGTGTTCTTCAGGGAGCTGCGTATCGAGCTCACCGAGGCCGATGTCGAGGCTATGAGGGCGGCGGCCGGGAACGGTGAGTCCCAGCCGGGCCTGGAGAACAGCGTGCCGGGGGGTGCGGACTCCGGAGAGGCCGGCGGCGAAACCGACGAGGTCGTCCTCCGCGCCTCCTTCGTGGACACCAACATCGTGGCCACCCAGGACTGGGCCGGTGACCGGGAGTTCTCCCATGACCCGGGCACCGAGTCCGTCGAGGTGAACGAGCTCGGCGCCGAGATCTCCTTCTCCACCGAGGAGGCTCCTTGGAGTGACTCGCGCGTGGACTGGGAGCTGGGAAGAGTGCAGCTGTGGGGCGGGGTCCAGACCCTGGACATGGTCGTGACCTTCCCCGACGAGGGCTTCAGCGTCTCCTACGAGGTCGGTGAGACCATCGTGGCCTCGGACACCGAGCCCGGTGCCCCGGAGGAGCCCGGTGAGGACGAGGAGCCCGGCGGTGGCGGGGAGCCCGGTGACGGCGAGCCCGGCGGTGACGGGGGAACCGGTGGCGGCGAGCCCGGCGGTGAGGGCGGAACCGGTGGCGGTGACGGTGGGGGCACCGGTGACGGGAGCGGCCAGGACGGGGACTCCGGCGACGAAGGCAACGACGACGAGGCGGACGACGGGGACGACCGCGACCCCTCCGGGGCGGGGGCCGGGAACGGGGCCGGAGGTCCTCTGGCGCAGACCGGAACCCCGGTGGCGGGCCTGGTCGCCGCCGGTGCCGCGATCGCCGCCGGAGGCGGCGCGGCCGTCTACGCGGCACGCCGCAGGAGGAACGCCTCCGCGCCCGCCGAGGGGCCGGGCGAGGGCTGACCGAGGACGGCTGTCCGACCTCGGTGCGGCGCCCGGGGAGCGCCCCGGGCGCCGCGTCGCCCCCACACGGAACCGGCCGTGTCCCTTTACCGCTCCTCCGGGCTCACCGCACCGCGGGGCGGTGCACCGGACCGACGGGATGGCGTGGGCGAGGGTCGCGGGGCAGCGCAGAAGAAACAGCCGGGCCTGTGCGGTGTGCAGGTCCGGCTGTTTCTCCACTGTCTCAAGGTGGCGCACTCGGGAGGCCTCAAAACCCCCGACCTTGTTCCGCCTTGAAGTGAGTGACCGTCAGGGAACGTGATGTCCGGTTAATTTTCTGCAAGACCGTTCGGGCCGGACCGGGTGTTCAAGTACCCATTTTTTGGAAGGTCCTTCCGGGTGTGGTGGTGTACCGAGGCCCGTTGATATGCTTCGAGCTCTGGCAAGATTTCTGTGGCTGTGGCTGTGAAGCGGGTCACTCCCGGCGCTCGCCTCTTTCTTCCTCGGATGCGGAGATCGCCCACATGGTCGCCCGGGACTTGACCATCGTTTCTTCGAATTCCGCCTCTGGGTCGGACATCGCGGTGATCGCCCCACCGATGCCGAAGGCGGCGGTGGAATCCGTGACCACCAGGGTTCGGATCACGATGCTCAAATCCGCGGCGCCCGACAGGGCGAACCAGCCGAGTGCTCCGGAGTAGACCCCGCGAGGACCGCCCTCCACACGATCGAGGATCTCCATCGTTCGGAGTTTGGGCGCGCCCGTCATGGACCCTCCGGGGAAGGCGGAGCGAACACAGTCGACAGCCGTGAGACCGGGGCGGAGCCTCCCCGTGACGGTGGACACCATGTGGTGGACGGAGGAGTAGCTCTCGATCTCGAAGATGCGGGGAACCGTGACCGAGCCTGTCAGGCAGACCCTGTTGAGGTCGTTACGTAGGAGATCGACGATCATCAGGTTCTCCGCCCGTTCTTTGACCGACGTCCTGAGCTCTTCTTCGAGCCTCCCGTCCGATACCTCATCGGATCCGCGGGGGCGCGTCCCCTTGATCGGCCTGGACTCCACACGGCCGCCCGCTTCGACCTTCAGAAAGCGCTCGGGTGAGGAACTCAGGACGGTGAGTCCGGGGTAGCGCAGGAACGCACCGTAGGGGACCGGACTGAGTGTCCTGAGCCGT
The DNA here is from genome assembly GCA_002529455.1 of Glycomyces fuscus. Classification (GTDB taxonomy): domain Bacteria; phylum Actinomycetota; class Actinomycetes; order Streptosporangiales; family Streptosporangiaceae; genus Nocardiopsis; species Nocardiopsis fusca. The sequence goes on from NYMS01000020.1 coordinate 181,244, forward strand.
CGGTAGGTCCGCACCGGATCGGGGGGCACCGCCACCTCGGCCATGTTGGTCAGACAGATCTCGTACGATTCGCCGTCCCGGATCTCCTCGATGCACTCGTTGATCTTGGTGATGTAGGCGGCCCTGGAGTGCCTGAGGTGCATGCCCGTCGTGTCGGGGAGACCGGTCGATGCGTGGCCGGATGTGTGCTCCGCCGCCTCGCCGAGGCGGCGGAGGCGTTCGCCGACGTGGTCGAGCCACGCGTGCGCCGCCGGGTCGTCGGGGTCCTCTCCGAGGCAGAGGAGGTAGGTGACCGATTCCAGGTGGTCGATCACCACCACACGGTCGACGAACAGCAGGACGGCGTCCGGGGTTCGGGCGCGGTGCACACGGGATCCCCCTGTCTCGGCCTTGAGTTCATATCCGAGGTAGCCGACATAGCCGAGGTTGAAGTCGAAGGGCAGACCGACCGGGGCGGGCATAGACCGTCGCGCCAGTTGTTCCCCGAGGTGGTCGAAGAAGGACCGGCCCGTTCTCGTCGCCGCGCCTCCGCTCGTGGTCACGACACCGTCGCCGACGCGGTAGGTCGTCCATTCCGCCCACGGTCCGCGGTCATCCCCCATGAGCGAGAATCGGGACCTTCCTCCACCTTTCTCACTGCTGTCCAGCCAGAAGCCGTGGGTGGAGGAGGCGAAGAGCTCGTCGAACACGGCGGAGGCCTCGGGTTCGAAGTCGATTCTGCGCCAGTTGAGATGCATGTCGTCCGTTCATCCGGGGGAGGAGGTGCTGATGGGACGGCCCGGTCGGGCGGGAGCCGTGGACAGGTCCCGGAAGTTCGCCAGGATCTCCGCGCCGTGCTCCGTACAGACCGACTCGGGGTGGAACTGCACCCCCCAGAGGGGCTCGTTCCGGTGTTGGAGGGCCATGATCACTCCGTCCCGGCTCCAAGCCGTGGGGATGAGAAGTGGCGGCAACCTGATGACCGAGAGAGAGTGGTACCGCACGGCGGAGAAGGGGGACGGGACCCCCGAAAGGATCCCCTCACCCGTGTGATGGATGGTGTCCACCCTGCCGTGCATCGGACGCGGAGCCCTGCCTACGGCGCCTCCCAGGAGATGACAGACGCCCTGGTGGCCGAGGCACACGCCCAGTAGTGGGAGGCCCGCACGGATGGCTCGCCCGCTGATACCGAGGTCGCGGCTCCGGTCCGGCCGACCGGGGCCGGGGGAGACGACGATGTTGTCCACGTCGCGCAGCATCCCCTGGTCCCAGGGTTCGTCGTTGCGGACCACGGCCGGTGGTGCGCCGTTCACCCGCGCCAGCAGGTCGTACAGGTTGTAGGTGAAGGAGTCGTGGTTGTCGATCAGGAGCGTGCGTACGGGCATCCGCCTCGTCCTCCGGGGGGAGCCGTGCCTGTCATCTGCCGGGACCGGCGAGACCGACGAGGGTGAGGAACTCCCTGCGCAGTTCCGCGTCCTTCCCCAGGGACCCGAGCATCACCGAGGTCGTGGTCGTCGACCCCGCCGCCTGGACACCGCGGATGCTCATGCACAGGTGTTCGGCCTCGACCACCGCGCCGACGGCGTCGGCGTCCAGTTGTTCGGCGAGCCATGACGCGATCTGGTGGGTGAGACGCTCCTGGACCTGTGGGCGTCGGGAGAAGTACTCGACGGTTCGCGCGAGTTTGGACAGGCCGACGATCCGTGCTCCGGGCAGGTATCCGACATGCGCCACTCCGGAGAAGGGGAGGAAGTGGTGCTCGCAGACCGAGTGCATGGGGATGTTGCGGGCGATCACGAAATCCCTGTGGCCGTGTTCGTTCGGAAAGGTGGTGAGGGTGAACGGCCGCGGGTTGAGGAGGTCGGAGTAGGCGCGGGCCATCCGCCCCGGGGTCTTCTGCATGGCCTCCGGTTCCAGCGAGACCCCCAGACAGCCGAGGAAGGCACGCGCGGCGTCCTCCGCGGCCATCGGGTCTGCGAGCGGATCGTGTTCGATGCGCGTGTGGGAGGTCTCCCGCAGCGGTTCGGGCAGCTGTTCTCTCGTCGTTGTCACTGGCGCTCTTCCTGTCTGCGGAGGGGGTCAGAGGCGTTCCGGGTTCATCGGAGCGAGTAGTGGAGGAAAACCTCTTCGGCCACTTGCTCAGAGGAGAGAAGCTTCAGGGGCGGCAGGGAGCCGAGGGGCAGACCCGGCCCGTCCACCGGGGTGGGCGCGCCCCTTCCACCGATCAGCACCGGGCAGACGGTGAGCCACAGTTCGTCCACGAGGTCGGCCTGGAGCAGGCCGGCCACGGTCTCGCCGCCTCCGAGGACGCTCAGCCGTCGCACGCCTTCCGCCGCGAGGAGGGAGAGCACGGACGTCCAGTCCACGCCTCCCGGCTGCTGTTCGGTGACGACGACCCGGTCGAAGCCTGAACGGCGTCCCCAGGTTCGGGCACCGCCACCCGTTGTCAGCAGCCATCGGGTGGTGGGTTCGTTGAAGAACCGCAGATCCTCGGGGAGGTCCGCGGAACGCGACACCACCAGTTGCAGGGGCTGCGGGGACAACCCGGCGCGCTCCCGTTCCCGGACGACCCCCGGGTTGCGGACGCACATCCCATAGCCGACCGCCCGCAGGGTGGAGGCCCCGAACAACACCGCGTCGGCCTCGGCGATCCTCCTGATGAGGTGGCGGTGGTCCTCATCTGATCCGATCCGTTCGGGGGCACGCGAGGTATCGGCGATCCTGCCGTCCGCGCTCATGGCCAGGACCACCTCGACCCGAGGGCGCTCCATACTCACGGGTTCCCTTCCAGCCGCGCGGCGATCCCTGCGACGGTCGGATGCTCCAGCAGCATCCGGACCGTGAAGCCGGTGTCGAAGGCCCGGTTGAGCCGGGAGACCAGCCGGATGCCCATGAGGGAGTTGCCCCCTGCCTCGTGGAAGGTGTCGAACACGCCGAAGGACGCGTTGCCCAGGATCTCCGACCACACGTCGGCGACCTGTTGTTCCAGCTCGCTGCGCGGCTCGACCGGGGTCGGCCGCCACTCGGTTCCGGGGGAGGGCAGGTCCGCGGTCCGGTCGAGTTTGCCGGTGGCGGTCGTCGGCAGCTCGTCCATGACGGTGAACCAGGCGGGGACCATGTGCACGGGGAGCCGCCGCGCCGTGTGCGCGCGGACGTCCGCGAGGTCCGGAGATCCGGAGGAGGTCACGTAGGCGGACAACCTTCGGTCCCCGTCCTCACCCGATACCGCGGTGACCAGGGCATCCCTGACGTCGGGGTGTTCCAGGACCACCCTTTCGACCTCTTCCGGAGCGACACTGTGCCCTTGGACTTTGACGCGGTTGTCCGTCCTTCCGAGGATCTCGATCAGGCCGTCGTCCAAGAGGCGCGCGCGATCCCCGGTTCGGAACATTCGTCCTCCGAAACCGCTGTAGGGGTCGGGGACGAAGGCGGCGGTGGTCTCTTCGGGGGAGTTCCGGTAGCCGAGCGCCACCGTCGCCCCCGCCATGTAGAGGTCGCCGGGCACACCCTTGGGAACCGGTGAGAGGTTCCGGTCCAGGACGTAGCCCACGACCATCCTGTTCTTCTGCTGAACGGGAGCTGTGTGGCTTTCCGGGGTGCGCGAGTGCCAGAACAACCCCGGGCATGCTTCCGTTTGGGCGTAGCTGTTGACCAGCTGCGTCTCCTCCAGCACGGACCTCGCGTCCCCGTGCAGCTCGGCGGGGAGAGGTTCACCGAGGATCTGCAGGATGCGCAGCCGCCCCGCCCTGGCCGCGTCCGGCTCGTCGAGGAGTTGGCGGAGGAAGGAGGGGATGACGCTCATGACCGTGACCCGGTGCCGCTCCACCAACGAGAGCAGTTCCCGCGGAGTGGGCGTTCCAGGCGCGATCGCGACCTGTGCGCCCGCCAGCCACGGCCAGAAGCACTCCCCCAGGAGACGGACCGACCCCGGAGGGGTCGTGCACAGCAGGACATCGTCGGAGTCGAGCCGGTACGGGGCGTACTCGGGTTGCTGTCCGACGGCGGCCCTGTGCCCGATCTCGACGAGTTTGGGGGACCCGGTCGTACCAGAGGTCAGGAAGAGGAAAGCGGGTTCGTCCGGTGAGAGGAGGACGTCGGGGGGTGTGTCCCGCTCGTTCGGGTCCACCTCGATACCGCGCACACGGGGCGGGAGAGGGGTGTCTTCGCCGGTCACCGCGAAGCGGCAGCCGGCCTGGTCGAGTACGCGTCGTAGGCGTTCACCGGGCTGGTCCGGATCGAGTGGTAAGCAGACCCCGCCGCTCTTGAGGACGCCGAGCACGGCCATGAGTTGGGCGGCACCCCGGGGAAGGACCACCGCGACGGTGTCACCCTCGTCCGGCCGCTCCGCGACGATGCGGTGGGCCAGCGCGTTGGAGCGGCGGCGCAGGGCGTCGAACGTCCACCGCTGCTCCCCCTCGGACAGCGCCGTCGCCTCAGGCGACCGTACGGCCTGAGCGTCGAAGAGGGCGGGGAGTGCGGCCGCGGCGGTGACCGGGCCGTCGTCGGTCGCCAGTGGAGGCGCCAGCATGTCCCTCTGAACGTGGTCCAGCATCTCCAGACGGTCGACGGGGGTCTCGGGCGCGTCGATGGCCGCGTCGAGGAGTCTCAGGTAGTGGCCGCGCATGCGCTGGATCGTGGCCCGGTCGAACAGCGCGGTGTCGTACTCGATCCAACCGAAGACGCGGTCCCCGACGGGCTCCAGGAAGAACCCGATGTCGAGCTGGGACCCCAGTGTGGGGGAGCGCAGGCCCATCGTGTCCACCCGCCGTCCCGAGTGGGCGTTGGCGTTCGTCATGACGAGGTCGGCGAACCGCCGTTCCACCCCCACGGGGTTCTCCTGGTAGAAGAACATGACCTGGTAGTTGCTGCTGTCCCTGACCTCGGACCCCTCTCGCGGGTACGGCCAGCGTTCCGCGGTGGTCTCTTTGTGTTCGAACGCCTCCAGCACCGTTCTGCGGGTTCGAGCGAGGAATTCGTCGAAGCGGGGAGCCCCGCTCAGGTCCGCGCGCAACGGCAGACGGGTGACGAAGTAGCCGATGAGGTCGTGCAGGTCGGCGCGCTCGCGGTTGTTCACCGGCGAACCGATGACCAGGTCCGTCTGTTGGGTGTACCGGTGCAGCAGGACGAAGAAGACGGACAGGGCGACCATGTAGGGCGTGCAGTTGTTGTGCCTGGCGAACTCCCTCAGCCGGGCGGCCGCCCGCGGGGACAGTTCGTACCCCAGGCTGGCCCCGACGTACTCGCGTCGCGCCGGCCGTGGGCGGTCGTAGGGGAGGTCGAGGACCGGCAGGTCGGGGCCGAGCTTGCCGCGCCAGTAGTCGTGGTGGCGCCGGGAGGCCGGGGCCAGGAGACGCCGCCGCTGCCACTGGGCGTAGTCGAAGTACTGGATCTCCAAGGGCGCCAGGGGATCGGGCGAGCCGGAGCGGTAGGCCTCGTAGAGGGCGCAGATCTCGTTCAGGGTGACGCGTTCGGACCATCCGTCACAGGTGACGTGGTGGAAGTCCAGGTAGAAGACGTGCTCCTCGTCTCCGGTCCGGATGAGGGTCGCCCTGATGAGCGGGCCGGTGGCGATGTCGAAGGCCTGGCCGACGAGTTCGTTGCTGAGCCGGTCGACCTCTGCCTCTCTGGCCTCGTCGTTCAGGTGACGCAGGTCCACGACGGGCACGCGGACGTCCATCCTGTCGTGCAGCCGCTGTTCCAGGACTCCGTCCACCACGTGGTAGGTGCAGCGCAGGATCGCGTGCCGTTCGACCACCCGGTTCATGGCCCGTTCGAGGAGCCCGTGGACGAGGGGGCCCCTGATCGAGATCAGGCGCGGAACGTTGTGGAACGGGGCGGTGGGGGCGACCAGGTCGTAGAAGAGGACCCTCTCCTGTGCGAGGGAGAGGGGAGGGGTCCTCCCGTGGTCTGCTGGGGTGGGCGCGTCCACAAGGCGGGTTTCACCGAAACCGGGTGCGGGCATCGACTGCTCCTTTGCTCCTTGGCCTGCGGGGGTGTCAGGGGGTCGACGTCAGGTCGCCGTCCACCAGACGCGCGATCTCCGCGATCGTCGGGTGCTCGAACAACAGGTGGAGGGGGATCTCGACGCCCGCTTCGCTGTTCAACCGGGCGAGGAAGCGGATGGCGACGATCGAGTTGAAGCCGTTGTCGAGCAGGCTGTCGGAAGGCGACAGTCGTCGTCCGAGGAGGTCTTCGAACAGCTCCTCGACCAGATGTCCTTCCTCGGTCTTGGAGGGGCCGTCGCCGCCCGCGCTGCCGGGCGCCTCGGCGATGCTCTGTTCGTCGACCTTTCCCGCAGGAGTCAGCGGTAGTTCGTCGAGCAGCACGACACGACTCGGCAGCACGGCCCCGGGCAGCCTTTCCTTCAGCCATCCCATGACGCCGTCCGCCGTGGCGCCCGAACCCGGTAGCGGGACGACGGCCGCGACCAGGTCGAGGACGTGGTCCTCCGTCCGGAGCCCGAAGGCGTGGGCTCGGGCGACCCCGGGAGTCTCCAAGAGGGCCTGTTCGACCTCTCCGGGCTCCACCCGGTGTCCGCGGACCTTGATCTGTCGGTCCAGACGGCCCTGGACCTCGATGCTTCCGTCTGGAAGGAGCCGCCCGAGGTCGCCGGTCGGGTACCAGTCGCGGCCGTCGGCGGACAACGTCAGGGAGCGGGGGGCGGGTCCGCCGTCCAGATAGCCCAGAGCGACACCGGCTCCGCTGATCTGGATCTCACCGGATTCCCCGGCGGGGACGGTGACTCCGTCGTCTCCGACGATCCGCAGTTCACTGCCGCGCAGCGCGTGCCCCACCGGCACGGACGCCGTTCCGTCGGAGCGGGTCGCAGGGACCTCTCCCATGGCCGCACCCACGGTGCACTCGGCCGGTCCGTAGTGGTTGAACACCCGGACACCGGGCGTCAGGGACCTGATCCGGTCCACCAGCGCCCAGGGCAGGCGCTCGCCGCCGAGGAGGAGAGTCGTCCGGGTCGGCGGCCGCAGGTTCTCACCGGCGAGCAGTGCCGACAGGTGGGAGGGCGTGGTCTTGAGGAAGTCGACGTGGTGCCGTGCCAGGTAGGCGGCCATCTCCCGGGGGGACACGGCGGTGCCCTCGTCGACGAGGTGGAGGGTACCGCCCGTGGCCAGTGCGCCGAAGACGGCGGTGTGGCCGAGATCCGTCCACAACGGGGTGACCGAGGCGAAGGAGGTGGGCTCGGCCAGTCCGAGCCGGTCGATCAGACCTGTCGAATACGCGTCGAGGTTGGCCCGTGAGACCGCGATCACCTTGGGGTCGCCCGTGCTCCCCGACGTGGTGACCAGATAGGCCGTGGCTGTGAGGGCACGACCGTTCCCCCCGGCAGCGGCCGCCTCCCCGACGCCCATCGTGTGCACGCCCAGGTCGCGGAGCCGGGCGGCGAGGGTGCCGTCGGCCAACGCCATCGCGGGTTCCACGCGCTCGAGGAGCTTCCGGAGCACGGCGTCCGGAGCCGCCGGATCGACGATGAGGAAGGGCCGCCCGGATAGGAGCGCTCCCACGAGGGCGGCGACCGTCTCCCCCGACCGGTGGCCGGACACCAGGACGGGTGACTCCGCCCTTGCCGTGAGGCCGCCGAGAGAGCGGGCCAGGGCTTCGGCGCGGCCGACGAGATCGCGGAAGCTCAGGTGGCCGCCCTTCGCGATGACGGCGACGTCGTTCGGGCGCTCGGATGCGTGTTTGCGCACAAGGTTCGTCAGAGAAGGGGACATTCGGGCTGCTCCATGGGTTCTCGGAGGGGTCAGACCTTGGCGGGGGCGGGGAGTGCGCCGCCGGTCCCGCCCATACCGACGACGATCCGCCGGGGCGGTTCGAAGGAGTCCCTGCTGTGCGCGTAGAAGACGTTGTCGAAGGCCAGCACATCCCCGGCCTCCCAGCGCACGGGCACGGCCAGGTCGTCGTACGTCCTGCGGATGAGGTCCAGGACCTCTGGTTCGATGGGGGCTCCGTCGCCGTAGTAGGCGGAGCGGGGCAGGCCGGACTCCCCGTACTTCCGCAGGAGCCAGTCATGGATCTCGGGTCCGAGCGCGGAGGGGTGGAACAGGTGCGCCTGGTTGAACCAGACCTGTTCTCGCGTCACGGGGTGGGCCATGGTCGCGGGACGTATCTGCCGAGTGCGCAGACGGTCGGAGTCGACCCACTCCCACTGGATGCCGAACCGTCGGCAGTACTCCTCGACCTCGCTCCTGTCCTCGGTGTTGAAGACGTCCTGCCAGGTGAGGTCGAGGTCCGGACTGATCATCCGGCTGTAGAGGACACCGTGGCGCTCGAACCGCTCCCGTACCTCCTCCGGAAGGCGCCGGTACACCTCACGGGAGTCGGCCAGGGGCGTGGCGCCGCCCTTGGCCGCCGGGACCTCGCACATGAACCAGACATGGCGCGGCCAGACGGAGAAGTACGACATCTCATTGTGGAACGGGAGTGTCTCCGTCGCCGGATACTCGGTGGAGTTGAACAGGTTTCCCGAGAGCCTTCTGCGGTTGTTCGAGCGGTATTCGTAGTCGAGCAACTCGCCGGACACGAGCGAGCAGACCGCTTCGAAGTCCTCCCGCGAGGTCCGGGGGAAACCCCGGAACAGGACCGCACCAGGGGTGTGGAGCATGTCCAGCAGCTTGTCGTGGTTGCGTCCGATCCAGTCCCGTACCGTTGCGCCCTCGGACAGAGACCGTGCGTCCGGGCGCACGACCAGTGGGAATCCGGCTTCCTCAGCCATGTCCTTCCTCCTTTTTCAGAGAGAAACCATCACTTGCCACATTCGCGAACCGCGCCACTCCGGGAACGGCGAGGGGCAGCAGCGCTGTAAGGAAGAGCGCGAGGATCGCGACCAGCACCGCCGGTTGGAGGCCGAACGCCGCGTACGCGAGCGGGGTCAGCACCAGTCCCACCGGCTGGAGCAGGAACGCGCCCATCTCGTCCAGGGCGAACACCCTGCCCCGCAGGTGAGCGGGAACGGAGCGTTGGAGGGCGGCCGGCCAGTGGACGATGAACATCGCAGGCCCGAAGCCGTTGACGATCATTGCGATGACGAAGAGCCATATCGGGACCGGCACGAGGTAGCACAGGAGTGAGAACACCAGGGTGAGCGTTCCCACCATCGCGATGAGACCCGGATAGGCGGGGCGCCTGGAGGCGGCCAGGAACATCCCCAGGACCGACCCCAGGGCGGTCGACGCGGTCAGGACGCCGAACCACTCGTCCTGCCCCCGCTCGTTGAGGACCAAGGGCAGCAGGACCGTCATGGGGGCCAGCACGAGAAGCACCTGCACCGTCCCGGAGGCGATGGTCGCGGCGATCCAGCGCCGCTCCCACACGGCGCGAACTCCGTGCCAGGCCTCCACGACCATGTTGGTCCCTGTACCGTCGCGTTCGACGCGCGGTTCTGCCAGGCCCAGCAGCATCACCAGGCTGACGGCGTAGGTCACCGCGTTGAGCGCGAACGCGGTCCCGCTTCCCGTGACCAGTACGGCCGCGCCGAGAACGGGGCCCATGATCGCGGCCAGACGCGAGCCCAGTACCTTCAGGGCGTTCCCCGACTCGAGGTGGTCGTCGGGAAGGAAGGTGGGGATGACCGCTGAGTACGCCGGCCGGAAGAGGCCTCCTCCGGCCCCCACCACACAGGTCAGGGCCGCCCACACCCACAGGGGCGCTTCCGTCGGGACGAACACCAGCCCGAGCACGGCCGTCCCGCGGAGGAGGTCTGCGACAGCCATCACCCGGGTTCGCTTGAAACGGTCGGAGACGACTCCGCCGTAGGCGATGGTCAGGATCCCCACCAGGCTGCGCAGCCCGAGGACCAGGCCGAGGTCCACCGCTGATCCTCGACCGACGACCATGGCGTGTACGAGCGCCACGTAGAAGACGCCGTCGCCGATGTGGCTGAGCAGTTGGCTGATCCACAGCTGCGCGTAGGAGCGGGAACCGAAGGGATGAAGGAGTCGGGGCGCCCGCCGGAGCACGGCGCCACCGGGTGAGGACTTCGTTCGCTCGTTCTCGACCGTCACGTCAGGCCACCGAACCCTTGATGGCACGTGCCACGCGCAGGCTTTCAGAGGTCCAGAGCACGTCGTGGACGCGGACGAGGTCGACCCCGGAGAGAGCCGCCACCACCGCGACGGTCAAGGAACCCGCCACCCGCTCGGAGGGTTCCTTCTCACCGGTGATGCGGCCGATGAACGACTTTCTGCTGGCCCCCACCAGGACGGGGTATCCCGTGTCCACGAACGCATGGAGGTTCCTCAGCAGGAGGAGGTTGTGGCCGAGATCCTTGCCGAAGCCGATCCCCGGGTCGATCCACACCCTTCGCGCCCCGTGGGCTCGCGCCGCGTCCGCGCGCCGAAGGAGGTGGTCCCTGACTTCCGCCACCACGTCCTCGTAATGCGGGCGGTGCTGCATCGTTTCGGGGGTCCCCGCCATGTGCATGGCGATCCACCCGGCGCCCGTGTCCGCGGCGACCGGTCCCAGCGATGCCGTGACGTCGTTGATGATCGCCGCACCGGCACGGACACAGGCTCGCGCCACACTCTCCTTGCGGGTGTCGATGGAGACCACGAACCGGTCTGCGAGGGCTTCCACCACAGGGAGGACCCGCCGCAGTTCCTCGGACGCGTCGACGGGGCGGGCACCCGGTCGGGTCGATTCCCCTCCCACATCGATGATCACGGCTCCCTCGTCCGCCATGCGCTCGGCACGGGCGACCGCGTCTTCCGGACGCGTGAACTCCGCTCCGTCCGAGAAGGAGTCGGGTGTCACGTTCAGTACCCCCATGATGCCCGTCATGACAGCTCTCGCCCGGTCGCGTCATCGACGCCGCACCAATGGCGTCGCACCTGGTAGGGGTAAGGGGGAAGCCAGACCCGGACACGGCGTTCCCCCCGGGTCAGAGCCGACCGGTCGGGCTCGGCGCCGAGCTCCCACAGACGGCCCAAACCACTGAGGGCCGCGCGCAGATCGGACTCGGGGCCCATGGACGTGACCGCCTCCGGAGACGCCCTCCCCGCGTCGGCGCAGACGGCTCTGACCAGCTCGACGAGAGTCCGCCCCGGACCCGCCTCCAAGACCACGGTGGCCGTCTCCAGAACCGAACGCACGGCCTGGTCGAACACGACCGTCTCGCGTGCGTGGCGGATCCAGTAGTCGGGCGCCGCGAGTTCCCGGCCCTCGACTCGGCGACCGGTCAGGCCGGAGACGTACCGGCAGTTCGGGTTCCGGACCTCCAGTCCTTCCAGCCGGTCCCCGAAAGGGGCGAGGATCGGGTCGATCATGGGTGAATGGAAGGCGTGGGGCATCGTGAGCGCACGGGAGTCGAATCCGGCGTCGTCCAAATCCGCACACACACCGTCCACCTGTTCGGGCGGTCCGGAGACGACCACGAGTTCGGGGCCGTTGACGGCGGCGATGCCGACGCTCCCACGGAGCGCTTCGCGCACGCGCTCGACCGGCGCCGCCACCGCGGCCATCCTCCCCGGGGGGAGGCGGTCCATGAGCGAAGCGCGCACGGCCACGAGTTCGGCGGCACGCTCCATGTCCAGGACGCCGGAGACGACGGCCGCGGCGAACTCGCCGAGGCTGTGCCCTACGACGACATCCGGTCGGATCCCCCACGAGCTCCACAGGGCCGCGGTGGCGCACTCGACCGCGAACAGGGCGGGCTGGGCCACGCGGGTCCGTGCCAGGAGCTCCCGGGCGGTCTCCTCCTGGCCCGGCGCCGGGTAGAGGGCGTTCCTGACATCGCTTCGGCCGTGAGGGGCCAGCGCTTCGGCGCACTCGTCCAATCGTGTTCGAAAGGCCGGCTCGGTTTCGTACAGCTCGCGGCCCATGTTGACGTGGTGCCCGCTCAGCCCGGGGAAGAGGAAGGCGATCTCCGGCCGTTCCCGGCGCGCTTCTCCAAGGGGGGTGTGATCGTCGGCGCCGATCCGCTGGGGACCCGTGCCGGCCGGCCCGGAGGAGACCAGGAGCGCCCGACGGTGGCGGTGGTGTGCCCTCCCCGACCACAGCGAGTGCGCCACGTCCGCGGGGTCCTGCTCAGGGTGCCCACCCATGTGGTCGGTCAGCCGGCCTTCGGCTTCGTCGAGTGCCTGCGGGGTGTGACCGGTGACCGGGAGCAGATGCCAGGGACGGCGGGACTCGGTGGCGGCGCGTTCGGGAGCCTGTTCCAAGAGGAGGTGGGCGTTGCCGCCGCCCAGCCCGAATCCGTTGAGCATCGCCCGCCGCGGACCGTTCGGTACCGGCCACTCCTCCGGTTCGGTGCTGACGCGGAAGGGGCTCGACTCCAGGGACAGGTCGGGGTTGACCTGCCGGAAGTCCGGATGGGGAGGGATCGAGCCGTGGTGTACGGCCAAGGCCGCCTTGATGAGTCCGGCGATCCCGGCGGCCTTGCCCGCGTGGCCGATGTTGGACTTGACCGAGCCGATCGGACAGTGACCCGTGTCGGTCGTCCCCGTCTCGCGGAAGGCGGTGGTCATCGCTTCCACTTCGACCAGGTCGCCGACGGGCGTCCCCGCTCCGTGGCATTCCAGGTAACCGATTTCTGCGGGGTGCACCGCGGCTTCGTCCAGTACCCGTCGGGCGAGTTCGGCCTGCCCCTCGACTCCCGGGGTGAGGAAGTTGAATCTGCGGGGCCCGTCGCTGTTCAGCGCGGAGGCCCTGATCACGGCGTAGACGCGGTCGCCGTCCGCCATGGCGTCGGCCAGTCTCCGCAGGGCCACCACTCCCGAACCCTCGCTGAACACGGTGCCGTCCGCACGCGCCTCCAGAGGGCGGCAGTGCCCCGTTCTGGACTCGACCCCACCGGGTCTCCACCGGTAGCCGCGGCGCGGTTCCAGGCGCAGGTTGACCCCGCCGGCGAGTGCGAGTTCGCATTCGCGCGCGGTCAGGGACGCGCACGCCAGGTGGACCGCCGCCAGGGAGGTGGAACAGGCCGTCGCGACGTTGAGCGCGGGGCCTTCGGCTCCCAGCCGGTAGGCGACGGTCGGCGCCAGGTAGTCCACACCTCCCGAGGCCTCGAACATGAAGGGGTCGAACAGGTCGCGCAACCGGGGGTCTCGAGCCGCACGGGCCGAGTACCCGTTGTTCCGGGAGCCCGCGAAGACGCCGATGCCCTCACGTCCGCTCTCAGGCGAGGCGTGCCCCGCGTCGGTGAGCGCGGTGTCGGCGCACTCGAGGAAGAGCCGGATGTGGGGATCGGTCATGGCGGCTTCCGGTGCGCTCATGCCGAAGTAGTCGGCGTCGAACTCATCGACGCCGTCGACGAAGAACCCGGCGGGGACGTAATCCGGGGACGTGTAGACGGCGGCGGGAACGTCCGACCCGCGGAGTTCCTCAACGGACAGCGGTGTCCGGGACACGACCCCGTGGAGGATGTTCCTCCACAGCTCGTCGGTGTTGCGGGCACCGGGGAACCGACAGCCGATGCCCACGATCGCGATGTCTTCACCCATGCTCGATCCCCTGGTGTGCGAGGGGGCCGGCACCGATGGCTCGTAGCTCCGAAGCGACCATGCGCAGGGCCCACGGGTCGTTCTTGTTCTGGGCGAAGTGGACGATCGAGGCACCACTGGTCGCGCCTTCCGGCATCACCTCGGAACCGGAGGTGACACCGCGGAAGTGCCCCACCATGAAGTTCCAGGCGTCCGGGAGTTCTCCGACCCGGACGTCGGAACCGAACTCCCACAGCGTGAGCCACAGGCTCAGTTGGTCGCGGGGGATGATGTGTTCGAGCGCTGACGGGGTCAGCGTCTCTCGGTACAACCGTGACCAGCGTTCACCTATCGCGCGAAGGGCTTCTCCGGATCCGTACACGACACCGCTGTTCCACCCGGTGAGCTCGTCCAGGTCTTTCAGTTCGCCCTTGAGCGAGAAGGTCGCGTTGACGAGGTCCAACGCGCGGGTCCTCGTGATGTGCGGGTCGCGGAAGTAGTTGCTCCGGTCGCCCCAGAGCGTGAAGGCATGCGGTCTGCGCAGGAGCATGAAGACGTCCGCGGTACGGCCGACCTGGTGCCCGAGGTCCTTGTCGAGCACGGCCGGGTCGTTGAGGAAGACCGTGTCGGAGTCGACGTAAAGCCTTCTCGTGTCCTCGCCCGTGGTGATCGCCCGTAACTTGGCGATACGGGAGGCGGTGAATTCGCACCGGCCCTCCGGCGGGCCGGACGCATCGGGTGTTCCGCTCCCGACGAGGGAGACGTCCAGGCCCTTGAGCGCATCGACGACGGGGGCCGGGGGGCGGTCGACGTGCGCGGTGACCTCGGTCCGCCGGTTGTGCCGGCGCAGGGACGCGATGGACGCGGTGAGGAAGTGAAGGTGGGAGTGGGTCGCGCTCATCGCGACACGGAAACCATCTTTACTCACGGTTGATACAGTTCCGTTCCGCTCATTCCTTGGGTGATCTCTCGCGTATCAGCTCGCACATCCTTGCGACCGTCGACTCGCGGAGGAACTCGTCTACGGGTATCCGGACGCCGAACTCCCGTCTGACCGATGTCAGCAGTCGGAGGCTGATCAGGGAAGTCCCGCCGAGTTCGGTGAAATTCGCGGAAGGGGTGACGTCATCCGTCCCGAAGGCGGTCGACCAGATTTTCACCACCCTGGCTTCCAGGTCGCCGTCTGCCTTCGGGGGATCTTGGTGATGTTCCATTCCACTCCTCGTACGGAACGTTCTCTGCAAGGGTTCATCCCATTTCTCTTCCCACCGCCTCCACGGCCTTCCCGAACTCTTTGTCGGGGGCGCGGGCCATGAGCGAGATCGCCCGCATGATCGCCGCGTCGAGACGGGAACCGTCAGGGAGGTCGTCCGGGTCCTGTTGAATCGCTAATGCGATGCCGTCCGGTTTCAGTACGATCCGCACTCCGACGTTGTGGGCCGTTCCTCCAGGCGGCTTGATTCCGGGTTCTACGACCTCGTCACCGCGGAGCTTCTCCCACCGCAAACCCTCGGTCCTGAAAGGGAGTAGCGACTGCACCACGTTCAACGCCACTCTTCGGCCCTCCATCACCTGATCGAGGCCGACGAAATCGACCAGGGCGGTCCCGTTCATCGACGGAGAGCCGATGTTGTCGTCACAGAACTGTCTGGCCCACGTACTCAGCCGCGGGCGGGGCTTCCCCGGATCGCGGGTGAGGACGGTCTCCCACAGCGGCCCGAGGACGGGTTCTCTCGCCGGCTGTCGGCCGTGCCGCGTATATGTCACGGGAACGAAGCCCCCGGTGACCCCGGCCAGGACGAGGGACAGCGATGCCAGGAACGTGAAGGTGACCGTGGTCCCAAGCAGCTCGCAGGCATCTCTTAAGGTGTTGACCTCCTCGTTCGTCAGGTTTCGCTCCGTCCTGACGCTGACCCGCCGCTCTGTCCACGGCTTCCACCTGCCGCCGGGGAACGCGAAGTCCGTGGGCTTCACCTCCGCTGCGGGGCGCCAGGTCGCCTCGGCGACTTCGTGTGCGCTCCCGTCGTTCTGCGTGGTGTGGGCGTGGGAGAAGAAGCCTGGTGAGCGAGCGACGTGGACAGCGCTTTCCCGATCCCCAGCGGAAAGCCGGCCGTAGGTGTCACCTATCAGTTTGAAGCTTCTGTACAGGGTGGCCTGGTCCGCGACGCTGTGGTCGAATGCGAGGCCGAGGACATGCTCGGACCCGGAAAGCCGGGCGATGACGGCCGAACAGAGCGGACCGTCCTGCAGGTCCCGGATCGCTGAGCGCGTATGGGTCAGGACGTACCCGAGTTTCTCTTTTCTACGGATACCCGAGGATCCCGTCAGGTCGATAACGGCGACCAGCGGCTCAGATCGCTCCGTGTCGCGGACGAGGATCGGGGATCCGCCGTTTTCCCTCAGTCTTCCCTGTAGGACGTCGGCCTCCTCCAGGACCATGCGAACCGCGAGCGAGAAAAGGTCGGTATCCAGGAATCCATCGATCCGCATCGATTCGAACACCGGGGCGTGGCACGGAATCCGGGGATTGCCCTGGGTATCCCGCTGGGCGCGCAGGAGGATCTCCCGTTGCATTCCAAATGGTGAGACGCTGTGGATGCGTTCGGACGCGTGATAATCCATGAAATCCCTGGTCGTGGCAAAGGTGGGCCTGATGGGGGAAGCGGGATCCCTCGACTTCCTGGCAAGAGGTGACCTTACATGCATTGCAAGCGCTTTCCAAGAGGTTTGACGGCTCCGACCGGATTCGGTCACGTCTGCGGTGGGTGATGAAGTCGGGTGCGTGGAAGGGGCTTGGCCAAAGCTGCGGTGTTCGTCGATTCCGTGGCCTGATGGAAATTAATCACATGAGTCACAAAAGCCTCATGGGTATCTTGGTCAACTCGGATGTGGAAACTTGTCCGGTCCTCGGATTTTCGGATCCGGCCTGCCGTGCCAGAGGGCCCGGGTTTCTTGCGGGAGTCCGGTGCCGGAGTGTCGAATCCCCGTCGGCTTTGGCGTGCCAGGTGACGTCGGAACGGATCGGCCCGAACAACTCCATCCGATGGCGCTCAGCGCTGGTGGCCGTCAGGCCGGCGCCGACGTATCCGCAGTCCACCAGCCGCTCTGCGACTTACGGGTCCGGTGCGGCCAGATCGGTGCGGCCAGGGCCGGTCATCCCGCATCGGTGACGGTGGCCGCGGTGGTGGCCAGTGACCAGGTGTGGGGTACCGACGCCGCGGACCTCGCCCAGGCGCACTTCGTAACCGCCCCAGGCGGTGGGGCGCTTGATGCTGTGGTGGGCCCGGGGCGGGAACCTGGTGCGCATCGCCGAGGGCGGCATGCCCTCGGGCTCGCACACCCGACAGTTCCCCGCTTCGTCCAGGTGGAACCCCTGGAGCCAACAGGTGCGCAGGACCTCGACCGCGGGTGTCCCGAGCACCCGGCCGGGCGTGCCCGGGCCATGGGCCGACCGCAACAGGTCCGGGCCGTCCCAGCCGGTCCGCTCTGCGTAGGCGGTGCGTCTGGCCTGACCACGCGGCAGGCGCTATTCCTCGATCCGGCGGCCCGGCATCGCGCGTCCGTGCCGATACCGCCTCCAGCAGCCGCTCGGTGCGGGCGGCGGCGCGGTCACGGAGCTGGCTGGGCACGGAGTGGTTAAATCCGGCATCAGCCAACTCCAGTCCCAGCAAGCACTTCCAGTCGATGCGTCCACTACCCCGGCGACGCTGCCGCTGGACACTCAGCAGAGCAGGTCCGGAAAAGCTACGCCATCCGCGACCACACCGGACCGCCTCTTCACGACATCACTGCCGGACAGTCCACCAGAGAGTTACTCAGAGTAATGGAGATTGGCCTGATCTGGACACATTTCGGGGGTTTGGCTTACGTGGCCAGCAATGGAAAAATGCATGCGACTACACTCCGCAAGGAGGGGTTGATTGGTTTATTGTTTGATGTATGATCACCCGCGATTGACTTTATCTCGCTTGGTGCGCCCATGGGGGAGGCAATATTGCATTCAAATTTGAGTGAGTATAGATTTCCATCTCTGACTTCTCGGCAGCGCAAGATCATCTCTCACCTGGTGGCGGCCCCGGATCAGAAAACCGCTGCTGAGTGGCTTGGGATCACGGATCGGCAAATACGCCGACATGTTGATCGGATTCAGAAGGCATTCGGTGTTGAAACCAAGAACCAAGCGATCATCCTGGCTGCCCTGAGCGGCCAGCTCGACCCGAAGGCTCTTCCTGCGGGCATCTCTCGTGTCGCTCAGCGTGCCGTGCGGGCCAACATGGGCCTCGGGGTGGGAAACAGGGGAATGATCCTCGAACCGTAACGGCTTTCCGGCGGTTTCTGGGATCGGCCCGCGTCGGCGGAAAACGGAATCGGAACCAGGTGGAAGAAATCGCTGTGGAACCTTGCGGGCGCCAAGATCCGTTGGCGGCGTTGTTCCGAACCTGCCACAGGACGACGACAGGCCATCGATCCCTTTCCGCGCTGCCTCGCGGTTCCGTGGCGACACAACGCCACGGATGATCCGCCCCTGTCCGGTTCGTCCGCCAACCGGTGAGGGGCCGGGGCTGAGCCGGTGAGGGACCGGGTACACGCGCCGTTCCCGGCGCGGGCGCGGCACCCGGTGCCCTCGTCTCAGCCGCGGACTCCGAGGAACAGTTCCGAGGTGTAGGCGACGTCCAGCGCCCCGTCCCGTGCGTGCTCCGAGCACAGACCGCGCACGAGGTCGAGGAAGCCCTCACCCTCTTCGGCGATGGCCCTCTGGACCTGGGTCGAGGAAGAGGCCATGCGGACGAAGTCGTCCACCCGCATCGGGCGGGTCCAGTGCACCACACGCGTGTCCACCCGACCCCCGGAAGGCTCGAAGCCAGCCGCGACTTCCGCCCTGATGTCGAAGTCGCGGTACCCGCGGCCGTAACCCGGGCTGTGTTCTTCCAACAGGGACTCGTAGGCGTCGAGGAACGCGCTGGACGTGTGATCCCGGTTGTTCTGCATGATCGCCAGCAGGCCCCCCGGCACCAGAGCCGTGAGGCAGGCGGACACGTAACGCTTCCGGTCCATCCACTGGTAAGCCTGTGCGGCGACCACGAGCTGTACCCGCTGGGGGAGTCCCTCCAGGAACTCCTCCGCGCCGCCGACCGTCCACTCGGCTTCCGGGAACTTCCTCCGTCCCTTGTCGACCATGTCCTGGGACACGTCCACCGCGAGATAGCGAGTGGACGTGTCCAGTGCCGGCACCAGCCCCTCAAGGGCGATCCCGGTGCCCGCGCCAGTGTCGACCGCCGTCACCTCCGCGAAGGACGTGAGCTCCGCCGCGATGGTCGCGAAGAATTCTTCAGGGTATCGGGGCCGGTGCAGGTCGTAGTCATCGGACAGACCGTCGAACTTCTGCCGCGCTCTCACGCTCGCGTTCCTTTCCTGGCGGCCGTTGCTGGGTTTCCCCCGGCAAGCACTAGGGAGAGCATGCCACCCGAGCGCACCATGTCAATCATGAGCTGGGGCACGGGATGAAAGGCGAGTTCGACCGAACCGGTGCTCACGACCCCGGACTCCAGTGAGACCCCGATCTCCTCTGCCCCTCCCAGTTCCCGGGTGTCCATCTCCAGGGCGGGAAGACCCAGGTTCCAGCAGTTCCGGTAGAAGATGCGACCGAACTTCGGCGCGATGACCACCGTGACCCCGCAGCCGAGCAGCGCCGACACGGCCTGCTCGCGTGAACTGCCGATGCCGGTGATCGAGTCCGAGACCAAGGCGTCACCCTGGCGGAACTCGCCTGCCATCCCCGGAAACCGGTGCTCGAAGACGTGCGGTGCGAGTTCGTCGGGTTCCGTGTACATGTGTTTGTACCGTGCGGGGATGATGTCATCGGTGGAAATCGAACCGCGAACGTTCATCACCCTGTGAGTCGTGGTCACAGCCGGAGTTCCTCCCGGTTGGGAAAGCGCCCCACCAACGCGGCGGAGGCCGCGACCAGTGGTGACGACAGGTAGATGTCGGCGCCGCCGTTACCCATCCGTCCTTTGAAGTTCCGGTTCATCGTCGTCAGCACGGTGCTCCCGGTCTCGGGAACCGATCCCTGTGTGCCCACACACGCACCGCATCCCGGCGGGGTCACCAGCGCTCCGGCGCGAACCAGTGTGTCGACGTGACCGGCGGCGACCGCGTCGAGATACGTGTCGCGCGACCCCGGGGTCACCACGAAGTGGACCGTCGGGTCGATCTCGCGTCCCCGGACCACCCTGGCCGCTTCGGCGATGTCCTCGAGCCGACCGTTCGTGCAGGTGCCGATGAACACGTAGTCCACCCGTTTGCCCGCCAACCGGTCGACCGGGACCGTGTCACTCGGTGAGTGCGGCAACGCCACCATGGGCATCAGATCCGACACGTCCAGGTCGTACACGGGGTCGTCGGGTCCCGGGTCGGTCGGCCGGAGGCCCTCGCTCCATCCCGCGCGGGGCGGCAGGAAGACGCACTTGGCCCCCATCTCCACACCCATACTCGCGACGGAGCCGGCGGAGTCCTCGCTCAGCGACTCGACCCATGGGCCGGCCCACTGCACCGACCGGTACAGGAACGCCTCACTCCCGAAGCGCCGCAGGACCTCCAACAGGACGTCCTTGGCGCGCAGGGCCGGGTGCGGGGTTCCACTGACCCTTAGCCACACCGTCTCGGGCACCTTCAGCCAGGTGCGTCCGGTCGCCATCGCCGCCGCGATGTCCGTCGCCCCCATCCCCAGGGCCAGGGACTGCCGGGCGCCGCCCACACAGGTGTGGCTGTCGGAACCGAGCACCAGGTCCCCCGGTACGAACCAACCCTCCTCCATCGCGACGAGGTGACTGATGCCAGCGCCCCGCCCGTAGACGCGAACGCCGAGGTCGCGGGCGAAACGCTCGGCCTCACCGATCCGGTCGGCCATGTTCCGGTTGGGGACCAGGACCGAGTGGTCGAAGACGAAGGCCACGCGGTCGGGGTCGAAGACCGAGTCGAGACCGTGCTTGCGGTACAACCTCGCGATCGTCGGCGAGTTCCCGTCCTGGACATAGACCCTGTCCACGTCGGCGAACAGCAACTCTCCCGTCTCGACGGACTCGCGTCCGGCACGCTCGGCGATGATCCGGTTGACGAGGGGGAAGGCGTGTCGTGCCATGTCAGATCCCGACGCTCGCCGAGGCGGAGACCTTCTTGTACAAGTCGACCAGCTCCGGGGTGCTCACCGTGCTCCGGTTACGGATCGCCAGCTCCCGGACCTCCACCAGGCACTCGTCGATCAGGGAGTCGTCGACACCGACGCCCTCCTCCTCCAGCAGGTGCCGGATCATCGCACGGCCGGAGTGCTTGCCCACGACCAGCAGGCGCTCGCCACCCACCAGTTCCGGCGGGAAGGGCTCGAAGGTGCTGGAGTCCCGGAGCATCCCGTTCGTGTGGATACCGGACTCGTGGGCGAAAACGTTGTCCCCGACCACCGGCTGCCAAGGTGCGACGTCCTGGTCGCAGGCCTCGGCGACGATTCGGGAGACCTCCTTGAGCCTGGTCAGGTCGATCCCGAGGTCGACCCCGTGGAACTGCTTGAGGGCCAGGACCATCTGCGCGAAGTCGGGCATGCCCGCCCGTTCACCCACCGAATTCACCGTCACGTGGAAGTAGCGCCCGCCGGCCGCCAGACCCGCGAGCGTGTTGGCGACCGCGAGGCCGAAGTCGTTGTGACAGTGCATCTGGGGGTCGATGTCCGAAGCCTCGACCACCGCGCGGACGCGCTCGGCGTAGCCCGCCGGGTCCAGGATCCCGATGGTGTCGGACAACCGCAGGCGGTCCGCACCGGCTTCGTGCACCGCGGCGGCGTACTCCTGGAGGAACCCGATCTCGGTACGCCCGATGTCCTCAGCGCTGATGGAGACGAAGCACCCCTGGTCCTTGGCGTACTTCACCATGTCCTTGGCCGTGGACAACAGCCAGGTACGGTCCTTGCGCACACTGTTCTTGAGGTGCACGTTGGACGTGGGCAGGCCGATGTGCACCGCCTTGAGACGTCGTCGACCTGGGAGTCCGCATCGTGGCCGAACACGAAGTCGATGCCGTCGCTCCCCGACCCGGTGTGCGGGTAGGCGGGGTTGCGACGGAGCCGGACGCCCTCCCCCCCCGGAGCCATTCGGAGAGCCTGAAGGGTCCGGAGGCCGGACGGAGCGAGGTGTCCCAGTCGGAGCTGAAGTCGGTGCCCTCCAGCAGGTGCCGGGGCATGATCGACCCAGTGCTCGAGGTGAACAGGTCGCGGAAACCCGGATAGGGGCGCGCCAGGCGCAGACGGAACTCCGTGTCGCTCCGGATCTCGATGCCCTCGACCAGGTCGTAGCCGTCGCGCTCGGGTATCCCGCTGCCCGGGTCCATCATGAGCCGGTGGGTGAAGGCGACGTCCTGCGCACTCACTGGCCGGCCGTCCTGCCAGCGGCGGTCCTCACGCAGGCGGTAGGCGTAGGTGAGACCGCCGTCCTCCGCCTGCGGCGGCTGGGCGAGGAGCTGTGGACGGTAGGTTCCGTCGGCGTCCACGTAGTTGAGCGCGTGCAGTACGCAGGTGCTGATCACACTGGTGTCGAGGTTCTTCGCCTCGTGCCGCAGGGGGTTCAGCGTGGTCGGCTCCGAGGCGGAGTGCACGCGGAGAACCGCACCGTGGTCTTGGCCGTGGTCGGAGGTCAAAGGATCTCCTCCAGTACCGCGAGGTCCCCCGGGTCCGCTTCGAGGGCCAGGACGCGTACACCCGAGGCCGCCAGCCCCGACACGATGCGGTCCGCCGTCCACGGCGACCGGGGAAGCGGCATCCCGTGCCACGGGAGGAACGAGGGTTCGGACTGGTCGAAGCACTCCCTGGTGAACAGGTCGATGACACGTCCCCGGTCCGTTTCCGTCTCCAGGTCCAGTTCACGAAGCTCTGACCGCCCCGTGCCCGGGACCAACCGCGTGATCACCAGGGTGCCGAGAGGCGCCGACACCGCGTAGGAGGCTCCCGTGGCGTCGGTGAACCAGGACATGGGGTAGATGCGCTTGGTGTCCTTGCCGAACCCCGCGACGAGCGGGCGGTCGTGGCGAATCGTCCGGAACGGGTTCCCCTCGTGCTCGAACGCGTCCGCGGCCCGGGCCAGGACCGGGTAGTTGAGGATCGTTCCCTCGCAGAAACTCGCGTAGGAGGGCCAGGTCAGGACATCTGCCCCGGTTCCGAAGCGGATCAGGGCCCGGTCGTTGGTCAACGGGGTGGCACCGTAGCCGACCACGGACTCAGTCAGCAGAGTGGTCTTACCCGCGAGCACGGAACCGCTGAACAGTAACGCCCGCCCCTGCCTGTCAAGAACACCGCTCGCGTGTACGAGGGGGCCGGCGGCCGTGTCCCGACGGTACAGGGCGATGGATCTGAGCAGGTGGAAGACGGCTTCGCCGACCAGACGGCGATCGCTGCCGAGCTCCGCGCCGACATGCCATGACATGTCGCTCTCGCGCCTTACCGTCACGCCGCGTCCACGCCAGCGAACGGTGCGGGGTTCCTCGGCGAGCACATCCGCGGCGAACGACCAATGCGGGTGCTTGCTCGCGTGGACACCCACGGTGTCCCGGGTGTGTCCGCCCTCGGCGGCATGCCCCGGTTCCCGCTCGACCAGGACGTCGACTGGGGCCGACGACACGGCTGAAGATGTCTCCGAGTACGCCCTCATGAATTCATGGGTGTAATCCGCGAAGTTCGGAAAAGAGCCCCTGAGGCGAAATCGAGTCCCCAGAATGGAGGGTTGATAAATATTCTCATCATTGGAGCCAGGGGTGCTTGGCCGGCTGCTGCTCGAAAACAATATCCCCTCCATTCGGGTCCTTGATTTTTATCAGGGCGCCCAGTGGGTCGCAAGGGTCAATGTCCGGTTCCGGACCCTGCGGTTCACCCCGTCACGCCGTCGTTCCCACCGTCCCCCATCCGATTTCGTGGCACTGAACAGCAGGTATGCGTATTGTTCGGTGTCCGGTACGCCATGGGACGGCATTGGGCGCAGCCGTGTTCCCATGAGTGGCCCCTGTGGCCTGAGATATTTATGAGACGGTAGGGCACCACCCGGTTTTGGTGGCCAATCGGTGCTGTCGGAAGCCTGTGCTGTGATTGCGGGTTCGCTTGCGGGAGGTGGCGACTCGGTGGCCGGTATCGGCTTTCCTCCACGTCCGGTTCCGGCCGATGGACTCAGGAAAGCCAGGGGCCGCATGAGAGGACTGGTCGACTTCGGGCTCGGTGGAGGCGCAGGCGGGTATGTGCCTCCGGCCCCGGCCGTGGGGTGCGGTGGGTCCGAGGCCCGCGTCCTCGGGTACCCCGGACACCGGAGCGCTGTCGTCCTGTTCTGGGAGGGAGAGGAGCAGGTCGTCATCGCGGATGCCGTAGGCCGGGGCGAAGGCCGGGATCTTCTCGATCAGGGGACGAGTGAGTTCGAAGCGTCGGAACCCGCGGCCCTGGGGTACTCCTTCACCGGGAACCGTCCACCGGTCGGGTGGGATTTCGCCGTGAGTCCCACGACGGGCCGGCTGACGGTGAGGTTGCCCGCGGCCTGGGGTCCCCGCCGCCGGGTCGCCCGCGACCGGCGCTCACCGGACGGCACACCGCCACCCCCACGGAGCTGGTCCGGGCATGGGCGGTCGACGCACTGCCGTCGACCAGAGCCGCTGTCCATGCAGCGCTTTGCCGTCCATGGCCAGGGCAGTGCCCTTGGAAGGCTTGCTGAGGGCCTGGTCCCACTTCGGGCCAAAGGGATGGTGCTCTGAGAGCGTGGATGCCGGAATCGCAATCCGGCGGAAAGCGGCCCGCCATCTGAAACGGTTGGCTCCCACGGGGCCCTATGGGGAGAACCGCAGTTCGGAGCCGGACCGGCCTGGAGTCCACTCGGCTTCCACGCTGGAGCCGTACGTGCGTCCGAGCTGTACACAAAACGGCCCCGAACCGCGTTTGACGCTGTTCAGGGCCGCTCTGCCACTGTCTCAAGGTGGCGCACTCGGGAGGACTCGAACCCCCAACCTTCTGATCCGTAGTCAGATGCTCTATCCATTGAGCTACGAGTGCAGGTTGTTCAGTTGTGTGCCGCCCGGTTGACCTGGTCTCCCTGGCGACGTCTTTGACTCTATCACGGTGTCAGAGGGCCTCGAACCGTTCTGTGGGTGTGGGGCCGGTCATGCCGGTCCGCGCTCCCCGGTCGGCCCGGGGGCGCCCCGAGGCGGGGAGCACGGGGAGGGCGGCGGCCCCGGCGCGGACGGGTGCGTCGTGCGCCGGGGCCGCCGGACCTGAGGCGGACGGGTGCCAGCGGGTCAGCAGGACCCGCCGAGGACGACACCGTCGACGCGGGAGACGCCGGCGTTGCGCTGCTCGCCCACGCGCCGGTTGACCTCCTCGGGAGCCACGGCCTCGCCCTGCTGGTGGTACACCCAGTCGACGTCCTGCACGTAGGTGCTCGGGCCGCCGGTGTGGCCGCTCATGTCGATGAACCACTGGTTGAAGTTGATCGACATCGGCGACGAGGGGTAGTACCTCCCGCTGTGCTCGGCCAGCAGGTGCGTGTCCACGTAGTAGCGGACCACGCCGTCCTCCACCTGGACCACCAGGTCGCGCCACCCGTCGAAGGAGCGGTTCACCACGTCGCTGGTGTTGTCCGCCTGCCAGGGGTCGCGCTGGTAGGTGTGGTACGAGGTCAGGTACATGGCCTCCGCCGGGGCGCCCCAGCCGGAGTTGGGCAGGTACTCGAAGTCGAGCTCGCTGTAGGCGGGATCGTTGTCGTAGGCCAGGGGAGTGATCGTGTAGAAGGTCTGGAGCACGGTGTCGCCGTCCTGGCCGGAGACCGGGGCGTCGGCGAACCTGACCTTGGCGGCGTAGGTGCCCTCGTGGAACTTCTCCTCGCCGAAGGTCAGCTCGGCCTGGCTGGTGCCCGCCGGTGTGCCGTCCGTGGTCGAGGTCAGGCGCAGCAGGGAGTCGCCGTCCTCCTCGGTGAAGGAGATGTTGTCGGCGTCCCAGGACGCGCCGGGCACGCCGGGGCCGCCGGCCCAGCTGCGGACGTTCCAGCCCTGGGCGCGCAGGGCCGGGTCGGTGTGGTCGCCGTAGTCGAAGTCGTCGAAGAACAGGCCGCACGAGGCGGACGCCTGGCCGGAGACCGTCTCCACCTCGACGGGGGAGCCCGTCGCGCAGGCGGTGAGGGGGAGTGCGACGGCGCAGGCCAGGACGATGTGGCCGGGACGGATACGGGAGAGCATGGGGGACACCTCGGTTTCTGGGAGGAGTGTTCGGGGCGGGCGGTCGCCCGGACCGGTGGGTGGTCAGAAGGGGGTCAGCGTCACGTCGAGGGACACCGGCGCGTGGTCCTGGACGTAGGACGCGAAGTCCGAGACGTCGTCGAAGGCGAAGCCGTAGGCCTTGCCGTCCTCGGTGTTCTCGTGGAAGACCGCCGCGTAGCGGTTGGTGGTCTCGTGCCGGTAGAACGCCGCGGGGTCGGTGACCGGGTGCTCGGCGGTGTCCAGCAGGGTCGAGCGGTTGAACGCCGCGCCCAGGATCGCGGCCACCGGGCCGGTGACGCCGTCGTTGGGGGCGGCCAGGGCGCCGTCGCAGAAGAAGACGTCGCGGGTGGAGGGCCTGGGGATCGGGGCCACGCCCCCGTCGAAGACCAGGTTGCCCGAGCCGTCCACGCGGCCGGTGAAGGTGCCGGCGTTGGTGGTGACGCGCAGGTCGGTGGTGCTGTAGCGCTCCCAGACCTGGTCGATGTAGGAGTCGTAGTAGTCGGCCGGGAACAGGCCGGCGTCCAGGGCGTGCCCGGGGGCGATGACGTGGTTCCCCTCGCTGAGCACGAGCCGCGAGAAGACGGGGTCGGCGGAGAGCGTCGCGAAGACCGCGTCGCGTCCGCCCGGCTTGAACGTGCCGGTGGTCTGGTCCGCCTCGCCCTGGAGCCGGATGGCCAGCGGCACGCTGAACTGGTCGACCATGCTGGTGTTGCAGTACATGCCGGTCTCGTTGTGGGTGAACTCCACGGTGTCGTGGAGCACCCCGTGGCTGGGGTCGGTCTCGACCCAGCCCGCCGGGTACTGCAGCGCGGGCCTGCCGTTGCCGTCGGTGACGACCTTGAACCGGAGCTTGCCGCCGAGGGCGAAGTAGATCCGGCCGGACATGAACGGCAGGGAGAGCTCGCCGACCGAGTCGAGCGGGATCGAGTAGTCGGTGAAACCGTCGTCGGTGTTGTCGGACTCCGCGACCGGGTGCGCGACGCCGTCGGCGTCGACCCAGGACTGGGTGCCCGTGGCCGGGTCGGTGCCCACGACGTAGGCCCGGACCTCGCTGTCGGGGAAGGTCCCGGTCTCGTTGGCGACCCTCACCGGAAGGGCGCCGATCCGGGCGCCTCCCGAGGTGAGCTCGTCGCCGCCCTCGTCGCGGGAGCAGCCGGCCGTGGCGAGCAGCGTGCCGCCGACGGCGGCGAGGGAGGCTCCGCCGAGGAAGAGTCTTCGATCGATCATCGTGATCGCCTCACGTGAGGGGCTGGAAAGACGGGCCCAATCTGTCGATCGCGAAACGGCCGCGTCAACCCGGGACCGCGATCCTTTCGAGACGTTTCCGTGTTCTTACTGGTAATTAAGTTGCCATGTGACCTATGTCATAGCTTGACCGAATCAATTTCGGTATCGCGGGTGAACGTTTTCGGCGGAAACGCGTCGGTGGGGGTCTTCCTGTTGCGGGGGTGGCCGAGGGGATGGGAGGGGTTTCGCTCCGTCGCGATGCATGTCCTATTTATAGGCTTTTGCCCTTTTTCTGGAAGGGGTGGCGGAAGGCGCCCGGAGTGCTGCCGAGGCCCGAGGGCGTTCCGGACCGACGTGGGGCCCCGGACCCCGGAAGGACACGGGTCGGTCCGAAACCCGGCCGGGCTCCGTCTGTCGAAGGGGGCACGCTTCCTGCCGCCCGCGCGCTCACCGGCCCCGTGCCGGGCGGCCGCCGCGGAACCGGCTCCGGGGCCATGCGCGGGAGCGGCCGCCTCCCGGTCACACCTTCGAGGGCTCCGGGGGCTCCAGGGAGCGCCCGGCCTCCAGCGCGCGGCCGATCAGCTCGTCCCTGGCCTCCCTGACGGCGCGCGCGTTCAGGGCCTCGCCGTGGAGCTGGTCGGCGTTGCCGCCGTCGGAGCCCACCTGGGCGAGGAGGAGGTCGAGCTCGTGCCGGCGCTCCTCGGCCCGCTGGACCTGCTCCCACTCCGCGTGCGCGGACAGGGCCTCCTCGACGGTGGCGCCGTAGTCCCGGATCGCCTCCACCCGCGCCGCCAGCTCCCGGTACACGGCCTCGTGCTGCTCGTGCTGCTGGTCCAGCACGGCGCGCACCCGGTCGGAGACGGCGTCGCGGGAGTCCGCCAGGCACTCCTCCCCGATCCGCCGGTGCCGGTGCAGCAGCGAGGCGATCCGCCACTCCTCGGCGCGCAGGACCGCCAACGGCTGGGCCGCGTCGAAGGAGTCGCCCAGCAGCAGGTCCGCCTCCTCGACGGTGTCGATCGTCCTCTGCACGCCCAGCAGCAGGTCGGCGCCGTGCCGACCGAGGTTGGCGGGCACCAGGTAGCGGTCCGCGTGCGCCGCCGCCAGCCGGTCGCCCCGGGGCCACCACCACCCCGCCCACAGGGCGGCGGACGCGTACACCGCGCCCGGCACGAACCAGCACAGGGTGAAGGCCCACTCCGGCCCGGTCAGGGCGAGGAACCAGCTCGCCAGGGTCGCGGGCACGAAGGACAGCGAGAACGCCTGCCAGGACCGGCGCCGCGCGGTGCCGCCCAGCCACCGCGGCAGCAGGGACCGCGGACGCACGCGGGTGACGGCGAGCCCGGCGGCGCCCACGACCGAGGCCTGGGCCAGGAGCCCGAGGAAGTACAGGGGGAGCGACCACACCAGGAGGGGGCCGCTGACCAGGGCCCACAGGACGCTCAGCGCGGCCACCGCGGTCCCGCCCGCCGCCATGCGCGTCCGGCTCGGGAACCGGGGCTGCTTCTCCCAGGCCTCCTTCGAGCGCAGGGAGGGCAGACATCCGCGGAGCCTTTTGGCGAGCCGGGGAGGCAGCGCGGGGTCCAGGACGGGGCGTGTGCCGTCGCCCAGGGTGCTCGCGATCCTCCATCGGCTGTCCGCCACTGGTTCGGCTCCTCTCGCGTGCGGTTGCGCCGAGCCCCGGCCCTCCCCGTGTCTGACGCGCGTCGGGGACGCGCGGTTGCCCCGGGGGCCCGCACCGCACGTTACCGCCCCGGCACGGAATCCGTACCGGGGCGGCGGTCGCGCACCGCGGCTCAGCCCGCGACGGCCTCCTCCACGGCGGCCGCCCACAGCGACACCGCGCTGTCGACCTGCTCGCCGTCGACGATGAGCGGCGGGATCATCCGCACCACGTTCCCCTCGGGGGCGCAGGTGAGCAGAAGGAGCCCGTGCCTGGCCGCGGCCTGCTGGGCGCGCAGCGCGGTGGCGCCGTCCGGCGTCCCGTCGGCGGCGGTGAACTCGTTGCCGACCATCAGCCCCCGGCCGCGCACGTCGCCGATGACCGGGTTGGCCTCCGCCACCTTCTCCAGGCCCAGGCGCAGCCGCTCGCCCATGCGCGCGGCGTTCTCCACCAGGCCCTCCTCCTGGATCACGTCCAGGGTGGCCAGGGCGGCGGCGCAGGAGACGGCGTTGCCGCCGTAGGTCCCGCCCTGGGAGCCCGGCCAGGCCTTCTCCATGACCGAGGCGGGGGCGGCGATCGCCGACAGCGGGAAGCCGCTGGCCAGCCCCTTGGCGGTGACGACCACGTCCGGCCGGATGCCCGAGGGCTCGTGGCCCCAGAACGTGCCCGTGCGCCCGAAGCCGGTCTGCACCTCGTCCGCCACCAGCAGGAACCCGTGCCGGTCCGCGCGCTCGCGCAGCCCCTGGAGGAAGGCGTCGGGCACCGGCACGTAGCCGCCCTCGCCCAGCACCGGCTCGATGAACACGGCGGCCGTGTCCCGGGGCGAGGTCACCGTGGAGAACAGGTAGTCCAGCTCGCGCAGCGCGTACGCGACCGCGTCGGCCTCGGACACGCCCAGCCGGTAGGCGTAGGGGAACGGCGAGACCACCACGCCGGGCATGAGCGGGCCGATGCCCGCGCGGATCTTGACCCCGGACGTGGTCAGCGACGCGGCGCCCATGGTGCGTCCGTGGAAGGACCCCTGGAACACGATGACGTTCTGCCGGCCGGTCGCCTGCCGGGCCAGCCGCAGGGCGGCCTCCACGGCCTCGCTGCCCGAGTTCACGTAGAACAGCCGGTCGAGACCGGCGGGCAGCACCTCCCCCAGCCGCTCGGTGAGCCGCAGCAGCGGCCGGTGCATCACGGTGGTGTACTGGCCGTGGACCAGGGTGCCCACCTGCTCCTGCGCGGCGGCCACGACGCGGGGGTGGCAGTGCCCGGTGCTGGTGACGCCGATGCCGGCGGTGAAGTCGAGATAGCGGCGGTCGTCCTCGTCGTAGATGTAGGCGCCCTCGCCTCGGGAGGCGACGACCGGTGTCGCCTGCTTGAGGATGGGGGAGAGCTCCGCCATGCGATGCCTCGATTCCGTGTCGCGTGTTCCGTAGGATTGTTGACAATCGACGCTGCTATGGAAACATCCGTGCGGCGACGGTGTCCAGTGGACGCACGTTGGGCAGTTCTGACCACAGGCCGATTCTCGACCGGGGAGTAGCGAACATGTCGGATCAGGAAGCACGGGTCGTCGCGCAGGTGGACAAGAGGCTGTTCATCGGCGGGACGTGGCGCGACGCCGCCTCCGGGGGCTCCTTCGAGGTGGAGGACCCCTCCACCCGCGAGGTGCTCTGCGAGGTCGCGGACGCGGGCAAGGAGGACGCGCTCGACGCCCTGGACGCGGCCCACCGGGCGCAGGCCGACTGGATGCGGACGGCGCCCCGGGACCGCGGGGAGATCCTGCGCCGGGGCTATGAGCTGCTCATGGAGCGCCAGGAGGACCTGGCGGTGCTGATGACCCTGGAGATGGGCAAGCCCCTCGCCGAGGCCCGGGGCGAGATCGCCTACGCCGCCGAGTTCCTGCGCTGGTTCTCCGAGGAGGCCGTGCGCATCGAGGGGAGGTTCTCCACCTCGCCCGACGGCAGGTCCCGCTTCCTCGTCATGCGCCAGGCGGTCGGCCCCTGCATGCTCATCACGCCCTGGAACTTCCCCATGGCGATGGGCACCCGCAAGATCGGCCCCGCCATCGCCGCGGGCTGCACCATGGTCCTCAAGCCCGCCCACCAGACGCCCCTGTCCGCCCTCGCCCTCGCGGGCATCCTCTCCGAGGCCGGGCTCCCCGAGGGCGTCCTCAGCGTCATCCCCACCACGGACCCGGGCGCGGTCACCGAACCCCTGCTCAGCGACGGGCGCATCCGCAAGGTCTCCTTCACCGGCTCCACCGCCGTGGGCCGCAAGCTCCTCGAACAGAGCGCCGGACAGGTCCTGCGCACCTCCATGGAGCTGGGCGGCAACGCGCCCTTCCTGGTCTTCGACGACGCCGACATGGACGCCGCCGTGGACGGCGCGATGCTCGCCAAGATGCGCAACATCGGCGAGGCCTGCACGGCCGCCAACCGCATCTACGCCCAGGCGGGGATCGCCGAGGAGTTCGCCGAGCGCCTCAGCCGCCGCATGGGCGCGCTGCGCCTGGGCCGGGGCGTGGACGAGGGCGTCGACGTGGGCCCGCTCATCGACGACAAGGCCCGCGACAAGGTGCAGGGCCTGGTGGACGACGCCGTCGGCAAGGGCGCCCGCGTGCTGGTCGGCGGCGGCCCCGGCGACGGTCCGGGCCACTTCTACCAGCCCACCGTGCTCGCCGACGTGCCCTTCGAGGCCGAGCTGTCCACCACCGAGATCTTCGGTCCGGTGGCCCCGGTGCTGCCCTTCGAGACCGAGGAGGAGGTGCTGCGGGCCGCCAACGACACCGAGTACGGCCTGGTCAGCTACGTCTACACCCGCGACCTCAACCGGGCGCTGCGGGTCAGCGAGAACCTGGAGACCGGCATGGTCGGCCTCAACCAGGGCGTGGTCTCCAACCCGGCCGCGCCCTTCGGCGGGGTCAAGCACTCCGGCCTGGGCCGCGAGGGCGGCCGTGTGGGCATCGAGGAGTTCCTGGAGACCAAGTACGTCGGGATCGGCGGGATCTGACCGGAAATCGCGTAATCCGGGGGTTCGGCTGTGGAACGGGCGCGGGACCGCCTACGCTCGCTCCATGGGCACACGGATTCCCGTCGACGGCGACGCCGCTGCCGCTCTGGCCTCCGTCAGGGCGGCGGGCGGTGAACCGTCGCCGGAGGCGCGGGCGGACCTGGAGCTGGTCGCGCGCGGTGAGATGAGCTTCGAGGAGGCCAGGGAGCGCATCCTGGCCAGGTACCACCTCCGGGAGTGAAGGGGCCGCCCGGGCACCGGGTCCGGCGGCGGTCCGCCGACGCACGCGCGCGGCGGCCCCGTGGCGCCGGGCACGCCCTCCCGTCAGCCCTGTGGCCCTTTCCGCGCCTTCCGGGACAGATGCCTCTTGGAACCGGGGGTGGTCGGGCCCAGCACCGTGCCGGCCGGGAAGGGGGGAGGGCTCGGCAGCCGCCGGACGCGCGGGACCACCCCGACCTGGAGGTCGTCCTCGTAGACGACGCGGCCCGGGTCGTCGGACTCGCTCGTGCGGTGGGGGACGCCGTGCGCGCTGAGCAGGGAGCGGAGGGCGTCGAGGCGTTCGGCGAAGTCGGCGCGGACGCGTGTGTCCCGCTTGAACCAGGTCACCGCGCCGAGGGTGTTGCCGTCCGAGTACAGGGGCGGGGTGGGGAGGGCTTCGCGGAACCAGTCGTCGATGTCGAGGTAGAGCGACTCCTGCGCGTCCGACAGCAGACCCGCGCGGCGAAGGTGGTCGACCGCGACGAAGACGCCGACCTCGACGCCGAGGCGCCCGACGTAGTCCGCGTGGATCCTGAAGTACGCCGTCATCCTCCGCGTCCTCCCATGTCCGTGTGGCGCCGGCCGGGCGTCCTGTCCCGGCCGTGCCCCGGGTGCTCTAGGCGTCGGACTCGGGGGCGGGCTCCCCGTCCCCGACGTTGATGCGCTCGACCGTGTCCACCATGTGCGCCTCGATCAGACGCAGCAGCTCCTCCTCCGCGCCGTCCACGATCGCGTCCAGGATGCGGCGGTGCTCCTCCAGGAGCTCCTGCGGCTCCGGGTACACGTCCTGCATCACCGTCAGG
The DNA here is from genome assembly GCA_002529455.1 of Glycomyces fuscus. GTDB lineage: Bacteria > Actinomycetota > Actinomycetes > Streptosporangiales > Streptosporangiaceae > Nocardiopsis > Nocardiopsis fusca. The sequence goes on from NYMS01000020.1 coordinate 213,865, forward strand.
CACATCCGCGTCTCCACCAGCAGCGTCTGCGCCATGCGCTCCAGACGGCTGTTGCCCGCGCAGCTGACGAGGGTCTGGTGGAAGGCCTGGTCGGCGTCGCTCATGGCGTTGCGGTCGCGTCCGGCCGCCGCCGTGGCGAGCCGCTCCACGGCCGGGGTGAGGCGGGCGACCGCCTCGCCCCGGTTGCCGCGCATGATGAGCTCGCACGCGGTCCGCTCGACGGCGAGCCGGGCCACGTAGACGTCGCGCACGTCCGCCGGGGTGAGCTCGCGCACGAACAGGCCCCTGTGCCGTTCGCTGCGCAGCAGCCCTTCCTGCACCAGGCGCTGCATCGCCTCGCGCAGGGGGCCGCGGCTCACCCCGAGCTGGCCGGCCAGCTCGGACTCGCCGAGCTGGTCCCCCGGCGCGAGTGAGCCGTACATGATCGCGGACCGCAGCTGGTCGGCGATCAGCTCGGCGGTGGACCGCCGGGGCACGGGTCTGAGCTGGCCTGGGGCGGGCATGGGTGCCCTCCTCTCGGATCGGGGGCGCGACGGGACGCGAAGCGGGCGCGTCGTCGAGGTTAACGGGGCGCCAGGACGCTGTTGACCGCGGCCGAACCGGAACGGAACAGCATGCCCGGACCGGAGCCGCGGCCGGAGGTCCGCCCCGCCAGGCGCAGGCCCTCCCACACGCTCACCTGGTTGGCGGTGAGCACGGTCTTGCCCAGCAGCGCCTCCAGGGGCTCGATGAGGTGGGCGCTGTGCAGGGCGGTGTCCGGTACCAGGACGGCCTCGGCGCGCGGGTGGTCGTTGGAGGTGACGAAGTCCAGGACGTCGTCCGGGTCCAGGTCGCCGACCTCGGCCGCGGTGGCGATGCCGTGGCTGGCCATCGACAGCACGGTCACCCCCGCCTCGGCGAGGAACTCCACGAACCGCTGGGCGACGTCGTCGGGGTAGGTGGCGGCGATCGCCACCCGCGAGACGCGCAGCTGGTTCAGCGCGTGCACGAAGGCGAACGACGTGCTCGACGCCGGCGCCCCCGCGTACCGGCGCACCCCCTCGACCTGCCTGCGGGCGCCCTCCCAGCCGAACACGAAGCTGCCGCTGGTGCAGGCCCACACCGCGGCCTCCACCTCCATCACGGCCAGCTCCTGGGCGCCCTTGGCGAGCACGTCCTCGCCGCCGACGTCGAGCAGGGCGTCCACCCGGTGGGCGTCCTCGCGCATGAGCGTGTGCACCACGGGGAGCTCGACGTCCCCGCCGAGCAGGCCCTCGAAGGCCTTGTAGTCGTCCTCGGCGCTGAATCCGGGATAGAGGAATCCGACGCGGGTCATGTGGCTCTCCTTTGCGTCACGTCCCGCGGGTCACGCGGCACTCGGTGCGGCGACGTCGATCAGGCTCTGTCCGTGGGCCACGGCCTGGCGGCCCGCGGCCCTCATCACGGCCCACATGGTCACCTGGTTGGCCGCGATCACCGGTTTGCCCAGCTCACGCTCCAGGGGCGCGATGATGTCGTAGGTGAGTACGTTGGTGCAGCTGATGAACACGGCCTGGGCGTCGGGGCGGTCCACCGAGTGCACCGCCTCGGACACCTCGGCGTAGGTCACCCGCCAGATGTGGCTGAGCAGGCCCAGCCCCACGCTGGAGGTCACGGCGACGCGGTGCTCGGCGAGGTAGGCCAGGAGCCGGTCGGTCACGCTGTCCACGTAGGGCGTGACCACGGCGATCCGGTCTGCGCCGAGCGCGTCCAGGGCCTGGACCAGCGCGCCGGACGTGGTGACGGCGGCGGGCGCCCCGGCGTCCGCCATGGCCCGGTGCAGGCGCCGCTCGCCGGCGGCGCCGTGCACGAAGCTGCCCGAGGCGCACGCGTAGCCGATGGCCAGGGGCTCGGGGGCGAGCAGCGCGCGGACCGCCGGGTCCACGTGCTCCTCCCGGCACAGGGCGGCGGCCTGGTCGACCGTCACCGGTACGTGTACGTACGGCAACCGTGTGACGTGCAGTGAGACGTCGTCGGGCGTCCAGCGCCACAGTTCGCGGTCGAGCGCGAAGTCGTAGGGCGCGATGACGCCGACTCCCGCCTGCCACGGCGTCCGCGTGCTCGCGGCCAGCTCGACGACCTGCTGCTCCGCGCCGGTGCCGTTCGTGCGCTCTCCGTCGGTCCGCATCGGTCACTCACCTCCCGGATATGTGTTGTCGTTGCCGTCCCCGCGGGGACGCGGTCACTTCGCGCCGGGGGGCCCGGGGGCCGCCCGTGGACGCGGCGGGTCGGGGCCGGTCAGCGCTCCAGGCGCTCGTACACCAGGCGCTCACCGACGCTGCCGGAGCGCCAGACGTCGTTGCAGGCCTCGGCCATGGCGGGCAGGTTCTCGACGACGGTGGCGAACACGTTGCCGGGGACCCAGCCGACGTCGCCGTTGAGGAGCAGGTTGTTGCGCCCGTAGAAGAGGGCGAGGTCGATGACGCCGGGCAGGTGGCCGATCCCCTTGTCCTCCTTGAAGGCGCGGTCGAGCATGCCCCCGTCGAAGGAGAAGTAGACGACGTCGCCGGGGATCGGGGTGACGGTGGGGTTCTCCTGGCCGGGCTCGTCCTCGGCGAACCGCGGCACCATCGTGTAGACCTCGTTGCGCGCGTACTTGGCGTGCTGGACCGCGTCGCCCTGGGGCAGGGCGTTCCACACCGCGTCACAGGTGCGGGGCGCGTCCTTGTCCAGGAGTTCGGCGACGCAGGAGACCCCGCGCCTGGGCAGGGTGATGGTCATGTACCTGGGCAATGGGTAGTCCCTTCGACGTCGGGTGACGGGACCTGCGAGAACACCCCCGGCGCCGGGGGTGCTGATTGTTGACAATCCTAGGGTCCACAACCCGGATGCGGCAATAACCCCGGTGCGAGTGGGTATCCCGGGCAGGTCAGAGGTGGCATGAGAGGCACGGGTTTCGGGGGAAACGGTCGATTTGTGGATTGTTGACAATCCTATGTCGGCTCCCTAGCGTTTCCCGTGTAGGGCGACCCGTCCCCGACGACCTCTCTGAACCACCGCCGCCAACCGGAGAGTGCACGCCCGTGAACAGCCTCACCCCGCCCGACCGCCCGAGACTCCTCGTCCTCCACGGCGACGACCTCCCGCCCGGCCGCGAGCGGATGGACGACCATCCCCGGCTCGGCGAGGTCGTCTACGCCACCGCCGACGAGCTCCCCGCCAGGCTGCCGGGGACGCACGCGCTGCTGGTGTGGGACCTGTTCACCGAGGCGCTGGCCTCCGCCTGGCCCAAGGCCGACTCCCTGGCCTGGGTGCACGCCGCCACCGCCGGGGTGGACAACCTCATGTTCCCCGGCCTGGTCGAGAGCCCCGCCGTGGTCACCAACTCGCGCGGGGTCTTCGACGAGCCCATCGCCGAGTACGTGCTCGGCCAGATCATCATGTTCGCCAAGGGCTTCCACCGGACCTGGGAGTACCAGCGCGAGCACCGCTGGGAGCACCGGGAGAGCGAGCGCGTGTCCGGCAGGCGGGTCCTCGTGGTCGGGACCGGCCCGATCGGCCGCCACATCGCCCGCAAGCTGACGGCCGTGGGGATGCGGGTGCGCGCCTCCGGCAGCCGCGCGCGCGGCGGCGACCCCGACTTCGGCACCGTGGTCGAGTCCAGCCTCGCCGAACGCGGCGCCGACGGGGCCCCGACCCTGTGCGGCGAGCTCCCCGAGGCGGACTACGTGGTGATCGCCGCCCCGCTCACCGACGCCACCCGGGGGCTGGTCGACCGCCGCTTCCTGGGGCTGATGAAACCCACCGCGCGGCTGGTCAACGTGGCGCGCGGCCCCATCGTGGTCGAGGCCGACCTGGCCGCGGCCCTGGAGGACCGCGTCATCGACGGCGCCGCGCTGGACGTGTTCGAGGACGAGCCCCTCAAGGCGGTCTCCCCGCTGTGGGGGCTGCCCGGCTCGGTGGTCTCGCCGCACATGTCCGGCGACGTCGTCGGCTGGCGCGGTGACCTCATGGACCTGTTCCTCGACAACCTCGCCCGTTACCTGGACGGGCGGGAACTGCTCAACGTGGTCGACAAGAGCCGCGGCTACGTGCCCGGTTGACCCCTGATGGCGTGACACGGGAGGCTGAAGTGACGATCCGTTCCGACCGGGCCGGTACCGAGGACGCGGGCGCGGCCGTCGGCACGGCCGGGGGCGCCCCCGGGGCGGCCCCGGTTCCGCGGGCGCGCTCCGGCGGGCCCGCCGCACCGGCAGACCTGTCCGCCGAGCGGCTGCTCGCGGCCTACGCCGCCGGGGAGCTGTCCCCGGTGGAGGCCGTCGACTCCGTCCTGGAGCGCATCGAGCGGGACAACCCGGCGCTGAACGCGTTCTGCCTGGTGCGCCCGGACGAGGCCCGCGAGGCCGCCCGCGCCTCCACCGAGCGGTGGCGGCGCGGCGAGCCCTCCGGAACCCTGGACGGGGTGCCGGTCTCGGTCAAGGACGTCCACCTCACCCGGGGGTGGCCCACGCTGAAGGGGTCGGTCACCAGCTCCCAGGAGGGGCCCTGGGACGAGGACTCCCCGGCCGTGGCCCGGCTGCGGGAGAGCGGCGCGGTGTTCGTCGGCAAGACGACCACGCCCGAGCTGGCGTGGAAGGGCGTCACGGACGGCCCGCTCACCGGGGTCACCCGCAACCCGTGGGACCTGTCCACCACCGCGGGCGGCTCCAGCGGCGGGTCCGCGGCGGCCGTCGCGGCCGGGATGGGGCCGCTGTCCACCGGCACCGACGGGGGCGGCTCGATCCGCATCCCGGCCAGCTTCACCGGCGTCTGCGGGATCAAGCCCACGTGGGGTCTGGTGCCGCACTACCCGGCCAGCCCCTTCGGGTCGCTCGCGCACACCGGGCCGCTGGCCCGCACGGTGGGCGACATGGCGCTGATGCTGGAGGTCATGGCCCGGCCCGACGCGCGCGACTGGGCCGCGCTGGCGCCGCCCGCGCCCGGCCTCGGCGACGTGCGCCTGCGCACCGACGCCGAGGAGCTGGTGCGGGGTCTGCGGATCGCCTACAGCCCCACCCTGGGCGGCCTGGAGGTGGACCCCGAGGTGGCCGCGGCGGTCGCCGACGCGGTGGCCGTGTTCGAGGCGCTGGGCGCCCGGGTGGAGGAGGCCGACCCCGGCCTGCCCGACTCCCGGCAGGAGTTCCACGTGCTGTGGTACTCCGGGGCGGCCAAGGCCACGGACCGGCTCACGGACCGCCAGCGGGACCTGCTCGACCCCGGGCTCCGGGAGATCGTGGAGGAGGGGCTGACCTACTCGGCGCAGGACTACCTGACCGCGATGGCGCTGCGGATGGAGATGGGCGCCCGTATGGGCCGCTTCCACGGCGAGTACGACCTGCTGCTCACCCCGTCGATGCCGATCACGGCGTTCGAGGCGGGGCTGGAGTCGCCGCCGCGGCTGGCGGGGGAGCGGTGGACCTCGTGGGCCGGGTTCAGCTACCCGTTCAACATGACCCAGCAGCCCGCGGCGAGCGTGCCGTGCGGGTTCACGGCGGCGGGACTGCCGGTGGGCCTCCAGGTGGTCGGCCCCCGGCACGCCGACGCCCGGGTGCTGGCGGCCTGCCGCGCGTTCGAGCTCGCCCGTCCCTGGGACGACCGGAGGCCGTGAATTCGGATGTGTGCCGTGGCTCGTGGGAGCCACGCGCACACCCGCTGCTATCAGGTGCTTTGCTCCACGGATGAGGAGAATTGTCCGTTTGCAGGACCTTCGTCCGAGGAGTTCGGTGCCTAAGGGCCCGCGCGAGGTCCCCCACAGGTATTACCGTCTTCATCGGAGCGGTGTCTGATCGCGGTGACGCAGGGATGAGGATGGGCCGATGCCGGGTGGTGGAGCCGAGGGCGTTCGCAAGCGGATCAGGGTGTTCCTGGTGGACGACCACGAGGTGGTCCGCCGCGGTGTGGCCGCCCTGTTGGAGACCGAGGAGGACATGACCGTCGTCGGCGAGGCCGGGACGGCCGAGCAGGCGCTGTCGCGGATCCCCGTGGTGCTGCCCGACGTCGCGGTCCTCGACGTGCGGCTGCCCGGCGGGTCGGGCGTGCAGGTGTGCCGGGAGATCCGTTCGGACCACCCCGAGATCGCCTGCCTGATGCTGACCTCGTTCGCCGACGAGGACGCCCTGTACGACGCCGTCATGGCCGGGGCGGCCGGGTACGTGCTCAAGCAGATCCACGGGGCCGACCTCGTCGGGGCGGTGCGCACGGTCGCCTCGGGCGGTTCGCTGCTGGACTCGGGCAGCACCGGCGCGATGCTGGAGCGGCTGCGCGGCGCCCAGGCCGAGCCGGACCCGCTGGCCGAGCTGACCCCGCAGGAGCGGCAGATCCTCGACCTCATCGGCGAGGGGATGACCAACCGGCAGATCGGCGAGCGCCTGTACCTGGCGGAGAAGACCGTCAAGAACTACGTGTCCGCCCTGCTGTCCAAGCTGGACCTCAAACGCCGCACGCAGGCCGCCGTGCTCGTCGCCGAGCTGCGCGGCCGCCGCTACTGACCCCGCCGGTCCGGTGCCCCTCGCGGGTCCCGGGCCCCTCCCGGCAGGGGTACCCGGGGCCCGGGGCCGCGTCCCCGGCCCCTCAGAAGCTGTCCGGGGGCGGCACGGCGTCGTCGCGCAGGGGCACCCGCCACACCAGCACCGTGCCCCCGCCCTCGCTCCCGCGCGCGGTGAAACCGCCGCCCAGCGACTGGGCCCGCTGCTCCAGGTTGCGCAGACCGCTGCGCCGCCCCTGTTCGGGCAGGCCCACGCCGTTGTCGGTCACCGTCAGGGTGAGGGTGGCCGGGCGCCCGGTGACCGCGGTCTCCTCCACCGCCACCGACACGTGCACCTCCGTCGCGTGCGCGTGCCGCGCCACGTTGGTCAGCCCCTCGCCGAGCACCGCGAGCAGCTGCTCGCCGATGTCGTCGGGCACGGACGCGTCGATCGGCCCGTCCAGGCTCACCCCGGGATGGCACCCCAGGCTGTGCGCGGTGTTCTCGGCCAGCCTCAGGATGCGCCCGCGCAGCGACGTGTCCCTGCGGCTCGGCGGGTTCTGGAGCGCGAAGATCGTCGAGCGGATCTCCCGGATGGTGCCGTCGAGCTCGTCGATGGTCCGCTGCACCCGCTCCTCGGCCTCGGGCGAGGTGATCAGCCGCATCGTGCTCATCAGCGTCATCGCCGACGCGAACAGGCGCTGGATCACCACGTCGTGCAGGTCCTTGGCGATCCGGTCGCGCTCCTCCAGCACCACCAGGCGCTCGGTGTCGCGCCGCGCCTCGGCCAGTTCGAGGGCCACCGCGGCCTGCACCGAGAACCCGTGCAGCATGCGGCGTATCGCCGCGGTGAACGGGGCCCGGTCGGACAGCTTGCCCAGGAGCAGCACCCCGCGCGTGTTCCCCGGCGTGCCCAGGGGCACCAGCAGGCCCGACCCGTAGCCGCGGTGGGTGAGCATGGGGCAGTTCGCCCGGCTCAGGTCGGGGACGCTCGCGGCCTTCCCCGACTCGTACACCCACCCGCACGTGGAGTCGTGGATCTCCACCGGGGTCCCCAGGATCTCCTGGGCGATGGGCCCGTCCGCGATCTCCGCGAACAGGTGGCCCCGGGCGCGCGGGTCGGGGAGCATGACCACGGCCGTGTCCGCGCCGCCGATCTCGCGGGCCTGAGCGGCCATGTGGGCGAGCACGTCGGAGGTGTCGGCGCCCGACAGCAGGCGGGTGGTGACCTCGGTGGACGCGGCCAGCCACCGCTCGCGCAGCCGGGCCTCCTCGTACAGGCGCGCGTTCTCGATGGCCACGCCGGCCGCGGTGGCCAGCGCGGTCACCACCGCCTCGTCCTCCTCGTCGAACTCCGCGCCCCCGGACTTCTCGGTGAGGTAGAGGTTGCCGAAGACCTCGTTGCGCACCTGGATGGGGACGCCGAGGAAGCTGCCCATGTGCGGGTGGCCCTCGGGGAAGCCCTCGAAGTCGGGGTGGTCGCGCAGGTCGGCCAGGCGCAGCGACGTGCGCTCGTTCAGGGGCACGCCCAGGACGCCCTTGCCGTGGGGGAAGCTGCTGATGCGCCTGGCCTGCTCCTCGCTCAGGCCCACGGGGATGAACTCGCTGAAGCTCCCGTCCTCGTCCATCACGCCCAGGCCCGCGTACCGGGCGTCGGTCAGCTGCGCCGCCGCCTCCGTCAGTCTGCGCAGCACGGTCGCCAGGTCCAGGTCACCGCCGATGGCCAGGACGGCCCGGAGCAGCGAGTGCACCCGGCCGTGCGCGGACATGCGCGAGCCCAGCGAGTGCACCTCGTTCAGCAGTTCGTCCACGCTCTTGGGGGACAGGGAGGAACTCTGGGGGATCTCAGTCATGTGTCTGTCAACCTCCGCAGAGCCGGTCGGCGGTATGGCAATGCGCGTTTTCCTCGGGCGTAATAGTTGAATTGTCGTTGGTTTTTCCCCGGTTTGCCACATCTTGCTGTTCAGGAACCGGTTCCGGATGGGCGGGAATTCCTGTGGATTCGGGGTTCCGGTCGTCTAATTCATGCTAACGTCGCGATCAGCGGACGCGCGGAGGCCCTTGTGACCTCCCGCCCCACGGCTGGAGTGCGCCGCCCCGCGCGGCGCCACCGGCCCCGACCGCCCCCGCGTGTCGGCCCGAACCCCACGGTGGAGAGGAACCCCCGGTGTCTGGAGTCCACGGTCTCACGAGCGCCCCCGGCGCTCGTTTCGCCGTGCTCCCCGCGCCGGTGCGGCGGGCGCTGCTGCTCGCCGCCCTGCTCTGCGGCCTGCTGGCCGCCGCGTGGCTGACGGCCTCCGACCCCGTGCGGGCGGACGAGCGGGGGGCGACCGTCCCCCTCGTACACCAGGCCGCCTCCGTCGCCGGATCCGGTCGCGCTCCCGCGGCCCAGGCCGTCACGGAGCGGCCGGAGGCGGCGCAGGCCGCTCCCGGCCGGAACGGCTCGGGCCAGAACGGATCGGGCCGGGCCGACACGGCGCGGACGGACACCACACGGGACGGCAACGGCCGCCCCGCCTCCGGGGAGCGGCCGGGCGCCGCTCCCGCGTCCGCCGGGTCCTCGGTCTCCAGGGCCGCCGGGGTGGACGCCCCCCTGGTCGACACCGTGTCCGAGGTCGGGGAGAACACCACGCGGCTGGTCCTGGACGGGCCCGCCCGCGGCTCCCAGGGCAAGGGGCCCGAGGCCTCCGGCGCGGCCCGGCAGGTCCGCGACACCGTGCACGGGGTGACCGAGCCCGTCGAGGACCGCCTCGGCGGGGGCGACGCCTCCGACGCGGAGCCGGGGGCGGAGGAGCCCTCCGAGGCCCCGGCCGACACGGACGGGCGCACCGCAGCCGCGCACGAGGGCGCCACGGCGCCGACCGCACCGCTCCACACCGTCGCGGACCTCGGCCCGGCCGACGCCCCGGTCACCGCGGACGCCGTGCGGCGCTCCGCCGACCCGGACGCGGAGAACGCGCCCGCGCGGCTGGCCTCCGAGCCCGTCGCCGCCCCCTCCGGGGCGAACGGCTCCTCCTCCGGTCCCGCCCAGGGCGCTCCCGGCGGTGTCCCCGCCGTCGCGGGCTACCTGTCCACCACCGGCGCCCCGGCGCCGGCACCCGGCCGGCTCCAGGCCGCCCGGCACGTCCTGCTCGCGGTTCCCGCCGAGTCCGCGGACGAGCCGACCTTCTCGCCCGACTAGCGGGCCCTCTCAGTCGGTCGCCCAGCGACCCTTCCTGGCACGCCCTTCCCAGACCCGGCACGCCCGCCACCGATCACGGCGGGTGAGGGACCGGATTCCCCTGGGGGTTGACGTGAGCCGCGCACCCCGACGGCGAGGTTCACGTCAGTCAGTGGCCAGCCAGACCCACGACTGATGACCGGTCGAGCCCCACCGCTCCCTCCAGGCGCGGCAGGCTCTCCCACCGGAAAGCCCGGACCCGAACGGAACCCTCCCCCCGGCCAGGGGAGCGGAGCCGTCGGACGGCGGGAAGCGCACCGACCGCCGTCCACGCGACAGCCACAGACCACACTCCGGAAGGACACACGACATGTTCCACACCGCCCGTACCTCTGCCAGGACCCTGCTGGTGGCCGCCAGCACCGCGGGTTTCGTCGCCCTCGGCGCCGGGATCGCCGGGGCGAGCGCCCTCGGCGGCGTCACGGACGGGCTCGCGCTGAACGACCTGGGCAGCCAGGTTCCGGCGCCGCTGACGGAGGGCGTCTCCACGCCGCTGGGCGGGCTGGTCAAGGTCGAGCCCGGCCAGATCTCCGCCCAGCCGGACGTGCGGCACCAGTCCGTCCCGGAGCAGGCCCTCAGCCAGGTCTCCGGAAACGCCGTCTCCACCGACACCCCGATCCGGACGGGTGAGGAGAACGCCACCAACGTCGGTCCGCTGGACCTGGACGCCGTCGGCGGGACCCTGCCCCTGTCGGGCGCCGCGAGCCCGGTGTCGGAGGACCCGCTGGCCAAGCTGCTCGGCGGGACCGGCCTGCTCGGCGGGACCGGCCTGGACACCGGTGGCAGCACGCTGCCGCTGAGCCACGCCTCCGCGGAGCCGCTCGCCGCGAGCCCGGTGTCGGGCGACCCGCTGTCCGGCCTGCTGGGCGGCTCCACGGCGCTGGGCGGTTCGGACGTCCTGGGCCGTCTGATCGGCGGCGCGGGCGGCGGCACCCTGCCGCTGTCGCACCAGGAGCCGTCCCTGCCCCTCCAGAACACCACGGAGAGGGTCGGCACCGGCATCGACCGGCTGGGCTCGTCGGTCGAGCAGGGCACGCACGAGGTCGGCGGCGACCTGAACGGCCTCGACGCCACCCTGCCCGCGTCCGGTGACGTCCTGCCCCTGGCCGCGGCGGCGGACACCCCCGTCGCCCCCGTCAACGGCCAGAACACCGACCTGACCGGCGGCACCGCCGACCTGGTCTCCGACCTGGTGCTGTCCGACGACGTGACGCTGCCCATGGCCGCGGGCGCCTCCCCGCTGCCCGAGACCGTCGCCGACGTCCCGGCCGACCTGCTGCCCGTGCCCGAGGGCACCCTGCCCATGGCCGCTCCCGAGGTCTCGGACGTCACCGACCTCGCCGTCGACACCGTCCGCACGACGGAGCTGAACCCCGCCGGCGACTTCGTGGGCAACGACCTGGTGGGCGTGGACGGCATGCCCGACCTGGGCCAGCCCGCGGTGGACACCAGCCGGCTGAACCTGGTGCCCGACAGCATCGTCTGACCTCCCTGGAACGTGCGCCCGCCGGTCGTGGCGGGCGCACGAGCCTCGGGCGGCGAGCGGGACCCCCTCCGCTGAGGGGCGCCGAACGGAACTGTGGGGGTTCCAGGCGCGTACCGGCGGGGGAGGAGTCTCCGCCGCCCGAGGCCCAACCGCGGTTCCGGGCCGGGGGAGACCGGGACCGCGGTTCTCCCGTGCCCGGAGTCCCCGGGAACACGGAGGGGCCCCGGGGCGGGTACGGAGGGCCGTACCCGCCCCGGGGCCCCGGTGTCCGCGGAAGGCCTCGGAAAAGCCGCAGAGGATCCCAGAAGACACCAGAAGGCCCCCGGCGCACCCTGAGGGGCCGGAGGGCCGGGGGCCTCTCCGGGAGCCCTACTCCGCCTCGTCCCCGGTGCCGTAGCCCAGGCCGTCGGAGCACGGGTCGGAGGTGGCGTCGCGCCCCGTGCCCGGACGGGCCGGGCCGTCCTCCGGGGAGGCCTCCGCGACCTCCTCGTCCACCGGCGAGGGAGAGGCGCCGGGCGGGTCCTGGGGGGCGGCGGCCTCGTCGGCCATCGTCAGGGGCACGGGCCGGTCCTCGCGCACGGCGGTGAACAGCTCCTCGGCCCGGTCCTCGTGCCACAGGACCCGGTTGGGGTTGGAGGGCGCCTGGTACCAGGGCACGGTGTGGAACTCGATGTCGGCCAGCTCCACGTCCGCCAGGGTCACGGCGATCGACAGCATCCGGTCGAAGGTGAGGGCGCTGTCGGTGGCGCTGTGCTCGGCCACCGCACGCAGGACGGCGTTCAGCTTGACCGGGTCGGTGATCACGTCGTCGCTGGTCACCTGGTCGGCCAGGGCGGCGAGGAACATCTGCTGGCGGTCGATGCGGCCGATGTCGCCGCCGTCGCCGATCTCGTAGCGGGCCCGGACGAACGACAGGGCCTCGTCGCCGTCGAGCGTCTGCCGGCCCGCGTCGAGGTCGAGCTTGGAGCGGCTGTCCTGCATCGGCTCGGGGATGCACATGTCCACGCCGCCGATGCCGTCCACCACGTCCCGGAAGCTCATGAAGCTCAGGTGCACGAAGTGGTCGACGCGGATGTCGCTGAGCGACTCGACGGTGCGGACCACGCAGGGCGGGCCGCCGTGGTACATCGCGGCGTTGATCATGCCGAAGTAGCCGTAGGTGCCCTCGGTGTCGCCGTAGGGGTCGCACTGGGGCAGGGCCACCAGGGAGTCGCGGGGGAAGCTGATCACCGACACCCGGTTCTCGGGCGAGATGTGCGCCAGCATGATCGAGTCCGACCGCTCGCCCTCGAACTCGGTCGCGTAGGCGGTGGTGCCCTCCTCGTAGCCGTCGGTGCCCATGAAGAGGATGTTGACGGCGTCGTTGATCCTCTCGGGCCGCTCCTCCTCCCGGAGCAGTCCGTCGATGTCGTACTGGACCATGTCCGAGCGCAGCGAGCGGTAGTAGCCGTAGGCGGTGCCGACCCCGGCGGCCAGGACGAGGGCCAGGCTCGCGGCGACCCACACCAGGACCCTGCGGGCCCGGCGCCGCCTGGCGGGGGCGGGGGGAGCGGCGCCCGCGCCGCCCGGACCGGTCCCCGGCGAGGCGTCGCTCCCGGCGGCTCCGGCGGCGGCCTCAGCGGGCTCCGTGGTCCCGGCGTCCTCCTCGCCCCCGGTGGCGGCTCGGGGCGCCTGCGCCGCGGGGGCCTCCTCGGGCTTGTCGGCCTCCTGGGCCTCCTCAGCCTCACCGGTTTCGGGAGTCACTCCGGTCTCGGGGGTCGCTCCGACTTCGGCGGCTTCTTCAGCCTTTCCGGCCTCCTCGGCCTCTTCAGACCCTTCGACCTCCTGGGTCTCGTCCGGCTCGTGGGCCCGGGCGGTCCCGTCGGCCCCGGTTCCGGACGCGGCGGTGTCCCCACCGGCCGCGTCGTCGCCGGTGCTCGCGGGCCCGGAGCGGGGTGCGGAGCCGTCCTCGGGCCTGTCGTCTGGTGTGTGGTCCTCGCCGGAGGCGGAGGGGTTCTCGTCAGCGGACATCGTGCAATCTCGGTGAGTTCGGGCAGCGGGACGTGCCAACGGTCGGACGCCGGGCCGGAGGGTCACGCGTCCACGTTCGGGGGAGGGCGGAGAGCGCGCGGAACGCCAGCGGCGGGCGGTCACCGGATCCGGGGCCTCCTGGGGATTCGGGGGCGGCCCACGGGGCACAGGCAGCACCGGGAAGCGGGTGCGGCCGACGGCACGGAAAACGCGCGCGTGGCAGAGATCCTAGGTCAAGTTCTCCCGGTCCGCGCGCGCGGGTTGTCCCTGGGCGGGTGGCCCGACCACAATTGCGCCGCACAATTCCCCAGCCCCGTGGTCGTCTCCTGGAGCCTGTCCGCCTGGCTTTCCCCCGGCGTGTCCGCCTGAAACGCCTCTGACCAGCCCAGCGACGGACAGGCGGACCGCCCGCGTCCCCGGGGACGGGGACACGGGCGGACGCCGGGGAGGACCAGGAGGGTCAGTCGTCCCAGAAGGCGCTGTCCTTCGCGGGCTCCTCCCCGGCAGCGGAGGCGGGGCGCCCGCCCTTCGCCGCGGGCTTGGCGGGGGTCTTGGCCGCGCTCTTGGCGGGCTTGCGCGCCGGGGCCGCGGGCTTGGCGCCGGTGTGCCGGGGGCGCGGGGTGACCGCGCTCTTGGTGATGGGCTCGGTGGGACGCGGCGTCTCGCCGGAGTGGATGCTCAGCGCCTCCTCCTCCACGGACAGCATCTTGCGGACCGCGGCGGGCACCTCGGGCAGTTTCTCGGAGCGCAGGTGCGCGCCGAGCACCTCCAGGGCGTGGTCGCACAGCAGCTGGCGGGCGCGCTCGGACCTGACCCCGCTGAGCTCCTCGATCTCGGGCAGGGCCCGCTCGCGCAGCAGGCGGATGACGTCGCGCAGCCGGTCCCGCGTCCTGCGGTCGGTCATGGACATGACGGTCAGCTCCGCCTCGGCGAGGAAGCTCTCCCCGCCGTCCACCGAGTCGCGTTCGGCGATGAAGGCGCTGGTGAGGGTGCGCGCGGAGGCGCGGGAGGAGGTGCGGATGTCGTCGCGTCTGATCAGGCGGGCCTGGACGGCGGTGACGACGACGCTGGTGACCAGGCTGATCCCGGCACCCAACAGGATCAGTGCGAGAGGGTTCTCTAGGAGCACGGCGGGGACCTTTCCGGGCGGGGGTCCGCACGGGCGCGGCCACGGGGGTGACGGAGGTGTGCGGGGCGGGAGCGGTGCTGGGTGACTATTCGTCACATCGAGGGCGCTTGTCAAGTGCGGGCGCGGGGCACGAGCGTGTCGTCGCAGGCCAGGTGGGTGGGAGCGTGGGCACGGCTCGGTCGGGGGCCGGGGCGGTCGTCGGAGGGGACCACGGCCCCTCCCGTGCGAGGATGCCCGGTCGGGCGGAGAGCTAACGTCCCCGTCCGCGGCCTGTGGACGGGGACGGGGGCGCCCGGCCCTCCCTCCGGTGCCGCGCGCGGGCCCGCTCAGCCCGCCAGGAGCTTGTTCACCGCGTCCGGCGACAGGATCTCCTCGGTCACCATGGCCGCGCAGCCGCGCACGCCCGCGTCGTCCCACAGGGAACTGGACACGATGCGCAGCTGCCGGGTGGCCAGGGCGGTGCACTGCTGGAACACCACCTCGCGCACGCCCGCCACCAGGTGGTCGTAGGCCTCCGCCAGATCGCCGCCCAGCACGATCACCTCGGGGTTGAGCAGGTTCACCGCCCCCGCGAGCGCCTCGCCCAACCGCCGCCCGGCCTCCCGGACCAGGGTGACGGCCACCGGGTCGCCCCCCGAGGCCAGCGCCACCAGGTCCTTGAGCGTCTCCGCCCCGCACCCCTGTTCCGCGGCGCTCTCCAGCAGCCGCCGCCCGCCCGCGACCGCCTCCAGGCAGTCGGTGTTGCCGCAGCGGCACGGCAGCCCCGCGGCACCGCGCACCGGGATGTGCCCGATCTCCCCGGCGGCGCCCAGCGAGCCGCGCAGCAGCCGTCCGCCGGACAGCAGGCCCGCGCCGATCCCGGTGGAGGCCTTCACGAACACCATGTCGTCGGGGTGCCCGTGCCCGCCCGCGATGTGCTCGCCGAGCGCCATCACGTTCACGTCGTTGTCGACCATCACCGGCACGGGGAAGCGCTCGGCGACCAGCGGGGCCAGTGCCACGCCCGCCCACTTGCCGAGGAAGGGGCGGTCGTCGGCGCGGCCCGCGTGGAACTCGACGGTGCCGGGCAGGCCGATGCCCACGCCGCGCACGTCACCGGGGTCGCGGCCGAGCGAGGCGATCTGCTCCGACCAGGTGTCCAGCAGCCAGGGCAGGGTGGCGTCGGGGCCCTGCTCCATCGCGGGCGAGCCCGGCGTCCGCACGAGGACCTCGCCGTCGAGGTCGCACACGGCGGCCTGGCTGCGGACCATGCCCAGGGCGCTGGTGAGGATGAGGCCGCTGGCGGCGTTGAACTCCAGCAGGGTGGGCGGCCGTCCGCCGCTGGAGACCGCGCCCGAGCCCTCGGTGACGAGCCCGCCGCTGATCAGCTCGGTCACCCGCAGGGCGACGGAGGGGCGGGACAGGCCCGTGACCCGGCCGATCTCGGAGCGGCTGGTCGCGGTTCCGGAGCGGATGAGCTCCAGGATGTGGCCGCTGGTGGCAGCAGAGGAGAGGCGTCCGGGGGTTCTGGCCATATCTCATTCAACCATGAGGTTACGACTGGAAGGCTGAGAGGTTATGTAAATAATTGTTCTCAAGTGTGCTTGGTTTTTTACCATAGTCGGCCTTAGGCTCGAAGAGCCGGACCTCCCGCGCGTCCGCGCCGCTCCCCCCACTCCCCCCGCCTGCGCCACACTCCGCCCCCCGCTCCCCATCCCCTTCCCTCCCGCTGGAGCAGACCGAAGATGCCGCAGCAGTCCGCGTCCCGTCCCACCGACCTGGTGGTCTTCGGGGGTACCGGCGACCTGTCCATGCGCAAACTCCTCCCCTCCCTGTACCTGCTGGACCGCGACGGCCACCTGGACGGGGGGACCCGCGTCGTCGCCGTCTCGCGCGACGGCCTCACCGACGCCGACCTCCGGGACAAGGCCGCCGCCGCGGTCCGCGGCCACCACGCCGTCCAGGTCGCCGAGCCCGACGTGCTCCGCCGCTTCCTGGAGCGCCTCTCCCACGTCACCGTGGACGTCGGCGGCGACCCCTCCGGCTGGGCGGACCTCAGCGCCGCCCTCGCCCCCGACCGCGACCGTGTCTTCTACCTCGCCGTCCCGCCGATGATCTCCGGCGCGATCTGCCGCGGTCTGAGCGACGCCGGACTCGTCACCCCCCGGTCCCGCGTGGTCATGGAAAAACCCCTGGGCCGCGACCTGGCCTCCTCCCGCGCCGTCAACGACGCGGTGGGCTCGGTCTTCGACGAGTCGCGGATCTACCGGATCGACCACTACCTGGGCAAGGAGACGGTGCAGAACCTGCTGGTGCTGCGGTTCGCCAACGTCTTCCTCGAACCCCTGTGGAACTCCCGCTGGATCGACCACGTCCAGATCACCGCCGCCGAGACCGTCGGCGTCGGCGGGCGCCGGGGCTACTACGACACCTCCGGCGCCATGCGCGACATGGTCCAGAACCACCTGCTCCAGCTGCTGTGCCTGACCGCCATGGAGCCCCCGGCCAGCTACGACCGCGACGCCGTCCGCGACGAGAAGCTCAAGGTCCTCCAGTCGCTGCGCCCCCTCACCGGGGACCGCGTCGCCGAGGACACCGTGCGCGGCCAGTACGGGCGCGGCTCCGTCCAGGGGACGGAGGTGCTCGGCTACCTCGACGAGCCCGGCGGGCCCGCCCTCAGCGACACCGAGACCTTCGTGGCCCTGCGCGCCGAGGTCGCCAACTGGCGCTGGGCGGGGGTGCCCTTCTACCTGCGCACCGGCAAGCGCATGTCGCACGACCGCTCGGAGATCGTCATCCGCTTCCGCGAGGTGCCGCACACGATCTTCCCCGGCACCAACCTCCCCGGAGCGGGCAGCCTCGTCATCCGGCTCCAGCCGGACGAGGGCATACACCTGACCATGCTGGCCAAGACGCCCGGCGCCGGAGCGCTGCGGCTGCGGCCCGCCCCCCTGGAGCTCAGCTTCGCCGACACCTTCGCCACCCGCTCGCCCGAGGCCTACGAGCGGCTGCTGACGGACGTCCTGGCCGGCGACTCCACCCTCTTCATGCGCCGCGACGAGGTCGAGGCCGCCTGGCGCTGGGTGGATCCCGTCATCGAGGCGTGGAACGGCCTGAGCACCACCCCCGAGACCTATCCAGCCGGAAGCGCCGGCCCCGCGGGCGCGCACCGGCTCATCGGCCGCACAGGCCGTACGTGGTACGAAGAGGAGCGACCCCGATGACCGCGCATATCAACGACACCGTCGCCGACGTCACCCGGCGCCTCGCCGAGCGCAGCGCCGGCACCCGGTCCGCCTACCTGGCGCGGATCGACGAGGCGGCGGCGGAGGGACCCGCCCGCACCGCCCTGGGCTGCGCCAACCTCGCCCACGGGTTCGCGGCCTGCGGCGTCTCGGACAAGCTCAAGCTGTCCGGTGACGTCACGCCCAACCTGGCGATCGTCTCCGCCTACAACGACATGCTCTCCGCGCACCAGCCGCTGGAGTCCTACCCGGCCGTGATCAAGGCCGCCGTGGCCGAGGCGGGCGGCGTCGCCCAGTTCGCCGGGGGCGTGCCCGCCATGTGCGACGGCATCACGCAGGGCCGCGCGGGCATGGAGCTGTCCCTGTTCAGCCGGGACGTGATCGCGATGGCCACCGCCGTCGCCCTGTCCCACGACATGTTCGACGGCGCGCTGATGCTCGGCGTGTGCGACAAGATCGTGCCGGGCCTGCTCATCGGCGCCCTGTCCTTCGGCCACCTGCCGGTGGCGTTCGTGCCCGCCGGGCCCATGCCCTCGGGCCTGCCCAACAAGGACAAGGCCCGCGTGCGCCAGCGCTTCGCCGAGGGCCAGGTGGGCCGCCGCGAGCTGCTCCAGGCCGAGTCCGCCGCCTACCACTCGCCCGGCACCTGCACCTTCTACGGCACCGCCAACTCCAACCAGATGCTCATGGAGGTCATGGGCCTGCACCTGGCCGGCGCCAGCTTCGAGCAGCCGGGTACCCCGATGCGCGAGGCCCTGACCGCGGAGGCCGGGCGCCGCGTGCTCTCCCGCACGGCCCTCGGCGACTCCTACAACCCCGTCGGCCGCCAGATCGACGAGCGCGCCATCGTCAACGCCGTGGTCGCCCTGCTGGCCACCGGCGGGTCCAGCAACCACACCCTGCACCTGGTGGCCATCGCCCGCGCCGCCGGTATCGAGCTGACCTGGGACGACTTCGCCGACCTGTCCGAGGTGGTGCCGCTGCTCACCCGCATGTACCCCAACGGTGCCGCCGACGTGAACCAGTTCCACGAGGCGGGCGGCATGGCCCACCTGATCGGCTCCCTGCTGGACGACGGGCTGCTCCACGAGGACGTGCGCACCCTCATGGGCGAGGGCCTGGGCCGCTACCGCCAGGTCCCGAGCCTGGAGGGGGGCGAGCTGACCTGGGTCGACGGGCCCAAGGAGAGCGGCGACACCTCCGTCCTGCGCGGCACGGACGACCCCTTCGCCCCCGACGGCGGCCTGCGCATGCTCTCGGGCAACCTGGGCCGCGCCGTCATCAAGGTCTCCGCGGTCGCACCGGAGCGGCACGTGGTGGAGGCCCCCGCCCGCGTCTTCGGCGACCAGTCCGAGCTCCAGCAGGCGTTCGCCGCCGGTGAGCTGACCGGCGACTTCGTGGCGGTGGTCCGCTTCCAGGGGCCGCGCGCCAACGGCATGCCCGAGCTGCACAAGCTCACGCCGCCGCTGGCGGTGCTCCAGGACCGGGGCCAGAGGGTCGCGCTGGTGACCGACGGCCGCATGTCCGGCGCCTCGGGCAAGGTGCCCGCCGCCATCCACGTGTCCCCCGAGGCCGAGGCGGGCGGCGCGCTGGCCTACGTCCGCGACGGCGACCCCATCCGCCTGGACGCCACCGCGGGCACACTGGAGGTGCTGGCCGACCTGTCCGGCCGTGAGCCCGCCCGTCCCAGCGCGGACTCCGCCACCGGCACCGGCCGCGAGCTCTTCGCCGCCCTGCGCGGCGCGGTCGGCCCCGCGGAGAAGGGCGCCGGGGTCTTCGGACCCTGACCCGCCGAACCGGGCGCGCCGGGGGACCGGCCCTCGCGGCCGCGGCGCGCCCACCCCAGACCTTCGACCGATCCTGGAGAGACACGACATGACGACGAACCCCCGTTCGGGTGCCGACATCCTCGACCTGGCCCCGGTGATGCCGGTGGTGGTCGTCTCGGATGCCGGGTCCGCCGTGCCGCTGGCCCGCGCGCTGGTGGCGGGCGGCCTGCCGGGCATCGAGGTGACCCTGCGGACCCCGGCCGCGCTGGAGGCCATCGCGCGGATCGCCGCCGAGGTGCCCGATGCCGTGGTCGGCGCGGGCACCGTGACCACCCCCGACCAGGCGGACGCGGCCGCCAGGGCGGGAGCGCGCTTCCTGGTCAGCCCGGGGTGCACCGGCGGACTGGCGTCGGCCATGGCCGACACGGGCCTGCCCTTCCTGCCCGGCGTGGGCACCGTGTCCGAGGCCCTGGCGCTGCTGGAGCGGGGGGTGTCGGAGATGAAGTTCTTCCCGGCCGAGGCCTCGGGCGGCGCCGCGTTCCTGAAGTCCCTGGCGGGCCCCCTGCCCCAGGTGCGCTTCTGCCCGACCGGCGGGATCACCGCGGAGTCGGCCCCCTCCTACCTCGCCCTGCCCAACGTGGGCTGCGTGGGCGGCAGCTGGCTGACCCCGGCCGACCTGGTGGCGGCGGGGGAGTGGGAGCGGATCACCGGCCTGGCCCGGGACGCCGCGGCCCTCTAGGGCGGTCCCGCGCCCCCGGTCCCGGTGGGGCCGGGGGCACGGCGCCGCGAGCGGCCCGCCCCTACTCCGAGTCGCCGAACCTGACCACCGTGAGCCAGACCAGCAGGACGCCCACCCCCGCCACGAGGGCGACCTCCGCCGCCCAGGGGATCTGCCAGCCGAACCACGTGATGCCGGGGTTGAACAGCGCCTCGGTCGCCGGTGAGGTGTCCAGGTGGGCGAAGACCGCCTGGCGCATGGGGTCGACGACGTAGGTGATGGGGTTGACCAGCGTGATCGCGGTGAGCCAGGAGGGGAGGTTGCCGATGGGGAACATGGCGCCCGACAGCAGGACCAGGGGCGAGATGACCAGCTGGGCCATGCCCATGAACGCCTCGCTGCCCCGGACCGAGATCGCGATGAGGACGCCCACCGCCGACGCCGTCAGCGCCACCAGGAAGGTGAGCCCGAACAGGGTGAGCATGAGCCCCGGCGCGTAGGGAACCCCTGCCAGCCCCGCCACCGCGAGGATGATGCTGGCCTGGATGGTCGCCAGGACCGCGCCCGAGAGGATCTTGCCCAGGATCAGCGCGGAGCGCTTGGCCGGGGCGACGAGCATCCCGCGCAGGAAGCCGACCTCCCGGTCGGTGACGATGGTCGCCGCGGCGGACACCGCCGTCCCGATGACGGTCATGACGACCACGCCCGGGAACATCACGGCGGTCAGCGGGAGGTCGTCCTCGCCCCTCGGGATGAGTGATCCGAAGCCCACCCCGATGACGAACAGCCACATCACCGACTGGAGCAGCATCGCCACGCCCCGGCTGACGTCGTGGACGAAGCGGAAGAGGTCGCGCTTGAGCAC
Source organism: Glycomyces fuscus (assembly GCA_002529455.1). Classification (GTDB taxonomy): domain Bacteria; phylum Actinomycetota; class Actinomycetes; order Streptosporangiales; family Streptosporangiaceae; genus Nocardiopsis; species Nocardiopsis fusca. The sequence goes on from NYMS01000020.1 coordinate 234,746, forward strand.
GACCCTGACCGTGCGCAGGTCGTGGCCGAGGCCGAAGGGCGAGGTGGGGAGCGGGCGCTGTCGCGTGGCCGTCATGGGGTCCTTGTCCTTGGTCGTGGTGGTGCGGGGGAGGCCGGTCCGGTCGCCCGTCACTCGGTCCAGACCGGTGCGGAGCCGATCCCCACCGGGCCGTCGTCCCGCCGCGACCGGCCCCCGGTGATGCGCGCGAGCAGCCGGGCCCCCGTCCGGAGCCAGTCGTCCCGGGAGACCGAGTAGTAGTGCAGGTCCCACAGCCGGCCCCGGAAGTAGACGTGGCCGGGGAGCGTCGCCTCCCTGGGGGTGGCGAACAGCGCCGAACCGAAGTGCATGAGGCTCGCGTCCGTGGTCAGCGCGTACACCTTCCTGATGTCGTCCCAGCGCGCGAACGCGTAGTTGACGAGGAGCATCATGGACTCGGCGCCGACCCCCACGGCGATTCCGTCCGGGTCCATGAAGATGCCGATCTTCACGTGCCCGGCGGGGCTGCGCTCGCGGACCGAGGCGAACCCCAGGACCTCGCCGCCTCCGGCGGCCTCGATCTGGAGCACCGTGACGTCCGAGCCGTCCACGGCCCTGAAGGACGACGCGAAACTGTCCCGGGCCGGGAGCGTCTCTATCCCGAGTTTCAGCAGCAGCCGGTACAGCTCGAGGACGTTGTCCTCCCCGATGGGGCGGAACCGGACACGGGGGGTTTCGAGGTGGAGGGAGATCATCGCCGACTGCCCTGGCCTTCCGTGGGTCGTCGGGCGCACAGCCCGCGGGAGAGGTCATCCTCGCACGCGGCCCCTGTTTTGGGAGCGCTCCCATGCGCTGGCCTGCGCAGAGGGGCGGAGAAAGGCGCCCGAGCGCCTCCGTGCGAAAGCGCGCGAAAGGCCGGTGTCCGCCCCCGGGGAGGCGCCGGGTCCGCGGCGCGCGTAAACGTCCCGCCGGCGGGACGTGAGGTTCCGTGCTTTTTCCTTGCACCTGCGGAAATTCTCACCTAGGTTCTGGCGCGTCCTGTCGGAAACGCATCCGAGAAAGGCGGAACCATGACCATTTCCGATGTCCTCTCCCTCCAGTCCCTGGGTGTGGGGCTGGAGGCCGAGACCCTCCTCAACAGCGGACTGAGCTATATCGGTTGCAGCGGCGACGTCATCGTCAGGCCCGCCTGACGCCTGGCGCCCCATGCGGGAGGGGGGTTCCGCCGATGATCCCACCAAAGGAGGACGAGAGCCCCTCCGGCGAAGCGCGGATTCCTCTCTTGTGGGCGGTCGCGGGTTCTTCTATGTTCCTTTCGTGCCGGCACTGACGTCCATTCTCTTTCGAGGAGGGAACATGACCCTTTCTGACGTTCTCGATCTGCAGAGGTTCGAGATCGTTGTCGACGAGAGCGCCATGCTGAACAGCGGCCTCAGCCTCGTCGGTTGCAGCGGTGACGTGATCGTCCGCCCGGCGTAGTCCCCCGACGGGAGCGCCGGGGAGGTGTCCTCCTCCGCGGCGCTCCCCCCGACGTCCGGCCGGGCGCGACGGCCCGGCCCGGGAGAGGCCGTATCCGATGATCTTCCCCCACACCGTCTCCGCCGACGCGGTACTCGTCCCCACCGACACCAGGAGGGGTGGCAGGGTGTACGACGAACTCGTCGGGCACGGCGTGGCCGGGGTGCCCGGCCGCGAGGTGTTCGAGGCCCTGTGGCCGGGTGTGTACGACCACGTCGGCGCGCAGTTCCTCGTGCGGGTCCCGGACTCCGGGCGCGTCGCGGGCTACGCCTCCCTGCACGGGTTCAACTTCCAGGCGCGTCACGGCTGCTGCTCCCTGGCGGCGGACGAGGCGGCCCTGGGTCCGCGGGGCGCCACCGACGCCCACGCGCTCACCGTCAACTACGCGTTCTCCATGTGGAACCTCAGGAAGCTCTACCTGTGGACCCTGGAGGAGGACCCCGCCGCGCTGCGCCGCACCGGGGCCGAGGTCCGGCTGGAGGGCTCCCTGCCCGAGTACGTGCTCGCCGGGGGCGCGCTGCACACGGCCCGCGTCTTCGCGGTCTACCGGGACGCGTGGGAGCGGACCGGGGTCGGCTTCGTCGACGGGCGCGCCGGGCAGGCGGACCCCGCGTGAGGGCTCCGGCCCGCGGGGGCCGGGGCGCCCGCGTCCGCGCGCGCCCGACACGGGGCGCCCTACGTACGGAGGACTGTTGGAAGACACGTCGGTGAACGGCTCCGGTCCGCGGGCCATGGTCCGCGCGCGCGGGCTGACCAAGCGCTTCGGCGAGGTCGAGGCCGTCAGGGGGGTGGACCTGGACGTGGCCCCCGGGGAGCTGTTCGGTCTCCTCGGGCCCAACGGGGCGGGCAAGTCCACGCTGATCGGCATGCTCTCGACCCTGGTCACACCGACCTCCGGCTCGGGCTCCATCGCGGGCTTCGACATCGTCCGGGAGCGGCCCGACGTGCGCCGCAGCATCGGCCTGGTGTTCCAGGAGCAGACCCTCGACCGGTACCTGACGGGCTGGTACAACCTCAGGTTCCACGCGGAGATCTACGGGGTGCCCCCGGGAGAGGTCGACGAGAGGGTCTCCCGGGCCCTGCGGGACGTGGGCCTGTGGGAGGACCGGGAGAGGCTCGCGGGCACCTACTCCGGCGGCATGCGGCGGCGGCTGGAGATCGCCAGGGGACTGCTGCACGGTCCGCGCCTGCTGTTCCTGGACGAGCCGACCGCCGGGCTCGACCCCCGGTCCAGGGAGGCCATCTGGGACCGGGTCAGGGAGCTCAACGAGCGCGAGGGCGTCACGGTGCTCATGACCACGCACTACCTGGAGGAGGCGGAGAACTGCGGCCGCATCGCCATCATCGACGGCGGCGAGGTCGTCACCGTCGGCAGCCCCGCCGAGCTCAAGGCGGGGATCGGACAGGACCGCGTGGAGATCGTCGCGCGCGACCCCGGGGCGCTGTGCGAGCGGCTCCGGTCGCGCCTGGGCGTGGTCGCGGTGGCCGAGGGGGACACGGTCTGGTTCACGGTGGCCGACGGGCGCCGGTTCGTCCCCCGCGTGTTCGCCGAGACGGACACCGAGATCACGTCGGTTCAGGTCAGGTCGCCCTCGCTGGACGACGTCTTCCTCGCCCACACCGGCAGGGGCATCAACACCCCCGCCGGGGAGCGGGGCGAGGGGGCCGAGCCCTCCGTCGAGGGGGCCGGGCGGTGACCTCCCCCCTACTATGGCGGCATGGCTGAGGTAAGCGCGCGCGACGGCTCGTGGTCCTTCGACGGCGCCGCCGTGTGGATCACACCGGGCCGCAGGTCCCACCAGCTGCGCCGTGCCCTGGGCGTGGTCTCGCTGCCGCTGCCCGCGCTGGCGGGCGTCGTCTTCGAGCCCCGGCGCGGGGGCGGGACCCTGCGGGTGCACCCCCGTCCGGGCGCCGACCCCTTCACCGAGGTCACCCGCGGCCTGCTGGCCCGCAAGGGCGACCCGTACCAGCTCAGGGTCGGCCGCTCCCGTGCCCTGGTGGCCGAGTACTTCGCCGAGACCGTCACCGAGGAGCTCACCGCCCTGCCCCCCGAGGCCGCTCCGGACCGGTACCTGGTCGAGGCGCCCGGGGCCCCGGTGCGCTCCGAGGCGGGCGACGCCTCCGTCGTCTTCGACGGAACCCACGTCTACATCAGGCCCAACTGGAAGGCCGAGGCGGTCAAGCGCGCGGCCGGGCCCCAGCAGCTCGCGCTGGAGGACATCGCCGAGGTGCGGTGGACCTCCGTGGCGGGCGGCCACGACGGCAGCCTGAGGTTCGTGACGGCGGACGGACGCGGCGACCGCACCGAGCCCAGGTACGACCCCCTCTCCGTCCACTGGAGCCAGTGGGGCCGCGACTACGAGGGCGGGACCACGGCGGTGGTGGCCACGGCCGTGGCCGCGCGTCTCCCCCACCCCTCGGCGCGGCGCGGGGAGCTCGGGGGCTCCGCCCGGCGCGCGCTGCCGGAGGGGGAGGAGCGCTGAGCCGGATCAGCCGTCGCGGCGCCGGGCCACCCACAGCCCGTGCGCGAACGGCTCGGTCCTCAGGTGCTCGGCCTCGCACCCGGCCTTCTCGAAGGCCGCCGCGTACTGGTCCGGGGTGAACAGGGACATCTCCGTCGACTCGGTGGCGTGGCGCAGCCCCTCCACGGGGTCGGCCACGGCGTAGTGCACGACGATGGCCATCCGGTCCGGCCGCCCGGGCACGGCGGTGGAGTGCGACAGGCGCATGATCGTGCGGTCGCCGTCCTCCACCACGTCCCGGGAGACGTACCCGGGCGTGAAGCCGTCCGGGCCGATCCAGGGCTCCACGAGGAGCAGCCCTCCCGGGTTGAGGTGGTCCACGAGCGTCCGGACCGCGTCGGCCAGTTCCGCCTCGGACTCCAGGTGCGGGACGGCGAACAGGTAGGAGATGGCGTCGAAGCGCGCCTCCAGCGCCGTCTCCCGCAGGTCCGAGCACCAGGTCCGCAGGCCCGGGACGCGCGCCCGGGCCAGCTCCAGCATCTCCCGCGACCCGTCCAGGCCCGCCACCTCGTCGAAGCGCTCCGAGAACGCGCGCAGGTGCAGGCCCGTCCCGCACGCGACGTCCAGCAGCGAGGCGGAGCCGGGCCGCCGCTCCCGGACGATCTCGCTGATCCGGTCGGCCTCGGCGGCGTAGTCCTTGCCCCGGTGGATCATCACCGCGTCGTAGACGGCGGCGTAGTAGGTGTCGTACATCTGCTCGGTCCTTCGTCCATGGCCGGCGGGCCGGGGGCGTCCGCCGCCCCGGCCCTCCGGCCGTCCGGTCCTGTCCCGTGACCCTAGGGTCCGTTTTTTGAACCGGTCTCAGCTGTGGGGGGTTCGGGCGCCCACGGGGTTCTGGAGGTGGCGGAGGCGGGTTTCCGTGGGAGGACTGCGCCGTAGGCGTCGTTCGAGGGTGGTGGTGGGCGACGGGTGGGCACGAGCGAACCCGCTGAAGACACCGAAGGTTCCCGTGCTCCGGGCGCCCGAACACGGACCGAAGCGGAGCGGAGGTCCAAGGAAAACACCGTGGGTTCGGGCGCCCACGGGGTTCTGGAGGTGGCGGAGGCGGGTTCCCGTGGGAGGACTGCGCCGTGGGCGTCGTTCGAGGGTGGTGGCGGGCGACGGGTGGGACGAAGCGAAGCGGAGGCCCGAAAAACACTGCCTACGGGGCCTCGGAGAAGAAGGGGAGGAACGGCCGGCCGCCCCCCGCTGCGGCGGCCAGGGCGAGGAGCACGCCCGCGCCGCCCGTGGCCAGGTCCATCGACAGCCGCGGCACCCGGCCGCCGTGGAAGGCGGCCTGCCCCCGGAAGGGCAGGGCGTACCACTCCAGCTCGGCGACCCGGGAGCGCAGCGCCCCGGGCGCTCCGCCCAGCCGGGCCAGCGCCGCGACCTGCCCCGCCTTGCCGTGGAACAGGTCCGCCTGGGCGTACAGCAGGGTGTGGCACGAGCGGCTCAGCGCGGGAAGGCTCTCGGCGCAGCGCCCGTCCTCGCGGTACTCCAGGAGCTCCTTGGCGACCAGGGCGACCCCCAGCCCTCCGGCGTCGATGTTGGGCAGGGCGCGCGCCCCGCGGTCGCGTACCAGCAGGGTGCCGTCCGGGGCGCGGACGCACTGGTCCAGGTCCAGGTGCAGGGCCCTGACCGCGGTGTCGAGCCAGGGGCCGTCCCCTGTGGCCCGGTACAGGTTCAGCAGGGACAGGGCCACGCCGCTCCACCCCCGCATGAGCCCCGCGCGCCCGGGCCGCGGGGGCCCGGGGGCCGCCTCCGCCTCCGCGACCGCCTCCGAGAGCCGTCCGCCCAGGGTGAGGGCCCGGGCCATGCGCGGGTCCCGCGCGTCGCCCCGGGAGAGGTGGACCAGCCCGGCGCACACGCCCGCCAGACCGGAGAAGAGGGAGATCCCGCCGCACTCGTCCCCGGCGTGGCGCTCCATCAGCTCGTCGGCCTCCTCGCGGTGGCCGAGGTGGTCCAGGACGTAGGCCAGACCGGTGACGCCGTCGTAGAAGCCCTGGTTGGGGGAGCGCAGCCGCCGCGAGGCGGAGAGCAGCCACTCCTCGTGCTCGGGGAAGCGGCCCGCGCCCGCGCGCTCCAGCGCCCACAGGACGCCGGCCGCGCCGTGGGCCACGCCGTAGCCGCCGGAGAGGAACTGCTGGAGGTCCCCCGGGAACAGCCGGTCGGTCCGCTCCGGGGTCGCGGAGGCCGTGATGCCCGCCGCGACGGAGCCGAGCGACACGGGCGGGCGCCCGGGACCCTCCGCCGGGCGCTCCGGGACCAGCTCGCGCTCGATCTCGTCGGCCCACTCCCGGGGGACGGGGTAGAGCCCGCGGAGCACGTCCACCAGCTCCGCGGCCTTGTGCGGAGCGAGGGCGGTGATCCGGGAGAAGGGCAGGAAGACCGACAGGCGGGTCGCGGCCAGGGCGTACCGGTCGACGGCGGTGCCGGTCCTGTCGGCGCTGGCGAACCCGGGCGCCCCGAGCGGGGCCCGGTGCCCCTCCCTCTCCGCGTCGAAGGCCAGCTCGTAGTCGATCAGGCAGACCTCGTCGTCCTCGTCCACCAGCACGTTGTTGGCGTGCAGGTCCCCGAAGACCAGGCCGCGGTCGTGGACGGCGCCGAGGACCGCCTCCAGCCGGCCCAGGATGCGCAGGGCGCGCTCGGTGAAGGCGGCGAGGGCGTCGGCGCCGGCGTGGGCCTCGGTGACGCCGGGGTGGTGCATGGCGCACCAGGAGCCCAGGGTCCGGCCCTCCTTGTACTCCTGGACCAGGAAGCGGTGGCCGCCCAGGGTGAAGCTGTCCAGGAACCGGGGCACGCCGGGCACCCCGTCCAGGCGCCGCAGGTTCTCCTCCTCCCGTGTCTGGCGGGAGACCGCGTCCCGCAGCTCGCGGTCGAGCCCGGCGTGGGGGCGGGCCTCCTTGAGCACGACCCGGGTGCCGTCCTCCTCGCGGCGGCCCAGGTAGATCCCGCCGCCGTTGGAGAAGTGCAGGGCCCTGTCGATGAGGTAGGGCACGCGCTCCCCGGTCGAGCGGGCGTCGAGGTGCGGTTGGAGGAAGGAGGGGAGCACCACCCAGGAGGGCGGGGTGAACGCCGGCACCCGGCGGTCCGGTACCAGCGCCCCGTCGGGGGCGCGCAGCGCCGGGACCCGGGAGCCGTGCTCGTCGAGGCACCACATCCGGCGGAAGGCGCCGTACCTGACGTGCAGGGGCCCCTGGTCCCACCGCAGGTCGCTCAGGACGTAGGGGCCCGGCTGCCCCCCGACGCGCGCGGAGAGCGCGTGCAGGGTCCGCTCCAGCTCCTCCTCGTCGCGGGGGTAGACGGTGAGCAGCTTGCCGCTGGAGGCCCGGGGCGCGTACTTGGTGTTGGCCGCGACCAGGATGTTCCTGTTCAGCAGGTACTTGAACACCAGGCCGTGCTCCGTGCAGTGGTCCCACACCGCGCGGCAGGTCGCGTCCGCGTTGTCCACGGTCGCCGAGACGTGGATCTTCCAGCCCTGCTCGGGCAGGTCCGGGTCCTGCGGGGAGACGACGTGCCACAGGCCGTCGCGCTCGCGCCGCCAGCCCGGGGGCGGGTCCAGCTTCGCGACGGAGAAGTCCGACGGGGCCACGAGGGCGTGGGGGGAGTCGTCCGTGAGCCTGCTCGGCTCCTCGAAGAACAGCGGGTCCGCGAGCGTGTACATCTCGACCAGGTCGAGCATGGGGGTCTCCCTCCGGGTGGGCGGCGTGGCGGGGTACTGCGTCCGGCTCGCGGGCGGCGGCTCAGCCCCGGCCCGGGCCCTCGGGCGGCCTCGAACGCGGTCCGCGCGCGATCCGGTCGAGGATGGGCGCCCCCTTGGCGGTCCAGGCGCCGCGGGAGACCGAGTAGAAGTGCAGGTCCCACAGGCGGCCCTGGAAGTAGACGTGCTGGGGGAGGGACGCCTCCCGGGGGGTGCTGGCGAGCGCCGAGCCGAATTTCCCCAGACTCGCGTCCGTCGTCAGAACGTATACCTTCCGCAGGTAATCCCAGTGGGCGAAGGCGTAGTTAACGAGCATCATCATGGATTCGGCTCCCACGCCCACGGGAAGGCGGTCCGCGCGCATGAAGATGCCCAGTTTCACGTGCCCCGCGGGATCGTGCTCACGGATCGAGGCGAAACCGAGGACCTCGCCCGTACTCCGGAATTGGATCTCGAATACGTCGACGAAGCGCTTGGCCACCGAGTGGTAGGACTCGATGAAGGCGTCGCGCGACGGAAGGCTTTCCAGGCCCAGTTCCATGAGGAGGTCGTAGAGTTCTTCGACCTTCTCCGGGCTGATGGGACCGAACCTGATACGCGGAGTCTCGAGGTGCAGTGTGAGCATGGCGCCACACCCTAGTGTCCGCACCGCCGCGCGGACCCCTCCTTACCGCGCGGCGTCCCGCCGGCGGGACAGCCGGCGCGCTCGGGGCTCCGGTCCGGGGTGCCCTTCTTGTCGCGCCGGAGGAATTGTCCTAGGTTCTGTCCCGCCAGTGTCGGCCCACGCGAAGGAAAGGAGGCCAAGCATGGTTCTCTCTGACGTCCTGTCCCTTCAGGAGATGGACACCGTCCTCGACGAAGCCGTTCTGCTGAACAGCGGTCTCAGCTACGTCGGTTGCAGCTGATTCCTCTAGACGCGCTGTGGAGAAATCCATTCTTCACAGCGCTTTTCTCTGCCCCGTTCGGGGCGTCGGGAGATGTAGTGCAGGAGATCGTGTTTCCGCATCTCGTGACGCGTGCGGTCAGGCTCGCGTCCACCGCGGAGAGGTTCGGGGAGGTGGTCCACGACGAGCTCTCGCGGCACGGGCTGGGGGGCCTCCCCAGCAGGGACGTCTTCGCGTCCCTGTGGCCCAAGGAGTTCGAGGGCGTGGCCGCGCAGTTCCTCGTGGAGGAACCGGGGACGGGAGGGGTCGGGGGCTACGTCTCCCTCCACTCCCTGAACCCGCTGGGGCGCTATGTCAAGTGCTCCGTCGCCGCGGACCCCGGGGTGCTGGGCCCCGAGGGCGTGGCGCACGCCCACGCCCTCGCCGTGAACTACGCCTTCGCGATGTGGAACATCCGGAAGGTCTACTTCTGGGTCGTCGACGGCGGACTGCCCGCGCTGCGCGCGAGCGGCGTCGAGGTGCACCGGGAGGGGACGCTCTCCGAGTACGTGCTGGACGGCGAACGGCTGCGCTCGGTGCGGATCTTCGCCGTCTACCGCGAGGCGTGGGACGAGGCCGGGGCCGGTTACGTCCGGGAGGCGGCGGCCGGGAGGACGGCGTGAGCGCGGCCCCGCGGACGGGCCCCCTCCGGCGGGGAGCGCCGGGATGAGGGTCCTGATCGCGACGCAGGCGGAGCGGACCCACTTCCTGGGGCTGGTGCCCCTGGCGTGGGCGCTGCGCGCCGCCGGGCACGAGGTCCGGGTGGCCAGCCAGCCCCACCTGGAGCCCGTCGCGGCGGGGGCGGGGCTGCCCTTCGCGTCCGTCGGCCGCGACCACCACTTCGCCAGGATCAGCCGGGACGGCCGAGCCGACCGGTACCTGGACTTCGACATGGCCGAGGACCGCGACGAGGTCCTGACCTGGGAGTACCTCCTGGAGGGCTACCGGGGGGTCGTCACCTGGTGGTGGCGGATGGTCAACGAGCCCATGTTCGACGACCTGGTCGCCCTCTGCCGCGAGTGGCGCCCCGACCTGGTCGTGTGGGAGCCGTCCACCTACGCCGCCCCCGTCGCGGCCCAGGTGTGCGGTGCCGCCCACGTGCGCCACCTGTGGAGCGTGGACCTGTTCAGCAGGGTCCGCCGGACCTTCCTGGCGCGGATGGCCGAGCAGCCCGCCGAGCGGCGGGAGGACCCCCTGGCCCAGTGGCTGGGTGCCAGGGCGGCCCGGTACGGGGTGGACTTCTCCGAGACCCTCGTGCACGGCCAGGCCACCGTCGAGCAGGTCCCCGCCTCACTGAGAGTGGACACGCCTCCACACCTGGAGTACCTGCCGGTGCGCTACGTGCCCTACAACGGACGCGCCGTCGTCCCCGGCTGGCTGCGCACACCACCCGCACGCCCCCGGATCGGCCTCAGCCTCGGGACGACGGCGGCGCTGCGCCTGGGCGGCTACACGGTCGACGTCGCGACCCTCCTGGAGGGTCTGGCCGACCTGGACGTGGAGGTGGTGGCCACCCTTCCCGCCAGCGAGCAGGACAGGCTGGGCACCGTGCCCGGCAACGCCCGCCTGGTCGAGTACGTGCCCCTGCACGCCCTGGCCCCCACCTGCGCCGCCATGAT
>NYMS01000021.1 GCA_002529455.1 Glycomyces fuscus
CGCGCGCGCTTCCTGGCGCGGATGGCCGAGCAGCCCGCCGAGCGGCGGGAGGACCCCCTGGCCCAGTGGCTGGGGGCCAGGGCGGCCCGGTACGGGGTGGACTTCTCCGAGACCCTCGTGCACGGCCAGGCCACCGTGGAGCAGGTCCCCGCCTCACTGAGAGTGGACACGCCTGCGGGGCTGGAGTACCTGCCGGTGCGCTACGTGCCCTACAACGGACGCGCCGTCGTCCCCGGCTGGCTGCGCACACCACCCGCACGCCCCCGGATCGGCCTCAGCCTCGGGACCAGCGCGAACGAGTGGTACGGCGGTCACCGGGTCTCCGCCGGAGAGATCCTGGAGGGACTGGCCGACCTGGACGTGGAGGTCGTGGCCACCCTGCCCGCCAGCGAACAGGACAGGCTCGGCACCGTCCCCGACAACGCCCGCCTGGTCGAGTACGTGCCCCTGCACGCCCT
>NYMS01000022.1 GCA_002529455.1 Glycomyces fuscus
GGTCAGGGGTGGTGGGTCGGGGAGGTGGTTGAGGTCGTCGAGGCTGTTTTTGAAGAGGTTGTTGAGGTTTTTGTGGAAGAGGCCGTCCATGCCGGCGGAGAGGACGGCGGAGAGTGCTCCTTCGATGGCGCCGCCGATGTGGGCGCTCTTGGTGAGTGTGCCGTCCATGGTGGTGCGGGTGCCGCGTCCGATTTGGATGCGTTGGATGATGCTGTCCATGCTGGCGAAGATCTGGCTGATGATCTGGTGGCTGGGCACGGTGATCACGAGCCAGGCCAGGATGCGGCGCATGGCCAGGCTGCGGATGGCCTTGAAGATGGGGATGAACTTCAAGGTGGCGCCGAAGGTGAACTTGGCGGTGGCGATGGCCCAGGCGATCTCGGCGAGGAGTTGGATGAACTGGCCGATGACCATCATGTGCATGTACTCGACGTTGGCGCCGGCTTTGCGTAGCTCGGTGGTCATGGTGGCCGAGTTGTCCTTGGCGGCGCCGACGTAGTTGTTCTCGCCTTTGGTGAACTGGTCCAGGGAGCGTTCGTAGTAGTCGGCGGTGCGGCCGTTGAAGTTGCGGCGTACGCGGGCGCGGCTGAGCTCGATGAGTTCGTCGAGGGTGTTGAGGCGTTGGATGAGGGTGGAGTAGACCTCGGCGGCGTGGAAGAGCTTGGTGATGCTGGCGCGGGGGACGTCGATGCCGGTGAGGACTTTGATCGCGGTGCGTGAGGAGTCGGACATGTTGTGGTCCAACGGCATACGCGATTCCACCTTCCCACCGGGGTCGCTACGCGGGCACGAAAGTAGCACCGGGGAAGTCGCGCCGATCGGTGGCCCATTCCCAGGACCGGAACCCTGGATGGCGCCCTCCCGGTCAATTCCCAGAGCTCATGGGCGTGCTCCGGGAGAGGCGGGGGATTTTTGGAACGTGTTCCACCCGATCGGTGTGCCGCGTATTTCGGTAACGGTTCTCCTGGAGCCGACCGGATATTCTTTTCCTGTTCCCCTTGCGGCGGGGTCGCGCTCGCGGGGGAGGGCTGGTCCGGCGTCCGGGCGGGAGCCTGGTGGTGGCAGGTCGGCAGCCGTGCGGGGGCGTGGGCGGACCCGTGTCGGCCGACACCGGTCGCCGCGTCCGTGGCGGAGCCGACTCCGGTTCCGGGAAGGCGGTCGTCGGCGGATCGGCTTTCGCGGCGGCGCCCGTGCGGGGGCGGTCCACAGGAAGGCGGCCGTTCATTCCCTGTTTCACGGAAATACATTTCCGTGCGTCGGTTCATGTGCCTTTGTGTTACCGGGAAATAAAGGCAGAACGGCTCACTGGTAAACAGGCGGTGTGTGTCCGTCAGGGGAATCGCATGTGCCGTTCCCTCCCCCGGTGGAGGAAGGGGGCGAGGGGAAGCCCTGCGCGCCCGGCGCCGCGTGTGCGGTCGCGGCCCGGCACCGCGCGGCACGGCGCATGTGCCCGCTCCTCACGGGGACGGCGGCGCCCCGCCTCTCCGGCTCAGATCCGGCCGGGAACCGTGGAATCCGATCCGCCGGACGGACGCCCCGAGGGGTTCCGCCCGGGGGGAGGGCCGCCCTCGGACGAGGTCCTCTCCGGCTTCATGGCCGCCAGGATCCTCTCCAGCAGCTTCCGTACGCTCTCGGCGCGCTTCCGTGCGCTTTCGGCGATCTTCTCGGCGTCGTCACGCGCCTCCTGAGCGGTCTCCGCGGCCTCCGCGGCACGCTCGGCCGCGGCCGCCGCCCTCTGGGCGGCCTGCTGCGCCGACCTGTGTGCGCGGCGGGCGGCGGCGAGGACTTCGTTGGCGGCCTCCACGGTCATGCCGGCGGCGTTGCGGGCCTCCTCGGCGATCCTCCGTGCCTCGTCCGCGCGAGCGGCGGCCTTCTCGGCCTCCCGCGCGGTGGCGTTCGCCCTGGTGCGCAGGTCCTGTGCCCGCTCGGCCAGCTGCTTCGCGTCCTCGGCTGCCCGGGCCGCGCGCTCCGCCGCCTCGCGGGCGATCTGCCGGGCCTCCTGGGCCCTCGCCCGCGCGTCCTCCGCGCCTCGGCGGGTGTCGTCCTCCCGGGTGTCCGCCGCCCCCCGGGGGCCGGTGCCGTCCGACTCCGTCTGCCCGCCGGGGGAGGGCCGCGAGGCGTTCGCCGCCGCCTGGGCCGCGAGGTCCGCGGCGGTGCGGGCCGCACGGGCGTCGGCCTCGGCCCGCGCGGCGTTCCTGGCGGACTCCGCGGCGCCGGTACGAACCTCGGCCGCCCTGTCCGCCGCCGCGTCCGCGGCGGTGCGGGCGTCCTCGGCCGCGTCGGCGGCCCGCTGGGCCGCCTCACCGGCGTCCCGCGCGTTCTGGGCGGCCCGGTCCGCGCCGTCCCGGTGACCGGACGCGCTGGTGCTGAAGTCCTCGGCCCATGCCCGCAGGATCTCGGCGTCCGCGGCCATCTGCTCGGCCGCCTCCCGCGCGGTGTCGGCGTCCGTCTTCGCCGTCCCGGCCCGCGTCGCGGCCGTCTCCGCCGCCTCCCGCGCGGTGTCGGCGCGATCGGCGATCCCCTCCAGGTCGGAGATCAGGTTGGTGGCCTGGTCGCGCGCGTCCCGCGCGGCCCGGTCCCCGCCGACGGGCCGGTCCTGCCCGGACAGGCCGTCCACGGCGGTGCCGAGCTCCCGGTACCGCGACGGTGTCGCGTTGAGGTCGTTCCCGAGTCCGGTGACGGTGTCCTCGTGCCTGTCCGCGGTGTTCCAGGCGTCGGCCGCGGCGGTGGCCGCGCTCCCGGCCGCCGTGGTGGCCTCCCCGAGCCGTCCGTCGAAGGCGCCGCGATCGGGTTCGGGCATCCTCGTGAGGGCGTCCTCGCGGGCGGTGTCGAAGCCGTCGCGGACGGCGGTGGCACCGTCGTGCGCCGTGTCCGCCGCCTCCCGCGCGTCACGTGTCTGCCGTACCGCCCCCGGCGAGGGGGCGCCGTCGGTCCCGGTCGCGGGTCCTCCGGCCCCGGCGGCGGGTGCTCCGTCGCCGGAACCCGTGAGGATGCGGGTGCCGTTTCGAAGATCGGCCCTGCCTCGGTCCAGGGGGGTGGAGAGGCCGTTCGCGTCATCGCGTGCGTCACGGGCCTCCCGGGCAGCGTTGTCCGCGGCGTCGGAGGCGCGCTCGACCCGCGCGTCCGCGGTGTTCGTGTTCTGTTCCCGGCCGTCCCGGGGGTCCCCGGAGCCGTCCGGGTCCAGCGCGCCGGGATCCCGGTCGGGGGTGTCGGGCTCCGGCGGACGGAGGTTCAGCTCCGCCCGGAAGCGGTCGACCAGTTCCTGGCGCGGTCCCGTGGGCGCGGGCGCCGGGTCCGGCGGGGTCGTGGCGGCGGCCTGCTGGGACCCGCCGTTGGTCGTGTCGCCGGTGGCCGTGGTGCCGACCGGGGGCGCTCCACCGGGGGCGGGTGGCGCACCCGTGTTCCCTGTGTTCCCGGTACTCGTGGTGGTCGTGTTGCTGGTGTTCCCGGTGGCCGGTGCGCGGGTCGCCCCTCCGCTTCCGTCGCCGCTCACCGTGCGCGCGGGGGGAGTGGTGCCGCCGTCCGCCCCCTGACCGGTGCTTCCCAGCGTGGTGCGCGTGTCGTTCACGGTCTCGATCAGGGCGTCGATCTGGTCGTCGAAGTCGGACAGCGCCTTGGTGTACTTCTCCTCCTGCGCGCTGTAGGCGCTCTCGGCGCTCCGGTCGTCCGGGTTGGCGGCGTACTTCTCGGCCAGGCCCTCGAGCGGGGCCCGGGTGTCGGCGTAGGCGGCCTCCGCCTGGCTGAACTCCTCCCGCGCCTGGTTGACCCGGTCCATGACGGGGGCCAGGTCCTTCGCCTGGTCCGGCGTGAGGAAGCCCATCGCGACCGCGTCGGACTCCGAGAACCAGCCGGCCATCCTGACCGTGACCTCGCCCACGCCCCAGCGGGTGGGCCGGGAGTAGAAGGGGGTCGGCGCAAGGCTCGGGTCGTTCGGGTGGAAGGCGGCGGGCGCCTTGAGCTTGCTGCCCGCGGCGAACGCCCAGGTGGCGTCGTACTCCACGAGGTAGACGGGCCCCTGGCGGAGCTGGTCCGACTCCTGGTAGCCCTTGACGGCCTGGTTGGAGCCCCTTTCGGCCCCGTGGGACGAGCTGGTGTTCACGCCCGGCGCGCCGGTGTAGATGCCCTCGTGCCCGTCGTAGGAGATGCCGCCGGTGGTCAGCCCGGCGGGGCGGAACTCCCCGCCGCGGCCCCGGCTCCCGCCGTGGGAGTCGCCAGCGCTGTTCGTCCGGGGCCGGACACGGGAGTCGCTGAGCTGGCTGCCCGGCAGCGCGTCCAGGATCTTCGCCCTGCGGCTGCTCGGCACGACCTTGGCGCCCCACTCGGTGCGGTTGACGTCCGTGAACTGCACGCCCTCGGAGTTGCGTGAGGCCGAGGGATACACGGCCTTGACGGCCTTGTCGCTGAGGCTGTGGTCGATCTCGTTGTACACCGGGTCCTGGCCGTAGGCGTCGGCGAGGTAGGCGCGCGCCGCGTCCGCCGTGGCGCGGGTGGGCTGTCCCCCCTCGGGGGTGCCGGCGGGCGGCTGCCAGCCCAGGGACTGCGCGATGACGACGTTGGCCTTGTCGCGCAGCGCCTGTCCGCCGTCCTGCACCATGGCCGGCTTGGTGATGGCGGTGTCGTTGCCGGGCCGGGGGCCGGCGTCGCCCGTCCAGGTGCGCAACGCGTCGGACACGGACGCGTAGACGGGGGCTCCGGGCCGCCGCGTCGTGCCGCCGTCCTCCGCGGGGGCGGGGGCGCGGTCGTTCCCGGTCGTGTCGGTTCCCGTCCGGTCGCCGGTGGTGCCGCCTTCCGGGGCCGGAGGGGTGTTCCGGTCGGCGGGAGCGGTCCCGGTGGAGCCGGTGCCGTCCGTGGACGTGGTGACGGCTGGGGGAGGCGCCGGCAGGTCGGTGCCGGTGCCCTGCGTGCCGTCCCCCGTGGTGGTCGTCGCCGGGGGATCGAAGGTCATGTACGCGAACGGGTACATCGTCTCGATCCGCCCGCTGCCAGCGGTGCCCGTGTACGTCGATCGCGGCGGGTTGCCGTTCTCCCCGCCCTTGGGTTCGCCCAGTTCGAGGGTGAGGGTCAGCGTCGTGTCCGCGCCGACCTTCGCGTACGGGGTGTTCAGGTGCAGCTCGACGGTGCGGGCGTCGTCCTGGGACTCCCCGGAGGAGCTTCCGTCGTTGGTGGAGGAGGACACCGCCCCGGCGGGGGAGGCGAACAGCGGGCGGTGCTCCGGCTGTCCGTCCGGCCCCTGGTCGTCCTGGGCGTAGGGGAGGGGTTGCAGCAGCACGCCGTCCGCGCCCACCGCCGTCCCGGTCCCCCTGGTCTTCGCGTTCGCGTCGGTCGGCTTCCACGTGTGCGACTCGATGTAGTAGCCGGACTGGCCGACGTAGGAGACGTCGGTGCGGCTCGGGTCCCTGGTCAGGTTCACGTAGACCTTCCCCGGGGAGGCCGAGCGCATGGGGTGCGGACGCGAGTCCGAGGTGGGCTCCGGTCCCAGCGCGCGGACCTTGACCGGCACCGGGACGGTGGAGTCCGGGTTCTGGGCCAGGTGCGTGGTCAGTTTCTGCAGCAGGAGCTCCCGGCCGCCGCTCGTCAGCTCCAGTCCGTTCCCGGCGAGGTCGTTCACCAGGGCCTGGATGGCGGCCTCGGGGTCGGCGGGCTGGATCTGCCTGCCGTTGTTCTCGAAACCGGGCCGCACCTGCGCGGTGTCGGGCGTCTTCGGGTTGGGCTGCGGACTCAGGTTCACCCCCGTCCCGCTCTCGTCGCGGGTCGCCCGGTCCATCACCAGCCCCTCCTGCTGGGCGTCGCGGGAGTGCACGTAGCCCGCGACCAGGTTCTGGACGGGAGCGGTCCACCCGTGGAACAGGGTCTTCCAGTTCAGGGGCGGGCCGATGCTCCAGTTCTTCAGGAACTCGACCGCCTGGGTGAGGTGGCCGGAGGCGCGGAAGGCGTACACCTTGGTGTTGTCCGGGATGAACAGCACCGACGACGTGAACGAGGTCGACTGGGTGTGCGACGTGCCGCGGGAGAAGAACGTGCGGGAGAGGGAGGGACCGAGCAGCGGGATCGGTCTGACGGCCTCGGAGGGCAGGGAGTCGTCGGAGGGGTGCGGGTTCGGGTTGCGGCCCCCGCTCCCTCCGAGCTTGAGGCCGAGGCTGCCGGTCAGGGAGGAGGTGGTGGACAGGGTCACCTCGCTGCCGCCGTTCCACCGCATCTGGGCGTCGACGGGGCGGAAGTCGGTGACGGTGTCGATCTCGACCTTGGTGGCGACGGTGGCCCGGACGTCGTGCGGCGACCAGAGACCGCCGCTCATCTCCTGGCGGATGCGCGAGCCCGACGGTGCGGTCGAGCTCCTGCTCGTGGCGAGTTCCTCCGCCGACAGGTGGTTCTCGAACTGCCGACCGCCCCCGGACGACTGGGAGAGGAACGAGTCGAGCTTGCGCCGGTATCCGTCGTGGAGGCCGCTGCGCGGCTCGGAGAAGGTCCGGTAGGTCTCCTCCAGCAGCCCGCGCATGCCCCGGCTCCCGGTGTCGAACTGGGTGTTCACGCGCTCGAAGGTGCCGCCGATGCGGCGGATCGCCTGGGCCCGGATCTGGTTCAGGGTCGGCGGTCCCTGCGGGGGCCGGTTGTCCGGGGCGCCGTCCCCGCTCCGGTCGCCTCCTGGCGCGGCGGTCTCCGGCGACGTCCCGGTGGTGGTGTCCGTGGTGCCGCCGGGGGGAGGCGGCGGGGTGGGGGCGGCGGCCTGGTCGCCGTCGGTGCCGGTGGCGGTGTCCGCGGTGGTGTTCTGGGCGGGGGTGACGATCTCGGCGCCCCCGCCGAACAGGCGTCCCCAGGTGTGCACGACCCCGTCCCGGACGACGGTCCACCGGCCTCCCCGGCTGTCGCCCGCCGTACCGCCGGGGGTGGTCCTCGGGACGAAGTTCCGGACGATCATGTCCCGCGCCTGCTCGGGCGTGAGCGGTTGCCGACCGCCGGTCGTGGCGGGCGCCGTCGTGGCGGGCGCCGTGTTCCCGGAGGTGTCCGTCCGCGTGGAGTCCCCTCCCCGTGTGTCGGCGGCCTCGGGGGCGTCCCGCGTCTCCCGCCCGTCGGAGGAGGCGGCGGTCTCGCCGTCGCGGCTGGTACCCGCCGGGTCGGACACGGTGTTCGGGGAGTCGGAGGCCATCGGCGGCATCTTGGGTGTGAGGAGGAAGGCCTGGGCGTCCATCCCGTCCCCCAGGAGCGGGGTGCCGTGCTCGCGCTGGGGCCGGTCGTCGCGCGCCATCCCGATGTCGTCGTGCTCGAACATCCGTGCGGTGAAGCGGGTGCGGGACGTCCACACGTCGGAGTCCCCGCTGAACAGCACCGTCTCCTCGGAGCTGTGGGAGAGACCCTGGCTGGAGCCCCTGCCCGTGTTCAGGGACGCGTTCAACGAGATCGAGGGGTTTCCCAGGACCCGGGGGACGCCGCGTGCGTCGGCACCGGCGTCGGTGCGCACGCTGGCGCCCGTGGTGAGGCTGAGCGCGTGGTTGACGCTCGACCCCTTCGTGGTGGTGATGCCGGCCGAGCCCGCGAACCGGCCGCCGCCGCTGGCGGTCGTGTCGAACTGGTGCACCAGGCGGTCGAAGTCGCCGTAGACGCGCACGGTCACGGTCTCGGGACGGCCGCCCCTGTCCTTGCGGACCATCGTCGGGTCGACCAGGGCGGATTCCTTGAGGCGGACCGGAATGCCGTTGCCGGGCAGGTCGGGCGCACCGCTCTTGAGCCCGGACTCGGAGAGCGCCTTGATGACCTTCAGGGTGTTCTCCCGCGCCACGTCCACGTTGCGGCGCAGGCCCCAGCGCTCGCGGAAGCTGCGCACCGGTCCGTCCATGTGGCTGGGGCGGACGGCGTAGTCCTTGCCGGTCCGCGCCAGGTCCGGGATGACCAGTCCGGGGCGCTTCTCGGAGATGCCCTTGAGCACGCGGTACGCCAGGTCGTCGTAGAACGGGAGCTGTGGCGGGGGAGGCGCCTGGGTGTCGCCGTCGGTGTCGTTGTTCCCCGTGGTGTCCGTGGTCCCCGTGTTGCCGTTGCCGGTGGTTCCCGCCGTCCCGCCGTTGCCTGCGGGAGCGGTCGGGGGAGCGTGGCCGAACCCGCGTACGGTGGCCCCGCTCAGGTCCGTGGGGCGGTCCACCGCGAGGTTCGGGAACGGGGGCCGGGGCGGCGCGGCCGGTTCGCCGGCCGGGTCGGGGGCCTTGGACGGTTCGCCGGCCGGGTCGGGGGCCTTGGACGGTTCACCGGTGAGCTGGCGGGCGTCCTCGATCGTGAGCATCTCGACGGTGGCGCCCTCGAAGCGGTGCGGCCCGGGCTCGCCCTGGATGTGGACGTAGAAGTCGCGCTTGACGTCGTAGGCCGCGTAGCCGGAGGGGGCGTGCACGACATGGCTGCTCGTCCCCGAGGTGTTCAGGGAGACCCCCGTGCTCTTCTCGAACGTCGCCGAGTACTCCACGAAGGGCACGTCGAGGCGGACGCTCTTGCCGTTGGGCAGGTCGAGCCAGATGCCGAAGCCGCCGCCGACCGAACCGGAGGCCACGGTGGAGTGCTTCACGCTGGAGGAGTCGCTCTTGACCGCGGTGTTGCTGTGCACGAAGTCGACCAGGCCGAGTGTGAAGTCCTTGCGGTCGTACTCGGTCGACACCGACCACATCCGCATGATGCGGGGGCGGCTGCCGGGGATCTCGATGCGGATGTGCGCGGAACTGTTGGACATCTGCGGCAGGTACTGCTGCAGCCGGTCGTGGTCGAAGGTGGACTCGATGCTCTCGCGGTACTCGTTGGTACGCCGCTCCTTCCGGGAGGGCGTGTGACCGCTGCCCCGGTCCCCCGAGGGGCGGGGGCCCAGGAGGTGGTCGGCGAGCCAGGTGCCGAGGGTGCCCCTGCCCGGTCGGCCGTCGCCGCGACCGGTCCCACCGTCGCCGGGCGCGGTGTCCCCGCCCGTGTCCTCCGTGGTGCCCCCGCCGTCCGAGGCCGTGGCGGGAGACGGGGGGACCGGGGAGAAACGGGTGATCTCGAGCGGGTGGCCGGTGCCCATGAACGGGCGGTTCACCGGCGGGCGGTGCCCGTTCGCGTCGGTCGGTCCGTTGTCGGGCACGATGCGCGCGGGGGCGTCCGAGGAGGAGACCACCTCGCCCGGCAGGTTCATGGCGAGGCCGTTGTACGCGGTCCCCTCCTGGACGCGCGGCGCGGTGAGGCCGGGGCCGGTGACGGACGCCCTCATGTGCAGGTCGCCGACGTAGAGGTTCGGGGCGCCGAGCAGTTCGAGGCCGCTGGCGGCGTTGGCGCTGGTCGAGGCCGACCCGGAGGTGCCCCGGACCTTCGCGCCGCCGCGTCCGCCGACAGCGGCGATCGGCCCGGCGTCGTTGCCGTTGACGCCGGTCATGTAGAAGGGGCTCATCGTGAACTTGCCGCCGAGGGTCTTGCCCGCGCCGCGTGACCCGCCGTCGCTGGAGTCCACCCCGGGGCCGGTGTCGTGCAGCCTCAGGAACCTGGAGTCCCCGCCGCCGCTCAGGGGCTTGGCGTCGACGTGGTAGAAGTCCCCGTCCTCGGGGCGCAGGTCGATGTCGACGGTCCACGTCCGCCCGTCGTGTGTGGCGCCGACGGGGTGTCCGCCCTCGCGGAGGAAGGGCCGCGGCCCCTCCCTCGTGAGGATGTCGGCCACGCCGTCCGCGATCTCCCGCCGTACGGGGTCGGGCATGCCCGGGGTACGGGCCAGGACGTCGTCGACGAACCCGGGCAGGTGCTCCGCGAAGAGCATGTGCGGACCGATGAGGGTGGACGTGGTCAGGTAGCCCAGGTCGTAGCTCTGGCCGTTCCGGTCCGGCACGAGGCCGCCGTCGTAGGCGAGGGGCGGGAGCGGCCGGGGCGGCGGTGCGCCCTCCGGCGGGGCTCCCTCCGGGGTGCTCCGGTCCCGGTCCCCGCCGCTCCCGGTACCGGTGTCGTCCCGGTCGTCGGTCGGAGCGCGGTCGGCGGGGTCGGGGGTGTCGCCGGTCGGGCTTTCGCCCCGGGGAGCGGGGGAGCCGGTGCTGAGGGGGCCGAGCCGGATGTCCCCGCTGTTCCCGCCGAGGGGGACGGGGCCGGTGTCGCCGCTCGGACCCGCGGGGGTCTCCAGGACGGTCATGACGGTGGTCGGGCCGTCGGGGCGCAGCAGGTCGGCCTGCATCCGGGCGAGGCCGTCGTAGTTCCGGTAGGCCTCGTTGGCCTCGCGCTGCGCCTCGTGGGCGCGGGCGCGCAGGTCGTCGGCGTCGGGGCGGCCCTGGCGCTCGGCCTCCCTGGTCTGGTCGACCAGGCCCTGGGCGCGCTGGTAGCCGCTGATCGCGTCCTTGATGCTGGCCGAGGCCAGCTCCCCGAGCCGGATGGCGGTGGTGATCCTGTCCGACGCGGGCCGGGGGGAGGGGTTCCCCCGCCCGTTGGCGGCGGCGGGCTCGGGGGCGGACGGGCCGTCCTGACCGAGCGGGGGCGCCGTGGGGGGAGGCCCGGCGGGCACGGCGGGGGGAGTGCCGTCCTGGTCCCCCGCACGGAGCGGCGAGGCGGCGCCCCGGTCGTCCGGGGACTCGGACGGAGGGGCGGACGCGGGGGGACGGTCGTCCGGCGCCTCGGGACGGGGGCCGTTGTCCCCGGTCCTCGGCATCGGTCCGCTCTCCGTCCCGGCGGTGGCGCCGCCGGTGGTCGCGGTCTCCGGAGCGGGAGGTGCGCTCTCGGCGGTGGTGCGTGCGTCGTCGCCGGTCGCGGGGCCGGACGCCTCCACCGGGGCCGGCTCCGTGTCGTCGGTGTCGGTCAGCCCCATACCGCGGGCGAGGGAGTCGAGGTCGGCACCGCTCATCCCGGCGCCGTCCGGGTCCCGCACCTCCGCGACGGTGTCGGTCACGGCGAAGATGACGGGGTCGCCGGAGCCGACCGGGGCGGAGAGCCCCATCATGTTCATGCGCATGTTCAGTCTCACGCGCGCCCCGGAGCCCGGGGAGGCCAGGTCGGCGATGGACCGAGCCCGGTCGAGGGCGGCCGCCGTCGCGGCGGCGTCGCCGTGGGAGGCGGCCACGTCGTTGAGGGCGATACCGACGGCGATGTTCGCGGCCACGTTGACGGCGTGGGTGAGGTTCTCGTGCCGGTCGGCCGCGTCCTCGGCGGCCGCGATCGCGGCGCGGCGCCGGGTGTCCGCCGTCTCCGCGGCCGCGCGCGCCTCCCCGACCCGGGTCCCGCCCCCGTTCTCGGTGGTCCGCGCGGTGCGGGTGGCGGTGTCGGCGGCCTCGTAGGCGATGCGGGAGGCGCGTTCGGCGTCGTCGCGCGCGGCTTCGGCGTCCGAGACCCGTGTGAGGGCCGTGTCGCGCTCCTGTGCGGCTTCGGTGATCCGGTCCGGGGCCTCGGGGTCCACCTCGGGCGGATCGGGGACCGCGTCCCGGGCCGCGGCCGCGTCGGCGGCACCGCGCGCGGCGACGCTCTCCGCGGCGGCGGCGAGGTCCGCGGCCAGGGCGACCGCGGCCGCGACCGCCTCCGGGGCGGTGTCGGCGATCGCCGAAGCCCGGTCCGCCAGCCCCTCTGCCGCTTCCCGCAGCTGTTCGAGGCGGTCGATCGCCGCGGTCCGGCCGGGGCCGTCGGTGCTCTGTACGGTGGCGGTCAGGTCCGCGGTGAAGCGTTCCGCCGCCCCGCGTATCCCGGCCAGGGCCGCTGCCGCGTCGTCCGCTTCCAGGGCCCGGTCGATGCGGTCCAGTACCTCGCCCGTCCCGGCCGGGACCGCCGCGGCGGGCTCGGCGGCGTCGTGCGCGGGGGGCAGGATCTCGGCGTGGAAGAGGTAACCGCGCCCCCAGGGCTCGACCGAGGTGATCCGGTAGCGGGTCCCCCGGGCGAGGATCATCTCGCGCTCGCCGGGGTGTTCGCTCCGGTTGCCGACCCACAGCCCCCGGGTGCCTTCCGGCACGGTCAGCCGCATCAGGTCGATGGGGGAGCCGCCCGCCGCGGACGGAACGGTGCCGAGGGAGACCGAGAAGTACCCCTGTTCCACGTGCGTGGTCCCCGCGAGAGCGCGGGGGTCGGTGCTGTCCTCGCCCAGCAGGTGCCGGTGCTCGTACATGCCGTGCACGGCCTCGAAACCCTCGGGGAAGGGCCGGCCGGTGGCGCGGTCCAGACGCCGGATCATCGCCAGGGCTTCCGAGGAGTCGGGGAAGTGGGCCGGTTCCCCGCCCAGGGCGAGGGATTCGGCGATCTGGCCCGCGCTTCCGGAGCGGTCGTAGAGGTTCTCCAGCGCCGTCTGCGGGTCCGGGCTGTCGAGGACGCCCCGCACGACCCGCTCCTGCTCGGGGCTCAGGCCGCCCTGATCCGCGGCTTGCTCCAGCTGTGCCAGGCCGGGCCACCGGCCGCCGCCGATCTCGTAGACCTGCCATCCGGGGTGGGACCGGCTCTCATCCCGGATCCGGTCCAGTTCGGCCTGCACCGTCGCCTCGTTCAACGGACGCAGCCGCGCGAAGCGGTTCAGCCAGGGGGACCGGGTGTAGGCGAGGACCGAGTCCTGGGTCGCGGTGGGGAGTGCGTCGAAGGTGTGGGGGTTGTAGCCGGGGTCGTGCAGCAGGTCGCCGTAGCGGTCGGCTTCGGCTGCGGTCGGCAGCCGGCGGATCGTCCCGGACCCGGACGCGGCGGGGCCGTCGGTGCCGGTCGCTGTCCGGACCGGCGTCGGCGTCCCCCCGGAGCGTCCTTCCGAGGCCGATGTGTCCTTGTCGCCGCCCACCAGCGCCGTGTTGACGGTCGTCGCCGTGTCCGGTGCGTCGTAGGGGGAGGGTCCCCGGTCCGCGGGGTCCTGCATCGCGTAGCGGACGTAGTCCGTCGTGAGCCGCCCGCCGGGCAGCCAGAGCCGGGCGCGGGTCGGGTCGTGGCGGTCCCGGAGGTGGCGTTCGATGCCGCGGGCCAGGGCCTCGGCGTCCCGGACGCGTTCGGGAGGCACGGACTCGTCGCCCAGTGGGACGCGCCTGTCGGACGGGTCGGAGACGACGTACACCAGTGCTTGCGCGAGCGTGCGCGCCTCGCGGATGGAGCGGTTCTCCGGGGCCGGACCGTCGACCGGTCGCAGCAGCCTCCAGAAGTCGGCTCCCAGGGCCCGGGCCCCGCGGATGTCGTTGTCCGCGAGGGCTCGGGTGAGTTCGGGCAGGCGGTCCAGGACCGACGCGGCGCGGGCGTCGGCGCGCGGGTCGATCCCGGAATCGGCGGGGTCGGTGCGTGTCTCCCCGGGGGTGTGGGAGCCGCTGTCCGCCGCGCGGTCGGGTCTGGCGGCGGGCGGTGCCGGAGGCGCGTCCGTGTTCGGGCTCTGTGTGGGGGCCGGGGGGCCACCGGTGGTGTCGGGCGTCGTGCCCTCGGCGGCGGGTGGGGCGCCCCCGGCGTCCGGTACCGGCGCCCCGCCGTTCTCCGTCGGCGGGGCTGCGGTCTCCCAGCTGTCGGCCGTGGCTGGGGGGTCCATGGTGGGGGGAGAGGGGGCGCCGTTCCGCTCCGGGCCGGTCTCCCCTTCGGGGAGCGGTTCTGGACGGAACCGCGGCCTCTCCTGATCCTGCGGGACGCCGTCCGCGTTCCGGGACGGGTCCGCTCCGGACGTCTCGCCCTTTTCGGCGGGGGAGTCCTTGTGGGCCTCTTCACCGTCCTGCTCCTGGCCGTCCCCCTCCTCGGCGGGGCCCTCCCCGTGCACGGACTCGGCGCCGTCGTCCTTGCGGTCGCCGTCCTCGTCGCGCTCGTCGGGCTGTTCGGCGTCGCGCTCGGCAGGGGAGCGCCCGGTGTCCTCTGTGTCCTGAGGGGGTCCGCTCTCGGACGTGGGACCGGTGTCGTGTTGGCCGCCGCCGCTCTCGGTGACGGGCGGCGGGGGCGGCGCGCTCTCCGTGCTGAGGTCGGTGTCGTGCTGGTCGCTGCCGGTTGGGGCGACGGGCGGCGTGGACGGCGGGACGTCCTCCGAGGTGGTCCGCTGCGCAGGTGCGGGTGCGGTGTCCGGCTGTGACGTGCTCTCGGCGGTGCGCACATCGTCGTGGGCCGACTGCTGGGCGGACGGGTCCGGTGTGCGGTTGTCGTTGGTGCGCTGGGGTGAGCGCCCACCGCTGTCCCGCTCCGAGGACGCGGAGCGCTGGCCGCTGTCGGAGGCCGGGTTGTGCGGAGCGGCCGCGGGTGGCGGAGCGGCCTGGCCGACGGGGGGCGCCACGGCGACGGGCGCGGGGGTGTGCTGCTCTGCCGGGGGAACGGAGCGGTCGGCCGGGGCCGGGCCGCCGCTGTCCGCGTTGTTCCCCGGGCCGGGCGTGGCCTGCTCGGCGCCGGGGGGCGCGTTCGTCACCTGGTTGTCGGGGACGATCGCGTTGAGGAAGTTGACGATGAGGGGGTCGTCGTTCGTCCCCGGGGGGAGGAGGCCGTCGTTGGGGCCGGGGTATGCGGTGTCCGCCGCCCCGAAGGAGGCCTTGCCGTTCTCGGGGGTCTTGAGGGGGTCGGAGAAGGGGGTACGCGTGTCCCCGTCGTCGTGCACGCGCACGGTGTCGTCCGAGTTCCGGCCGGGGTCGTCGGGGTCGCCGAACTCGGAGCCGGTGTCGCTGTCGGTGTCGCTGACCAGGTCGGGAACGTCGTCGACGTCGGGAACACCGTCACGGTCGTACAGGGACGGGCCGTCGTCCTGACGGGACGGGGCGTCGTCCTGACGGGACGGAGCAGGACCGCCGTCGCGGTCGTCCCCCCGCCGGGGGCCGTCTCCGCCGCGTTCACCGGCTCGGTCGCCGGACGCGGCGGCCGGGGAGCTGTCGCCGTCGCGCTCGGGGGCCCGGTCAGCCCCCTGGCCGGGGCCGTCGTTTCCGTACCCCCACGGGTTGGCGGTGTCGGGGCCGACGGGGCTGTCGGTCCGGTTGTCGGTGCTGTCGCTCTCGGTTCGGGGTGGTGGGGGTGGGGTGAGGTTGGGTTTGTCCTTGTCGCTGAACAGGTCGGTGGCGGCCAGGGTGCCGTCGGTGGCGCCTTGTTGGATGCCTGCTTGGCTGGCGCCTGCGGTGGCCGACCAGACCGAGGCTTCCCAGCCGCGTCCGTCGGCGAGGCTGCCCAGGCCTTCGCCGAGGTAGCCCTCCAGGGCTCCGCTACCGACGCTGCCGCCGGTTTGCTGGGCGTAGGCGCTGGCGGTGGAGAAGTAGTCGTTGAGGGGTTTTTGGAGGTTGACGGGGACGTTGGCGAGGTGGTCGCGCAGGTGCGGGGGCAGCCGGTTGTCCAGGACCTGGCGTAGGTGTTGTCCGAGGTCGGGGTTGTTCCAGTTGCGGGTGAGGGTGTTGGCGTAGTCGCGGCCCAGGTCGCGTGCGGCGCTTTCGCCGAGGTGGTCGCCGAAGTGGCGGGCGAAGAGGTCGGCGAAGTCGTTGCGTGCTGTGGTGGCTTTGGCGGCGTTGTCGAAGGCTCCTGCGCCGATGGGGCTGGCGGGGTTGTAGGGGGTGAGGAATTCGTCGTTGTGGCG
>NYMS01000023.1 GCA_002529455.1 Glycomyces fuscus
TCGCGTATGCCGTTGGACCACAACATGTCCGACTCCTCACGCACCGCGATCAAAGTCCTCACCGGCATCGACGTCCCCCGCGCCAGCATCACCAAGCTCTTCCACGCCGCCGAGGTCTACTCCACCCTCATCCAACGCCTCAACACCCTCGACGAACTCATCGAGCTCAGCCGCGCCCGCGTACGCCGCAACTTCAACGGCCGCACCGCCGACTACTACGAACGCTCCCTGGACCAGTTCACCAAAGGCGAGAACAACTACGTCGGCGCCGCCAAGGACAACTCGGCCACCATGACCACCGAGCTACGCAAAGCCGGCGCCAACGTCGAGTACATGCACATGATGGTCATCGGCCAGTTCATCCAACTCCTCGCCGAGATCGCCTGGGCCATCGCCACCGCCAAGTTCACCTTCGGCGCCACCTTGAAGTTCATCCCCATCTTCAAGGCCATCCGCAGCCTGGCCATGCGCCGCATCCTGGCCTGGCTCGTGATCACCGTGCCCAGCCACCAGATCATCAGCCAGATCTTCGCCAGCATGGACAGCATCATCCAACGCATCCAAATCGGACGCGGCACCCGCACCACCATGGACGGCACACTCACCAAGAGCGCCCACATCGGCGGCGCCATCGAAGGAGCACTCTCCGCCGTCCTCTCCGCCGGCATGGACGGCCTCTTCCACAAAAACCTCAACAACCTCTTCAAAAACAGCCTCGACGACCTCAACCACCTCCCCGACCCACCACCCCTGACCAAACCCGGACCCGACAGCGGACCACCACCCGCAGGACCACTCAACGACACCCCCAACGGGCCCCCACCGCCCAGCGGGCCCCCGCCCGACCCCAAAGTGCCCGTCAAGGAAGACCCGCCCCCGGGAAGCGGGCCCGACCGCAGCACCGACACACCACCGCCCGGAGGCGGACCCGACCGCGGCACCCCTCCCCCCAAAGAGGATCCCGAACAGGGTCCGGGCACGCCCGCGCCCAAGGACGAACCCTCCCCCGACCTGCCCACCCCCTCCCTCAACAAAGACCTGGCCTCCCTCTTCGGGCGCCACAACGACGAATTCCTCACCCCCTACAACCCCGCCAGCCCCATCGGCGCAGGAGCCTTCGACAACGCCGCCAAAGCCACCACAGCACGCAACGACTTCGCCGACCTCTTCGCCCGCCACTTCGGCGACCACCTCGGCGAAAGCGCCGCACGCGACCTGGGCCGCGACTACGCCAACACCCTCACCCGCAACTGGAACAACCCCGACCTCGGACAACACCTACGCCAGGTCCTGGACAACCGGCTGCCCCCGCACCTGCGCGACCACCTCGCCAACGTCCCCGTCAACCTCCAAAAACCCCTCAACGACTACTTCTCCACCGCCAGCGCCTACGCCCAGCAAACCGGCGGCAGCGTCGGTAGCGGAGCCCTGGAGGGCTACCTCGGCGAAGGCCTGGGCAGCCTCGCCGACGGACGCGGCTGGGAAGCCTC
>NYMS01000024.1 GCA_002529455.1 Glycomyces fuscus
CGGGACACCGGTCCTGCGGTACCGCTCTCCACCGGCGTATCCGGTGGTCCACCTCGTGGATCTCTGTGGCTACGACAGGAAATGTAGCAACACCACTGACGCATGTCTACTCCAGTCACTACAGATTTCCGCGTGTCCCGCGAGGAGGTTCCCGCAGGCCCCGACGGGCCGACCGCCACCCGGGTCCCATCGTTTCGCTCCCCCGTGGAGGGCATCCTGAGTGCCCCAGCCCGGTCGCCAGCACCGTCCCGCTCTCCGTCGGCGGGTCCGTTGCCCGGGAGGTCGGGCCGATCGCGACCCTGGCCGGGGCGCACGGCCGGACGTCTGAGCCGGGCAAGGCGACCTCGTGAGACGAACGCCCGCAGGGTGCGGACGGGATGAGCCGGAAAGCGCGCGGAGGATGGTCGGCGGGCAGGTGGGAAGCATGTGCGGAAACGCCGAGCCGAGCGAGGTTTCCGTGGCCCGGCCCAACGCCCGTGCCCAACGGGCGGTCACCCGCCGCCGGGTCGAGCGGGGGGTCCGGAGATTCCCCGAAAACCGGATCCGAGTTTTCCCGGCCCAGAAAAAATACTCCGGTCACAACACATTTCCTCTAGCCCCTGTACTAAGCGTTCCGGTGTCCTTCGGCACACTGCTTTTTTCGGGACAGGGGGATTCCTGTGTGATAGGTTCTAAGAAGTTGCAGTCGTGAACCCCGATGGATTCCATCTCTTCGGGTGATCACCGCGGTGACAGGAAAATCGTCATCTGCGGTTTTCTTCATGCTCCGAACGAGAGGTATCCCTATGGCGACCGGTACGGTCAAGTGGTTCAACGGCGAAAAGGGCTTCGGCTTCATCGAGCAGGACGGCGGCGGCCCCGACGTCTTCGCTCACTACTCGAACATCCAGGCCACGGGCTACCGGGAACTGGCCGAGGGCCAGTCCGTGCAGTTCGACGCCGTCGCGGGGGCCAAGGGTCCCCAGGCTGAGAACATCACCCTGGTCTAGGGGAGCCGACGCTCCTCCTGCGGCAGGGGCCCGCCCTCAGGGCGCTGGGCCCCTGCCGCTTTTTCTTTTTCTCCGCCGGGTCTTGCCGTCGTCCCCCGAACGGCACCGGCGTCCACCGCGCCCCGGGGTCCTCCGGGCGAGCGCGGACACCCGTATTACTTATCCGGCGTACTCCGGTTTTCCCCCTGAGAGGCCGAAAGGCCTCCCGCCCGGCGAACGCCGCTGGCGAAAGGCCTCACATGAGTTATCCGCACCGCACCGGCACCAGCCGCGGCCGTCCCTCCCCGGGATACGGCCGACAGCGCCCCCGCACGCCCGGACGCCCCCGGTCCGGCGGCCCTTCCGGGGAGTTCGCCCTCCCGGTCACCGTCACCCCGGCGCTCCCGCCGGTGGAGTCCTTCGAGGCGCTGGACATGCCCGCACCGCTGAAGCGGACCCTGACCCGGCAGGGTCTGACGGTCCCGTCCGAGATCCAGGCGGCCACCCTGCCGAACTCCCTGGCCGGACGCGACGTCCTGGGCCGCAGCCGGACCGGCTCGGGCAAGACCCTGGCCTTCGGACTGGCCCTGCTCGCCCAGCTCGACGGGCGCAAGGCCGAGCCCCGGCACCCCCTGGCCGTGGTGCTCGCCCCGACCCGTGAGCTGGCCCAGCAGGTGACCGACGCGCTCACCCCCTACGCGCGGTCGGTGGGGGCGCGTACGGCGACCGTGGTGGGCGGCATGCCCATCAGCCGTCAGGCCCGCGCGCTGCGCCAGGGCGTGGAGCTGGTCGTGGCCACCCCGGGCCGCCTGCGCGACCTGATGGAGCGCGGCGACTGCGTCCTGGACCAGGTGGACGTCACCGTCCTGGACGAGGCCGACCAGATGACCGACATGGGCTTCATGCCGCAGGTCACCGCGATTCTCCAGCAGATTCCGGCCGACGGCCGACGCATGCTGTTCTCGGCCACCCTGGACCGCAACGTCGACACGCTGGTGCGCCGGTTCCTGAACGACCCGGTGGTCCACTCGGTCGACCTGTCCGAGGGCGCGGTCTCCACCATGGAGCACCACGTCATGCACGTGTCGCACGCCGACAAGCAGGACGTCGTGACCCGGATCGCGGCACGCGACGGCCAGGTCATCATGTTCCTGGACACCAAGCACGCCGTGGACCGGATGGCCGAGCACCTGCTGGCCAACGGGGTCCTCGCCGCGCCCCTGCACGGCGGGCGGTCCCAGCCCCAGCGCACCCGCACCCTCAAGCAGTTCAAGGAGGGCACGGTGACCGCGCTGGTGGCCACCAACGTGGCCGCGCGCGGTATCCACGTGGACGGGCTGGACCTGGTGGTCAACATCGACCCGCCCACGGACCACAAGGACTACCTGCACCGGGGCGGGCGCACCGCACGGGCGGG
>NYMS01000025.1 GCA_002529455.1 Glycomyces fuscus
CTTTGCGCTGATGGTACTGCCCTGTGGTGGGGTGGGAGAGTAGGTCGCTGCCACGGTTTTTCTTGGGGGAGGGGTCGCCTGCGGGCGGCCCCTCCCTTTTTTCGTGGGTTCACATGTGCGCTTGTGAAATCAGTGGGCGCCTAGAACCCGTAGTTGTACATCGAGCCGCCCGGGTAGACGGTTCCGACACCGTTGCGGTAGGCGTAGCCGCCGTAGGCGCCGCCCTCCACGAAGGTCCAGCCGCCCAGGGTCCTGCCGTGCAGGGCGACGTACCAGCCCGCGGCGTTGGGGTCGCTGTACCCCCGCAGCGAGAAGTGGATGTGCGCACCGGTCGACGAACCGCCGGCGCAGACACTGTTGCCCTGGGTGCCCAGGTAGTGGCCGACCCCGACGTTGTTGCCGGGCAGCCACTGGTAGTTCTCCAGGTGGTAGTAGTCCGTGGAGTAGCCGTTGTCGTGGATCACCCGCGTCCAACCGGTGCACAGGCTGTAGGCGTAGCCGCCGCGGGCCGCGCGGGCCTGGCCGTTGCCGCCCGCGAAGTCCACCGAGCTGTAGGGGTGGGTTCCGCTGTTGCCGTGCGGTCCTCCCGTCATGATCATCGACGAGCCGATGGCGAACGGCAGCCCGACACCGGTGTAGCTGAGCGTGGAGACCCCCGAGGGGTCCGTCGAGGAGGCGACGGTCTCCCGTTCCTCCTCCTCCAGCAGTGTGGATCCGGACAGGATCGAGGAGAACTCCTCGGTCCCCTCCAGGCCCACCGTCCATGCGGAGCCCTCGTAGTCGGCGGCGAAGAGCCAGGCGTGGGGGCTCTCGTCGGCGTCCGTGGGCGCGGTCACGATGGCGACGCCGAACGCCGAGCCGTCGGAGGCCTCGCGGACGTCGACCCGCACGTCGCGCTCCTGGTGGGAGAGCGTGCTGAGAGTCGAGTTCCGCGCCTGCAGGACGTCGGCGACCACCGCGTCGGCCAGGAGGTCCTCGGGGGAGGCGGCCGTCGAGCCGCCCGGCAGGGCCTCGACGGCGTCGTCGACGGTGATCTCGACGTTCTCGGCCGCGGCGAGCGGGGTCTGGGCCGGAACCGGCTGGGCGTGGGCGGTGGAGGCGGTGGCGGTCAGGGCGGCCGAGGCCGTGACGGCCAGGACGGCGACGCCCAGGGGGCGGATTCTGGAGACCAGGGCAGGGAGGACGGGGGTCGCAGCGGGGGTCAACTCTTCTCCTTGTGGGGGTGGAGTCAGCGGGACCGTGCACACAGGGGTATGTGCGCACAGTTACCGAAGAGTAATGACCAGTGAATGCCTCCACAAGGGGTGTACGGGCGGCGATTCACGGAACGCCGTCCGTGGGAAAGGCCCCGGTCCCGGGAGGGGGAGCGGGGCCGGAGGCGCTCTGGGAGCGGGGCGGGCCGTCTTCCGTGTCACGTCATCGCAGGCCCGCGATCCTTCTCTCCAGGCCCAGAAGGAACTCCTTGCGCTCCAAACCCCCCGCGTAACCGGTCAGAGAACCGTTCGCACCGATCACCCGGTGGCACGGCACGATGATGCTGATCGGGTTGCGCCCGTTGGCCATGCCCACCGCCCGGGAGGCGGTCGGCCTTCCCACCTCCTCCGCCAACTGGCCGTAACTCGCGGTCTCACCGAACGGGATGGTCGTCAGTGCCGCCCACACCCTCAGCTGCCACTCGGTCCCCGCGGGGGCCAACGGCAGGGCGAACTCGCGCAGCTCGCCCGCGAAGTACGCCTCCAACTGGCGCTCGGCCTCGGTGAACGGCTTCCGGTCGGCCACCCAGCCCTGCGGGACCGTCCGCGTCCTTCCGTCCTTGGCCGGAGTGAGCACGCCGCTCAGCGCCTCACCGTCACCGAACAGGGTCAGCTCGCCCAGCGGCGATTCCATCGTCGTGTACCGGGTCGGCCCGGGCACGGGTGTCCGGAACTCCACCGTCGCCACCCTCGGGGGCGCCTTCGGTTCCACATCCAGCGCCAACATGCCCTGCTCTCCCTGTCCCAGTCCCCCGACCGGTCGCGCCTGCTGCGTGCTCATGCCGATTCCTTCCGTTCCTGGCGTTCCTTCGAGCCGTCCGCCAACGAGGCCCACAACACGTGGTTGGCGTAGGACCGCCACGGGCTCCACGCCCGTGCCTCCCGCGCCGCGGCCGCGGGGGTCGCCCGCCTTCCCCCGGCCTCCAGAGCCATCCGGACGCCCAGGTCACCGTGCAGGAACACGTCCGGGTCCCCCAGGCCCCGCATCCGCACGTAACCGGCCGTCCACGGGCCGATTCCGCGCAGCTCCACCAGGCGCCTTTCGACCTCGTCCCGGTCGCACCCGGGCCCCAGGTCGATCCACCCCGAGGCGATCGCCCCGCTCAGCCCCGCCAGGGCGCGTCCCCGCGCGAGCGGAATGGAGAAACCGGCCGGGTCGGCGGCGGCGAGCACGTCGGGAGAGGGAAACACGTGGGTGAGTCCTCCGCCCGGCACCTCCAGCCCCGGGGCGAGCGGTGCGCCGAACCGTTCCACCAGGCGTCCCGCCAGCGTACGGGCCGCGCGCACCGACACCTGCTGACCGAGCACCGCCCGGACCGCCAGCTCAGCCGGGTCCACGTGTCCCGGGGAGCGCAGCCCCGGGTGGGCGGCCACCATCGGTCCCAGGAGCGGGTCACCGCCCAGGGCCTCGGCCACCGCCCGCGGGTCCGCGTCCAGGTCGAGCAGCCTGCGGCACCTGCGTACCGCGCTGGTCAGGTCGCGCGCCTCCGTCAGCCGCAGAAGACACAGCACGTGCCCACCGCCGCCCGTCGCGCCGGTACGGCGGGAACCGCCCGCCCCGGACCCCTCGGACAGCTCCACCACCGCGGGGCCGTGCGCCAGCATCAGCGTTCTGCGGTAGACCCCGTCCCGGTACTCCTCCACCCCCGGCACCGCCCGGGCTCCGAGGAACTCCAGCATCCGCGCCAGATCGATCGGCTCCCGGTAGGGCAGCCGCAGCGTGACCGTCCCGGGCTCGGTCACCGGTGGGCGGGAGCCCCCCGCGCGGGGTCCCCCGGAAGCCGACGCACGCCTGCTGCCCGTGGCCCGCATCTCGGTGGGGGAGCGGTCGAACACCGCGCGCATCGTCTCGTTGAACTGGCGCACGCTCGCGAACCCCGCGGCGAAGGCCACGTCCGCCATCGGCATGTCCGTGGTCTCCACCAGCACCCGCGCCGTCTGCGCGCGCTCGGTCCGGGCCAGGGCCAGCGGTCCCGCGCCCACCTCGGCCGACAGCAGCCGGTTGAGCTGGCGCTCGCTGTAGCCGACGGCCGAGGCCAGGGCGCTGACGCCGCCGCGGTCCACGGCACCGTCCTGGATGAGCCGCATCGCGCGGCCCACCACGTCGGCCCGCAGGTTCCACTCCGGCGAACCGGGGGTCAGGTCGGGACGGCACCGCTTGCAGGCGCGGAACCCCGACTCCTGGGCGGCCGCGGCGGTCGGGAAGAAACGGACGTTGGCCCGTTTGGGGGTGACGGCCGGGCAGCTCGGACGGCAGTAGATACCGGTGGTGCGCACGGCCGTGTAGAAGACGCCGTCGAAGCGGGCGTCCCTGCTGTGTACGGCGCGGTAGCGCTGGTCGTCGTCCATCACGCCATCCATGTTCGCCGAAGCGGCACCCCGAAGCTGGCGGTTTTCGGACATCGACGCGGGGCCCGCGGCTCCGGCGGCCCACCGGTGCCAAGGGCCCGTCGGTTCCGAAGGGCTCACCGCCTCCGGGGGCTCATCGGCCCGGAGGAAGCCGCCGGTTCCCGGAGCCCGGGCTCCGAAGGGCTCTTCGAGCCCCGGACCCGCCGCCCACGGGGCCCGCGGCCCCCGGAACCCTCAGAGGGGGCCGCCGCGGTCGTCGCGCGTTCCGGGCGAGGGGGAGCCTCCCGGGCGGTCCGTGCCGCGCACGGGACCTTCTGCGCTCCTCGTGGGGCCGTCGGTGCCGTTGCCGACCCCGGTGGCCCCAGCGGCCCCGACAGCGCCGGCGTTCCCGGCGCTGCCGGTGCCCTCCCGGCTCCCGGCGGTGCCCCCGTCCTCGGACCCCCCGTTCCCGCGCACGTCGTCGGCGGTCTCACCGTGGTCGAGGAGGTACTGCACGTACACCGGGCGCAGCGCCTCCTGAACCTGCGGGTCGGTCTCGGCGGACAGTGCCTCGTACACGAAACCGGACAGCTGGGCGACGCTCGCCTCACTGGCCTCCTCGTTGCCCGCCGCCGCCTCGGCGGCCGGGATCAGTCCGAGGAGCCGCCAGAAGAAGCGCAGGTCCCACCGCCGCCGCGCCAGCTCGACGGCACGGTCCCGCAGGTCCTCTGTGCTGGTCTGGTCGAATTCGGTGACATCGTCTCCCATGCTCGGAAGATACCCGTCCCCGTGCCCGCCACCCGACAGTGACCTGCGTTACGCTTCATGCGAGTTCATCGTCTCGTCCCCGCGCACCCGGGGGCCTCCCACAAGGAGGGCCGGGCGGTCGGGGGAACATTCGTGAGGGGTTTGGCATGGCCGAGGGCGCAGCACGGATCGTCGTAGCGAAACCGGGGCTGGACGGGCACGACCGCGGTGTCAAGATCGTGGCCCGCGTGCTGCGTGACGCCGGTGTCGAGGTCATCTACACGGGTCTGCGCCAGACCCCCGAGATGATCGTGGCGGCCGCGCTCCAGGAGGACGCCGACGCCATCGGCCTGTCCGTGCTCTCCGGCGCCCACATGACCATGTTCTCCCGGGTGCTGGAGCTGCTCAGGGAGAACGGCGCCGAGGACATCCGGGTGTTCGGCGGCGGGATCATCCCCGACGCCGACATCGCCGAGCTCGAACGCATGGGCGTCGCCAAGATCTTCACGCCGGGTGCTCCGACCTCGGAGATCGCCGACTGGGTGCGGGAGAACGTCCGTCCGGCGCACGCCGCCTGACCGCTCACCCCGGGCGCCGCCGGCGTTCCACCCGGCCTCTTCCCCGGGTGATGTTGGTCGCACCCGACCGGGAGGCCGCACCCGGGCGAAAAGCACCCCTGTGGTGTTATGTCGTGTCGCTGGTCACATATTTTCCCACGCGGGTACTTCCACGATGCCGCGTGAGCGGCTTTCGGGGCGGTGTGGAGCCGGTCAACCCGGCCCCCGGTGTCTGTCGGCCGGATTTCAGGCGACTAAGCTTTGCGCATGTCGCGGGTGGCAACGCCGCGGCGATCTCGATCTTCTGTAAGCGGCGCAGCCCGCGAGGCTGTGTCCCGTGTGACACGTGTCAGTGGGTCACAGCCGATCCGGACGAGGCCACCCCGGTAGACATCCTGAGCCAGCGAGTTACAAGGACGGACCCTCGTGGACCTGTTCGAATACCAGGCGAAGCAACTCTTCGCAGAGTACGGGGTTCCCGTACCCCAGGGGAAGGTGGCGAGCACGGCCGCTGAGGCGCGTGCCATCGCTGATGAGTTCGCCGCCGCCGGCAAACCCCGCGTCGTCGTCAAGGCGCAGGTCAAGACCGGTGGTCGCGGCAAGGCCGGCGGCGTGAAGGTCGCCGAGGGCCCCGAGGACGCCCAGGCCAAGGCCGAGCAGATCCTCGGCATGGACATCAAGGGCCACACGGTCCACCGTGTCCTGGTCGAGGAGGCCTCCGACATCGCGGAGGAGTACTACTTCTCCTTCCTGCTGGACCGGGCGAACCGCACCTTCCTGTCCATCTGCTCCGCCGAGGGCGGCGTGGAGATCGAGGAGGTCGCCGAGACCAACCCCGACGCCGTCGCCAAGTTCGCGGTCGACGCGCTGACCGGCGCTCCCGCCGACGTCGCCGCGGAGATCGTCAAGGCGGGCAGGCTGCCCGAGGCCGCCGTCGAGGGTGCGACCGAGGTCATCACCAAGCTGTGGGACGCCTTCGTCGGCAAGGACGCCACCCTCGTCGAGGTGAACCCGCTCATCCTGACCTCGGACGGCCGGGTCGTCGCCCTGGACGGCAAGGTCACCCTGGACGAGAACGCCGAGTTCCGCCAGGACCTGGAGAGCCTCACCTTCGCCGAGGAGGGTGACCCCCTGGAGGTCGCCGCCAAGGCCAAGGGCCTCAACTACGTCAAGCTCGACGGCGAGGTCGGCATCATCGGCAACGGCGCGGGCCTGGTCATGTCCACCCTGGACGTGGTCGCCTACGCCGGCGAGGCGCACGGCGGTGTCAAGCCCGCCAACTTCCTGGACATCGGCGGCGGCGCCTCGGCCGAGGTCATGGCCAACGGCCTGGACATCATCCTGGGCGACCCCTCGGTCAAGAGCGTGTTCGTCAACGTCTTCGGCGGCATCACCGCCTGCGACGCCGTGGCCAACGGCATCGTCCAGGCCCTGGAGCTGCTCGAGAGCCGCGGTGACGACGTCAGCAAGCCGCTGGTCGTCCGGCTGGACGGCAACAACGCCGAGCTGGGCCGCGAGATCCTGACCAAGCGCGCCCACCCGGCCGTGCGACAGGTCGACACGATGGACGGCGCCGCCGCTCAGGCCGCCGAGCTCGCGGCGAAGTAGGGGAAACAAACACCATGGCTATCTTCCTCAACAAGGACAGCAAGGTACTCGTCCAGGGCATGACGGGCTCTGAGGGCACCAAGCACACCCGGCGCATGCTCGCCTCGGGCACCAACATCGTGGGCGGGGTCAACCCCCGCAAGGCCGGCCAGAAGGTCGACTTCGACGGCACCGAGGTCCCGGTCTTCGGGACCGTGGCCGAGGGCATGGCCGCCACCGGCGCCGACGTCACCGTGATCTTCGTGCCGCCCAAGTTCTCCCGTGACGCGGTCTTCGAGGCCATCGACGCGGGCATCGGCCTGGCCGTGGTCATCACCGAGGGCATCCCGGTGCACGACACCGCGGCGTTCTGGGCCCACGCCAAGGCCAAGGGCAACAAGACGCGCATCATCGGTCCCAACTGCCCGGGGCTGATCACGCCGGGTCAGTCCAACGCGGGCATCATCCCGGCCGACATCACCAAGCCCGGCCGGATCGGTCTGGTGTCCAAGTCCGGGACGCTGACCTACCAGATGATGTACGAGCTGCGTGACATCGGTTTCTCCTCGGCGGTGGGTATCGGTGGGGACCCGATCATCGGGACCACGCACATCGACGCCCTGGCGGCGTTCGAGGCCGACCCCGACACCGACGTGATCGTGATGATCGGTGAGATCGGCGGGGACGCCGAGGAGCGGGCGGCGGAGTTCATCCGTGACAACGTGACCAAGCCGGTGGTGGGTTACGTGGCGGGCTTCACCGCTCCGGAGGGCAAGACGATGGGTCACGCGGGTGCGATCGTGTCGGGTTCCTCGGGCACGGCCGCCGCGAAGAAGGAGGCGTTGGAGGC
>NYMS01000026.1 GCA_002529455.1 Glycomyces fuscus
TCATCGCGGCGCTGCGCTTTGCCACCACCCACACCGGATGCACCCGGGCTCCGGCTCCGCTGGCGCAGATCCGCATCGTGGTGCCGGTGGAGACCTACCTGGACGCCCAAGGGCAGGAGGTTCCGGCTCTGGACGAGCGCGGCCGGGTGGTTCCGGTCGGGGTGGTGCACGAACTCGCTGGGGACGCCGAGGTGGTGCGGATGCTCACCGCCCCACCCACCGGGCGGGTGCTGGACGTGAGTCCCAGCCGCCGGCTGGCCTCAGCACGCCAGCGCACGGCCGCCTTCCACGGGCACAGCACGTGCGCCCATCCGCAAGGGTGCCAGGTGCCGGTGGCCCTCTGCCAGGCCGACCACGTCACCTCCTTCTCTCAGGGTGGGGCGACGGTGGTGGCGAATCTGCAACCGCTGTGCGGGCCGCACAACCGGGCCAAGTACCAACGCGAA
>NYMS01000027.1 GCA_002529455.1 Glycomyces fuscus
TGGTCCGACGAGTTCGACGGCGCCGCGGGAAGCGCCCCCAACCCCGCCCACTGGAACCACGAGACCGGCGACCACGGCTGGGGCAACAACGAACTCCAGAACTACACCGACAACCGCGCCAACTCCGCCCTCGACGGCCAAGGCAACCTCGTCATCACCGCACGCCAGGAAGCCGACGGCGGCTACACCTCCGCACGCATCACCACCCAGAACAAGATCGAACACGCCTACGGCCGCATCGAAGCACGCATCAAGATCCCCCGCGGCCAGGGCATCTGGCCCGCCTTCTGGATGCTCGGCGCCGACTTCCCCAACACCCCCTGGCCCCACTCCGGCGAAATCGACATCATGGAGAACGTCGGCTACGAACCCCACCTGGTCCACGGCACCGTCCACGGCCCCGGCTACTCCGGCGCCGACGGCATCGGCGCCTCCTACACGCACCCCCAGGGCTGGTCCTTCGCCGACGACTTCCACACCTTCGCCATCGACTGGAACCCCGGCTCCATCACCTGGTCCGTGGACGGCAACGCCTACCACACCCTCACCACCAACGACGTGGGAGCCAACCCCTGGGTCTACGACCAGCCCTTCTTCATGATCCTCAACGTCGCCGTGGGCGGGAACTGGCCCGGCTACCCCGACGGCACCACCCAGTTCCCCCAGCAGATGCTCGTGGACTACGTCCGGATCTATTCGGACGGCGGCGGCTCCGGCGGCACCGGGACGATCACCGCCTCCAACGGCATCTGCCTCGACGTGGCCGGGGCCCAGACGGGTGACGGGACCCCGATCCAGCTGGCGCACTGCAACGGCAACCAGGCCCAGCAGTGGACCGAGGGCTCCGACGGCACGTTCCGGGCGTTCGACAAGTGCCTGGACGTGGCGGGCGGCGCCACCGCCGCGGGAACCCCGGTACAGCTGTGGACCTGCAACGGGACCGGCGCGCAGCGGTGGACCTACGACAGCGGGACGCAGGCCCTGCGCAACCCGCAGTCGAACCGCTGCCTGCAACCCCAGGGCCGGGTGCAGAGCGACGGCACCCGCATGGTGATCGCCGACTGCGACGGCAGCGCCGTCCAGCGCTGGAACCTGCCCGCCTGATCGCCTCCCCCGGCGCCGCCCGCCGATCCCCTCCGGCGGGCGGCGCCCTCCGTCACGGCCCCGGCGAACGGGGACCCCGTCGGCCCCGCGCTCCTCAGGAGCGGGGGGCCGACGTGTCGACCATCCGCCACGCCCCGGGGTCGGCCGGGGCGTCGGTGAAGGCGTAGCGCACGGTCTCGCGGTCCATGGCCAGCAGGGTCACCGACCCGGTCTCCCACGTCCTGCCCTCCCCGAGGTCGGCGCGGGCGACCAGGCCCGTCGGATCGCCGGACTCGTCGGTGCCCGCCGAGCGGGGCGCGGAGTCGGCGGCCTCGTTGATCAGGCGCGGCCACTCACCCCACACCTCCTCCACCCCGCGGGTCCGGGCCAGGTCGGCCGGGTCGGGCCGGGTGCGCGCGAACTCGGGCGTGTGGCGGGCGGCGCGCGGGTCCTCCGGGTTCAGCCCGGTGTTGACCACCATGCTCACTCCGACCGGCAGCGGACGGGTGTCCAGGCACCGGCCGTCCCAGCTGTGCAGCCCGGCATGGTGGGCGTCGGCGTCCAGCAGGTGGAAGGGCGCGTACAGGGTGGGGTCCCCGCCGTGCAGCGGGTCGCGGCCCGGGTTCCTGCCCGCGTGCGCGAGGGCGCGCAGCGGCAGTTCTCCCCGGCTGGCCGGATAGGTGCCCTCCCAGGGCATGCGCCCGTCCCAGGGCCACCCGTTGAGCAGGGCCGCCATGCGAGGTCTGACCGGGTCCACCGCCAGCCAGGTGCCCCCGGCGAGGCGGTCCCGGCCGCCGACGAGGTCGGGCCGGTCCGGCCAGTGGCGGGCGGGCCGGTCCCAGGGCCGGGAGGACATCTCGTCCCTGAGCGCGGCGATGACCAGGGGTGTGTCCGCGCCGGGGTCGAAGCCGACGATGACGGTGCACATGGCGACCTTGTGACCTTTGCTGTGGGTCCCCGGCGTGGTGCGGTCCGCGCGGTGGTGCGGACGGGGCGGGGAGGTGGACAGGAGGTAGACGCCACGGTACCCGGAGGGGGCCTGCGGTGGTGCTGGCGCGGGGGGCTTCGCACGGTTCGCCGCGGAGCGCCTCGAAGGGACCCTGGGCGGTGGCCCGGGACGTGCCCGCGCCGCGCCCCGGACGGCCCGGACGGCCTCGTCGGAAGGCGCGTTCGGGGAGCGCCCACGGGCCCGCTCGGGGCGCGCCCGCGGGCCCGGGGTGGTGCGGGCACCACGCGCGTCCGGGGGGCGGTGTGCCCGTGCGCGGTCCCCGAGTCTTCTACTCTGTGTGTCTCCCCCTTCGTGTGCGGGGCGGATGCCGCTTCCGAGGCGCCTCCCGCCCGTCTCGTCTCCCGGACCACACAGGAGTAAGTGCGTGCCCGAGCAACCCGACCGGACCGACGTCGGTGCGGACAGCGCCGCGGACAGGCCGCAGGACGCGGCCTCCGCCGTCCCCGGCCCGCAGCCGGGCGGCAGCGCCCCGGAGGCGTCCGCGATCCCCGAGGCTCCCGCCGGAGCCTCCGCCGAGCCCGCTCCCGCGGGGCCGACGGGCCTGACGGGCCCTCCGGCCGAGACGGGGCTGACCGGTCGGCAGGTCGCCGACCGGGTCGCGTCGGGGCGGACCAACGACGTACCCGTGCGCGCGAGCCGCACGGTCGCCCAGATCATCCGCGGCAACGTGTTCACCCGGATCAACGCCATGGTCGCGGTGCTGTTCGCGATCATCGCCGTGATCGGCCCGGTGCAGGACGGGCTGTTCGCGATGGTCATCCTCTTCAACACGCTGATCGGCATCATCCAGGAGCTGCGGGCCAAGCGCACCCTGGACAGGCTCGCCATCGTCAACGCCGCCCGGCCCCGGGTGGTGCGCGACGGAGCCACCGTGAGCGTGGCCACGCAGGAGATCGTCCTGGACGAGGTCCTGGAGGTGGGCGTGGGCGACCAGATCGTGGTCGACGGCACCGTCACCTGGGCCGGAGGGCTGGAGGTCGACGAGTCGCTGCTGACCGGCGAGGCCGACCCCGTGGTCAAGCGGCCGGGGGACACGGTGATGTCGGGCAGCTTCGTGGTGGCGGGCACCGGCCGGTTCCGGGCCACCAAGGTGGGGCGGCACGCCTACGCGGCGCGGCTGGCCGAGGAGGCGAGCCGCTTCTCTCTGGTGCACTCGGAACTGCGGTCGGGCATCAACCGCATCCTGACCTGGATCACCTACGCGCTGTTCCCGATCGGCGCCCTGCTGGTCTACAGCCAGCTGTTCAT
This sequence comes from Glycomyces fuscus, assembly GCA_002529455.1. Lineage (GTDB taxonomy): Bacteria > Actinomycetota > Actinomycetes > Streptosporangiales > Streptosporangiaceae > Nocardiopsis > Nocardiopsis fusca. The sequence goes on from NYMS01000027.1 coordinate 3,341, forward strand.
GGGCGGGCACGTGTCCCTGGAGGCCCCGACGGCGGGCGGACAGATCTCCGGCCCGCTGGCGGACGCCCTGCGCAGCATGGTCGCGGCCCTGGTGTCGATGATCCCCGAGGGCCTGGTCCTGCTCACCAGCATCGCGTTCGCGGTCGGGGTGATCCGGCTGGGGCGGCACAGGTGCCTGGTGCAGGAACTGCCCGCGATCGAGGGACTGGCCCGCGTGGACGTGGTGTGCACCGACAAGACGGGCACGCTGACCGAGGCGGGCATGAAGCTGGCCGGGATCCGGGACCTGGGCGGGCACGGCGGGGAGGCCTCCCCCTCGCGCGTGCTGGCGGCGCTGGCGGCCGGCGACCCCGACCACAACGCGAGCATGGCGGCGATCGCGCGCGGGTGCGCGGCCGCGGGCCAGGAGGCGCCCGACTGGACGGTCACGGCGCTGGCGCCCTTCTCGTCCGCGCGCAAGTGGAGCGGGGCCAGCTTCCTGGCCCCCGGGGGCGAGGAGCACTGGGTGCTGGGCGCGGCCGACGTGCTGGCCTCCCCGCAGGACCCGGCCGCGGCCGAGGCGGCCCGGCTGGGCGCGCAGGGCCACCGGGTGCTGCTGCTGGCCCGCGCGTCGGCGCGGGTGGACTCCGACGAGGCCCCGGGGACCGTGCTGCCGGTGGCCCTGGTGGTACTGGACCAGAGGCTGCGCGAGGACGCCGCTCCGACCCTGGACTACTTCGGGGACCAGGGTGTGGACGTCAAGATCGTCTCGGGCGACCACGCGGCGTCGGTGGGCGCGGTGGGCCGTGAGCTGGGCCTGGCCGGCGCCGACCAGCCGGTGGACGCGCGGGCGCTGTCGGAGGACGGCGACGAGCTGGCCCGCCAGGTGGAGGAGCGCTCTGCGTTCGGCCGGGTGACGCCCGAGCGCAAGCGCGACATGGTCAGGGGGCTGCGCGACCGCGGACACACGGTGGCGATGACCGGCGACGGCGTCAACGACGTGCTGGCGCTGAAGGAGGCCGACATCGGCGTGGCGATGGGCTCGGGGAGCCCGGCGTCGCGGTCGGTGGCCCAGCTGGTGCTGCTGGACAACCGGTTCGCGGTGCTGCCACGCGTGGTGGCCGAGGGCCGCCGGGTCATCGGCAACATCGAGCGGGTGGCCGGTCTGTTCCTGACCAAGACCGTGTACACGATGACGCTGGCGATCATCGTCGGCCTGCTGGCGGTGTCCTACCCGTTCTTCCCGCGCCACGCGACGCTCATCAACGCGGTGACGTTCGGCATCCCGTCGTTCTTCCTCGCGCTGGCGCCCAACACCGACATCGCCCGTCCGGGGTTCGTGATGCGGACGCTGCGGCTGGCGGTCCCCTCCGGCATGGTGGCGGGCCTCGCCGCGGTGACGACCTACCTGCTGGTGCTGGGCGGGAGGACGGTGCCCGACCCGGCCGACCGGACGGCGGTGGTCATCACGCTGTGCGCGACGACGCTGTGGGTGCTGCTGCTGGTGGCCAAGCCGTACGTGTGGTGGAAGGTGCTGCTGGTGGGTTCCATGGTGGGCCTGTTGACGCTGGCGATGGTGACGCCGCTGGGACGGTGGTTCTTCGACCTGGACGTGAGCGACCCGGCCAAGGTGCTGACCGGCCTGGCCGTGGCGGCCGTGGCGATCGTGGTGATCACGGTGATCCGGGTGGTGGACGACCGCATGACGGCCCGCTCCGAGGCGCGTGCGGCGGAGGAGAACGCGCGGGAGGCCGAGGAGCGCACCCCGGAGCCGGTGTAGGGGCCCGGCTCCCGGGAGGGCGGGCCCGGTGCGGAGGCGAGCCGGGCGCGCCCCGGTTCCGCGAGGCGCCTCCCCCGCCCCTGGGCGCCGGGGCTAGGCTGCGCGGGACCCCCGACGGCAGGGGTCGGGAGAGGGAGGCACCATGCTGAGCGAAACCGACACGCGGTACCTGCGGCGCGCGGTCGACCTGGCCGCCGAGGCCCTGGAGGCGGGAGACGAGCCCTTCGGATCGGTGCTGGCGGCACGGGACGGGACGGTGCTCTTCGAGGACCGCAACCGCGTCGCCGGGGGCGACCGGACGCGGCACCCGGAGTTCGCCATCGCCCGGTGGTCGACCACCCGTCTGAGCCCCGCGGAACGGGCGGCGGCGACCGTCTACACCTCCGGGGAGCACTGCCCCATGTGCTCGGCCGCCCACGGGTGGGCGGGGCTGGGCAGGATCGTGTACGCGAGCTCCTCGGCACAGCTCGTCTCGTGGCTCGAGGAGTGGGGCGTGCCCCCGGCACCGGTACGGGCGCTGCCGGTCGGCGAGGTCGTGCCCGGAATCGCGGTGGAGGGCCCCGTGGACCCCCTGGCGGCGGAGGTGCGGGCCCTGCAGGCCCGCTTCCACGGCCGGAACTGACCGCCGGTCCCCGCCGTCCCGCCGACCGGTCGGCGGTCGCCTCGGATCCCACGGGTGGTCAGCCGCGCGCCGCCGCGGTCGCCGGCGTCAGCTGCCGTCGTCGTCCTGGGGCTCGAACCGGCCCTGGATGACACGGCCCCGGTTCGGCGGGGCGGCCTCCTCCTCGGTACGGGGACCGGACGGGCCCTGGCCGGGGCCGAACGGCCCGGCCGCCGACCCCCGGCCGGGGCCGGCGGCCCCGCGGACGACGGACTCCTCGTCCATCCGGTCCCGCATCCTGCGCACGCGGCGCCGCGCCCACGAGGCGAAGGCCCAGCGCAGGGCGGGCCGGGTGAAGGGCAGGACCATCAGCAGGCCGAGCACGGCGGTGACGAACCCGGGGACCACGAGCAGGATTCCGCCCGCCATGAGCATGAGCGGGTCGAGCAGGCCGCCGCGCGGCTGCTCGCCCGAACGCATGGCCCTGTCCGCGTCCTGGAAGGCCCTGGTCCCGGCCCGGCGCAGCACGGCCACGCCCAGGACCAGCAGCGAGACCAGCGCGGCCAGCGTCCACGGGACGCCGATCCAGCCGCCGACGGAGATCATCAGCCACACTTCCAGGAACGGCAGCGCCATCAGCGCCAGCACTGTCAGCAGCGGCATGCGTAACCATCCTCCGGGTCGTCGGCGGGAGCTCCCTACAGGGGAGAACGCGCGCGCGGGCGCCAGGGTTCCCCCGGACGCGCGCCCCCTTCGGGCGCGCTCCTCTCCGCGCGCCCTCGGGCCGCGTCCCCCTCAGGCACGGCGACGGCGGCCGAGAACCACCGCCGCGACCGCCGCGCCCAGCCCCAGGGCGCTCAGGAGGGCCTCCGGCGCGGCCCCGAGGCGGGTGGCGACCGTGGTGCCCTCCATCGCCTCCAGCTCGGCCACGTGGATGTCGGGCTCGGCCTCGGGCGAGCTGTAGGCCAGGGTCCCGTCGGGGTCGACCACGGCGCTGACGCCGCTGGTGGAGACGACCACCGCCGGGCGCCCGTGCTCGACGGCGCGCAGCTGGGTGATGGCCAGCTGCTGGTTGGTCTGGCCGGTGAAGTTGTAGTTGGCGTTGTTGGTGGGAACCACGATGATCTGCCCGCCCGCGGCGACGGACTCGCGCACCGGGAGGTCGAAGGCCACGTCGAAGCAGATGGCCGTGGCCACGGCGGTGCCGCCCACGTCGAGGGCCCCGGGCTCGGTGCCGGGTACGGCGTCGGAGCTGACCTGCTGCAGGCGGGCCACGAACCGCGTGAAGAAGTCGCGGTAGGGGACGTACTCGCCGAACGGCACGAGGTAGCGCTTGTCGTAGACCTCCCCCGGCCCGGTCCCGGGGTCCCAGACCACGCTGCTGACGTAGCGGGTGCCGTCGTCGTTGAAGCGGCTCATGCCCCACAGCAGGGGAACGCCCGCGTCGGCCGCGGCGGCGTCGATGATCTCGCGCGCCTCGGGGTCGCGGAAGGGGTCGATGTCGCTGGCGTTCTCCGGCAGCAGCACCATGTCCGGCCGGGGGTACTCCCCCGATCGGACGGCGTCGGCGAGTTCGTGGACCCCGTCGGCGTGGTTGTCGAGGACCTGCATGCGCTCGCCGAGGATGGACATCTCGCCGACGTTGGGCACGTTGCCCTGGACCATGCCGACGGTGACGGTGTGGGAGACGTCGGGGCGGCCGACCGCGGGGGCCAGGGTGCCGCCGGCCACGACGGCCGCGCCGGCGGCCAGCCCGAGGACGGCCGGGACCCAGCCGGTCCGCAGCGGGCCGCCCGACCGGGTGCCCGCCCCGTTCTGATCGTTCTGATCGTTTCGGTCGTCCCGATCACCGCGTCCGGTCCGCCAGGCGTCCGCGAAGCGCAGCACGCTCCACAGCAGCAGGCCTCCTGTGAGGGCGACGGCGAAGGTCACCAGGGCGGAGGAACCGAGGGCCGCGTAGCCGACGAAGGGCGTGTCGGGCTGGGCGAAGGCGAGCTTGCCCCAGGGGAAGCCGCCCAGCGGCCAGCGGGCGCGCACGGCCTCCTGCGCCACCCACAGGGCGGCGGTCCACAGCGGCCAGCCGGGCAGGCGCACGGCCAGACCCAGGGCCATGGCCATGGGGAGGAAGTAGACGGTCTCGGCTCCGGCGATGAGCAGCCACACGTCGACGCCGAAGATGTCCTGCCAGCGCACCAGCGGCACCATGAGCGTGGCCCCGGACAGGGCGCCGAGCCAGGCGGCGCGGCGCAGGCGGGCGCCCGCGACGGCGAGGACGAGCAGCGCGGCGCTGAGCGGTCCCAGCCACCACAGGCCGTAGGGCGGCAGCGCGAGGAGCTGGGCCAGGCCCGACCCGACCGCGGCGAGCACCCGCCACAGCAGGTCGAGGCGTCCCCAGCGGTGTCCCAGCGCGAGGGCGGAGGCGAGGGAGCGTGTCGGGTTGGCCGCCCGCTCCCGCTCCGCCGGTTCCGGCGAGGGTCTGTCGGAGCCGTGGGCGCTGCCCCGCTCGGTGTGCTCGGCAACCACGTGGGGTGCTCGCTTTCCGCTGGCTGGTGAGAGGTGCTCGCGGTCAGCATATGGGGGGACGCGGAAAAGGCCCGAGCCACCCTTCGGACCGGCTCCGTCCCGTCGGCGGCGAGCTCGGAAGACCGTTGTCTACTGGATGTTCGGGCCTTTTCCGGGTCCAACCCCCCGCCCGGTCGCGGTACTCCGCCCCTCACCCGATCCCAGCTGCACCTGGCGCGTGATGCAGCGTCCGATCGGACGAGTGGGGGCCGCACAACCGGTCCGTCCAGTGCTGGACTGGTCGTTAGGTTACCCAGACTCCCCGACCCGATGCCTCAACCCGGCTGCCGTGTCGTGGCCGCCGGCCCGAGGGCGCGGAGGGGAGAAAGGAAGGAACCGTCGGACAGGCTAACGCACCTGGGGCCGCCACGCCAGCCGAGCGGACGGGGTTTGTGTCTGACCGCAATCGGATCGACATCGACTCAAGTATGGACTTTTCGATCAGGATCGTGTCTGATGTGATCAGCACAACGGCCTGGCTCGATCAGTTCCGAAAGATCCAGGTCAGCGGCGCGGACCCTCCGAGATCCGCGTCACCTCCATCTCGACCCCGGCCCGGGAGCTGACAACCATGGCGGAGATCGTCCTCGAGGGCGTTGACAAGATCTACGGCGGCGACGTCAAGGCCGTCGACAACCTGAACCTGAAGATCGAGGACGGCGAGTTCATGGTGCTCGTCGGCCCCTCCGGCTGCGGCAAGTCCACCGCGCTGCGCATGATCGCGGGCCTGGAGGAGATCTCGGGCGGCACGCTGGTCATCGGCGACGAGATCGTCAACGACCGCCCGCCCAAGGACCGCGACATCGCGATGGTCTTCCAGAACTACGCGCTCTACCCCCACATGACCGTCGAGCAGAACCTGGCCTTCGGCCTGAAGCTGCGCAAGGTGGCCAAGCCCGAGATCGCGCGCCGCGTGAAGGAGGCGGCCGAGATGCTGGGCCTGGAGACCTACCTCAAGCGCAAGCCGGGCGCCCTCTCCGGCGGTCAGCGCCAGCGTGTGGCCATGGGCCGCGCGATCGTGCGCGAGCCGCGCGCGTTCCTCATGGACGAGCCGCTGTCCAACCTGGACGCCAAGCTGCGCGTGCAGATGCGCGCCTCCCTCAACCAGCTCCACGAGCGCCTGGGCGTCACCACCATCTACGTCACCCACGACCAGATCGAGGCCATGACCCTCGGCGACCGGGTCGCGGTGATGCGCGACGGGCGCCTCCAGCAGGTGGACACCCCCAAGCGCCTGTTCGACGCCCCCAACAACCTGTTCGTGGCCGGGTTCATCGGCTCCCCGGCGATGAACTTCGTCGACGCCGAGCTGGCCGCCGAGGGCGACGGCGCGGTGCTCACCTTCGCCGAGCACAAGCTGCCGGTCTCGGCGAGCGTCCTGCAGGAGCGCGAGGGCCTGCGCGACTACCTGGGCCGCAGCCTCATCCTGGGTATCCGCCCCTCGGACTTCAACGACGCCGACCTGGACAACAACGGCGACCCGCAGATCCAGGTCAAGGCGAGCGTGACCGAGGAGCTGGGCACGGAGATCAACGTGATCTTCACCGTGGACGCCCCGCCGGTGCGCCACGAGGACGCCACCGCCCTGGCCAAGGACGCCGCGGGCGAGGAGGGCGAGGACGACGCCCTGCCGCTGGGCGGCAACACCTCGCTGTTCACCGCGCGGGTCAGCCCCCGCAGCAACGTGCGCCCGGGCCAGCCGATCAGCCTGTCGGTGGACGTGAGCCAGCTGCACTTCTTCGACCCGGAGAGCGGCCTGGCCATCGGCCACCCCAACAACGGCTGAGTCCCTCCCCCAGCGCCCCGCCGGCTCCTCCCCTCCTCCGGAGGGCCCGGCGGGGCGCACCCGTGCGCGCACCCGCGGGCCCGACGCGCTTCCCGGGCGGCATCACGGCAAACCTTGCCCCGAAGACACAGTCACGCACCCCTGGGCAAGGCATCTGTTCCTTGACCCCCGCCTGAGCGCGCCCCAACGATTGTGTGGTGCCCAACCGAGCCCCCGGAGCCGTCCTCGCCACCGAGCCCGCGCCCGAGCCCGCGCCCGCCGTCGACGTCCTGCACGGTCGGCCCGTGCCCGACCCCTACCGGTGGCTGGAGTCCGCCGACTCCCCCGAGACACTGCGCTGGCTGGAGGAGCGGGACCGCGAGTACGCGGAGCAGGCGCGCACCTGGCCCCTGCGCGACCGCCTGGCCGGGCTCATCCGCTCCCTGGTGGACACCGACCTGTGGAGCCCTCCGGTACACCGGCCCGGCGCGGTGTTCGCCACCGTGCGCCCGGCAGGGAGCGAGCACCCCCGCCTGGTGGTCCTGACCGGGGACGGACCGCCGCGCACCGTCTACGACCCCGCCGCCGAGGACCCCGACGGGCACACCACCCTGGACGCCTGGGAGCCCAGCCCCGACGGGGGCCTGGTCGCCGTGCAGACCTCGTCGGGGGGCGTGGAGCGCGGCTCCCTGCGCGTGGTGGGCGCCGGGACCGGGGAGCCGGTCGGCCCCGCCGTGCCGGGGGTGCGCTACTCCCACGTGGCCTGGGTGCCGCGGGGCGCCCCCGCCTTCTACTACGTGCGCCGCGACGGCGCCAGGGGCGTGCGCGGTGTGTGGCTGCGCCGTGTCTCCGACGGCGCCGAGACACTCGTCCACGCCTGCACGGCGCCCGGCACCGTGCCCGGGGTACGCGTCCTGGGCGACAGGTGGCTGCTGGTGACCGAGAGCCACGGCACGGGGCACCGCACCGACCTGTGGCTGGCCGACCTGGCCGGTCCGGCCGACGCCCCCCAGCGCCCCCTGCTGCGGGCGGTCCAGGTGGGCGAGGAGGCCGAGACCGAGGCCCGGCTGGGCCCGGACGGGCTGCTGTACCTGCGCACCACCCTGGGCGCGCCCTGGCGGCGGATCTGCGCGGTCTCCCCGGAGGAGCCGGGGGTGGGGCACTGGCGCGAGGTGGTGCCCGAGCAGGACGGGGCGACCCTGGACGCCTTCGCGCCCTGCCCCGCCGGACCGGAGGGCGGCACCGCCCTGTTCGTCGCGCGCACCCGCCTGGGGATCAGCGCCGCGGCCGTCCACGACACCCGCACGGGCGGGCTCCTGTACACGGTGGACCTGCCCGGGGAGGGCATGGTCTCCACCCCGGAGACGGCGCCCGACGGGTCGGTGTACCTGGGATACGCGGACGTGGCCGCCCAGCAGCGGATCCTGCGCCTGGCCCCGGGGGAACGCGTCCCGCGCCCCTGGCCGCCCGGTGCCGCCGAGGCCCCGCCCTCCCCGGCCGTGGAGCGCTCGGTGGTGTGGTGCCGCTCCGCGGACGGCACACGGGTCCCGGTGACCGTGTTCACCGCCTCGGGCCGGGGCCGTACCGCACCCGGCACGGGACTGATCCCGGAGCCGACCCTCCTGCACGCCTACGGCGGCTTCGGGCGCCCGCGCCAGTTCGGGTTCAGCGCGACCGTGCTGGCCTGGCTGCTCTCGGGCGGCCGGTACGCCGTCGCCCACGTGCGCGGCGGCGGGGACGCGGGCCGCGACTGGCACCTGGCCGGCTCGGGCCGGCGCAAGCCGCGCGCCGTGGAGGACCTGGTGGCCGCCGCGGACGCCCTGGTCGGGTCGGGGATGTGCACCCGCGACCAGCTGTGCCTGTCGGGCGGCTCGGCGGGCGGACTGCTCGTCCTGGCCGCCGCGACCGCGCGCCCCGACCTGTGCGGGGCGGTGATCGCCTCCGCGCCGCTCGCGGACATGGCCCGCTTCGAGCGGATGGGCCTGGGCCGGATGTGGACCCGCGAGTTCGGCACCGCCGCCGACCCCGACGACTTCGCCGCCCTGATGTCCTACTCCCCCTACCACCGGGCCCTGGAGGGCGCCGGGAGCGAACCCGGGCCGCGCTTCCCCAGCGTCCTGCTCACGGGCTTCCACGGTGACACCCGCACCGACGCCGCCCATCCGCGCAAGATGTGCGCGGCGCTGCTGGCGGCGGCGCGGGAGGAGGGGTGCCCGCCCGTCCTGCTCCGGTACGAGCGCGACGTGGGCCACGGCCCGCGCGCGGTCAGCCGGGCGGTGGGACTGGCCGCCGACGCGCACGCGTTCGCGGCCCACCGGACGGGACTGTCGCCGCGCTGAGGGCGCGGGGGCGGTCCTGGCAAGAGAAACGGCACACAGAAAGCGAGGTGTGGTGCGTATGGACCCGATCGAGGTCGAGACCGAGGACCTGGCCGAGGTGACCTCCCGCGACATCACCGCGGGTGGCGACAGCGACGGCACCGACTCCAGTTCCGACTTCATCTGACCGCGTCCCGCCCGGCCCGGTCCCCCCGGGCCGGGCGGGGCCCCGCCCCGTGCACGGAGAGGACGCCCCCCCTCATGACCGATCCAGGCCACCTGTTCACCCGGACCCTGAGCGACGCCGTGGGAAGGGACGCGCTCACCGCGCACCTGTCCGAGGATTTCGTCTTCGCCGACCTGGGCGCGGACGCGGTGCGTTCGCTGCTGACCTTCGACGACCTCAACGACCTGCTGGCCGTGTGCTCCCCCGAGCCGCCGAGGCTGCGCCTGCACCGGGACGGGGCACCGGTCCCGGCCGACCGCTACACCGAGGAGGCCACCTCCTCGCGGACCGCGCGGCGCGTGGTGCGGCCGGAGGCGCTGTACCGGGAGCTGCGGGAGGGGGCGAGCCTGGTCCTGGACAGCGTGGACCGGATGCACCCGCCGGTGGGCGCGGCGGCCGACGACCTCATGCGGCTGGTGCGCGAGCGCGCGCAGGCCAACCTGTACCTGATCTGGGGCGGCTCGCGCGGCTTCGACACCCACTGGGACGACCACGACACGGTGATCGTGCAGGTGGAGGGGACCAAGCACTGGCAGGTGCACGGCCCGGGGTCGCGCCCGTACCCGATGAAGAACGACGTGGACCACGCCCACACGCCCCCGCGCGACGCCGACGGCGAGCTGCACCTGGTGTGGGAGGGCGTGCTGCGGCCGGGCCAGGTCATCCACGTGCCGCGCGGCTGGTGGCACACGGTGACCGGGACCGGCGGGGTGAGCATGCACCTGACCTTCGGCTTCACCCGGGCGACCGGGGTGGAGTGGGCGGACGCGCTGGTGCGCCGGCTGTTCGGGGAGGAGGTGTTCCGCAGGGACCTGCCGCGCTTCGCCGACCCCGACGTGCGGCGCAAGCACCAGGGCGAGCTGGTGGCCCGGATGGTGGAGCTGGCCGAGGAGCTGGACCTGGACGGCTTCCTGGCCGAGCGGGACGCGCGCTTCCCGCGCCGGACCTCGTTCTCGCTGCCGTGGCCGGTGGAGGAGGGGGCGCCGCCCGCGCACGCGCGGGTGGAGTTCGTGCCGATCCTGCCGCCGCCGCTGTCGCGTGACGGCGAGAGGGTGGCCGTGACGGTGGGCGGGCGCCGGTACCGGTTCCCGGCCGCGGTCGGGCCGGTCCTGGAGGCGCTCGCCGAGCACAGGGAGCTGACCGTGGCCGAACTGGCCGAGCGCGCGGGCACGGAGGTCGAGCGGACGGCGGAGGTCGTGTCCGTGCTGTCGCGGCACCACCTGGTGGTGGTGCGGTAGCCGTCCACGGGCGCGCGGAGGGCCCGGCACGCCCTGCCCCGGCGCGCCCGCCGTAGGACAGGGGTCCCGGGCCCCGCCCTCCTCGTACCGCCCGCGTACCCGCGGCGCCGCCCGGTCCCGGCGACCGGGCGGGCCACCCGGTCAGACGGCACCGGGCCTCGCGGGGACCGGTCCCGCCGGGACGGGACCTCCCGGTAACCGGGCCCGCTACTCCCCCGCTTCCGCTTCCCCGGCGGCGCGCTGGCGCTCCACGTACACCTCGATGCCGTCCAGGACGCGGCGGACCGAGAAGCCCAGGTCCTCCGCGGGCCCGGCCGTCCCCTCCCGCGCGCCGTCCGGGGGCGCGTCGAGGACCCCCTCCCGGAGCAGCCGGGCGATGGTGGGGAACCCCTCCTCGGTGACGACCCTGCGCAGCCCCCTGCCGTAGTCGAGCCCGGTGTCGGCCATCGTGCCACCCGCGGCCCGGGCCGCGCGGCTCATGTCCAGCTCGATGCGGATCGTCTCGCGCAGGCTGGCGGACAGCATCGTCAGCATCTGGAGCGACCAGCCGATGTCCAGGCCGGACCGGGAGATCTCGCGCAGTCCCGACTCCATCCAGCGCAGCCCGTTGGGACCGCTGGGCGGCCCGTTCAGGGCGAGGTAGACCCCCCACGGGTGGCGGCGGTACATGGCCGCCACCCCTCGGACCCACTCCTCCACACCGGCCCGCCAGTCCCCGTCCTCGCGCGGCTCGGGCGGATCCCCCTCCATGGCCGCGTCGCTCATGAGGACGAGCAGGTCCTCCTTGCTGTCCACGTACCGGTACAGCGACATCGTGGTGTAGCCCAGCTCCTTGGCCACCCGCTGCATGGAGACGGCCTCCAGGCCCTCCTCGTCGGCGAGGGCGACCGCCGCCGCCAGCACCGCCTCCCGGCTGAGCCTGGGCTTGGGCCCCCTCCTGGGTTCGGGCTGGCGCAGCCCCCACAGGAGCTCGACCTCCCGCTCCATCCGGTTCGTCCCCTGCTGCTCGGCCGTCATACCCCACCCGTCGTCGACTGCGTCGTTGACACCATCCTAGATCTGTGTATTACTTACACAAATGAATGTACGGCATAAACAGTTTATGGAGCACACTGACATGCCCCACACGACCCCGGCCATCAGCGCCGAGGGGTTGCGCAAGAGCTACGGCACCACCCGCACCCTGGACGGCCTCGACCTGACCGTCCGGGCCGGGACCGTCTTCGGCCTGCTCGGCCCCAACGGCGCGGGCAAGACCACCGCCGTCCGCGTCCTGGCCACCCTGCTGCGTCCCGACGCCGGACACGCCCGCGTCGCCGGGTACGACGTGCTCACCCAGGCCGACCGCGTGCGCGCCGAGATCGGACTGACCGGCCAGTACGCCTCGGTCGACGAACTCCTCACCGGCCGCGAGAACCTCGTCATGTTCGGCCGCCTGTACGGCCTCGGCCCCCGCGGCGCCGACGAGCGCGCCCGTGCCCTGCTGGAGCGCTTCGACCTCGTCGAGGCCGCCGACCGCCGCGCCGACGGCTACTCCGGCGGGATGCGCCGCCGCCTGGACCTGGCCGTCAGCCTCATCCAGGGACCCGGCGTCCTGTTCCTGGACGAGCCCACCACCGGTCTGGACCCCCGCAACCGCCTCCAGGTCTGGGAGTCGGTACGCGCCCTGACCGCCTCCGGGACGACCGTGCTGCTCACCACGCAGTACCTGGAGGAGGCCGACCAGCTCGCCGACGCCGTCGCCGTCATCGACCACGGCCGCGTCATCGCCGAGGGCACCCCGGACTCCCTCAAGACCCGGGTGGGCGGCGACCGCCTCGACGTGGTCGTACGCGATCCCGCCGACCTGGACGCCACCGCGCGGCTCCTCGGCACGGCCGTGTCCGCCCGGGCCAGCGTGCACCGCGACGAGCAGCGCGTCAGCGTTCCGGCCGAGGACCGCATGGACGCGCTGACCCGGGCCGTGCGCGCCCTGGACGGCTCCGGCCTGCGGGTGGAGGACATCGGCGTCCGCCGCCCGAGCCTGGACGAGGTCTTCCTCGGCCTGACCGGATCGACCGCCGCCGGCCGCGAGGGCTCCCACCTCGCCCCGCGGGAGGTGTCCCGGTGACCGCCACCGCAGCCGCCTCCGCGGCCGGTCCGCGCCCGCCGGTCGACGGGAGCCCGCCGCCCCGCCGGCCCACCCGGGCCCGACGCCTGCGCAGGACCGGCGCCGACACCCTCGTGCTGACCCGCCGCAACTTCCGGCACATGGTCCGCGACCCCTTCGAACCGGTCATCGCGATCACCATGCCGGTGATGGTGGTACTCCTGTTCGGCTACGTGTTCGGCGACGTGATGGCGCCCCCGGGCACGGAGAACTACCGCGAGTTCCTGGTCCCGGCGATGCTGGCGATGGTCATGCTCTACGGCGTCGGCGGCACCGCCTCCGGAGTCGCCCGCGACACCGCCCGCGACGTGATGAGCCGCTTCCGGTCCATGCCCATGTCCCCGGCGGCCCTGCTCGGCGCCCGCGTCCTGTCGGACATGGCGCGCGCCTTCCTGGAGGTGGCCCTGCTGCTCCTGGTCGGGTCGGCGATGGACTGGCGCGCCGAGGAGGGCTTCTTCGGAGCCCTGGCCGCCGTCGGAGTGCTGCTGCTCTTCCGGCTGGCCCTGGTGTGGCTCGGGGTGCTGATGGGCCTGCTATTGCCCACGGCCGACTCCGTGAGCATGGTCGTCTACCCGCTGACGTTCCCGCTCAGCATGCTCTCGACGAGCTTCGTGCCATCCGGGGCCATGCCCTCCTGGCTGGCCCCCGTCGCCGAGTGGAACCCGCTGTCGGCGGTGGTCACCGCCACCCGCGACCTGTTCGGCAACCCGTCCCTGCCCTCGGACGCCTGGCCCGCGGAGAACGCGCTGCTCGTGGCCGTGGCCCTGCCGGCGGCCGTCATGCTCCTGGTCACCCCGCTGGCCGTACGCCGCTTCCGGCGGCTCAGCCGCTGACCCCGCACCGCGGGCCCCGCCCCGTCCCACCGCCCCGTTCCCGTACCCGTCCCTTCCAGAGGAAACGACCGAGATGACCGCGACCGCCGCCGCCCCTGCGGAACGGCCCGTCCAGCACCCCTCCCCCCGCTGGTGGCAGCGTCCCTGGATCCTGCCCCTGGCCCTGTTCAGCGTGACCTTCCTGCTCTACGCCCTCCCGCCCTACCTCGGCCTGGACCCCGCCGAGGCCCGCCTGCCCGTCCCGGAGGGCCTCGCCTGGTACTACCCGCTGCTGGTCACCCACATCTTCGGCGGTGCACTGCTGACCCTGCTGGTGATCCTCCAGGTGTGGCCGTGGCTGCGTTCCCGCCACCCGGCCGTCCACCGCTGGAGCGGACGCGTCTACGTCCTGGCCGGAATCCCGCTCGTGGGCGTCCCGGCCCTGCTCATCGCCCCGTTCAGCGGTTCCGGCACCAGCACGCAGGTCAGCAGTGTCGTCTGGGCGGTCCTGTGGCTGTCCTTCACCGTCATCGGCTACCGGATGGCGCGTCGGCGCCGCTTCGCCCTGCACCGCGAGTGGATGCTGCGCAGCTTCGCCCTCGTCTACGGCATCGCCTTCAACCGGGTGATCATCCCCGTGCTGATGCTGGCGGAGCTGCCCCGCCTGGAGAGCGTCCACGGCGGGGACCTCCACGCCCTGGGCACGGCCATCGCTCCGGCCAGCGGCTTCCTCTCCTGGGTCCTGCCCCTGCTGTTCGTGGAGTGGTGGCTCAAGTACCGCCGCCCGCGCGGACGGCGTCCGCGGGTCGCCGCCGCGGCCTGAACCCCCGAGGGGCCCTTCCCACGGCGCGACCGCGGGGAGGGCCCCTCCGCGTGCCCGCGGCGCGTGCCCGGTTCCGTACGCGCCCCCACGGCGCCGGTGGCGTACACCACCCCGCCTCGCCCCGGAGGAACCCGTCCGGATCTGTACCTTCCGCCCGCGGTGCGGGTAGGGGGTGACCGGGTGGTCATTGCGGCACGCGTGCTCGTTAGGGTAGCCTCACTTAAGAGGCGCAGATGTACTCGTCCCCCCAAGGTCACTGCGGCCACACGACCCCTGGACATGACGGCATCGGGCGACGAAGGGACAGGTTACGCGGTGACTCCAGATCCGCTCGACGCGCTCCGCGACGCCTGTGCGCCGCTGAAGTTCGCTCCCCTGCCGGAGCTGCTCTCCTTCGAGGAACTCGCCTCCGTTCCCCAGGGCCGCGTGCACTGGCACCGGGCGGGCGCCATGGCCGCGGACGGCTGGCTGCCGGTCCTGTACGACCGGCTCCGGAGCGAGCACGGCCCCGACCACCGCCTCCCGGCCGCCACCAACTTCCTGCGGGTGACCCTGCGCGAGCCCATCTTCCTGGTCTCGGCGTCGCTCTACCTGACCGGGCGCGCCCCGCTGCTGAGCCCGGACACCCTCTACCTGCCCTGGGACTCCGGTCTGGCGCGCTTCGGCACGCCCGCCTCGGTCGGCACCCGGGTGGCGGTCCTGCCGGACGACCCGGCCGCCGGCCACCCCGGCACCGTGGTCGCCGAGGACGAGGACGCCCAGCTGCGGATGGCCGCCGAGGCCCTGTTCGCCACGTTCGAGCCGATCATCGGCGCCCTGCACGAGCACACGCGCTCGGGCAGGCGCACCCTGTGGGGCTGGGTGCTCGACACCCTGCACTTCTACATGCTCAACCCGGCCCGCTACCTGGGCCGCGACCCCGAGCAGGCCTGGGAGCTGGCCACCCGCCTGGGCGACGCGGTGGTCGGGGCGGGCGCGGTGACCCGCAGGCGTCCGCGCCTGTTCCCCTTCGCGCCCGGCCACCCCCGCGGGACCTGGGCGGTCCGGGGCACCTGCTGCTTCGACTACAAGGGCGACCCGGAGCACGGGTACTGCACCACGTGCCCCCTCAAGTGCGACGGCGAGCGCCGGCAGGACCTGTCGGAGTGGCTGCGCGACCCGGCGCTGGCCCCCTGAACCGCTCCCCGGGCCTCCCCGCGGTCCCGGTCAGCTGACCGGGACCTCCACCGGTTCGCCGAAGAAGGGCGAGAAGACCACGGTCTCGGGTTCGACCCGCCCCTCCACCGTGATCACCCCCGAGACGCTCTGTCCGGGGGTGAGCGTGCGCGCACCGATCTCGTCGGCGTCCATGCCGACGGCCTCGGAGGTGCTGTGCTCGTCGCCCCCGGTGTCCACGACCCGGAAGTAGAGCGGGTTGACCTCGATCTCCTCCTGGCCGGTGTTGGTCACCGAGACGTCCACGCTCGTGTACTCGCCCTCGGTGTAGAGCGGTCCGGGATCGAAGTCGGCGGGGGAGGCGGTGACCTCGACCCGGGGGCCGGCCGCCTCCGCGCCCTCCTCCCGGGGCTCGGACTCCTCCGCCGGGACCTGCCTGCTGGCCGCCGTGAGCAGGGCGACGGTCGTACACCCGGCCACGACGAACATCAGGAGCAGGAGCACCCCGCAGCCGATCCCGAGGATCTTGCCCCACGGGGTGGGCTTGGTCTCCGGCGGCCCGTAGCCGCCCTGGGGCGGGTAGCCCTGGCCCCCGCCGGGCCCCGGCCCGTAACCGTGGGCCTGTCCGTAACCGCCGGTCTGCCCCGGCGCGTACCCCGGCCCCTGGCCGGAGGGGTATCCGCCCGCCGCGGCGTAGCCCGGCCCCTGGCCGGAGCTGAGGTTCTCCGGCGGCCCTCCGGGAGGCTGGTCGCCCGCGCCCGTCCCGGGCCAGTCCGACTCTCCGTACCCGGGGGCGTATCCCTCGTGCTCGTACCCGGCCTGGCCGGGGCCGCTGGGACCCTCGGAGAGCTCACCGGTCACCGGTTCGGGGGGCGCACCCGTCGGGTGCCCGCCCGGTGGCGGGCCTCCTTCCGGGGGCCGCTGGTAGGCGTGGGCCCCCGTGGAGGGAGCGCCTCCGTGGCGGCCGTGCGGGGGCTGCCCCGCCCCGGAGGACGGCGGCGCGTGCGGGTCCCGGCGGGGGAAGCGGTGCGGCGGTTCCCCGGGCGGCTGCGGCCCGCCCTCCATCGGGTCGCCGGGGTCGCCGGGGCGCCACTCCTCCGGCGGATGGTGGTTCACCGGGTCCGGGTGCTGTCCCGGCTGCTCCTGCGGCACGCCCTCGGGCTCCCGATCGGACACTGAGAACACCCCTCATGTCAGCGCGGTCCGCCCAGCCGGACACCACCGGTGGACGCCTCACGCCCGCACGGTAACCGCGGTGGCGGGCGTTCGCGTGGAGATTCCGGGGCGTTTCCCGTAAAGGTCCGGGCAAAGGGGGCAGGTGTGGTCACCGCGCCCCCTGGCCGGGCGGCTCGGTCGCGTACTCCCCCGGGCTCCCGGGCCCGGCGGCGGACCGCTCAGCGCACTCCCGCGGCCCGCTCCCGCCGGCGGCCCTCCCCGGCCAGTCGCGCGCGCACGGCGAGCACGAACACCGGCACGGTGAACACGGCCGCGAACAGGTTGAGCCCGCCGAAGCCCGTCTGGGCCAGCACCACACCCGACAGGGCGCCCGCCGCCGCGCCGCCCAGGTTCATCACCAGGTCGCTGACGCCCTGCGCGCGGGGGCGCACCTCGGCCGCCAGGGACTCGGCCAGCAGCGCCGTCCCGGACACCAGGCCGAACGACCACCCCAGTCCCAGCAGCACCAGCCCGACCGTCACCCTGACCTCGTCGTGCCCGGCCGTGCCCGCCACCAGCGCGGCGGCGATCAGGACGGCCTGTCCGGCCAGCAGCACGGGCACCCGGCCGTACCGGTCGGTGAGCCACCCCACCACCGGCGACAGGGCGTACATACCGGCGATGTGCAGGGAGATGGTCAGGCCGATCACGGTCAGCGCCGCGCCGTGGTGGGACATGTGCACCGGGGTCATGGTCATGACCGCGACCATGACCGTGTGGCTGGCCACGATGCCGACCACCGCGAGCAGCGCCCCCGGGCTGGCCGCGATCACCCGGAGCGCCCCGACCACGGACAGCCGGGCGCCGGCGGGGGCGCCGCCGGAGGAACGGGCGGCGGTGGCCGCGCGCAGCGGGTCCGGGCGCAGCAGGGCGAAGATCAGCACTCCGCCCAGGACGAACCCGGCGGTGGTGAACAGCACCGGGCCCAGCAGGTCGGGCAGGCCGAACAGGGCGGCCACGCGCGCGCCGGGGCCGGTGAGGTTGGGGCCCACCACCGAGCCGACGGTGGTCGCCCAGACCACGACGGACAGGTCGCGGCCGCGGCTGCGCTCGGAGGCCAGGTCCGCGGCGGCGTGGCGCGCCTGGAGGTTGGTGGCGGTCCCGGCTCCGACCAGGAGCATGCCGACGAGGAACAGCGCGAACGCCTCCAGCACCGTGGCGGCCATGACGACGGTGCCGCCGAGCGCGCCGAACACCCAGCCCAGCGCGAGGCCGGGACGGCGGCCCCGCCGCGCGGCCAGCGAGGCCAGGGGCAGGGCGAACACGGCGGCGCCCAGGGTGATCATGGTGGTGGCCATACCGGACCAGGTGTCGGAGCCGGTGAGTTCGAGGGCGATGAGCGCTCCCACGGCGATCATCGCGCCCATGCCCAGGCCCCCGACCACCTGGGCGAGCATGAGGACCAGGACGGTGCGGCGCTGGAGCCGGGCCCGTTCCGGCTCGGTGGGGGCGCTCCCTGGTTGAGCGGGGTGTGTCGACACGCGTCCGTCCTCGGTGTTTCGTCCTACCAACAGACGAATCCTAGTCAGGAGCGTGTTATGCCCGCTATGTCGGAGTGCCCACCCTTACGGACACCGCTCAGCCGCGTCCGTAGCGCCACCGCAGGAAGTCGTGCTCGCGTTCGACGTAGCGCATCTCCGAGTACAGGGTGTGCGGGTCGTGCGCGCTGATGACGACGCCGCCCGCGGGAACCACCGGCCAACACGCGAAAGCCCAGAAACAGCGGGTGTAGGGACCCCACAGGACGACCCACGCACCTTGCTTCTGCCACTCGATGTGCTCGGCGATCCGGCGCTGCTCCTGCTCCCCTGTCTCGTCCATGCCGATCATGGACATACCCGGCGCGGAGGCGGGCGATCAGGCCGGAACCGGCCACGCCACCGGTGACGTGCGGCCCTTGCCGAACGCGGGATTCGGTCTCCCGCTCCGCAGGTTTCGGCCGCGTGGGGCGGTGCCCCGGCTCCGCGGGAGCGCGTCCCGCCTGCGAGGACACCCGCCCCCGGTACGAGAACGGTGCCCGCGCCGACGCGGGGGCGTCGGCGCGGGCACCTCGGGGAGTTCGGCGACCGGAGCTCAGCGGCCGGAGACCAGCGTGCTCCCCGGCACCGGCTCGGCCGGGTCCTCGCCCAGGGAGATGATCCTGTTGTCGCGGTCCACGTGCACGATGTGCTGGACGTGCTCGGCCCGCTCGGCCTCGGTCAGCTGGGCGTAGGAGATGATGATGACCAGGTCGCCCGGGCTGACCAGCCGGGCGGCGGCGCCGTTGATGCCGATGACGCCCGTACCGCGTTCGCCGGTGATCGCGTAGGTGACCAGCCGGGCGCCGTTGTCGATGTCGACGATGTGGACCTGCTCGCCGTCGACGATGTCGGCGGCGTCCATCAGGTCGGCGTCGATCGTGACCGACCCGACGTAGTGCAGGTCGGCCTGCGTGACCGTGGCGCGGTGGATCTTGCCGTTGATGAGGGTGCGCAGCACTGCTCAAGCCTCGTTTCAGGTGTCTTGCGAACTACAGGCCCAAGGGTCCCGTGTCTGTCCATGATGGCCCCTTTCGTGTGCCGCTCCGGCCACCGGGGTCCCTCTCGCGTCCAACAGCGCCCGCGACCGGGGTGTTCCGTGCGTGGCGTCCGCCGCCCCGCCCCGCCCCGCCGCGACCGAGGGCCCGGACCGCCGTTCCCCGCTCACCGGCCGGGACCGGTGGGGCACAATGAGACCGCGCGTACCCGGATCTCCCCGAGCCCCCGGGCGGTGCCCCGCGGCGCCGCTCCGCCCTCGTGCCGGGGACGGCGCGGACGGTGTCGGAACGAGGGGGTCGTTAGTTGTCGGCGAACCACGGCGGCGACCGGCGGGCCGCGCAGGACGCGGCGCGCCGGGCCACCATGCGCGACGTCGCGGCCCTGTCGGGGGTGAGCGTCAAGACGGTCTCCCGCGTGGTCAACGACGTCTCCACCGTCTCCGAGGAGCTGCGCGACCGCGTCATGCGGGCCGTCGCGCAGCTGGACTTCCGGCCGAACCTGGCCGCCTCCAGCCTGCGCCGCACCGACGGGGCCACCCGCCAGATCGCCCTGCTGCTGGAGGACGTGGCCAACCCCTTCTCCGCCACGCTGAGCCGGGCGGTGGAGAACGTGGCCCGCGAGCACGGCACCCTGGTCTTCGCCGGGAGCCTGGACGGGGACCCCCGCCGCGAACTGGAGCTGGTGCGGGCGGCCACCCTGCACCGGGTGGACGGGATCCTGCTGGTCCCGGCCGCTCCCGACCACGGCTACCTGCACCGCGAGATCCGCACCGGCACCCCGGTGGTGTTCGCCGACCGCCCGCCGCGCGGCCTGGCCGCGGACGCGGTCATGGCCGCCAACGCCGAGGGCGCCCGCGAGGCGGTGCTGCACCTGGCCGACCACGGGCACACCGAGATCGCCTTCCTCGGCGACGAGCGCGGCATCAGCACCGTGGGCGAGCGCCTGGCCGGCTACCGGGCGGCCCTGGCCGAGCGGGGCCTGCCCGAGCGCCCCGGCCGCGTGCTGTGCGGCCTGTCCGACCCCGGCGGCGCGGCGCGGGCGGTCGGCGCGCTGCTGGACTCCGCGCACCCGCCCACGGCGCTGTTCACCGCCCAGAACCTGGTGACCATCGGCGCCATCCGGGCCCTCCAGGAGCGCGGCCTGCACGAGCGCGTCGCGGTGGTGGGCTTCGACGACTTCCCCGTGGCCGACCTGCTCACCCCGCGGGTGACCGTGGTCGCCCAGGACGTGATGCGGATCGGCGCCCTGGCGGTGCGGCGGCTCTTCGCGCGCATCGCGGGCGACGACGGCCCGCCCCGCGAGGAGCGGGTGCCCACCTCGCTCGTCGTGCGCGGCTCCGGGGAGATCCCCCCGCCGGACCCGCGTTGACGGTGTTCTCCGGGGCCTCCGCCCCGGCCCCTGTCCGGGCACCGGAGCGCGAGAGCCCCGAGGTCCCCGGCGGTGCAGCCGGGGACCTCGGAGCGGACCTGCCCTAGGTGAACGAGGAGTAGGCCACCACTCCGCGCCGCACCAGGTCGCCGGCCTTGCGCGCGGTGGAGCGCACCTCGGCGTCGCCGCTGGCCCCGGCGATCTGGCCGAGCATGTCCACCAGCATCTTGGCGGTGCGCACGAAGTCCCCCGCGGGCATGTCGGCCTGGCGCAGGATGGCGTCCAGCCGGTCGCCGCCCGCCCAGCGGTGCGCCGTCCACACGAAGCCCAGGTCGGGCTGGCGCAGGAACGACACCCGGTGCCGGGTCTCGACCTCGCTGAGCTCGCCCCACAGGCGCACCATCTCCGCGAGCGTCTCCTCGATCCGCCCGCCGGGCAGGCGCGGGTAGGCGTCGTCGCCCCGGCGCGCCTCGTAGACCAGCGAGGCGGCGCAGGCGGCCAGCTCGACCGGGGTCAGCCCCTTCCACAGGCCGCGGCGCAGGCACTCGGCCACCAGCAGGTCCAGCTCGGAGTAGACCTTGGCCAGCCGCGCCCCGTCGTCGGAGACGCTGTCGTCCTCCAGGTACCCCAGGTCCTCCAGGACCCCGCACACCCGGTCGAAGGTGCGGGAGATGACGTGCGAGCGCCCCTCGACCCGGCGGCGCAGGCTGTCGGCCTCCCTGCGCAGGCGGAAGTACCGCTCGGCCCAGCGGGCGTGGTCCTCGCGGTCGGCGCAGCCGTGGCAGGGGTGCCGGCGCATCTCCCCGCGCAGGCGCAACACCTCGGAGTCCTCCCCCGCCTCGCGCGAGCCCCGCTCGTAGACGGGGTCGGTCCCGCCCTCCTTGAGCTTGTTGCGCAGGGTGGAGGCCAGGTCCTGGCGCGAGCGCGGTGACTTGGCCGAGAACGACTTGGGCACGCGGATGCGCCCCGAGGGGTGCACCGGCACGGTGAAGTCGCTGGCGTTGACCCGTTTGACCTGCTTGTCCACGGTGAGCACCAGCGGGGCGGGCAGGTCGTGGCGCAGCCCCGGATCGAGCACGACCGCGTGCCCGGAGTAGCGGCCCGAGGGGATGCGGATGATGTCGCCGGTGCGCAGCCTCTCCAGGCTCTCCAGGGCCTCGTCGCGGCGGCGGACCGAGCGGTTCTTGGCGAGCATGGACTCGCGGTCGCTCAGGGCGCGGCGCAGCGCGGCGTACTCCATGAAGTCGCCCAGGTGGCACTCGGCCGCCTGCGCGTAGCCCTCCAGGGCCTCCTCGCTCTTGCGCAGCTGTTTGACCAGGCCCACCACGGCGCGGTCGGCCTGGAACTGGGCGAAGGACGCCTCCAGCATGTTGCGGCTGCGCTGGCGGCCGACCTGGCCGACCAGGTTCACCGCCATGTTGTAGGAGGGCTGGAAACTGGAGTTGAGGGGGTAGGTGCGGGTGCCCGCGAGGCTGGCCACCGACTCGGGGTCGGTCCCGGCCTGCCACACGACCACCGCGTGGCCCTCCACGTCGATGCCGCGCCGCCCCGCACGCCCGGTGAGCTGCGTGTACTCGCCCGGGGTGAGCTGGGCGTGGGTCTCGCCGTTCCACTTGTCGAGCTTCTCGATGACCACCGTGCGCGCGGGCATGTTGATGCCCAGGGCCAGGGTCTCGGTGGCGAACACCGCGCGGATGAGGCCGCGCGAGAACAGGTGCTCGACGATCTCCTTGAAGGTGGGCAGCATCCCGGCGTGGTGGGAGGAGATGCCCGCCTCCAGGGCGCGCAGCCACTGCTCGAAGCCGAGCACGGCCAGGTCGGCGGGCGGGATGTCGGCGCACCGCGTCTCGGCGTACTCGCGGATCTCGTCGGCCTCCTCCGGGGTGGTGAGCACCAGCCCGGCCGCCAGGCACTGGCGGACGGCGTCGTCGCACCCCGCCCGGCTGAAGATGAAGGTGATCGCGGGCAGCAGTCCGTCGTCGTCGAGCTCCTCGATGATGGTGGGCCGCGTCGGCGGCGCGAACCGGGAGCGGGGCCGCACGTTGCCGCGGGCCCGCGTCTGCGGGTGGCGGCGCCGGTTGGCCAGCTGGGTGACGCGCGAGTCCTCCTCGGCGAACCGGGTCAGCCGGGGGTTGATCCGCAGCTTCTGTCCGCCGACCTCGATCTCGCGGGGCTGCCAGCCCTGGCGGCGGCGCTCGCGCCTGCGCTTCTTGGCGCGCCCGGAGGATCCCTCCTGCCCGTCCCGGCCCTCCGGGCCGGAGGCGGGGTCCTCCTCCATGTCCACGAACAGGTCGTGGACGCGGTTGCCGACCATGACGTGCTGCCACAGCGGCACGGGCCGCTTCTCGTCCACGATGACGGTGGTGTCCCCGCGCACCTGCTGGAGCCACTCGCCGAACTCCTCGGCGTTGCTGACGGTGGCCGAGAGGGCGACCATGCGCACCGACTCGGGCAGGTGGATGATCACCTCCTCCCAGACCGCGCCGCGGAAGCGGTCGGCGAGGTAGTGCACCTCGTCCATCACCACGTAGGCCAGCCCGCCGAGGGTGGCCGAGCCCTCGTAGAGCATGTTGCGCAGCACCTCGGTGGTCATGACGACCACGGGAGCCTCGCCGTTGACGCTGTTGTCACCGGTCAGCAGCCCGACCTGGTCGGCGCCGTAGCGCTTGACGAGGTCGTTGTACTTCTGGTTGGACAGCGCCTTGATCGGCGTGGTGTAGAAGCACTTGGTGCCCTCGCCCAGGGCCAGGTGCACGGCGAACTCGCCGACCACGGTCTTGCCGGAGCCGGTCGGCGCGGCCACCAGCACACCGTGGCCGTTCTCCAGGGCCTTGCAGGCCCGGATCTGGAACGGGTCGAACTCGAACCCGTAGAGGCCCTGGAAGGCCTCGATGGCGGCGCTGGAGGACCCCTGGCGCCGACGGAAGGCGGCGTACCGCTCAGCGTGACTACTCATATGGCCTCCAGCCTATGAGGTCATCTCCAACATCTCGACCGCTTTGGGCACGACCTCGCAGACCAGGGGAGGCTCCCCGACGCGTTCGCCGTCGGCGTAGGCGGCGCCCGCCGCACCGCGGATGGTGACGGTGCGCCCGCGCTCGACCACCACCTCGTCGAGGCCGGTGTGGCTGCCGTTGAAGACGCGGGGGAACACGCGCAGGAAACGGCCGAGCGGGGCCTGGCGCACGAAGACCACGTCGAGGAGGCCGTCGTCGGGGACGGCGTCGGGGCACACGCGCATGCCGCCGCCGTAGGCGCTGGTGTTGCCGACCGCGACGAGCATCCCGGGCTCGGCGATGCGGCGCCCGTCCACCTCGACCTCGTAGTCGACGGGGTGGAAGGAGCGCAGTTCGGCCAGGAGCCCCACCACGTACCCGGCGCGGCCGATCCGGTAGCGGGAGCCGTTCACGCGCTCGTTGACCCGGGCGTCGAAACCGCAGGCCAGGACGCTGAGGAAGTAGCGCTGCGTACCGTCGGCCAGGCGCAGGCGCACGGCGTCGGCCGGGCGGGTGCGCCCCCGCAGGACCGCCTCGGCCACGCTCCGGGCCGACCTCCGGGGCCGGCCGAAGGCGCGGGCGATGTCGTTGCCGGTCCCGGTCGGGACCACGGCCAGGGGGACCTCGGTGCCCACCACCGCCTGCAGGGCCTGGTGGACGAGCCCGTCCCCGCCCACGGCCACGAGCGCGTCGGGCCGGTCGGAGGCGGCCAGGCGGGCCATACGGCGGCTGTCGGCGGCCGAGCGGCCGGTGTAGACGTGCACGCGGGCCCCGGCCTCGCGCAGCGCGTCCTTGAGGCGTACCGCGGCGACGGCCGCGCGGCGCCGCCCGGAGTGGGGGTTGACCAGGAGGGCGATGTGTGGAGGCATGGGAGTCCTAGCGGGAACGAGGGTGCGGGGATGCGGGAAAGCCCGCACTCCCTCGCGCCCGGTGCGCTCGGGTCCCGCTGGCCACGGAAGGCGGGAACGGCGCGGCGGCGGTGTGGCTGCGGCCCTTCCGGCACGGGCCGCCCGAGAACGCCCTGTGCGGGGGCGCCTCGCGGGCCACACTACCCACACCCGCGGCGCCACCGCACCAGCCGGCCACCAGGTTTCTGGGGCTCTCAGTTCCCGGCCCCGCGGGGCCGCGCGGTGCCGTGCCCGCGGCGGAGCCCGGCCCCCCGCGGCGCGGATCCGGACGGTGCCGTACCCGCCGGGGCGCACGGCCCCGCCCTCCGGCGTCGGCTGCGCGGCCTGGGACCGGGGCCGCGCGGCGGCTCGCTGCGGTTCGACGGGCCGCGCGCCGGGTCCGGTGGCAGCGGCCGCCCGGCGGCACGGCCGCGTTGCGGCCCGCTCCAAACGCCGTCGGCCGGGCCACAGCCGCCCGGCCCGGCCACGGCGCGGACCCCTGCGGACCTGCGGAGATCACCGGTTCCACCGGCACCGGCGGCGGGCGCTCGGCGCACGGTTCCCGTCACGCTGCACACGGACGTGTTTGCGGACGCCCCCAAAGTCCTCCCGCGGGGACCGGTCCCGGCCTCCGCGGAACCGGCGCGCACCGCGTCCGCGTTGGGCGGGCGACACCAGCGCACCGGCCGTCCGCGCGCCGCGGCGCACACGACGCCTCCCGGAAGGAAGCCATGGTCCTCAAACGCCTGCTCGCCGTCTTCGGTGCCGACGGGCCCACCGTCGACACCGTCCTCCCCCACCCCCACACCCGTCCCGGAGACCTGTTGGAGGGCAGCGTCGAGCTCACGGGCGGCGGAAGCCGCACCGACATCGCCGAGGTCGCCCTCGTGCTGGTCGTCCGGACCGGGGACGAGGAGGGGGAGGCCTCCGACGGCGCCGAGTGCACCCGCGTCCCCGTGGCGGCGGGCGTGAGTCTGGACGCCGGGGAGCACCTGTCGATCCCCTTCAGCCATCCGGTCCCCTGGCAGGCGCCGATCACCGAGGCCGGGGGCTCGCCGCTGCCCAGCGTCGCCGCGGGGCTGCGCACCGAGGTGGTCGTCGACGGGGCGGCCGACAAGGGTGACCTCGACCGCGTCCACGTCCACCCGCTGCCGGTCCAGGAACGCGTGCTGGAGGCGATGGTGCGGCTGGGGGCCGTGTTCGCGGGGGTACGGGTGGAGGGCGGGCCGCCGCCCGGCCCTGTGGAGGAGCCCGCGTTCCTCCAGACCCTGGTGTTCCACCCCGCCGAGCAGCACGCGCACGAGGTCGGCGAGGTGGAGGTCCTCTTCACCGCCGACCCGGCGGGCGTCGCGGTGGGCTTCGCCTTCGACCGCCGCACGGAGGGGTTCTCGGGGGACGGCTCCCCCAGCTGGTTCCGGGCCGAGCACACCGACGCGGACAGCGCCGACTGGACGCGGGTGGTGGACGGGTGGATCGGGCAGGCGCTGTACCGGCGCCGCGGCTTCTCCGGCCACCCCGGGCACGAGGGGGAGCAGGAGGGGGGCGGCGTGCTCGGCGCCGTCGGCGGGGCCGCGCTCGGCGTCGCGGGCGGCCTCGCGGCGGGCTATGTGGCGGCCGAGGTCGTGGACGAGATCGGCGACGCGTTGGAGGGCGACGAGGACGAGCCCGAGGAGGCGGAGGAGGCGGAGGAGTAGCCGGGGGGAACAGGAGGAGGAGCGACCGGCCGGGGCGCGCCATCGCGCGGGGAACCGCTTCGGGGCCGGGCCCGGCTCCCGATCTGGCGCCCGCCCCGCTGCGCGCGCGCCGGGCTCCGCCGTGCTGACGGCGCCCGGTGCGCGCAGGCTGACCGGTCCTACTCCGGGGCCTCGGCGGACTCCTGGCCCGCCTCCTCGCGCTGGCGTCGGCGGTACTCCTCCATCGCCCGGGGGGTGTTCAGCGGCGAGGGGACCCAGGCCACCTCGGTGTCGACCTCGCCGCGCTGGATGCGGCGCTCCTCCTCGGTGAGGTACTCCTCGGGGATGTCGAACTCGCCGTCACGGGCGCCCAGGACGAAGGCCTCCCACTCGGCGGGGGTGAAGAACAGGGTGCCCTTCTCGGGGGACTTGCCGTCGCGCACCGCACGGAAGCCGTCGTCGAAGGTGGCGACCTCGACCACGGCCTCGGACTCCTCCTTGGACAGGGAGGAGCGCATCCAGACCGCGTCGGTGGTGTCGTGCCACTTCTCGTTGCCCATGGCCTCGGGCGGGAGCTCCCGCTTGGCCTCGGTCCGCTCGCTCATCGCACTTCCTCTTCCCAGCAACCGGCGTCGGCCGGGGTCCCCGGGCCGACGGGACGGCGCCGCCGTCCGTCCCACCGCCCGACCCTAGCGTGTGCCGCAGGGGCTCAGGAGCGCCTTCCGCTCTCCTCGCCCACGTCGGGGCCGTCCAGCGGCGAGGGGGTCTCCTCCAGGTCGGAGGGCGTCTCGTCGAGCTCGGAGATCTGGTCGTCGTCCAGGTCGGCGTAGGGGTCGGCGCGCTTCCTGCGCCGGTCGTTGAGGAAGGCGAACAGCTCGGCCAGCTCGAAGAGGACGACGAGCGGGACGGCCAGGGCGAGCATGGAGATCGGCTCGGCCGGGGTGATGACGGCCGCGATCACGAACACGGTGAAGATGATGACGCGGCGCCACTTGACGATGGCCGCGTGCGGCAGGATCCCGAGGATGTTGAGCAGTGCCACCAGCAGCGGCAGCACGAAGCCGAGGCCGAACATGCCCATCATGATGAGCATGTAGTTGAGGTACTCGCCGATGGTGAGGAAGGGGTCGGCGTCCTCGGGCAGGAACCCGAAGAGCATCGTCAGCGCGTACGAGGTGATGAAGTAGGCCAGGATCGCGCCCAGGGCGAACAGGATCGCGGCCAGCGGCGCGAAGATGTAGGCGTAGCGCTTCTCGCGCCCGTGCAGGGCCGGGGCGACGAAGGCCCACAGCTGGTACAGCCAGAACGGCGCGGAGACGAGCGCGCCGACGAAGAGCCAGACCTTGAAGGCGACGAAGAAGGCGTCGAAGGGCCCGGTGACGATGAGGGAGCAGTCGTCGGGACCGGTCACCTGGGACACGGGCAGGGAGCAGTAGGGCTCCACCAGGAAGGCCCACACCCAGTCGTAGACCAGGAAGCCGACCACCGTGCCCAGGGCGAGGGCGATCACCGCCTTCGTCAGGCGGTTGCGCAGTTCGCGCAGGTGGTCCATGAGCGGCATCCGGGCCTCGGGGTTGGCGGCCCGGCTTCGTGCCCTCATCGTGCGGTCACTCTCTCGTCGTCTCCTCCGGCCCCGCGCCGCGCGGCGTCGGGGCCCTGGACTCCGGGGCGGGGCGGGGCGGGCGCACACGTCGCCCCGCGGCCTCCGAAAACCTAGTTGCCGTAGGTGCGGTTCGTGGGCTCACCGGACTCGTCGACGATGCGCTGGCCGGGGGGCAGCTGCGGGTAGCCCTGCGGCTGCTGGGGCTGCGCGGGCGCGTTCTGCTGGGGGGTCTGCTGGTGGTGCGCCTGCTTGCGGGCGTCCGCGTTCTCCTCGGACTCGTTGTTGTCCTCGTCGATCAGGCCCTTGCTCTCGGCCTTGAGGATGCGCGCGCTGCGCCCCAGGGAGCGGGCCAGGTCCGGGAGCTTCTTGGCTCCGAACAGCAGGAGTGCCAGGATCACCAGAATGGCGATGGTCGGTCCGTTGAACGGTCCCATGGTTCTACCTCTCTGTGGGGCGCGACCAAGCGCCTTCGATGGTACGCGCATTCGGACGCGGGGCCATCACGACCCCGCACCGCTGCGGCCGACGCGCTCACGCAGGTCAGCGCTGCTCGCCCGGTACTCGTCCGACGCACGCGCCACCGCTCGGGACAGCGCCCCCGCAGCGCGGCGCGCGCGCAGCGCGAGGACGCCGGCGGCGAGGAGCCCGGCCGCAACCGCACCGAACAGGACAGCGAGGACGATCACGCTGCAACCCTATCCCTTCCGACATGACCTGTCCCCCGACCCCGGGTGAACGTCTGGGCCTCACTCGGGCGACGAAGCGGTCTCGACCGATTTCACGGAGGTTTGGGGCGCCTGGTAGTGCTCCAGCGCGCGGCGGGCCTCGGCCCGTGCCTCCTCGGCGAGCGCCACAGGAGCCACCACACGTCCCTGCTGTCCCAGACGCAACGCCAGCCTCACCACCCAGGCCGGGGCGGGGGTGCGCAGCGTGGCGCGGACCCCTCCCCCCGGCAGCTCGGCCACCGACTCGCACACGTAGTCCTCGGTCACCCAGCGGGCCGCGGGCTCCAGGTCCAGGACGACCTGGGCGTCGCGCTCCGAGCGCTGGAGCACGCCTCCGGACAGGTCGCGGCGCCCCACCCCCTCGGGCACCTCGGCGGCGTAGGGCAGCACGGTCAGTTCCAGGACCCGGTCCAGGCGGAACAGCCGCACGTCCCGGCGCAGGTGGCAGTAGCCCTCCAGGAAGGGGTAGCCGTCCTGGACCACCAGCCCCATGGGGTCCACGTCGCGTTCGGTGACCTGGTCCAGGTAGCCCGACAGGTAGCGCAGGTGCAGGCGCTGGCCCGCCTCCAGGGCGTCGGCGCAGCGGCGCTGGGTCTGGGCGACCTGCGCGTCGCCCTCCAGCCGCACCTGGACCGAGTCGGCCAGCGAGCCCAGGGCGGCCCCCGCGGCGGCGCGCAGCTTCTCGCCCACCCTCTTGAGGGCGCCGGTCTCCAGGCCCCCGGTCTCGGGCAGCGCCTCCAGCAGGGACAGGCCCACGACCAGGCTGGCCGCCTCGTCGGCGGTCAGGCGCAGCGGCTGGGCGAGGGTGTCGGCGTTGGCGATGATGATCTCGCCGGTCTCCCTGGCCGCGTCGAGGTCGACGTCGATGAGGTCGCCGGGGGTGTAGCCGGGCAGGCCGCACATCCACAGCAGGCTGAGGTCGGAGACCACCTGCTTCTCGCTGAGCCCGAAGTGGCGG
This sequence comes from Glycomyces fuscus, assembly GCA_002529455.1. Taxonomy (GTDB): domain Bacteria; phylum Actinomycetota; class Actinomycetes; order Streptosporangiales; family Streptosporangiaceae; genus Nocardiopsis; species Nocardiopsis fusca. The sequence continues at coordinate 32,690 of NYMS01000027.1, forward strand.
GCCACCTCGGGCACGCGCACGTCGCGGCCCAGGGCGTAGGGGACGAGCATGAGCAGGCGGCGCAGCTGGTCGGCCGAGCGGGGACCGCGGGCGGGGGCGTCGGACTCCTCGGCGGCTCCGGGGCTCTCGGGGGCCTCGGTGGCGGGGGCGGCCTCGGCCGTGGCCGCCAGGTGCGCGGCCATGGCCTCACGGGCCCCGGCGGGTTCGACGACGACCGCGTTGGAGCCGAAGTAGGCCACGCGCCGCACCAGGTCGGGGGTGTCGGTGTAGGGCAGGGTGAGGGTGTCCCAGCCGCCGCCGGAGCTGTCGCGCTCGCCGGGGACCACGCGCAGGGCGCTGCGGCGCAGGGCGTGCGCGGAGTCGGTGCGCACCCGCAGGACGGCGGTGCGCTCGGACTCGGAGCTGTGGCCCGCCACCACCGAGCGCAGGTCGACTCCCTCGGGGACGACGACGTCGGGGCCGCCGCGCAGGATGGTCACCTCACCGCGGATGCGGCCCAGGCGGAAGACGCGTCGGGCGCCGCGCAGGCGGTCGTGGCCGACCACGTACCAGTGGCCGCGCAGGTTGACGATGCCCCAGGGCTCGACCTCGCGGGTCTCGGCCTCGGTCTGGCCGGGCTTGCGGTAGGCGAACGAGACGGGGCGCCGATCGCGCACGGCCTGCCAGACGGGGCCGAAGGAGGGTTCGTCGGTGCGCATCGCGGGGGTGAGGCCGGGGGCGGCCTCGCTGTCGACGGGGACCCCGGCCGAGCGCAGCTTGAACAGGGCGTTGGCGGCGGCCTCGCCGAGGGAGGCGTGCCGCCAGGCGCGGGCGGCCAGGCCCAGCACGAGGGCCTCGTCGGGCAGGAGCTGGATCTCGGGCAGCTCGTAGTCGGAGCGGGAGATGCGGTAGCCCTCCTCGCCGCTGATGGCGTCGCCGGTGCCCACCTGGATGGGGATGCCGCTGTCGCGCAGCTCGCGCTTGTCGCGCTCGAACATGCGCTTGAAGGCCGACTCGGTCTCCGCCTCGGCGTAGCCGTGTACCGTCTTCCTGATCTCCTGAGCGGTCAGGTGGCGGCGCGTGGACAACAGACAGATGACCAGGTTCAGCTGTCGTTCCGTCTTCCTGCGCGACATCGTCCGCACCCTTCTCGCCCGTGGTGGATGGACCGGCGGCGGCTGACGCGCTGGCGCGTCGCCCCGGCGCCGGTTCAGCAACGACGGTACCGTGCCTTGCATGATCCGGTGGCGCCGTGGTGAAGTCCGTCAGATCCTCCCCTCCTGGCCGGGGGTCGTGCTGTGCGCGGTGGTCCTGGAGTCCGGGGACAGAGGGGGCGCGGCCCCGGGGGCGGGCGGGGAGGTGACCTGCCGCGCGCTGGCCTACACCGGCCTGGTGGGCTCGCCCGAGGTGGGCGACACCGTACTGCTCAACACCGGTGCCCTGGACCTGGGACTGGGGACCGGCGGGTACGCGCTGGTGGTGGCCGTGCCCGACCGGCTGCCCGCCGACCCGCGGGGCCCCGGCCACCTGGTCAAGGCCCGCTACACGCCCTTGCAGGCGACCGTGCTGGGCGCCGACGAGCAGGGCTCGCCCCACCACGAGTTGCTGCGCTCGGCCGAGGGGGTGGAGGGCATGCCGGTGGTGGTGGCCGACCTGCACTCGGCGCTGCCCGCCGTGGTGGCGGGGGTGCGCGCGCACCGGCCCGGGGCGCGGATCGTCCACGTGATGCTGGACGGGGGCGCGCTGCCCGCGGCGTTCTCGCGGCTGGTGGGCGCGCTGCGCGAGGAGGGGCTGCTGGCGGGGTGCGTGACCACGGGGCAGTCCTTCGGCGGCGACCTGGAGGCGGTGACCGTGCACTCGGGGCTGCTGGCGGCCCGGCACGTGCTGGGCGCGGACGTGGCGGTGGTGTGCCAGGGGCCGGGCAACCTGGGCACCGGGACCCCGTGGGGGTTCTCGGGTGTCTCGTGCGGTGAGGCGGTGAACGCGGCGGCGGTGCTGGGCGGGCGCCCGGTGGCGTCGCTGCGGGTGAGCGAGGCCGACGCGCGCGAGCGGCACCTGGGGGTGTCGCACCACAGCCTGACCGCCTACGGGCGGGTCGCGCTGGCGCGGGCGGAGGTGGTGGTGCCGCTGCTGCCGGGGGTGTTCGGTGAGCGCGTGCGCGTCCAGGCGGAGGCTCTGGGCGAGCGGCACACCCTGGTGGAGGTGGGTGTGGACGGGCTGGAGGAGGCGGTGCGGACGCTCCCGGTGAAGGTGTCGACGATGGGCCGGGGCCTGGAGGAGGACCGCGCGGCCTTCCTGAGCGCCGCGGCGGCGGGACGCCACGCGGCCGCACTGCTGTAGGCGGCCGGAACCGTCGGGGGGACCGGGGCGGAGGAACGCCGTGGCCGGCGGTCCGCCGTGGAGCGGTGCGCCGGGAGGGCGCGGTGCCCGGCCCCGGGGAGTGCCGTGGGCGGACGGTCCACCGGATCGGGAGGGGGTCCGGTCCGGGCCCGGGTGGAAGGGGGCCCGTGCCCCTCCCCCCGTCGCCGTTCCCGGATCCGGGGTCCGGCGTGCCTCAGCGCTGGTCGGCCGGGCTGGGGTCGCCCGTGACGATCCCCGGCGCGGGGTTCGCACCGCCCCCCGCCGGGGCGTCCGGGGCCTGCGCCTCCGGATCCTGTGCCTGCGGCGCCCGCGCCTGGGGGGCCTGCTGTTCCGGGGCCCGAGCCTCGGGGACCTGCGCCCCGGAGGCCTCCGGTGTCCCCGGCGCGTCCGCCTCCGGTACCGCCCTCCCCGGTGTCTCCGCCTCCGCGGCCTCCGGTCCCGGGGCCCCCGCCTCCGGGGCCGTCCGGGCCGCGGGCACGGCCCTGTTCGGCCCGCTCGGCGCCTGTCCGGGCAGGGGCGCCCTCCGGGTGCCCTCCAGCATGTGCTGGGAGGGGGCCTCGAAGAAGGTCCCGGGCCGGAACATCGCCAGCGAGGTCGGCCGGGCGCGCACCCCCTCGTCCACCCGCAGCACCTCGGGCACGAACACCGTGCCGTCCCCGCAGGTGATCCCCCACTCCCGTCCCCGGCCGGTCGCGACCACCTGCCCGGGCGCCCCGCCGCGCACCCCCTCGGCCAGGCGTCCCGCGCACAGCGTGATCCGGGCGCTGCCGAACATCGCGAACGCCCCCGGGTAGGGGTCGGTGAGCGCGCGCACCATCCGGTCCACGTCGCTTCCGGAGGCGGTGAGGTCGAGGTGGCCGTCGCTGGGGCGTCGGCGCGGCCACACCGACGCGTGGCCGGTCTGCGGACGCCGGGGCGCGGTGCCCTCCAGCAGGCCCTCCACGTGGCGCACGAGCAGTTCCGCCTGCAGGTGCCCCACGCGTTCGTACAGGTCGGCGGCGGTGGCGTCCGGGGCCACGTCGAACCAGGCCTGGTCGACGATGTCGCCGCTGTGCTCCTCCCCGTCGAGGTGGAAGAGGGTGACGGCGCTGGAGCGCATGTCGCGCAGGATGGTCCACGGGATGGGCGCCCGTCCCCGGCCGACCGGCAGCGGCGCGGGGTGCAGTCCGACCCCGCCCAGTTCCAGGGAGGACACGGCCTCCCCCGGGGCGGCCCCCGACCAGCCCGCGACGACCACCAGGTCGATGCCGTGGGCGGTGAGGGCTTCGCGGAACTCGTCCGAGTCGAGGTCGGCGCGCAGGTGCGGCAGACCGAGCCGGCCGGCGAGGGTGCCGTAGTCGAGGTAGCCGGAGCAGTGGGCGAGCTCGGCCGGGTGGGACACCACCAGGCTCGGCGGAAAACCCTGGGCGCACAGCTCCCGCAGTGCCGGGACACCGAGGCCCAGCCCGGAGACGTAGCAGTAGCGCCGACGGTCTGACATGAGCTTCCCCCTCGCCCGTCCACCGATGCATTCGACTCTACGCACCGGCCGGGGAAGCGCAGTGGAACGCGGTACCTGGGCGTGTCCGCGCGTGCGCGCGCCCGGACGCCGCCCCCGGCTCCGGTCCGTGTCGGGGCGGCCGGGCCCACGGCCGAGCCCGCGGCCGCCGGACCTCGGGCACGCGGACGCCCCCGCGGGTTCCTCCCCGCGGGGGCGTCCGGCTGTCCGACTGCTCACGCGCGTACGCGCCCGGGCTCGGGCTCGGGCTCGGCGGGGACCACTCCCCGCCCCCCTCCCCCGGCTGTACACGGGTGGGCCGGGAGGGCTACTCCCCGCCCTCGGCGCCGTCCTCGGGCGCGGCGGACTCCTCCGGAGCGGACTCCTCGCCCTCCTCGCCCTCGGCGGGCTCGGCGGGCGGCGGGTTGTCGTAGGCGCCCAGGACGTCGATGACGAAGACCAGCGTCCCCGCGGGGGCGCCCATGGCCTCCTCCTCGGTCTCGCCGTAGGCCATGTCACCGGGCACGACCAGCATCAGGCGGCTGCCGACCGGCTGGCCGACGATGCCCTCGTCCCAGCCCTCGATGACCGCGCCCGCGCCGATCGTGGTGTCGAAGGGGTCTCCGCCGCGGCTCCAGGTGGAGTCGAACACCGGGTGCTCGCCGTTCTCGTCGGCCTCCCAGCGCACACCGCTGTACTGGACGATGACCTGCTGGCCCTCCTCGACCTCGGCGCCGTCGCCCTCGATGAGCGGGACGACCTCCAGGTCCTCGGGGGGATCGGTGTCGGGAACCTCGATGGTGGGCTCGCTGTGGCCCTCCTGGGTCACCGTGGGCAGGCCGTCGCCGCCGTCGGAGGTCTGCTCCCCCTGCACGACCGAACCCTTGTTGAAGCGGTCCATCAGGTCGATGACCAGGACGCTCGCGCCCTCCTGGACGGGCTGGCCCGACATCTCGGCCTGCTGGCGCTCCTCCTCGGTGAGCGGCGGGAAGACGTAGACGGCCCGGCTGCCGACAGGCTGGCTGACCAGCACGTCGCTGATCTCCTCGGGCATCTGCTCCATGCGGATGAGGTCCGGGGCGCCGGTCTCGTAGCTGGACTGCCCCTCGACGGGCTCGCCCTCGCCGGGCCCGGTCCACTGGTACTGGACGACGTTGGCGATCAGGAGGTCGTCGGCGCGCACCAGCTCGTTCTCGCCCGGGCCCTCGTCGACGACGCCCGAGAGCTGCTCGCTCGGGGGCTCCTCGTCGGGGAAGACGACCTCCGGTTCCTCACCGACCTCGCCGGTGACTTCGGGAAGCCGCGGGTCGAGCTGGTCCTCCCCCATACGCAGGAAGGCGGGAGTACGCCACTCCTCGGGGATGTTTCCGCAGCTTGAGACCGCCAGGGCGATCGCGGTCAGCGGCACCGCGAGGGCGGCAGCACGTCGGTGCATGGGTCACAACCTCTGATTTCCGGCTTGGGACAGAGTCACACTACCGAAAAGAAGGGCCGTAACCATCCCCCGGAACACCACGAACACCGGAGCCCCGCCGCGGACGGTCTTCGACCGCCGGACGGGGCCCGGGAGCAGTGGTCCGGAAGTCCTACATGCCGGCGATGAGCTTCTCCACCCGCTCGTCCACCGACTTGAAGGGGTCCTTGCACAGCACGGTGCGCTGGGCCTGGTCGTTGAGCTTGAGGTGCACCCAGTCCACCGTGAAGTCGCGGCGCTGCTCCTGGGCGCGGCGGATGAACTCGCCGCGCAGGCGGGCCCGCGTGGTCTGCGGCGGTACCGACTTGGCCTCGAAGATCTTCAGGTCGCCGACCACCCGGTCCATCTGTCCGCGGCCCTGGAGCAGGTAGAACAGCCCGCGGTCGCGGTGGATGTCGTGGTAGGTCAGGTCGAGCTGGGCCACCCGGGGAGAGGACAGGGACAGGTCGTGCTTGTCGCGGTAGCGCTCCAGCAGCAGGTACTTGGCCACCCAGTCGATCTCGCGGGCGACGGTGCCCAGGTTCTGGGTCTCGACCGCCTCCAGGGTGCGCTGCCACAGCTCCAGGACGCGCTTGCCGGTGGCGTCGGTGCCGTGCCGGTCGACGTAGCTCTGCACCTTGTCCAGGTACTCGCGCTGGATCTCCAGCGCGCTGGCCTCGCGTCCGTTGGCCAGGCGCACCTTGCGGCGGCCGGTCATGTCGTGGCTGACCTCGCGGATGGCCCGGATCGGGTTCTCCAGCGTGTAGTCGCGCATGACCACCCCGGCCTCGATCATGCGCAGCACCAGGTCGGTGGAGCCCAGCTTGAGCAGGGTGGTGGTCTCGCTCATGTTGGAGTCGCCGACGATGACGTGGAGGCGGCGGAAGCGCTCGGCGTCCGCGTGCGGCTCGTCGCGGGTGTTGATGATGGGGCGCGAGCGCGTGGTGGCCGAGGAGACGCCCTCCCAGATGTGCTCGGCGCGCTGGCTGACGCAGAACAGGGCTCCGCGGGGGGTCTGGAGCACCTTTCCGGCGCCGCAGATGATCTGGCGGGTGACCAGGAAGGGGATGAGCACGTCGGCCAGGCGGCCGAACTCGCCGTGCCGTCCCACGAGGTAGTTCTCGTGGCAGCCGTAGGAGTTGCCCGCCGAGTCGGTGTTGTTCTTGAACAGGTAGATGTCCCCGGCGATGCCCTCCTCGTGCAGGCGCTGCTCGGCGTCGACCTGCAGCCCCTCCAGGATGCGCTCGCCGGCCTTGTCGTGGGCCACCAGGTCCACGAGGCTGTCGCACTCGGGGGTGGCGTACTCGGGGTGGCTGCCCACGTCCAGGTACAGGCGGGCCCCGTTGCGCAGGAACACGTTGCTGCTGCGCCCCCAGGAGACCACCCTGCGGAAGAGGTAGCGGGCGACCTCGTCCGGGGACAGGCGGCGCTGTCCACGGAAGGTGCACGTGACCCCGTACTCGTTCTCCAGCCCGAAGATCCGTCGTTCCACGCGGCCTCACCAACTTCCCGTCACCGGGGTGCGGACGACGGGGCCGCGTCGTCCACACCCGCCCGGCCGGTGCGGCGCCTCGGGAGCGCCGCACCGTGATCATCGTTTCCAGGTCACTCGTCGGTCCCGCCCGCGGTGGTGCTCCCGGTGGTCCCGGTGCTTCCGGCGGCACCGCCGGAGGCGCCGCCGCCGGCCGCCCTGCCCTCCTCGATGAGGTCGGTCAGGCGCTGGCCGTGGATGCGGCGGAACTTGCGGTGCTGCCTGGAGCGCTCCAGGACCGCGACCTCCAGGTTGGTGGCCTCCAGTTCGCGCTCCTCGCCGTTCTCCCTGGCCAGGGCGTGGGTGGCCGCGTTGAGGGCGGCGCTGAGGGGGGCGTCGGCGGCGAAGCGGTCCTTGAGCACGCCGGACACGTGCTCGGAGGAGCCGCCCACCGCCACGAAGCCCTGTTCGTCCACGATGGAGCCGTCGAAGGTGATGCGGTAGATCTCGTCCTCGGCGGCGGTGTCGCCGACCTCGGCGACGACGATCTCCACCTCCCAGGGCTTGAGGCTCTCGCTGAAGACGGTGCCCAGGGTCTGGGCGTAGATGTTGGCGAGCTGGCGCCCGCTGACGTCGCGGCGGTCGTACTGGTACCCGCGCACGTCGGCGAAGCGCACGCCCATCAGGCGCAGGTTCTCGAACTCGGGGTAGCGGCCGACGGCGGCGAAGCCGATCCGGTCGTAGAGCTCGCTGATCTTGTGCAGGGTGCGGGACATGTTGTCCGCCACCAGGAGGATCCCGCCCTCGTACTGCAGGACGACGGCGCTGCGGCCGCGCGCGATGCCCTTGCGCGCGTAGTCCGCCTTGTCCTTCATCTGCTGTTCGGGGGCGACGTAGAACGGCATCGACACCGCGGATCGTTTCCTTACCTAGTCGGGAGATGTCTGGCGTGGGGACGGGGCGGTTCAGCCCAGCGTGGCCGTGGGGCCGTCCGGATCGGCCGCGCGTCCCTCGACCACCTCGGTCGCCAGACGGGCGACGTCCTCGGCGGGCATCCTGCGGTGGCCGTCCGCGGTGACGACGTCGACGAGGGGGAAGATCTTGCGGTGCAGGTCGGGGCCGCCGGTGGCGGAGTCGTCGTCGGCGGCGTCGTAGAGGGCCTCCAGGGCGACCCTGGCGGCGCCGGTCTGGTCCAGGTCGTCGCGGTAGAGCTTCTTGATCGAGCCCCGGGCGAAGACCGAGCCGGAGCCGATGGAGTGGTAGCGCTGCTCCTCGTACCGGCCGCCGACGGCGTCGTAGCTGAACACGCGGCCCTGACCGGTGTTCTCGTCGTAGCCCACCAGCAGCGGGATGACGACGAAGCCCTGCATCGCCATGCCGAGGTTGCCCCGGACCATCTGCGCGAGTTTGTTGGCCTTACCCTCGAGGGAGAGCGAGCGGCCCTCCATCTTCTCGTAGTGCTCCAGCTCGACCTGGTAGAGGCGGGCCAGCTCGATACCGATCCCGGCGGAGCCCGCGATGGCCACGGCGGAGAACTCGTCGGTACGGAAGACCTTCTCCATGTCGCGGTTGGCGATGACGTTGCCCTGCGTGGCCCTGCGGTCGCCCGCCACGAGCACGCCGCCGGGGAAGGTCATGGCGACGATGGTCGTGGCGTCGGGGGTGAGGTGCTCGGTCCCGCCGCCCGGGGGCAGCTTGTGCCCGGGCAGCATCTCGGGGCTGACCGAACTGAGAAACTCGGTGAAGGACGAGGTTCCCGCACTCATGAAAGCGGCGGGCAACCGTCCGCCCTCGAACCCTTCGAACACGCGACTCCCTCCACGCGCGCCCCACCCCGGCATGGGGGCGGGTGGGGCGCCTGTTGTTCTTGTTGTCTGCGGTCAGGCTGTGCGCCGACCGTTGGAACTGACCCTAGTCGTGCGCGCGGCGGGGCTGGCGGCGCTGGAGTGCGCTGTCAGCGAACCGCCGCGGGGCGGCTACTGGCCGCCCTTTTGCACGAACTGCCGAACGAAGTCCTCGGCGTTGCTCTCCAGCACGTCGTCGATCTCGTCGAGGATGTCGTCGACGTCCTCGTCCAACTGGTCCTTGCGCTCCTGAACGTCCGCCGAGGCCTCGGTCTCCTCGACCTCCTCGTCTCGGCGCGAGGCGTGCTTCTGGCCGCCCGTGTCCTTCGTCGCCATAGCCTGTTACCTCCCGTTCGGGCTCCCCGTTCGGGGCTCTTGCCCTTATCTTGGCCCAACACCGGGCGCCTCAACCCCCTTCCCGGGGCCCGATACTCGCTAGTTACCTCGGATCGTCCCATGTGCGCGCCCACGCGCTCGTACGCGTGTGCGCCGCGCCCCGGGCGTGTCACGGCCGGCGCCGCGGAGGGGCGACGGGGTCGGCCGAGCCGCCGCTCCCCTCCGGTTCGCGCCCGCGGGGGCCGTACCGGCGGACGCGCACGGGCCCCCGTGGACAGCGAGGCGCCTGGAGGCGCCCCGGGCCGCTCCGGAGGCACCGGCGCGCACCGGGTCCCAGAGGGCTCCCCGGGGCGGCCGGACCCCGCCGCCCCACCCGGGGCCGCCGCGGGTACGGCTGTTCGCCCTCCGAACAGGAGTTACCCGCGGGTCACCGCCCTGACCTCAGGGGTTACTTCTACGTGTCCGCACGGTCACGGTTGGCACCCGGTTCCGGTGACCGCATCCGGCCACGAGACACCCCTTGCCCCCTCCGCGTTTCCATGTTCCGGAAGCGATTCCGACAGAAAAGACAAGGTCAGACACACCAGTCACATGCGTCACATATTGCAATTCATTCGATCATCCGATGACCCTTTCATCCCTTGAAAGGGAGTCTCCATTACCCGCCCTTCCAACAACCAGGTTGCGCACTTATGGTGTGTGTTCGTTTACCGAGTGTCTTGGCTACAGGGTTCTCGGTAGGCGCATCGTGGAGCCGAGCCCCCTGCACGGCCCCACCGGGGTCCGACGTCCTCGCCGGCGGGCGTCGGGCCCCGAACCCCCATCCATTCCCCAAGGAGAGTAGGGATCTATGCGACCCTCCCCCGCCATCTCCGCCATCGGCACCGGCGCACTCGCGTTCGGTCTGGCGTTCTCCGTGACGCCGGGCGCCGGTGCGGCGACCGTACCGGCCGAGCCAGCGAGCGAGGCCCAGACGATGATGGAAGCGCTGCAGAGAGACCTCGGCCTCACCCCGCTCGGGGCCGAGGAGCTGCTCTCGGCGCAGGAAGCCGCGATCGAGACCGACGCCGAGGCCACCGAGGCCGCGGGTGAGGCCTACGGCGGCTCCC
>NYMS01000028.1 GCA_002529455.1 Glycomyces fuscus
TGGTCCGACGAGTTCGACGGCGCCGCGGGAAGCGCCCCCAACCCCGCCCACTGGAACCACGAGACCGGCGACCACGGCTGGGGCAACAACGAACTCCAGAACTACACCGACAACCGCGCCAACTCCGCCCTCGACGGCCAAGGCAACCTCGTCATCACCGCACGCCAGGAAGCCGACGGCGGCTACACCTCCGCACGCATCACCACCCAGAACAAGATCGAACACGCCTACGGCCGCATCGAAGCACGCATCAAGATCCCCCGCGGCCAGGGCATCTGGCCCGCCTTCTGGATGCTCGGCGCCGACTTCCCCAACACCCCCTGGCCCCACTCCGGCGAAATCGACATCATGGAGAACGTCGGCTACGAACCCCACCTGGTCCACGGCACCGTCCACGGCCCCGGCTACTCCGGCGCCGACGGCATCGGCGCCTCCTACACGCACCCCCAGGGCTGGTCCTTCGCCGACGACTTCCACACCTTCGCCATCGACTGGAACCCCGGCTCCATCACCTGGTCCGTGGACGGCAACGCCTACCACACCCTCACCACCAACGACGTGGGAGCCAACCCCTGGGTCTACGACCAGCCCTTCTTCATGATCCTCAACGTCGCCGTGGGCGGGAACTGGCCCGGCTACCCCGACGGCACCACCCAGTTCCCCCAGCAGATGCTCGTGGACTACGTCCGGGTCTACGAGAACTAGACAGCGCCTTTCCGGGGCTCCGCTCCGCCCCGCAGGCGGGCGCCCCGGGCCGGATCCCCCCGGCCCGGGGCGCCCGCCTCCGGCGGGTCAGGGCCGGAAGACGACCTTGAACACGCCGTCCTGCTTCTTCTGGAACTTCTTGTAGGCCAGCGGGGCCGCGTCCAGGCCCACGTGGTGGGTGGCGAAGTCGTCCACGCCCAGGGGGTCGGCCCCCTCCAGCAGCGGCAGGATCTCCGGCACCCACCGGCGCACGTTGGCCTGCCCCATCCGCAGCTGGATCTGCTTGTCGAAGAGCGTGAGCATCGGCATCGGGTCGGCCATACCGCCGTACACGCCGATCAGGGAGACGGTCCCGCCGCGCCGGACCAGGTCGATGGCGGTGTGCAGGGCGGTCAGCCGGTCCACCCCGGCCGTCTCCATCATCTTGGCCGCCACGCCCCGGGGCATGAGGTTGGCCATGCGCTGGGCGAACCTGGCCGAGCCGTGCCCGGCCGCCTCCATGCCGACCGCGTCGATGACCGCGTCCGGGCCGCGCCCGTCGGTGCGGTCGCGGATCTCCCCGATCACGTCCTCCACGCCCCGGGAGGAGTCGAACACCTCCACGTCCCAGGCCGCGGCGCGGGCGCGCCGTTCGGGTACCGGGTCCACGCCGAACACCTTCTCCGCGCCCAGGTGGCGGGCGACCCGGCAGCACATGTCACCGATCGGGCCCAGGCCCAGGACGGCCACCGATCCCCCCTGCGGGACGTCGGCGTAGCGGACGGCCTGCCAGGCGGTCGGCAGCACGTCGGACAGGAAGAGGTAGCGGTCGTCGGGGCCCTGCCCGGGTACGGGGACCGCGGTGGTCTCGGCGCGCGGGACGCGCAGGTACTCGGCCTGCCCGCCGGGCACCGAGCCGTAGAGACTGCTGTAGCCGAAGAGCGCGGCGCCCATGCCCTGCTCCTCGACCTGGGTGTTCTCGCACTGGCTCTGCAGGCCCGTGTCGCACATGAGGCAGTGCCCGCAGGAGATCTGGAAGGGGACGACCACCCGCTGGCCGGGGGTGAGGGAGGTGACGCCGGAGCCGACCTCCTCGACCACGCCCATGGGTTCGTGTCCGAGGATGTCCCCCGGGGTCATGAACGGCCCGAGTACCTCGTACAGGTGGAGGTCGGATCCGCACAGGCCCGAACTGGTGACCCGGATGACGGCGTCGCCGGGCTCCTCGATCCGGGGGTCGGGGACGTCCACGGTGCTGACGTCCCTGGGTCCGTTCCACACCACTGCCTTCATGGTTCCCCCTGGTCTCACGACGGTGGCGGTCGTTGTCCGGGGAGCGCGCGGCCCCCTGGGCTGCCCTCGGCCACTACCCCGCCCGTGTCGGCGGAAACGGGTGGCGCGGGCGGCCCCGGGCGCCCCGGGCACCGGGATGCGGGACCGGGGCGGTCCCGGCCGCCTGAGCGGCCTGGGCGGGCGCTACCGTACCGGGTGTCTCCTCCGCCCGGAAAGCGAGAAAGGCACCCCGTGTCCGACACTCCTCCCCCTTCGGTGTCCGCCCCCAACCCGAGGGTCTACGGCCCCCGGGGCCTCATGCGGTACCGGCGGCTGATCATCGGCCTGTCCAGCCGTCACGCCTGGAAGATCGACAACGACCGGCTCGCGCGGATGTACGCGAGCCACGTGTCGGCCAACCACCTGGAGGTCGGCCCCGCGGACGGGCACTTCCTCTCCCAGGCCCCGGACCCCGTGGACGCGTCGGGCGGACCCGTCCCCGCCGAGAGGCGACGGATCCAGCTGATGGACCTCAACCCCGGCCCCCTGCGGATGTGCGAGCCCAAACTGGCCGGGCGGGCCCGCGTGACCTCCCACGTGCACGACGTGCTCAGCGCCCCGTGGCCGGTCGCCGACGCCTCGGTGGACTCGGTGGCGATGTTCCACGTGCTGCACTGCGTGCCCGGGAACGGCATCCGGGCCAAGGCGACGGCGTTCTCCGAGGCCGCGCGGGTGCTGTCCCCGGAACAGGGGGTGTTCTTCGGCGCGACGCTGCCCGGCGCCGCGGACGGGCACACGAGCAACAACTGGCTGGCGCGTAGGCTGCAGCACGCCTACAACCAGCCCGAACGCAACATCTTCCACAACCGCGGGGACCGGGTGACCGACCTTCGCGCGGTACTGGAGGAGCACTTCACCGACGTGGAGGTCACCGTCATGGGCGCGGACGCCCTGTGGGTGGCCCGGGGCCCGCGCGCGTAGGTCCCCGCCACCGGTCGCAGGAGCGCGGCCGGTCTCCGGACGTGCCCCTGGGCGGGCCCGGAGACCGGTGGTGTCGGCGTCGTGGGACGGGCGCCCGCGCGGGCGCCCGCTCCGCGTTCCGCGCGACCCGGGGTTGCTCACCCGGGCGCCTCACCACCACGCGGTCGGTGCCAGAATGCCAGGTGTGAGACACCAGCACCCGGACAACCCCGACCCCGCCCAGGACTCCCCCGCGGTCAGCCCTCCCAAGAGCAGCGCGGCCGGGCTCCCCGCCGTGCTCAACAGCCTCCGCCAGCTCAACGAGCACACGGGCGTACGGCGCGGACTGCCCGCCATGCTCGCGATCAACCAGAAGCGCGGCTTCGACTGCCCCGGCTGCGCCTGGCCCGAGGGGGACCGCAGGCACCGGGCCGAGTTCTGCGAGAACGGCGCCAAGGCCGTCGCCGAGGAGGCCACCGCCACGGCGCTGACCGGGGAGTTCTTCGCCGAGCACCCGGTCTCCGAGCTGGCCGGGCGGTCCGGGTACTGGCTGGGTCGGCAGGGGCGCCTCACCGAGCCGCTGTACCTGGCCGAGGGCGCCACCCACTACGAGCCGGTCAGCTGGGAGCGCGCGCTGGACCTGGTCGCCGAGGACCTGCGGGCGCTGGACTCCCCGGACCAGGCGGTGTTCTACACCTCCGGTCGCACCAGCAACGAGGCGGCGTTCTGCTACCAGCTGTTCGCCCGCGCTCTGGGCACGAACAACCTCCCCGACTGCTCCAACATGTGCCACGAGTCGTCCGGTTCGGCCCTGACCGAGACCCTGGGCGTGGGCAAGGGCAGCGTGTCCCTGGAGGACCTGCGCGAGGCCGACCTCATCATCGTGGCCGGGCAGAACCCCGGCACCAACCACCCCCGCATGCTCACCGCCCTGGAGCGGGCCAAGAAGTCCGGGACACGCATCGTCACCGTCAACCCGCTGCCCGAGGCCGGGATGCGCGAGTTCCGCAACCCCCAGCGCGCGGGCGGCCTGCTGGGGCGCGGCACCGAGCTGACCGACCTGTTCGCGCAGGTGCGGCTGGGCGGCGACCTCGCCCTGTTCTCCGCCCTCAACCGCCTGCTGCTGGAGGCCGACGAGCGCGGTGAGCACGTCCTGGACCGGGAGTTCGTCGAGGCCCACACCCACGGGTTCGAACAGTTCGCCAAGGCGCTGCTGGCCGAGTCGGACGAGGAGTTCTGGGCACGCACCGAGCGCGACACCGGTCTGGAACGGGAGCTGATCGAGCGCATCGCCGCGATGGTCACCGCCTCCGAGCGGATCGTGGTGTGCTGGGCGATGGGGCTGACCCAGCACCGGCACTCGGTGCCCACCATCCGCGAGGTGGTCAACTTCCTGCTGCTGCGCGGCAACGTGGGCCGCCCCGGCGCGGGCGTGTGCCCGGTCCGCGGCCACTCCAACGTGCAGGGCGACCGCACGATGGGGATCTTCGAGCGCCCGGCCGAGGAGTTCCTGGACGCCCTGGGCGCCGAGTTCGGCTTCGCGCCGCCGCGTGAGCACGGGTACGACACCGTCAACGCCATCCGCGCCATGGCGCGCGGTGACGTCCGGGTGTTCTTCGCGATGGGCGGCAACTTCGTCGCGGCCACCCCGGACACGCTGGTGACCGAGGAGGCCATGCGCCGGGTGGGACTGACGGTGCACGTGTCCACCAAGCTGAACCGCTCGCACGTGGTGACGGGGACACGGGCGCTGATCCTCCCCGCGCTGGGGCGCAGCGACCGCGACCTGCGCGACGGCGAGCCGCGGTGGGTGACGGTGGAGGACTCCATGGGCAAGGTGCACGCCTCCCACGGCGTGCTGCCGCCGCTGTCGCGGGGCATGCGCTCGGAGGTGGACATCATCTGCGACCTGGCCGGGCGGGTGCTCGGCGAGTCGCCGGTGGCGTGGTCGGAGCTGACCGACTACGACCGGGTGCGCGAGCACGTGGCCGCGGTCGTGCCGGGGTTCGAGGACTTCAACGCCCGCGCGCGCAGGCCCGGCGGGTTCACCCTGCCGCACGCCCCGCGCGACGACCGGCGCTTCCCCACCGCGACCGGGCTGGCCAACTTCACGGTCAACGGCACGTACGCGCCGGAGGTCCCCGAGGGGCGGCTGCTGTTGCAGACGCTGCGCTCGCACGACCAGTACAACACGACGGTGTACGGCCTCGACGACCGCTACCGCGGCATCACCGGTGGCCGCCGGGTGGTGCTGGTCAACCCCGAGGACGCCCGGGAGCTGGGGCTGGCCGACGGCGCCTACACCGACATCGTGGGCGAGTGGCACGACGGCAGGGAGCGGCGCGCGGCGCACTTCCGCGTGGTGCACTACCCGACCGCACGCGGGTGCGCGGCCTCCTACTTCCCGGAGACGAACGTGCTGGTGCCGCTGGACTCCACGGCCGAGGTGAGCAACACGCCGACGTCGAAGTCGGTGGTGGTGCGCTTCGAGCCCGACTCCGGGGCCCCCTAGGCCGTGTTCCCTGGATCATTCCGGGCCCGCGGCCACCGGGCCTCCTCTCGCCGCGCCGGTTCCGCCTGAAGAGCCGACCGGGCTGACCGGTGCGCACCGTCGTGCGAGAGGCGGCCCGGACGGCCGCCCGCCGCTCCGGAGGCCCCCGCGGAACACTCCCTGGCAGCGCGCCGTCCGGTCGCCTCCCCCCGGTGCGCGGGCCCGCGAGGGGCCGCTCGTACGCTGGTGCGATGCCAGCGATCTATCTCATCCGCCATGGGAAGGCCTCTCCGGAGGCGGAGGACTACGACGAGTTGAGCCCGACCGGCTACGAGCAGGCCCGCCTGCTGGGCGCCGAGCTCCGGCGGCGCGGGCCCAGGGTCGGCCGCGTGGTGACCGGCGCGCTGCGCCGCCAGCGGCAGACGGCGGCCGCGACCCTGGCCGAGGCGGGCCTGGACCTGGAGCCGGTCGGCGACGAGCGGTGGAACGAGTACGACCACCTCGGCCTGCTGGGCGCGCACCCGGTCGCCGCGGGCTCGCTCCAGGAGCGGCTCGACGCCTCCCTGACCTCGTGGATCGAGGCCGGGGGCAGCGGGCCCGGTACCTGGGAGGGCTTCCGGGCCGGGGTCCGGCAGGCGTTGGACGACCTGGTCGCCGGGCTCGGCAGGGGGGAGACGGCACTGGTCTTCACCTCCGCCGGGGTGATCGCGACGGTGTGCTCGACCCTGCTGGGCACGGCACCCGCCGGGTTCCTGGCCATGAACCGGGTGGTGGTCAACGGCTCGGTGAGCAAGCTGCTGCACGGCCGCGGCGGCACGCAGCTGCTGTCCTTCAACGACCACGCCCACCTGGAGCAGGGAGGTCCCGCACTGATGACCTACCGCTGAGGCGCGCGGCGACCGACGCGCGCCCGAAGCAAACCGACCGGTCGGTACCGCCACATCGGCGGTACCGGCCGCCCCCGGGCCGCGGGGCGAAGGCGCTCCCGCGCGACCGCCGCACGGCGGACCGGCGGGGGCCGGTACGGCCGCGCGCCTCACCCCGCCTGGGCGCCGCCCGCCTCCCGGCGCTCGGCGTCGCGCCGCAGCACCGCGCGCAGGGCCAGCTCGTAGCCGAAGATCCCGCACCCGGCGACGTAGCCCGCGGCCACCGGCGCGGTCACCGACGTGTGCCGGAACTCCTCGCGGGCGTAGACGTTGGAGATGTGCACCTCCACCACGGGCGCCTCGACCGCGTCGATCGCGTCGCGCAGCGCGATGCCGTAGTGCGCGTAGGCGCCGGGGTTGAGCACGACCCCCGCCCAGCCGCGCGCGGCGTGGATCCGGTCCACCATCACGCCCTCGCTGTTGCTCTGCGCGCACACCACGTGCACGCCCAGCTCCCCGCCGAGGGAGACCACGCGCCGCTCGACCTCCTCCAGGGTGGTGGTGCCGTACTGCTCGGGGTCGCGGGTGCCCAGCAGGTTGAGGTTGGGGCCGTTGAGCAGCAGGACGGTGCGGGAGGGGTCGGACACAGCGGACATGCGGGTCAGCGCTCCTTCTCGGGTCGGTGGCAGCAAGCTTAGGGGCCGGGCGGCGCCGTGGCCCCGGTCGCCCCCGGGCCCTTCGGACGGGATACCATACCGACCAGTCGGTCCACGATCCCGAGGAGGCGACCCGTGGCGTCCACCCTGCTGTCCACGCGCGACCTGCACTTCCTGCTCTACGAGTGGCTCGACACGGAGGCACTCACCAAGCGCCCCCGCTACGCCGAACACTCCCGCGAGACCCTCGACGGCGCGCTGGAGCTGGCCGAACGCGTGGCCACCGACCACTTCGCGCCGCACAACAAGGCCAACGACGCCAACGAGCCCCGCTTCGACGGCGAGCGCGTCCACGTCATCCCCGAGGTGAGGAAGGCCCTGGAGGTCTACGCCGAGACCGGCCTGAGCGCCGCCGGGATGCCCGCCTCCGTGGGCGGCGCCCAGATCCCGCACGTGGTCTCCAGCGCGTGCGGCGCCTACTTCCAGGCCGCCAACCTGGGCACCTCGGCCTACCCCTTCCTCACCTCGGGCAACGCGCGCCTGCTCCTGGCGCACGGCAGCCCCGAGCAGGTCGACACCTGGGTGCGCCCCATGGTGGAGGGGCGCTTCACCGGAACCATGTGCCTGTCCGAGCCGCAGGCGGGCAGCTCCCTGGCCGACATCACCACCCGGGCCGAGGAGGACGGGGAGGGCGGCTACCGGCTGTTCGGCAACAAGATGTGGATCTCGGGGGGCGACCACGAGCTGACCGAGAACATCGTGCACCTGGTGCTGGCCAAGATCCCCGGAGGCCCGGCCGGGGTCAGGGGCATCTCCCTGTTCGTCGTGCCCAAGTACCTCCTGGAGACCGACGGGTCGATCGGCGAGCGCAACGACGTCGTCCCCGCCGGGCTCAACCACAAGATGGGCTACCGCGGCACCGTCAACGCGCTGCTCAACTTCGGCGAGGGACGCCACACCCCCGGAGGGAGGCCGGGCGCTGTCGGCTACCTGGTCGGCGAGCCCCACCAGGGGCTGAAGTACATGTTCCACATGATGAACGGAGCCCGGATCGGTGTGGGCGCGGGCGCCACCGCCGTCGGCTACACCGGCTACCTCAAGTCGCTGGCCTACGCCCGCGAGCGCCTCCAGGGCCGCCCGCTGGGTGACAAGGACCCCGAGCGGCCGCAGGTCCCCATCATCGGCCACACCGACGTGCGCCGGATGCTGCTCGCCCAGAAGAGCTACGTCGAGGGCGCGCTCGCCCTGGTGCTGTACTGCGCCCGGCTGGTGGACGAGACCGCCAGCGCGGGGGACGAGGAGGCGCGCGCCCGGGCCCACCTGCTGCTGGACGTGCTCACTCCGATCGCCAAGAGCTGGCCCTCCCAGTGGTGCGTGGAGGCCAACAGCCTGGCCATCCAGGTGCACGGCGGCTACGGGTACACGCGCGAGTACGACGTGGAGCAGCACTACCGGGACAACCGGCTCAACCCCATCCACGAGGGGACCCACGGCATCCAGGCCCTGGACCTGCTGGGGCGCAAGGCCGTGCTCGACGGCGGCTCCCGGCTGTCGCTGCTGGTGGAGACCGCGCGCGCGACGGCGGACCGGGCCCGGGAGCTGGGCGGCCGCGAGGCCGAGTACGCGCGGCTGCTGTCGGAGTCCCTGGACCGGACCGCGCGGACGGCCGCCGCGGCCTGGGCCGAGGGAGACCCGGCCGTGGCGCTGGCCAACGCCACCCCCTACCTGGAGGCGGTGGGGCACGTGGTGGTCGCCTGGATGTGGCTGGAGCAGCTGGTGGCCGCGCACGGCCGCGAGGGCGGCTTCTACGAGGGCAAGCGGGCCGCGGCGGCGTACTTCTTCCGGCACGAGTTGCCGCGCACCGGGCCGCAGTTCGACCTGGTGGCCTCCCGCGACCGCACCGTGCTGGACGTCTCGCCCGACGTCCTCTGAGGGCGGCGGGAGGCGGCGCGAGGCCGGGGACGCGCCGTCCCCGGCCTCGCGTTCAGCCCCTGGCCGGGCGGAGCCGTTCGGCCTCGGGCACCTCCAGGACGAAGACCTGCCCCAGGTCGGCCCCCTCGTAGCCGTGGTCGGTGCTGGCCACCCTCACCCGCTCGGGGCTGACCTCCACGATCCGCACCCTGACCGGCTCCTCGCGCCCGGGGACGCTGAGCAGCCAGGGGTCGGCGAGGTAGGCCAGCCCGCGGGCGTCCAGGGCGGCGCGGGCGGAGTCCTCGTCACCGGGGCCGCCGACCGGGCGGCCGAAGGGCGTGACCGGCCGGTACCGTCCCTCCCCCACGGGCTCGAGGTAGCCGAGCACCTCGCCGTCCTCGTCCCGGCGGTGGGTGCGCCAGTGCGCGGGGATCACGCGTCCTCCCTCCCGTCGAGCCGCCGGCGGGCGTAGACCGCCATGGCCTCGTACTGGTAGTCGGCCAGCCCCGGGGCGAAGCCGTCGTGGACCTCGCGCCAGGGCCCCTCCTCGGCGTAGGCCCGGCCCAGGTTCTCGAACGCGCCCGCGTCCGGCGTCCACGCCCACATCCGGCTCACCGCCAGGTAGTGGATGTGCACCTCGGCCTGGACCGCCGGATCGTCGGGCGGGACGCCCGCGACCAGGTGGGCGGCCATGCGCCGCAGCTGGTCCGCGGCCTCGGCGCGGCACCGCTCCCGGTCGTCCTCGGTCATCCCCTCCGTCACCCGCCGCGCCCGCTCCCACGCGCGCGGCCACTCGACGCGGGCGCGCTCGCTGTGGGCGGACGCGTCGAACCCGGCGAACAGCTCCTCCGGGTGGTGTGCGGCCTTCATGGTGTCCGCCTCCTCCAGTGCGTCGACGGTGCGGCGCACGGTGGCGACGAGGGTGTCGATGCGGTCCCGCTCGGCCAGCAGGCCGCGCAGGTGGTCGCGGAGCACCTCGGCCCGGTCCCCGCGCCCGTCCAGCGCACGGGCGATGTCGGGCAGCCCCATGCCCAGCTCGCGCATCACCAGGATGTGCTGGAGGCGCAGGAGCTGGCCGTGCCCGTAGTGGCGGATCCCGCCGGGCCCGGTCCGCTCCGGCTCCAGCAGGCCGATCCGGTGGTAGTGCCGCAGCGCGCGGGAGGTGACCCCGCTCATGCGGCACACCTCACCCGTCGACCAGGACATCGCGGACTCTCCCCCTCGTCGGGCCGGTCCCTCCGGCCCGGGAGACGACGTTAGGCGTTGACGCTACGTCAACCGCAACGCGGTTTCCGCCCGGTGTCGGCGGCCGCCCCGCACCGGGAGGCCTCCGTTCGGGGGCGGACACGGAAAAACCGCTTCGGCGCGGGCGGGGTCCTGTGCCAGGCTGGCCCCATGCCCGACCCTCGCTCCGCACTGCTGCGCTGGCAGTTCGACCTCACCTGGTCCCTGTTCGAGTACCACCTGGAGCGCCTGGGCCCCGGCGACCTGCTGTGGGAGCCCGGCCCGCTGTGCTGGACGGTGCGCCGGGACGGGGACGGCCGGTGGGTCCCCGACTGGGCCGACACCGAACCCGACCCCGTGCCCGTCCCCACCGCCGCCTGGGTCACCTGGCACATCGGCTGGTGGTGGTCGGTGGCCCTGGACCACCTGCGGGGGCACACCCCGAGGGAGGGCGAGGAGGTCCGCTGGCCGGGTCCGGAGGAGGCGGCCGACTGGCTGCGCGGCCTGCGGACGCAGTGGCATGCGGTGCTGGACGGGCTCGCCGGGCAGGACCTGGACGCCCCCGCCGCGTTCCCCTGGCCGCCGGACTCGGGGCTGACGGTCGAGCACACGGCCGCCTGGGTCAACGCCGAGCTGATGAAGAACGTGGCCGAGCTCGGTCAGCTGCGGCTGCTGCGGGCCGCGTCGGCGCACGCGCGGCGGTCGGACCCGCCGACCGGGGCGCCGGGCGGGGCGGGTCAGCCCACGTAGCGCCGCGCCCGGGAGTCCCGGCGGGGAGCCTCCAGCGTGCGCAGCCCCCGCTCCACCTGCGGCGGGACCGGCGCGCGCTCCCTCAGCACCCAGGGCAGCCCGCCGAGGGCCTCGGCCACGGCCATCGCGCTCGGCAGGTCGCGCGGCACCGACCGCAGCACCGACCAGGTGTGCCGCCACGCCCCGTCCACCGGGCGCCGCAGCCACGCGGTCCACAGGGTGTTGCGGATGCCCAGGCGCCGCCGCCGGGTGGGGTCGCGCACCGGGGACGCGGCGTGGTGGGCGACGGTGTCCTCGTCCCAGCACATCCACCACCCGGCGGCCGCCAGGTCCAGCGCCAGCAGTTCCTCCTCGCCGCCCATCCACAGGCGCCGGGAGAAGCCCCCCGCCTGCCAGAAGGCGCGGACGCGGAACACGGTGACCCCGGCCAGCACCCCCAGCAGGGCGGGGCCGGGCAGCCAGTCCGGTCCGGGCACCGGCGAGTGGCGCAGCTCCGGGGTGATGGGGTCCTCGCTCCCGGCGGGCTCGACGATCAGCCGGGCCGTCACCGACCCCAGCCCGGGGTGGGCGTCCAGCAGGTCGGCGGCCCGCTCCAGGGAGCCCGGCTCCCACCAGGTGTCGTCGTCGCAGAAGGCGACGTAGGGCGTGTCCAGGGCCTCCACCCCGACGTTGCGGCCCACCGAGCCCAGATTGGCCCCGGCCCGGACGAGCCGCGCCCACGGGTGGCGCTCGGCGACGGCCGCGGCCGTGCCGTCGCCGGAGGCGTTGTCCACGACGACGGTCGGCGGCGGTCCCGGCAGGGCCTCCAACCGGTTCAGGGTGCGCAGCAGCTCCTCCCGGCGGTCGCGGGTGATGACCACGACGCCGACGCGGGCGCTCTCGCTCATGCCTCCTCCAACAGGGACAGGTCCCGTTCCACGTGCGCGGGTACCGGGCGGCGCCGGGCCAGCACCGCCGGCAGGACCCGCAGCGCCCCGGTCAGGGCGCCGCGCGAGACGGGGTCGCGCAGCGAGCGCCCCGCCAGCCGGGCCGTCCGCGCCAGGGCCAGGCCGGGGCGGCGGCGCAGCCAGACCGTCAGGAGGGCGTTGCGCTCCTCCAGCGTGCGCCGCCACAGGCCGGGCGGGCGCGCCGGGGACGGGTGGTGGTGCACGCGCACGTGCTCCAGGTGGCACAGCTCCCAGCCCGAGGCCGCCAGGTCCTGGGCCAGGAGGGCCTCCTCCCCGGCGAAGAACAGCAGGTGGTTGAAACCGCCCACCCTGGTGAAGGCCCCGCGCCGCACCACGGCCGCGCAGGCCAGGAAGCCGAGGATGCGCGGCCCTGGCAGGCCGTCGCCGTCCGGGAGCGGGCTGCTGGCCAGCGCCCCGTTGAGCGGGTCCGGCCGCCCCTCCTCCCCGACGAACACCGACGCGGCGACCAGCCCCAGGCGCGGGTGGGCGTCGAGGGCGTCGGCCGCCGCCTCCAGCGACCCCGGCGCCCACCAGGAGTCGTCGTCGCAGAAGGCGACGTAGGGCGTCTCGGCGTGCGCCACCCCGGTGTTGCGGGCGACGCAGCCGGTGTTGCGGTCCTGGCGCACGAGCAGGACGTCGGGGAAGCCCTCGCGCACGGCCTCGGCGGTGCCGTCGGTGGAGGCGTTGTCCACGACCACGACGGGCGGCCGGGGCTCCAGCTCCTCCAGGTGCCGCAGCGTGCGCAGCAGTTCCCCGCGCCGGTCGCGGGTGGCCACCACCACGGTGACCCGTGAGCGCTCCGGATTCCCCACTCCGGCCCCTCCCCTCTCCGTGTCCCGGTCCGCGCGGCGGGGCGCCCGCGACGGCGCCCGCCGCTTTGCCGCCTAGTTGGCGGGCGTGGCCCCCTCGGGCAGGTCCTCGTAGCGGTCGCGCTGGTCGACGAAGTAGGCGACGGTGCGGCGCAGCCCCTCCTCCAGGCGTATGCGCGGCCTCCAGTCCAGGACCTCGTCGGCCATGCGGATGTCGGGGCGCCGGAAGTGCGGGTCGTCCTCGGGGCGCTCGACGAAGGTGATCTCCGACCGCGTCCCGGTGACGTTGAGGACGACGCGGGCCAGGCTCAGCACGGACAGCTCCTCGTCACTGCCGATGTTGACCGGCCCCGTCACCTCGCTGTCGGCCAGGGCGAGCAGGCCCCGCACGGTGTCGTCCACGTAGCACAGCGAACGCGTCTGGTGGCCGTCGCCGGCCACCGTCAGGGGCCTGCCCTCCAGCGCCTGGTTGACGAAGGTGGGCACCATGCGGCCGTCGTCGGCGCGCATGCGCGGCCCGTAGCAGTTGAAGATGCGGGCGATGCCCACGTCGGCGCCGCGGGCGCGGTGGTGGGCCATGGTCAGCGACTCGGCGTAGCGCTTGGCCTCGTCGTAGACGCTGCGCGGGCCGACCGGGTTGACGTTGCCCCAGTAGGTCTCGCGCTGCGGGTACTCCAGCGGGTCGCCGTACACCTCGCTGGTGGAGGCCAGGACCATGCGGGCGCCGTAGCGCTCGGCGCACTCCAGCGCGTTGCTGGTGCCCAGGCTGCCCGCCTCCAGCGTCTCCACGGGCAGGCGCAGGTAGTCCGGCGGCGACGCGGCCGAGGCCAGGTGGAACACCGTGTCCACGGGTTCCTCCAGCGTGAACGGTTCGGTGAGGTCGGCCTCCATCAGCTCGAACCACGGGTGCCCGGCCAGGTGCGCCACGTTCTGCGCGCGGCCGGTGGCGAAGTTGTCCAGGCACACCACGCGTGTGCCCCTCTCCAGCAGCCGCTCGCACAGATGGGAGCCGATGAATCCGGCCCCACCGGTGACCAGGGCCCTTCCTCTCGACGCGTACTCACGCATCGTCGCCCACCTCCTCGGATGGTCTCACCGCTTGCCTGGATGCCGTTCTGCGGCCCCAGGGCCTGTCTTGTGAACGGATTCTCGGTGTGAGGGGGGTGGTTCGGGCGCCCACGGGATTCTGGAGGTGCCGGAGGTGAGACCGCGAGGAACGAGCCGTCTCACCGGAGGCGCCACTGTGCCTGCTTCGACCCGATTCCCGTACTCCGGGCGCCCGAAGGCGGGCCGAAGCGAAGCGGAGGCCCCGAAAGACACCGCTCAGGGCCAGGACGTCTCCTGCGAGGGGCAGATCACCATCTCGCGTACCTCGCAGCCGGGCGGCTGGCTCAGCGCGAACACCACCGCGCGGGCCACGTCCTCGGGCGCGTTGAGCTTGGCGTCCGGGCCCGGCTTGTACTGGTCGGGCCTGTCGTCGAAGAAGGACGTGCTCATGCCCCCGGGGATCAGGAGCGTCACCCCGACCTGGCCGGCGAGCTCGGCGGCCAGCGCCCGGGTGAAGCCCACGACCCCGAACTTGGAGGCGCAGTAGGCGGTGGCGTCGCTGAGCGCGCGCAGGCCGAGCGTGGAGGCGCAGTTGACCACCGTGCCCTTGGAGGCGCGCAGGTGCGGCAGGGCCGCGCGGGTCACGGCGGCGGTGCCGAGCAGGTTGACCTGGACGACCCGCTCCCAGTCCTCGGCGGACACGTCGGTGAGCGTGCCGCAGGCGTCGGTCCCGCCCGCGTTGACCAGGGCGTCGATGCGCCCGTGCTGGACGCTGACCTGCTGCACGACGCGCTCGACCGCGTCGCGGTCGGCCAGGTCCACCTGGTGGAAGGGCAGGTCGTTGCCGGGGTGCTGCCGGTCCAGGATGATCGGCTTCCCGCCCTCGGCGGCCACGGCCTGCGCGGTGGCGGCACCCAGGCCCGAGGACCCTCCGGTGATCAGCGTGTTTCCGAGTGGGCGCATCTTTCTCCCTCAGCTCTTCGTCGTCGTTCGTCTTTCGGATCCGGGGCACCGGGGACCGGGGTGCCGGTCTCCGGGGCTCAGCGGGCGGGCACCCCGTCGCGGCCCCGGCCGCGTATGCGGGTGATCAGTCCGGTCGTGGAGTGGCCGGGTACGAGGGGCACGGTGACCACCTCTCCCCCGGCCCGCCGCACGACGGGCGTCTCGGGCAGGTCCTCCACGTCGTAGTCGCCGCCCTTGACCCACACGTCGGGCCGCAGCTCCTCCAGGGCGCGCACGGGCGTGTCCTCGCCGAAGACGACCACCTCGTCCACGCAGTCGAGCGCGGACAGCACGCGGGCGCGGTCGTGTTCGGCGACCACCGGCCGCCCGCTGCCCTTGAGCGCGCGCACGGAGGCGTCGCTGTTGAGCAGGACCACGAGGCGGTCGCCCAGGGCGCGGGCCCGGCGCAGCAGGTCGACGTGGCCCGCGTGCAGGACGTCGAAGCACCCCCCGGTCGCCACGACCCGTTCCCTCCTGCGGCCCTCCCCGGCCCGGGGTCCGGGCACCGCGGCGGCGCGTCGGCCCCGGTCGGCGGGGCGGGGGACCGCGTAGGCCGAGGCCCCGCCCCCGGCGACGAAGGCCGAGGCCGAGGCGATCCCGCGGCGGACGGCGTCGCGGACGTCACCGCCGCCGGCGAGCGCCGTGGCGCACGCGGCGGCGAAGGCGTCCCCGGCGCCGCAGGTGTCCGTCGGCGAGTCGACGGGCTCCCCCGGCAGAAGGGCGCGGCCGTCCCCGGCGTCGGACCAGGCGGCGCCGCGCGCGCCGAGGGTGACGGCCACCGAGTGCACCCCCCACGCTCCGGCCAGCTCTCCGGCCCTGCGCAGGGCCTCCTCGTCGGTGCCCCCTGCGACCCCGGCCTCGGCGGCGTTGGGGGTGGCCAGACGGGTTCCGGGTACGGGGTCGGCGCCGCGCGGGTGCGGGTCCCACACGAGCGGGACACGGCCCGCGCAGGCCGCCAGGGCCCGGCGCACGGCGCGCTGGCGGGTGAGTCCGTGCCCGTAGTCGGCCACGAGCACGGCCGACGCCCCGGCCAGGGCCGCGGCGAGGTCCTCGGCGGACGCGTCGAGCTCCACGCCGTCGCACCCCTGGTCCAGGCGGGCCACGGTGCGGCCGTTGGCCTGGACCCGTGTCTTGGTGGGCGTGTGCTCCATCAGGGGCAGTCCCACCAGCCGGACGCCCTCCCCCACGAGCGCGGCCAGGTCGTCGGCGGCCGCGTCGCGGCCCACCGCGGTCACCAGGACCACGTCGTGGCCCTCCTGGCGGGCGCGGCGGGCGGCCAGGGCCGCGCCGCCCGGCCGGTACCAGGACTCGGGCTCCTCCAGCACGGGCGCCGGCGCGTCGGGGCAGTCGCGCCGGGACACGCCCCGCAGGTCCACGTCGAGCAGGGCGTCGCCGACCACCACCACGGTTCCCTCGCTCATGTGGCCGCCCTCCTCTCGGGGACGAAGACCCCGCGTGCGCGTGCGGCGACCTCGGCGTCCACCGCCGCGCAGAACACGTGGACCAGCGCCAGGTGGACCTCCTGCACGGTGGAGGTGCTGGGCGCTGGGACGGCGACCGTCTCCTCGCTGAGCGACTCCAGTGCGCTGGGGCCGGGGCCGGTCAGGGACCAGCAGGTGACGCCGAGCTCCTGCGCGGCCTTGGCCGCGGCGACGACGTTCTCGCTGTTGCCGCTGGTGGACATGCACACCAGCAGGTCGCCCGGGCGGGCGTGGGCGCGCAGCTGGCGGGCGTAGACCTGGTGGTAGCCGTAGTCGTTGGCGATGGCGGTCACGCTGGAGGTCTCCGCGTGCAGCGCGATGGCCGACAGGGGCGCGCGCTCGTCCTCGAAGCGTCCGGTCAGTTCGGCCGTCAGGTGCTGGGCCTCGGCCGCGCTGCCGCCGTTGCCGCAGGCGAACAGGCGCTGCCCTCCGCACAGGGCGCGCGCGGCGCGGCGGCCCCACTCCTCGACGCGGGCCGCGTCCGTGCCGTCCAGCGCGGAGCTGAGCCGTCTCAGGTGCGTGTGCATCACTCCTCGCCTCCCCTGGCGGTGGTGGCGACCGGCGTGTTGCGTCCCGCGCGGGGCGCCGGGACGGCCGTACCGACCGCGGTTCCGGTCACGTGCAGGTAGCACTCCTCGGTGCGGCGGGCCACCTCCGCCCACGAGTACCGCTCCCGCGCCCGCTCGGCCGCGGCCTCGGCGAAGGAGGCTCTGGTCGCCTCGTCCGAGAGCAGCCAGCGCACGGCGCGGCCCAGCCTCCCGGGCGACCGTGCCGGGACGAGCAGGCCGGTCTCACCGTGCACGACGGTGTCGACGTGGCCGCCCACGCGGGAGGCGACCACGGGGACACCGCAGGCCATCGCCTCGACGGTGGAGATCCCGAACGGCTCGTACCAGGGCACGTTGACGGCCACGTCGGCCGATCTGAGCAGGGCCGGGACCTCGGCGCGGTCCACGCAGCCCAGGAAGCGGACCCGGTCGTCGACGCCCATGCGCTCGGCGACCATGCGCAGCCGTACCGCCTCGGGCTGGGTCCACAGGCGTTCGCGGTCGGCTCCCCCGGCGATGACCAGTTCGGCCTCGGGCACCTCGGCCAGCGCGCGGATCACCGTGTCCACGCCCTTGCGCCTGACCAGGCGGCCCAGGCTGAGCAGTCGCGGGCGGTCGCCCCGCTCGGCGACGGGGCCCTTCGCGCCGAAGCGGGAGGTGTCCACCCCGCAGGGCACCACCGCGACGCGCGAGGGCGCGACCCCCCACTCGGCGAGTTCGCGCCGCTCCTCGGTGGAGGTGGCCACGACCATGTCGCACTGGCTGGCCACGGCCCGCTCGGTCGGGACGCGCTCGACGGGGCTGGTGTCCTCCGCGCCCTGGTGGCGGCGCTTGACGGTGCCCAGGGCGTGGAAGGTCTGCAGCACGGGCAGGCCCAGGGCGTTGGCCGCCCGCAGGGAGGCGAACCCGCTCATCCAGAAGTGGGCGTGGACGACGTCGGGCCGGTGGACGCGCCAGGCCGCCCGCAGCCGCTGCGCGAACTCGGGCATGTACCGGGGCAGCTCGTCCTTGCTGATCGGGGCCGCCGGTCCGGCGCGCACGTGCTCCACGCGCACGCCCGGGCCCAGGGAGACGGTGTCGGGCCGCTCGGGGTCGGTGCGGCGCGTGTAGACGACGACCTCGTGTCCCCGCCCGGCGAGCCCCGCGGCCAGCTCGGCCACGTGGACGTTCTGGCCGCCCGCGTCCTCTCCGGTGATCGCCGCCAGCGGGCTGGCGTGTTCGGAGACCATGGCGATCCTCATGACGTCACCTCCTGTAGCACCCGGTCCCAGTCGTCGAGGAACCTGGTGAGCCCGTAGCGGCGCAGCGCCGCCGCCCGGGCGGCCTTGCCGGTGCGGAGGGCGAGGTCGCGATCCTCATGGAACGCGCGCAGCGCCTCCGCGAGTACGCGGGGGTCGGTCGAGACGGTGCCCGCCTCGGGCGGTACGGCCTCGTAGGCCTCGGTGCTGCCCAGGGCGGCGACGGGCAGGCCGAGCATCATCGCCTCGATGAGGGACAGGCCGAGCGAGGTCCACCGTAGGGGGTGGGCGTAGGCGCGCCGGCGGGCGAGCTCGTCGTGCATGGCGCCCTGGGGCAGGTCCTCGTGGGCGCGCAGCCGCGGGGGCGCCAGCCCGAGGTGCCCGGGGACACCGGCCACGCCCATGCCGAACAGGTCCAGGGGCACGTGCTCGGCGAGCGCGGGCAGCAGGTCGGTGCCGGTGAAGCGCCAGCGGCGCAGGGGCTCGTTGAGCACCACTCCCGTGCGGGCCACCTCGCCGGTGTAGCGGTACCCGGGGTCGGGCACGCCGTGCTCGACCACGCGGGTGGGCGCGCGCCCGCAGTCCCAGAACAGGTCGTTGAAGTGGGTGACGTGGACGACGGGGATGTCGTCGCGGTCGGCGACGGGGTGCCGGGTGACCGGCACGTCCTGGCGCGGGGTGTTGTGCTCGACGTAGACGGCGGGCACGTCCCTGCCCGGCGCGCGGCCCAGGAGCTCCTCGGCCAGGGCGATCTCGTGCGGGCGCTGGAGGAGGACCAGGTCGGGCTCGCTGTCGCGCACCGCGTCCCAGGGCAGTTCCTCGGCGTTGGCGGGCCAGTCCCAGGTGCGGGCGCGGCCCCGCCCGTCCGGTCCCCGGTCCGGGGTCACCGGCAGCAGGCAGGTGTGCCCTCCGTGGACGAACGCGGTCGTCCACGAGCCGTGGACGTGCCAGAGCAGGATCCGCAGCACGCGCGCGGGGGTCCTGGCCCGGCCCTGCGCCATGCCCCGCGGGGCGCGCGCCGGGGCGCTCGGTGTCGGGTGGTGGACGGTCATCGTGCTCCCAGGAGTTCGTCGACGGCGGTCAGGACGTCGTCTGGGGAGACGGAGTTCAGGCAGGGGTGTCCGGGTACGGGGCAGACCCGGGCACGGGTGTCGGCGCAGGGCGCGAGCTGGTCGCCCAGGACGCGGACCGCGGTGCCGTAGGGCGCCCACGCGGAGGCGGGCACGACCGGGGAGAAGAGCGAGACCACGGGCGTGCCGACGGCGGCGGCCAGGTGGGCGGGGCCGGTGTTGCCCGAGACCAGGACGGCGGCGCGGTCGAGCACGTCGGCCAGTTCGGCCACGGTGGTGCGCCCGGCCAGGTCCGTGCCGCCGTGGGCGGCGACCTCGCGGGCCGCCGCGGCCTCCCCCGCGGTGCCGGTGACCAGGACCCGGTACCCGCGCTCGGCCAGCGCGGCGACGGTCTTGGCGGCCAGGGCGGGCGGCAGCTCCCGTGAGGGGGCGTCCGCGCCGACGTGGACCACCGCGTACCCGTCCGGCCCGGTCAGCCCCCGGGTGTCGGGCAGCGGGCGGCGCACGGCCAGGCGTCCGTCGTCCCCCGGGGGCCGCGGGTACCCGGCGGCCCGGGCCAGGGACAGCATCCGCTCGGCCTCGGGGACCCCGTGGGCCACGTGGTGGCGCACGTCGAGCAGGCTGCCCGGGTAGTCCTCGCTGACGGCCGCGATGCGGGGCACCCCGGCCATGCGCAAGAGCAGGGCGAGCGGCAGCGGCGACTGGTGGAAGGAGGTCAGGAGCACGGCGGCGTCGGCTTCGAGGCCGGACAGGCGCTCCACGAGGCGGGCGACGTCGCCGGCGTCCACCGGCGGCGGGTCGGCGGCGATCCAGGGCGCGCACCAGGTCAGGACGCGGTCCACGCCCGGCAGCGTCGCCGCGGTCTCGGCGCCCCGGGGGCCGGCGAGGTAGACCACCCGGTCCGCTCCGTGGGCGACGGCGCGCACGGCCGGCCCCGACAGCAGGACGTCCCCCATGCTGTCCAGGCGCGCCACGATCACGGTGCCCCCGGTCACGAAGCGCCCTTCCCCAGCAGGCGCAGGACGGCGGCCTCCAGGTCGGGCGCGGTCTCGGGCGCGGACCGGCACTCGGCGTCCAGGGTGGCCGCGGTGGGCACGAGCACGCCGCGCGCGCCCGCGGCCCGCGCGGCGCCGACATCGGCGCCGATGTCGCCGACCAGCGCGCAACGGGAGGCCGGCAGGCCCAGTTCGGCCGCGGCGGAGTGGACCATGCCGGGTGCGGGTTTGCGGCACCCGCAGCCGTCCTCCTCACCGTGCGGGCACACCCGCCACACGTCGAAGGGTCCCAGCAGCTCCTCCACACGCCGGTTGACCGCGTCCACCTGGTCGCGGGTGAGCAGACCGCGGGCGATGCCCGACTGGTTGCTGACCACCCCCACCGCGAGTCCGGCGCGACGGGCCAGGGCGAGCGCCCGCTCGGCCGAGGGCGTGGGGCGCACCTTGTCGGGGTCTCCGTTGTAGGGGACGTCCTCGACGAGGGTGCCGTCCCTGTCGAACAGGACGGCCGCCACACCGGCGGCCGGACGCGCCCCGGCGTGGCGGAGCTCGCCGCGCAGCCGCTGCCAGCAGGCCAGGGGCGGGATGAGCGCACTGGTCACCACCATGTCGGTGACCTCGTCGCGGGTGGCGGGCCCGCCGGAGATCCGGCGGCGGGCGAACGCGGCGGTGCGCGCGGCCCACAGGGCGGCGCACGCGGCGGCCGCGGCGCGGTGCCCGGTCAGTGCGGCCCCGGCGGCACCGGCCAGGGCGGCCGTGGTCAGCACGTGTCCGCGCAGTCCGCCGGGGCCCTCGCCGACCCGGCTGCGCCAGCCGCGCCCGTGCAGGCGGTCCATCAGCGCGTTGTCGGCGTTGCCGCGCTGCGCGGCCAGGCTCGCCCAGCGGCCGCCGCCGCGCAGCGGGTGCACGCACTCGCGTTCGCCGGGCACGAGGACGAACCCGGCGTCCATGACCCGCAGGGCCAGGTCGGTGTCCTCGCGGTAGGCGCGCGGAAAGCGGGGGTCGAAGCCGCCGACCGCCTCCAGTGCGCTCCTGCGGTAGGCCATGTCGGCGGTGATCCAGCGGGCGCCCTCCAGGGCCAGGGTGGCCCGCTCGGCGTCCGTGGGCCGGTGCCCGCGGGGGCGGGGCACGGTGATGCGGCCCTGGCTGGCGCCCACCTCGGCGGGCAGGTCGGCCAGGTCCGCGCACAGGCGCCGCGGCCAGTCCGGCGGCGGGGCCACGTCGTCGTCCAGGAAGGCGACCCACCCGGTGCCGCACGCGTGCCATCCGGCCTGGCGGGCGGCGGCGGGGCCGCCTCCCCCGGTGCGCAGGACGCGCACCCGGGCGTGGTCGGCTCCGGGCAGCGGCGCGGTGTCGCTGAGCGGCCGGTCGTCGACGACGACGATCTCCTCGGGCGCCACCTGTGGCGGCGCGTTCACGAGCGGCGCCAACGCGCGAGACAGGGTGTCGCGCCCCACGGTGGGCACGACCACGGAGTAGCGGGGAGCACTCACCGGTGCGCCCCCTCACGCGGGTGGCGGCGCACGACGAACGGGCCGATGGCCAGCAGGTCCACGGGGGCGGACCCGAAGCACTCCAGGACGTCGCGCGGGGAGTCGACCATGGGCCGACCGGCGGTGTTGAGGCTGGTGTTGACCAGGACCGGCAGGCCGCTGCGCTGCTCGAAGCGGTCCAGCAGGCTCGCGGTGAGCGGGTCGTCCCGCTCCGCGACGGTCTGGACGCGGGCGGTGCCGTCCACGTGCACCACGGCGGGCAGGCGCTCGCGCCAGTCGGGGTGCACCTCGTGGACGAAGAGCATGTAGGGGCTGGGCAGGGGCCCGCCGGAGAAGATCTCCGGGGCCCGGCGCTCGGCCACCATCGGCGCGACGGGGCGGAACTGCTCGCGCCCCTTGACCCGGTTGAGCCGTTCGAGGTTGCCGGGGTTGGACGGGTTGGCGAGCAGGGACCGGTGCCCCAGCGCGCGGGGCCCGTACTCCGAGGCGCCCTGGAACCAGGCCACCAGCGCGTCCCTCTCCAGGGCCTCGGCCACGGTGTCGGCGAGGTCGTCGGGGCGCTCGAACTCGACGTCGGCCTCGCGCAGGACCGCGTACAGCTCGTCCTCGTCCCAGGACCGGCCCAGGTCGGCGCCGGGCATGGGCGCCACCCTGTCCTCCACGAGCGAGGCCATGTGCAGGGCGCCGCCCAGCGCGGTGCCCGCGTCGCCGGAGGCGGGCTGCACCCACACGCTGCGGAAGGGGCCCTCGCGGGCGATGCGGCTGTTGGCGACGCAGTTGAGCGCGACCCCGCCGGCCATCGTCAGGCACGGTCGGCCGGTCCGCTCGTGCAGCCAGCCGAGGACGGCCAGGAGGGTCTCCTCCATGGCGGCCTGCACACTGGCGGCGAGGTCGGCGTGCTCCTTGGAGGGCTCCCGCCCCGGCTGACACGGCTCGGCGAGGGAGTGCCAGTCCACGCCCGAGGCGCGGACCAGGCCGTCGCCCTCGTAGCCGACGTACTTGCGCACCGCGTCGAGCATGGTGGGCTCGCCGTAGGAGGCCAGGGCCATGACCTTGTACTCGTCGCTGGAGCGGTGGAAGCCCACGTGCTCGGTGAGCTCCTCGTAGACCAGCCCCAGGGACTCGGGCAGCGGCTGGCGGGCCAGCACCTCCAGCTTCCCGCCGGTGTAGACGCCCGCCAGGTGCGAGGTGCTCTCGCCGCGGCCGTCGGCCACGAACACCGCGCACTCGCCGCCCCCGGCCTCGGGCGGGGCGGCGAGCCCCGCGGAGGCCGCGTGCGCGACGTGGTGGGGGACGTAGCTGACCTTGGCCGGGTCCAGGCCCGGCAGCGCGGTGGCCAGGAAGTGCGGCGCGCGCTCGACGTAGAACAGGCGCAGCCGCTCCCAGCCGCGGTCCTGCGCGGGCCCCTCGGGGTCGGCCAGGGCGGGGTCGTAGGAGTAGGTGACCGCGTCCAGGTCGGCGGGGCACAGCCCCGCGCGCTCCAGGCACCAGCGCATCGCCTGCTCCGGCAGCTCCCACGTGGAGAAGGGGACCGCGGCCTTGCCGTGCTTGCGCCGGGAGAACCGTTCCTCCTCCGCCGCCGCGACCGTACGGCCGTCGACGACGACCGCCGCCGCCGGGTCGTGGAAGACGGCGTTGACACCAAGGACGCGCATGTAACCGCTCCCTCCTCAGACCGGGGCATGGAGCTCGGACGCCGAGCGCACCCACTCGACTACCAGCAGCAGCGATGGCTAAACATCGGCCACAGGTAACCGGTGGCTCCCCCACCAGCCGCGGAGCACGCGGAGGGGCCGTGTCCCCGGCCCGGAGCCCGTGCGCCCGCGGTCTCCCGGTGGCACGGAGGAGGTCGTCATGTTTGTCCCCACGGTTGCGGGCTATGGGACGGAGGAGAACCGGAGAGGCACGACCGGCACGAAAGGAGCAGGACCATGGTGGTGCGAACCATCGACCAGGTGATGAGCAGCCCGGTCCGCACGGTCTCGCCGGACACGTCCCTGCGTGAGGCCGCGGAGATCATGCGCGAGGCCGACGTGGGCGACGTCGTCGTGACCCAGGACGACCGGATCAGGGGCATCCTGACCGACCGCGACATCGTGGTGCGCTGCGTGGCCGAGGGCGCCGACCCCGACCAGCGCAGGGTCAGCGACATCTGCAGCTCCGAGGTGGCCACCGTGCCGCCGCAGAGCGGGATCGCCGACGCGGTGCACGTCATGCGCACCAGCGCGGTGCGCCGCCTTCCCGTCGTGGACGACGACCGCGTCGTGGGCGTGGTGTCCATGGGCGACCTGGCACGGGCCGTCGACGAGGACTCGGCGCTGGCCGACGTCAGCGCCGCCGACCCCAACCACTAGGGCGGCGGTGGAAGAGACGCCGCCGTTCCCGCCCGGCCCCGGGGCCCCGGACGGGAGGGGACGGCCGTCCCTGCTGGCGCTGCGGGCGCTGGGGCTGGGCGACTTCGCCACGGCCGTCCCCGCGCTGCGCGCGCTGGAGCGGGCGCTGCCGTCCTGGCGCCGGACCCTGGCGGGGCCCTCCTGGTACCGGCACCTGGTCGCGCTGGCCGGGCTGGACTGGGAGGTCCTGCCGACCGAGCCGCTGTGCGCGCCCGGCACCGGCGCCCCGGACCTGGCGGTCAACCTGCACGGCCGGGGACCGCAGAGCACGGCGGCCCTGGCCGCCCTGGCCCCCGAGCGGCTGTGGACCCACGGACACCCGTCCGCCCCGCAGTGGCCGGGGCCGGAGTGGCCCGAGGGGGTCCACGACGCGCGGATCTGGTGCCGCCTGCTGCGCCTGCACGGCGTGGCGGCCGACCCCCACGACCTGCGGTGGCCGAGTCCGCCGGAGCGGGAGGGCGCGGTGGCCGCCGGGGACACCGCGATCGTCCACCCCGGGGCCGCCTCCGGGTCGCGCCGGTGGCCCGTGGAGCGCTTCGCCCGGGTGGCCGGGGACCTGGCGGCCTCGGGGCTGCGGGTCCTGGTGACCGGCGCGCAGAACGAGGTCGCGCTCGCCGAGCGGGTGGCCGAGGAGGCCGGGCTCGGCGGGAGCGCGGTCCTGGCCGGGCGCACGTCCCTGGACCTGCTGGCGCGGCTCGTCAGCGAGGCGCGGCTGGTGGTGTGCGGGGACACCGGGATCGGGCACCTGGCCACCGCCTACGGCACGCCGTCGGTGCGCCTGTTCGGGCCGGTCCCCCCGGACCTGTGGGGTCCGCTGGTGGACCGTGAGGTCCACGTGTGCCTGTGGGCGGGCCGCCTGGGCGACCCCCACTCCGCCACGCTGGACCCCGGTCTGGACGCGATCGGCGTCGAGGAGGTCCTCGCCGCGTGCCGGACCGTGTGCGCCTCCGGCCCCACCGCCGCGGAGGGGGCCGTCCGCGGTCGGTGAGCCCCGCGGGGGCGAGGGGCGGGCCGAAGCGGAGCCGCGAGATCCCGGGAGACACCGCCTAACCGGTGCTCCCGGAGGGACCCTCCGCCCTGGGCCGGGCACGCAGGTGCGCGCGCTCGCCCTGCCTGCCGAACAGGCTGAGGAACTCGACCGCCCCGGTGTCGGCGGAGCCGAACCAGTGCGGCACGCGGGTGTCGAACTCGGCCGCCTCACCCGGGGTGAGCACCAGGTCGTGCTCGCCCAGGACGACCCGCAGCCGCCCGTTGAGGACGTAGAGCCACTCGTAGCCCTCGTGGGTCTTCGGATCGGGTTCGCCCGGCTCGTCACCGGCCGGGATCACCAGCTTGTACGCCTGGATGCCGCCGGGGCGGCGGGTCAGGGGCAGCATGGTCATGCCGTGGCGGTTGACCGGGCGCAGGTGGATGCGCGGGTCGCCGGTGGGCGGCGCGTCGACGAGCTCGTCGAGCGTGACACCGTACGCCCTGGCCAGGGGGAGCAGCAGTTCGAGGGTGGGGCGGCGGGAACCGGACTCCAGCCGGGACAGGGTGCTCACCGAGATGCCGGTCACCGCCGACAGGTCGGTCAGCGTGGTCTCCTTCTGCTTGCGCAGCGCGCGCAGCCGGGGTCCGACCGCGTCGAGCGCGTGGCCGAGATCGTCTTCCATGCCCCGCATTTTGCCATGTCGGCAACAAGGATTGCGAGGATCGGCGGGGGAACGCATGGTGGGGCCATGGAGGTGATCGCTGTGATCGATCAGTTGGAGAGCGGTTACGACGTGGTGGTGGTCGGCGGTGGCGCCGCCGGCCTGAACGGGGCCCTCATGCTGGCCCGGGCGCGGCGCTCGGTGGTGGTGATCGACTCGGGCGCCCCGCGCAACGCGCCCGCCTCGGGTGTGCACGGGCTGCTGGCCCGGGAGGGCATGCCCCCGGCCGAACTGCTGGAGCGGGGCCGGGCCGAGGTGCGCGGCTACGGCGGCCACGTGGTGACCGGGGAGGTCACCACCGTGACCCGTGACGGCGGCGGGTTCTCGGTGGAGCTGGCCGACGGCCGCGGCGTGCGCGCGCGTCGGATCCTGGTGACCACCGGGCTGGTCGACGAACTGCCGGACGTGGCGGGCCTGCGGGAGCGGTGGGGCGGGGACGTGGTGCACTGCCCGTACTGCCACGGCTGGGAGGTGCGCGACCGGGCCATCGGCGTACTGGCCAGCACACCGATGGCGGTGCACCAGGCGCTGCTGTTCCGCCAGTGGAGCGAGGACGTCACGCTCTTCACCCACACCATGCCGCCGCCGGACGGGGAGGAGGCGGAGAAGCTGGCCGCCCGCGGCATCCGCGTGGTGGAGGGCGCGGTGGCCTCCCTGGAGACCGCCGGCGACCGGATCACGGGGCTGCGGCTGGAGGACGGCACCGTGGTCGACCGGGAGGCGGTGGCCGTCGGAACGCGGATGGCGGCGCGCGCCTCCTTCCTGGAGGCGCTCGGCCTGCGGACGCGGGAGCACCCGATGGGGGTCGGCGAGTACGTCCCCACCGACGCGACCGGCCTCACCGACGTGCCCGGTGTGTGGGCCGCGGGCAACGTCACCGACCTGAGCGCCCAGGTCGGCGCCTCGGCGGCGTCGGGCGCGGCCGCCGGGGCCCGGGTCAACGCCGACCTGGTCGACGAGGAGACCCGCCGGGCGGTCGCCGCCCGCCGGGACGCCTTCTCGGCCGAGTCCGAGGCGCGCGTGAGCGCGCTGGTGACGGGCGGGCGCCGCCACGGCCTGTGAGGCTGCGCCAAGGGGGGCGGCCTCGCCGGGCATGCCCTAACCTGGCGGCGTGCACCACGACGACGAGGACGCCCCAGAGGGCCGGGACCCCGAGGTCGCCCACCTGCTGGTCCGCCTGCTCAACATCAGCCAGCGGATCGGGCGCTACGCCGCGCACGAGACCGGGGAGCGCACGTCCCCGGCGACGTGGCGCGCGCTGAGCGTGCTCCAGGAGAAGGGGCCCCTGCGGCTGGGCGTCCTGGCCGACAACTGCCGGGTCAGGCAGCCGACCATGACGGTGATCGTGGAGTCGCTGCTCTCCTCCGGTTACGTGGCGCGAAACCCCGACCCCGACGACCGGCGGGCCCAGCTGCACGAGCTGACCCTGGCCGGCGCGGCGGCGCTGGAGGACTGGCGGTCCAGGATCGGCGACGCGTTGACGCCGCTGTTCTCCGACCTGTCCGCGCGTGAGCGGGAACTGCTGGCGGAGTCGGTGCGGCTCCTGGACGACCGCCTGCGCCGCGGCGGGGCCTGAGCGGCCGGGTCCGGCGGCGCCCGGTTCAGGAGGCGCGCCGACGGGCCAGGCGGTGGGCCGCCTCCGACAGGCCCAGGGCCAGGACGGCCACCGCCACGGCGACGAGGCTGACCCGGCCCGCCCCGGCCCAGGCGATCCCCGCCGCTCCGACGATCCCGGAAACGGAGATCGCCAGGTACAGGGCGGCCTGGTTGAGCGGGATCAGCACCGCGGCCGAGCCGGGGTCCAGCGCGATGATCCGGTGCTGCTGCGGTGTGGTGAGGGCGAAGGCGACGAAGCCGTACGCGGCGGTCATCACGAGGGCGGGCACGAGGGCGGAGGTCGTCAGCGGAAGCACCGCCAGGCCGAGCGCGAGCAGGCCGAGCGCCCCGGCCACCACCTTGCGCCCGCCGACGCGGTCGGTCAGCGTACCGGAGGCGAGGTTGCCGAGCAGGCCCGCCACCCCGAGCGTGAACAGCAGGACGGCCAGACGGCCTCCGGAGCCGCCGGTGGCCGGCTCGAAGACCACCGAGACGTAGGTGTAGGGGACGTAGACCGCGGTGAACGCGGCCAGCGTGGTGGCGAGGAGGGCCAGCGCGCGGCGGTCGCCGAGCGGCCGGAGGCGTTCCCGCAGCCCCTGTGCGGCCTCCGCCCGGACGTGGCGGGGCACCAGGGCCAGCACGCCCGCCAGGCTGACCGCGGTCAGCACGGTGACGAACCACATCGTCGCCCGCCACCCCAGGGCGCCCCCGATGGCCGTGCCCAGCGGCACGCCCAGGGCCGTGGCCGCGGTGAAGCCGGTGACCGTCGCCGCGATCGCCCTGCCCCGGCGTTCGGGCGCGACCAGGGCGGCGGCGGTGACCGAGGCGGTCGGGACGAACAGCCCCACCCCCGCGGCGGCGACCACCTGGGCCGCCACGACGACCGTGAAGGTCGGCGCCAGCGCCGTACCGGCGTTGCCCAGGAGGGTGGCGAGCACGGCCAACCCCAGGACCCGGCGGCGCGGCCACGCTCCGGTGAGCGTGCCCAGCACGGGTGCGGCGACCGTGGCGGACAGGGCGAAGGCCGTGACGACCTGGCCCGCCGCGCTCACGGAGACCAGGAAGGACTCGCTGAGCAGCAGGAGGAGACCGGCGAGCACGAACTCGCCGGTGCCGACCGCGAAGACCCCGAACCCCAGCGCGGCCACACCCCACCGGCCCTCCGGGGCCCGGGGTGGACGGGTTGCCATGCGCGTCACGACATCGACCTCCAAAATGGTACCGATCGGTTCCGAACGCCAGGACGGTACCGCTCCTTTCCGTTTTGCGTCAACCCGCGCTACGCTGGTCGGTATGCCGACACGCGCACGGGACCGCCTCGTCGAGGCCGCGGGGGAACTCTTCTACGCCGAGGGCATCAGGGCCGTGGGGGTGGAGCGCCTCCTGGCCGCCTCCGGGGTGGGCCGCGCCTCCTTCTACCGACACTTCAGCAGCAAGGACGAACTCGTGGTGGCCATGCTCCGGGGGTACGGCGAGCGCTGGTGCCGCTGGCTGGAGGAGGAGGTGGAGGCGCGCGGCGGCAGCCCGCTGGCCGTCTTCGACGCGCTGGCCGACAGTTTCGAGGACCCCGGCTTCCGCGGGTGCGCCTCGATCAACGCGATGGTGGAGGCCGCCGACCCCCGGAGCCCGGCCCACCGGGTCGCGGCCGAGAGCAAGCGCGCCGTGACCGACTACGTCGACGGCCTGCTCGAACGGGCCGGGCAGGAACGGCACGCGGAGCTGGCCGAGCAGTTCATGATCCTGATGGACGGGGCGATCATCACGGCCGTGCGCGAGCGCCACGGCGAGCCCGCGCGCCGGGCCCGGGCCGTCGCGGCGCGGCTGCTCGACTGAGGGCGCCGCCCCGCCCTCCCCCCATCGCCCGCGGTCGCCGGGGGAACGCGCGGGGATTAACATAGGTTACCTATGGAAGCGAGGACCCCGACCGTACCGGCCGCCGTCCTCCCCCCACTGGCGACCCACAGGAGCAGCAGAGCATGGTGGCGGAGACCGACACCCCACGTACAGCACCGCCCGGAGGGGCGGAGCGGGAACACCGGACGGAGGGAGGCGTCCTCCGGCAGCCGCGCGCCGTGTGGGCCGTGGCGTTCGCCTGCGTGATCGCCTTCATGGGCATCGGCCTGGTGGACCCGATCCTGCCCGCGATCTCCCGCAGCCTGGAGGCCACGCAGACCCAGACCTCGCTGCTGTTCACCAGCTACCTGCTGATCACCGGCCTGGCCATGCTCGTCACCAGCTGGGTGTCGAGCCGCCTGGGCGCCAAGCGCACCCTGCTGGTCGGCCTGGCGCTGGTCGTGGCCTTCGCCGCGGCGGCCGGGGCCAGCGGCAGCGTCGAGTCCGTCATCGGCTTCCGGGCCGGGTGGGGACTGGGCAACGCGTTCTTCATCTCCACCGCCCTGGCCACCATCGTCGGCGCGGCCAGCGGCGGCGCCTCGTCCGCGATCGTGCTCTACGAGGCCGCGCTGGGCCTGGGCATCGCCACGGGCCCCCTCCTGGGCGGACTGCTGGGCAGCGTCAGCTGGCGCGGCCCCTTCTTCGGCACCGCCGCGCTGATGGCGGTCGGATTCGTCGCGGTCGCCGTCCTGCTCAGGAGCGAGGGCACGGAGCGGTCCGCGCCGGTGCC
This sequence comes from Glycomyces fuscus, assembly GCA_002529455.1. GTDB lineage: Bacteria > Actinomycetota > Actinomycetes > Streptosporangiales > Streptosporangiaceae > Nocardiopsis > Nocardiopsis fusca. Next base: position 29,748 of record NYMS01000028.1, read on the forward strand.
GCTGTCGGCCCCGTTCGCGGCGCTGCGGGTCCCGGGCATCCTGGTGCTGGCCCTCACCGCGCTGTTCTACAACATCGGCTTCTTCGCCCTGCTGGCGTACACGCCCTTCCCGCTGGGGCTGGACGAGATGGGCCTGGGGTTCACCTTCTTCGGCTGGGGACTGGCCGTCGCCGTGACCTCGGTCTTCCTGGCCCCGGCGCTGACCCGCCGGTGGCCGCGCACGCGGGTGCTGTGGACCGCCCTGCTCCTGCTGGCCGCGGACCTGGCCGCCGCGGGCGCCCTCATCTCCTCCACGGCGGGGCTGATCACCACCATCGTGCTGGGCGGCCTCCTGCTGGGCGTGCTCAACACGGTGCTGACCGAGTGCGTCATGGAGGCCAGCGACCTGCCGCGCACGGTGGCCTCCTCGTCCTACTCGGCGGTCCGCTTCCTCGGCGGCGCCGCCGCTCCCCCGGCCGCCTCCGTGCTCGCCGCGGCCCTGTCCCCCGGCGCGCCGATGTACGCGGCGGCGGGTTCGGTGGCGCTGGCCGCGGGGATCGTGGTCCTGGGCCGCAAGGCGCTGCGCGGGGCCGACGGCGGCCCCGAGTCCGCGCGGGCCGGGGCGGTCACCCGGGGCGGGTGAGGGCCGGTGCGCGGCGTACCCGGCGCTCCTGCGCCTCGACGAGGAAGCGGTGCACCGTGCACGTCAGGGGGTTCCCCCGCGCCATGTCCCGGTGGAGCCGCAGCAGCGGTCCGCGGTGGGACCAGCGCGCGTCGAAGCCGGGCACCTGCCACGGGACCATCCGCAGGTAGAACACGAGCGCGCCGACGTCGTGGAAGCGGCGCAGGGTCCGGGCCCGGCGGGCGCGGGTGACGGTCAGCCCTACCCCCTCCAGGCCCGCGACCGCCGCGTCGAGGTCCCAGCGCGCGTCCCGGTCGGGGGGCGGCCCCTCCAGGAGGGCGCTGAGCTCGTACCCGTCACCGCTGCCGACCTGCTGGGTGACGAAGACCCCGCCGGGGGCCAGGACCCGCCTGACCTCGGCGGGGTCGTAGGCCTCGTGGCGGTCGAGCACCGCGCCGAAGTGCCCGGAGGGCAGGGGCAGGCTCCCGCCGGGTCCCGGCTCGACGACGTCCACGGCCAGGGCCGCGAGCCCGCGGCGCGCGACGGGCACGTTCGGCGGCCAGCCCTCGGTGGCCCGGGACCCGGGCGGCAGCGGGGCCAGGGAGGAGAGGAACTCGCCGCCCCCGGTGCCCAGGTCCAGGACGGGCGCGTCCGCCGCGCGCACGAGTTCCCCGGCGCGCTCGGCGTAGGACCAGGGCAGCGGGTCCTCGGCCATCCTGCCGTCCAGGAACCGGAAGTCCCACCCCGAGGTCGGCCGTCGCGCGGCCTCCTCCACCAGGTCGTCGAAGTCGCGCACGGACCCCCGTCCCCTCGTGGTCGCCCCGCCATTGTGCGCACCCGGCGGGGCGGGTTCAACCGGATAACGACGGCGCGCGACCTCGGAGTCGACCACGGGCGTACACGGGCGATACCGAACGCGGATGTGCCGGGGCGGCGGCCTTCCTAGCATCGTGCCCATGACCGAACACACACGCCCGGCCCTGGGCCTGTCATGGATCGCCATGACCGTGCTGGCCCTGCTCGCGGCGCCCCGCGTGATCCTGCACGACCTCGACCTCATCCAGGAGGGAACGCTCGTCAACGCCCTGTTCGTGTTCGTCCCCCCGCTCGTGTGGGTGGCGGTGGCCGTCCTGGCCCGGGTACCGAACCCGTTCGCGACCCTGCTGGTGGTCGGACTGCTCTACGGCGTCTTCCTCGCCCTGGGGCACCAGCTGCTGTGGAACACCGCCTGGGAGGGGAACCCGCCGACGCTGGGCGGCAACCTCAGCGACCTGCCGCCCGCCGCGCACGCGGTCGTCGTCCGCGGCTTCGCGGTGGCGAGCAGCCTGTTCACCGGGGCGCTCGTCGGCGCCGTCAGCGGCCTGGTCGCCTGGGGGGTCGGCAGGCTCGTGCCCGCCCGCTCCGGCGCCTCCTGACACGGGCCCGCTCAGATGGCCTCGCGGCGCTGGAGGTAGGAGAAGGCCCCCCAGCCGGGCAGGACCGGCAGCCAGAAGGTCAGCAGCCGAAACAGCAGCACCGCGGGCAGCGCGACGGCGGCGGGAACGCCCACCACCGTGGTCAGACCGCCGATCAGGGCCGCCTCCACCGCGCCCAGGCCGCCCGGCGTGGGCGCGGCCGAGCCGATCGCGTTGCCCGCCAGGAACACCACCGCGACCGCCACCAGGCTCACCCGGGTCCCCGGGTCGGCGAAGGCCAGGACCGAGAACTGCAGGCACAGCACGAACGCCGCGGTCAGCAGCAGCGTCCCGCCGAAGCCCAGCAGCAGGCTGGACGGGCTCTGGAGCATGTCCAGCAACCGGGGCAGGACCCCGCGCAGGTAGGGCCGGATCCGGGCGCCGAGGGCGTGCCGCAGCCGCGGCAGCAGCAGGACCACCCCCACCACGGCCGTCCCGGCGACGCTGATCACCACGACGGTCGGGGAGGGCGTGAACCCGGTCCAGTACGAGGTTCCGGTGAGGTAGGCGCACACCAGCAGCAGCGGGACGTGCACCAGGAAGCCGACCAGCTGGGTGAGGCCCACCGCGGACAGGGCCAGTGAGGTCGGGGCGCCCCTCCTGGTGACGAACCGGGTGTTGATCGCGAGCGACCCCAGCCCGGCGGGGGCTGCGATGCGCACGAACGACCCCGCGTACTGGACCATGACGGTGCGCCACCACGGCAGCGACACGGGCACGAACCCGATGAGGATCATCGCGGCGGAGAGCGTGCACACCACCGACGCGGCGAGCGCGGCCAGCGTCCACCCGGGGTCGGCCTGGCCGATGGCGGTGAAGTCCACGCCGGTGAGCTGGTAGAGCAGCACCAGGCCGACGGCGGTGGCGACGATGACGCTGACCACGGTGCGCGGGCGCATCCGCTCCAGGCGCGCGGGTTCGGAGGGCGCCTCCGGGGCGATGCGCACCACGCGCTCGCGCAGCCGGGCCAGGAGCCCGCGGTCCCCGCGCAGGCCCCTGCGCAGCGCGTAGGGCAGACCGGGGGGTTGCAGGAAGGGCAGGACCGCGGCCGTGGCGGCCACGCCCAGCGCGCGCACCGCCGAGTCCACGGCGCGCCCGCTCCCCGCCCGCATCGCCAGCAGGGTGATCATGGCGGCCTGGTCCAGGGAGACCTGGAGCTGGGGGGCGGCCACGCCGCCGCGGTCCAGGCCGGTGAAGAGGACCGCCCTCCCGCGGGGATCCGCCGGTCCGCGCGGGGGCCCGGCCGCGGGTACGGACTCCCCGGCGGGGGCGTCCGCGGCTGCGGGAGCGCCCTCCGGGGCGGGGAGGCCGGCCGTGTCGGAGTGGCGGTCCAGGACACCGACGGTGGCGCCGTTGATGTTGCCGTGGACGAGGCGGTGGCGGTGCAGCAGACCGAGCTCCCGCCAGCACAGGTCGAGCAGTTCGTCGGTGATCTCCCCGTCGTCGAGTTCGTCCAGGCAGTGGAAGGCGGGCAGCTCGCGGACCAGCAGGACGGTGCCGGGCCCGAGTTCGCCGACGGCCAGGACACGGGGGACGGCGGCCCCGGCCTGCCGGGCGGAGAAGCTCATGAGCGCGGCGTGCTCGGCGCGGCGGCGGACGCCGTAGAGCATCCGGGGGGCCACGGGGCCGCGCAGGAACAGCAGGTCGCGCAGGCGCCGCCAGAACCCGGCGGTGTTCTCGGAGCTGAGCACGACCAGTTCCACCCGGCGGCCGTCGTCGAGTTCGGCCAGGTGGCGGGGGTTGCCCTCCTCGTCGTCGTCCGCGCGGGAGACGGCGGTGGCGGTCAGCCCGAACCGTCGCAGCTCGGCGTCCAGGCCGTTGTCGGTCTGGGGCGGCGGTCTCTCCCCCAGGGCGTACCGGACCAGGGCGGCGCAGGTGAGGCCGACCAGGACGGTCAGGACCAGGGCGAGGAGGCTGGTGACCCCGGCCAGCAGGGCGCAGACCGCGACGGTGGTGTTGCCCGCCCACAGGGTGGAGCGGACCCGGGGCAGGCCGGTGGGCATGGTGCGGGTGAAGGCCAGGACGGCGGCGACGTAGCCGAGGGTGGCGCTGGTGAAGACGTCGTCGGGGGCGAGCGCGTCGGGGAAGCGCTCCGGGCCGATCAGCACGAAGAGGCTGGCGTTGATCAGCGAGGCGAGGGTGTAGGCGGCGATCCCGGCGGCGACCGGCCGGGCCAGGGAGCGCCGTGCCCCGGTGAACAGCGTGCGCAGGACGACGTAGCTGACGAGGACGATCAGCAGGAGGTTGGCGCCCACGGCGACGAGCAGGAGCAGACCGGTGGGCAGCAGCGCGCGGAGCCGGTCGGGGTCGGTCCCCTCCACACCGTCGGTGGCCACGCGGACGGCGATCATGATCACCGCCACCACGAGCAGCCCGGCCACCCCCGTGAGGAGGTCGACGGGTCTGCGTGGGGCGCGCGGGGTTCGGGGGCCCGGCGTGGGTGGTGCCTCGTCGGTTCGCGTTGTCACACTCCCAAGACTGCCCCACTCCGCGGGGGCCGATCACCAGGGGCGGCGTATTTCGCGGCGCCGACCGCGCTCAACCCCCGGAGAGGTCGGGGATCTGGTCCAGCCCGATCTCCGGGACCGCGGGCAGGGGGCGGGGCTCCCCCGTGCTCTCGAAGGACTGGAGGAGGTAGGCCACCAGGCGGCGCGAGGAGGCGGCTGCCACCTCGGGCGGACCGGAGGCGGCTCCGCAGTTGGCCAGGAGCAGCAGGGTGAAGTCCTCCAGCGCGAAGTCGGGGCGCAGCCGCCCGGACGCCTTCGCCCGGCGGATGAGCTCGGCGAGGCCGCGTTCGGCGCGCTCGCGCTTCTCCTCGAAGGGGACCGCGCCGGGGAAGGCGGTGAGGAAGGCGCCGGTGAATCCCCGGTCGGCGGCCTGCATCGCGCAGACCCGCTCCACGACCGAGCAGAAGCCCCGCCAGGGGTCGGGGTCGGCGAGGCCGTCGTCGACGTGGGAGGCGCAGGCCGCCATCTGGTCGGCGAACACCTCGGTGACCAGGGACTCGCGGGTGGGGAACCGGCGGTAGAGGGTGGCGACCCCCACTCCGGCGCGGCGGGCGATGGCGGACATCGGCACGTCGATCCCGCGTTCGGAGAAGGCCGTGCGGGCCGCCTCGACGATGCGGTGGCGGTTGTGCAGCGCGTCGGCGCGCAGCCCCGGGGCACCGACGGGCGCGGTCTGGGGCGTTCGGGCTGGCATGCCCTCCACCCTACGGCGGCCGGACGCCCCGCCCAGGGGGGACCGGGGCGGGGCCGGGGCCGCCTACTCGGGCGGCGACAGCAGTCCGCGCTGGTAGGCGCGGACGAGGTTGCGCGGTACGAGGTACTCGCGGCCGCGGACGTGGACGCGCACCAGATCGGGGGTGGCGGCCTTCCACTGGGAACGGCGCGTGCGGGTGTTGGACCGCGACATCCTGCGCTTGGGTACGGCCATCGGCCCCTGCCTTCTTCTCGGATGGTTCGGGGGCGGGGCGCCGGGCCCCGCCCCGTGTTCTGTCGGTCAGCCCTTGCGCTGGTAGCGGCGCTGGAAGCGCTCCACGCGGCCCGCCGTGTCCACCACGCGGGCGTTGCCCGTGTAGAAGGGGTGGCTGGCGCTGGAGATCTCGACGTCGATCAGCGGGTAGGTCCGGCCGTCGCTCCACTCGATGGTCTTGTCGCTGGTGGCGGTGGACCTGGTGAGGAAGGAGAAGTCGGCCGCGCGGTCGCGGAAGACGACCGGGTGGTAGTCGGGGTGGATTCCCTGCTTCATGTGTGCCCCCTTGTGGTGGTCGTTGGGCGGAGGGACCCGTCCGCTCCGGCGGTGACCGGCGGGACGGCGCCCGTCAGGGCCGACGCCGGTCCGGGTGGGGACGCCGTGCGTCCGGGCCCCCGCGGGAACGGGTCGCCGCGGTGCGGTCCGGGTCAGCGCTCCTCGCGGAACTCGACGTGGCGGCGGACGCGCGGGTCGTACTTCTTCAGGGTGAGCCGGTCGGGCGTGTTGCGCCGGTTCTTGCGGGTGACGTAGGTGAAGCCCGTCCCCGCGGTCGACTTGAGCTTGATGATCGGCCGGATCTCGTTGCGTGCCATGGATGCCTCCTCAAGGTTCCCACGCGTTACAAGTCGATGATAACCGTTTTCATTCCCGATTCGGCCAGGCCATCTCCCGGACCGCGGACGGCCCCCGCCCGAACCCGCCCCGCGGGACTCAGTCGCCGGAGCCGCCGCGGACCGGGCGCCAGTACTGGCGGTCCCCCTCGTCGCGCACGACCACGCCCAGACCGGCGAGTTCGGCGCGCAGCTCGGCGCTGTCGTCGGCGTCCTTCGCCCGCAGCGCCTCCCGGCGGGCCCGCAGGACCGCCTGGGCGTGCCGTTCCAGACCCGGCATCCCGTCGACCCAGCGCCGGAACCGGTCCGCGTACGGGTCACCGTCGCGCCAGGGGTAGCCCTGTGCCTCGAACGCGGCGCGGAGCCGCTCGGCGCCGTGGCCGGTGCGCTCACGGGCCAGCTCCGCGGTGTCCGGGCCGAGCAGGACCAGGTCACCGCCGTCCACGAAGACCGCGGCCACCCGATCGCGGGAGAACTCCGCGGCCCGGCCGGACCGGATGACGCGCACGCCGTCCCCGCCCGCCTCGACGGCGACCATGTCGTCGTAGGACGAGAGCGCGACGAAGCCGCCCGCGAGGACCCCCAGGACCACAAGGACGGCCGTGAGCACCGGCCCGTCCAGGCGGGCCAGGAGGGCGACCTGCTCCTGCCCCGGGACCAGCGGGAGGAGGTGGACCCACTCCGGCAGGAGGGTGAGCCAGGCCGGGACACGGGACAGCGCCCAGCCGAGCCCGGCGCCGAGCAGGGGGAAGAGCGTCCACAGCAGCACGTGGGTCGCCCCGTGCTCGCGGACGACGGACGGCGGTCGGCGGGTGTGGGTCATGGCCTTGCGTTCCTCTCCCTGGCGGCGGCCGCGGTGGGGGCGGTGGCGGGATCGCTCCCGGCGGCCTCTCCGTCGCGTCCTCCTTGGTGGTCGACTCCTTCCTAGTTGAGCATATAGGATTCTGTACATGCAACCAGTCGACAGTGGGGACGAGGAAGCCAAGCGCTCCTTCATCGAGGAGGCGCGCCGCGGGCAGATCGTGCGGGCGGCGGTCGAGACCATCGCCGAGGAGGGGTACGCGCGGGCGTCCTTCGTGCGCATCGCCGCGCGGGCCTCGGTCAGCCCCGGCCTGATCACCTACCACTTCAAGACGAAGGAGCGGCTGCTCCGGCAGGTGCTGGAGTACGTCGACGCCCGCCTGGACCGGGCGATGGAGGGAGGGCCCGAACCGCTGACCGGGTTCGAGGACGGCCTGCGGCGCATCGTCACCGGCCACGTCATGCACTGCTCGCTCCACCCGCGGGAGATGGCCGTGCGCCAGGAGATCGGCGGCGCGGACGTGCCCGCCCCCGTCCGCGAGTGGATCGCGCGCGGTGAGGAGGCCGGACGCGCCGAGATGGTCGGCTTCCTCACCGAGGGGCAGGGCCACGGGGAGTTTCGCACCTTCGACCCGGAGGTGTTCACCGACGCCCTCTTCGCCGCGCTGAACCACGCGCCCGCCCGCCTGCGGCGCAGGCCCCCGGAGGAGCACGAGGACTACGCCCGGGAGCTGGCCCGCCTGTTCGCCGCCGCGGCGACCGGACGCGAGCCCTCGGACTAGTGGACTGACCAGGAACGTTGCTGGTGTGACCAAGGGGCCTGCGCTGGGGCCTGAACCGCGTCTTGGCGGGGTTGGACGGTCGAGACGCGCCATGGGTACAAGAGCACGGCGAGGGGGCGGCCCCGGCGAAGCCCTGTGGTCACGGTGCCAGGTGTTGCGGGGTCCTTCGCTCCGGCTCGTGCCCGGCGCCCCGGGAACCGGGGCCCTCGGCACCCTCCGCACGCGAAACGCCGGTGCCGCCGCGGGGTTCCGCGGCGGCACCGGCGTCGGGTCGTTCCTCGTCCGGCCGGTGACCGGCCGGGTCCGGCAGGTCCGTCAGGCGACGACCTTGCCCTCGGCGCGCTTCTCCACGCGCTCGGCGCGCAGGCGGCGGGCCTCGTCGGGGTCCAGGACCGGGGCGGCCGTCAACAACTGCCGGGTGTAGTCGCTGGTCGGGTTCTCGTACACCGCGTCACTGTCCCCCATCTCCACCACCTCACCCGCACGCATCACCGCGACCCGATCACTCACCTGACGCACCACCGCCAGATCATGGGCCACGAAGATGTAGGTCAACCCGAAATCGTCCTGCAACTCCGAGAGCAACCGCAACACCTGATCCTGCGTCGACACGTCCAACGCCGACACCGGCTCATCACAGATGATCAGCTTCGGCTTGAGGATCAACGCCCGCGCGATCGCGATCCGCTGCCGCTGACCACCCGAGAACGCATGCGGAAAACGGTTGTAGTGATGAGGCTCCAACCCCACCCGCTCCAACAACTCCTGCACCTGACGGCGCACCTTCCCGCCGTCACGCTCCCCCTGCACCCGCAACGCCGTACCGATCGCGTCCCCCACCGTCACCCGCGGATTGAGCGAGGAGTAGGGGTTCTGGAACACCATCTGCACGTCCCGACGCAACGGACGCAGCGCCCGCTCGGACATGTGGGTGATGTCGCGGCCCTCGAACTCCACCCGCCCCCGCGTGGGCTCCAACAGACGCATCACCATCCGCGACAGCGTCGACTTGCCCGACCCCGACTCCCCCACGATCCCCAACGTCTCACCGCGGTGCAGGTCGAAGGAGACACCCTTGACCGCCCAGAAGTCCGTGGCCCTGCCCCAGGTCCCACCACGGACCCTGAACCGCTGCGCCACCTCCTCCACCCG
>NYMS01000029.1 GCA_002529455.1 Glycomyces fuscus
CCGGACGTAGTCCACGAGCATCTGCTGGGGGAACTGGGTGGTGCCGTCGGGGTAGCCGGGCCAGTTCCCGCCCACGGCGACGTTGAGGATCATGAAGAAGGGCTGGTCGTAGACCCAGGGGTTGGCTCCCACGTCGTTGGTGGTGAGGGTGTGGTAGGCGTTGCCGTCCACGGACCAGGTGATGGAGCCGGGGTTCCAGTCGATGGCGAAGGTGTGGAAGTCGTCGGCGAAGGACCAGCCCTGGGGGTGCGTGTAGGAGGCGCCGATGCCGTCGGCGCCGGAGTAGCCGGGGCCGTGGACGGTGCCGTGGACCAGGTGGGGTTCGTAGCCGACGTTCTCCATGATGTCGATTTCGCCGGAGTGGGGCCAGGGGGTGTTGGGGAAGTCGGCGCCGAGCATCCAGAAGGCGGGCCAGATGCCCTGGCCGCGGGGGATCTTGATGCGTGCTTCGATGCGGCCGTAGGCGTGTTCGATCTTGTTCTGGGTGGTGATGCGTGCGGAGGTGTAGCCGCCGTCGGCTTCCTGGCGTGCGGTGATGACGAGGTTGCCTTGGCCGTCGAGGGCGGAGTTGGCGCGGTTGTCGGTGTAGTTCTGGAGTTCGTTGTTGCCCCAGCCGTGGTCGCCGGTCTCGTGGTTCCAGTGGGCGGGGTTGGGGGCGCTTCCCGCGGCGCCGTCGAACTCGTCGGACCAGACGATGTCCCCGGGCGCGGCGCTGAGTTCGGCGTTGGCCTCGTTCACGGTGCCTCCCGTCCACTGCGGTGCGGTGAGGATCGCCGCGGCCAGCGCGGCGGAGGCGGTCACCGCCGTGGCGACGGTGGCGGTGCGGCGGGTACTGCGGCGGATGCTCTTGGTCATGGCGTACTCCGTTGAGCGGGGGACGGGCGTGCCCGGCAACGCGACGCGTGCGAAATAGCGGGTTCCGCACGGGCCGCGAGGGGCGGGCCCGCGTGGGCGGGCGCCCACTGAACAAGCGTTAAGTGACTGTACGTACGCGGTCGCTCGCGAACAAGGGGGGTTGCGCGAAAAAGTGGGATCGCTCCCATGTGACTGGGGTGAAAAGTGTGCTCTGTGTGCTTTTGGGGTGGTGTCGTCTTCCCGTGGGAGGGGCTCCGGGCGGGCCGCGCCCCCGTGTTCCCAGGCCGCGCGGCGCGGCGGCAGGGCGTGCCGACGGCGACGGGCCCCGCGGAGCACGCGCTCCGCGGGGCCCGTCAGGCGGAGGCGTCAGTCCTCCAGGGTCTCCTGGAGCAGCGGGACCAGCTCGTCCAGCGCGTGGGAGATGCCCAGGTACGAACCGCTGGAGAAGGCGTTGGCCAGCTCCAGGTCGTCCACGATGACCAGCCGGCCGTCCTCGGCGGAGGGGATGCCCTGGAGCACCGGGTCCTCGCGCAGGTGGTCCGCGGTGTCGCCGAGGGGGAACATCACCGTCAGGTCCGCGTCCAGGACCTCCAGCCGCTCCGGGCTCAGGTCGACGTAGAACGCGTCGTCGGCCATCTCCTGCACCTCGGGCTTGTACTGGAAGCCCAGCTCGCGGAGCAGGTCCACCCGGGAGTCGCCGGGCACGTAGGCGCCGTACTGGCCGTCGAAGTAGGCGCCGACGGTCATCGTCATCTCGGCGAACTCGGGGTTCTCCTCGCGGATCAGGGCGAAGCGGCCCTCCAGCTCCTCGATGAGCTCCTCGGCGCGCTCCTGCTCGCCGACCACCTGGGCGACCTGGCGGGTCTGCTGCTGCCAGGTGGTGCCGTAGGTGACCTCCACGCCGGGCGGCGGGCCGACGACCGGGGCCACCGGCGAGAGCAGGTCGTGGCGCTCCTGGCTGTTGTCGGAGCGGGTGTCGAGGACGACGTCGGGCTCCAGGGAGGCGATCGCCTCCAGGTTCGGCTCCATGGTGCCGACCGGGACCGGCTCCTCGTCGAACATGTCGGCCGCCCACGGGCCCACGCCCGTGCCGCCGTAGGCCTGCCAGTCGGCCACGCCGACCGGCTGCACGCCCAGCGCGAGCGCGGTCTCGGCGTCGGACCAGCCCATGGCGACGACGTTGGTCGGCCTGTCCTCGATCTCCACGTCGCCGAAGAGGGTCTCGACGGTGACCGGGTACCCCTCGGCGACCTCGCCGTCCGAACCGCCCGCCGCCGGGTCGGAGGTCTGGCCGCCGCAGGCGGCGAGCAGCAGGAGGGACAGCGCGCCGGCGGCGATCGAGCCGCCGCGGGTCAGCGGACCGGGGTTCATGGGACCTCATTCGAGCGAGTGGGTGAGCTTAGCCTTGCCTAAGCAAGGGCTATGGTGCTGGAGCCGCCGGTTTTGCGCAAGCCCGTGCGGCGGAGGGAGAAAGTCGCGTATGCGCGAAAAGCCCGCTATGCAGGTGAACGACGGGTCTGCGCGGTGTTTCTCGGGGTCGGGGCTGTGTCGAGGGTCACGCCGTCAGGGGTAGGCCTCCACGCCGTGGCGCCAGTAGCCGATGAAGGCGATGTCCTCCTTGGGTACGTGGTGGCTTACCAGGGTGCGGCGCAGTTCGGTGGGCAGGGTGTTCTCCCCGGCCACGAAGCAGTAGGGGCGCCCCTGGGGCCGTGCGGTGGCGCGTGCGGTCTCCAGGGCGAGCCGTCCGGGGACGGCGTGGGGGTCGGTGCGGGGCAGCCAGTGCACGTCCACGCCGGCGGGAGCCGTCACGGGGCGTACGTCGTCGGGGGAGGGGACTTCGAGGAAGGCCTGTCCGCGCAGGTCGGACGGGGCCTGTTCCAGGATGGACAGCAGGGCGGGTACGGCGCTCTCGTCGCCCACGAGCAGTTGCCAGTCGGCCTCCTCGGGGGGCAGGTAGTAGATCCCCTCGGGGTAGAGCCCCAGCTCGTCGCCGGGCCGGGCGGCCAGCGCCCACGCCGACGCCGGACCCTCGTCCCCGTGTGCGACGAACTCGATGTCCAGCTCCAGCGCCTCGGCGTCGAAGCGGCGGATGGTGTAGTTGCGCACGTGCGGGCGCACGTCGTCGGGCATGGCGCGGAACGCGGCCACCCACCCGTTGCCGTCGTCGGCGTCGTCGGCGACGGGCAGGTGCAGCCGGTCCTGGCCCGGCCGGGCGAAGAGGATCCGCGTGCACTGGTCCAGGCCCAGGAACTCGAACCCGTCCAGTTCCTCGCCGGTGAGCGTCACGGTGAGGAAGTGCGTGCTGGTCCGCTCGGTGCGCGCCACCCGGGCGCGGATCATGGTGCGGTGGCTCGGATACCTGATGCGCAAGGCGCGGCCCCTTCGGTCGGCTCGGAGAGCGGCGGGTGTCGGGTTCGTCCGGCCTCGGGATGAGATGACCGTATACCGACTCGGGAAAGGTTAGCCTAACCAAGGTTGATGTGGCACGGTGGTTGAGGGCCGGTCGTCCCCGGTTCCACGGCCGCCCCGCTCCCGGGCGGCCCGGCAGGGGCCCTCCCCGGAGGGTGTCCGGCCCACGACCGCCGGGGCCTCTCCGGTCGGCGCGCGGACGCGTCCGCCGGAAAGCGCGCGGCGGTCGCCCGGACGTCCGCCGGGGGCCGTGGAGCGGACTCCGACCACCGGTGAGTCCGCACGGACACCGGACCACTAGCCTTGCCCAGGGCACGACACCGCGGGGGGAACAGGACACCGGATGAGCAGACGTCTGTACGGGGCCGCGCGCCCCGCGCCGAGCGGACGCGCCGTATGAGCGCCGCCCCCGCCCCCGCCCCCGCCCCCGCCGCCGAACGCCAACGGCGCTCCCCCCACACCCCCGCGCGCGGGGTACCCGACAGCGTGCGCGCCCTGCGCCGCCGCACCCTGCGGCGCAACCGCGGCCACGTCGCCGTCGGCGTGGTCCTGCTCTCCCTGCACCAGGTCGCCGAGGCCCTCGTCCCGGTGGCCATCGGCCTGACCATCGACTGGGCCATCGTCTCCGGTGACGTCCGCGCCCTGGCGGTCTGCGTCGCGGGCATGGCGGTGCTCTTCACCGTCCTGGCCCAGGCCTACCGCAACGGCGCCCGCTTCACCCTGCGCGCCGTCGAGAACGAGGCCCACCTGCTGCGGGTGGAGGCCGCCCGCCGCGCCCTGGACCCGCGCGGCGAGCGCAGCGGCCTGCGCGCGGGCGAGGTCCTGTCGGTGGCCACCTCCGACGCCGAGCAGGCCGCCCAGTACGTGCGTGCCTGGTCGGCGTCGATCGCCGTGACGGTCGCCATCGTCGTCACCACCGTCGCGCTCCTGGCCGTCGACGTCCCCCTGGGGGTCGGCGTGCTCGTCGGAGTCCCCCTGCTCATGCTGCTCCTGCGCCTGCCCGCCGCCCGCATCACCCGGCGCAGCGAGGCCAAGCAGGCCACCGCCGCCGGGGCCACGGCCCTGGCCACCGACCTGGTCAGCGGCCTGCGCGTCCTCGTGGGGATCGGGGCCCGGGACAACGCCGCCGTCCGCTACCGCCGGGCCAGCGCCCTCGCCCTGGACGCCTCGGTCGGCGCCGCCGCCAGCAACGGCGTCTACCGCGGCCTGGTCACCGCCGCCAGCGCGGTCTTCCTGGCCTGCGTGGCGGGCGTGGCCGGGTGGATGGCCCTGCGGGGCCGCCTCAGCGTCGGCGAACTCGTCATCGTCATCGGCCTCGCCCAGTTCCTGGCCGAACCCGTCCAGGCGCTGGGCATGGTCGGCCAGATGCTCGCCACCGCACGCGCCTCCGCCCAGCGGCTGGTGGGCCTGCTCAACGCCGCCGACGCGGTCACCCCGGGCGAGCGCGCCTGCGCGGGGGAGCCGGTCGTCGCCCTGTCCGGGATCGGCTACCGCACGCTGCGCGGGGTGGACCTCGAACTCGCCCCCGGCGAACTCGTGGGGGTGCTCACCACCGACCCCCGCGACGCCGAGGCGCTGCTGGAACTGCTCTCGGGCCGGGCCGAGCCCGCGGCCCTCGACGGCACGCTCACCGTGGGCGGCGTCCCCGTCCCCGAACTCGCCCTGGACGCCCTGCGCGAGGCGGTCCTGGTGGAGGAGCACGGGGCCACCCTGTTCGAGGGCACCCTGCGCTCCAACCTGGACACCGGCGCCGGCGACGACGAGGACCGGCTCCTGGACGCCCTGCGCGCCGCCTCGGCCGAGGACCTGGTCGAGGGCCACCCCGCGGGACTGGACCGCCCGGTCGCCGATCGCGCCGCCAACCTCTCCGGCGGCCAGCGCCAGCGCGTGGCCCTGGCCCGCGCACTGGTCGCCGACCCGCCCGTCCTGGTGCTGCACGACCCCACCACCGCCGTGGACGCGGTCACCGAGGAGGCCATCGCCCGCGGCACGGCCGCCGCGCGCGCGGGCGCGGCCCGGGCCACCCTGGTCGTGGCGAGCAGCCCGGCGCTGCTGGCCCGCGCCGACCGCGTCGTGGTGCTGACCGAGGGGCGGGTGCGGTGCACGGGCACGCACGCGCGGCTGGTCGAGGAGGACCCGGACTACCGCGAGGCGGTGCTGCGATGACCGCCCCGCCGCGGTCCGCCGTCCGAGCGCGCCGCGTCCCCCTTCCCCGCACCCACGACCCCGAGGACGACCGATGAGCACGCCGGTGGAGGAATCCGCGCGCCAACACGGAGAACTGCTCCCCACCGCCTCGGCCCGCCGCACGTGGGCCGTCCTGGGCGAGGGGCTGCGCGACAGCGGCTGGGGCACCCCGCTGGCCCTGGCCACCGTGCTCGCGGGCAGCGCCGCCGGGCTGGTCGCCCCGTGGGTGCTGGGCCGGATGGTCGACGACATCTCGGCGGGGGAGGGACTGGACACCGTCCTGTCCTCGGCCCTGCTGATCGCCGTGGCGGGGCTGCTCGGCGGCCTGCTCACGGGCGTGGGCAGCTGGCTGGTCAGCCGGGTCGGCGAGACCGTCCTGGCCCGTCTGCGCGAACGCGTCATGGACCGCGTGCTGCGCATGCCCGCCGCCCGCCTGGAGCGGGTGCGCATCGGCGACCTGCTCTCCCGGGTCGGCGACGACGTCGCCGTGGTCACCGCCAGCATCGCCCGCAGCGGCCCCGAAGCGGTCGTCGCCCTGACCACCGTGCTGCTGACCGCCGTGGGGCTGACCGCTCTGGACTGGCGCCTGGGCCTGGCCGGAATGCTCTGCGTACCCGTCTACGTGACGGCCGTGCGCTGGTACCTGCCCCGCTCGGGCCCCTACTACGCCCGCGAGCGCGTGGCCATGGGCGAGCGCTCGCACGCGATGATGGGCGCCCTGCGCGGGCGCTCCGCCGTACGCGCCTACCGCCTGGAAGACGAGCACGAGGCCCGGGTGCGCGACCGCTCGACCGCGGCCATGGACATCACGGTCGCGGTGTTCCGCCTGTTCACCCGCTTCGGGTCGCGGCTCAACGCCGCCGAGTGCGTCGGGCTGACCTCGGTGCTGGTGGCGGGGTTCTGGCTGGTGCGCGCCGACCTGGCGACCGTCGGCATGGTCACCGCCGCCGCCCTGTACTTCCACCGCCTGTTCGGCCCGCTGATCTTCCTGGTCATGAACTTCAACGAGGTGCAGTCGGCCGGGGCGAGCCTGGCCCGCCTGGCCGGTGTGGTCGACCTCCCGGTGGAGGCGGACCCGGGTGCGGAGGAGGGGCCGGCCGGTTCCTCGGTCCGCGTCGCGGGGGTCACCCACTCCTACGACACCGGTGGGCCGGCCGCGCTGGAGGAGGTGTCGCTGGAGATCGCCCCGGGCGAGCGCGTGGCCCTGGTCGGGGCCAGCGGCGCGGGCAAGACCACCCTGGCCGCCCTGGTCGGCGGCCTGCGCACGCCCACCGCCGGAACCGTGTACCTGGGCGGGGTCCCCATGGAGGAGCTGGGGGAGCGGCGGGTGCGCGAGCACGTCTTCCTCGTCAGCCAGGAGACCCACGTGTTCGCCGGAACCCTGCTGGAGGACCTGCGCCTGGCCCGCGCCGGGGCCGACGCGGCCGAGGCGGAGGCCGCCCTGGAGGCCGTCGGCGCCCTGGAGTGGGCGCGCGCCCTGCCCGAGGGGCTGGACACGGTGGTCGGCGAGGGCGGGCACGCCCTGACCGCCGAGCAGGCCCAGCACCTGGCGCTGGCCCGGCTGGTGCTGGCCGACCCGGACGTGGCCGTCCTGGACGAGGCCACCGCCGAGGCGGGCAGCTCCGGCGCGCGGCGCCTGGAGCGGGCCGCCGCCGCGGCCACCGCCGGACGCACGACGTTGGTGGTGGCGCACCGGCTGACCCAGGCCCAGACCGCCGACCGCGTGGTGGTCATGGACCGGGGCCGCGTCGTCGAGCAGGGGACGCACGAGGAGCTGGTCGCCGCCGGGGGCCGCTACGCCGGCCTGTGGCGCAGCTGGCGGGGCGCGCCCGAGGACGGGGAGCTGGTCCCGCGCTGACCGGGGGCGCCCCGCCCGCGGGGGCGGGGCGCCCTCCGGCACGCGTCGCCGCCCGGGGGCGGCCCTCCCCCGAACGCGGGAGGACGGACCCCGGCGGCGGAACGGAGCCGGGCGGGCCGCGGGTGGAGGCGCCGGTGCACGGGTGGACCCGCCGGAGGCACCGCCGCGCCCGTCACAGCTGCAGTTCGTTCTCCACGCGCCGGAGGCTGTGGCGGGCCATGGCCAGGTTGGCGCGCTGGCGGTCCAGCGCCAGGTAGAGGAAGACGCTGCCGTGCGACTTCTCCAGCAGGCGGATGAGGTGGTACTGGCTGTTCAGCGTGATGAGGATGTCCTCGATGCGGTCGTCGAGGCCGATCGCGTTCAGGGCGCGCGTCTTGGCGCGCACGACCTCGGTGTTGGCCGCCGCGGCCATCTCCAGGTCGAAGTGGCCGCCCCCGCCCATGGTGCCCAGGGACATGCCGCTCTCGTAGTCGACGACCGCGACGCCGATGGCGCCCTCGATCCCCATGGCTTCCTTCATCGCCGCTTCGGCGTTCATGGCCTCTCCTCACGCTCGGTGTCCACCGCAGGAGCGGCGATACATATCGAAAATTAGCGAAACGCCTGGATGGTGCGTAAGTGGACAGTTTGCGGCGGGAGTCCATCGTTACCACAGTGTGCTCTCTTTGCTCTGTTTTGACTGTTAAATGTCTTTTGGAGGCAACCAGACGCCGGGGGGCACGTGTCGAGCACAGCTGTATCCACGGAGCGTTACCTGAGCTGTGACGGGGTCCTGGCCGCGATGCTCGTGGACCGCGCGACGGGCCAGGCGCACGCGCGATCGGGGACGGTGTCGGTGCTGCCCGACCCGGAGCACGTGACGGACTCCCACCAGACGGCCCTCGACCTGGCCGTCGCCTCCCGCGAGCCGGTGGTCCAGGAGAGCGTGGTCACCACCGGCGGCCACTACGTGCTGACCCGCGCCGTCCCCTCCCCGGGCGCGGACGAGATCCTGCTCGTCCTGGTCTTCGACCGGGCGCGGACCAACCTCGCCCTGGCCCGCTACCAGGCCGACGAGCACACCGCGGCGCTGCTGCCATGAGCGCCGCTACGCCCCCGCGGGCACTGGCCCAGGCCCTGCTCCGCGCCCGCGAGGAGGAGCTCACCGGAGCCCTGCGCCTGACCGGCCCGCCCGAGGCCCTGGTCCACCTGAGCTCCGGACGTGTCACCGCCGTCACCACACCGGCGGCGCCCACGCCCGAGACCCTCCTGGTCAGGTCCGGCGCGGTCCCCGCCGAGGTCTGGTCCGACGCCTACGAGGCCGCCGCCCACACCGACGGCCTGGCCCGGGAGCTGCTGCGCCGGGGCGCGGTCTCGGCCGAGGTGCTGGAACTCGCGTGCGCCACGGCCCTGGCGGACGGCGCCCTGGCGCTGTGCCTGTCCCCCGAGCCCCGGGTGGAGGCCGTGCTCACCGGAGCCGGACCGCCGCTGCTGGGACTGGAGCACGGCCTCGACCCGCGGGAGCTGCTGACCGAGGCCGAGCGCCGTCTGGCCTTCCTCACCGACCGGTGGGGCGCGCCCGCGGAACTGGCACGCTGCCGCCCGGTGCCCGCCGGGCCGGTGCGGGACTCCCTTCCCCCCGCCTACCGGCTCCTGCTCGCCCGGGCCAACGGCCGCCGCACCCCCCGGGACCTGGCCTTCGCCCTGGGGCGGGGGCTGACCGGCGTCATGGCCGACGTCGCGCGCCTCACCGAACGCGGGCTGCTGGAGGCCGCCGCCCCCGGCGGCACGGACGGCCTCACCCGCCGCACCCCCGAACGCCCCGCCGAGGACGACGGCCCGACCGCGCTGGCCAAGCGGCGGCCGGGCGTCAACGCCGTGCGTTCCGCGCCCCCGGCGTCGTCCGCCCGGATCCCCGAGAGCGTGCGCGACCGCCTGCGCTCGCTGGGCGCCGACCGCGCGGCGCCCGGCGCGGGCACGGCAGGGACGGCCGGATGAGCGCGTCCGGACACCCCCGTCCGGCCCGGAGCGGCGAAACCCCCGCCGGGGGACACGAGGCGGGCGGCCTGGCCGCCCTTCCCAAGCGCACCCCCTCGCCGGTGCCCCGGGGGCCGCGCCCCGGGCCGGGCCTGCTGGGTCCCAAGGAGCCCGAACCGGGGCCGATCGCCGCCCTGCGCCGCGCGCAGCGCGCCGCGGTGCCCCTGGAGAAGGTGCGCAGTGCGTTGCAGGACCTGGACGCCCACACCGGCCGCGCACCGCGGCCGACCGACGAGCACGGGAGCGAGTAGATGGTTCAGGGGCAGATCACTGCGGAGCTGGCGCAGCTGCGCGAGCGCGTCGTCGGCGTGACCGACAGCGCCGTGGCCGCCTCCGACGGCATGCTGGTGGCCTCCGACATCCAGGGGGGACGCCCCCACGCGCTGGCCGCGCTCGCCGCCGCCTCCCTGGGCCTGGGCAAGCGCACCGGTGACGAGACGGGGCTGGGGCCCCTGCGCGAGGTCGTCACCCGCTGCCAGGGCGGCTACGCGGTCGTCTACGCGGTCGGGATGGAGGCCCTGCTCGTCGTGTTGGGAGACGAGGGCATGGACACCGCGGCCCTGCGCCGCGAGTCCCGGCTGACGGTGGAGCGCGTGGGCTCGCTGCTGGAGGTCACCTCCTCCGGCTGAGGCCCCGCACGGGGCGGGAGGGGCGGTCGGCGTCCTCGCCGGGTCCGTCCCGCCGCCCTGGGGGCGGGGCCAGCCGTTCCGGGCCGGTCGCCTCCTGGGTCCGCGTAGCGGCCCCCCGGAGGCGACCGGCCCCGGTCAGGCGCCGACGTAGGCCGCGAGGTGCTCGCCGGTGAGGGTGGAGCGGGCGGCGACGAGGTCGGCGGGCGTGCCCTCGAACACGACCCGGCCGCCGTCGTGGCCCGCTCCGGGGCCCAGGTCGATGATCCAGTCGGCGTGCGCCATGACGGCCTGGTGGTGCTCGATGACGACCACCGACTTCCCGGAGTCCACGAGCTGGTCGAGCAGGCCGAGCAGCTGCTCGACGTCGGCCAGGTGCAGGCCGCTGGTCGGCTCGTCGAGGACGTAGACGCCGCCCTCCTCGGCCATGTGGACGGCCAGCTTGAGCCGCTGCCGCTCGCCGCCGGACAGGGTGGTCAGCGGTTGGCCCACCCTGAGGTAGCCGAGGCCGACGTCCTCCAGCCGCCGCAGGATCCTCGCGGCCGCGGGCACCCTCGCCCCCTCGCCGTCGAAGAACGCGTGCGCCTCGGCCACCGACATCGCGAGCACCTCGCTGATGTCCCGGCCGTTGTCCGGACCGCCCAGGCGGTACTCCAGCACCCGCGGCTGGAACCTCCTGCCGTCGCACTCCTCGCACGGCGAGGCCACCGAGTCCATCATCGCCAGGTCGGTGTAGATCACCCCGGCGCCGTTGCAGGCCGGGCAGGCTCCCTCGGAGTTGGCGCTGAACAGGGCCGGCTTCACGCCGTTGGCCTTGGCGAAGGCCTTGCGGACCGGGTCGAGCAGCCCGGTGTAGGTGGCCGGGTTGCTGCGCCGCGAGCCGCGGATCGCGCTCTGGTCCACCGACACCACGCCCGCGCCCGCGGGGAGCGACCCGTGGATCAGCGAGCTCTTCCCGCTGCCCGCCACACCGGTCACCACGCACAGCACGCCCAGCGGCACGTCGACGTCGACGTGCCGCAGGTTGTTGGCGTCGGCGCCGCGGATCTCCAGGGCGCCGTGGGGCGTGCGCACCTTCGGCTTGAGCCGGGCCCGGTCGTCGAGGTGGCGGCCGGTGAGGGTGCCGCTGGCGCGCAGCCCCTCGACGGTGCCCTCGAAGACGACCCGGCCGCCGTCGTCACCGGCGCCGGGGCCGAGGTCGACGACGTGGTCGGCGATCGCGACGGTCTCCGGCTTGTGCTCCACGACGAGCACCGTGTTGCCCTTGTCGCGCAGCCGCAGCAGCAGGTGGTTCATCCGCTCGATGTCGTGCGGGTGCAGTCCGACGGTGGGCTCGTCGAAGACGTAGGTGACGTCGGTGAGCGAGGATCCGAGGTGGCGGATCATCTTGGTGCGCTGCGCCTCGCCGCCCGAGAGCGTGCCCGAGGAGCGGTCGAGCGAGAGGTAGCCCAGCCCGATCTCCACGAACGAGTCGAGTGTGTGCCCCAGCTTCGCCAGCAGCGGCCCCACGGTCCCCCGCGCGTGGCTGACGCCACCGTACGCGCGGGAGGTGCCCCCCGGTTCGTCGAGGTCGCGGACCCACGCGGCCAGGTCGCTGATCTGCATCGCGCACGCGTCGGCGATGTTGATCCCGCGGATCCTCGACGACCGGGCCGCCTCGCTCAGGCGGGTGCCGTCGCACTCGGGGCAGGCGGTGAAGGTGACCGCCCGGTCCACGAACTCCCGGACGTGCGGCTGCATCGCCTCCCGGTCCTTGGACAGGAAGGACTTGCGGATCTTGGGGATCAGCCCCTCGTAGGTGAGGTTGACGCCCTCGACCTTCACCTTGACCGGTTCCTTGTGGAGGAGGTCGGCGAGTTCCTTCTCGGTGTAGTCGCGGATCGGCTTGTCGGGGTCCACGAAGCCCGACTCGGCGTAGACCCGCACCGTCCAGAAGCTGTCCGACTTCCAGCCGGGGATGGTGAACGCGCCCTCGGAGATCGACTTGGAGTCGTCGTAGAGCTGGGTGAGGTCGATGTCGGAGACCGTGCCCCGCCCCTCGCAGTGCGGGCACATGCCGCCGGTGCGGGTGAAGGTCTGCTTCACGGTCTTGCCGATGCCGACCTTGATGGCGCCGCTCGCCTGGACCGAGGCGACGTTGAACGCGAACGCGTTGGGCGAGCCGATGTGCGGTTCGCCGAGGCGGCTGAAGAGGATGCGCAGCAGCGAGTTGGCGTCGGTGGCGGTACCCACCGTGGAGCGGATGTTGGCGCCCATCCGCTCCTGGTCGATGATGATCGCCGTGGTCAGCCCGTCGAGGACGTCGACGTCGGGCCTGGCCATCGTCGGCATGAGGCCCTGCACGAAGGCGCTGTAGGTCTCGTTGATCATCCGCTGTGACTCCGCGGCGACCGTGTTGAACACCAGGGAGCTCTTGCCCGAGCCGGAGACGCCGGTGAACACCGTCAGGCGACGCTTGGGTATCTCGACGCTGACGTCCCGGAGGTTGTTCTCGCGTGCGCCGTACACGCGGATCAGGTCGTGGCTGTCGGCGGCGTGCGGTTCGGACGCCCCCGCGTCCGCCCTGGTGGCCGTGCTCATGGTGTCTCCCTCGGTCGGGTGAGGCCTCTGCGTCGGCGTCGTCTGGACCGGTCCCACCGGCGCCGGGCGACAGCCGTGGTGTGCCGGCCCGCGTGAACGGTGGGGTCCGTGGTGCCCACGCTAGAGGGGTGAGCGGGGACGGCGCTTCTCGATTCCTGACCGGACCCCTGACGGGACGGCTGGGGCGTGTTTTTTTGACCTGGGCTTCAGCCCAGGGGGGTGTTCGGGCACCCGCGGGGTTCTGGAGGTGGCGGAGGCGGGTTCGCGCGGGGGACTGCGGCCGGAGACCGTCGGCTGGGGGTGGTGGCGGGCGACGGGTGGGACGAAGCGGAGCGGGGCCCCAAAAAACACCGCCTAGTCCATGGCGGCGCGCCCGTGGCGCCAGTAGCCGACGAAGGCGATGTCGTCCTTGGGCACTCCGTGCCGGCGCACCAGCGCGCGGCGCAGTTCGGTGGGCAGGGTGTTCTCTCCGGCCACGAAGCAGTAGGGGCGTCCCTCGGGCAGCTCGGCGGCGCGTACCGTTTCCAGCGCCAGCCGTCCGGGGACGGCGCTGGGATCGGTGCGCGCCAGCCAGTGCACGTCCACCCCGGCCGGGGCCGCCACGGGGCGCGCGTCGTCGGCGCAGGGCACCTCCAGGTACGCCTGTCCGCGCAGGTCGGCGGGGGCCTGTTCCAGGATGGAGAGCAGGGCGGGCACGGCGCTCTCGTCGCCCACCAGCAGGTGCCAGTCGGCCCCCTCGGGAGGCAGGTAGTACACGCCGTCCGCGAGCAGGCCCGCCTCGTCCCCGGGGACGGCCCCGGCGGCCCAGGCGGAGGCGGGACCGGCGTCGCCGTGGTCCACGAACTCGATGTCCATCTCCAGCGCCTCGGCGTCGAAGCGGCGCACCGAGTAGCTGCGCACGTGCGGCTGCCGCTCCGGGGGCATGGCGTGGAGCTGCCCGACCCACCGCTTGTCGGCGTCGGCGGGCATGTGCAGCCGGTCCTGGCCCGCGCGGGGCAGGAACAGGCGCACGAACTGGTCCCGGCCGAGGAAGGCGAAGTCGGCCAGCCCGGCGCCACCCAGGGTCACCGTGACGAAGTGCTTGCTCAGGCGCTCGGTGCGCACCACGCGGGTGCGGATCATGGCGCGGTGGCCTGGCTGTTCGACGCGCACGGGACCTCTTCTTCCTTGTCCGGGGCGGGGGCGGACCGCCTCCAGGTGAGGTTAGCCGAGCCTTGCCTCGCCTGCGCCGGGGGAGGCGGGGCGCTCCGGTGCGCCCCCGGGCGCGTGCGGACCCCCCGGCCGGGGCGGTGGGCGGCCCGGCCGGGAGGGCTGTTCCACGGGGCCGTTCCTCGGGTGCGAAATGTAAATCTACGTCGTAAAGGCGGCGTTTGTCCTATTTCTGACATGAGGGGGGAACTCCTTCCGGCCAGGGGCCTCAGAGGTGACACGGAACGAAACTGTCGGCGCCGTCGCGGAGAATCGGTGTATGACACAGGCAGCGCACCGACACCACGCCATCGACTACCTGGAGCTCACGGTCACCGACCTGGACCGGGCGAGGCGCTTCTACTCCGAGGCGTTCGGATGGAGCTTCAACGACTACGGCCCCGGCTACGCGGGCATCCAGAGCCCCGAGGGGCCGGACGCCCCCGAGGTGGGCGGCCTCGCCCTGGGCGAGGAGACGCGCGCGGGCGGCCCCTTCGTCCTGCTGTACTCGGCCGACCTGGACCGTTCCGCCGAGGCGGTGGAGAAGGCGGGCGGCCGTGTGGTGCGGGGCCCCTACGCCTTCCCCGGGGGTCGCCGCTTCCACTTCACCGATCCCAGCGGCAACGAACTGGGCGTCTGGGCCGAGTCCTGATGGGCGGGCGGGCGCAGGCGGGAGGCGACCCCGCGGTGGAGCACCTGGCCGCGACCCTGCGCCGCCGTCGGGAGGAGCTCGCGGGCGCGGACGGGGCGCGGATCGGGGGAGGCCTCGTCGTGCACGCGGTCACCACGCACATGTGGGCGGGGGTGCCGGTGCCCGCCGTGGCCTGCCACGCCTCCGTCGACCCGCTGCGGCTGCGCGCCTCCGCCGGGCCGGTGACCTGCCGCAGGTGTCTGTCCCAGAGCGGCCAGGAACGGCAGCGGCAGGTGCCCGGGCAGACCGCGCTGGAGGTGTGACCGGCCCCGGTCCGGGGCGGTCCCGTCGGCACGCGGGGCGGCGCTGCGCTCTCCCGCCGTCGCGGTCGTGCGGGGTCCGTCCCGTGCCAGGCTCCGCCCCCGCGCTCTTTCGCCGCCCGGCTCAGGCGGGGCCGGGTGCTTTTCCGGGGCCGGGGGAGGGGCGGCCGGTGTGGCGGGCGACGGCCTCGTTGAGGACCGCGCAGGCGCGGCGCAGGTCGGCGGGGTGCGCGGATCCGTAGCCGAGGACCAGTCCGTGCACGGTCGGGGCGCCGTGGCTGGCCCGCGAGGTGTCGTCCACCAGGACTCCCCGTTCGGCGGCCTCGGCGACCACGGGGGCGACGGCGGGGGCGGGCAGCGGGAGCAGCACGTGCAGGCCCGCGGTGTCTCCGGTGGGGCGCGTGGTGAGGAGTTCGATCAGCAGCCTGCGGCGGCGGGCGTACTCCAGGCGCATGCGGCGCAGGTGCCGGTCGAGGTCGCCGCGTTCCAGCAGCAGGGCGGTCGCGGCCTGGACCGGGACGCTGGTGCGGTCCGACAGGTCGTGCCGGACGGCGGCCAGGTGTTCCAGCAGCGGGGGTTCGGCGACGATCCAGCCGATGCCGGTGTCGGGGGAGAGGGTCTTGGAGAGGGTGCCGAGCAGGATGACGCGGTCGGGGTCCAGGCCGTAGAGGGCGGGCAGGGGTGCCACGTCGTAGCGGAACTCGGCGTCGTAGTCGTCCTCCACGACCATCGCCGCGTTCTCGCGGGCCCAGGCCAGGAGGCGTTCGCGGCGCGGGATCGGCAGCCGCCCGCCCAGGGGGTACTGGTGGGCGGGGGTGGTGTGGACGAGGCAGAGCCCGTCGGGCAGCCGCTCGGTGAGGATGCCGTCGTGGTCGACCGGGCAGGGGAGCACGCGGGCTCCGCGCGCGGCCAGGATGGTGCGGGCCTTCTGGTAGCCGGGTTCCTCGACGCCCGCGCGGGTGCCCGCGCCGAGCAGGGCGGCTCCGACCAGGTCCAGGCCGTTGCCGGTGCCGCGGGTGACCATGACGTTCTCGGGGCCGATCCGTACTCCGCGGGTCCGGCGCAGGTGTCCGGCCAGGAGCTCGCGCAGCCGGGGCAGGCCGCGGGGGTCGGGGTCCTCGTCCAGGGGTTGTTCGGCCGCGTGCCGCCAGGCCCTGCGCCAGGCGGCGCGGTCGTGGTCGCGGACCCAGGGGGCGCCGGGGCGCAGGTCGATCAGGCCCTGCTGCCGGGCCTGTTCCCGGGAGAGGCGCGGGGCGCGCGTCCGTATGGCGGGGTGCGCGGTGGCGGCCGGGGCGCCGCGCCCGCCGGTGGCGGGGGCGGCGCGTCCAGCGGGGAGCGGCGGGGCGCCGTGCTCGGCGACGAACGTGCCCGAGCCGTGGCGTCCCTCCAGCCAGCCCTCGGCGTAGAGCTGCTGGTAGGCCTCGGTGACCACGGTCCTGCTCACGCCCAGCTGCGCGGCGAGGGCCCGGCTGGAGGGCAGGCGCTCCCCGGGTTCGAGCGCTCCGCCGGACATGGCCTCGCGCAGGGCGTCGGACAGCTGCACCGTGAGGGGGCGTGCGGCGGAGCGGTCGAGGCGGAGGACCGGTTCGGCCAGGCGGCGGGGCACAGTGGTCCTTCGTTCTCGGGCGGAAGTGGCCATGGTCGGGAGGTCCACTCGCTTTCTAGGCTAACGCCATGCTCTCCACGACAGAACGCACCCGGCTGCGCCGCGGCAAGCACAAGGCCCGTACCGACCGGGCGGAGCTGTACGCCCTCCTGGACGAGGGGCTGGTCTGCCACCTGGGGGTGGTGGTCGACGGCGCGCCCATGGTGGTGCCCACCGCCTACGGGCGGGTGGGCGACACCCTGTACCTGCACGGCTCGACGGGGGCGCGGTCGCTGCGCGCGGGCGGGGAGGTGTGTGTGACCGTGACCCTGCTGGACGGTCTGGTGCTGGCCAGGTCGCTGTTCAACCACTCGGTCAACCACCGATCGGCCATGGTCTACGGGGTGCCGCGCGTGGTCGAGGACGAGCGGGAGCGGCTGGAGGGGCTGCGCGCGCTGACCGAGCAGTTGGCTCCGGGGCGGTGGGAGGAGGCCCGTGAGCCGACGGCCAGGGAGCTGGCGGCCACGCGGGTGCTCGCGCTGTCGCTGGAGGAGGCGTCGGTGAAGGTGCGTACGGGTCCGCCGACGGACGACGAGGAGGACCTGGGTCTGCCCGTGTGGGCGGGTGTGCTGCCGGTCCGGCAGGTGTTCGGCGAGCCGGAGCCGGATCCGGGTCTGGTGCCGGGGGTGGGGGTTCCCGCCGGTGTCAGGGAGCGGGTGTCGGAGCGGCCGCCGCTCCCGTCCTGAGGGCCCTGCCGTGCCGGTCGCCGCTCTTCGCGCGGGGGTCCGCTCCGTGCGGGGAGGCGGCGCGGTCGGTTCGTACAGCGGCGGGGTGTCCGCGGTCGCTGTGGGATGGGACACGGGCGGGGCGAAACGGCGTGCGGGAAAGGCGGTGGCGGTTTCGCGGGCGGCATTCCTTGGTCTATTGGACAGGCCAATAGGCCTATACGTCGACGCGCTCGCGCGGGCGGGTGCTCCCCCTGGTCACCGGTACCGCGCGGGGCGGCCGTACGGTGTGGCGAACCTCGCGTGAAACAGGGGCCGGGCGGCGCGGGCGGACGTTTTTTGTGGAGTTCCCACAACGCATCGGCTCGGCTATGCGTGGTTCGGACCATTGGTGTACCCGGCGGTAATCGAGCAGGGTAGAAAGGTAGGTGCAGGCGACGCTCCGCGATCCGGACGTCGCCTTCTGCGCGTTGGTACTTGGGAGGCTCAACCGGTGTTCAGTCGTGTCGCCATCGTCAACCGTGGAGAGGCCGCGATGCGGCTCATCCACGCTGTCCGGGACCTCTCCGCGGAAACGGGCGCGCGGATCGAGACGGTTGCCCTCTACACCGACGCCGATCGCGACGCGACCTTCGTCCGCGAGGCCGACGTCGCCTACTCGCTGGGTCCGGCCTCGGCCCGCCCCTACCTCGACCACGCCGTCCTGGAGCGGGCGCTGGTCCGGACGGGGGCCGACGCCGCGTGGGTCGGCTGGGGCTTCGTCGCCGAGGACCCGGCCTTCGCCGAGCTGTGCGAGAGGATCGGCGTCACCTTCGTCGGGCCGAGCGCGGATGCCATGCGCAAGCTCGGCGACAAGATCGGCGCGAAGCTGATCGCCGAGGAGGTCGGCGTCCCGGTCGCCCCCTGGAGCCGCGGTGAGGTCGCCACCCTGGAGGAGGCGCTGCGCGCCGGCGACGAGATCGGCTACCCGCTGATGCTCAAGGCGACCGCGGGCGGCGGCGGGCGCGGCATCCGCATGGTCGCCTCGGGCGAGGACCTGGCCGAGGCCTACGAGCGCACCAGCCAGGAGGCGCTGCGCGCCTTCGGCTCCGGCGTGGTCTTCCTGGAGCGCCTGGTCACCGGTGCCCGGCACGTCGAGGTCCAGATCATCGCCGACGGCCAGGGCACGGCGTGGGCGCTGGGCGTGCGCGACTGCTCGGTGCAGCGGCGCAACCAGAAGATCATCGAGGAGTCGGCCTCCCCGGTCCTGGACCCGGAGCAGACCGCCGAGCTGAAGGCGTCGGCCGAGCGGCTGGCGCTGGCCGTGGGCTACCGCGGCGCGGGCACGGTCGAGTTCCTGTACCACCCCGGCGAGAGGCTGTTCGCCTTCCTGGAGGTCAACACCCGGCTCCAGGTCGAGCACCCCATCACCGAGATCACCACCGGCACCGACCTGGTCCGGCTGCAGCTGCACGTGGCCGCCGGCGGGAGGCTGGAGGGCCCCCAGCCGGTCGAGTCCGGCCACGCCGTCGAGGCCCGGCTCAACGCCGAGGACCCCGACCGCGACTTCGCGCCCGCCCCGGGCCGCATCTCGCGCCTGGTGCTGCCCGCCGGGCCCGGTGTCCGCGTGGACACCGGCGTCCGCGAGGGCGACACCATCCCGGCCGACTTCGACTCGATGATCGCGAAGGTCATCGCCTACGGCCGCGACCGCGAGCAGGCGCTGGCCAGGCTGCGCCGCGCGATGGCCGGGACCACGGTGATCATCGAGGGCGGCGCGACCAACAAGAGCTTCGTGCTCGACCTGCTGGACCAGCCCGAGGTGGTCGACGCCAGCGCCGACACCGGCTGGATCGACCGTGTGCGCGCCCAGGGGCGCCTGGTCAGCCACCGGCACTCCGCGGTAGCCCTGGCCGCGGCCGCCATCGAGGCCTACCAGGACGAGGAGGAGGTCAGCCGCCAGCGGCTGCTGTCCACCGCGCACGGCGGCCGACCGCAGGTGCAGCACGAGAGCGGCCGTCCGCTGGACCTGAAGCTGCGCGGTGTCGGCTACCGGGTGAGCGTGGCCCGGGTCGGGCACCGGCGGTTCCGCGTCGGGGTCTCCGGCGGCGGTGACGTGCACCCGGCGGACGTCGAGGTCGAGCGCTTCGACGCGCACAGCGGCCAGATCGTGGTCAACGGCCGGCGGTTCCGGCTGGTGTCGGCCACGCACGGGCCGGTGCACCTGGTGGAGGTCGACGGCGTCACGCACCGGATCAGCCGCGACGAGGGCGGTGTGGTCCGCTCTCCGGCTCCCGCGCTGGTGGTGGCGACGCCGCTGGCCGTCGGCGACGAGGTGGACTCCGGCGCGCCCATCCTGGTGCTGGAGAGCATGAAGATGGAGACGGTGCTGCGCGCGCCGTTCCGCGCCCGGGTGCGCGAGTGCCCGGTGTCGGTGGGCAGCCAGGTCGAGACCGGTGCGCCGCTGATGCGGTTGGAGCCGCTGTCGGACGAGGGCGCCGAGGAGGCCGAGTCGGGCACCGAGGCCGTCGCGATCGAGCTGCCCGCCGAGCCCGCGGCCTCCGCGGCCGAGCGGGTCGAACGCGGTCTGCAGGACCTGCGCGGCCTGGTGCTGGGCTTCGACGCCGATCCGTGCGACCGCGGGCGGGTGCTGTCGGACTACCTGGACGCGCGCGCCGAGCTGGACGGGCGGCCGGTCGAGGGCGAACTGGACCTGTTCACCGTCTTCGCCGACCTGTGCGAGCTCAACCGCAACAAGCCGAGCGGGGAGCTCGACTCCGAGCCGCACAGCTCGGTGCACAGCCCGCGCGAGTTCTTCCACAGCTACCTGCAGAGCCTGGACGTGGAGCGCGCCGGGGTCAGCGAGGGCTTCCGGGCCAAGCTCACCACGGTCCTGGCCCACTACGGGGTCGCCGACCTGGACCGCACGCCGGAGCTGGAGGCCGCGGTCTTCCGGATCTTCCTGGCCCAGCAGCACATGGGCGAGGCCGTGGCGACCGTGTCGGAGCTGCTGCGCCGCTGGCTGGCGGGCGGTCCGCCGCCGGAGGCGCTCAGCGAGCGCGCCGGGCTCGTCCTGGAGCACCTGGTCGAGGCCACGCAGGTGCGCTTCCCCGCGGTGTCGGACCTGGCCCGCGGCGTGGTCTTCCGCTGGTTCGCCCAGCCGCTGCTGCGCCGCAACCGCGCCCGGGTCTACGCCGCGGTGCGCGACGAGCTGCGCCACCTGGACCGCAACCCGGACGCGCCGGACCGGGCGGAGCGGATCCAGAACATGGTGGCCAGCGCCGAGCCGCTGGTGCGGCTGGTCGGGCAGCGCATCGGGCGGCCCGGCCTGGACCACGCCCCGCTGCTGGAGGTGCTGACCCGCCGCTACTACGGCAACCGCGGGCTGTCGGGGGTCACCACGCGTGAGGCCGGGGGCTGCCGGTTCGTCACCGCCGAGCACACCGGTTCGGCCGGCCTGACGCGCCTGGTCACGACCGCCGTGGACATCTCCGCCCTGCCCCACGCCGTGGGCGCGGTCGGCGAGTTCGCCGCCGACGTGGCCGAGCGCGGGCTGGTGGCCGACCTCTACGTCACCTGGGAGGACCAGCCGGACGCCGACGCCATGGCGGTGCGGCTCGGGCGGATCCTGGCCGAGCGCCCGCTGCCCGCGGGCGTGCGCCGCGTCACCGCCACCGTCGCCGGTACCAGCGGCGCGGTGATGCACCACCACTTCACCTTCCGTCCCGAGGGCGCGGGCTTCGCCGAGGACCGGCTGATCCGCGGCCTGCACCCGCAGATCGCGCGGCGCCTGCAGCTGCAGCGCCTGCGCGAGTTCGACCTCACCCGGCTGCCCTCGGCCGACGAGGAGATCTACCTGTTCAGGGCGGTGGCCAAGAGCAACCCGGCCGACGAGCGCCTCTTCGCGATGGGCCAGGTCCGCGACCTGACGCCGCTGCGCGAGGCGGACGGGCGCCTGATCGCGCTGCCGGCGCTGGAGGACACGGTCACCGGCTGCCTGGACGCGATCCGCAACATCCAGGCGCAGCGGCCGCACAACCGGCGCTTCGACACCAACCGGATCATGATGTACGTCTGGCCGTCGACCGAGCTGACCCCCGAGGAGCTCGACACGCTGGTCCAGCGACTGCTGCCGACCACCGCGGGGGCGGGGCTGGAGGAGGTCCAGTTCCTGGCCCGCCAGCGCACGTCCTCCGGTGAGCTGACCGAGGTCGCGGTGCGCATCGCCCTGGACGAGGGCCGGGACGCGCGGGTCTACGTCGAGGAGCCCTCGACCGAGCCGGTGCTGCCGCTGGACGACTACCGCCAGAAGGTGTTGCGCGCGGCCCGGCGCGGGACCGTCTACCCCTACGAGCTGACCGGTCTGCTGGCCGGTCCGGGCGGCGGTTTCACCGAGTACGACCTGGACGAGAACGGTGTGCTGGCCCCGGTCGACCGGCCGCGGGGGCACAACTCCGCGGCGATCGTCGCGGGTGTGGTCACGACGCCGACCGTGCGCCACCCCGAGGGGGTCACGCGCGTGGTGCTGCTGGGCGACCCGACCAAGGCACTGGGCGCGCTCTCGGAGCCGGAGTGCTCGCGGGTGATCGCCGCGCTCGACCTGGCCGAGTCGATGGGTGTTCCGCTGGAGTGGTTCGCCCTGTCGGCGGGCGCGCGGATCTCGATGTCCTCGGGCACCGAGAACATGGACTGGGTCGCGGCCGCGCTCAAGCGGATCGTGGAGTTCACCCAGGACGGCGGCGAGATCAACGTCGTGGTCGCGGGCATCAACGTGGGCGCCCAGCCGTACTGGAACGCCGAGGCGACGATGCTCATGCACACCAAGGGCATCCTGGTGATGACGCCGGACTCGGCGATGGTGCTCACCGGCAAGCAGTCGCTGGACTTCTCCGGCGGTGTGTCGGCCGAGGACAACTTCGGCATCGGCGGCTACGACCGCGTGATGGGCCCCAACGGGCAGGCGCAGTACTGGGCGCCGAACCTGGCCTCCGCCCGCGACGTGCTGATGGCGCACTACGACCACACCTACGTCGTCCCGGGAGAGGACGCTCCGCGTCGGGCCAGGACCGCCGACCCGGTCGACCGCGACGTCTCGTCCTTCCCGCACGCGGTGGCGGGCAGCGACTTCACCACCGTCGGAGAGATCTTCTCCGCCGAGCACAACCCGGACCGCAAGAAGCCCTTCGACATCCGGACCGTGATGCGGGCGCTCTCGGACCAGGACCACGCGGTGCTGGAGCGCTGGGCGGGCATGGCCGACGCCGACACCGCGGCGGTGCAGGACGTGCACATCGGCGGCTGGCCGGTCTGCCTGGTCGGGATCGAGTCGCGGTCGGTGCCGCGGCACGGCTTCCCGCCCACCGACGGCCCCGACACCTACACCGCGGGCACGCTGTTCCCGCGTTCGTCCAAGAAGGTGGCGCGGGCGATCAACGCGGCGTCGGGCAACCGGCCGCTGGTGGTGCTGGCGAACCTGTCCGGGTTCGACGGCTCGCCGGAGTCGCTGCGCAAGCTCCAGCTGGAGTACGGCGCCGAGATCGGCCGGGCGATCGTCAACTTCGACGGCCCGATCGTGTTCTGCGTGATCTCGCGCTACCACGGCGGTGCGTTCGTGGTCTTCTCCAAGGCGCTCAACCCGAACATGACGGTGCTCGCGCTGGAGGGCTCGTTCGCCTCGGTGCTCGGCGGGGCCCCGGCCGCGGCCGTGGTGTTCGCCGGTGAGGTCAACACCCGCACCGCGAGCGACCCGCGGGTGACCGGGTTGCAGGAGCAGGTCTCGGCGGCCAGCGGCGCCGAGCGGGCCACGCTCAACGCCCGGCTCGCCGAGACGCAGTCGGCGGTGCGGGCGGAGAAGCTCGGCGAGGTCGCCGCGGAGTTCGACCGGGTGCACAGCATCCAGCGCGCGGTCGAGGTCGGTTCGGTGGACGCGATCGTCAGCGCCGCCGAGCTGCGGCCGCGGATCATCGAGGCCATCGAGCACGGCATGAAGCGCTGACGCCCGGTGTGGCCGGCCGCGGAGGGGTCGCGGTCGGCCACACGGGTCGACGGGGCGGGACCGCGGCGGGCAGCCGCGGTCCCGCCCCGTCGTCGTGCGCGGGTCCGCCGTCCGAGGGCGGCGCTGTGGCGGTCCCCCCGGCGCGCGGGTCCTCCGGCGGTGCGGTCAGCGGATCCTGTCGCCGTACACGTGGTCGACCGGCATGGTCATGAGCACCCTGCGGTCGGAAACCATGACCGCCCGGTACTCCTCCCAGTCGGGGTGCTCGCCGGCGGCGAGGCGGTAGTAGTCCACCAGTGCCTCGACCTCGGGGCCGTGGGGGTCGGTGCCCGGCCCGGTGAGGGTGGCGACGCCCTCGGCGGTGGCCCACGACCAGCCGTCGGGGCTGGTGACCTGGAGTGTGGCGCGCGGGTCCCGGCGCAGGTTCGCCGTCTTGGCCCGGCCCTCGGTCATGGAGACGTGGAGGAGGTCGGTCGCGGCGTCGTAGAAGGGCTGGACGGGGGAGAGCTGGGGTCGGCCGTCGGCCTTGATGGTGGCCAGGACGCCGAGCCTGCTCTGCGCGAGCAGTGCGCGCGGGTCGAACGTCGTCTCGGTCATCTCCGAAGAACCCCTCTCGGCCGGGTGTTGGCTGTGCGCGGTGGTGCGGGGCCGTGTGCGGCCGGTCACGATCGTATCTCCGAAGGGGCGCGGAACAGCTCGACCATCGCCGCGTAGCCCTCGCCGCCGTGTCCGTGGGCCACGGCCCGCCGGGCCAGGTCCCTGACGAACCTGGGCGGTGCGGCGCTCACGCCGAGGGCCTCGCTCTCGTGGACGACGTGCTCCATCGCGGCCAGGCCGGGGTCCTCGCCGAGGTGGGAGGTGCCCGCGCCCAGGCCGCACGGGGCCGGCTCGTGCCGGTCGAAGACCTCCCGGGGCCCGCTGTGGACGATGACGGCCTCCTCCTCCGCCCGCTCGCGGTCCCCCACCGGACCTCTCGGCCTCAGAGGGCCGGGCGGGCCTTGATAGTCTGCCGGGGCCAGTCGTACCACGTACGTGGTCAGGGAATCCGGTGCGAATCCGGAACTGACGCGCAGCGGTGAGGGGGACGGGCAGGGTACGTGCGCCACTGGGACGGCGCCGCGCGGACCAGAGCGTCGACGCGGCCCCGACCTGGGAAGGCACCCTGTCCGGACGAACCCGAGTCCGAAGACCTGCTGGCCCCTCCGCGTCGAGTGCGCGGAGGCGTCCCGTGCCAGGCTCCGCGTTCGAGCCCCGACATCCGAGGCATGCCCATGCTGCGTTACGCCCCGCACCCCCTCCCCCTCCTGCTCGCCTCCTCCCTGCTGCTGACCGCCTGCGCCCCGTCCCAGGGCGGGGGGAGCGGCGCGACGGAGGAGGCCGGCGCCGACGGCGCCCGCACGGTCGACAACTGCGGACACGAGGTGGGCGTCGGCGCCCCGCCCGAGCGCGTCGTCTCCCTCAACCAGGGCAGCACCGAGATCCTGTTCTCCCTGGGCCTGGCGGACCGCGTCGTCGGTACGGCCACCTGGACCGACCCGGTCATGGAGGGCCTGGAGGAGGCCAACGAGGGCGTCCCCCGCCTGGCCGACAACGCCCCCTCCTTCGAGGTGGTCCTGGACGCCGAACCGGACCTGGTGACCGCCTCCTTCGTCTCCACGCTGGGCACGGGCGGCGTCGCCACCCGGGAGCAGTTCGAGGAGCTGGGCGTGCCCACCTACGTCTCCCCGACCGACTGCGCCGCGGGCAAGGACAACGACAGCGGGGGAGACGGCTCCCGCAGCGAGCCGCTCACCCTCGACGCCGTCCACGGCGAGATCCGCGACCTGGCCCTGCTCTTCGGGGTGCAGGAGCGCGGGGAGGAGCTCGTCGCCGAGCTGGAGCGGCGGGTGGACACGGCGACCGAGGGCCTGGACGCCTCCGGTGTCTCCCTCATGTACTGGTTCGCCAACTCCCAGTCGCCCTACCTCGCGGGCTGCTGCGGCGCCCCCGGCGCCATCACCCGCGCGGTCGGCGCGCAGAACGCCTTCGACGACACCCACGACGAGTGGCCCCAGGTCAACTGGGAGACCGTCGCCGACCGCGACCCCGACGTCATCGTGCTCGGCGACCTGACCCGCGAGTCCCAGACCGCCGAGACCGCCGACGCCAAGATCGCGTTCCTGGAGTCCCACCCCGCCACCCGCAACCTCACCGCGGTGCGCGAGGAACGCTACGTCCTGCTCAGCGGCCAGGCCATGAACCCCTCGATCCGCACGGTCGAGGGGATCGAGCAGGTCGCCGACGGTCTGCGTGACCTCGGACTCGCCCGGTGAGCGGTGCGCGTCTGGCGCTGCTCTCCTGCGGTGGGCTGGTGGTCCTGGCCGTGTCGGTCTCGGTCGCCGTGACCATCGGCCCCGCCGACATCACCACGGCCGAGGTCTGGAGGTCGGCCGCCGCGCGGCTGGGGTTCGCCGAGACCCGCCTGTCGCCGCTGCGCGAGGGCATCGTGTGGAACCTGCGCATGCCCCGCACCCTGCTCGCCGCGGTGTGCGGGGCGGGGCTGGCCCTGTGCGGCGCGGTCATGCAGTCGCTGCTGCGCAACCCGCTGGCGGACCCGTTCGTGCTCGGGGTGTCCTCCGGGGCCTCCACCGGGGCGGTCGCCGTGCTGGTCCTGGGATGGGGCGGGGCGGTGGTGTCCCTGTCGGCGGGCGCGTTCGTCGGCGCCCTGGTCTCCTTCGGGCTGGTGGTGCTGCTCAGCCACACCCTGGGCGCGAGCATGGACCGCGTCGTGCTGTCCGGGGTCGCGGCCATGCAGCTGTTCTCGGCGCTGACCTCGTTCATCGTGCTGACCTCGGCGAACGCCGAGACCACGCGGAGCGTGCTGTTCTGGCTGCTGGGGTCCCTCAGCGGCGCCGGGTGGGACGACGTGCTGCTGTGCGCGGCGGTGCTGGTCGGCGTGCTCGCCGTCTGCCTCGTCCACACCACCACCCTGGACGCGTTCGCCTTCGGCGAGGAGGCCGCGGCGAACCTGGGCGTCCGGGTGGCCCGCGCCCGCCTGGTGCTGTTGTGCGCCACCGCGCTGCTCACCGCGGCGCTGGTCAGCTCGGCCGGGGCGATCGGCTTCGTGGGGCTGGTCCTGCCGCACGCGGCCCGCGCGCTCACCGGTGCCGCCCACGCCCGGCTGCTGCCGGTCACCGCGCTGGCGGGCGCCGTCTTCCTGGTGTGGGTGGACACGGTGGCCCGCACCGCGCTGGACCCCCATGAGATCCCGGTGGGGGTGGTGACCTCCCTCATCGGGGTGCCCGCCTTCATCGCCGTGCTCTACCGCGCCAGGAGGCACACATGACCCACACCGACCGGGCGGCGGCCCGCGACCGCGGCGGCGTGCCGTCCGCGACAGGACCGGAGGAGGGAACCGTGCCGGAGGCGCCCGTGCGAGGGGAGGAGCGCGGCCGGGGGCCCTCCTACGGGGGCGGAGGCCGACGGGGGAGGGACCGGGGGCGCGGCGCCTGCGGCGGGACCGGCCTGCGCGCCGAGCGGGTGAGCCGCCTGGTCGGCGGACGGCTCGTCCTGGACGGGGTCACCCTCGCCCCGCGCCCCGGTGAGACCGTCGGACTGCTCGGCCCCAACGGTTCGGGCAAGTCCACGCTGCTGCGGCTGCTCGCGGGCGTCCTGGCGCCCTCCGCGGGCGTGGTCAGCCTCGACGGGGAACCGCTGGACCGGGCCGCGCGCCGGGCGGTGGCGCGGCGGGTGGCCGCGGTCGAGCAGAACGCGCACACCCAGACCGAGCTGACGGTCCGCGACGTCGTGGCGCTGGGGCGCATCCCCCACCGCCGCGCCTGGACGCCGATGTCCGCGGCCGACGCGGGCGCCGTCACGGCGGCCCTGGAGCGCACCGGCCTGACCGGCACCGCCGACCGGTCCTGGCACACGCTCTCCGGCGGGGAGCGCCAGCGCGCCCAGATCGCCCGCGCCCTGGCCCAGGAGCCGAGCGAGCTGCTGCTCGACGAGCCGACCAACCACCTCGACATCCAGTACCAGCTCGACCTCATGGAACTGGTCGCGGGCCTGCCGGTGACCACCGTCGTCGCCATGCACGACCTCAACCTGGCCGCGATGTACTGCGACCGGCTGGTCGTGCTGCGGGAGGGGCGCGTCGTCGCCGGGGGCACGCCCTCCGAGGTCCTGACCGCCTCCCTCATCGAGGAGGTCTACGGGGTCCGGGCCGAGGTCGGCCCCGGCCCCGGGCACCCGGTGATCCGCTTCCTGAAGTCACCCGCCCGCACACGGACGCGGGCGCCCTGAGATGGCGCGACCGTGCCCGCCGCGCGGCGGCGCCGGCGCGGGGCCGGGGTGTTCCGGCCACCGCCGAGGACGCTTCGGCACCACCACGGTCCACGGCCGCCGGGCCGGGGCCGACCGCACACGTCTCGGTCCGCTCCGGCGGGCCGACGGCCACACCCACACCATCCGAAGGGAGACGGGCGTCGCCCCCTCCGGCCCCGAGGGCCGGGGACGCGCACGCCCCACACACCGATGACGGTACGGATCGCACTGCTGTCCACGTCCGACACCGATCTGCTCTCCGCGCGGGCCAGCGGCTCCGCGTACGCGTGGGCCAACCCGTCCCGCTCCTCCGACACCGAGCTCACCGGCACCGTCGAGGGCGCCGACCTGGTGGTGGTGCGGCTGCTCGGCTCCCCGCACGACCTGTGGCCGGGCCTGGCCGCGGTCCGGGATCGGGGCACGCCGCTGGTCGTCCTGGGCGGTGAGCAGCAGCCCAGCGCCGAGCTGATGGAGCACTCCACCGTCCCGATCGGCGTGGCGGCCGACGCCCACCGCTACCTGGCGGAGGGCGGTCCCGCCAACCTCGCGCGCCTGCACGCCTTCCTGTCGGACACGGTGCTGCTGACCGGCGAGGGGTTCGACCCGCCCGCGCCCGTCCCGCTGTGGGGCTTCGCCGAGCGCGACCGGCCGAAGGGGACGGGCCTGCCCAGGGTGGGCATCCTGTACTACCGGGCGCACGAGGCGGGCGGCAACACCGCGTTCGCGCACGCC
The DNA here is from genome assembly GCA_002529455.1 of Glycomyces fuscus. GTDB lineage: Bacteria > Actinomycetota > Actinomycetes > Streptosporangiales > Streptosporangiaceae > Nocardiopsis > Nocardiopsis fusca. The sequence goes on from NYMS01000029.1 coordinate 27,992, forward strand.
CTGGCCGACGCCGTCGACGCGACCGGGCGGGCCGTGGGCGTGCCCGTGTTCGCCGGGTCCCTGCGCTCGGCGCCCGACGAGCTGTACGAGGCGCTCGGGGGGTTCGACGCCCTGGTGGTCACCGTCCTGGCGGCGGGCGGCAGCGTGCCCGCGTCCGCGAGCGCGGGCGGGGACGACGAGGCGTGGGACGTGGAGCGGATGGCGGCCCTGGACGTCCCCGTCCTCCAGGGCCTGTGCCTGACGAACTCGCGCGCCGACTGGGAAGCCTCCGACGACGGCGTCACCCCGCTGGACTCGGCGAGCCAGATCGCCATCCCGGAGTTCGACGGCCGCATCATCACGGTGCCCTTCTCCTTCAAGGAGATCGACCGCGACGGGCTGCCCCGCTACGTCGCCGACCCCGAGCGCTGCGCCCGCCTGGCCGGGATCGCGGTCGCCCACGCCCGGCTGCGTCACGTGCCCCCCGCGGACAAGCGGATCGCGCTCGTGCTGTCCGCCTACCCCACCAAGCACTCCCGCATCGGCAACGCCGTCGGGCTCGACACGCCCCGCTCGCTGGTGCGCCTGCTGCGCCGGATGCGCGCGGAGGGCTACGACCTGGGGGAGCCCGGCGACCTGCCCGGCCTGGACCTGCCCGACGACACCGAGGCCGGGGACGCGCTGATGCACGCCCTGATCGCGGCGGGCGGACAGGACGAGGACTGGCTGACCTCCGTCCAGCTGACCGACGCCCAGGTGCGGATCACACCGGAGGAGTACGCCGCCTGGACCGAGGGCCTGCCCGCCCCCCTGAGGGAGGCGATGGCCGAGGCGTGGGGGGCCGCGCCCGGGAGCCTGTACGTCAACGACGCGGGCGAGCTCGTCCTCGCCGCACTGCGGGCGGGCAACGTCGTCGTCCTGGTCCAGCCGCCGCGCGGCTTCGGGGAGAACCCGGTCGCCATCTACCACGACCCCGACCTGCCCCCGAGCCACCACTACCTGGCCGCCTACCGCTGGCTGGAGCACGGTTTCGGCGCCCACGCCGTCGTCCACCTGGGCAAACACGGCTCGCTGGAGTGGCTGCCCGGCAAGAACGCCGCGCTGTCGGCCGCCTGCGCCACCGACGCGGTGCTCGGCGACCTGCCGCTCGTCTACCCGTTCCTGGTCAACGACCCGGGAGAGGGCGCCCAGGCCAAGCGCCGCGCCCACGCCACGGTCGTGGACCACCTCATCCCGCCGATGGCCCGAGCGGAGTCCTACGGCGACATCGCGCGCCTGGAGCAGCTGCTCGACGAGCACGCCAACATCGCGGCCATGGACCCGGCCAAGCTGCCCGCGGTCCGGGGCGAGATCTGGTCCCTGATGCGCGCGGCGGAGCTGCACCGCGACCTGGGCCTGGAGGAGCGGCCCGACGACGAGGAGTTCGACGACTTCCTGCTCCACGTCGACGGCTGGCTGTGCGAGATCAAGGACGCGCAGATCCGCGACGGCCTGCACGTGCTCGGCGAGGCCCCCGGGGGCGAGGCGCGGGTGAACCTGGTCCTGGCCGTCCTGCGCGCCGCGCAGGTGTGGGGAGGGGTCGGTGCCGCGGTGCCCGGCCTGCGCTCCGCCCTGGGCCTGAAGGAGGACGCGCCGACCACCGAGGTCGACCGGGTGGAGGCGGTCGCCCGCGGTCTGGTCGAGCGGATGGAGGCCGCGGGCTGGGACCCCTCCGCGGCCGCCGGCCTGCACGAGGACCCCGAGGTGCGCCGCGTCCTGGAGTTCGCCGCCGAGCAGGTGGTGCCCCGCCTGGCCCGCACCACCGACGAACTCGACCACGTCGTCCACGCCCTGGAGGGCGGCTTCGTTCCGGCGGGCCCCTCGGGCTCCCCGCTGCGCGGCCTGGTCAACGTGCTGCCGACCGGCCGCAACTTCTACACCGTCGACCCCCGCGCCGTCCCCTCCCGGCTGGCCTGGCAGACCGGGCAGGCGATGGCCGACTCCCTGCTGCGCCGCCACCTGGAGGAGACCGGGACCTACCCGGAGTCGGTGGGCCTGTCGGTGTGGGGCACCTCGGCGATGCGCACCTCCGGCGACGACGTGGCCGAGGTGCTGGCGCTCCTGGGCGTGCGCCCGGAGTGGGACGAGGCCTCGCGCCGGGTCTGCCGGCTCGACGTGGTGCCGCTGGAGGAGCTGGGCCGTCCGCGCGTGGACGTCACGGTGCGCATCTCCGGCTTCTTCCGCGACGCGTTCCCCCACGTGGTCGCCATGCTCGACGACGCCGTGAACCTGGTCGCCGACCTCGACGAACCGGAGGAGCGCAACTTCGTCCGCGCCCACGCCCGCGCCGACCTGGAGGAGCACGGCGACCGGCGCCGCGCCACCACCCGCATCTTCGGCTCCGCGCCCGGCTCCTACGGCGCGGGCATCCTCCAGCTGGTGGAGTCGGGCACCTGGCGCGACGACCGCGACCTGGCCGAGGTCTACACGGCCTGGGGCGGCTTCGCCTACGGGCGGGGCCTGGACGGCGTCCCGGCCGCCGACGACATGCGCGCCAACTACCGCCGGATCAAGGTCGCGGCCAAGAACGTCGACAGCGCCGAGCACGACATCGCCGACTCCGACGACTACTTCCAGTACCACGGCGGCATGATCGCCACCGTCCGCGCCCTCACCGGCGCCGACCCCAAGGCCTACGTCGGCGACTCCACCGCGCCCGACGCGGTGCGCACGCGCACCCTCGCCGAGGAGACCGCCCGCGTGTTCCGGGCCCGGGTGGTCAACCCGCGCTGGATCTCGGCCATGCGCCGCCACGGCTACAAGGGCGCCTTCGAGCTGGCCGCCACCGTCGACTACCTCTTCGGTTTCGACGCCACGGCCGGTGTCGTCCACGACTGGATGTACGACAAGCTCGCCGCCGAGTACGTGCTCGACGCCGACACCCAGGAGTTCCTGCGCCGCTCCAACCCGTGGGCGCTGCACGGCATCGTCGAGCGGCTGCACGAGGCCGCCCGGCGCGGGCTGTGGGCCGAGCCGGACCCGGCGACGCTGGAGGCCCTGGCGGAGGTCTACCTGGAGGTCGAGGGCGATCTGGAGGACCGGTCCGAGTGAGGGTGAGGATCCTGGGCATCGGCATGGGGCCGCGGCACGTCACACCGGAGGTCGCCGACGCGCTGCGCGGCTGCGACTACGCGGTGGCCGCCCGGAAGCGGGGGGACGACGGGCTGCTGGCCCTGCGCCGGGCCGTCTGCGAGGCGCACGGCGTGCCCCTGGTCGCCGTGCCCGACCCCGAGCGCGACCGCGACGACCCCGCGGACTACGCGGCGGCGGTCGCCGCCTGGCACGAGGCGCGGGTCGCCGCCTACGAGCGGGTGCTCGGCGAACGCGGCGGCACCGCGGCGTTCCTGGTCTGGGGCGACCCGGGGCTGTACGACTCCACCCTGCGGATCGTGGAGCGCGTCGCCGAGCGGGGGGTCGTGGCCGTGGAGTACGACGTGCTCCCCGGCGTCAGCGCCCCCCAGCTCCTGGCCGCGCGGCACCGGATCGTGCTGCACGAGGTGGGCCGACCGGTCCACGTCACCCCCGCGCGCCGCCTGCACGAGGCCGTGGCGGCGGGGCAGGACAACATCGTCGTCATGCTCGGGGGCGAGGCCGTGCTCGGGGGCGAGCTCGCGTTCGGGGAGCTGAGGGACTGGACGGTCTGGTGGGGCGCCAACCTGGGCACCGACACCGAGGAGCTGGTCACCGGGCGGGTCGGCGCGGCGCAGCTCGACATCGCCGCGCGCCGCAGGAGGGCCAGGGCGCGGGCGGGCTGGGTGATGGACGTGGCGCTGCTGAGGAGGCCGGTATGAGCGGGACCGGGTCGGAGGCCCCGTTCGAGGGCGGTCCGTCCCCGCGCGGAGCGTCCACGGCGGACGACGGCGGGCGACGACGAGGGGAGGGCCGCGTGCGGAGCGCGTCCGTTGAGGGCTGCGCCGGGCCGAAGACCCCGGTGCGCGGCGAGGGCCATGACCGCGGGGGAGGAGGGCTCCTGGTCGCCGGGACCACCTCCGACGCCGGGAAGAGCGTCGTCACCACCGCCCTGTGCCGGGCCTTCGCGCGCCGCGGCGTGCGGGTCGCGCCCTACAAGGCGCAGAACATGTCCAACAACTCCATGGTCTGCCACGGTCCCGACGGCCGTCCGGCGGAGATCGGCCGCGCCCAGTGGGTGCAGGCGCTGGCCGCCCGCGCCGAGCCCGAGCCCGCCATGAACCCCGTGCTCCTCAAGCCGGGCACCGACCGGCGCAGCCACGTCGTCCTGCTCGGGCACCCCGCCGGGGACGTGTCCTCGGCCGACTGGGAGTCGGGCCGCCGCCACCTGGCGAAGGCCGCGCACGCCGCCTACGACGACCTCGCGGCCCGCCACGACGTCGTCGTCGCCGAGGGCGCGGGCAGCCCGGCCGAGATCAACCTGCGGGCGGGCGACTACGTCAACATGGGCCTGGCCCGGCACGCGGGCCTGCCCGTGGTGGTCGTGGGCGACATCGACCGGGGCGGCGTCTTCGCCGCGCTGTACGGCACGGTGGGCCTGCTGGAACCCGCCGACCAGGAGCTGGTCGCGGGTTTCGTGGTCAACAAGTTCCGCGGGGACCCCGGGCTGCTCCGGCCCGGGCTGGAGGACCTCGAACGGCTCACCGGCCGCCGGGTCTACGGCACCCTGCCGTGGGACCCGGGGCTGTGGCTCGACTCCGAGGACGCCCTCGACCTGGAGGGCCGCCGGGCGCGCGGGGGAGCGGGGCTGAGGGTGGCCGTGGTGCGCCTGCCCCGGATCAGCAACTTCACCGACGTGGACGCCCTCGGCCTGGAGCCCGGCCTCGACGTCGTCTTCGCCTCGGGGCCGCGCGACCTCGCCGACGCCGACCTGGTCGTCCTGCCCGGGACCCGCTCCACCCTGGCCGACCTGGCCTGGCTGCGCTCCCGCGGGCTGGACCGGGCGGTCGCCGAGCACGTCCGCCGGGGGCGGCCGCTGCTCGGGATCTGCGGCGGGTTCCAGATGCTCGGCCGCACCGTCGCCGACCCGGACGGGGTCGAGGCCGAACCCGGTGCGCGCGCGGACGGCCTCGGGCTGCTCGACGTGCGGACCGACTTCACCGCCGACAAGACCCTGCGCCTGCCCGAGGGCGGGGCGCTGGGCGCGCCCGCGCACGGTTACGAGATCCACCACGGCCGGATCACGGTGGGCGAGGGCGCGGACGGGTTCCTGGGCGGCGCCCGCGCGGGCAACGTCTTCGGCACCATGTGGCACGGCAGCCTGGAGGGCGACGCCTTCCGCGCCGCCTTCCTGGCCGAGGCGCTGGGCTGCGCGCCCTCGGGGGTGAGCTTCGCCGCCGCCCGGGAGCGGCGCCTGGACCTGCTCGCCGACCTCGTGGAGGAACACCTGGACGTCGGCGCGCTGCTCGCCCTGGCCCGCGGGGGCGCCCCGGCGGGTCTGCCCGCGCTGGCCCCGGGGGCCCCGTCCGCCGCCCCTCCCCGGCGCACGCCTGGGACGGGGGTGTCCCGGTGAGGTTGCTGCTCCTCGGGGGGACGTCCGAGGCCCGTGAGCTGGCCGCCCTCCTGGTCGACGCGGGCGTCGACGTGACCACGTCGCTGGCCGGGCGGGTGGCCCGGCCCCGCCTGCCGGTGGGCAGGGTCCGCATCGGCGGTTTCGGGGGAGTGCCGGGCCTGCGCGCGGCGCTCACCGACTACGACGCGGTGGTGGACGCCACCCACCCCTTCGCCCTGGGCATGACCGCCAACGCGGCGGCGGCCTGCACGGACGTCCCCCTGCTGCGGCTGGAGCGGCCGGGCTGGGACCCCGACCCCGCCTGGGACTTCGCCGCCACGCACGAGGAGGCGGCGGAGCGGGCCGCGGCGCTCGGGAAGCGTCCCTTCCTCACGGTCGGCCGCCAGGAACTGGCCCGCTTCGTTCCGAGGCTGGGGCGGCGTGCGGTCCTGGCCCGGGTGGTGGACGTCCCCGAACTCGCGCTGCCCGACACGTGGTCCCTGAGGACCAGCCGGGGGCCCTACACCCTCGGCGGCGAACTGGACCTCATGGGAGGGCACCGCGCGGACGTCCTGGTCACCAAGGACTCCGGCGGTACCTACACCTGGCCCAAGATGGAGGCCGCGCGGCTGCTCGGCGTCCCGGTCGTGGTGGTGCGGCGCCCGCCGGGCCCGCCCGGCGTCCCCACGGTCCACGACGTGGCCTCCGCGTTCGCCTGGGTGACCGCCCTGGGGCGGTGACCGCAAAGGCTCACCGATCCGCGTCCCATCGCCGTGATCTTGTACTTATAGCGCGTTTCGACGCTCCAACCTCGCTATAAGTACAAGATCACCGCAGGTCAGGCCCCTTGGTTCACGCTGGCAACGTTTCCGGCCGACCCAGGAGGACAGGCAGGTCGCCGTAGGGCCTGTGCCTTGAGGGTGCTGGTCGGGGACGTCCACGCTTACCACCCGTGGGGGTGCCCGGGCCAGGGGACCGGAGCACCCCCAGGGGAAGGACCGTCCCGGCTGTTCCGGCCGTCCCGGCTGTTCCGGCCGTTCCGGCCGTTCCGGCCGTTCCGGCTGTTCCGGCCGTTCCGGCTGTTCCGGCCGTTCCGGCTGTTCCGGCCGTTCCGGCTGTTCCGGCCGTCCCGGCTGTTCCGGCCGTCCCGGCTGTCCCGGCTGTCCCGGCTGTTCCGGCCGTCCCGGACGGTCAGGCCGGGCGGTCCGGCTCCGCCGAGGGGGTTCCGGCCCGCGGGGCGCGCAGCGCGGGCATCAGGACGCCGTCGACCAGCGACACGAGGAAGTCCCGTTCGAAGGGCCTGCGCTGGATGAGCGCCCGGTAGGCGGCCATCGACGCCACGACCTGCGAGAGGGTGTCGATGTCGGCCGTGGCCGGGACCTGGCCGCGTTCGACGGCGCGCCGCATGAGGAGGCGGTGGGCCTCGGCCCAGGGCTGGACGAGCGCGGCGCCGGCGGCGTCGGCGGACGCCTGGTCCTGGACGAGCATCGAGGCCAGTCCCGCCATGATCCGGAGTCCGCGCTCGCCCTCCCGGGCCGACCGGGGCCGGAACAGGGCGAGCAGGTCCTCCCGGAGGTCACCGGTGTCGGGCAGGTGCTCCATGTCGACCTGGTCGCGCTTCATGCGCGCCACCGCGTCGACGACCAGCTCCGTCTTCGAGGGCCAGCGGCGGTAGAGCGTGGCCTTCCCCGCTCCGGCCCGGGCGGCGACCAGGTCCATCGTCAGCCGGGAGAACCCGACGTCGGCGAGGACCTCCAGCGTCGCGTCGAGGATGGCGCCGTCACGGGAGCGGTCCCGTCTGCGGCCGGGGCGCGCGGGCCCCTCGCCGGGCGCGGCGCGGTCGGGGGTGTCGCTGTCTCGCGTCACGGCGGTCGCCTCCTCGTCTCACCGCTCGCCAAGACGATACACGTCTGTTCCGGAACGGCCGAGTTCCGGAACGGGTGCGTCTCGGAATGTCGGAGCGGTGCGGCACGATGAGCCGATGCACCACGTGAGTGACGACGAACGCCGCGCCCGGATAGGCGTCCGGCACGCCCTGGCACCGGGCTTCCACGCGGGCTCCCCGGAGGCGGCCACCCGGGCGGTGACCGCGCTGCACGCCACCGAACCGGCCACGGTCTACCTGTCGTGCCGGGCGCGCGTGCCCTCGCTAGCCGTCGCGGACCTCGACCGGGCCCTCTACGGGGACCGCCGGCTGGTGAAACAGCTGGCGATGCGGCGGACGCTCTTCGTGTTCCCGCGCGAGCTGCTTCCGGCCGTGTGGCCGAGCGCCTCCGCCCGCGTCGCCCGCGCCGAGCGCGCCCGCATGGGAAAGGACCTGGTCAGGGCGGGGATCACCGACGACGGTGACGTCTGGCTCGACCGGGCCGGGGCGGAGGTCCTGTCCCTGCTCGCCGACGCGCCGGAGGGGCTCGTGGCCGCCGACGTGCGCCGGGCGGTGCCGAGGATCGACGTCAGGGTCGCGGGGTCGGCGGGCGAGGTGTGGTCGGCGCCGCGGGTGCTCACCCTCCTCGGGGCCGCCGCGCAGATCGTGCGCGGTGCCAACACCGGCCGCTTCACCACCTCGCAGCCGCGCTGGACCCTGACCGGGCGCTGGCTCGACGAGGCTCCCGCCCCGTGGGGCGCCGCTGAGGGCTACCGGGAACTCGTCCGCCGCTGGCTGCACAGCTTCGGTCCGGGGACCGAGGACGACATCGTCTGGTGGCTGGGGGCCACCAAGACGGTCGTGCGCACGGCGCTGGCCGAACTCGGCGCGGTCGAGGTCGGCCTCGACGGCGGCGCCACCGGTTGGCTCCTTCCCGACGACCTCGACGAGGTGGCCGACCCGGGAGGGTGGGTCGCGCTGCTGCCGGTCCTCGACCCGACCGTCATGGGCTGGCGCGGCCGGGACTTCTACCTGGGACCGCACCGCGAGCGGCTCTTCGACAACCGCGGCAACGCGGGCACGACGGCCTGGGCCGACGGCCGCGTGGTCGGGGCGTGGGCGCAGGACGGCTCCGGAGAGGTCCGGGTGCACCTGCTCGAACCCGTTCCGGCCCGGACGCGGCGGGCCCTGGAGGAGGAGGCGGCGCGGCTGACCGAGTGGCTCGGCGGTGTGCGTATCGGCACCGGCTACGTGTCGCCCGCGATGAGGGCCGCCCGGGACACGGACGGACTCAGGCGCTTCGCCCGCTGACGGCGTCGCGGGCGGCGTCCGCGAACCGGGCGGCGAGCCGGGGGTGCCCGGCCCAGTGGACGTGCAGGTAGGAGGCGTGCAGCGTCGGCGAGGCGAAGCCCTCCGGTGCGCCGTCGATGTCCCACGCCGGACGGTCGCCGCAGGCGCCGGGGGTCAGGCCGGTGCGGTGGAACTCGTGTCCGGTGACCCTCTCCCCGGCCCGGGTCAGCAGGGTGTCCCCGGGCGAGGTCGCCTCGGGGTAGCGCAGGGTGAGCCGCCGCGTCATCCGGGCGCGCGCGGGGACGGCCCCGGCCATGGGCTCACCGTCGAGCGACTCGGCGAGGTAGAGCAGGCCCGCGCACTCGGCGACGGTCGGCACCCCGTCCCGCACCGCCTCGCGCAGCTGGGCCAGCAGGCCGCGGTTGGCGGCGAGCCGGTCGGCGTAGACCTCGGGGAAGCCGCCGCCGAGGTAGACGCCCTGAGTCCCCGCGGGCAGCGCGGTGTCGCTGAGCGGGTCGAAGCCGACCACCTCGCACCCGGCGGCGGTGAGCAGCTCCTCGGTCTCGGCGTAGCGGAAGGTGAAGGCCCGGCCGCCCGCCGCCGCGACCACCGGCCGCCGCCCCGGGGGGGAGGCCCCCGGGGCCTGTCCCGGGTTCCCGCGCGGGCTGTCCGGTGCGGACGTCCGCGGCGCCCGCGCCGGGTCCCGGGGCGGGAGGTCCGGGGCGGGCGCCTCCAGCGCACGCGCCGGGGACCAGGGGCGGGCGTCCAGGGCGGGCGCGGAGCGGGCCACGGCCAGCAGCGCGTCCAGGTCCACCTGGCGCGCGACGTGCTCCCCGAGCCGTTCGACCACGCGCGCCGACTCCGCCCGCTCCGACGCCGGGACCAGCCCCAGGTGCCGGGACGGGCTGGCCAGCCGCTCGTCGCGGTGGACCACGCCCAGGACCGGCAGGTGCGTCGCCCGGACGATCTCGGCGACGTTGCGCGCCGAACCCGCCTGGTTGAGGATCACCCCGGCCACCTCGACCCGCGGGTCGTAGGCGGCCATGCCCGCGACCAGAGCGCCCACCGAACGCGACATCCGCGACACGTCCACCACCAGCACCACCGGTGTCCGCGTCAGGACCGCGACGTGCGCGGACGAGGCGAACCCGTCGGTGCCCAGCCGCCCGTCGTGCAGGCCCATCACCCCCTCGACCACGGCGACGTCGGCGCCGCGCGCCCCGTGCAGGAGCAGCGGCGCGACCCGTTCCTCGCCGACCAGGTGGGGGTCGAGGTTGCGGCCGGGGCGCCCGGTGGCCAGGGCGTGGTAGCCGGGGTCGATGTAGTCGGGGCCCACCTTGTGGCCGCTCACCGCGTGCCCGGCGTCGCGCAGCGCCGCCATCAGCCCGGTCGCGACCGTGGTCTTGCCCTGTCCGGTCATGGGCGCGGCGATCATCAGCCGGGGCAGCACCGTCGGCCCGGGGGCCGCCGGGGGCGTCACCACTCGATCCCCCGCTGGCCCTTGCGCCCGGCGTCCATGGGGTGCTTGACCTTCGTCATCTCGGTGACCAGGTCGGCGGCCTCCACCAGGCGCGGGTCGGCGCGTCGGCCGGTGATCACCACGTGCTGGCGGCCGGGGCGGTCGCGCAGGGCGGCCAGGACGTCCTCGACGTCGATCCAGCCCCAGTTGAGCGGGTAGGTGAACTCGTCGAGGATGAGCAGGTCGTGCCTCTGGTCGGCGAGCCGCCGCTTGATCTCCGCCCAGCCCTCCGCGGCGGCCGCCGCGTGGTCCTCGGCGTCGCCCTCGCGGCGGATCCACGACCAGCCCGAACCCATCTTGTGCCACTCGACCGGGCCGCCCTCGCCGGTCTGCTCGTGCAGCTGGCCCAGGCGTTCCAGCACGGTCTGCTCGCCGATGCGCCACTTCGCCGACTTGACGAACTGGAACACCCCGATCCGCCAGCCCTGGTTCCAGCCGCGCAGCGCGAGGCCGAACGCGGCGGTCGACTTGCCCTTGCCGTCACCGGTGTGGACGGCGAGCAGGGGCTGGTTGCGGCGCTGGCGCGTGGTGAGCCCGTCGTCGGGGACGACGAGCGGCTGTCCCTTGGGCATCAGGCGGCCCTCTCTCGTACGGCGGTGCCCAGCGCGTCGGCGCTGACCTCGTTGACGGGCATGTGGTCGGCGCCCAGGCGGGCGGCCAGGGCGGCGGCCAGGCCCAGGCGCAGCGGACCGGACTCGCCGTCCACCACGACGGTGGTGACGCCCAGCCCGGCGACGTGGTCGGCGGCGCCCATCGCGCGGCCGACGGCGCCCCGCCCGCCGGTGGCCCGGCCGTCGGTGACCACGACCAGGAGCGGGCGCAGCCTCGGATCACGCAGCCGTTCGCGCCGCAGGACGCGGGCCGCCTCCTCCAGGCCCTCGGCGAGCGGGGTGCGCCCTCCGGCGGGCAGGTCGTCGAGGCGGGCCGCGGCGGCGTCCACGGAACGGGTCGGCGGCAGCGTGAGTTCGGCGCCCCGCCCCCGGAAGGTGACCAGGCCGACCTTGTCGCGGCGCCGGTAGGCGTCGAGGAGGAGGGAGAGGATCGCGGTCTTGACCTCGCTCATGCGCTTGCGCGCCGCCATGGAGCCGGACGCGTCGACGCAGAACAGGACCAGGTTGGTCTCCTGGCCCTCCCGGACCGCGACGCGCAGGTCGCGGGGCTGGAGCCGCAGCCGGCCGCCGCCTCGGGGCCGGAGCGCGGCGGCCCGCACGGTCTCGACCAGGTGGACCGCGCCGCCCGGGCCCCGGCCGGGCGCGGCGGAGCCGACCCGTCGGCCCCGCGTGCCCACGGCCCGGCTGCGCCTGCCGTCGGCGCCCTCGCCGGAGCCCCGCACGGTGAGCAGCCGGGTCCGGTAGGGGGCGGCGGCCCTGGCCGTGACCGGGGAGCCGCCGGAGGGGCGGGACGCGGGGGAGTCGCCGTCGGAGCCGTCCGCTTCGTGCTCGGCGGAGGCGGGGGAGTGCTCCCGGTCGGGCCGCTCGCCGCCGGAGGCCCCGTCGGGGCCGTCGCCGCCCGGGAGGTCGCTGCCGCCGGAGGGGTCGTCGGAGGAGGGAGGGGCCGCGTCGGAGGGGTCGTCCGGGGCGTCGGGGCCGTCGGTGTCGTCGGCCCCTCCTGGGCCCGGCGGCTGCGGGGGGTCGGGCGGCGGTTCCTCGTCGCCCAGGATCCGGTCCAGGAGCTCCTCGTCGAGCCCCGGCGCGTCGAAGGGGTTGCGTCGGCGCCGGTGCGGCAGGGCGAGTGTGGCGGCGCGGCGGATGTCGGCCCGGGTGACCGAGGTGCGGCCCTCCCAGGCCGCGTGCGCCATCGCCGTGCGCGCGGTGACGATGTCGGCCCGCAGTCCGTCCACGTCGTAGGCCGCGCACACCTCGGCGATCTTCAGCAGCGCGGCCTCGGACAGCCGCACCCGTCCCAGCGCCTCACGCGCCGCCGCGATGCGCTCGGCGAGGGCCCTCTCGGACTCGTGGTAGCGCGCGGTGAAGGCGGCGGGGTCGGAGTCGTGGGCCATGCGCCTGCGGACCACCTCGGCGCGGGCCGCGGGCTCGGACGGCGCGGCGACCTCGACGGTGAGCCCGAACCGGTCGAGGAGCTGCGGACGCAGCTCGCCCTCCTCGGGGTTCATCGTGCCGATGAGCAGGAACCGGGCCGCGTGCTCCACCGAGAAGCCGTCGCGCTCCACGGTCACCCGGCCGGTCGCGGCGGCGTCCAGGAGGAGGTCGACCAGGTGGTCGTGGAGCAGGTTGACCTCGTCGACGTAGAGGATCCCGCGGTGGGCCCGGGCCAGTAGGCCGGGCTCGTAGGCGACCTTGCCGTGGGTGAGCGCCTGCTCCAGGTGCAGGGAGCCCAGGACGCGGTCCTCGGTGGCGCCCACGGGCAGTTCGACGAGCCGCACCGGGCGGCTCTCCACGGCCGTGCCGGACCCGAAGGGCCCGTCCGGCGAGTGCTGCGCCGGGTCGGCGGGGTCCACGGAGAAGCGGTCGCCCTGGTAGACGTCGACGGGCGGGAGGAGGGAGGCCAGGGCGCGGACGGCGGTGGACTTGGCCGTCCCCTTCTCCCCGCGGACCAGGACGCCGCCGATCTCCGGGGAGACGCTGGTGAGGACGAGGGACAGGCCCAGGTCGTCGAGTTCCTCGGCGTCGCAGCCGACGATCGCGGAGAAGGGGTAGTGCGATGGCCGCAATGGCATGTGAGGCTCCCGCTCGTTTCGCCATCGGTAAGGGGCGGGCGCGAGGCCGGTCTTCGGACTTGCCGGGTCCTTCCTGTACGGAAGGCTCGGTTCACCGCAGCGGGCCTGTGCCGGAGTCTCACCGGGCTTCCCAGATTCTCCCCGTCGGCCGTCCCCGCCGTTTCCGATGGCTGGGCCGTTGGGGCACCTCGTGCCTGTGCCCGCCACGATAGCGTCCAGGGCATGAAGGACCACACGCCCCCTCCCCGGATCACCGTCGTCGGCATCGGCGCCGACGGCTGGCCCGGCCTGCCCGAGCGGCTGCGCGGACTCGTCATGGCCGCCGACACGGTGCTGGGCGGGCGCAGGCACCTGGCGATGCTCCCGGACCGGCCCGGACAGCGCCGACAGGCCTGGCCCTCACCCCTGCGCGAGGGCCTGCCGTCGCTGCTGGCCTCCCTCGACGGCGCCTCCGCCGTGGCGCTGGCCTCCGGCGACCCCCTGGTGTCCGGTGTCGCCACCACGCTCACCGACCTGCTGGGCGCGGACGCCGTGCGGGTGGAGCCCGCCGTCTCCTCGGTCGCCCTGGCCCGGGCCCGGATGGGCTGGCCCGCGGAACGCTGCACGGTGGTGGGCCTGGTCGGCCGCGACCCCCGCCTGCTGCTGCGCCAGCTCGCGCCCGGCCACCGCGTCCTGGTGCTCTCCTCGGACGGGGACACGCCCGCGGGGGTCGCCGCCCTGCTGGTCGGCGCGGGCTACGGCGCCAGCCGGATGACCGTGCTGGGCGACCTGGGCGCGGACGACGAGTCGCGCCTGGAGGCCACGGCGGACCACTGGCTCGCGGACCCTCCCGGCGGGGTGCCCGCCCTGCACGTGCTGGCCCTGGAACTCGTCGGCCCGCCCGGGTACGGCCTGGTCGCGGGCCTGCCCGACGACGCCTTCGAGCACGACGGGCAGCTGACCAAGCGGGACCTGCGCGCCTCGGCGCTGGCCCGGCTGGCGCCCTCGCCGGGCGAGCACCTGTGGGACGTGGGCGCGGGCGCGGGGTCGGTCGGCATCGAGTGGATGCGGGCCCACCCGACCTGCACCGCCACGGCGGTGGAGGCGAACGCCGAACGGGCCGCGCGGATCGGCCGCAACGCGGGCCGCCTCGGCGTTCCCGGGCTGGGCGTGGTCACCGGCCGCGCGCCGGACGCGCTGGCGGGGCTTCCCGCTCCCGACGCGGTGTTCGTCGGCGGCGGCGCGACCCGGCCGGGCGTGCTCGACACCTGCCTGGAGGCGCTGCGGCCGGGCGGGCGGATCGTGGTGCACGGGGTGACGCTGGAGACCGAGCACCTGCTCGCCGACGCCCACCGGCGCCACGGGGGCGAGCTGACCCGCGTCGCCGTCGAGACCGCCGCGCCCATCGGCGCGTTCACCGGCTGGACGCCCGCCCGCACGGTCACCCAGTGGTGCCTGGCGGCGCCGTCCTGAGCCTGCGCGCACCGCTCCGGCCGTGCCGGTTCCCGCCGCCGGGCCGCCTCCCGGCCGCGCGGGCTCCCCGGCGAGCCGGAACGCGGGGACGGGCGGCCCCTGGCCGGGGCGTGCGGCGAGCGGGGCCCCGTCTCCGGCGCCTGCCCGGCTTCGGTGCGAGGCGGGTCGCGGATCACTCACAGGCCGTGTCGGCGAGCCACCGGAGCGCGTCCTCCTCGGCCTCGTCCGTCGGGTGGTCGGGGCTGATCGGCTCCTCGTCGAGGTTCACGCCGTCGCGGTCGACGTAGACGCTGTTGGTGAGGACCAGCTCCGCGCCGTCGTACAGGGTGTGCACGCTGTTGGCCGAGGTGTAACCGGCGCTCTCGCTCCCGAAGGAGGCCACCTGGTCCAGGCCCCGGAACGCGGTGAGGACCGCCTCGCCGCTGGACGCGGTCAGCTCGTCCTGGAGGACGGCGATCGGCCGGCCGGTGGCCTTGGGCGTCTGCGCGACACTGACGACGCTGGAGCCGTGCATGCCGACACCGTCGTCCTGCACGGTCACGCTCGTCTGGGTGCCGGAGGCCGTCCGGAAGTGCATCGCGGGGCCGTTCGGCAGGAGCGGTGAGAGCCCCGACAGCATCGGGTACATGTTGCCTCCGGTGTTGCCGCGCAGGTCGACGACCCACCCGCACACGTCCGGGGCCGCCTCGGCGATCCCCGCTACGGCCGCGTCCGCGTACCGCTGCTGGAGCTCCTCCGACACGCTGCCGAGCTCGGGCACCACGATGGTCGCGATCGAGCCGTCCACGGTGACCGTCGGCGCACGGAAGTCGCTGGTCGCCGTGTCGGTCCAGGCGGCGGCCTCTTCGGGGGTCAGGAAGAACGAGTGGTCGCCGCCCGCCGCGTCGACGGCCTCGGCCAGGACGCCGTGCAGGTCGGCGTAGGCGTCGGCGTTCTCGGCGGCCTCCAGGACCTCCGCGCGGGCGGCCTCCCACTCCGCCCCCTCCGCGTAATAGCCCCCCGCCAGGAGACCGAGTGCCACGTCCGCGTACCTCTGGGGCGAGGGCGGGACCAGGTAGACGCCGAACTGCGGCCCGTACGTATGGGCCAGCCAGGCCCCGCTGCCGCCGAGCAGGACCACCGCGCCCGCGATGACCGCCAGGGCGCGACGCCACGGCCGCCGGGGTCTGGCTTGGGCCTCCTCGTGGTCCTGACCACCGGTTCCGCCATCATTCATCGTGCTCACCGGAGCAGGCTAACGAGGCCCGTGCGGGCGTCGGCACCATCGAAAGTCATGGCCTGTGCGAACTTTCGGTGTGCCCGGTACGGCCGAGCCGGTGAGCGAAGGACGCGGTGAGCCCGGACGGGGACCGCGGCCGGGCTCCGAGACCGGCCGCGGCCACACGGTCGCCTACCCCGTGCGGTCACCGCCCTGCGGCCTGTCCTCGCGGTGCCGGTCGCCGGCCCGGGGCCGTGCCGGGTCGTAGAGGTAGGACTCCCCGCCCGTCCCGGGGTCGAGCGCCCACCCCACGAGGATCACCGCCGCCTGCCGGAACCCGGCCTCCTCCACCGCGTCGGCGATGGTGGAGACCGTGCCGCGCAGCACCGCCTCGCCCGGCTGGCTGGCCCGGTGGACGACGACCACCGGGCAGTCGCCGCCGTACTCGGGTCCGATCTCGGCCATCAGCTCCCGCACCCGCCTGATCGCCAGGTGCAGCACCAGCGTGGCCCGGGTGGCCGCGAACGCGGACAGCGACTCGGTGTCCGGCATGGCGGTCGAGCGGGCCCGGGTCCGGGTCAGCACCACCGACTGGGCCACCAGCGGCACGGTCAGCTCCCGTCCCGCCAGCGCCGAGGCGGCCGCGTACGCGGGCACCCCGGGTGTGACGTCCCACGCGACGCCGTGCGCGTCGAGCCTGCGGGTCTGCTCGGCCAGCGCCGAGTACAGCGACGGATCGCCGGAGGTGAGCCGTACGACGTCGCGGCCCGCCGCGTGCGCGGAGACCAGGTGGTCGGTGATGTGGTCCAGGTCCAGGCCCTGGGTGTCCACCAGTTCGGCGCCGGGCGCGCAGTGGGACAGGACCTGCGGGTCCAGGTAGGTGCCGGGGTAGAGCACCACGTCGGCCTCGGCGAGCATCCGGGTGGCGCGGACGGTCAGCAGGTCGGCGGCGCCGGGCCCCGCCCCCACGAAGTGCACGGTCACGGCTTCACCCACCGCGGGGTCCACACGCGGCCCGTCTCGGTGACCCGGGTCCCGGAGGCGCCGACGATCAGCAGGCAGCGCATGTCGATGGTGGCCGGGTCGAGTTCGCCCAGGGTGGTCACCGTCAGGGACTCGCCGTCGCGGCCGACGTCGCGGCCGACCACGACCGCGGTACCGGGTTCGCGGTGCTCCAGCAGGATCCGGCGCGCGGTGGCGATCTGCTCGGTCCGGGAGCGGGAGGCGGGGTTGTAGACGGCCAGTGCCAGGTCGGCCCCGGCGACGGCGCGCAGCCGCCGCTCGACCACCTCCCACGGTTTGAGGCGGTCCGAGAGGCTCATCACCGCGAAGTCGCCGCCCACGGGGGCGCCCGCCCGCGCCGCGACCGCCTGGACGGCGCTGACACCCGGCAGCACCCGGACGGGCACGTCCCGGTACCCGGGGTCCTCGGCCGCCTCGAACACGGCGGTGGCCATGCCGAAGACACCGGCGTCCCCTCCGGAGACCACGGCGACGCGCTCGCCGCGCCTGGCCAGGTCGAGGGCGAACCGGGCGCGCTGGAGTTCGACGGTGTTGCCGGAGGCGTGCCGGGTGAGCCCGGGGCGCTGCGGCACCCGGTCGACGTAGGGGCCGTAGCCCACCACGTGGTCCACCTCGGCCAGCGCCGCGGAGGCCTCGGGGGTGAGCCAGTGCCCGGGGCCGGGGCCCAGGCCCACGACCAGCAGTTCGGCCGTCGGCCCGGCGGGCTCCGGCGCCGCCTGCGCCGCCGCGTCCACCCGCCGGGAGCGCCGGCCGTTGCGGCTGTCCCCGGTGACCAGCACCAGGGAGAAGTAGGGCACCGTCGCAGGGTCGACCTCGGACGCCGGCATGCGCCGCTCCCCGTCCATCGAGGCGCGTTCCACGTACACCGCGTGCTCCAGCCGCCCGGCCGCGGCCAGGGCGCGGCGCACGGCCGGGAAGGTCCGGCCCAGCTTCATGACCACGGCCGCGTCGGTGTCGGCCAGGCGGCGGGCCAGCTCCGGTTCGGGCAGGGTTCCGGGCAGCACGGTGAGCACGTCGGTCTGCCGGGCCAGCGGGGCCGCCGCGGCGGCCGTGGCGGCGGCGAACGCCGGGATCCCGGGCACGATCTCGGTCGGGTAGCGCTCGGAGAGCCGGTCGTGCATGTACATGTACGACCCGTAGAACAGCGGATCCCCCTCGGAGAGCAGGACGACGTCGCGCCCGGCGTCCAGGTGGGCGGCCAGCCGCGCGGCGGACTCCTCGTAGAAGTCGGCCAGCGCCCCCGCGTAGCCCCCCGGGTGGTCGGTCGTGCCGGTGGTCACCGGGTAGACCAGCTGCTCCTCGACCGCCGTCTCCGGGATCAGGGCGCTGGCGATGCGGCGGGCGTTGGACTCCTTGCCCACGCCCGCGTGGTAGGCGACCACGTCGGCCGCGGCGATGAGCCTGGCCGCCTTGAGGGTGATCAGCTCGGGGTCCCCGGGTCCGACGCCGACGCCGTGGAAACGACCGGTCACTCTTCCTCCTTGGCGAGTGCGTTGAGGGCCGAGGAGGTCATCGCCGAACCCCCGCGGCGGCCGCGGGCGGTCACGTAGGGGACGTCGATGCCGTGTCGGCCGGAGAGCTCGGTCAGGGCCTGCTTGGACTCGGCGGCGCCGACGAAGCCGACCGGGCAGCCGACGATCGCGGCCGGGCGCGGGGCGCCGTCGATCAGCATCTCCAGCAGGTGGAACAGCGCGGTGGGCGCGTTGCCGACGGCGACCACGGCGCCGTCGAGCAGCGGCTCCCACAGGGACACCGCGGCCGCGGTGCGGGTGGTGCCCCACTCCCGGGCGAGGGCGGGAACCCGTTCGTCGCCCAGGAGGCAGAGCACCTCGTTGTCGCGCGGCAGGCGGCTCGCGGTCACACCGGAGGCCACCATGCGCGCGTCGCACAGGATCGGCGCACCGGCCCGCAGGGCGGCGCGCGCCGCGGGGACCAGGCCGGGGTGGACGACGAGGTCGTCGGCGAGGTCGACCTGGCCGGTGCCGTGGATCATCCGCACGGCGAGCCGCTCGGCGTTGGCGGGCAGGTGCGCGAGCCGGGCCTCGCGCCGGATGAGGGCGAAGGAGTCGGCGTAGATCGCGGGCCCGTCGTCGATGTACTCGTAGTGCCGGTTGGGTCTTCTGGGGGAGGTCACCGCGCCTCCCCGGGGACGGTGCCGTGCCCCGCGGGGACGAGGACGCCGCGCCACGGGGTGACGACGAGCTCGCCGGGTCCGGCGGCGAGCGCCTCCTCGGCCAGTGCGTCGGCGGCGGCCCGGTCCAGGCCGTCGCCGGGCACGGGGGCGTGCCGTCCGACCCCGGGCAGCGGGCCGTGCGGCAGCGGTGGCGCGGGGTCGGGCAGCCGCGGGTCCGGCGGCGCGGGGTCGGCCAGGGGGGAGGGGAGTTCGCAGACGTGCCAGGGAGCGGAGGGGCCCTCGCCGCGCAGCTCCAGGAAGCGGTCGGCGAGGCGTACGAGCGAGGCCGCGGCCTCGTCGAGCGGTGCCGACGGGCCCCAGCGCTCCCCGACCCTGAGCTGGGCGGTCCGTGCGTCCAGGGCGACGATCCCCAGGTCGCAGGGGCGTTCCAGCAGGTCGCCGCTCCCGTCGTCCAGGACGAACAGGAAGCGCCCGGGAAGGGCGGCGCGGTGCGGCGCGGCGCACAGCAGGGCGTCCAGCGCGGCGGCGACGGGCCGCAGGTCGGCCTTCCCGCCGGCCAGCCCCGTGCGGGGGGAGACCATGACGTTGCGGACCAGTTCGTGGGCGGGGGAGGGCAGCAGGCCGGTCCCCTCCAGGGCCCGGAGCACCCCGGGGTCCAGCCGCCCGTCGGCCCCGGGCAGGGCGCGCAGCTGCACGTTGGCCCGGCCGGTGACGTGGATCCGGCCGTCGCCGTACTCCTCGGCCACGGCGGCCAGGGCGCGCAGCGAGCGGGCCGGGAGCCTGCCGCCGACGAGCCGGAGCCGGACCAGCAGCCCGTCGTCGGCGGGCCAGGGCCGCAGGGCGCCCGGGCAGCGGTCGCGCCGGGCGCGGACGGTGGAGGATGGGGATGGGGAACCCATCGGGGACATACGTGTCCTTCGGGTCAGGGACCCGTGCGCGGGGTCCGCGGTTGACCTGGCGGCCCGTCACCGCCAGCGCCAGCAGGTCTTCGGACTCGGGATCGGCCGGTGCGGAGCGCCTTCCCGGAGCGTTCGCTCCAGTGGCTGTCCCGGGAGGAGCCCCCGGGGACGTGCCCGCCCGTCCCCCTCACCGCTGCGCGTCAGTCCCGGACTCGCACCGGGTTCCCTGCCCCACGAGGTGGAGTTCGACTGGCTCGACGAGGGTACCGTTCCCCTCCCGGGCCAGGTCCAGGGGCCTTCACCCCGACGGGCCGCGGGGCCGGGAGGGGTCGGTCCCGCAGGGCGGGGCGCGGGTCCGGGCGGGGTCCGTCTGCTCCGGCCCCCGCCCGCGGCCTCCCCCCTGCCCGGACCTGGTTCCGGTTCGTTGTTCGCGGGGTGGGCGGTGGTGGGAGCGGGTGTGGGGTTCTCCGGGGAATTCGCGGGGATTTTAGGAATTGCTGTTTCGGGCAGTGGGGAGGGGGCGAAGGGCGGTCCGGGACGAATGCACCGTTCTTCGGAAGGACCACCGAAGGAGGAGAAGAATGAGCGCCAGTGAGAAGGGCCGGAGCCAGGCAGAAATGGTCAAGGGAAAGGCCAAGGAGAGCACCGGAAAGGCCGTCGGCAACGACCGTATGAAGAACGAGGGCCGCGCCGAGATGGCCAAGGGGCGCCTGCGCCAGGGCAAGGAGGACGTGAAGAAGGGGCGGTAGGTGCCGCGTTCGCGAGTGGTGGGAGGCGGCCCCGCGGTCACGGGGGAGCCCCCGCCCGGCCGGCCGGGCGGGGAGCCGCGCCTTCGCCGCCCCCTCCGACCGCCGACCAGGCCCCGTCCTCGTCCGAGGGGGAGGGGAGCGCGTGCCCGGCACGCGCTCCCCTCCCCCTCGTCCGTGGCCCCGGAGCGGGGCTCACGCCGCGGAGCGCTCCCGCTCCGGCTCGATGCGGCGGACACCGAAACCGCGGGTCAGCGGCACCAGGAAGGCGATCAGGGCGGAGAACAGGAAGCCGCTCCAGTTGAACACCGCCCACGGCAGGAACTCGAAGTTGGCCACGCCGAGGGTCGTGGCGAAGAAGACGCCCGAGACCGTCCAGGGCATCAGCACCTCGGTGATCGTGACCGAGTCCTCCATGCTGCGCGACAGGTTGACCGGGTGCAGGTTCCGGGCCCTGAAGGCGTCGCCGTAGACGTCCTTGACGAGGAAGAACGTGACCAGGGCGTTGGAGGTGCCGTTGATGATCGCGAAGCCGGAGACCAGGGTGGTGAGGACGAGGCCGCCCGTCGACCTCAGCCTCCGGATCAGCCCCTCCAGCAGGACGCGCAGCACGCCCGACTTCTCCAGCGCCGAGGCGAAGAAGAAGGCGCAGAAGACGAAGAAGGCCGAGTTGTACATCGAGTACAGCCCGCCCCGGTTCAGCAGGCCGGCAAGGACCTCGGAGACCTCCTCCCCCCGCGGCAGCATGTCGGTCGTGAAGCCGGAGACGGCCGAGGCGAACAGGTCGCCCGGGTCGGCCCCCTGGACCAGCAGTGCGAGCAGCAGCGCCGACATCGACGACGAGAACAGCACGACCAGCGGCGGCTTCCTCGTGACCGACCCGGCGAGCACGACCAGCGGCGGGATCAGCAGCAGCGGGTTCAGCGTGAACAGCCCGTGCAGCTCGGCGATGACCTCCTCGACGCCGCCCAGGTCGGCGGACGAGGTGGTGATGGAGGTACCCGCGACCAGGAAGACGACCACGGCCAGCACCGACGAGGGCAGGGCCGTGTAGAGCATGTGCCGGATGTGCTCGTACAGGTTGGCGCCCGCCGCGAGCGAGCTCATGTTGGTCGTGTCCGACAGGGGCGAGAGCTTGTCCCCGAAGTAGGCCCCCGAGACGACCGCGCCCGCCGTGACCGCCAGCGACACGTCCATCGTCTGGGCCACCCCGAGCAGGGCGACGCCGATCGTTCCGCCGGCGCCCCAGGACGTGCCGGTGAAGGTGGCGACGATCGCGGTGACGACGAAGGACAGCACGTACAGGTACGCGGGGTCGATGAGCTCCAGGCCGTAGTAGACCATCAGGGGGATCGTTCCGGCGATCATCCACGTGCCGATGAGCATGCCGATGCTGAGCAGGATCAGGACCGCGGGCAGGGCGCTCTTGAGCTTCTCGCCCATGTTCGTCAGCACCTGCTCCCAGCTCACGCCGTGCCAGAGCGCGAAGAGGGCGAACACCACCCCCGCGAAGACGAGCATGAGCTCCGCGGGGTACTTCAGGATCCCGATGCCGCCGACGAGAACGGCGACGGTGATGACCACGGGGACGCACGCCGCCGCCACGCCGGGTCGGCGGACGCTCTCGTCCGGGGGGTTAGCCATCTGCTTTCCTCTCGATGATGACCGCTTCCGGTCCTCTACAGTGCGGTGAAGGCCCTTTCGAGATCCTCGATCTGGCTTTCGGCCCCCTCCAGCCCCACGGAGAGGCGGATCATGCCGGGGGAGAATCCCTTTTCCCGCATCGCCTCCTCGTTTCCGGGCCTGACGGGGGCGGTGACGAGGCTTTCGTAGCCTCCCCAGCTCGCGCCGATCCGGAAAAGCGACAGGTGGTCGACGAACGTCGCGACCCTGTCGAAGGAACCGTCCTTCAGGTCGAAACTGAGCAGTCCGGAGAACCCGCTGAACTGGTCCTTGATGATCGGCTCGTCGGGCCGGTGGTCGTGGTGGGGGTGGTGGATCGCCGCCACCTCCGGCCGGGTCGCCAGGTAGTCGATCACCCGCAGGGCGCTGCGCTCGTGCTCGGACATCCTGACCGGCAGCGTCCGCAGCCCGCGCAGCACCATCGCGGCCTCGACCGCCGACATGACCGAGCCCAGCAGCTGGTAGCCCGTGTAGAAGAGGTCGCGCACGAAGGAGGCCGGGCCGATCACCGCCCCGCCCAGGACGTCGCTGTGGCCGCCGATGTACTTGGTGCACGAGTGGATGACGATGTCCACCCCGGCCAGGATCGGCTTCTGGAAGAGCGGCGTGGACCAGGTGTTGTCCATCGCGGTCCAGATCCCCCTGGCCCGGGCGGTACGGGTGATCCGGGCCAGGTCCAGGACCTTCATCCGCATGGTCCCGGGGCTCTCGACGTAGACGAGCGCCGTGTTCTCCCGCAGGTGCTCCTCGATGTCGGACGTGCCCTCGGGGACCACGGTGTGGTCGATGCCGAAGCCGCGCAGGTGCTCCGCCAGTTCCAGGGCCGGGCCGTAGGTGCTGTTGACGAAGAGGACGTGGTCGCCCTGGCGCAGCAGGCTCATCAGGACGGCGCTGATGGCCCCCATGCCGGAACCGAAGCACTTGCAGGCCTCGCCGCGCTCCAACAGGGCCAGCCTCTCCTCGAGGAAGGCCACCGTGGGGTTGGCGCCGCGGCTGTAGACGTACCTCTCGTGCTCCTGCTCCTGCTCCCGGACGAACGCCTCGAACGAGGGTTTGGTGAAGATGCTGGTCTGGAACACCGGAGGGGCGACCGCGCCGTGGACGTTGTCCGCCCCCTCCCACGCGCTCATGCATATTTCCCTGTCGGTCCTGTCCACCGTGGCCCCCGGTCGGCGTCTGGGCGCGAGATCGCGCGAACTCGGCGGCGGTCGCCCCCGGCCGCGGCCCCGTGCCGTGCCAGGCCCGTACGCGCGGTCGGGCGCCGCCGCCCGTGCTCGTGTGCGCGCGGTCGGCGGCCGTCCGGCTGGGGACGCCCGGCCCGCACGCGTGCTCGCGGCACGGCTCCGCAGTCGAGGTGACGTGGAGCACGTGCCGGTGCGGTCATCTTGTAGGACAAGCTGCTAAGTAGTCAATGGGTGGACGCCGTTCCACCCCGGGGTCCCGGCCTCTGTACGCTGAGGAGTCGGCACATCCCTCCAGCGAAGGACGAGGCGTACACGATGGGATCAGCGTCGCCGGGGAGCCGGGGCGAGGGGCTCACGGGCGGACCCCGGTCGCGGCACGCCCGCCCGCACTCGCTGACCTCGCAGGTCGTCGCCTTCGTCGAGGAGCTGTGCGTGGGCCCCGACGCGAAACCGGGCACCCAGCTGCCCTCGGAGAAGGAGCTCGCCGAACGCTTCGGGGTGAGCCGGGTCGTGCTGCGCGAGGCCATGAAGACCCTGGAGACCAAGGGCCTGGTGCACCGGCGCCAGGGCAAGCCCGCGGTCATCGCCTCGCCCAACGCCCTGCCGGTGCAGAACTTCGTGGCCCTGTCGGTGCTGCGCGACCACCGGGCGCTGATGGAGTTCACCGAGATCCGCAAGGCGCTGGAGGTGCACGGCGCCCGGCTGGCCGCGCAGCGCGTCGCCGGACCGGAGGAGGAGCAGACCCGCGAGCACATCGCCCGGGCCCGCCAGGCCATCGCCGACATGCGCGCCGCGCCCCTGGACGTGCCCAACCGGGTGCGCACCGACTTCGCCTTCCACCAGGCCCTGATCGCGGCCTCGGGGAACCGGAGCCTCACCCAGATCCTGGACGCGCTCGAACAGTCGCTGGCCGACAGCCGCGAGCAGAGCCACCGCCGATTCCTGGCCGCGGCGAAGGACCCCGCGGTCTCCGCGACCGAGCACGAGGAGGTCCTGGAGGCCGTGCTGAGCGGAGACCCCGCCCGCGCCGTGGCCGCGATGGAGGAGCACCTCCAGGTCACCCTGCGCGAGATCGAGACCCGCCCCGAGGCGGAGGGGACGCGGGAGGAACCGGCCTGACGGGCGGCCGGCCGCCGCTCACGCGTGGCCCCGTGGCCACGGGACGCGCCCCGGCGGACTCCCGCTGAGCCGGGAGCCTTCACGGAACACTCCCTGGCACCGCGCATTCGCCGTGATCTTGTACTTATAGCGGGGTTCGAGCGCCGAGATCGGCTATAAGTACAAGATCACCGCAGGTCAGGGCCTCAGGAACCACATCGGCACCACCTCTGGTCAGCCCTCCGTCCCCGCCACGGGCAGGGTCAGGCGCAGCGTCAGCCCGCCGCCCGGGGTCGTCTCGGGCCGCAGTGAGCCCCCCATGGCCTCCATGAGCCCGCGCGAGAGCGCCAGCCCCAGCCCGAGCCCGGTCGCGCTGTCGGTGTCCCCGAGCCGCTGGAAGGGCACGAACATGCGCTCGCGCTCGTGCTCGGGCACCCCGGGGCCGTGGTCGGCCACCACGAGCTCCACCTGGTCGCCCGTCCAGGAGGCGGTGACCGAGGGCGGCCGGTCGTGCGGGCTGAAGCGCAGCGCGTTGCCCACCACGTTGGCCAGCACCCGCTCCAGCAGGCCGGGGTCGGCCGCGACCCCGGGCAGCTCCTCGGGCACCCCGACCCGCACGGCGCACGCCTGCTCGCCCAGGTCGTCCAGGGCCGCGAACACCGACTCGCGCAGCGACAGGTCCGTGACCGTCACGCCCAGCACGCCCGCCTGGAGGCGGCTCATGTCCAGCAGGTCCGTCACCAGCCGGGTCAGGCGGTCCAGGGACGCGTCCGCCGTGGCCAGCAGCTCGGCCTGGACCTCCTCGCTGAAGCGCACCTCCTGGCTGCGCAGGCTGGTCACCGAGGCCTTGGCCGAGGCCAGGGGAGCCCGCAGGTCGTGGCTGACCGCGGCCAGCAGCGCGGTGCGCATCCGGTCGGCCTCCGCCAGCGGCCCGGCCGTGGCCGCCTCCTGGGCCAGCCGCTCCTGGCGCAGCGCGACGGCGGCCTGCGCGGCGAAGGCCTCGATGATGCGCCGCTCGCCCGCGCGGGGCCGGTGCCCGTGCAGCACCAGGGTCAGGCCCTCGTCCACGGGGACGTCCACGTCGGCCTCGCCCGGGGCCCCGCAGGGGAGCTTCCCGACGGAGGCGACCGCCTCCCACGCGCCGGGGTCGTTGCGGTGGTCGGGCCGGCAGGAGACGTCCGGCCTGCGCTCCAGCAGGGCGACCGACTCCAGGGAGAAGGTCTCGCGCAGCCGTTCCAGCAGCGCCTCCAGGGGGCGCGAGCCCCGCAGCACGCTCCCGGCCACCGTGGCCAGGGTCTGGGCCTCGGCGCTGGCCCGCGCCGCCTCGCGGGTGCGCCGCGCCGCCTGGTCGACCACCACGCTCACCGCCACGGCCACGAACACGAACACCACGAGGGTGAGCAGGTTGGACGGCTGGTTCACCGCCAGGGTCTCGTAGGGCTCGGTGAAGAAGAGGTTGAGCACCACGAACCCGCTGAACGCCGCCGCCAGCGCGGGCCACAGCCCGCCGACCAGCGCCGTGGCCGTCACCGTCGCGAAGACCAGCAGGATCCCGCCGCTGAGGTACTCCTCGTTGTGGGGGACGCCGGTACCGAAGGCCAGCAGCGCCAGCGCCGTGAGCGCCAGCGCGTACCCCGCCAGCCTGCGGCGGCGCGAGACCGCGCCCGAGCGCGCCCGCCCGGAGCCGCGCTCGGCCTCCTCCTGGGTGACCAGGTGGACGTCGACCGCCTCCGACAGCGCCGCGGTGGCCGCGCCCACCCCCGGCCGCAGCAGGCGGGCGAGCCTGCCCCGTCCGCTCGCGCCCAGGACCAGCTGGGTGGCGTTGACCCCCTGGGCGAACGCGATCAGCGCGGTGGGCACGTCCTCGCCCAGGACCTGGTGGTAGGTGCCGCCCAGGTCCTCCACCAGCACCCGCTGGCGGGCGAGCATGGCGGGGTCGGCGCCCACCGGGCCGTCGCCGAGCGCCACGTGCACGGCCAGCAGCTCGATACCCCTGCCGCGCCCCGCGATCCGGGCGGCCCTGCGGATGAGCGCCTCCCCGCCGGGACCGCCGCTCAGGCCCACGACCACGCGTTCGCGGGTCTCCCACGCGGAGGACGCGCGGCGCCCGCCGCGGTGGCGCTCCAGCTCGTCGTCCACCCGCCCCGCCAGCCACAGCAGCGCCAGCTCGCGCAGGGCGGTCAGGGTGTCGACCCGGAAGTGGTGGCCCAGCACGGCGTCGATCCGGTCCGGGCCGTAGACGTTGCCGTGCGCCAGCCGCCGCCGCAGGGCCTCGGGAGTCATGTCCACCAGTTCGATCTGGTCGGCCCCGCGCACCCACGCGTCGGGCACGGTCTCGCTCTGGCGGGTCCCGGTGATGCGCTCCACGACGTCGTTGAGCGACTCCAGGTGCTGCACGTTGAGCGTGGACAGCACCGTGACCCCCGCTTCCAGCAGGGCCTCGATGTCCTGCCAGCGCCGGGCGTTGCGCGACCCGGGGGCGTTGGCGTGCGCGAGGTCGTCCACGAGCACGACCTGCGGGCGGCGGGCGAGCACGGCGTCCAGGTCCATCTCCTCGGAGCGGACCCCCTGGTGGGTCAGGACCGCGCGCGGGACCGTCTCCAGGCCGTCGACCATCGCCTCCGTCAGCGCCCGGCCGTGGCTCTCCACGAACCCGATGACCACGTCGGCGCCGCGGTCGCGGCGCCGGTGCGCCTCGTCCAGCATCCGGTAGGTCTTGCCGACACCGGGCGCCGCGCCCAGGTAGACGCGCAAGTGGCCGCGTGTCATCGTGTGCCCCCTTCCAGCTTCCCCATCCTGACCGGTCACAGAGGTGATTTCGGACATTTCACTGCTAACGGGACGCTAAATCCGGTCTCCGGGCTGCTAAGGGAGCGTTATCGCGCCCGCCGTCCCCGCCGGCGCCGCGCAGAGTCGTTCCGGCGCCCGTGCCGTCACCACCTGCGGACACGGCGCCCCTAACATCGTCAGCGCAAGGCCCCTCCCGGGGCACCCGGACGGGGGAGATACGGACCAGTATGGACACGGACACCGGCACCGGCGCGGACAGAGCGCCCTCGGTCCTCGTCGTCGACGACGACCCCCTCATCCGCAGGACGCTGGAGGTGAACCTGCGGGCCCGAGGCTACAGCGCCTACCTCGCCGACACCGGCGAGCACGCGCTGCGGCTGGTGGCCCGCCACCGCCCCGACCTGATCCTGCTCGACCTGGGCCTGTCCGGGATGGACGGCCTGGACGTCCTGCGGGGACTGCGCGGGTGGACGAACGTGCCGGTGGTCGTGCTCTCGGGGCGCGACACCGAGCCGATGAAGGTCCAGGCGCTGGACCTGGGCGCCGACGACTACGTCATCAAGCCCTTCGGGATGGACGAGCTGTTCGCCCGGGTGCGGGCGGCCATGCGCCGCTCCGCCGTGCCCGAGTACGAGGCCGCGGTGGTCACCGCGGACTTCACGATCGACCTGGCCGCCAAGCAGGTCCTGCGCGGCGGCGAGCCGGTGCGGCTGACACCGCGCCAGTGGCACATCGTGGAGGTCCTGGCGCGCAACCCCGACCGCCTGGTCACCCACAAGCACCTGCTCAACGAGGTGTGGGGCCCCTCCTACGGGCGCGAGAGCAACTACCTGCGGGTGTTCATGACCAAGATCCGCCAGCGCCTGGAGCCGGACCCGCCCCGGCCGCGCTACTTCCTCACCGAACCCGGGCTGGGCTACCGGTTCCGGCCGGGCGGTGGCGGTCCGGCGGGGGGAGCGCCCGAACGGGGCGGCCGGGAGGCCGGCGAATGAGAGCGGGAACCGGACGGGTCCCGCCGGGCCCGCGGGCCCCGCGGAGCCCGGTCCGGACCCGCGCCCGCGTCCGCGCCGACAGGAGGCTGCGCGACCTGTCCGGGTGGTTCAAACCGCCGCAGCTGACGGCGGCGGCCTTCGGCGTCCTGGTGCTGGTCGGCGCGGGCCTGCTGTCGCTGCCCGCCGCCACCGAGTCCGGGGAGGGGGCGCCCTTCGCCACGGCGCTGTTCACCGCGACCTCGGCGGCCAGCGTGACCGGTCTGGCGGTGGAGGACACCGCCTCCTACTGGTCGGGGACGGGCGAGGCGGTGATCCTGCTCCTGATCCAGGTCGGCGGGTTCGGCATCATGGCGCTGGCGACCGTCCTGACCCTGGTGGTGGGGCGAAAGCTGGGACTGCGGATGGCGGTGCGTACGGGGTCGGAGGCCAAGGTGGTCACGCTGGGCGAGGTGCGCCAGCTGGTCACCGGCGTCCTGGTGGTGACGGCGGTGTTCGAGACGGCCCTGGCGGTGGCGCTGACGCTGCGCTGGTGGCTGGGGTATGGCCTGCCCCTGTCCGAGGCCGCCTACACGGGCCTCTTCCACGCCGTCTCGGCCTTCAACAACGCCGGGTTCGCGCTCTACGCCGACAGCCTCACGGGATTCGCCGAGGACCCGTGGATCACGGTCCCGGTCGCCCTGGGTGTGCTGGCCGGAGGGCTCGGGTTCCCGGTGTGGGTGGAGCTGTGGCGCTTCACCCGGCGCCGCTCCGAGCAGCGCCACTGGACGCTGCACGTCAGGATCACCCTGGTGATGACGGGGCTGCTGCTCGTGGTGGGCTTCGTGGCCTTCCTGGTCCTGGAGTGGTCCAACCCGGCGACGATGGGCGGGCTCGGCCCGCGCGGGAAGCTCCTCACCGCCTTCTTCCAGTCGGTGATGCCGCGCACGGCGGGCTTCAACAGCCTCGACTTCGGACAGATGAACACCCAGACCCTGCTGGTCACCGACATCCTGATGTTCGTCGGGGGAGGCAGCGCGGGCACGGCCGGGGGCATCAAGGTGACGACCTTCGCCGTGCTGGCCTTCGTGATCTACGCCAACGTGCGCGGAGAGCCCACGGTCCACGTGGCGGGCCGCCGCCTGGCCGAGGGCACCGCCTCGCAGGCGACCACGGTGGTGCTGCTGGCGCTGGGCCTGGTCCTGGCGGGGACGATGACGCTGATGACCGTCTCCCCGTTCACCCTGGACCAGATCCTGTTCGAGACGACGTCGGCCTTCGCCACGGTCGGCCTGTCCACCGGCATCACGGCCGACCTGCCGCTACTGGGGCAGATGGTGCTGGTGTTCCTGATGTTCGTGGGCCGGATCGGGCCGATCACGCTGGCCTCGGCCCTGGCCCTGCGGCGCCGCCCCCGCCTCTACGAGCTGCCCGAGGAGCGGCCGATCGTCGGTTGAGCGGTGCGCGGGGGCCGGGGCCTCCCGGGTCCGCGCGGCTCGCGGGGGCCGGGCCCTCACCCCTGCCGGGCGAGGGCCGCGGTGATCTCGGCGACGGTGGCCTTGGCCGTGCGCCCGGCACCGATGAGGGTGGCCGAGGCGGCGCCGGTCCAGTTCCCGTAGCCCAGCAGGAACAGGCGGGGCTCGGCCGCGGCCCGGGCGCCCTCCAACGGGATCCGGCCCCGGCCGTCCTCCAGCCCCAGCGGGGCCAGGTGGTCCAGCACCGGCCGAAACCCCGTGCACCACAGGACGGCGTCGCAGTCCAGCGCGGTGCCGTCGGCCCAGGCCACACCGGTGCGGGTGAGGCGGTCGAACATCGGCTCGGCCTTGAGCGCGCCGCGCTCGCGCGCCTCGCGGACCGTCGGCACCACCACGATGTCGCCGAGGCCGCCGACCCCCTCGGGGGCCTTCTCGCCCCGCCGCTCCGCCCGCTGCGCCCGGGTGGCGATATCGAACAGGGCGCGTCCGTCCACGTCGTCGGGCAGGAACCGGGGCGGGCGCGGGGTGGCCCAGGTCGTCTCGGCCGCCTGCGACAGCTCGGCGAGGATCTGCGCCGCGGAGTTGCCGCCGCCCACGACCACGACCCGCTGCCCGGCGAACTCCTCCGGGCCCCGGTAGTCCACCGTGTGCAGCTGCCTGCCCGCGAACAGCTCCCGGCCCGGGACGTCGGGGACGTGGGGCGCCCGCCAGGTGCCGGTGGCGCTGATGACGTAGCGGGCGCGCCACTCCGCCCGTCTCCCGCCACCGCCCGGGGGGCGTTCCGAGGGGGAGCGGGTCGCCCCCGACGGGTGCTCGCGCCCGACCCCCTCCCGCGCGACCACGCGCAGGGCCCCGTCCGCCCGCTCGACCGCCTCCACGCGGACGGGGCGATGCACCGGCAGTTCGTAGCGGCGCTCGTACTCGCCCAGGTACCAGGCCACGTGCCGCGCGCTCGGGTACTCCCGGCCCTCCTCGGCGGGCATCCACCACCCCGGCAGCATGCTGTGCTCCGCGGGGGAGAACAGCCGCAGCGAGTCCCAGTACTCGGTCCAGGACCCGCCCGGCCCCCCACCGGAGTCCAGGACGGCGAAGTCGGCCTTCGCGCGCCGCAGGAAGTACCCCGCGGCGAGCCCGGCCTGCCCGCCGCCGACCACCACCACGTCGTGCACGTGCTCCGTGCCGTCCATCCACCGTCCCCCTCGTCAGCGGTGCCGCGGCGACCGCCGCGGCCGGGCGTTCAGCAGACGCTGTCGCCCGGCTTGGGCACGCCCAGACCGAACAGGCTACGGGCCCGCAGCCCCGCCCAGGTCCCCGCCAGGGCGAAGACCGCCCACAGCCATCCGTGCAGGCTGCCCGAGCCGATCCCGGCCAGGTAGGCGCCGATGTTGCAGCCGCCCGCCAGGCGGGCGCCCACGCCCATGAGAACGCCGCCCGCGAGCCCGGCGGCGACCAGCTTCCAGCTCAGGCCGGTGTGCAGCTTCCACGCTCCGGCGGCGGCCGCGGCCGCCGCAGCGCCGAGGATGATGCCGATGTTGGTCAGGCTGTTCTTGTCCTGGAGCACCGGACCGGCCAGCTGAGCGGCCTGCCCGGGCTGGTTCCAGAACGCCCAGGTCTCGGGGTGCGCGCCCAGCAGCTGGAGCGCCTTGGCGCCCCACAGGTTGAAGGCGGAGGTGATGCCCCAGGCCCCGCCGGAGACCAGCAGCACCGCCGCGCCGAGCGCGGACAGCACCAGGGCGCCGACGATCATGGGCCAGCTGCCCCGGACCACGCGCAGCGGGCCACGCGCCGAGGGCGGTGTGCCCACGGGCGGCGGGACGCGGCGGTTCTGCACCGCGCGGGTGCCCACGACCACGGCAGCCAGCACGGCGACGGTGATCGCCCAGGAGCCGCCCCACCCCACGTGGTCGGAGAGCAGGAACGGCGGCAGCGCGGGCAGGTCGTTCACCAGCGGCCACGCGGCACTGTAGACCACCGAGCCCGCGATGAAGCCGACCAGGGTGATGACGATGGCCGACTGGCCGGAGCCGACCGCGAAGAGCGTGCCCGAGGCGCAGGCGCCGCCCAGCTGCATGCCCGCGCCGAACAGGAAGGCGCCCAGGAACAGGGCGATGCCGATGGGTCCGGCCGAGGGCTGCGGGTCGTTGCCGAACAGCCCGGTTCCGGTCCCGATGACCAGCGCGAACAGGGTCGCGGTGGTGCCCAGCAGCACGGCGTGCGCGCGCAGGCCGGTGCCGTTGCCCACGGCGAGGAACTGCCGCCAGGCGGAGGTGAAGCCGAACCGGGAGTGGAACAGGGTGAAGCCCAGGCCCGTGCCCAGGAGCAGCAGGACGGCGGGCAGCGCGCCGTGGGTGCTCCACACGTGGGCGGCCAGGCCCGCGGCCACGGCCAGGGCGATCCCCAGCGGCCACCAGCGGACCGGGCCGGCATCGGCGGCCCGGGGCCGCGGGGCGGACAGGGTCGGCCGCCAGCTCAGGGCCAGGGCGGGCGAGACGGGCGCGGCGGTGGCGGCGTCCGCGGGGGAGCGGTCGGCGGCGCCGGGAGGCGCCACGGGGTGAGTGGTCACGGGGAAGCTGTCCAAACGGTGACGGAGCGGGTGTCGGCCGTGGCCGAACGGGGACGGGGGACACCGGTACCGCGGGGACGCCGGGCGCGGGGAGACCGCGCGCGGGAGAAGGGGACGGGGCCCGGTCAGCGCACGCCGTCGCGGCACCGGCGGCGACAGAGGCCGTCATCGGTGCTCGTCAGCGACATGGAGATGAGCGCCATGCTCAAGAAATGGGCTGTACCGGACACGGAGGTCATTGTAGGACAAAGTCATGCGGGAGTGACGGCGCCGTGACGAAGCGCACGGACGCGCGGGGTCCGGGACCCGTGCCCCCGGACCCCGTGCACGCCCGGACTCAGTCCTCCTCCTCTTCCTCCGCGTGCCGGGGCACCACGGCCACGGGCACCGGGGAACGGTGCATCACGCCCTGGCTGACCGACCCCAGCAGCATGCCGCGCACACCGCCCCGGCCGCGCGAGCCCACGACCACCAGGTCGGCCTCGGCGCCCGCCTCCACCAAGGCCTCCACGGGGTTGCGCTGGGTGCGCACGGCGGTGACGTCCACGTCCGCGGTGGCGTCGTCCATCACCTCGGCCAGCATCCCCGACACCAGCTCCTCGGAGTGGCGTTCCAGCAGGTCGTCGGGCGGGGTCCAGCCGGACTCCGCGAGGGAGCCGGTGGCGAAGGGCAGCGGCACCTCCCAGCTGTGGACCACCACCACCGAGGAGCCCTCCCGGAGGGCGGCACGGTGCAGCGCGAAGTCCAGCGCGCGCCGGGAGTCCACCGAACCGTCCACACCGACGGCGATCCGCCACGGCTCCGAGAGCCGGGGCGTGCGCCCCTCGGCGTCGGGGACGACCACCACCGGGCAGTGCGCCTTGGCGGCGAGCCGCATCCCGGCCGCCCCCGCCAGTACCGAGCGCACCGGGCCCATCCCGCGCGAGCCCACGACCACCAGGTCCCCGTGGCCGGTCCGGTGCAGCAGCGCCAGCGGCGGCTCCTCCCGCCCCAGCGCGGTCTCCACACGCAGTTCCGGCCGCAGCGAGCGCACGTGCCCGACGGCCTCCTCCAGGATGCGGCGGCCCTGCCCGGTCATCTCCTCCGTGGGCGGGAAGCGGGTGGGGCCGGCGTAGACCGACATCACCAGCGGCATGGACAGGGCGTGCACGACGTACAGGGGCAGTCCCCTGAGCTCGGCCTCCGCCGCGGCCCACTCCAGGGCCCCGCGCGCGGACGCGGACCCGTCGACGCCCACCGCGACCTTGGGAGAGGGAATCGGGTCATCGGCCATGGTTGCCTGCCTTCTCGTCGTGGGGTGTGTTCTCCGGGGGCGGACGCCGGCTCCCGTCGTGGAGGGTGCCCCACGGCCGGCGCCCGCGTCCGACGCGGCGCCGGTGCGGCGCGGAGAACGTCCGCCCTCCGGTGTGTTCTCCCCTCCCTTACCCGGGACACCCGCGCGGACGCCCCCTCAGCCCGTCCAGGCGCGCGACCGCAGCAACCGCAGCCCGTTGAGGGCGACGATCACGGTGGAGCCCTCGTGCCCGGCGACGGCCAGTGCCAGGGGCAGCGTGCCGGCCAGGTCCCAGACCACGAGCACCACGATGAACGTCGCCGCCACGCACAGGTTGGCGACGACGAAGCGGCGGGCCCGCCGCGACAGGGCCAGAAGCCGGGGCAGGGTCGCCAGGTCGTCACGGACGATGACGGCGTCGGCGGTGTCCAGGGCCAGGTCGGATCCGCGGCGGCCCATCGCCACCCCGGTGGTGGCCGCGGCCATGGCCGGGGCGTCGTTGACGCCGTCGCCCACCAGCATCATCCGCGTCCCCGCTTCCTCCATCCGCGCCACCAGCGCCGACTTGTCCTGCGGCAGCAGGTCGGCGTGCACCCGCGTGATCCCGGTGGCCCGGGCCACGTGCGCGGCGGTGGCCGCGTTGTCGCCGGTCAGCAACAGCACCGGTTCGGGTGTCAGGGCCGCCACCCGGGCCACGGCCTCGGGCGCCTCGGGGCGCGGGGCGTCCGACAGGGTGAGGACGCCCAGTTCCCCGCCGTCCGCGGTCACGGTGACCCGGGTGCCCGCCGGTCCGTCGGGGTCGGCCGCGGCCCGTTCCACCCGCACCCCGCGGCCCGCGACGGTGGCGCGGACCCCGACGCCGGGCAGCGACGCGAAGTCCTCCACCGGGCCGGGCGCGGCCAGCCCGCGCCGGTCGGCCTCCTCGCGGACGGCGCGGGCCAGGGGGTGCTCGCTGTAGCGCTCCACGGCCGCGGCCAGGGCCAGGACCTCGTCGGCGCCGTGTCCCGGCGCGGGGGCCACGCCGGTGACCTCCGGGGTGCCCCGGGTGAGGGTGCCGGTCTTGTCGAAGGCCACCGCCCCGGTCCGGCCGATCTGCTCCATGACGGTGGCCGACTTGACCAGGACGCCGTGGCGGCCGGCGTTGGCGATCGCGGCCAGCAGCGGGGGCATGGTCGAGAGTACCACCGCGCACGGCGAGGCCACGATCATGAACACGATCGCGCGCAGCAGCGCCTCCTCGAAGCCCGCGCCCAGGAGCAGGGGGACGCCCAGCACGAGCAGCGTGGCCACGACGACGGCCGCCGAGTAGCGCTGTTCGACCTTCTCCACGAACAGCTGGGTCCGGGCCTTGGTGGCCGAGGCCTCCTCGACCAGCGTCACGATGCGGGCGATCACCGACTCCCGCGCCGCGCGGTCCACCCGCACCCGCAGCGCGCCGGTGCCGTTGACCGTGCCCGAGAGCACCTCGTCGCCCACCGAGCGGGGCACCGGGACCGACTCCCCGGTGACGGCCTGCTGGTCCACCTCGCTCGCGCCCTCCACGACGGTGCCGTCGGCCCCGACGCGCTCGCCCGGCCGGACCAGGACCGTGTCCCCGACCCGCAGTTCGGCGGTGTCGACGGTCTCCTCGCGCTCCCCGCCGGGGGCGGCGGTGATCCGCACGGCCCGCTCCGGGGCCAGGGTGAGCAGGGCGCTGACGGAGTCGGCGGTGCGCTGGGTGACCACGGCCTCCAGCGCGCCGGAGGTGGCGAAGATGACGATGAGCAGGGCGCCGTCGAAGACCTGGCCGATGGAGGCGGCGGCGACGGCCGCCACGATCATCAGCAGGTCCACGTCCAGGGTGCGCTCCCTGGCGGCGCGCAGCCCGGACAGGGCGGGTTCCCAGCCGCCCGCGGCGTAGCAGGCCAGGTACAGGCCCCACCACAGCCAGGCCGGGGCGCCGAGGAGCTGGGCGGCCCAACCGGCCAGGAACAGGGCCAGCGCCGCGGCGGCCCAGCGGACCTCGCCGAGCCGTAGGCCGGTCGCGACCAGGGACGCGGGCCGTGCCTCGGTGCGGCCGGGCGGGGACGGCGGGGCGGCGGCGAGGCTCATCGGGTGCCGTCCCCGGAGCCGCGGGCCGGGGGAGCGGCGTCGGCGCGGTGGTGGGCCGGTTCGACCTCCAGGGCGTGCTCCGCCTGGTAGACGGCGTCGGCGACCAGCTGGCGGGCGTGCTCGTTGGCCAGGCGGTAGTACATCCGGTTGCCCTCCCGGCGGAAGGCCACCACCCGCCCCATGCGGAGCTTGGCCAGGTGCTGGGAGACGGAGGGTCCGGGCTTGCCGAGGCGTTCGGCCAGCTCGTTGACGGACAGTTCGCCTCCGCGCAGGGCGAGGATGATGCGGACTCGGGTGGCGTCGGCCAGCAGGGACAGGATCTCCACGGCGTACTCGACGTAGGGGCTGTTCTCGTCGAGCCCGCATCTCTTACTATTTGCGTTCATACGCAGATAGTAGAACTGAGGCGGGGGGAGGGCAACACCCGGGCGCTGTGGAGGGAGGTGTGTTGGCGGGGGCCGTGTGAGGACGGGGCGGATGCCAGGGGCGCTCGGTGGGTCCTGAGCGAAGATCGGGAGAAGGTAGCGGCCCGCGTTCTCGCAGGTCGTTTGCGCCAAGCTCCGCGCACGCGGAGGTGAACCGCCCCGGCCGAGGGGCCGGGGTGTCTCGATGTCGGTGCCAACCAGGATCGTTTCTGGAGGCTGCTGGTGGTTTCCGCCTCTGGGGGCGGGGCCTTTCCGGATAAGGCACGGGTATTGCCGGTGTTCGGCGATGGCGGAGTGATCCCGACACCATTGGAGTAAGCTTCCGGTACCCGCCTACGAGCTCCCCGGAGGCTTCATGCTTCCTGCGGCCAACGCTGCGGCCTTCACCCTTGTCGCCTTCGCGCTCATCGCCGTTCCCGGGCCGAGCGTCCTGTTCGTCGTCGGCCGGTCACTCTCGCTCGGGCGGCGCAGCGGCCTCCTCAGCGTCCTGGGAAACTCCCTGGGAACACTCCCCGCGATCGCCGCCGTCGCTCTGGGTGTCGGTCCGATCGTGGCGGAGAGCCTGGTGGTCTTCACCGCGATCAAACTGGTCGGTGCGGCCTATCTCATTTATCTCGGAGTACGGGCCATACGCCACCGAAACGTTCATATGCACGTGGACGCGGCCGGGGGCGACCGGGTTTCGTCGTTGAAGCTTGTGGGCGAGGGATTCTTCGTGGGTATCTCGAACCCGAAGACGATCGTGTTCTTCGTCGCGGTACTCCCGCAGTTCGTCAGCTATGAGGCCGGCGCGATCCCGGTGCAGCTTGCCCTTCTCGGGTGCATCTTCTTCCTTGTCGCGCTTGCCTGCGACTCCGTGTGGGCGCTCATGGCAGGAACCGCCCGGACATGGTTCGCCCGCGGCCCCAAGCGTCTGCCGTACATGGGTGCCAGCGGCGGTGTGATGATGATCGGACTGGGAGGCACCCTGGCCCTTTCCGGGAACAAGGGCTGAGCGTGGCCACGCCCCCGCCGAGATGGACTTGGCGCTGGTGGTTTCCTCGATGGCCGGGCGGTTTCCGTTGGGCTCTCCGGTGCTCTCCTCGGTATCGCTGGAACGCTTGCCGGTGCCCTCGTCACGGTCCCGCATGGAAGAGATTCGAGGCAGCATCACATGATGACCGAGGCTTGGAGTAAGTCCAGCTACAGCAACGGCGAGGGCGGCGACTGCGTGGAGGCCCGTCGCGACCAGGCGGCCGTCCTGGTCCGCGACACCCAGAACCGGCCGCTCGGCCACCTGGCCGCCCCGGCCGCCGAGTGGACCGCCCTGGTCAGCGCCGTTCGCGCCCAGTAGCCCACAGACACGACCGGCCCCGCCCAGACGAACAGGGCGGGGCCGTTTCCATGTCGATATCCGTCGCTACCGCCGACACCACCGCTACCGCAGCACCAGCGAGCAGCCGGGGCAGCCAGGGCGTCCACGCTGAGTCCGCGCGCAATCGCTCACTGGCCCGCCGCGTAGTCCCGGGGCGATGACCCCAGCACGCGCAGGAACATCGTGGAGAACGCCGACGGGCTCTCGTACCCCAACTCCATCGCCACCCTGGTCACCGGCTCACCTCTGGCCAACAGCGGCAGCGCGTGCAGCACGCAGGCCCGCTGCCGCCACCGCGCGAAGCTCATCCCGGTCTCCGCGCGGAAGAGCCGGTGCACCGTCCGCTCGCTGACGTGCAACCTCCCCGCCCACCGCGCGGGCGGGTCGTGGACGTCCGGCGCTTCCACGAACTCCCCGCACAGCGCCCGCAGCCCCTCGTGCCGGGGCAGGGGCAGGTCCAGCGGCAGCGGCACGAGCCGACGCAGCTCGTGCAGCACCAGCGCGAACACCGCCGCGTCCCGCCCGTGCGGGGGATAGCGGGGGTCCAGGTCCACCGCCGTCAACAGCAGCTCCCTGAGCAGCGGGGACACCTCCACCACCTGGCAGCGCGCCGGGAACCACGCGACCGCGCTCGGCTCCAGGTACAGGCTGCGGGTGCTCACCCCCGTCATGACCACCCGGTGGTCGGTCGCCGCCGGGATCAGCACGGCCCGGTGCGGCGGCACGGTCCACTCCCCGTCGGCGGTCTGGACCCGCATCACCCCCGTCGCCCCGTAGAGGAACTGCGCCCGCCGGTGCCGGTGGGCGGGCAGCACGTGCTCGGGCGGGTAGTCGGTGCCGATCGCCAGGACGGGCCGGTCGATGGAGTCCACCTCGGCGACGGGGACGTTGCGCATGGGGCCGACGCTACCGGGTGCTGTCCGCCGCGCGAAGGAGGATGGCGTTCCTTCGAAAGCGCGCCAGCGTCCGCCTCCCTACCGTGGTGGGGGTGCTCACCCTCGTCCTGCCCCTGCTGGCCCTGGGCCTGCTGACCGGAGTCACCACGGTCCTGTTCGGTTTCGGCGGCGGCTTCGTGGTCGTCCCCGTCGTCTACCACGTCACCCGCGCCCAGGCCGGTCCCGGCGCGGACCCGATGGCCGTCGCCGTCGCCACCTCCACCGCGGTGATGGTCGTCAACGCGCTCGGCGCCACCCTCTCCCAGCGCCGGGCCGGGCGGCTGCGCCGCGACTACGTGTGGCCGCTGGCCGCCTACATCGGCGTCGGCGCGGTGCTGGGCTCCCTGGTCGCCACCGCCGCCGGGGGAGGGGCCCAGCGCGTGCTGTTCGTGGTCTACGTCGCGCTCACCCTCCTCGACACCCTCCTGCGCAGGGGCTTCCTCACCCGGGACCCCGACACCGGGCCCCGTCTGCTGGGGCGGCGCACCACCACGGCGGGCGGGGTCGCGATCGGGGCGGTGACCAGCTTCCTGGGCGTGGGCGGCAGCGTCATGACCGTCCCCCTGCTGCGCCGCCGGGGCCTGCCGATGGGGGAGGCGACCGCGATGGCCAACCCGCTCAGCCTCCCCGTCGCGGTGGCGGGCACCGCGGTGTACGCCCTGTTCGGCGACGGGGGAGGCGTCGGGCCCGGCCACCTGGGGTCGGTCGACCTCGCGGCCGGGGCCCTCCTGCTCGCCGGGTCGCTGCCCGCCATCGCCGTCACCCGCCGCCTGGTGGGCCGGGTGCCCGACCGGGTGCACGCGGTCTCCTACGTCGTGCTGCTGGCGGTCGCCCTCGCGGCCTTCCTGGTGGTGTGAACCGTCCCGCCGTGCACCGTTCCCCCGCCCGTCGTCGCGCGGGGCCACCCGGGAACGAAGTCCCCGCCGCCGGGGCGCGTGTCAATGTCGAAACCTGGTTCCACCTGCGGAAATACTGACCGTATGGATCTAGAGGGAGCACGTGTCCTGGTGGCCGGGGCCACGGGCGTACTCGGCGGGCACATCAGCAGGGCACTGAGCGGGAAGGGTGCGCGGGTCGTGCTCGCCGGGCGCGACGAGGAGGCGCTGAACACGCTCGCGGAGGAGCTCGCCGGGGCCTCCACGGCCACGTTCGAGGCGATGGACACCGAGGGCTGCGCCGCGCTCGTGCGCCGCACCGCCGAGGAGGAGGGCGGGCTGGACGCGCTGGTCGTCGCCTTCGGTGTCGTGGCCTTCGACACCGGGTCCGACTCCGAGGACGCCGTGGTCGAGCAGATGTTCCAGGTCAACACGCTGGCACCGATGGCGATGCTGCGCGCGGCGGCCGACGCGGTGGAGCCCGGCGGGGCGGTGGCCGCGGTCACCGCCGTGACCGCGGACTACCCCACCCACGGCATGGCGGCCTACTCGGCCAGCAAGGCAGCCCTGTCGGCCTGGCTGACCGCCGCCCGCGCGGACTACCGCGCCAGGCGCGTCGCGGTCCTGGACGTGCGCGCACCGCACATGGACACCGGGCTCGCGACCCGTCCCCTGGCCGGGACGGCGCCCGAGAACCTGCCCGAGCCCTTCCCCGTCGACGAGGTCGTCGACGCGCTCGTGCGGGCCCTGCGGTCCGACGCCAGAGCGGTGGCGTTCGACCCGCGGGACCGGCGGCTCAGCGTCAGGTAGCCGGCGGCGTGGGCACGCTCAACACCAGCATCACCGGCAGGCCCGCCAGCGACGCCCACCGGATCCCGTCCTCGACCCTGCTCCTGCCGGTGTGGAACGCCACCGGCGACGTGAACATCCACCACCTCTTGCCGCGCACCACGAACGGCCACGCCAGCGGAACACCCGAGCGGGTCAGCCAGTCGCCCAGGACGTGCGTCAACGCGCCGACGGCGACCGTCAGCCCGATCAGCCACGGCGCGGGTCCGCCGCCCTCGGCGAGCACCGCGCCGGCCGCGACGGCGACCGCCGCCGACGACGCCGCGAGTCTTCGCCTCCTCAGCGGCCCCCACCTCCGCAGGGACCGGGCCACCGTGCCCAGCCCCAGCGCGGCCGTCGCGAACACCACCAGCCCGGTGCCGAGCGGAGCGGCCGCCGCCAGCGCCAGCGCCAGCAGGCCGAAGACCGCGCACGCGGGGAGCGTGTGCGTCAGGTGGCGGTGGCCGCCGTCCTTGCCCGCGCCCAGATCCGCCCTCGTGGCCGTGCGCCGGTACACGCGCCGCGAGGCCCCCCGCAGCGCCACCGAAGCCCTCTCCGTCACCAGTCCCAGCGACCTGCCCACCGTGCTGCGGGGTTCGTCCAGGTCGGGAAGGAGAGCGGCACCCGCGCCGACGGCGGCGCACAGCAGCACGTCCGTGGGAGCGGAACCGCACAGCACGCCCACGGCCGCGCCCGTGAGAACACCGGTCGCGGCGTGAGAGGAGCCCATCATCGGCAACTCCGGGGTGAGGGGGCAGGACGCACCGACTGTCTCACGGGCGGGGACCGGCCCGCGCCCACCTGGCCGCACCCGGTCATCGGCCGCCCCTCCGCGTGGCCGGGAAGGGCCGCGCACGGCCTCCGCCCCGGGGGCGGAGGCCATCCCGCTCCCGGGCCCGGGCGGCCCTCCCGCCCGTCTCCGGAGCCGGGCGGGGCCGCTCCGGGACCAGGGTGCTCAGGGGCGGTCGCGCGGGCGCCGGCGCGCCCCGCGCACGGGTTCGGGGTCCCTCCCGGGCACGACGGTGTTGGACACGGTTCCGATGCCCTCCACGGTCAGGGTGACCGTGTCACCGGGCACGAGCGGGGGCGGGTCCTGGTGCCCGCGCCGCCCCCACAGCTCGGCCAGGCACCCGCCGTTGCCGCAGGTGCCCGAACCCAGCACGTCGCCCGGCCGCACCCGTGTGCCCCGCGAGGCGTGGGCGAGCATCTCCTCGAAGGTCCAGCCCATGTTGGACAGCAGGTCGCCGCCGACCACCTCGCCGTTGACCTCGGCGGTCAGGGCCAGGCGCAGGAAGCCCTCCGCGTCGCGGTGGGGCTCCAGCTCGTCGGCGGTGACCAGCCACGGCCCCAGGGTCGAGGCCGCGTCCTTGCCCTTGCACGGCCCCAGCCCCACCTGCATCTCCCGTGACTGGAGGTCGCGCGCCGACCAGTCGTTGAACACGGTGTAGCCGAAGATGTGCCCGCGCGCCCGCTCCGGCGTGAGGTCGGAGCCCCCGCGCCCGACGACCGCGGCCACCTCCAGCTCGAAGTCCAGCGCCCCGCACCCCGGCGGGACCGGCACGTCGTCGTGCGCCCCCACCAGCGACGCCGGGTTGGTGAAGTAGAAGGTGGGCGCGTCGTACCAGGCCTCCGGAACACCCGCCTCCCCGCTCACGCTGCGGCGCACGCCCTCGACGTGCTCCTCGAAGGTGACGAAGTCGCGCACCGAGGGCGGTTCCAGGGGCGGCAGCAGCCGCACCCGGGCCAGGGGCACGGGCGCCCCCGTCGCGGGCAC
The DNA here is from genome assembly GCA_002529455.1 of Glycomyces fuscus. GTDB lineage: Bacteria > Actinomycetota > Actinomycetes > Streptosporangiales > Streptosporangiaceae > Nocardiopsis > Nocardiopsis fusca. The sequence goes on from NYMS01000029.1 coordinate 69,589, forward strand.
GGGCCCGCCGCCGACGAGGTCGAGCAGGTCGGTCCCCTCGGGGAAGGGCAGGACCTCCTCCCCCTCGACCGCGCCGCAGCGGCGCAGGCCCTCGTGCTCGTAGGTGGCCAGTCGCATGGGTTCTCCCGTGGGTCGGGGGCGGAGCTACATCGGAGGGGCGACGAAGCAGCCGCGGTCGGGGTCGTTGAACGACTCCCTGGCGACGAACTCGTCCATCGGGTTGGCCGTCCCCCACTGGTCGGAGACCTGGGGGTCGGAGAAGTCGTACATGTGCGGGTGCCAGGTGTCCTCGTCGAGCCGCTCCAGCTCGGTGGTGTACTCCAGGGTGTTGCCGTGCGGGTCCATGAAGTAGGAGAAGGTGTTGTTGCCCGCCATGTGGCGCCCCGGCCCCCAGATCTTGCGCACGCCCGCGCGCAGCAGGCGGCCCGTGCCCCGCATGTACTCGTCGATGCCGCGCATCTCGAAGGAGATGTGGTGCAGGGAGGCGTGCGGCCCCTGCGCGATGGCGATGCTGTGGTGGGTCGGGTTGCACCGCATGAAGTGCATGACCCTGCCCATGCGCGGGTGCATGAGGGTGTCCGAGAGCGCGAAGCCCAGGTGCCGCTCGTACCAGGCGCGGGTGCGGTCCAGGTCCGGGGAGTTGAGCACGACGTGGGACAGCCGGACCGGGACGGACTCCTTCTCCTCCACCTTGCGGTGCCTGCGCACGGCGACGTCGGCCGAGACCTCGACGGTGCGCCCGTCCACGTCGAAGAAGCGCACCCCGTAGCCGCCGCCGGGGGTGTCCACCGGCCCGGGCTCGTTCACCATCCGCACGCCCGCCCCGATCAGGCGGTCGGCGAGGGCGTCCACGTCGGCGGGCGAGGCCGCGCCGAAGGCCACCAGGTCGATCCGCTTCTCCTCGGCCCTGCGCAGCCGGACCACGTAGTTCTCCGGGGAGCCCTCCGCGGCCAGGAAGGACACGCCCGAGTCGGTCTCGGCCTCGGTCAGCTTCCACATGTCGGTGAAGAACTTCTGCTGCTTGTCGAAGTCGGGCACGGCGAGCGCGACGTGCCTGAGGTGGGTGATGAGCCGCTCGGTCATGGGGATTCCTCCGTGGGTGTGTCGGTGGTCAGGTCCAGGAGCGCCGCGGCGTTGCCGCCGCCGATCCGGGCCAGGGCGCCGGGGTCCAGGCCGGCCGCGCGCAGCGCCGCCACGGGCGCGTCGGCGCCCATGTCGAAGGGGTGGTCCGAGCCCAGCAGGACCCGGTCGGAGCCCACCGCCTCCACCAGGTGGCGCAGGACGGCGGGGTCGTGGACGAGGGAGTCGAACCACATGCGCCGCAGGTAGGAGCTGGGCGGGTCCGCGCAGCCCCGGGCGTCGGGGCGCACCCGCCAGCCGTGGTCGGCGCGGCCCAGGTGGGTGGGCAGGTAGCCGCCGCCGTGGGCCGCCACGACCCGCAGGCCCGGGTGGCGGTCCAGGACGCCGGAGAAGACCAGGTGGGACAGGGCCACGGCGTTCTCGGCCGGCTGACCGACGATGTTGGACAGGTACCAGCGGTCCAGCCGTTCGTCGAGCGTGCAGCCGAAGGGGTGCAGGAACAGCACCGCCCCGGTCGCGGCGGCCCGCTCCCACAGCGGTTCGTAGGCGGGGTCGGACAGCTCCCGGCCGGGCGCGTGCGAGGAGATCTCCACGCCCCGGAGGCCGAGGGAGAGGGCGTGGTCGAGCAGGGCCACGGCCAGCCCCGGGTGCTGGAGCGGGACCAGGCCCAGGCCCAGCAGCCGGTCGGGGGCGCGGGAGCAGTGCTCGGCCACCCCCTCGTTGGCCAGTCCGTGCGCGCGTTCGGCCAGCGCGGGCTCGGCCCAGTAGTGGTAGTGCGAGGGCGAGGGGCTGACGAGCTGGACGTCGACCCCGGCGGCGTCCATGTCGGCGAGCCGGGCGCGGACCTCGGTCAGGCGGCTCAGCCGCTCGCCGACCATGCGTCCGCTGACCCGCAGGGACTCCTCCCCGTTGCGCCGCGCGTCCAGGGCGCGGTGCGCGTCGTGGCCGGGCCGGCCTGCGACCTCGGCCTCCACCTCGGGGAGCAGGACGTGGGCGTGGACGTCGATGATCACGGCAGCTCCGAGACCAGCGCGGAGACCTTGCGCATCATGCCGGGGACGTCGGCGCCGCGCACCCCGTCCAGCTGCCACCGCGCCAGGGTCACCGACGCCTCCACCACGGTGCGCACGCGTTCGAGGCGGCGGACCGCGAACGCGTCGAACAGCGCCTGGTCCACGGTGTCGGCGGCCAGCAGCAGCTCGGCCAGCACCAGGGCGTCCTCCAGGCCCTGGGCGGCGCCCTGGGCGAGGGTGGGCGGGCACGCGTGCGCCGCGTCGCCGATGAGGACCACCCGGCCCCGGTTCCACGGCGCCTCCACCAGCAGGGACTCGAACCAGGTGTAGTTCACCCGGTCCGAGGAGGCGATGTCGGCGCGGATCTCGTCCCAGACCCCGCCGTAGCCCTCCGACAGCGCGGTCATGTGCCCGGCCCGCTCCCGCCCGGTGAGGTCGGCGTGCGCGCGGGCCCGCTCCACCAGGTAGGCGTACATGGTGTCCGGGCCGGTGGGGCAGTAGCCCGCGATGAAGCACGGGCCCCCGTAGACCAGGTCGGTGCGCTCCACGCTCGCCGGACGGCGGGTGTGGATGCGCCAGATGCCCATGCCGGTCGGCTCGGGCCGGGTGTCGATCCCGATCATGCGGCGCACGGTGGAGCGGATACCGTCGGCGCCCACGACCACGTCGTAGCGGTCGGCCGTGCCGTCGGAGAGCCGGGCCTCCACCCCGTCCGGGTGCCCGACGAGGTCGCGCACGGTCAGGCCGTGGCGGATGCGCGCCCCGGCGGAGCGGGCCGCCCCGGTGAGGATCGCGGCCAGTTCGGGGCGGTTCATGCCCACGGTCGCGGGCAGGTCGGCGCCGCCGGTGCGCACGTCGGGGATCTCCGCCAGCAGCGTCCCGTCCGGGGCGCGCATGCCCAGGCTGTCGAAGGGGAAGCCCGCCCTCTCGACCTCCTCCCACACGCCGAGTTCGCGCAGCACCCGCAGCGCGTTGCCCTGGACGGTGATGCCCGAGCCGAGGGTGTCGGCGTCGGAGCGGATCTCCGCGACGTCCACGCGTACGCCCCCGCGGGCGAGCAGGGTGGCCAGGGCCAGGCCGGAGGTTCCGGCTCCGACGACCAGGACTCTGGTGACAGCTTTCATGGGGGGTGGCACCTTCACTTGACGGCGACGGGGTTGACGGGTGAGCCGACCGCCCCGGTGAACGGGATCGGCGCGGCGGTCAGGAAGAACTCGTGGACGCCGTCGGCCGCGCAGTGCGCCGCCAGCGCGTCCAGGTCCCACATCTCGCCGATGAGCAGGCCGATGTGGGGGATGGCCACCTGGTGCAGGGGCTGGAAGGCGTCGTCGAACTCGTTGGGGCGCACCTCGAAGCCCCAGGTGTCGGTGGCGACCGCCGCGATCTCGGTGGAGTGCAGCCATCCGGCGGTGGTGAACGACAGGCCCGGCGCGGGGCCGCCCGCGTAGTCGCCCCAGCCCTCCCGGCGGGCCCGGGTGAGCTGGCCGGTGCGCACGCACACGATGTCCCCGCGGCCGACCCCGACGCCGTGCGCCTCCGCCGTCGCCTCCAGGTGCTCGGCGGTGACGGCGAAGCCGTCCGGGAGCTCGCCGTCCTCGCCCAGGACCCGGCCCACGTCCAGCAGCACGCCCCGGCCCGCCACGGGGGAGGCCATGTGCTCGATACCGGTGACCAGGTCGCCCTCGGAGGTGACCACCTGCGCGGCGTCGCGGCCGTTCCACGCCCTGCCGTGGTCGAAGATGTGGCCGAGTCCGTCCCACTGCGTGGAGCACTGCAGGGGCATGGACACCACGTCGTCGGCGCCGCCGATGCCGTGCGGGAAGCCCTGCGTGCCGCGTGCGGCGTCGACGCCGGTGTCGAGCATGGTGTGCACGGGGTTGGTCCGGCGCCGCCAGCCCTTCTGGGGGCCGTTCATGTCGAAGCGCTGCGACAGGGAGAAGCTCGCTCCGAGACGGACCAGCCCCGCGGCCTCGCGGCGCCTGGTCCGGTCGATGAAGTTGACGGTGCCCAGGACGTCGCCCGGGCCCCAGCGGCCCCAGTTGGAGTACGCGCGGGCCGCCTCGGCGACGGCGCCCTCGGGGTCGGTGCGGTCGAGCGCCGCGGGGCCGGTGGGGCCGTGCGCCGCGCCGGCGGTGCCGTCGGCCATCACGCCTCCTCCGCCACGCAGGTGTTGCGCTGGGTGCCCAGGCCGGTGATGGTGCCCTCCATGACGTCGCCGGAGCGCAGCAGCCGCCCCCAGTGCATGCCGTTCCCGGCGGGGCTGCCGGTCAGGACCAGGTCGCCGGGGAGCAGTTGGACGGTCTGGGAGACGTAGGAGACCAGGCGGGCGACGTCGAAGATCATGTCCTTGGTCGACTCGTCCTGCATCGTCTCGCCGTTGAGCCGCAGGGTCACCCGCAGGTCGCCGGGGTCGGCGACGAACTCGGCGGGGACCAGGTACGGGCCCAGGGGGGTGAAGGTGGGGGCGTTCTTGGCGCGCAGCCAGTCGGTGCCGATCTCGGGCATGTCCCGGCGGAAGACCGCCTCGCGGGCGGTGACGTCGTTGGCGATGGTGTAGGCGGCCACGTGCTCCAGCGCCCGCCCGGGGGAGACCCGGAAGGCGGGCTCGCCGATCACCGCGGCCAGCTCCAGCTCCCAGTCGGGCTTGGCGCACCAGCTCGGGATGACCACGTCGTCGTAGGGGCCGGTGACCGAGGAGGGCAGGCCGATGAACACGTACGGCTGGTCCTCGGCGGCCCGGCGGTCCATCATGGCCGCGACCTCGGCGCGCACCCGCTCGGCCGGGCGGCCGCCCTCGGGTTCGTGGGCGACGGCCAGGTCGATGACGTGGGTGCGGTAGTTGGCCCCTGACTGGAGGATCTGGCGCGGCTGCACGGGGGCGTGCACGCGCAGGTCGGCGAGGGCGTGCCGCCGGCCCCCGCCGGAGGCGGCCAGCCCGCGCAGCACGGGCAGGACCTCGGCCCAGCGCTCCAGCAGGTCCCGCGTGCCGGGGCCGGCGCCCGGGGCGCCGCGCAGGCCGGGCACGGTCCGCAGGTCGAGGACCTCCTCGCCCGTGACCAGCCCCGGGAAGGGAACGCCGCCGCCGACGGAGAAGGTCCCGAGGGCGAAGGCTGCGGGAGCGGGGGCCCCGGGTGCGGGGGAGCCGCCGAGGGGCGGGTCTGTCGGATGTGTTGCCACGGTGTTTCCTTCCGGTGTGATGCCACTAACATCGGTCACCGGGAGAGATTTGTGAAATAGATCTCTCATATGGACGGCATCCATACAGTGGATATCCGCAGGGAGGGCGCGGCGTGAACATCGCGAACCTGGACCTCAACCTGCTCGTCGCCCTGCGCGCCCTGCTGGAGGAACGCAACGTGACCAGGGCGGGGGAGCGCATCGGCCTGAGCCAGCCCGCGACCAGCGCGGCCCTGGCGCGGCTGCGGCGCCACTTCTCCGACGAGCTGCTGGTGCGCCGGGGCAACCGCTACGAGCTGACGCCGCTGGGGCACGCGCTGCGGGTGCCCGCGGCCAACGCCTGCTCGGTCATGGAGCGCCTCTTCAGCAGCCGCGCCCACTTCCACCCCGAGACCGAGCAGCGGGACTTCACCCTGCTGGCCTCGGACTACGCCGTGTCGGTCTTCGGGTCCAGGCTGGCCCGGGCGCTGCACGAGCAGGCTCCGGGGCTGCGGCTGCACTTCCGGCAGATGCCCGGCACGCTCGTGGAGGCCACCGAGAGCGTGCTCGGGGGAGTGGACGGCGTCCTGATACTGCACGGGGTGATCAGCGGCTATCCCACCGTGGAGCTGTACCGCGACGAGTGGGTGTGCCTGGTCGACGCCGACAACGACGCCGTGGGCGAGGCGATCACCATGGACGACCTGGCGCGGCTGCCGTGGGCCGTCTACCAGCGCCCCTACGACGCACCGGTCACCCACCAGCTGGGCATGCTGGGCCTGGAGCCGAGGGTGGAGGTCTCGGTACAGAACTTCCGGATGCTCCCGGACCTGGTGCGGGACACGCGCAGGGTGGCGCTGGTACAGCGGCGCCTGGTGGACGGGCCGCGCGAGCGCGCGGGGCTGCGGGCGCTGGCCTGCCCGTTCCCGGCGGCTCCCATCCAGGAGGCGCTGTGGTGGCACCCGGTGCACCGGCACGACGCGGCGCACACCTGGCTGCGCGAGACCGCGGCGCGGGTGGCGGCCGAGCTCGACCCCTCACCGACGGGGTGAGGGGCCCAGGCGGAGCCGCACCGTACGCGGCGCGCACGGTGCGGCACACGGGGCTCCGCGGATGCGGGGCGGGTCAGCGGGTGAGGGTCCAGGCCCCGTCGGCCTGGACGTGCACGAACGCGATCTCGGCGGCGCCGCCGAGGATGGCCGCCTCCTCGAGCAGGGACTCCCCCTCGTAGGCGCCGATCTCGTTGACGATGCTCCCGAGGCGCGTCCCGTCCGCGTCGTAGGGGGCCACGATGAAGTTGGAACTGCCCGAGTGGGTGAGTTGCAGGGCCGAGTCGGCCGAGGGCGTCCAGTCGAGCCGGTAGAGCGCGTCTCCGGACCCGCTGAGCCAGAAGGTCTCCTCGTCCCAGGCCACGGCCTCGGAGGGGTCCACGGGAAGCTCTCCGCCGGCGTCCCCGGTGTCGGCGGCCTCCTCGCCGCCGTCCCCGCCTCCCGCCGCCTGCCCGGCGGAGTCCGTCGCCTCGGGTTCGGCGGAGGCGGCCGGTGCGGGCTCGCCCTCGCCGACGGGCTCCAGTTCGCCGACGGAGAAGGAGCAGGAGGTCAGAGCCGCCGCGAGGGCGACGGAGGCGACGCCGGCGGTCGCCCGTGTGAGGACGGTGCCGTTCAGGGCGCGGGGGATGAGGTCGCGGTTCACGGGTGGTCTCCTAGAACAGGGGGTGGGCGGTGTCTCGTGCTCCGGCCCTGGTGCCGGGTGAGGGCAGGGGGTCAAGGGGTCTCTGCCAACCGTTGTGACGCGGGGATGCCCGGGTCCGTTCCGGATTCCTGATCGCCGCCTGCCCGGGCCCGGGTCTCCCCGCCCCGCTTCTCCACATCGAAGCCGCTCCTGGGGAGGGCGGACCGCACTCCCGGCCCGTGAAGCGCGCCCACGGCGGTCATCGGTCGGCCCCGCCCGGGGGCTTCCCGTGCCCGCGTGCGCCTCGGCGCACGATCGTGTGTCCCGCGTCACCTTGTCTTGCGCGCGGGCGGCGCCGGGTAGAAAGTGGGACGACCGTCCCATTTTATTGGCGGGACACCCCCCGACCACGAGTCCCGTGCACACGGAAGGACCCGTCCGCCATGCCCAACCCGTACGCGCAGATCTTCGCGGTGCGTGGAGCCAAGGGCTTCACCGTCGCCGGGCTCATCGGGCGCATGCCCGTGGCCATGACCAACATCGGCATCATCACGATGCTGTCCGCCACCCACGGCAGCTACGCCCTGGCGGGTGCGGTCGCCGCGACCTTCACCCTGTCCATGGCGCTGATCACGCCGCAGGTCTCGCGCCTGGCCGACCGCCACGGCCAGCGGCGGGTCCTGCCCCCGGCCGCCGCCGTCAGCGTCACCTCCCTGCTCCTGATGCTGCTGTGCGTGCGGTTCGACGCGCCGTACTGGGCCCTCTTCGCGTTCGCGGTCCCCGCCGGGACCATGCCGAACATGTCCGCGATGTCCCGCGCGCGCTGGACCGAGCTGCTGCGCGGCTCGCCCCGGCTGCACACCGCCTACTCCTTCGAGTCGGTGGCCGACGAACTCACCTTCATCACCGGCCCGGCGCTGTCGGTGGTGCTGAGCACCATGGCCTTCGCGCAGGCCGGTCCGCTGGCCGCGGCCGCCTTCCTGGCCCTGGGCGTCACCCTGTTCGTGGCCCAGCGCGGCACGGAGCCGCCGCTGCAGGACCCCGACGCGCACGTCGCCAAGGGGGCGGGCGCGCTCGGCGGCACCCTCCTGGTCCTGGTTCTGACCCTGCTCGCGGGTGGCGTGATCGTCGGCGCGGTCGACGTGGTCGCCGTGGCCTTCGCCGAGTCGCTCGGCGTGGCCAGTGCCACCGGTGTCGTGCTGTCGGCCTACGCGCTCGGGTCGGCGGTGTCCGGGCTGGCCTTCGGGGCCCTGAACCTTTCCTGGCGGCTCCACACGATGCTGGTCGTGGCCGTGGCGGGCACCTTCGTGACCACCCTGCCCCTCCTGGTGGTGGGTAGCATCTGGAGCCTGTCCGTGGCCGTGTTCTTCGCGGGGATCTTCTTCGCCCCCACGATGATCCTGGTGATGACGCTGATCGAGCGGACCGTCCCGCCGTCCAAGCTGACGGAGGGCATGACCTGGGCCCTGACCGGCCTGACCGTCGGTACCGCGATCGGCACCTTCTCCTCGGGTCTTGCGGTGGAGGAGTACGGCACCACGGGCGGCTTCCTCGTCGCGGTCGGGGCCGGCGCCGCCGCCCTGGCCCTGGTGCTGGTGTTCACCCCGCTCCTGGGCAGGGCCCAGCAGGCACGGGAGGAGCACGCCTCTGAGGAGGCGGCCGGCGCCGGCGGGTGAGCGCGCACCGGGTCCGGCAGTGCCCTCCCGTCCCGAGGCACCACCCATCCGGAACCGGAGGAGAAGCGTTGAAACACTCGGACGGACGCCGCCTGAAGGGCGAGCAGCGCCGCCAGGCCCTGATCGAGGCCACCCTGCGCGTCATCGAACGCGACGGGGTGGCCGGGGTCAGCCACCGCACGGTCTCCCAGGAGGCGGGGGTGCCCACCTCCGCCACCACCTACTACTTCACCGGCCTGGGAGACCTGCTGACCGCGGCCCTGACCAGTGTGATGGACGAGGACTCCGAGCGGATGCGCCGCATGTCCTCGGGCGGCGACCGCCGTCGAGACCTGGCCGAGCTGCTGGCCCGGGTCGCCGCCGACCCGGGCCGCCTGCTGGCCGAGTACGAGCTGTTCCTGCTGGCCGCCCGTCAGCCCCACCTGCGTGAGGCCACGGACCGCTGGCTGGCCGCGGTCGGGGCGTTCGCGCGGTGCTACACCGACGACCCCGTGCGGGTGCGGATCGTGGCGGGGGTCATCGACGGCATCCTCCTGCACACCCTGCTGACCGATGCCAAACCCGACGCCGACGAGTTCGCCGCCCTGCTGGAGGACGTCCTGCCGGACCCGCCCCGGACCTGAGGCGCGCGACGCGCCACCCCTCCGCCTCCCATGACGGCCCGGACCCCCGGCCCGGGACCGTGCCACCGCACCCGCCGCGGCGGGTGCGTACACGTCGGCGGGAGAGCGGCGGCGGGGAGCGCGTCCGACGGTCCTCCCGGGGCGCCCACCGGGACCGGGCGCCCCGGGAGGGAAGGGTTCAGGCCGTCCGCGCGGGCGCCCGGCCCACGAGGGCCGTGGCGAGCGCGCCCAGGGTCAGGGCGGCGGCCAGCCACAGGAGCGCGGTCCCGCCGGCGCCGTCCAGGACCAGGCCGCCCACCAGCGTGCCGAGCGCGATGCTGCCGTTGAACACGCCGACGAACAGCGACGAGACGGCTTCGCGCTCCTCGGGGGCCGCGCGCATCATCCAGCTCTGGGCGCTGACGGACACCCCGCCGTAGGCCAGCCCCCACACGACCATGAGGACACCGGCGCCCAGGACCGTGACGCCGATCCAGGGGAGGAGGAGCACCGATCCCCCCAGGGCCGCGCTGAGCACCACGAGGGTGGCGCGCGGAGCCCGGACGGCGCGCGGGCCCGAGGCGAAGTTGCCGACGACACCGGCCACGCCGTAGACCAGCAGCATCGTGCCGATGAGCCCCGCGCCGACGCCCGCCGTCGCCTCCAGGACGGGCCGGACGTAGGTGTAGGCGGCGAAGTGGCCGGTCACCAGGAGCACCGCCAGGAGCAGGCCGGTGGCCACCCGGGGGTTGCGCAGCAGACCGGTCACACCGCTCCGGCGGGCCGCCCGCTCGGAGGGCAGCCCGGGCAGCAGCACGGCCATGGCGACCGCGACGAGCAGGGCCAGCGCCGCGAACGCCGCGAAGGCGGCGCGCCAGTCGGCCAGGGCCCCGACGTAGGCACCCACGGGAACGCCGAGCACCGAGGCGACGGCGATCCCGCTGAAGACGGCGGAGGTCGCCGAACCCACCGACCGCTCGGGCACCAGCCGGGGAGCGAGCCCCGCCGCCAGCGCCCAGACCCCGGCCATGCCCAGGCCGACGAGCACACGGGCCGTGACCATGACCGCGAAGTTCGGCGCCCAGGCCGACAACAGGTTGGCGGCGGCCAGCAGGACCATGAGCCCCACGAGGACGACCCTGCGGTCGGCGCGGCCGGTGAGGGCGGGGACGAACGGCGCCGTGGCCGCCGCCACCAGGCCGGTGACGGTCAGGGTCAGGCCGGCGGTGCCCTCCGTGACGCCGAGGGAGGCGCCCATGGGGGTCAGCAACCCGACGGGCAGCATCTCGGTCGTGACGACGGTGAAGGTGCCGAGGGCCACCGCGACGACGGCGGACCACCCCCGGACGGGGGAGGGCACGGGCGGCGGGGCCTGGGACGGCGAGGTCGTGGACATGCCCCGAGTCAAGTGCCCTCCCGCTCGTCGAACAACGGGGAATCCCTCATACTTCGATCAGCTGGGCTCATCGATCCAGCCGCAGACCCCGGGGCCGGACCGCCTCCGGGCACCGACGCCGGAAGGGCGGGGCCGTGGCCCGCGAGATCGACTTCCACGAGATCGAGTGCTTCCTGGTGCTGGCCGAGGAACTCCACTTCGGCCGTACCGGCGAACGCCTCCACGTCTCCCAGAGCCGGGTCAGCCAGCTGATCCGCTCGCTGGAGGGCCGGATCGGAGCGCGCCTGGTGGAGCGCACCAGCCGCCGTGTCCGCCTGAGCGAGTTCGGCGCCGACTTCCTGGAGTCCCTGCGCCCGTCCTACGGTGCGCTGGTCAGCGTGTTCGAGGACGCCCGCTCCCGGGCGCGCTCCACGGTCGAACGGGTGCGGATCGGGTTCCAGGGGGCCGTCTACGAGTCGCTGGCGCGGACGCTCACCGTGTTCGAGCGGCGCAACCCGCTGGTCGCGGTCGACCTGGTGGAGATCCCGCTGGCCGACCCCTTCGGCGCCGTGCGGGAGGGGAGGGTGGACGCGGCCGTGGTCCTGACCCCCGTCGAGGAACCCGACCTGACCCTGGGCCCGACCTTCTCCCGGCAGCCGCAGACCCTGGCCCTGCCCAGTTCCCACCCGCTCGCCGCGAGGGACGGGATCGACGCGGAGGAGCTGGCCCGCGTGCGGCTGGTCCAGTTGGCCGGGCGGGCGCCCGCGTACTGGCGCCGCGTCAACTCGCCCAGTGTGACCCCGGGCGGCGCCCGCATCCCCCAGGAGCGCGGGGCGGGCACGCTCCAGGAGGGGCTGTCGCTGGTCGCGGCGGGCCGGGGCGCCCTGCTGGTGTGCGGCGCCACCGCCGAGTACAACCGGCGGCCGGACGTGACCTACGTGCCGGTCAGCGGGTTGGCCGCGTCGGAGCTGGGGCTGGTCTGGCGGACCGCGGCCCGGAGCCCGAGGCTGACGGCCTTCGCCGCCGTGCTGGCCGGGACGGTCGCCTGAACCCGGGGAAGGCCGCCCCCGGAGTGCGCCGCCGGTCCGAGGGGACCCGCCGGGGTCCGGGTAGTCTCGGTGCGGAGAGGGAGGGCCACATGACAGGACAGGGAAGAACTCCCGGGCCGGACCACCCCATCGGGGTCGAGCCCGAGGGAGCGCGCGTCGTCGCGCGTGTGGGGGACCGGGTCGTCGCCGAGACCGAGGCCGCGCTGACGCTGCGGGAGGCCTCCTACCCGCCGGTCCGGTACTTTCCGCTCGCCGACGTGGACCCCGGGGCGCTGCGGCCGAGTCCGACCACCACCCGCTGCCCCTACAAGGGGACCGCCACCTACCGCACCCTCGTGGTGGGGGAGGGCGAGGAGGTCGTCGACGCGGTGTGGGCGTACGAGGAGCCCTATCCGGCGGTCGCGGAGATCGCCGGGTACGTCGCCTTCGATCCCGGCAGGGTCCAGGTCACCGTCGAGCCCTGAGCGGGCGTGCGTGCGCCGGGGCCCACGGCCCCGTGGTCTCCGGCGCGGCGGGCGGACCGGCCGGAGGTGTTGCCGGTGTGGTACGTGGGGCCCTGACCCGCGGTGATCTTGTACTTATAGCGAGGTTGGAGCGTCCAACCTCGCTATAAGTACAAGATCACGGCGAACAGGGCGGGCCGGTGAGTGCCGGGCGCCGACTAGCTGGAGGCGCGCTCGACCAGGTGGGGCGCGAACAGCAGGCGGCGGTGCCGGTGCCCGGGGTCCTCGACCTCCTCGACCAGCAGACCGGCCGCCGCGCTGCCCAGCGCGTGGCTGTCCACGTGCACCGAGGTCAGCGGCACCCCGGCCGTGGCCGCCGACTCGATGTCGTCGAACCCCACCACCGCGATGTCGTCGGGGATGCTCCTCCCCGCCCGGGTGACCGCCTGCATCACCCCCAGGGCCAGCAGGTCGTTGGCGCAGAACACCGCCGTGGTCGGGCGGGACGAGGCCAGGATCCGCTCGCCCGCGCGCCGCCCCTGGTCCAGGGTGAACGCGCCCGTCTCCACCACCTCCACGGCCTCCTCCGGGCGGCCGGCCAGGGCCACCGCGCGGCGGCATCCGGACAGGCGGTCCACGGACTGGCGCATGTGCGCCGGCCCCGTCACACAGGTGATCCGCTCGTGCCCGCGCGCCAGGAGGTGGGTGGCCGCCATCTCGCCGCCCGCCACGTCGTCGACGGCCACCGAGCACACGTCCGGGAAGTCGGTCGAGTTGTGGAACAGCACCGTGCGCAGCCCCCGCGAGCGCACGCCGTCCACCCACTCCCGGGACAGCTCCGCCGGGGTGATGAGCACGCCCTGCGCCTGCTGCTGGAGCAGCATCTCCAGGTAGCGCTCCTCCTTCTCGGCGTCCACGTCGGTGTTGCACAGCACGACGGTCCGGCCCACGGCGTGCAGGCGGTCCTCGGCCCCGCGCGCCACCCCCGTGAGGAAGGGGTTGCGCACGTCGAACAGCACGAGGCCCACCCCGGTGCCGTAGCCGTTGCTGAGCTGGCGGGCGGCCTGGTTGGGCCGGTATCCCAGCGCGTCGATGGCCCCGCGCACGCGGTCCCGCGTGGCCGGGGCGACGATCTCCGGCCGGTTCAGGAAGTTGGACACCGTGGCCACGGAGACCCCGGCCTCCCGGGCCACTTGCCTTATGCTGACGGCCTTCACGCTGTGTGTGCTCCCCGCGTCCCCGCTGGAGGGGTGAGTTGTAACGCTTCAATCCCGGTTCCCCGATCGTAGTGGGGTGCGGCGCGCCGGGACGCGCCGCACCGGCCCCCGCGGCCCCGCTCAGGCGGGCATCCAGGGCGCCTCCAGGTCGTGCCGACCGCTGACCACCTCGAACGGTGCGGTCCCGGGCAGGTCCACCACGGCCGTCGTGCCCGGAGGAACGACGGCGGCCACCCGCAGCCGGTCCCCGTCGCGGCGCCAGTGCACGCTCGCCGTCCCGTAGGGCGTCTCGTGGGAGGCGCCCGCCCGCTCCAGCCCCCCGCCCGGCCGGGGCGCGACGCGGATCCGCCGGTAGCCGGGGGCCTCGGGAGCCAGGCCCGCCACCGTGCGGTGCAGCCAGTCGGCCACCGCGCCCAGCGCGTAGTGGTTGAAGGAGGTCATCTCACCGGGGTTGACGCTGCCGTCGGGCAGCATGCTGTCCCAGCGCTCCCACACGGTGGTCGCCCCCATCGTCACCGGGTAGAGCCACGAGGGCGCCTCGCGCTGCAGCAGCAGCCGGTAGGCGGTGGCGGTGTGGCCGTGGCGCGACAGGGCGTCGCACACCAGGGGGGTGCCGGCGAACCCGGTGGCGATGCGGTACCCGTCCCCGGCCACGATCTTGGCCAGCCGGTCGGCCGCGTCGGCGCGCTCGGGCCCCCCGGGCAGCAGGTCGAAGCACAGGGCCAGCGCGTAGGCCGTCTGCGTGTCGCTGGTGAGCCGCCCCCCGCCGTCGGTGTAGGCCGCGCGGAACCCGGCGCGCACGTGCTCGGCCAGGTCCGCGTAGCGCCGCCGGTCGGCCTCCCTGCCCAGCACCCGCGCGGTCTCGGCCATCGTGCGGGCCGACTCGGCGGCGTAGGCCGTGGCCACCAGCGACGGTTCGGTGCGCGCCAGGAACGGGTCCTCCGGCGGCGCCGCCGGGTCGAGCCAGTCGCCCAGCTGGCGGTCGCGCCGCCACGTGCCGTCGGCCTCCAGCCGCCGGGCCACCAGGTCCATCCACGCCGTCGCGCTGGCGTACTGGTCCTCGAGCACCCGCACGTCGCCGAAGCGCTCGTAGACCCGCCACGGGGTGAGCACCGCGGCGTCGCCCCACACCGCCGCGGGCCACGCGGGCGTCCAGGTCGGTGCGTGGATGGTGGGGACAACGAAGGGCACCGTGCCGTCGGGGTACTGCTCGGCGGCCAGGTCCGCCAGCCACGAGCGCAGCATCCCCGAGCAGTCGTAGAGGAAGGACGCCGTGGGCGCGAACACCTGGATGTCGCCGGTCCAGCCCAGCCGCTCGTCGCGCTGGGGGCAGTCGGTGGGCACGTCGACGAAGTTGCCGCGCATGCTCCAGCGCACGTTCTCGTGCAGCCGCTCCACGAGCGGGTCCGAGCAGGTGAACTCGCCGGTGGGGCGCAGGTCGGTGTGCAGCACGCGCGCCACCACCGCGCCGGGTCCCATCTCACCGGGCCAGCCGGTGACCTCCGCGTAGCGGAAGCCGTGGTAGGTGAAGCGCGGCTCCCACTCCTCGACCCGCCCGGCGCCCGCCAGCACGTAGGCGTCGGTGGCCTCGGCGAAGCGCAGCGGGCGTGTGCACAGCTCCCCGTCCTCCAGCACCTCGGCGTGGCGCAAGGTCACCTCGGTGCCCTCGGGCCCCGACACGCGCAGGCGCAGGCGCCCCACGAGGTTCTGGCCGAAGTCCAGCAGCAGCCGGCCCGACGCGGTCCGGGTGACCGACACCGGCTCCAGCTCGGCGGTGGCGCGCACCGGCGGCGCCAGCGGCGCCACCAGCGTGGCGGGGTCGCGCTCCACGGGTACCGCGGGCGTCCAGCCGCTGTCGTCGAAGCCCGGCTCGGACCAGCCCGCCCTCTCCAGGCGCGCGTCGTGGCGCTCGCCGTCGTAGAGGCTGGACGACAGGGTCGGGGAGGGCGCGCACCGCCAGCCGGGGCCGGTGCCCAGGCGCACGGTGGACCCGTCCTCGCACTCGACCTCCAGCTGGGCCAGCAGCCCGGTGCGGTCGCCGTAGGTGTCGCGGCGGCCGCCGTGGAAGCCGAGGCGGCCCCGGTACCAGCCGTCCGCCAGGTGCGCGCCGAGCACGTTGTCGCCCTCGCGCAGCAGCGCGGTCACGTCGTGGGTGCGGTAGCGCAGCCGCGCCGGATAGGTGGTCCAGCCGGGCGCGAGCACCTCGTCGCCCACGCGCGCGCCGTTGACCTCGGCCTCGAAGACGCCGTGCGCGGTGACGTACAGGCGCGCCGAGCGCGGCGGCGCGGGCAGGGTGAAGCCGCTCCGCAGCAGCACGGGGCGCTCGTCGCCGCCCAGCCCGTCGGCGGGGCCGACCATCCCCGCCCACCAGTCGGCCGCCTCCAGCAGGCCGGTCTCCAGCTCCAGGGGCGGGCTCCACCCGGAGGGGTCCTCGGAGCCCTCCCCCCACACGCGCACCCGCACCGACCGGCGCTCGCGAGAGGCCAGGGGCGCGTCCGGCCAGGGCACGAGCACGGACTCCGCGCCGGCCACGCGCCCGCTCGTCCGGGTCAGTCCGCCGTCGCGGACCTCGATCTCGTATGCCTCCTGCCGCCAGCCGGCCGGTGCCCGGCGCACCGTCCACGACAGGCGGGGGGAGGACTCGCCGATGCCCAGCGCCGTGCGGTGGTGCTCGGCTGTGGGCGCGTCGGGCACGGGGCCGACGGGGGTGGCGCGGGGATGGGACACAGAGGACTCCTGTACGGGAGCGAAGGCAGTGACGGGCCCCTGACACGGACCTGAACGCTCGAATTGAATCGGTTCAATGGGTGGGGCAAGCGTAACCGTAAGAACGCGGACATGCTCCCGTCAAGTGGCGTGCACTCGCCCGCGCCGACTCGGCCTCGTGTCAAGCCCTCCTTCCGTTCAATGAAAAGGCCAGTTCAGGGCCTTTGGTTTGGCGAAGTGACGGCCGGGACACCTGTCGCATCGGTTAGGTTGCGAAGAGGTTTCGTTCGCCTGCGGGGGTTGACGCATGTCACTTCCTCCGCCTAGCTTCAGGCCATTCAATGAATCGTTTCAACTCTGTTAAACCCAGAGTCGCGCGGGAGACGGACCGATGACCGCCCCTCCCGCGCCCCATGAGGAAGACCCGATGGAGACAGCCATGGCCCCGCAGGCCCAGTCGGCCACACCCGCGGGGAGCACGAGCCCGCCCCCACCCGCACCAGCGCGACGCGCCAGGTCCAACCGGACCACCGTGCCCTGGTGGTTCGTGCTCCCCGCGCTCGCCTTCTTCGCGTTCGCGGTGCTGGTGCCCAGTGCCCGCGGAGCGCTGTACTCCCTCACCGACTGGGACGGCCTGGCCCGCTCCTTCGACTTCGTCGGGCTGGAGCAGTACCGCGCCCTGTTCGCCGACCAGAGCGCCCGCGACGCGCTGGTCCACACGCTCCTGATCGCCTTCGCGGTCACCGTCGTGCAGAACGCCGTGGGCCTGCTCCTCGCGCTCGGCGTCAACAGCCGGATCAAGTCGCGCAACGTCCTGCGCGTGTTCTTCTTCGCCCCGGCCGTCATCACCCCCGTCGTCACCGCGTACCTGTGGAAGTACCTGTACGCGCCCGAGGGCGCCCTCAACGCCGCCTTCGAGAGCCTCGGCCTGGGCTTCCTCGCGCAGAACTGGCTGGGGGACAGCGACATCGCCCTGTGGTCGGTCGTCGGCGTCATCGTCTGGCAGTTCTCCGGGTACTCGATGGTCATCTTCCTGGCCGGGCTCCAGTCCATCCCCCGGGAGGTCTACGAGGCCTCGGACATGGACGGCGCGGGGCCCGTCCGGCGCTTCTGGCACATCGTGCGGCCCATGCTCGCCCCCGCCTTCACCATCAACCTGATGCTCTCCCTGGTCGGCGGACTCAAGCTGTTCGACCAGGTGTGGGTGATGACCCAGGGCGGCCCCGGCGGCGCCACCGACACCCTGTCCACCGTCATCTACCGCGAGGCCTTCCAGTTCAACGCCTTCGCCTACAGCACGGCCATGGCCGTGGTACTGACCCTGTTCGTGATCGTGCTGAGCGGTGTCCAGTACGGCTACCTCGGCCGCCAGGAGGCGAAGAACTCGTGAAGCGCTACACATGGCGGACCGGCGTCCTCGAAGCGGTGATGGTCGCCGCGGCCCTGGTCTTCGCCTTCCCGGTCTACGTCCTGTTCGTGCAGGCCTTCCGCCCCGAGGACGAGACGGGCGCCTCCCCGCTCGTGCCGTCCGCGACGCCCACCCTGGACAACTTCGCCCAGGCCTGGCAGCAGGCGAGCCTGGGGCCGGCGATCGTCAACAGCACCGTGGTCACCGTGGCCAGCGTCGTGCTGCTGGTCGTGCTCTCGTCGCTGGCCGCCTACCCCATCGCGCGCTCCACCCGCGGCTGGTCGCGCGCGGTCTTCGCGCTGTTCATGCTGGGCCTGCTCCTGCCGTTCCAGCTGGCGCTCATCCCGCTCTACCAGACCATGCGCGACCTGGGGCTGCTGGGCAACCCGCTCGCGCTCGTCATCTACTACACCGGCCTGCAGATGCCCTTCTCCGTGTTCCTGTACACGGGGTTCCTGCGCGGCCTGGACCGCGGCTACGAGGAGGCCGCGATGATGGACGGCGCCGGGCCGGTGCGCACCTTCTTCAGCGTCGTGCTGCCGCTGCTGCGCCCGATCACCGGAACGGTGGTCATCCTCAACGTCATCTTCGTCTGGAACGACTTCCTGACCCCGCTCCTCTACCTCAGCGGCTCGGGCAGCCAGACCATCCCCGTGGCCCTGTTCGGCTTCGTCGGCCAGTACGTCTCCCAGTGGCCACTGGTCTTCGCGGGCCTGATCATCGGCTCGATCCCCGTACTCACCGTCTACTTCGCCATGCAGAAGCGCGTCATCCAGGGCTTCGCCGGAGGACTGAAGGGCTGACCCCCTTCCGCCGCGCCGCCCCCGCACCCCTTTCCCGGAGAGATCCATGTCCAAGAGAATCCTCGCCCCCCTGACCTGCCTGGCGGCCGTCGCCGCCCTGACCTCGTGCAGCGCCGACAGCGCCGACTCGGCCGACGGCCTCACCGTGGCCGCGAACTCCACCGACCGCGTGCCCATGGACGCCGTGGTCGCCGCCTTCGAGGAGGCCAACCCCGACACCGAGGTCACCGTCACCTACGCCGACACCGACCAGCTCCAGAGCACCCTGCGCACGCAGCTGTCCTCGGGCACGGCCCCCGACGTCTTCACCGTCTGGCCCGGCAACGGCAACCCCGCTGCCCTCCAGCTCCTGGCGCCGAGCGGCTACCTCGCCGACCTCGGCGACGCCGAGTTCGCCTCCCGGATCCCCGAGGGCGACCGCCCCGTCACCGAGTTCGAGGGCGTCACCCACATCGTCCCCGTCACCTACAGCGGCATCGGCGTCATCTACAGCCGGGAGGCCCTGGAGGGCCTGGGCGCCGAGGCGCCCACCACCTGGAGCGAACTCATCGGCCTGTGCGGCACCGCCCGCGACGAGGGCATGAGCCTGCTCGCCCTGGGCAACCAGACCCCGTGGGTGACCCAGCTGGTCACCTACGCGCTGGCCGCCACCACCGTCTACAGCGACAACCCCGGGTTCGACGAGCAGATGGCCGCGGGCGAGGCATCCTTCGCCGACTCCGAGTGGCGCACGGCCATGGAGAAGTACCTGGAGATGGAGGAGGAGGGCTGCTTCAACGACGACCCCCTCGGCACCAGCTACGAGGCCTCCATCAGCAGCGTCGTCCAGGGGAACTCGGTCGGCCTGGTCCAGGTCGCCACCACCCTGTCGCAGGTGCAGTCCGAGATCGGCGACGCCGAGCTGGGCATGTTCGCCCTGCCCGCCACCGACGACGCCGAGGAGACCCTCATGCCGGGCTCGGTCTCGGCCGCCTACGGCGTCAACGCCGAGACCGAGCGGATGGAGGAGGCCATGGCCTTCGTGGACTTCCTCGCCTCGGACGAGGGCCAGGACATCTACGCCACCGAGGGCGGCACCCTGACCGCGCTGCCCAACGAGGACCGCGAGATCGACCCGGCGCTGACCACCCTCACCGACTTCCAGAGCGCGGGCCGGACCGTGCCGTTCATGGACCAGCGCTGGCCCAACCCCCGCGTCCAG
Organism: Glycomyces fuscus; assembly: GCA_002529455.1. Classification (GTDB taxonomy): domain Bacteria; phylum Actinomycetota; class Actinomycetes; order Streptosporangiales; family Streptosporangiaceae; genus Nocardiopsis; species Nocardiopsis fusca. Next base: position 88,989 of record NYMS01000029.1, read on the forward strand.
CAGGCCCACTTCACCGTGATCCAGCAGCTCTTCGCCGGTGACGCCAGCGTCGACGACGCCCTGGCCGAGATGGACGCCGCCTACCAGTCCGAGTAGGGGGCTGCGCTTCGCCTCGCCCCGTGTTCGGGCGTCCGCGAAGGCTCCGGCTCCGGGCGCCCGCTCCCGGGCGTCCGGACCACCCCCACGGCCGGGGGCCCGTTCCCACGGACGGAGCCCCGGCCCCCTCCGCCCGGCCCCTGCTCCCGGCCCGGGTGCCCGCAGATCCCCCCGACCCCCCGGGAAGCACCATGAAACGCAGAACCCTGCTGTCCGCCACCGCCGTCGCCGCGGCCGCCGCCGCACTGGTCCCGTCACCGGCCGCGGCCGCGCCGGGCCCCCGAGACCGCTCCGCCGCCACCCCCGCCGAGCGCGCGGAGGAGATCCTCGCCCGCATGAGCACGCAGGACAAGGCCGCCCTGGTGTGCTGCGACTTCGACGCCGTGGCCGCACTGGGCGTCCCCCCGCTGCTGTTCGCCGACGCCTCCGCCGGGGTCCGCGGGGAGACCGGCGTGACCGCCTTCCCCGTGCCGGTGGCCCAGAGCGCCACCTTCCACCCCGAACTGCTCGCCGGCATGGGCGCCGCCATCGCCGAGGAGACACGCGGCAAGGGCTTCAACAGCATCCTGGGTCCCACCGTGGACCTGGCCCGCACCTGGCGCTCGGGCCGCACCGCGGAGGGCATGGGCGAGGACCCCCACCTGGCCGGACGCCTCGGGGCGGAGATCACCGCGAGCATGGTCGACGGGCACGTCGCCACCACCGTCAAGCACTTCTCCGCCTACAACCAGGAGTACGACCGGCTCACCGTGGACGTGCGCGTCTCGGAGCGGGCCCTGCACGAGACCCACCACGAACCCTTCCGGTACGTGGTCGACCGGGTCCCCGAGACCTCGGTCATGACCTCCTACCCCCGGATCAACGGCGTGTACGCGCCGCAGAACCCCGAGCTGCTCGCCGACCTCAAGGACGTGCTGGGCCTGCGCGGCTACACGGTCCCCGACTTCATGTCCGGCGACGACCAGCTCGCCGCCGCGCGGGCGGGCATGGACCTGGCGGGCCTGGGACCCGACGGCGTGCAGGTCTCCCCGGAGGCGCTGGCCGCCCTTCCCGCCGACCGCCTGGACGACGCGGCCCGGCGCGTCCTGGTCACCATGTTCGCCGGAGGGCTGTTCGACCACCCCCTGCCCCCGGTCCGGGAGACGGTCAGCACCGCCGGGCACCGGGAGCTGGCCCGCGAGATCGCGGTGCACGGCACCGTGCTCCTGTCCAACCGGGACTCCCTCCTGCCCCTGCCGGAGGGTGCGGGCGTCGCCGTCCTCGGCCCGGCGGGCACCGACTTCGTCACCGGCATCGAGGGGTCGAGCTGGGTGGAGCCGGGGGAGTGGGCCACACCCCTGGAGGCGATCCGCGACCGGTCGGGGGGACGGGTCGTCCACGCCCAGGGCAGCCGCGGCGACGTCGCCCTGGACACCGTCCCCGCCTCGGCCCTGCGCACCCCCGGCGGCGACCCCGGCCTGCTGGGGACCTTCCATGAGGGCCCCGGCCTGCGGGGCGAGCCCGTCGCGACCGCGACCACGGGCGAACTCGCCTTCGAGGGCGCACCCGTCGACGGGCTGCCGCAGGTGTGGTCGGCGCGCTGGAGCGGGACCCTCACCGCCCCGGCCGACGGCCCGTGCCGCTTCTCGCTGGTCTTCTCCGGGCGGGCCCGGCTCCTCCTCGACGGCGAGACCGTGCTCGACGGGGTCCGGCCCAGCCGGGACTTCATGTTCGGCCCCCACACCTACCCCCTCCAGGCCGTGCGCGAGTTCACCGCCGGACAGGAGGTGGAGGTGGCCGTGGAGTACACCAACGACGGCGCCTTCATGGGCGCGACCGGCCTCGCGCTCGGCTGGCAGCCCGAGTCCGGCATCCCCGAGGCGGCGCAGGCCGCCGCGGACGCGGACGTCGCCGTGGTCGTGGTCAACCGGGTCGCCGGGGAGAACATGGACCACACCTCCCTGGCCCTGCCGGGGGACCAGGACGCGCTCGTGCGCGCCGTGGCCGCGGCCAACCCGAACACGGTGGTGGTGCTCAACACCGACGGGCCCGTCCTCATGCCCTGGCTCGACGACGTGGGCGCGGTGGTGCAGACCTGGTACGGCGGCGCCGAGACCGGCACGGCCCTGGCCTCGGTCCTGTACGGCGACGCCGACCCCGCCGGGCGCCTGCCCCTGACCTTCCCCGCCGGCGAGGAGCAGGGACCCGGGGCCTCCGCGCGCACCTACCCCGGCGCGGACGGGGCCGTGCACTACGACGAGGGCCCCGACATCGGCTACCGCTACTACCAGCGGCACGGCCAGGAGCCCCTGTTCCCCTTCGGCCACGGCCTGTCCTACACCTCCTACGAGCACACGGCCCTGGCACTGCGCCACGACCGGCGGGAGGAGGAACTGGTCGTCGGCGTCAGCGTCCGCAACACCGGGGACCGCGCGGGACACGAGGTGGTGCAGGTCTACGTCGGCCTGCCGGAGGAGGCGGACGCCGCCCCGGCCCAGCTCAAGGCCTTCCACAAGGTCCGTCTCGAACCCGGTGCCCGCGAGCGCGTCGAGCTCCGCGTCCCCCTCGCCGACCTGTACGCCTGGGACGGCCAGGCCCGGGAGCGGCGCCTGCTGCCCGGCCTGTACCGGGTGCGGGTCGGCCGCTCGTCCGCCGACCTGCCGCTGGAGAGGACCATCCACCTCCGCTGAGGGAGACGTCCTCCGGGCCCGTCCGGCTCCGTCCGCGCACCGCGGTCGGCCCGGGCGGGCCCCGGTCTTTCCCCGGTGCTTTTCCGCGGGGGAGGAAAGCGGAAAGCAAGAGCGGTTTCCGGCGGCGCGTACATCCACCCGGTGGATGGCGGGTATCGGGGATTCGCTCTTCCGGGTGGCGTGTATCACATGCAAGCTTGACGTGCGGGAAGCGGAGGCGAACAGCCGGGGAACCGCACCTCCGGATTCCTCCGCCCCACCCCTCTTCCGCGCCGCCGTGTTCTCCTCCGGCCGTGCGCCCACCATCCCCCCAGAACGGCAGCGAGGTACTCCAGTGCCCGACACGACCCTTCCCCCGCCCGGCCCGGAGGCACGCGCGCGGCACGACCGCGAGGCCGGTACGGCCCAGCTGCTCCTGCTGCTGGCGGCCAGCTGCATGCCGATCCTCGGCAGCGTGCTGATCGCCCCGGTCCTGCCCCAGATGGCCCGCGAGTTCGCGTCGGTTCCGGGCGCGGCCGTCCTCGTCCCGGTGGTGCTCACGGTCCCCGCCCTGGTGATCGGCCTGACCGCCCCCTTCGCCGGAGCCCTCGTGGACAGGGTCGACCGCAAGCGCGTCCTGCTGGCGGCCATGGTCGGCTACGCGCTGGTGGGCACCGCGCCCCTGTACCTGGACGGACTCGGCGCGATCGTGGCCAGCCGGGTCCTGCTGGGCCTGTTCGAGGCGGCCATCATGACCTGCTGCACGACGCTGATCGGCGACTACTGGTCGGGCACCCGGCGGGCGCGCTACCTGGGCCTGCAGGTGCTCACGACCACCTGCGCGGCGACGGTGTTCCTGCTCGCCGGGGGAGTGCTCGGCGCGTGGGGGTGGCGGACCCCGTTCTGGCTCTACCTCGCCGCGCTGGTGCTGGTGGCGCCGATGGCGGCCCTGCTGTGGCAGCCCCGCCGCTCCGAGGCCGGGGGGTCGGTCCCCCCGCCCTGGCGCCAGCTGCTCGGCCCGTGCGCCGTCACCCTCTTCGGCGGTGTGGTGTTCTACGCGCTGATCGTCCACCTGTCCTACGTCCTGGACGGCGAGGGCGTCACCTCGACCAGCACGGTGGGGATGGTCAGCGCGGTCATGTCGCTGGCCACGGCCGCGGGCGCGGGGCTCTTCGGCCGGGTGTCCGCACTGACGCCCCGGCTGCTCGTCCCCGTCGAGTTCGGGCTGTCCGCCCTGGGCCTGGGCATCGTCGCCGTGGCCCCGTCGGTGCCGGTGGTCGTCGTCGGCGCGGTGGTCACCGGGTTCGGCACCGGCCTGCTGCTGCCCACCCTGGTGCTGTGGGCGGTCAACCGGCTCTCCTTCGAGCAGCGCGGACGCGGGACCGGCCTGTGGACGGGGGCGCTGTTCGTCGGCCAGTTCGCCTGCCCCCTCATCATCACCGGACTCGGCGCCGGGGGCGCGGACCTGCGAACGGCCCTGGGACTGCTGGGCGCGGCCTCGGCGGTCACGGCCCTGCTCCTGGTGTTCACCATGCGCACCACGCGGCGGACGCGCGTTGCACGGGGCTGAGAACCGGACTCCGGGGCCGCCGCGGACGTACCGCGGCGGCCCCGGAGCGCCCCTCACCGGATCAGGCCCCGCCGGCGCGCACGGCGGCCCCGCCGCGCCCGGCCTCGGTGCCCTCCAGGCGGAAGGCCCGCACGGTCAGGCCGCCCAGCAGCAGGACGCCGGCCACGAGCAGGAAGAGGCCGCCGGGCGTCCAGCCCGCGTCCAGGAGCCAACCGGCGGCCAGGGGGGAGACGATGGCGCCGATGCGCCCGACGCCGATGCCCCAGCCGACCCCGGTCGCCCGCACCGACGGCTCGTAGACCGACGGCGTCAGGGCGTACAGGCCCGCCACGCACCCGTTGACGAACACCCCGATCAGGGCGCCCAGGGCCAGGACCACCCCGTAGACCGACAGGGCGGGGACGAAGAGGGCGAGCAGGAAGGCGGTGGCGACGGTGTAGGCCACCAGGACGCCGCGCAGGGCGAAGCGCGCCGCGAGCAGGCCCAGCAGCGCGGTGCCGAAGACGCCGCCGAGGTTGAGCAGCACACCGCCGGTGATGCCCTGGGTGGCCGACATCCCGGCCTCGGCCAGCAGCTTGGGCGTCCAGCTGGTGACGAAGTAGAAACCGAACATCACCAGGAAGAAGCCCGTCCAGGTCAGCAGGGTGTTGCGGCGCAGGCCGGGGGAGAGGATGCGCGCGATCCCGGACGCGGGGCGCGCCGCGCCCGGCTCCGCCTCCGGAAGCCGGTCCAGCGGCGGCTGTCCCATGGCGCCCAGCACCCGGTTCGCCCGCTCCAGGGCGCGGGGCGACCCGCTCGTCATGAGGAAGGCCAGCGACTCGGGCAGGCGCCAGAGCACGACCGGGATCAGCAGCGCCGTGGCCACGGCCCCGAAGGCGAAGACCGGACGCCACCCGCCCTCGCTCTGCAGGACCGCGGCGATCACCCCGCCCGCCGTCGCGCCGACGGCGTAGCCGGTGGAGTTGAGGCTGACGGCCAGGCCCCGCCAGCGGCGGTTGGCGTACTCGGCGGCGACCACGTTGCTCGACGCCAGGATGCCGCCGATGCCGATGCCGGTGAGCAGGCGCAGCATCCCCAGCTGGAGGGCGCTCTGGCTGACCGCCGCCAGCCCCATGCCCGTGGCGGCCAGGACGAGGCCGACCAGGATCATCGACCGCCGCCCGATCCGGTCGGCGAGCGGCGCCAGGAACAGCGATCCCAGCGCCATTCCGGCCAGCCCCGCGCTGAGCAGCAGCCCGATCTGGGAGCCGGACAGGCCCCACTCCCCGGACACCGCGTCGGAGGTGAACGCCATGACGAGGACGTCGAACCCGTCCAGCACGTTCAGGAGGACGCAGACGGCGACCGCCGTCCACTGGGCGCGTGACATCCGACCGTCGTCGAGCCGTCGACGCAGGTCGCTGTCGGGTGTGCCGGGTGTGCCGGACACGTCGGGCGTGCTCATCGCCACCTGCTTTCTGGGGGAACACCAACAGCACCCGAGGATGACCTGGGTCACACGGGGCTGCTATAGCTTTTCCACCCAATGGACAGGGCCGGGCCCCGGCCCCGGCCGGAGCGGGAAGGACGGGTAGACATGGCGCGCTCCCCGGACGGCGAGTCCGTCATCACGCGGGCGGTCAGGATCCTCGACGCCTTCGACCCTGAGTCGAGGGCCCTGAGCCTGAGCGAGGTCAGCAGGCGCGCCCGGCTCCCCCTGGCCACGACGGCGCGGCTGGTCAAGGAGATGGCGCGGCACGGGCTGCTCGACCGCGACGAGCGCAGGCGGGTCCTCATCGGGACGCGGATGTGGGAGCTGGCCGAACGCGCCTCGCCGGTCAAGGACCTGCGGGAGGCCGCCCTGCGGTACATGGGCGACCTGCACGCGGTGGTGGGCCAGTCCACCCAGCTGGGCGTGCTGGAGGGCGACGAGGTGCTGTTCGTCGAGCGGCTCACCGCGCCCGGGTCGGTCGTCAACGTCACGAGGATCGCGGGGCGGCTGCCCCTGCACGCCTCGTCCGCGGGCCTGGTGCTGCTCGCCCACGCGCCGGAGGGGTTGCGCGAACACGTGCTCCGGGGAGCCCTGACCGGCTACACCCCGAGCACCCTCACCGAGGAGCACGCGCTGCGCGCCGAGATGGCGGAGGTCCGGCGGCGCGGGTTCGCCTTCTGTCCCGGGCACATCCACACCGACGCCACGGGCATCGCCGTGCCGGTGCGTCAGGAGGGGCGCGTCGTCGCGGCCATGGGGCTGGTGGTACCCAACGACGACGCGGCGTGGGCGCTCAGCCGCCCGCTCATGCTCGCCGGCCTGGCCCTGAGCCGCGACCTGGGCGGCACCTGAGAGGAGGGGGAGGAGCGGGTCTCCCGCTCGTCCCCGGCCCGGCGCGCGCCCGGACCAGCGGGGGAGCGGGTGGGCCGCGTCCGGCTGTGGAGGCGTTCTCCTGTCCTGCGTGTACGGTCAGGGCATGGACGCCAGCCTCCAGCCGACACTTGATGAGATCGAGGAGTGCTTCGCCGCGCTCGTCGATGGTCGTCTGACCCGGGACGGGGCCGACCGCTGGGCCGGGCGGTGGGTGGTCGACGACGGGCTTGACCGGGACGACGTCTCCTGGTGGGCGCTGGGCCTCCTCCACGGGATCGACCTTCCCGCGGACGAGAGCGGTACCTGTCTGCACGACGACGAGCAGTTGCGTGCGTGGCTCGCCGAACTGAGGAAACGCCGGGCGGTGTGACACGTTCCGAGCGGCCGTCCCGGAGCCGGCCACCGCCGAGCCGTGCGCATGGCCGAACGGGCGCGGGTCCGTGAAGTCGGTGGCACCGGGGGCCGGGGCCGGGGGCGGCTGCGGACCGTCCGCCCGACGGGTGGGGACCCCGGACCCTGACCGCGTCCTCGGACCGGCGGGGAGCGCCGGAAGGCCGCCGTGCCCGTCCGGGCGGTGCGCGGTGCACCGCCCGGACGGGCGGCGGTCACAGTTCGGCCTGGCCGTAGGGCAGCAGCCGCACCGGGCCCATCAGTCCGTAGTCCTGTCGGGACACGCCGCCGTAGACGTCGGGGCGGAAGGCCCGCATGCGGTTGATCAGGGTGGTGGCCACCTCGACCTGGATCGTGTTGGAGCCGCCGCGCAGCCAGGGGCCGACGTCGACCACGGTGTCCTGCTGGTCGCAGGGCGGCAGGTCCGTGCCGTTGACCGTGACGCGGAAGGTGTCGCTCACCCGGCCCAGGTCCAGGTGGGCGCCGTGGCCTCCGGTCCACCCCTCGCCCAGGTCGACGGTGGTGGTGTAGCGGCCGATGCCGGAGGTGTCGGCCAGCCCCTCGATCTCCCGCCAGGGGACGAGGGAGGACAGCGAGTGCTCGTGCAGGACCACCTCGGTGTCGGTGTTCGACCCTCCCGGCCGCCAGTCCTCCACCTCCAGCTCCCAGGAGGTCAGGTCGACGGGCTCGCCGACGGAGTCGATGGCGGTGGAGACGGTGCTCCCGTCGGAGAGGGCGGTGGTGTAGGTGCCCGCCGAGGAGGCCCGGACCACGGCCTTCCTGCCCTCCACGCGCACCTCGTCGGCGTCGGTGCCGTCCACGCGCAGCTTCTTCAGCTGCCCTGGCGGCATCTTCTGTCCCGGCTCGCCGTGGCTTGCCGTCCACGAGGGCGGGGCCAGGGCGATGACCGTCGAGGCCCCCGGCGCCAGGCGCACGCCGACCTCGACCGTTCCGTCGCCGCGCGTGTGCTCGGGCAGGGGGGTGATCCGCCCGTTCCACAGGTCCAGCGCGAAGGGGTAGGCGTGGTCGATGTCGGCGGGGAGGGTGACCCGGTGGTCGACGGTCTCGCTGTCGGAGCCGTTGGTGAAGTAGTACAGCTCCAGCTCGTCGTCCCGGCGCCGCGCGTGCAGCAGCGGGGACCCCTGGGCGTAGGAGACGGCGGGCCGCGCGTCCAGCGCCGCGAGTCCGTCGGGGATGTCCTCGCGGGTGTCGACCCGGTGCACGCTGGGCTCCGCGAGCAGCTCCTCCATGGTCCGGAGCAGCTCCTCGGCCGAGCTCTGGTCGGTCCCCGGCTCCTGCGGGGCGCTCCAGTCCCCGACGATGAGGATCTTCAGTCCCGACCGGGCGTAGTCCACCATCCGCCGGGCGGTGTCCAGCTCCATGGTGGGGAGCCGTCCGCTGAACGCGTCCCCCTCGAAGACCAGCAGGCCGTAGGCGGGGCCCTCGGGGGCCAGGCGGCCCCCCTCCACCCGGGGTTCGGTGATGCGGAGCAGGCGGGGGCTGACGAACTGGTGCGTCCAGCCCCGGCGCACCCCCTCCTTGCTGAAGTAGGCGGCGCCGAAGCCCGAGCCGGCGTAGCCCTTCTGGCGCAGGAAGGCCACGTCGACCGTCGAGGTGCCCGACTGGAGGGTGTGCTGGGCCCGTGCGAAGAAGCCGGAGACGTCGGACACGTGCTGCCAGGTGGGGTGGCGCGGCCCCCACGACTCGCTGTAGCCGACACCGCCGCTGTAGGGGGTGAAGGCGGCGAACCCCGGCCACTGCGCTCCGGGCGCGTCGGCGTAGGAGAACCCGTGCAGGACCGCCATGTTCACGCCCGCGGAGTACTCGCGCGCGATGGTGCGCACGGTCTGCTGCCACGTGGTGCTGTAGGAGCCGCCGTAGACCGCGCCCGCCTCGCTGCTGAGCACCTTCTTGCCGCCCAGGTCGCGCCCGCCGGCCAGGGAGCGGAAGTCGTCGAGGTTCTTGAAGCCCAGGGACTCGCCCTCGGCGGTGTCGACGAGGGCGGCCTTGGCCACGGCGTCGGTCTGCAGGCCGTAGGGCTGGATCCGGTAGCCCATCCCGAGCCCGTGCGCCCACTCCTGGAGGGGGGTGATGTGGTGGTCGATGTAGAGCTGCGAGAGCAGGTCGTTGAAGTCGTTCAGCACCCGGCGGTCGGTGTCGGGGTCGAAGGAGAAGACCTGGTCCTCGTCCACGCGCACGAGGACCGGCAGGTAGGGCACCGGGTCGTAGCCGTGGTGGCCCTCGAAGGCGGAGGGCAGGCCGTGCGTCCACAGGGTCGCCTCGGTCTCCATCTCGATGGAGTCCTCGAAGATCGCGCCGCCCGCCGGCCCCCGGAGGAGGGAGCGGATCCCGGAGGTGAGGACGTTCTCCTCCCAGAAGTCGATGACCGCCTGGGCTCCGGCGCTGCTGAAGTGGTCGACCACGTAGGAGATCGGCTCGGTGTGCGGTCCGCCTTCGGGGCGCTGGCCCGAACCACGCTCCCAGTAGGCGATGAGGGCCCAGGTGGAGCCGTCCCCCTCGCCCGGGGCGGTCCAGGTCAGCTCCTCGCCCTGGACCGACGCGGTCAGGTCCTGCAGGGTGTCGGCCTCCAGGGCGGTGCGCTTGTCCTCGGGCGAGGCGCCCTCGGCCAGGCGTACCGCCTGCACCGCGAGGAGTTCGCGCGACTCGACCCCGTGCCCCGGCTCCGCCACGGGCTCGGGCAGGGCGCCCGAGGCCTCCTCGCCGGAGGCGAGGTAGCGCACGCCGTGGGCGAGTTCGCGCACGGCGGCCCTGTCCTGCGGGGTCAGGCTGGGCACCGCGGCGGGCCAGGACGGGCCGATGGTCATGTCGACGACGATCCCGCGCTCCTCGGCCCGGGACAGGGCCGCCTCCACGGCCTCGCGCCAGGGCCCGGTGCCCCAGCCGTGTCCCTCGGGGTCGAGCGGCTCCGAGGAGCTGTGGTGGACGTCGGCCACCTCCATGCCGCCGAACCCGGCGTCGGCGGCCTGGTCGATCTCGCGGGCCACCTCCTGCGGGTCGACCAGGCCGTGCGGCCACCACCAGCGGAACTTGGCCCGGGCCGTGGCCGCCGGAGCCTCGAAGCCCTTGGGGAAGCCCTGCGGGGCCGCCGAGGCCGCGGGTGCGCCGAGGGTGGTCGACAGGGCCGCGGCGGTGCCCGCGGTGGCGCTCATCCCCAGGAACAGGCGGCGTGTGGGGGTGAAGCCGGAGGACGGGGGTCCCGTGGGCGGTGGTGTGTGGGACATAGGGGGATTCCTTCCTGCGCTCGCCGGAGCAGGGCGCCGAGGGGGACGGGGGAAGTCGTGCGCGCACACGCTGAGCCGGTCGGGAAACAGGCTTTAAAACGTTTCAGCGAAGTTTCCAACAGATCCCTCCGGTGGTCAATGGTTGTACGGAAAAACCTTGCTCCGTACTCGCTGAGCCTTCTTGAACAGGGGTTCCGATGTGCGCGGTGCGACCGGAGGGAGGCGTAGACGTAATAAGAACGTTTCACTGAGAGGGTTTCGCCGACCGGGGAGAGGGGGCCTCGGCCGGAGGTCCTCCCAGGGGGCGCGCCGGGGCGTACTCCGCGCGGGAGGCCCGCGAGGCGTCCGGGAGGGGCGGCGTCCACCGTTCGGTGGATGCCGGGGGTCGGCCGGATCCGCGGGGGATGGGGGTCGGACGGGCGATCCGCCCCGGGCCCGGATCGGCCAGGCTTGGGGGCATGGCGATCACCGAGGTCACAGAGCTGAGCAAGAGGTACGACGACCAGGTGGTCCTGGACCGGGTCTCCTTCTCCGTGGAGGAGGGGGAGGTCTTCGGGATCCTCGGCCCCAACGGCGCGGGCAAGACCACCGCCGTCGAGTGCGTGGAGGGTCTGCGGCGTCCTGACTCCGGGTCGGTGCGGGTGCTCGGTCTCGATCCGTTCCGGCAGGGCTCACGGCTTCGGGAGCACATCGGCGTCCAGCTCCAGCACACGCAGCTGCCCGAGAACATCAAGGTGTGGGAGGCGCTCGACCTCTACGCCTCGTTCTACGACAGGCCCCGCGACTGGAGGGTGCTGCTGGAGCGCTGGGGCCTCGCGGACAAGCGGAACGCGCGGTTCGCGAAGCTGTCCGGAGGGCAGAAGCAGCGCCTGTTCATCGCCCTGGCCCTGGTCGGGGACCCCAGGGTCGCCTTCCTCGACGAACTCACCACCGGCCTCGACCCCCGGGCCCGCCGGGCCACCTGGGAACTGGTCAGGCGGGTACGCGCCGAGGGCGTGACCGTGGTCCTGGTCAGCCACTTCATGGACGAGGTCGAGGAGCTGTGCGACCGGGAGCCGGTGATCCCCACGGCCCCAACCGTTGTGGGCGCACTGCGACCCGGGGCACCGTACCGAAACCGAAGGTGAATGCGCCTTCACCAGGCGGTGGCGCTCTCCGGCCCGCAGGTCGCTAGTGTCGGGGCATGGTCTCTGATCCCACGGCGTCCTTCGCCCGTCCCCGGGTCGCCGCCGGCGCCCTGTTCTTCGACCACCTCGGCCGGGTGATGCTGGTGGTCCCCTCCTACAAGGACCACCTGGAGATCCCCGGCGGCTACATGGAGCACGGGGAGACGCCGACCCAGGCCGCGGCGCGCGAGGTGAAGGAGGAGCTGGGGATCGTTCCGCCGATCGGACGCCTGCTGGCCGTGGACTGGGCGCCCACCTCCGCCGAGGGCGACAAGCAGCTGTTCGTCTTCGACGGGGGAGTGCTCGACCAGCGGTGGCTGGACCAGATCACCCTCGACCCGGCCGAGCTGACCGGGTACGCCTTCCACGACGTGGCCGCGGTCGCGGAGGCCACGATCCCTCCGCTCGCGCGCAGGGTCACCCAGGCCGCGCGCGCCCGCGAGGAGGGCACGACGCTCTACCTGGAGAACGGCGAGCCCGTCCCGTAGACGCCTGTGCGCCGGTGAGGCGGAGGGCGTCGACGGGGACGCTCCGACGGGGAAAGCCCCGCCCGGGGTCCGCGCTCCCCGCCGAAGGCCCCGAGGTCCCTCCCGGCCCGGGACCGGGTGACCGGGCCACGCCGGACACGCGCACGCCGTGCCCGGTGTGACCCACGGCATCCCCGGCTTCCGCTGAATGGAACGGCCGTGGCCCCCGGAGCGCACCGCGCCCGATCCTCGGAACACATCCCCGGCGTTGCGAGGAGTTCCCATGGCGATCGAGGCGTCCGCCTTCACGACATCAGCCTCCACGGCACCCGCCGCCACCGGCGCGACCGCGGCGATGGCGCTCCGGGTGGCGGCCAGGACCGAGGTGGCCGACGGGGTCGTCTCCCTGACGCTCACCCGCCCCGACGGGGGCAGGCTCCCCGACTGGACGCCGGGCGCCCACGTCGACCTGGTCCTGCCCAACGGGCTCACCCGCCAGTACTCCCTGTGCGGCGACCGGTGGGACGCCCGCAGCTACCGCGTGGCCGTCCTGCGCGAGGCCGAGGGCCGCGGCGGCTCCTCCTTCGTCCACGACCACGTCCACGAGGGCGACCTGGTCGGTCTGGGCGGGCCGCGCAACAACTTCGCCCTGGCCCCGGCCGAGGAGTACCACTTCGTCGCGGGCGGCATCGGGATCACCCCGCTGCTGCCCATGATCGCGCAGGCCGACATGCTCGGCCTCCCGTGGCGCCTGCTCTACGGCGGCCGCACGCGCTCGTCGATGGCCTTCGCCGACGAACTGGCGCGGGCCCACGGCGACCGCGTGTCGGTCGTCCCCGAGGACGAGCACGGCCGCCCCGACCTGGAGCGCTGGCTGCCCGCGCCCTCGCCCGGCGCCAAGGTCTACGCCTGCGGGCCCGCGGGGCTGCTCGCCGCGGTGCGCGGCGCCTGCGCGGACTGGCCCCCGGGCCGCGTGCGCACCGAGCGCTTCGTCGCCGCGGCCGGGGACGGCGGCGCGGGCGGGCGCCGGTTCGACGTGGAGCTGCGCCGCTCGGGCACCACGCTCGCGGTGGGCCCGGACCAGTCCCTGCTCCAGGTACTCGCGGAGGCGGGCGTCCACGTCCTGTCCTCCTGTCGGCAGGGCCTGTGCGGCACCTGCGAGACCGGGGTGCTCGACGGCGTGCCCGACCACCGCGACTCGATCCTCGACGAGGACGACCGCGCCGCCGGGGACCGCATGTTCGTCTGCGTCTCCCGGGCGCGCTCCGAGCGCCTCGTCCTCGACCTGTGAACCTCCCCCACCGAAGGAGCACGCGATGACCGTGACCGGCACCCCTTCCACGGCCTCCCTGGACGCCGACCCCTTCGCCCCCGACGTCCTGGAGGACCCCCTCCCGCTCCAGGCACGGCTGCGCGACGCCGGGGCGGTCGTGTACCTGGAGCGCTACGGCGTCCACGCGCTGGCCCGGTACGAGCACGTCCACGCCGCGCTGACCGACTGGCAGACCTTCCAGTCCGCGGCGGGCGTGGGCCTGGCCAACTTCCGGCACGAGGAGCCCTGGCGTCCGCCGAGCCTGCTGCTGGAGGCCGACCCGCCCCTGCACGACGCGCCCCGGGCCGTCCTCTCCCGGATCCTGGGCCCCCGGGCGCTGCGCGGACTGCGCGAGGCGTGGGCCGAGGACGCCCGGGAGCTCGTGGGCCGGGTGGTGCGCCGCCCGGAGTTCGACGCCGTCACCGAACTCGCCCAGGCCTTTCCCCTGCGGGTGTTCCCCGACGCGGTGGGCCTGGAGAGGGAGGGCAGGCACCGCCTCCTGCCCTACGGCGACCACGCCTTCAACGCCTTCGGGCCGCCCAACGGCCTCGTGGCCAGGGGCGCCCCGCGCGTCGCGGAGCTCTCGGAGTGGGTCGACGGCCAGTGCGCCCGCGAACGCCTGGCCCCCGGCGGGTTCGGCGCCGCGATCTGGGCGGCGGCCGACCGCGGCGACATCACCGAACGGCAGGCGCCGCTCATCGTCCGCTCCCTGCTCACCGCCGGGGTGGACACCACCGTCCACGCCCTGGGCGCGCTCCTGTACGCCTTCGCCACCCACCCCGAGCAGTGGCGGCGCCTGCGCGAGGACCCCCGTCTGGCACGGGTCGCCTTCGACGAGGCGGTGCGCTGGGAGTCGCCGGTGCAGACCTTCTTCCGCACCGCGACCCGCGACGTCGAGGTCGCCGGGACCACCGTCCCCGACGGCGGGAAGATCCTCATGTTCCTGGGTGCGGCCAACCGCGACCCGCGCCGCTGGGACGAGCCCGACGCCTTCGACCTCGCGCGCGACCCCTCCGCCCACGTGGGCTTCGGCATGGGACTGCACCAGTGCGTCGGGCAGCACGTGGCCCGGCTGGAGGCCCAATCCCTGCTGGCGGCCCTGGCCGAACGCGTCGAACACGTCGAACTCGCGGGCACGCCCCGCCGCCACCTCAACAACACCCTGCGCGCCTGGGCCTCGATGCCGGTGCGCGTCCGGACGACCTGACCACCGCCCGGTGTCCCGGGCACAGCGAACGAGAGGAACAACAACGATGCAGCACGTACGCGGCGTGGTCGCCAGGGCCCAGGGGGAGCCGGTCTCGGTCGAGACCGTGGTGGTCCCCGACCCGGGCCCCGGCGAGGCCGTGGTCAGGGTGCAGGCGTGCGGTGTGTGCCACACCGACCTGCACTACCGGGAGGGCGGGGTCAACGACGAGTTCCCCTTCCTGCTCGGCCACGAGGCCGCGGGGGTCGTGGAGTCGGTCGGCCCCGGTGTGACGGAGGTCGGGCCGGGGGACTTCGTCGTCCTCAACTGGCGCGCGGTGTGCGGGCAGTGCCGTGCCTGCCTGCGCGGGCGCCCCTGGTACTGCTTCGACACGCACAACGCCCGCCAGAGGATGACCCTGCTGGACGGCACCGAGCTCACCCCGGCGCTGGGCATCGGGGCCTTCGCCGAGAAGACCCTGGTGGCCGCCGGGCAGTGCACCAAGGTCGACCCCGCCGCCAGGCCCGAGGTCGCCGGGCTCCTCGGCTGCGGGGTGATGGCCGGGATCGGCGCCGCGGTCAACACCGCGGGGGTGGGGCGCGGGGACTCGGTGGCCGTCATCGGCTGCGGGGGAGTGGGCGGCGCCGCCGTGGCCGGCTCCCGGTTGGCCGGGGCCGGGCGGATCATCGCCGTGGACCTCGACGACCGCAAGCTGGACGGGGCCCGCGGACTGGGCGCCACGCACACCGTGAACGCCGCGAACACGGACCCGGTCGAGGCGGTGCGCGCGCTCACCGGCGGTTTCGGCGCCGACGTGGTCATCGACGCCGTGGGCACACCCTCCACCTACGAGCAGGCCTTCCGCGCCCGCGACCTGGCCGGGACCGTGGTCCTGGTCGGCGTCCCCACCCCCGGGACGAGGCTGGAGCTCCCGCTGGCGGAGGTGTTCGGGCGCGGCGGCGCGCTCAAGTCCTCCTGGTACGGCGACTGCCTGCCCTCGCGCGACTTCCCGGTGCTCATCGACCTCCACCTCCAGGGGCGCCTGGACCTGGAGGCGTTCGTCTCCGAGACCATCCCGCTGGACGGCGTGGAGAAGGCCTTCGCGACCATGCGGGGCGGCGACGTCCTGCGCTCGGTGGTGCTGCTGTGACCGCGGCGCGCATCGAGCACCTGGTCACCTCCGGTGTGTTCACCCTGGACGGGGGCAGCTGGGAGGTCGACAACAACGTCTGGATCGTCGGGGACGACACCGAGGTGGTCGTCGTCGACGCCGCCCACGACGCCGACGCGATCCTGGCGGAGGTGGGCGGCCGCCGGGTCGTGGCGGTGGTGTCCACGCACGGGCACGACGACCACATCGACGCGGCCCCGGCCGTGGCCGCCCGGACCGGGGCCCCGGTCCTCCTCCACCCGGACGACCTGGTGCTGTGGGAGCGCAGGCACCCCGGTACCGCGCCGGACGGCGAGCTCCGGGACGGGCAGCGCCTGGCGGTGGCGGACGTGGAGCTGACCGTTCTGCACACCCCGGGGCACAGCCCCGGCGCGGTCTGCCTGCACGCGCCCGCGCTGGGCGCCGTCCTCTCCGGTGACACCCTCTTCCGGGGCGGTCCGGGGGCCACGGGGCGGTCGTTCTCCGACTTCCCGACCATCATCGCCTCCCTCCGCGACCGCCTGCTCACCCTTCCGCCCGAGACGGCGGTCCTGACGGGCCACGGCCCCTCCACCACCGTCGGCAGGGAGGCACCCCACCTGGAGGAGTGGATCGCCCGGGGGCACTGACACGAGCCGGTCCCCGGGGGAGGGCCCGGGGACCGGCCCCTCGGCCCGGAGACGGGTCGGGGCGGGGGCCGTGCGCGGGGGTTCCTGTCAGCCCTCCTGCGGGACGGCGTTGCTCCGGCGCCGGCCTGCGCGAACGGCTCCGCGTGCGGTGCCCCACGGTGTCCGCTGCCGGTCCACCGCGTCCCGGCGCCGCCGCACGCGCCGTCGAGCGCGGCCCGCGCCCTGACGGGCTCCGAGCGTCCCCGCGTCTTCGCCGCCGACACCCCTCTCCGGCCGGTCCTCGGCGGCCGGAACCCCCAGCGGTGCGGTCCCGGGCGGGAGGAGTTGACGAACTTGTGTTAGTGAGTAACACTTCTTTCGTCAGGAGCGGCAGAGGGGATGGCGGACATGGACCAGCGCACGCGCAGGAGACAGCGCAACAGGGCCGCCATCCAGGAGGCCGCCCTGCGCCTCTTCGAGCGGCAGGGCTACGAGGCGACCACGGTCGCCCAGATCGCCCGTGAGGCGGGCGTCTCGCACATGACGTTCTTCCGCTGCTTCCCCTCCAAGGAGGACGTGGTCCTGCGGGACGAGTACGACCCGATGCTGGAGGAGCTGGTCCGCGAGCAGCCCGACACGCTCCCGCCCGTCGAGCGGATCCACCGGGCCACCCTGGCCGGGCTCGACCGGGTCTACGAGCAGGGAAGGGAGGCGCTGTTCGCCCGGGCCCGCCTCCTGCTGTCCATCCCCGCCCTGCGCTCGCGCATCGGCGAGAACCTGGCCTCGGCGAGCACCGCCTTCGAACGCGGTCTGGCCCCGTCCAGAACCGAGCCCGGTCCGGTCACGCCCGGCACCGGGGCCGACCCGGCTCCGCCCGGGAGCGAGGCTCCCGACCCGGCCCGGCCTGGAACCGAGGCCCCTGTCCCCGACCTGCCTCCGCCCGGGACCAAGCCCGACCTGGAGACCAGGGCCGTCGCCGCCGCCTGCTCGGCGGCGCTGTCGGAGGCCGTCGTCGCCTGGGTCGACTCGGGAGGCGAGAGCGAGCTGCCCGCACTCGTCGACCGGGCCTTCCTCGCCCTGCGCGCCACCCCGTCCACCCACCACAGATCCTGAGGACCCCCATGGCCGACCAGGTCATCACCGTCGAGGACCTCCGGGTCCGCTACCCGAACGCCGACCGGCCCGCGGTCGCGGGAATGAGCTTCTCCGTGGCCCGCGGCGAGGTCTTCGGGTTCCTCGGCCCCAGCGGCGCCGGAAAGTCCACGACCCAGAAGGTGCTCACCCGGCTGCTGCGCCGCTACGAGGGCGAGGTGCGCGTCCTCGGGCAGCCGCTGCGCGGCCGGGGCGCGGACTACTTCGAGCGCGTGGGCGTGGGCTTCGAGCTCCCGGCGGGGTTCGGCAGGCTCACCGCCCGCGAGAACCTCGCCGCCTTCGCGTCCCTGTACCGCGGACCCGTCGAGGACCCCGGCGAACTCCTGGCCAGGGTGGACCTGGCCGACGCGGCCGACCGCAGGGTCGACGACCTGTCCAAGGGCATGCGCATGCGGCTCAACCTGGCCCGGGCACTGGTCAACAGCCCCGAACTCCTCTTCCTGGACGAGCCCACCTCGGGCCAGGACCCGGTGCGCTCCGCCCTGCTGCGGGAGGTGATCCGCGAGGCGGCCGACCGGGGGTGCACGGTCTTCCTCACCACGCACGACATGGCCACCGCCGACCTGCTGTGCGACCGGGTCGCCTTCGTGGCCGGGGGCCGCATCGCCGCCGTGGACACCCCGCGCGGCTTCAAGCTCCGGTACGGCCGCCCCGGGATCGTGGCCCAGGTGCGCGGACAGGCCCCCCGGGAGATGCCCGTGGAGGCGCTGGCCGAGGACGCCGAACTCCTGGCGCTGCTGAGGGAGGGCGCGGTGGAGACGCTGCACACCCGCGAGGCCTCGCTGGACGAGGTCTTCGCGGCGGTCACCCGGGAGAAGCTGTGAACCGCCTGCTCGCGGCCGCCGCGCTGGAGTCGCGGGTCGGTCTGCGCTACGGCATCGTGCCCGTGGCCGCCGCCCTCGGGGCCGTGTGGACCCTGGTCCTGCTCGCGCTCCCCGCCGAGGCGGCGGGGCCGGTGGCGTCCTACCTGCTCTTCCTCGACACGGCGGGGTTCGGAGCGCTCTTCGCCGCGGCCCTGCTGCTCTTCGAGCGCACCGAGGGAACGCGCTCGGCGCTGGCGGCGACCCCGCTGCGCGCGGGGGAGGGGGTGGCGGCCCGGCTCGCGGTGCTCACCGCGCTGACGCTGCTCATCGCCGTGCCGATGGTCGCGGCGGCGGTGCGGGGACGGTTCGGGGACCTCGTCCAGGCCCTGCCGCCGACCCTGGGCGGGGTGGCGCTCACCTCCCTGCTCCTGCTCGCCCCGTGCCTCACGGCGGGTGCGCGCGCCCGGGACCTGTCGGGCTTCCTCCTGACGGCCCCGCTCACCGTCGCGCCGCTGGTCCTGGTCCCCCTCGTGCACGTCAGCGGGATCCTGGAGCACCCGCTCATGTACGCGGTCCCGACCACCGTCGGCGCCGACCTCATCCGCCTGGGGACCGTGCCCGGGTCCCTCGACGCGTCCCCCGCGGCCCTGGCCGCGGGCGTGGTCTACGCGCTGGTGTGGGCGGTGGCCGGGGCCGTCGCCGCCTCCCGCGCGGTCGGGCGCGGAGCGGTCCCCGCGCACCGCCGGCGCGCGGCCGGAGGGGAGGCGCCCGGGGCCGCCCGTCCGGTCACCGGACGCGGCGGTCTCCCGGCGATCGCGCGCTTCGCCCGCGTCGACCTCTTCGGCACGGGGCGAGACCCCCTGCTGCTGCTCATGCTCTGCGCCCCGGCGCTGCTGGCACTGGTCATCCGCTCCGTCTTCCCCGTGGCGTCGGAGTTCGCCCTCGACTCCTACGGCCTCGACCTCGGAGCCCACGCCCCGGCTGTCCTGGCGGCGCTGGTCCTGCTGCACGTGCCCATGATGTTCGGAGTGGTCGGCGGCCTGCGCGCCGTCGAGGACGCCGACGAGAACGTCCTGCTCGTGCTGCGCGCCTCACCCGTGTCCGTGCCCGCCTACCTCGGCTACCGGACGGCCCTGGTCACCGTCCTGTCCCTGGCCGGGCTCGCCGCGGCCCTCCCCCTGAGCGGGCTGATGACCTCCGGGTGGTCCGTGCGGGTCGTGGTCGCCCTCGTGCTCGCGGCCCTGCAGGCACCGCTGCTGACGGCGGCGATGACGGCGCTGTCGGCCAACAAGGTGGAGGCCCTGGTCGTGGTCAAGGGCATCGGCGCGTTCATGGTCCTCACCCCCGTGGCGGCCTGGGCCCTGCCCGCGCCCTGGAACCTCCTGCTGCTGCCGCTCCCGCCGTCCTGGGCGGCCCTGGCCCTGCCCGGTTACGACGCCGGACCGCTGGGGCCGTGGCCGTGCCTGGCGGGAGGGGTCCTGGTCGCGGCGGCGGCGCTGGCGCTCCTGCTGCGGCGCACCGTGCGGCGGATCGACGGAGCGTAGGCCGACACGCGGCGGGGAGGCGGCCCCGCTCAGGCGGGCAGGTCGCGGCGGCGCAGCGCCCACAGCCCGAGGGCGGTGAGCGCCGCGGCCAAGGCCGCCAGCAGCGGATAGGCGGCCGAGGTCTCCCGGTAGTACGGATTGACGTGGGCGAAGGGCGAGACCAGCACAAACACCACCTCCGGCACCAGGCTCGCCTTCACGGCGATCTCGGTCAGGATCCCGAGGGAGAGGAACCCCCAGCCCACCGCCGCGCACGCGCGCGGCACCGCCCCGTAGGCCAGGAGGGTGACGGCGACGACCACCCACACGGCCGGGGCCAGGGACAGCGTCAGCGCCGTGAAGCGCCCGACGTCGGCCCACACCCGCTCCCCGCCCAGACCCGCTCCCAGACCCGCTCCCAGACCCACGGACACGCCCAGGGCGGCCAGCAGGACCACGGGCGCGGCGAAGGCCGCCGCGGCGTGTGCCAGCGCCCAGGCCGTCCGGCCGGTCGGCCCCGCGAGCAGCAGCCCGCCCGTTCCGGTGTCCTCCTCGGCGCGCACGCGCAGGGCCGTGAGCACGGCATGGGCCGCGACGGGGAACCCGGAGGCGAAGACGACGTAGACGAAGAAGGTGTCGGCGGGCGCCACGTCCAGTTCGGCGGACATCGCGCGCACCCACGGCATGTCGGCGTACCCGGCCATGGCGTCCGCGCCGGTGCGTCCCATCGCCAGCCCCATGACACTACACGTCCGTGTAGCCCTTTTTGCCGGGGGTCGACCCACCGACGTGAAAGCGGATGACCCCCGTGCTCGGAGGGACTGCGGTGCTTGCCGGGCGGACCGCCCGCCCACGGGACGGCGGGTTCGGGCCCGGGTGCGCGCAAGCCCTGTCGGTGCCCGCACTCCGGGCCCGGTCCGCGGCGGTCACCGGACGGCCGTCCGGGGGCGGACCCCGTGCCCCTCCGCCGGGTTGCTCAGACCGGGTCGTCGAAGCGGGGCGTGCGGGCGAACAGGTCGGTCACCTCACCCGACACCTCGAAGGGCGCCGTGCCGCGGCGGAAGACGATCGCCGGGCCCGGCGCGCCCGGCTGCACCGCCGTGCCGCCGACGGTCGCGCGGACCACGTCCGAACCCGCGCCCCTCACCCGCAGGTGCGTCCCCTCCCGCAGGCCGAGGACGTCCACGTCGTTGGCCTCCAGGAACTCCGCCAGCCGGGTCTCGCGGGTCTCCCCCTGGTGCGTCGACCGGGGGTCGGCGTCCAGGTAGTGCGGGTTGACCTGGAACGGGACGAGCCCCAGCGCGGTGAAGGAGGCGGGCTCCACGATGGGCATGTCGTTGGTGGTGCGCAGCGTGGGCGCGGTGATGTTGGTGCCCGCGCTCGTCCCCATGTAGGGCAGCCCGGCCAGGACGCGGTCGCGCAGGTCGTCCAAGAGCCCGGTGCGCTGGAGGACGGCCACGAGGCGGAAGGTGTTGCCCCCGCCCACGAAGACGGCCTGCGCCTCGTCCAGGACCCGCGCGGCCCCGGCGTCCGCCGCGACCCCCGTCACGCGGATCCCGCGCGCCGCGAAGGCCTCGGCCACCCGCGCGGTGTAGGCGCCGTGGTCGCCTCCCGCGAACGGCACGAAGGCGACCGTGTCCCGGCCGTCGAGGAAGTCCTCCACCTGCTCCCACGCGTGGTCGAGGTAGCCCCGGCCGTGGTTGGTCGAGTTGGAGAAGAGCAGCAGTTCGGGCATGGGTCCCCCTTCAGGGAGTGTTCGGGCGCGGCGGGGGCGTCCTTCCCGCCCCCGCCCGGCATGAGCGGCTGCGAACCGGCCGCCGACGCCGAGCGGCGCGAGCTCGCCGGGGCCAGGCGGCGGCACTGTGGCCGCCCGGCCCTCCTGGAGAGGAGGGTGCCCCCGCCGCCGGAGAGGAAAAGCGGTGCGGTCGAGGAGCTCTGGAGGAGAGTGTCCGCCAGGAGGTGCGGAGTGCGGTCTGGCCGGAGACGTTGTTGGTGTGGCGCTAGGGGTCTGACTTGCGATGATCTTGTACTTATAGCGAGGTTGGACGCTCCAACCTCGCTATAAGTACAAGATCACGGCGAGGAGGGCCACGGCCGCTGGGCGCGGGTGCGGCTCTGGCCGGGGTGCCGCCTCGCAGCGGTGGAGAGCCGGGGGCACCGTCGGGGCGGCGAGCCCTTTCGCCCTGCCTCTTCAGCGACGCGGAGGAGGACGGCCCGGACCGTGTTCGCGGTCGGGTGCGCTCAGGAAGGGATCCCGTGGACCACGTGATCGAATGCCCCCTCGTCGATGACGCCCAGGAGATCGCGCGGGTGCTGCTGGCCGCCTGGCTCCAGACCTACCCCGACGAGGAGGCGGGGATCGACGAAGCATGGATCCGCGAACACCGTGGTTCCGTCACCACGCCTGAGGAAACCGCTCAATGGCAGGAGTTCATCGTCCGTGCCGGGCGTCAGCCCGATGAGCTCTTCTGCCGTGTCGTGCGGTGCCGAGGCGGGATCGTCGGCTTCCTGTGCGGGCGCCGGGAGGGGGAGGTGGCCAACCTCGGACCGATGTACCTCCTGCGCGAGGCTCAGGGAGGCGGCCTCGGCGGCCGGCTGATGAACGTGTTCCTCGACCGGGTCGGAGAGTCGCCCGCGCGCCTGTGGGTGACGACCTACAACGAGGGGGCCATCCGCTTCTACCAGCGCTACGGTTTCGAGGCCACCGGCGAGCGGGACCTCTGGCGGGGCAGGCTCCCGAACATGCGCATGGCTCGCGCCCCCATTACCGGACCACGCCACCTGAACCCGCCACACCCCCATCGATCGGCCACCGGCAGCACGAGGTCCTCGCCGACCACGACGCGGATGCAGTAACCGCTCTGTGCCGCGGTCCCGCCCCGGGCCCTCCTGCTGGTTCGGGAGGGCGGCCGTGCCGGTGTCGGGACGACGCCGGCACGGCACCCGGTTCGGGCCAGATGACCCGGAGGGACCCCGCAGAGCTCTCCTCGGGCTCACCACGGCCTGTTCCGGTGAGCATGCGGCACGTGCCTGACCGGCTGCACACCCTGGTGGTCCTGCTTCCGCCCCGAAGGAGGCAGGATCGCACCGCACTGGCATACCGACGGGGCGGACCGTGTCGACCGCCCCCCGAGGCACCCGGCCCACGGGCCCCGCGGGGGTTCAGCCCACGGCCCGTCTGACGAGGGCGGCGATCGTCTCCTCGGCCCTGTCGGTCAGTTCGGTCACGGCGTACGAGGTGGGCCACAGGCCGCCGGCGTCGTCGAGGTTCGCCTCGGTGGTGAACCCGAAGGAGGAGTAGCGCTCCTTGTCCGCCTTCCCGCTACGGAAGAAGCAGACCACCTTCCCCTTCCTGGCGTAGGCCGGCTGCCCGTACCACAGCTTCGGCGCCAGCTCCGGTGCGGCGCCGGTGACGACAGCGTGGACGCGTTCGGCCACCGCCCGGTCGGGGTCCTCCATCCCGGCGATCTTCGACAGCACGTCGAGTTCGTCGGCGGCGGCCCTGCCGCCGCGGCCGCGGCCCGACTCCCTCCTCAGCTCCGCCGCGCGTTCCCTCACGGCGGCGCGCTCCTGCTCGGAGAAGCCCTCCGGCCTCCCGTCGCCCTTGCCTGCGGCGTTCGCGCTCATGGCCGTCATCCTCTCGCTCGTGACCGGTGCGGGACGCCCGCCACGCTAGCCCCGCCCGGACATCCGGCGCTTCTCGATTCCTGACCGGCCCCACAGGACCCGTGACCTCTGGACGCCGCCCTCCTCGGTGCCGCGCCTCCCGTGGCCGGAGCCCGCCGGTCCTCCCTCCGGCCGGTGCGCCGCGACCGACGCGCCCGGCGCGCGGCGTGGGATGATGGCACCCATGGCCGACAGGGACGCACAGGAGCAGCGGTTGCGCGACATCGTCGTCATCCGCCGCGTCCGCGACCGGATCGATCGCGAGTACGCCGAGCCGCTCAACCTCGAGGCGCTGGCCCGCGGGGCGCACATGTCGGTCGGGCACCTGGGCAGGGAGTTCCGCCGTGTCTACGGTGAGTCGCCGTACTCGTACCTGATGACCCGGCGGATCGAGAGGGCGATGACGCTGCTGCGCCGCGGGGACCTCAGCGTCACCGAGGTCTGCTTCGCGGTGGGGTCGTCCTCGCTGGGGACGTTCAGCACGAGGTTCACCGAGCTGGTCGGCGTGCCGCCGAGCGTCTACCGCCGCGACCACTCGCGAGCGGCCGAGGGCATCCCCCCGTGTCTTGCCAAGCAGGTGACCAGACCGGTCAGGAATCAAGAAGCGCGCTCCCCGTAGCCACGCCTAGCGTGAGGGGCATGAACATCACCATCCACCACGCCTTCCTCCCGCACACCGACGCCGAGGCCGCCCTGGCCTTCTACCGCGACATCCTCGGGTTCGAGGTCCGCAAGGACGTCGGCTACGAGGACATGCGCTGGATCACCGTCGGACCGGCCGGACAGCCCCAGACCTCCATCGTGCTGCACCCGCCGGCCGCCGACCCCGGCGTCACCGAGGACGAGCGCCGCACCGTCCTGGAGCTGATGGCCAAGGGCACCTACACCGCGATCACCCTGGCCACCGACGACCTCGACGGCCTCTTCCAGCGTCTGGAGGCCGCCGGCGCGGACGTGGTCCAGGAACCCATCGACCAGGACTACGGGGTCCGCGACTGCGCCTTCCGCGACCCGGCCGGCAACCTCGTCCGCGTCAACCAGCTCACCTGAGCGGGAACCCCTGACCGGGGCCGTCCCGGGCCGGTGCCCACCGGCCCGGGACGGCCCCGGCGGCGGCCGACACGCGGGCCCGCACCGCCGCCGAGGTCAGTTCGGCCGCGCGCGGGCCCGCCTCACCTCGCGGTCGACGGCCCAGATGTCGGCGACCGGACCGAGGTGGCCCAGCTTGTCGGGATTGGCCACCCTGTCTCGTTCCGGGTGTGATGGAGGCTCTCAACCCTGGGAAGGATGAGAGACATGCCAGCACCGAGGAAGTACCCGCTTGAACTGCGCGAACGAGCGATCCGGATGGCCGTGGACGCCCGGCAGAACCCGACCACCCGCGATGGGGCCATCGCCCGGGTAGCCGACCAGCTGGGCATCAACCGCGAAACGCTGCGCAACTGGGTCACCCAGGCCGAGGTCGTCGCCTACTGCCGCGGACGCTACTGCGTGCTCTCCTACGACGCCGTCCGCCTGCTCCACGCGCACGGCCGTCGTGCCTCACTGCTGGAGGAGGGCATCCTCGAATGGCGTTCGGAGGGCCTTCCCATCGCGGCCTGACGCATGCCCCTCCCTCCCGAAAGGCTCTTTCCGTGAACCCCACCACCACTGCCGCGCAGGTCCTCAGCGGTGCCGGGCTTGCTGCGGGAGCGGTGGGCAGCCTCGGCGTGGTCCTCGCCGCCGCCACCGACAGCGTGCCGCTGACCACCCGCGCCAGAACCCAGGGGATAGTGGACGTGGCCATCGCTGTGGCCGGGACGGTCGCCGCCGCGGCCCTGGTTCACAGCAGGGAGAGGACCGGGCCCGCCGCGATGCCCATGCCCAGGGACGCGGTCGCGGCGGTGATCGCCACACCCGTGCTCCACGGCGCCGGCGCGGTCTTCGCCGCCTCCGCCGGAGCGGAGGCCCGGAAGAGGGGCAGGATCCAGCGCAGGTAGTAGAAGAGGCTGGCCACGGTGTTGGCGGCGGCCAGCACCATGAGCCAGCCCAGGCCCGCGTCCAGGGCCGCGGTGAAGAGGGCGAGTTTGCCGACGAAGACCGCCGTGGGCGGGGTGCCCACGAGGCTGAGCAGGCACACGACCAGGCTCAGCGCGAGCCAGGGGTGGCGGCGGAAGAGGCCGGTGTGCTCCTCCAGCGTCCGGGCCCGGAGCGCGCACACGACCGCGAAGGCCCCGATGTTGGCCGCCAGGTAGGCGCCCAGGTAGAACAGCAGCCCCGGCCCGGCCAGTCCGGCGCGTCCGCCCACCGCGGCCGCCGCCATCAGCAGGTAGCCGACCTGGCTGACGGTGGAGTAGGCCAGCAGGCGCCGCGCGTCCGTCTGGAAGAAGGCGCCCAGGTTGCCCAGGGTCATCGACGCCGCGGCCAGGAGTCCGGCCAGCAAGGCCCAGTCCAGCGGAGCCTTGGCCAGAACCTGGTCCCCCAACCGGTACAGGGCGACCAGCGCGCCGATCTTGGGCACGGTGGTGACGAAGGCGGCGACCGGCACCGGGGCACCCTGGGTCACGTCGGGCACCCAGAAGTGCAGGGGTACTCCCCCTGCTTTGAACAGCAGCCCCGCCAGCACCGCGACGACACCGGCGGCCACGAGGGCGCGGGGCGCTCCGGGAAGGGCGCCCGCGAGTCCGGCGTAGCCGGTCGTGCCGCCCGCGCCGAGCAGCAAGGCGGCACCGGTGAGCAGCAGGATCCCCGACAGGGCGCCGAGCAGGTAGAACTTCAGGGCGGCCTCGGTGCCGGGACCGTCCTTGGCGAAACCGACCAGCGCGTAGAGCGGGATGCTGGCCAGGAGGTAGGCCACGGCGAGCACCAGTAGGTCGGTGGCGCCCGCCAGCGCCACCGTTCCCAGGGCGCCGAGCAGCAGCAGGACGTAGAACTCCGACTCGCGCGGGTGGTCGGCGAAGGTGTCGGCGGCGAGCAGGACCGTGGCCAGGGTTCCCACCAGCACGGCGGCGCGTACCGCGTGCGTGGCGGTGTCCACCGTGTGGACGCCGGAAGTCGGCCCCGACGCTCCCGCCGCGGCCAGGAGCGTGGCCGCCAGTCCGCTGAGGAGGGCGACGGCCACGAACAGCCGTACGATCCACTGTCGCTCGCGGGGCGTCCAGCTCCCGAGCAGGAGAGCCCCCACCGCGGCGAGGGCCAGGATCATCTCGGGCAGCAGAGCGGCCAGGTTCATCTCCCCCATACCGCTCATCCGGCCACCAGAGCGGCCAGGGCCCGGGCCGCGGGTTCGATGCGGTCGAGCAGGAAGTGCGGGAGGAGACCGATGGCCACGGACAGGGCCAGGAGCGGCGCGATCGCGGCGGTCTCACGGACGGACAGGTCACTGATCCGGCTCGTGCGCGGCCCGGGGCCGCCCAGGAACAGTCGTTGCAGGGCCCGCAGGAACAGGGCCGCGGTGACGAGGATGCCCAGCAGCGCCAGTGCCGTGGGCACCGGAACCGGGCCGAGGCTGCCCGCGAAGATCTGGAACTCGGCGATGAACCCGGACAGGCCCGGCAGGCCCAGGGATCCGAAGAACGCGAGGGCGGCCAGGGTGGCGAAGAGCGGGGCCTTCGCGGCCAGGCCGCCGTAGGAGCCCATGTCGTAGGTGTCCCCCCGGTCGTGGAGGACACCGGCCAGCAGGAACAGCGCTCCGGTGAGCAGTCCGTGGCTGACCATCTGCGTGACGCCGCCGGTTACGGCCAGGGTGGCTGCCCGTGCTTCGTCGGCCGTGGCGAGTCCGGCCGCGCCCAGGCCGAGGAGGACGTAGCCCATGTGGTTGACGGAGGTGTAGGCGACCATGCGTTTGAAGTCGGTCTGGGCGAGCGCGACGAGCGCCCCGTAGAGCACCGAGGTCACACCGACGACCACGACGACCATCGCGTACTCGCTCCAGGCCCCGGGGAGGATCGGCATCGCGATGCGCACGAACCCGTAGGCGCCCATCTTCAGCAGCACACCCGCCAGGATCGCCGACCCGACCGCGGGGGCGTCGGTGTGCGCGGGAGGCAGCCAGGTGTGGAAGGGGACGGTGGGCGTCTTGACGGCCAGGCCGATTCCGATGGCGAGCAGCACCAGCCCTCCGGCGAGCTCCTGTCCCTCCAGGGGGCTCTGGCGGGTCAGTTCCACCATGTCGAAGGTGTGGGGGTCGGCGGCCACGTACAGGCCGATGAAGCCCAGCAGCAGTGCCAGGGATCCGAGGAAGGTGTAGAGGAAGAACTGCGTCGCCGAGCGGGTCGCCCGGCCGTGCCCCCATCCGGCGATGACGAAGTACATCCCCACGATGGACAGGTCGAAGAAGACGAAGAACAGCAGCAGGTCCAGGGCGCTGAACAGGCCCATCGAGACCGTCTGGAGGAAGAGGAAGAGGACGGCGTGGGCACGGGTGCGCCGCCGCTGGCGCAGGGAGTGCACCGCGCACGCCAGGAAGAGCACAGCGGTCATCGCCAGCAGTGGCAGGGAGAACCCGTCGACGCCGACGTGGTAGCCCGCTCCTACGCTGGGGATCCAGCGCAGGTGCGTCTCATAGGCGAAGGCGCCCACCGCGCCCTCCGCCGAACCTGTGGTGGTCGGGTAGTTCACCCACAGGCCGAGGACGAGCACGAGGTCCAAGGAGGCGACCGTGACCCACGTCCACGCTACGGCGGTGTCGCGCGGACGCGGCACGACGAGCAGCGCCAACCCCGCGAGCAGGGGCAGGAACACGACGATCGAGAGCACGGATCACCTCACCAGGAGGAAGAGGGCGGCCAGCGCGGCGAGCGCGACGACCGCTTGGGCGTAGTACTGGTGCACGAGACCGGTCTGCGGGCGCAGAGCCCAGGAGGCGGCGGACCGCGCACCCGCTGCGACCGTTCCCACCGCGCGGTCCACCGCGGTCTCCACGCGGGTTCGAGCCGCCCCGGCCGTTGACACACCCAGTTCCGCGACGGCGCGCACCCCACCCGCCACCGAACGGTCGTCGAAGGCGGCCAGTCCCCGTGACAGCGCGGCCGCGGACCGGGCGGCGGCCCCGACACCGCCAGCGACCACGCGGTCGTCGAAGGCGGCCAGGCTCCGCGCCAGTGCCATGGTCGGCCGGACGACACCGTGGTTCACCAGGCGTTCCAGCCCGAGCCAGTCGCCCAGCCACTGCCTGCCCGGCAGAGCTCCGGCCGTGACCCGTGTGGCACCGCGCGCGTACACCAGCCAGACGCCGACGACCACCGCGGTGCTCAGAAGGCCCGACACCGCCATCTCCCACACCGAAGGCTCCGGTTCGCCCGCGGCTCCCAGCAGCGTGCGCCACCACCGCGCCAACAGCGGGAGAGCGAACACCCCGAGTCCCGCGGCGGAGACAGCCAGAGCGAGCAGAGCGGACCGCTCGGAAGGCGACGCCGACGCGGTGGCGTCGTGGTGTCTCCCGGTTCGGCCCTCCTCCTGGGAGGAGCCGACCGCCCATACGAGGGCCAGTGTCTTCGCGGCGTAGGCAGCACTGACCGCCGCCGCCACCAGGCCCGCGGCGTACAGGGCGGGCGAGGCCGCCAGTGCCGCCGCCAACACCTCGTCCTTGGCCACCCATATCCCCAGCGGTGGCAGTCCCGCGATGGCCAGTGCCCCGACCGTGAACACCGCTCCCACCAGCGGGCGGCGCCGCGCCGCGCCCCGCAGCCGCCCCAGGTCCTGTGTTCCCGACGACGCCAGCCAGGCCCCGGCGCACAGGAAGAGCAGGCTCTTGGCCGCGGCGTGCGCGGTGAACTGCAGAGCTCCTCCCGCGATGCCGCCCACACCCGCCGCCAGGACGATGAACCCGATCTGGGAGCAGGTGGAGGCCGCGAGCAGCTGTTTCAGGTCGGACTGGGTCAGGGCGACCGCACCGAGCAGGATCGCGGTGACCGCTCCGGTCCAGGCCAGGAACGGTCCCGCCCATCCGGTGGCCGCGATCGCCGGTGCGGTCCGCACCAGCAGGTAGCCGCCCGCCGCGACCATCGTGGCCGAGTGGAGAAGGGCCGAGACCGGGCTGGGGCCCGCCATCGCGTGCGAGAGCCAGAAGCTGAACGGCAGCTGCGCCGACTTGCCCAGCGCGGCGACGGCCACCCCCGCCACCGCCGCGTCCCGCCATCCGCCCTCCAGAGAGGCCAGCCCGGAGAGCTCGAGGGCGCCGGCGCCTCCGGCCAGAGCCGCTCCGGCGGCCAGGTACAGGCCCAGGTCGGCGGTCCGCGTGGTGACGAAGGCCAGCGTCGCCGAGCGGACGCGGTGGGCCTCCCGCCACCAGTAGCCGATGAGGGCGTAGGAGAGGGCGCCCATGACCTCCCACGCCATGAGCAGCGTCAACAGGTCGGTGGCGGTGACGGTGACGAGCATCGCCGCTGTGAAGAGCAGCATGAGGCCGAAGAAGCGGCCGCGCGCCTCTCCCTCTCCCATCTCGGCGGAGGCGAAGAGCACGACCGCCGCGGCGACGGCGGCGACGGTGACCACCGCGACGGCCGACAGTCCGTCGATGGCCAACCCCGCGGGAACACCCGGGAGCATCGGCACGGACGTACCCGGACGGGTCGCCGCCGCGACGACGGCCACCGCCAGTGTCAGGGCCGTGGCGGCGACGGCACAGGGCGCGGCGGCCGGGTCGGCGCGTCTTCCCGACACCAGCAGGACCGCGCCCACCGTAGCGGGCAGGCCCACCAGCGCCCACAGGGCCGCCGTCACCGGTCGTCACCGTCCCCGTGGTGGCCGTGGTGCTCGTGGTCTCCGTGGTCCCCATGATGCCCGTGGTTACTGTGGTCGACAGGGCCGCTGTGATCGGCGAGGTCGGCGGCCATGTCGACCATGTCGACGTCGCGCGCGCGGAAGATGGCGGTGGTGACGGCGAAGCCCATCGCCATCTCCACGGCCATCGCCGTGACCGCGACCAGGACCAGGACCTGGCCGTCGGGCCGCTCGGGTGAGGTGTAGAGCCAAAAAGCCGCTGCGGCGACGATGACGGCGTTGACCATCAGCTCCAGGCCCATCATCACCATGACGACGGACTGCTGGCTGAGCGCGCCGAACAACCCCACCGAGAACAGGGCGGCGGCCAGGAGAAGGTAGGTCTCCAGCATCATCGGCCCAGCCCCCCGTCGATGGGGTCGTCGGGACGCTCGCGTCGCAGGTCGTCGCCGTAGCGGTCGTAGCGGCCCCGGTGGGTGGTGAGCACGGTGGCCGCCACCATGGTCGCGAACAGCACCAGTCCCACGAGCATCATGACGAGCATGTACTCGCCCATGACCGCCTCACCGAGCGCCAGTGTGGGGTCCGCGGGGGGCGTGCCCCCGCGCTCGGGCCAGGGCACGAGGAACACACCCGCGGCGAGGACGACGAACGCGCCGATCGCCACCGCCAGGGAGCCGACCTTGTTGTGCACCATGGTCATCGGCATGAGCCCCGCCGGGTTCATCATGTACATGATCATGAAGACGGCCATGATCATCATCTCCATGACCATCATGAGGATGACCAGCACGCCCAGGTAGGACAGCCCCAGCAGCAGGATCGCCACCCCGGTGAGGACGAACGACGCCAGCAGGGCGAAGGTCGCCCGGGCCATGGAGTCCACCACGAACACCATGACGCCCGAGGCCACCGCGCCCACGGCGCAGACAGCGAACACGACCGTCTCGGCCACTCCTCCTCCTAACGCACCAGTACGTACACGGAGACCACCAGGGCCTGGACCAGGGTCAGCGGGACCAGCACCACCCACGCCACCTCGGTGAACCGGTCCGTCCGCACCGCGGGCAGCCGGTGCCCGAGCCAGACCAGGAACCCCAGGACCACCGCCGTCTTGACCAGCGTCCACGCCCAACCGGGCAGGAGGGGGCCCGCGCCGCCGCCCAGGAAGAGCGGCACCGCCATCGCCGCCGCGACGGCCAGGAGCATGTACCGACCGGCGCGGAAGGCCAGCCGGTCCACGCCGGACAGCTCCGCGGCCGTGCCGCCGACCAGGTCACGCCCCACTGGAGTACCGAACGGGCCCCAGAACGTCATGGCCAGCGCCGAGAGCAGGTAGACCGCGAAGGCCACCGGCATGAGCACGGCGAACCACACCTGCTCCTGCTGGGCCGCGACGATGTCGCCCACCCGCAGCGATCCGGCGGCCAGGGCGGCGGCGGTCAGGGCGAACATGTGCGGCAGCTCGTAGGAGAGCCCCTGGACGAGGAAGCGGTAGCCCCCTACCAGGCCCCACACGGAGTTGGCTCCCCAACCCAGCATCCACACCGCGCACCAGGCCAGCACCTCCATGGCGTTGAACCACACGACGCCGACCGACAGGTCGCTGATCGCCGTCGGGCCGAGCGGGATCACCAGTGCCGCCAGTACCGCGGCCACGGGCAGGATCGCCCCGCCCAGGCGCCACAGCAGCGTGTCCGCACCGGGAACGGTCCGCCGCCGCTGCACGAGCAGACGGGCCGCCTCCCGCGCCGGAGCGGTCAGCCCCGCCTCCGGTGCGGTTCCCGCGGTCCGCGCACGGAGGGCGGCCGTCCCCGCCGCGGCGCCGTAGCCGAAGGCGAGCAGCAGTACGGGCACGAGCAGGACGGACCACAGCGGCGCGGCCCCGCTCACGCGTCACGCTCCGGGGCGTAGGAGCCGACCGCCTCGGTGTCGGGGTCCAGGGAGGCCACGATGAGCCGTGCCGCCGCCAACTCCTGTCCGACCACGAGCGACGGCAGCAGTTCCAGTGCGGCGTGCGCGGTCTCGGTCCTGTGGGGGTTCGACGGCGCGCTGCGACCGCCAGACGCCCCGAGCGCCTCCTCCACGGTGTCGAGCCAGCGCGACCACCGGTCGGTGGTGTCGCCGCACAGGGCCCGCGGAGCTCTGTCCCTGACCCGGCCGAGCCCGTCGGTGGACCAGCGGAGCATCCGGGAGCCCCGCACGCGCCGCAGCCAGCGGAGCGCCTCCCGCCGTACGTCCCCGGTCGGTTCGCCTCCCTCCAGGAGTGCGTCGCGCAGCCGACGGCCGGTCACGGCCGTGGGCCATCCGCTGACGGCGAGGAGCCGCTGTAGGGAGTCCAGGGCGCGGGCCGCCCTGAACGATGCCTGGTCGGGAGGGGAGTCGGTATCCGGAAGTGGCGAGTTCCAGAAGGGGACCGTCGTCGGTGATCCGCCGACGATCGACGTCTGCGCCTCCTGGACGACGTCTCCCTGGAGGGTTAGGCGCAGGGACAGTCCGGCGGGCCAGTCGGGCAGGGCCGGGCCCAGGGCGATGTGGAGCTGGTCGAGCTTCAGTCCGTCGCGGTCCTCGCCCCGGTCGGCCATGGGGACTCCGCCTGGCATGGGCATCCCCTCGTCCCTGTCGGATTCCGACTCCGCCTGTTCGCGCGCGGTCCGGTCGCGTTCGTCGGCGTCGCCACGCTGCCGGGTGAGGTCGAGTAGGTCAACGCGCGCCTCGTCCAGCAGCCGTGCGGCGGCGTCGGCCGACTCCGCATGAACGCGAGCGCGGGGGCCGGGCATCTGCCCCCAGACCCGGCCGATCGCTTCGTCCATGTCCGCGTGTTCGGGCCCGCAGACCACCAGGAGGTCGGCCTCGGCCGGGCTCAGCGCCTGCTTCCAACCGCGTTCCCGCAGTGTCCGCTCCACCGCGAGCCGTGCGCCCGTCCCTCCGATCGCGGTCACGAC
Source organism: Glycomyces fuscus (assembly GCA_002529455.1). GTDB lineage: Bacteria > Actinomycetota > Actinomycetes > Streptosporangiales > Streptosporangiaceae > Nocardiopsis > Nocardiopsis fusca. The sequence goes on from NYMS01000029.1 coordinate 121,959, forward strand.
GAAGGCGCACGGCACGGCGCGGCGCAGCAGCCAGCCGGTCAGGTCCACCGGAACGCCCCCTCGCGCCACGCGTAGACGACCGCGGCGACCAGGACGGCGAGGAAGGCGAACATCTCCACGACGGCGGGCGCGCCCTTGTCCGCCACGACGAGCACCCAGGGGTACATGAAGACCATCTCCATGTCGAAGGCCAGGAAGAGCAGCGTCACCGCGTACCAGCGCACGTGGTACCGCGAGACCGCGTGCTCGGTCACGGCCGCACCCGACAGGAACGGTTCCACGGTCACCGGCGCACGCCGCAGGCGCACCGCGGAGGAGAGCGCGTAGAGACCCAGGACCAGGGCGGTCGCGGCTCCGGTGAGGGCGAGGGCCGGGCCGAAAGCCTCCATCTGCCACTCCTGTTCCGTTCGGTCGCTACCGGCGGCTACCCGGTTCCAGCAAACAGCAAACTCCGGTGAGTGCGGTGTCGCGCCCGCACCGTGACCAAGCTAGGGCAGGGCATCTCCTGGACAGGGGAAACACGCTGGCTGGAGAACCACCGCTAGCGCCCACCTGCTCCGCTCCTGACCCGTTGAAGGGATCGCACCACACCGCTGGGGGGGCATCCCACCAGTAGGTTCAGGACCCTGCCCAGGAGACCATCAGCTCACGCGAACAGCCGCACCTTGACTACCCTCCAGGGGCATATTTACGGTGATTGCCTACCCTAGTGCGGTGTTCATTGAGGTTGGGGGAGTGATGGCGCTGTGCGCGGGTACCTGCGACCGCGGCATCAGCGAGCCGAGAGGGACCAAGTACGCCCCCATCGCTTTTGAGGCCGCCACGGACCTCGCCCGTGGGAAGGCGGAGATCCCCGGACGGGTCAGGGTCGGTGCCACAGCTCTGACCGGTCCGACGGACGACCCTGCCCGGCGAGTGCAGCTCGTCAACGCGCCCAGCGCCGAGGTCGGCCCGGGGCAGATCGCCACCTGGGGCGTCGTTACGGAGGACCACGTCACCGGCTTCGACTTCTCCCACCCGTACCAGAGCGGCTCCAGCACACACTCCACCTTCGACTGGCGCCCGTACTGACCAGCAGCACCCGCTCGGTGCAGACCTCCTCGGCAGAACACCCGGGCACAGGGGCCCGCCGGTGTCGCGCACGGCTTCGTACGTAGCACCGCCGGGCCCCAGCCGTTTCCAGGGACGACTCTCACCAGGAGCGGAAGGTGGCCCCGGCGTCGGTGGACCTGCTCACCCGGTGGTCGGCGACCACGATGAGCTGTTCGGCGTCGGCGTGGAGCGCCTGCACCTCCCCTGCGACCTGACCGGTCGGCTCCCAGGTCTTACCGGAGTCCTCACTGCGGTGAACTCCCCCGTCCAGCGCGACGCCGAAGACGACCTCCGTGTCCGGGACCCAGTCGACCAACGCCAGGGGCGGTGCCCCCTCGACGGGAGCGAATGCCGCCCCGCCGTCGGTCGAGCGCGTCAGCCCGCCCTGCGTGGTCGCCACGACGGTCCGACCGCCATCGGCCATCGCCAGGGAGAACGGTTCAATGCCGTCGTCGAGCGCCTCCCAGGTGTCTCCATCCTCGGTCGCACGGAGTCCCCCGTCGAAACCGACCACACGCTCGGATGTCGCGGCCAGGGCGTGGAAGTCCGACTCCCCCGCTCTGGACAGGGTCTGCCAGGTCGCCCCGCCGTCACGGGACTCGATCAGACCCACCGGATTCGGCATGTCGACACCCTCGTGGGGGTGACCGCTCGCCACGTAGCGCCCCGGTTCGGCGACCGAGAAGCCCATCAGGTCGATGCCGGGACCGACCCGTTCCGGCACGACGGGCTCGTCTCCAGACCCCTCTGGAACAGGTAGGACGTAGAGGCCCTCGTGGGAGGCGACCAGGATGTCACCGGCCTCGAGATCGACCCCGACTCCGTGCACGTGCGACACCTCCGTCGGCAGGTCGATGCCCACCACGGCGGACTCCGCATCCCGGTCCCGTCCGCCTCCCCCGGACTCGTCTGAAGCGCACCCGGCCGACACGGCGACCAAGACCGCCACCACGCCCACGGCCGTCGACAGCCGTGTCGTCTGTTTCGTGTTCACCACTCCGTACCCGGCTCTCACTCGACGTCGTCCACCATGAAGCAGGTGCCGGTCAGCGCCCGCCACGGTCCTCCTCCGAGGGGGACGCCCCGTCGTCGTCTCCACTGTCCTGGCCCTCAGCCCCGAGCATCTCGTTCATCTGCTCGATCTCGGCGCGCTGGGCGTCGATGACCTGCTGAGCCAGCTCACGCGCCTCGGGGTTGGTGCCCTCGTCGAGTTCGGTCTGGGCCGTCTCGACGGCGCCCTCGTGGTGCTCGATCATCATCTGGAGGAACATGGTGTCGAACTCCTCGCCCTCGGCCGCCTCCAGTTCCGCCATCTGCTCCTCGGACATCATGCCGGTCATACCGTCGTGGTCCATGCCCTCCATGCCCTCCATGCCTTGAGCGGGCTCCTGAGCCCACGACTCGAGGAGGGCGTTGAGCTGGTCGATCTCCGGCCCCTGCGCCGCCTGGATCTCCTCGGCCAGCGCCTGCACCTCCTCCCCGCCCCGCCCCTGGGCCAGCTCCGCCATGGCGACGGCCTGTTCGTGGTGGGGGATCATCATCCGGGCGAAGGTGACGTCCGCGTCGTTGAACTCTGCGGTCTCCCCTTCGGAGGACTCCGAGGCCGGAGCAGTTGGCTCCTCCTCCGTTCCACCGCAGGCGCTCAGGAGCGCGATGGTGGTGAGAACGGTCGCGGCGGGCATGAACACACGCTTGAGGACGGTCATGGTCGGTCAACCTCTCTGTCGTGTTGCTTCACCTCGTGGCGCTTCGACCAAGCGCCACGTTCTGTGCGAGCGCGTTGGGCGCAAGCACCATGGGGCCCTACGAACTGGCCTGACGTGCTCGGATGAGTCTGAGTACACAGCATCGGGGAGGACGCGGCCGGAAGCGCTGATGCCCCGAAACGACACGCGGAACGGACACGGGGACGAGCACGCCACCGATCGTCCGTACCACGGGTGGGGTCGTCAGGGGGACGGCTCGTGTACCTCACCGAAACCGTCCCCCGAGCACGGGCTCCGGCGGCGGTCAGGGGCGTCGGGCTCCGACGAAGTGCTGGGCCCAATAGTCGGCGAGCCGCACCTCGGAGATGGTCTTGCCGCTGCTGGGGGCGTGCACCATCATTCCGTTCCCGACGTAGAGGCCGTTGTGCCCGAGGTCGGGGAAGAAGAAGAGGATGTCGCCGGGTTGGGTGTCCTCCCAGGCCACGGCGTTGGGCATGTCGTACTGGGTGTAGGTGGTTCGGGGGATGCCCACTCCTGCGGCGGCCCAGGACGCCTGTGTGAGGCCCGAGCAGTCATAGCCGTTGGGCCCGGTCCCTCCCCACTGGTAGGGCGTGCCGATCTTGCTGTAGGCGAAGTCGATCGCCGCACGCGCGTTGCCCGAAGCCGATCCGGTGTAGGTGGGCGCCGCACCCGTCGCGGACTCCCCCGCTGCCGTGGGGTTCTCCCCGTCGAAGGTCGCGAGGAGCTCCTCCTGCTCGGCGAGGGTGGTCTCCACCTCCTCCTTGCGTTCCTCGAGTTCCTCCAGCTGCTCGGCCGCCTCGTCGTAGGCCTTGTCCGCCTCGTCTTTGAGGGCGATCAGGCGCGCGTCGCTCTCGGCGAAGGCCTCCAGCTCTCTTCGGCGCGACTCCGAGAGGTAGGACAGGTCGGCGGACTGCTCGAAGATCTCGGACGGGTCGTCGACGAACAGCGCCGTGGCCACTGATTCGGGGTCGTTGGACTGGTAGCTGGTGTTCGCCAGCTCCGCGACCTTCGTGCGCAGCTCCTCGAAGCGCTCCTCCTCGGACCCGATCTGCTCGTCGAGGTCCTCGACCTGTGTCTCGGCCGCGTCGTACTGCTCTTGGGCCTCGTTGTACTCCTGGACGAGCGTGCTGGACTCTTGGAGCAGTTCCTCGACCCGCTCCTCGACCTCCTCCTTGGTGGGTTCGGGCTCCGCGTGCGCCACGGCGGTGGGCAGCAGCAGACCGCCAGCGGCCACGAAGGCCGCGGTGGTGAACATCCGGCTTACGGCACTCGTACGGTGCTCGTTCTTCATACGGACCTCGTCGTCAGAGGCCACACCTCGGGGCATGGCCGGGGAAAGCGTGTACTGAGGGGTCACCCGTGAAGCGCGCAGGCGCCAGGGGCACGCACGGGTGCGGACGCTGCACGCGAGGGTGGTGGAAAAGGACGCGGCAAGCGGTCGCCGAATCAGCCGCAGGGCTCAGACAGGACCGGGCTCAACCGGTGCGGCTGGCCGTCTCACGGACGTGTGCGCTGAGAGGGCACACGTGTGCGCGCCGGTGGAGGTGGGCCGGGCGTTCTACACCCGGCGCACGCACAGGGACACAAGTGCCCTGGTGCCGCCGAGGGGGAGGGTGCGGTGCCGTCGCGCTGACCGCGGAAGAGGGCGCGAAGTCGGCGCGGGGACGGGCAGGCCGACGAAGGCGAAGACGCCCATTCCCAGCAGGACGGAGGCCGAGAGCGATCCGTTGCGCTGGTCGACCAGCACGGATCCGGCCTCGTCGCAGTGCTCCTCGTGGTCGTGCGCGGCGGAGGCGGCGGAGGAGGTCGTCTCCTCACCGCCGTGGCTGGAGGCGGCCACCGGGGCAACGGTGCTCCCGTGCGGAACCGCTTCGGTGTGGCACAGGGAGAGGGCCGCTACGCCGAACGCGAGCAGCACGACGAGCACGACTCTGGTCCAGAGACGCGGCGCTGCTTTCGGGACGGCGGTGGGCACGAATGCGAGATTACCCAAACAGTCAAGCGGTCGCACCCATCACAGTGGCAACGAGGGACACCCCTTGCACCGCGCCTCCAAGAGGCCTACAGTTCCATCCAATATATCCCCTAGGGGTATTTATCCAAGATGGGGCGCACCCGTCCGACGAAGTACCCGTCGCCGATTCCGCGAAGGAAGACGGGCATGGAACCCTCTGGCAAGCCGCACCACGGCCACAGCCACGAACCAGCCACCGACCACGCCGCTCTCGTTCCGACCGAGGTCGCGGAGTGCCCCGTCATGTGCGGCACCATGGTCGTCAAGACCGAGGCCGAGGAGAACGGCCTCGTCCGGGAGTACGGCGGCCAGCTCCACTACCTGTGCTGTGACTCCTGCGGGGCTCTGTGGGACGCCTCGCAGGAGGAGTACGCCGGGTGACGGCAGTCCGTCCGTCAGCGCTGGCGCCCCGGACCGCAGGGCCAAAGGCGACTTACGAGTTGGTGCGTGATAGCGGGTGAGGCTCCGCCGGAGAGTCATGGCATGCTCAAGCCGTGGCGATCGAGCTCAACCGCGCGGTCCTGTCCCACCACTGGTTCACCGGCATCTCCCGGCACCACCTGGCCGCGCTCGTCGAGGAGCTGGCCCACCCCTGGGAGAGGGCCGTGGAGGACCACCGGCACCGGACCCGGGGCGGGACGAGGAAACGGGCCGCCGGGGCGGGTGCCCGACACCGCCTGGTCTTCGTCGATCGGCTGGTGGCCACCCTGATCCACCTGCGCCACGACCTGCCGCACGCGGTCCTGGGCCTGCTGTTCGGAGTGGACCGCTCCACCGTCACCCGGGCCGTGGGTCAGATCCGTGCCCTGTTGGCCGAGCGCGGATGCGCGGTCCCGAACCGTGCGGGGGTGCGTCTGCGCACCTTGGAGGACGTCTTCGCCCACGCCCACGCCGAAGGCGTCGAACTGCGGTTGGACGCCACCGAGGTCCAGGTGCGCAGGCCCCGGGCGGGCCGGGGCGGGCGACGGGCGTTCGTCTCGGGAAAGAAGAAACAGAAACACGATGAAGGCCACCATCGTCGCCGACCACCAAGGGCGCACGTTGTGGACCGACGCGATGCGCCCCGGGAGGATGCACGACGCCACCGCGGTACGCACCGCGGGCATCGACTCCTGCTTCAGGCATTTCCCCGACGTGGAGGTCCTGCTGGACGACGGCTACCTCGGTCTGCGACGCGACCACCCGGGAAAGGCCATCACCCCACCGCGCAAACCGAACAAGAGTGCTCTGCCCGAGTTCCACGAACGGTGGAAACGCCACCGCCACGCGCACTCCTCGGACCGCATCACCGTCGAACACGCCCTGGCCGACCACAAACGCTGGAAGCAACTGGTGCGCTGGACCCACCGGCGCGAGAACCTCCCGGCCACCTATCGGGCCATCGCCGGACTGGTCTCCGACCGCACCGTGAACACCTGGCCAGTGCCACGAGCGGGGCCACCATGCCTCACCCGCTATCACGCACCAACTCGTCAGTCGGTCCGGCGGACCACTCGGAGCGAGTCCTACGGCAAATAGCGCGGAACTTATTCCTGTTCCTGCCAGGCCAATAAAAGCGACCGTTCGAGACTTGGAAGGTTGGGAGCTTGTGGGTCTTGCAGTAGGTCTCGATACTGCGGCGCTTGGTGGCCGAGAGACTGTTCGAAGTGACCATGACGAGCTGGTCAACCCGGAACGTCTCGCCCGCGTTCCAGAACTTCTTCCACGTCTTGTGACTGCTCTTCAGGTTGTCAAGGGAGTCACCGGTGGTCACGAGGACTCCTCCCCGGTCACTGGTCCACTCAGGACGGGCGGGGTCTGCGTGTTGAGGGCGTTGTGGAACACGTCCAGGAGCGAGTCCGCCGCGGGGTGCGCCCCCGGCTCCCGCTCCGTCCGGTCGCCCGGGGGCGCGCCGGTCGCGGGGCCGGGCGCCTCCGCTGGGGCCGGCTCCGTGCCGTCGGTGCCGGCCAGTCCCAGTCCGCGGGCGAGGGAGTCGAGGTCGGCGCCGCTCATGCCGGTGCCGTCCCCGTCCGGGCCCCGCACCTCTCCGGTGCTGTCGGTCACGGCGAGAACGGTCGTGCGGGAGGTGTTTCCCGGGTCGGTCGGCTCGGCCGCGGGGGCCGTGGCGCGCGGGCCCGGTTCCGTCGTCGTGCCGCTTCCGTCGGGCGCTGCCGGGGCCTCCCGGGGAGTGAGGCCGAACACCGGGCGGAGCTGGTCCCCCAGCGGTGCGCTGGAGGTGGGGCGGGCCGGAGCCGGCGGCGGGGCGTCGGGCGGGGTGATGCCGGCGAGGTGTGCGGCGGTGGCGTTGGTCGCGGTGGTCCAGGCGGCGACGGCGTCGTTGTAGGCGCCCAGGGCGGTGCGGTAGGCGGTGTCCTGGGTTCCGTAGGCGCTGCGGGCGTCGTCGAGGGCCGCGCGGTTCGCGGGTGTGGGGTCGGCGGCGTGGGCCTCGTGCGCGTCGAGGTAGGCCTTGACCAGCGCGGGGAGTTTGGCGCGCTGCTCGGTGTAGGCGGCCTCGGCGTCGGCCATGGCCTTGGCGGCGTCGTACTCGGCGGTGATGGGCGCTTCGGCGGCGTCGGCCTGTCCGGGGGTGAGGACGCCCAGGGCGACGGCGTCGCTCCGGGAGATCCAGGCACTGGTCCTGTTGGTGTGGTGGGAGGTGAACTGCCGGGGGGCGGTGCCACCGAAGAACGTCTTCTCGTCGGTTCGGGCGCCGGTGGTCCAGGTGGTGTCGAACTCCACCAGGTAGGCGGTGCCGAGCCGTTGGCGCTCCATGTCGGAGGGCTCTCCGCTGGCCAGGCCGTCGCCCGTGGGCGAGTCACCGGTGATGGTGCGGGCCGTGGCCTCTCCGGAGCCGGTGAGGTAGGCGGCGCGGTCGCTGTCGTCGGGGTCCACGGTGTGGTGGCCGGTGGGCCGGAAGGCCGTGGTGGCGGTGGTTCCGCCGCCCTGGGAGCGGCTGTGGGAGACGCTCCGTCCTTCGGCCTCCTTGTGGACGAGCCGGGCGTCGGGGCGCGCGGTGACGATACGGGCGCCGGTGAAGTCGGGGGTGGCGGCGACACGCCACTGGGTGCGCCCGATCCGCAGGATGTCGGTACCGGAGGGGCGGCCGAGGTTGTGCGAGAGGAGGCCCTTGAGGGCCACGGGGTTGAGGGAGTTGTCGATGGGGGTGTAGCGGGGGTCGAGTCCGAGGTGGTCGGCGATGTGGCGGCGGGCGTCGTCGGTGGCGCGGGCGTGGTGGGCGCGGAGTTGGTCGAGTTGCTCAGCGGTCGGGTCGCCTCCGAAGTCGGGGGCGGCCGGGGGCTCCCAGCCGAGCGACGCGGCGACGGTCCGCAGCGCGGTGTCGCGCAGGTCGGGGCCGTGGACGGCGGTGGGCATGATGACGGCGTCGCGCAGCGCGTCCGGCGGCGGGGCGAGCTCCCCGGTGGCGGTGGTGACCGCGCCCGCGAGGGTGTCGCCCGCGCGGGGGCCGGCGGTGGGAGGCGCGGGCACCGTGTCCAGCGGTGCGGCGGGCGCCGCCGGCGGGGTGAAGTCCAGCGACGAACCCAGGTGGAAGGTGCGTACCCGTCCTCCGTCCACCGTCGCCGTCTCCACGACCAGCGACTTGTACTCCAGGTACGGCGCCCTCTCTCCCCGCCTGACCCCCGCGGTGGGCACGAGCCCGTCGCCGTCGACCTCGATGGTCAGGGTCAGGGACGCGTCCTCCGTCATCTTCACGTAGGGGCCGGAGGACTCCATCACGATGGTGTGGGTGGTCTCCGATGACGAGGACAACCCCTCGGACGCGTTCCGGGTTCCACTGGCCCCCGCGGCGGGCGAGGCGAAGAGGAGGCTGCTGTCCGGCGGCCGGTCACTGCCGCCGTTCATGCCGCTGGGTTGCCAGGGGACGAAGCCCAGGCCCGTGGTGTGCGAGGTCTGCCGGGAGTCCTGGTGCGAGTGCTCGGCCTGCCAGGAGTGGGTCTCTACGGTGGCGGCGGCCGAGGTGACGTAGTCGACCCGGGGGTTGGCCCTGTCCAACTCCACCAGGACCCGTGCGGGCTTGGAGAAGTGGGCGTTGCGGTCCGTCGACACGACGTTGACGGGGATCGGCGGGAGCGCGTCCGTCGCGGTCCCCAATTGCTCGGAGAGGGTCACGAGCAGGCGCTCCTTGCCCCCGCGGCTGAGGGTGAGCCCGTGGGTGCGCAGCCTCGTCTCCAACGCGTCCACGGCGCGGGTGGGGTCGACGGGGAGGGCCTGCCTGCCCGCGCTGTCGAATCCGGCGCGGACGCGGGCGTGGGGCGGTGGTGTGGGGTTGGTCTGGGTCGAGGGTTCGGGTGCGCCGTCGTCTCCGTGGGTCACGGCGTCGGTGATGATGCCGGCCTGTTCGGCGTCGCGGGCGGTGATGTAGCCCGAGACGAGGTCGTCGACCCGGGCCTTCCACCCGGCGTACCTGTGGGTCCACCAGTTGGGGAGGTTGAGGCCGCGGTGCTTCTTGAACTCCCACGCCTGCGCGATCGCGCCCGCGGCGGTGAAGGCGTAGACGGCCGCCGCCTTGGGCAGCAGGAGGAGCCCCGAGGCGGAGGAGACCCCGGAGTCCGTGGTCTCGCCGCGGCGGAAGAAGCTCCTGTTGTGGGAGGGGCCGGCTATGGGGATGATGCCGTCGGCGGTGGACCGGTCGACGCCGGATGCGGCCCCGCCCTCCTCGATGGAGTTGGTGGTCCCACCGGCGAAGCCCGTGAACCGGGCGAAGAAGCCGCTGATCCTGGTGACGGCGGCGGACGCCGTCGACGACGTCTCGGACTGGACGGTGACCTGTGCCTTGGTCAGCCTCAGGTCGGTGATCTCACCGACCGTGACCTTGGTGACCCCGGTGGCCCGCATGTCGTTGGGGGACAACCAGGTGCCCCGCATCTCGATCCGCCTGCGGCGGCCCGATTCCGCGAAGGACGCGGGATCGGAGGCCACCGCGGTGGGGGACATGAGGTTGGAGAGGAGGGTCGATCCGCCGACGCCGTCCAGGAAGGAGGAGAGCTTCATCCGCCCCCCGTCCGACCAGAACCGGCGCGGACGGGAGAACACGTCGAGAGTGCGGCGCAGGAGGTTGCGGCCCGGCCCCGTGTCGCCCGCCTCCCGGAGCAGGGGGTTGACGTGCTCGATGATCGCGCCGTGGTCCAGCAGGACACGCGTGTTGTCGGTCGGCGGGTCGGCGGGGGCCTCCCCCTCCGCTCCGGAGGTCCGCGAGGCCTCTTCTGCCGGTGCGGTCCCGGTCCCGTCCTCGGTGCCCGGGGCGTCCTCTTCGGGGGAATCGCGGCGTCCCGGGCGGGGGTCGAGCATCTCCCGCGCCTCTTCGGGGGTCAGTCCCGACCGCTCCCGGTCGGCCCTGTCCGGATCCGGCCGCGCGGAGACCAGGTTGTCGCCGACGGTGGTGGCCGTGACCACGGAGTAGGTGGCCTTGATGGGCCGGTCCAGCAGGTCCGTCCCCCGGCTGGTGCTGCCGGCCTGCTCCTCGGCGTCGTGGTCGTGCAGGCGGGCGCTGAGGACCACCTCGCCGCTCCACCGGTCCGAGCCCTGGGGGAAGAACAGGCGGGCGTCGGACTTGTGCTCCAGGCCGTACGCCGCGTCGAAGTGGTCGACCCGGTTCCAGCCCGCCGAGGCCATGAACCCGCCGAGCAGCCGGGCGAACCCGCGGGCGTCGCCCTCGGCCGAGCGCACCATGCCCGCACCCGCGGAGGCGGCGAGGGTGAACGCGCTTCCGGTCGCGGACTCGGTGGAGGCCGAAGCGGTGCCGCGCACCCGAAGGCCCGTCTCGACGGTGCTCTTCCCGTCATGGGACAGCCGTCCAAACTCCGCGTGCAGCCGGACGGTGACCGTGTTCGGGCGGAAGAACTCCTTCAGCTTCGCCATCAGGGTCGGGTCCACCGTCGCCGACTCCCGGAGCCGGACGGGCAGGCCCTCCCCGGGGCGGGCGAGTCTTTCGAGGTCGTCCTTTCCCAGGGTGCTCTGGAGGGTGTCCCGCACCAGCATCGTGTTCTTGTAGGCGGTGTCGTAGGAGCGGCGGAACCCCCAGCGCTCACGGAACGAACGCTCGAAGTAGGAGGCTTCCTCCCGTCCGGGCCTGCGGGCGTAGGTGTCCCGGTCGCGGGCCAGCTCGGGTATGACCAGTCCCGGGCGCTCCCGCGCGATACCGGCCAGCACGTCGTCCAGGTACCGGTCCAGGACGCCGCGCCGGTCGTCCGACGTGACCGGCGGCGTCGACTCCCCGGAGGTGTCCGGGCCCTCGGTTCCCCCGGGGCCGTCGGCGTCCCTGCCGTCCCCGGTCCCGCCGGAGCCCCGGTCGGCCGCCTGCTCACCGTCGCTCCCGCCGCCGGGGGCGGGGCCGCTCCACTCCAGGCCGAGGAAGTGGGACCCCCGGAAGTGGACGGGGTTGTCGGTGTCCAGGTGCGGGAAGGGCGGGCGCCGCTCGGCCTCGCTCCCGTCGTCGGTAGGTTCCTCGCCCCGTGCCGCCCGGTCCAGCTGGCCCGCGGTCTCGCCGGGGAGCAGCTCCACACCGGTGACGGTGAAGTGGTGGGGCGCGGCCTCGCCCTGGACGTGAACGAACAGGTCGTGGGAGGCCTGGTAGGCGGCGAACCTCTCCGTGGAGGAGACGTAGCGGCTGAGGGACCGGTGCTCGCCCGAACCGGAGGCGTTGTGGCTCTCGGAGTGGAGGGACTGCCACCAGGTGGCCTCCACATGGGGGGCGTTGATACGGAGCGTGCCGCCGGAGGGGAGTTCGGCCACCAGGCCGAAACCGGTTCCCCCCGTCAGGGTGAAGCTCGTGTTGCGGCTCTGGGCGAGGCTGGTGCCGTCCTTGACGCTCTCCTTGAAGGTCGCGTCGTCGATCAGCGGGCTGTGGTCCTTGATCCGGTAGTCGCGCGGCCTCGCCGAGAACTCCATCATCACTTCGCCCAGGCGGGGGTGGGAGGCGCTCACGGTGACCGGCCCCCGGTCCAGATGGGGGAGGTACTCCTGGAAGGAGTCGTTGTCGAGGACGTGCCGGATCTCGTGCTGCCACCGCGCGATGTCCTGGCCGGTGCCCGGCCCGGTGAGGTCCTTCATCCACTGGACCGCGGCGTTCGCGCTGGTCGCCTCCCTGTTCAGCCGATAGGTGTCGGACACCAGGTAGTCGGCGACCCAGGAGCCCAGGTCGGTGTGCGCGGGTCCTCTCCCGGCCGGAGCGCTCGGTGTGACGCTGTGGACGGCGATGGGCAGGCCGCCCGTCGGGCCGAGGTTGCGGGGCCGGCGCCCGGGGCCTTCCCCTTCCCCGGCGCCCGGGGAGAGGTCGATGTGCCCCGGCATCCCGTCGGGCCGCCCCTGGACCTCGCCGGCCAGGGTGAAGACCATGCCGTCACGGATCACCGAGGAGCCAACGGGGAGGTCCACGGCGGGCGGAGGGGCCTCACCGGTGTCCCTCCCGCTGGTTTCGCCCGCGGCGGGTGCCGTCCCGGCCCCTTCCGGCCGCGCGGTCACCTCGGCCCACACCCGTAGGTCGTTGGCGTAGAACTCGGGCTTGGCGAAGGTCGTGTACTCGATCTTGGAGGCGGCGGTGGTCGTCCCGCCGTGGGACGCCGCGCGCTGCCCGCGGGAGAAGCTGCCGCCGGCCGTCACCCACGGTCCCGCCGCGGACCCGGTGACGTCGCCGAGCAGCAGCGGGCTTCCCGTGAAACGCGCCGCGAGGATACGGCGCGGGTCGTAGGACGATGAGCCCCCGGTGGTGGCGGAGCGGCTGCGCTCCTCCTCCCGGGACTCCAGGGGCGCTCCCGACTTCCGGTGCTTGACGTCCAGGTGCCGGTACCCGGCGGGGTCCTCGGACGCCAGCGAGACCCGGACGGTCCAGGACCTGGGGGCGGCGCCGTCCGTCCCGGGGTCGGTGACGGTGATCTCCCGGCCCCCGGGCGCGAAAAAGGCGGACATGCCGTGTTCGTGCGCCACCCGGTCCAGGGCCGCGTCGACCAGCCGAGGGAGGTCGGGCGGCGGGTCGGTGATCCGCTGTCCGACGATGCCCGCGACCGCTTGGTGGACCGCCCTGGTGAACAGGCGGTCGGGACCGCTCAGCCGCGAGGTGACGAGGTAGTCCAGGTCGTACCGGGCGTCCGTCTTCTCGCGCAGGCGGGACGCCGACGGGAGGTCTCGGGGGAGCAGCGCCTGGGCGCGGTCGGCCGAGAGCACGGTGTCCTGCGCGTGGCGCCGGGCGTCGGCGAGGTCCTGCGCGGTGCGTCCGAGCAGGTCGCGGGCGCCTCCCACCAGTGCGTCCGTCCGCCGTAGGTCCGTCTCGACCCGCGCGGCCGCCGGATGGGCGCTGTCCGGGGCTGAGCGCAGCGCGGCGGACATCCGGCCCAGGGAGTCCAGTGCGGCGGTGGTGTCGGCGACGCGCGCAGACCCGGCGAAGGCCTCCGCGCCGGTACGCGCCCGCAGCGCGGCGTCCGCGGCCTCCCGCGCCTCACCGACGGCGTCGGCGAGGCGCCGGGCCGCGTCCCGGGACTCCTGCGACCGGCGGGGGCGCGCGGTGTCGGCCAGGGCCGCGGCCCGGACGGCGTCCTCCGCCCGCGCGAGCCGGTTCCGCGCGATCCCGGAACGCCGGTAGGCGTCGTCGGCCGCCATCCGGGTACCGGCGGAGTCGGACGCCGCGCGGTGCGCGGCCGCGGTGAGGGATTCGACGGCCGCGGTGGTCGAGTCGTGGCGTGCGGTGGCGGCCTCCTCCACGCGCGCCCGGGCCTCGGTCCGCTGCCGGTCCGCCCGGTCGCGGCCGGACCGGACGGTCGCCTCGTCGCCCGTGGCGGTGCGGTGGGCGTCCGTGCCGGGGGCGGCCGCCCGGGCGATCCGCTCGGCCAGCGCGACCGACGCGGCGGTCCGACCGGCGAACCCCTCCGCCTGGTCCGCGGCCAGCCGCACCGATCCGGCTCCGTTGGCGGCGGTGTCCCGTTCCCGGACGGCCTGTTCCGCCGCGGTGACGGCGGACGCGGTGTCGTCCGTGTCGGCCGCGTCCCGCGCCGCCCGCGCGGCCCGGTCCGCGGCCTCGCGCGTGACGCGCAGGGCGTTGGAGGCTCCGGTGGCGGCCCGCTCCGCCGCGGCCGCGGTCCGCTCGGCTTCCCCGGCGACGCGACGGGAGACTGCGGTCAGGGCGTCGTCCGCGGTCGCGGCGGCGCCGCGGAGCGCGGCGTCGGCGTCCCGCGCGTAGCGCTCCGCCCCGTCCCGCAGACGCACCGTCTCCTCGTGGCGGGCGCGGACGGCGGCCTCGGCGTCGGCGGCGGCGCGGTGGGCGTCCGTGCCCGGAGCCGTCCCCCGGACCGCCTGCTCGGCACGGTCGAGGGCGGCGGACGTCCCGCGTGCGGCCTCGACGGTCAGACGCGCCGCGTCCCGTGCCGCTCCGGCCGCGCGGGCGGTCTCCTCGCGTGCCCGTGCGGCCTGTTCGACGGCGGTCACGGCGTCCGCGGTCCCGGTGGCGGCGTCGACCGCCGTCCGGGCCGCCGCGGACACCCGGTCCGCCGCCGCACGTGCCAGCCCCAGGGCGTTTCCCGCCGTCTCGCGGGCCCGCGCCGCCACGCTTTCGGCCTCGGAGGGGGAGAGCGGGGTCGGCGGGCCCTCGGTGTCCCCCTCCGTCGCACGCGATCCGACACCCTCGGTCAGGTCCGGCGCCGACGACTCCCCGGATCGTCCTCCCGAGGCCGGTGCGCCTCCGTCGCCGTCCACCAGCGCCGTGTTGACGGTCTTCACCGTGTCCGGTGCGCCGTAGGGGAAGGGGCCCCGGTCCGCGGGGTCCTGCATCGCGTAGCGGACGTAGTCCGTCGTGAGCCGCCCGCCGGGCAGCCAGAGCCGCGCGCGGACCGGGTCGTGGCGGTCCCGGAGCTGGCGGCCGATGCCGCGGGCCAGGACCTCGGCGTCCCGGACGCGTTCGGGAGGGGCGGACCCGCCGCTCAGCGGGACGCGCCTGTCCGACGGGTCGGAGACGACGTACACCAGCGCCTGCGCGAGCGTGCGCGCCTCGCGGATGGAGCGGTTCTCCGGGGCCGGGCCGCCGACCGGCCGCAGCAGCCTCCAGAACTCGGCTCCCAGCGCCCGCGCCCTGGGAACGTCCTTGTCGGCGAGGGCCCGGGTGAGTTCGGGCAGGCGGTCCAGGACCGAGGCGGCGCGGGCGTCGTCCCTCGGGTCGATCCCGGAATCGGTGGGGCCGGTGCGCGTCTCTCCGGGGGTGTGGGAGCCGCTGTCCGCCGCGCGCTCGGGTCCGGCGGCGGGCGGTGCCGAAGACGCGTCCGTGTCCGCGCTGTGCGTGGGGACCGGCGCGCCATCGGCGGTGCCGGGCGTCGTGGCCTCGGCCGGGGGCGGGACGTCCCCGGTACCCCGCACCGGCGCCCCGCTGTTCTCCGTCACGCTCGCCGGAGGGGCGGCGGGCAGGGTGTCGCGGACGTACTGCGTGGTCAGGCTGCCGCCCGGGAGCCAGAGCCGTGCGCGCGCCGGGTCGTGGCGGTCCCGGAGGTTGCGTTCGACGCCCCCCAGGAGTGTGGCGGCGTCCTCGGCCTTGTCCGCCGGGAAGGCGTCCGGGGCGGCGGGAACCCGCAGGTTCGCCGGGTCGGACAGGGTGAAGACCAGCCCGAGTGCCAGGGCGCGGGCCCTGCGTACGGAGGGGTTCTGCGGGGCGCCGTCGTCGGGCCGCGGGGCGAGCAGGTTCTGGATGTCCGCGCCCACCGCACGCGCCCGCGCGACGTCCCCGTCGTCCAGGTGCCGTCGGGCCTGCGCGACCAGGTCCGCGGCGCGTTCGGCGCGTGCGTCCGCGGGGTCGGCGGCGGGGACCGCCTCGACGCTGTCCGTCTCCGGGTGCGCGGCCTCGGGCGCGTCCTCCTCGGACGGCGTGGGCCCGGTGCCGGAACGGGCCGGAGGGGCACCGTCGCCGCCCTGTCCGAAGACGGTGTCATGTCCGGTTCCGGACCGCTCGGCCGTGTCGGCGTCCCCGGTGCTCCGGGCGGCGTCGTGGCGGTCCGCCGAGGGCTCGGTCGCGCCGGGCGGGGGCGTCTGCGGGTCGGTGCGCACGGCCGCCGGGGCCGGTCCCTCCGAGGGGGCGGAAACGGTGGGAGCGGGCCCCGCCGGACCGCTCTCGGTCACGGGGAAGGCCAGGAAGCCGGACCTGGGGACCGCGTCCGGGATGCCGGGAACGCCCTCCGGGGCCTTCGTGTCCTTCACGGCCGAGTGAGGGGCGTCGGCCCCGACAGGCGGTGCGTCCTCGGCGTCCGACCACGCGGTGTCCAGGCTCGACGTGTCGGAGTCCGTGTCGCCGAGGGAGGAGTTGTCGTCGGCCTCGTCCTGGAGGCCCGGGGCGCCGTCGGCGGGGTTCAGCGAGGCGCCGAACGAGTACGGGGGCGCGCTCCCGCCCCGGTCCGTGGTGGAGGGGGTGTCCGCCGGCGGCGCGGGAGGCGCGTCCGTCCCCGACCGGTCGGCTGCGGAGGGGGCCGGGCCGCCCGGGACGGACGCGCTCTCCGTCGGCGGGGCCGCGGCCTCCCGGATGCCGGCCGGGGCGGGGGACTCCGCGGTGAAGGGGGAGGGGGAGTCGTTCCGCTCGGGACCGGTCTCTCCGGCGGGGGCCGGTTCCGGACCGGACCGCGTCGTCTCCTGCGCTCCCGGGCGGGACGGCTGGCCCGCCTCGCCCGGCGGGCGGCCGGGGGGAGCCGTGCCCTGCGGCGCTGCGGCGCGGTCGGCGCCGGTCGGGGGCGTCGCGGCGGTCGGGGACGGCGGGGGGACCTCGGCGCCCTCCTCGCTCGGGGGGACCGGGGCCCGGTCCCGGGAAGCCCCGGCGGCCGGGGCGTCCTGGTCATCGGTGAGCGGGCCGAGGGCGGTTCCGGGGCGGTACGCGTCGGTGTGGTCCGCCCCGTCGGGGCCCTGGTCCCGGGGGGCCCGGACGGCCGGGGTCTCCGGTGTTCCGGCAACCCGCTCGGGAGGGTTTCCGGGCTCGCGCGCGTCCGCGCCGTCGGCCCCGTCCGGGTCGTGGTCCTGCTTCCTCCGGGCCGCAGGGGCGCCCTGGTCTCCGGCGGCCGGGGAACCGCCGGGGCGGTGCGCGTCCGTGCCGCTCGCCGGGGACCCGTCCCGGCCGCCGCGCGATCCGTCTCCGTCGTCCCGTACGGGGGCGGGCCCATCGACGGTGACGGGCGGTACGACGGTGGTATCGGGGGCGTCGGGACCGCCGGCGGACGTCGGCCTTCCGCCGTCGTCGCCGGTGGCGGGCCACGCCGCGGGAGCCTCGCCCCGCGCCGGGTCCTCCTCGGTCCGGGCGGGCCGCTCCGGCTCCGGGGGCGGGGGGAGATCGGGGGGAAGGAGGGTGCCGCCGGGGCCGAGGAGCGCGTTGATGCCCTCCAGCGCCGAGTCGGTGGTTAGCTGGTGGGTCGTGTTCAGGGTCGCGCCGGACGTGGCGGACCAGGGGGTGACGACGAACCCCTGGCCGCTGGCGAGGCTGCCCAGGCCCTCGCTGAGGGAGCCCTCCGCGGCCCCGGCCCCCGCGCCCAGTCCCAGACCCCGCACGTAGGGCAGGAACCCCTGCGCACTCTGGTGCAGCGACCCGGCGAGGTTGTGCGGGACGTCGGACAGGTGCTCGCGCAGGGGCGGGGGCAGCCTGTCGCCGATCGTCTGGGAGAGCTGGGAACCCAGGTCGGGGCCGCCCCACGAGCGGATCAGGGCGTCGGCGTAGTCGTCGCCCAGCTGCCGCGCCTGGTCGACGCCGACGCGTTCGGCGAAGGAGCGCTGGAACACGTCCGCCATCTCCGTGCGGAACACGTTCTGTTCGACCGTGTTGTCCCAGGAGCGTGCCCCGGTGGGGGAGTTGGGGTGGAACGGGACCAGCATCTCGTCCCGGTGGCGGGTGAAGAGGTCGGCGAGGTCGTCGTTGAGCGTGCCCGGCGGGGGAGCGGGGTCCGGCACGCCGTTCCTGACCGGCGGCGGGGGCACGGGGCCCGGTAGGCCGCGCAGGTCGTCGATGTCGCGCGCGAAGGCCTTCGCGAAACCGCTGTTGACGAACGCCCCGACGCCCCCGGAGACGCCGGCGGAGACGAACCCCTCGATCACGGCCCCCACGTGCGCGTCGTGCACCAAGCGCTTGTCGACCACATCCCGGTCGCCGTTGGCGATCTGGACGCGCTGGATCAGCGCGCCGAAGCTCGCGAAGACCTGGCTGACGACCTGGTGGCTGGGAACGGTGACGAGGAACCAGGCGATGAGCCGCCGGATGGCCAGGCTCCGGATCGCCTTGAAGACGGGGATCCACTTCAGGGAGGCGCCGAAGGTGAACTTGGCCGCCGCGATGGCCCAGGTGATCTCGGCGATGAGCTGGGCCACCTGGACCCAGACCATCGCCACCATGTAGTCGACGTTCGCCGCCGCTTTGCGCAGCTCGGCCGAGAGCATGCGGCTCGTGCTCGCCGCGTTGCCGATGTAGTCCCTGTCGCCGCTGGTGAAGGCGGCCAGGGAGCGGTTGTAGTAGTCGGAGGCCGCTCCGCCGAAGTGCCTCCGAACGTTGGTGCGTGTCGTGTCCATGACGTCGGAGAGCTCGTGCAGTTGCTTGTCGAGGAGGTCGTAGACCTCCGAAGCGGCGCGCATGGCCGGTGCGCTGGCCCGGGGAAGGTCGATGCCCAGCACCACTTTGACGAAATCGTGTGCTGAGTCACCCATTTTCTGGGGGTCAAACAGCATTCCCGAACCCTTTCCCCATCACACGCATCTGAAGTGAGGGTAAAGGTAGCATCAGTGCGCAGAGGCGTGGAAGCCGCCCCCTGGTTTCGAGGTGTTCCGCAGGGGTGGCAGCAGGATTTTGTTGCGCCTGTGTTTCCGGTTTTTTCCGATCGGATGCCGAATGCGGAGGGGGGTGTCTCCTATGTATAGTCACGACTCCGCGGGTTGCATTCTCCTCGGCCGATGCGGTACCTGTTGTGTCGGGAGGAGGGGAATGATTCGCTGGGGCGGCCCGGTCCCGCACGGCGCGTCCCCTTCCTTCGTCCCCTTTTCTGTTTATCGTGATTGCTTTCCTGTTTCTTTTTCCGGTGTGCGTCGCCGGGGGAGGGCCCCCTGCCGGGATCCGGACTGATCGCAGCTACCGGGATCGCTGGCCGGGGCCGGCCCGGGCGCGCGTCCGCCCTCCCGGGTCGGGGCGGCACCGCCCATTCGGGAAGCCGGGTGGGAACCGACCGCGAACGGAGTTCTTCGTCCCATTCGGAAGGCGTGCCGGTGTGGTGTCCTTTGTCGCGCTGGGCTGTGTGACCGAGACCGCATTTCCGGCGTGTCGGTTTTCCCTGACCCCGGGGCGGTCGCGTCGGCGGTGCTCGGCGGGTGTCCGGGGCGCCGCCGCGGAACAGCGGGGCCGGGTGGCTCCGGCCGCCGTCCGAAGTGCCGTCGGCAGGGCGCTTCCAGGGGCCGCCCCTGCCGTGAACGACCTGAGTAAAACCTTGAAGGAGATCCTGACGGCATGAGTTCACAGATACTGGAGCAGATGGAAGCCGAACTGCGGCGGCTCGATACGACGCTGAGGGAGCTCATCGAGGCGGGCGAGGGTCTGGAGTCGGAGACCGAGGAGGTCACGTCCAGGAACCGGCTGGTGACCGCGAAGGTCGACGCGACCGGTGACCTCGCCGGGCTCGTGTTCCA
The DNA here is from genome assembly GCA_002529455.1 of Glycomyces fuscus. Taxonomy (GTDB): domain Bacteria; phylum Actinomycetota; class Actinomycetes; order Streptosporangiales; family Streptosporangiaceae; genus Nocardiopsis; species Nocardiopsis fusca. The sequence continues at coordinate 141,396 of NYMS01000029.1, forward strand.
CACCGACGGGTACCAGGGCATGGCCGCCGCCGAGCTGTCGGCGACGATCGTCGAGGTAATCGCCCGCGCCCAGCGGCGGATGGCGGAGCGGGCCGTGCAGGCGTACGACTTCGCCTCCCCCGAAGGCGTCGACGCGTCCGCCGTGCTGCGCGGCGAGATGGACGTCGAGGAGGCCCTGCGCACACTGGGCTTCTCCCCACGCGACCTGGAGTGACGGTCCGACCGCAGCCATCAGACAGCGAACAGGAGGAGAACGATGTCCGCATCACATGACCGGCTCTCCGTCGACGTAGACGGGATCGGGCGGCACAGCAAGCTCGTCTACGAGGCCGCCGACTTCACGGACGAGGTGGTGGCCGAAGCGCGCGACGCGATCACGTCCTTCGAGGAGGCGCCCTGGGGGGTCGAGGGGGAGTACTCGAAGCGGATGCAGGAGACCCTGGGCGAGGCGGAGAAGATCCTCTGGCAGCTCCTCGACTACGTTGCCGTGGCGCAGAGGCAGTCCGCCGACGGGGTGGTCCGCACCCTCCACGGCCTTTCCGCAGCCGATGACACCAACGCCGACGTCCCCGGCTCGTTCGACCCGCGCACGCACGGCGGACGCCGCTGACGGCCGCACGCACACGGTCCGGTCCGCGGGGATCGGCCTTGGCGGACCCGTCGGGCCGGGCCTTGCCGACGGCGTCATGGGTTTTCCGGCACCTGGCCCGCCAGCCGTGCTCAGCGCCGTGCGTGAGACTCCGGTGGCACCCGACGCCGCCGTCTCCGCCGGCCTCGTGGAGGGACGCGAACGTCGACCGGGCCCCGGGGGCTCCTGAGCGACCTGCTGGCGGATGAACCGCTCGTGCCCGTCGCGCTTCGCGCCCGCGCCAGGCCCGGGGCGGGCGAGTCGCCCTTGGGCCGAGGCGCGGCCCGCGGGCGCGCGCAGAAAGAAGGCCTGGGGCCTCTCACATCGCGCGATGTGAGAGGCCCCAGGCCAGAGCGCGGAGGATCGGGGATTTGAACCCCGGAAGGGCGTGAACCCTAACCGCATTAGCAGCGCGCTTCAAAGTTTGGCTAGTGTCGGTACATGCCCTCTGATGCCATTTCGTATGGTCAGAGGAAGCTTTTTATGCCAGAGCATGTTGCCCCATCCCCTCTCGTGGCGGATGGTTCTTGCCGACTCTTCACCAGTCACCCTGTCATATGACAGTGCATACGTCTGTAGCAACCCTCTGAAAATGCGGTACCCAACCTACCGCCAATGCGGTGCCAACGCCACCGATGCGTCCGCAGGAGCACTGGTTCAGAAGCAACGAAGTTTCGTCGCTCACCGTGCTGGCTGGTGAAGCCTGAGCGCGGACCCAACGGTGTTGTATTGCAGGTCGTTTTTCTTCCCGCCTAAGAGACGAACCGGTGGGCGCCCAAGGCGTCTGGGGAAACGGACTCGATTTTTGCCCAGAGGCCTGGCACATTCTTGGCGCTGAGGACCCTTCCTCTGTCGAAGACAGAGTGAAGCGAGGTGGGACCTGGCTGAGGAAGACAAGACCAAGGAAGAGCCGAGAACCGATCTGTTCATCCGCGGAACCACCAAGCTGGTGGTCTGCGGAGTCGCCGTCATCGCCGCTGTCGTCTCCTACCGGCATGCATACGCCGTGGTCACCGAGTACGGAGAGAGCGGGGCCACGGCGATCATGATCCCCTTGACGATCGATGGCCTGGTCTACGCGGCGTCGATGGCCATCCTGCACTCGACAGGGGTAGGGGTGAAGGCTCCTCCCTTGGCATGGACGCTGCTGTGGTTGGGGATCACGGCAACCCTGGCGGCGAATGTCGCTCACGGGTGGCAGAACGGGCTCGTCGGATCTATCGTGGCCGCGTGGCCAGCGGTTGCTTTGGTGGGATGTTACGAAATGCTCATGTGGCTTGTGCGTACCAACGGCAAAGCTGACACGGACAAGCCCAATGAAACATTGGATGTCGATCAACAGGCCATCAAGGCGTACAGGGAGAGTGTGCGTATTGGAAGTCCGCTCTCCGAGCGCAGGATCGCTGAGAAGTACGGTAAGTCTCGGCGCTGGTCTAGGGCGATCATCGAAAGGTCAGCAGAACGAGAATAATCCTGAGAACAAGAAGAAGGAAATAAGGTCTTCGTCTCTGTTTAAATTCAGGTTGGAATGAATTGTTCGGTGCGTGTGCCGGTGTGGTCTGCTCTGGTACACGCACCGTTCTTTGCGAGTGCTCGCTGTTGATAGCTGTACGGCCCGTCGGGCGCGTTATGCACCTCGTGGACCAGTTTGGTGCACCGGTGGTACAGGCTGGTCCGGGTGCACCACCCCTTGGTCGGCGGCCTTGGCCGTCCCCACTCAGCGTGTACGTACGTGACGAACCACCGGCCATGAGGTGCTCGTTCAGCGCAGCAAGAGCCGCGGGCGGGTCACAGATCTAGTGCTCTGACCGGGAAGGTTCGCCGGTTCGGATGCCTTACAGGTTGTTCGCATAGAAGCTGGTGAGTCGTTCGACGGCAGCGTCGACGTATTCGGGTTCGTCGTACATCTCGTAGTGGCCGGCACCGTCGATCACCATGAGGTCGACGGGGTTGGGGGCCAGCTTCCACAGCTGCATGCCGGTGTCGTAGGAGCCGGTGTTGCCGATGCGTCCGGCGAGGATGACCTGGAGTGGCTGGGTCATGAGCCGATCGGCCAGGTGGAAGGCGTCGTAGCCCAGCAGGAGGGAGTCGCTGCGCAAGAGGCGCCGGTTCGTGGAGTGTTTGTTACCGCCGCGCTCGGTGCGGTAGTAGGTGACGGCTTGAGTGGTGTCGATGTCGGTCAGGCCCGCTGTTGCGGCGTCCTCCAGGGTGACGGGCAGCCAGTTCACGCGGGTCGTCTCGCCGGAGCGGGCCTCTTCGGTCCGTGCGTCCGCGAGGGCGTCGAGTGCTGCGGCCGGACCGTCGGGGGAGAAGCCGCGGAACGCGGCGCCGATGTTGACGGGGACGACCGTGCCGACCGCCTTGATGCGGTGGTCCGTGCGAGCGGTGTGCACGGTGTAGCCGCCACCGGCGCAGATGCCGAGGACGCCGATGCGCTGCGGGTCGATGCCGGGGGTCGTGGTGAGCACGTCGATGGCGTAGGAGATGTCCTCACCTCGGCGGTAGGGGTCTTCGAGGTCGCGGGGCTCGCCCTCGCTCTGACCCTGATGGGCGGGGTCGAGGACGAGCGCCGCGATGCCGCGGGCGGCGAGACGGGAGGCGTAATTGGCGCCGATCTGCTCCTTCACGCTGCTGCCCGGGGTGGAGAGCACCACGGCGCGCAGCGGTGCGCTGCTGCCGGCGTTGTCGGGCAGGTGGAGGTCCGCGGCGAGGTTGATGGGACCGCGCGGGATCGTGAGGTGCTTAAGCATGCCTGGCTTCCTTCGTGGGATTGTTGTTCCATAGGAGTCCAGTACAAGTCAATGTATTGTACGATCTGAAGCTAATACGAAACTGTACCATATGGACGGAGGGGTCGCATGTCAGTTGACGGGGCGCAGCTGTGGACGCTGAACCAGCGGCTGCTGGGCGTTGTGATGGATGCCTGCACGGGGGAGCTGGCCGAGCTCGGGTTGGAGACGAAGGAGTTTTTCGTCCTGGCCGAGGTGGAGGCATCGCCGTACCCGGCCGAGATCGCGACGGCACTGCTGCTCCCCAAGGCGAGCGTGACGGTCTACGTCCGCAACCTCGTCGCCAAGGGGTTCATCCGGCGCGAGATCGACGACGCGGACCTGCGGCGTCACCGGCTCGTACTAACCGCTGAGGGCACAGAGGCACGGGATCGTGCACTTGCAGCCCTCGCGGCGGAGTACGACCGCAGACTGGCGAGGATCACTCCGCGGGACCGCACCGAGCTGCAGCGCATCCTTCAGGAGATGCTCTCGCCCGCATGAGTCCATGGTCACGAGCGGTTCGCCTGCCCGGTGACTCCCTGCTCGCCAGTGCTGTGACCGCGTAGATTCGTTGGATCGTTCAGCCTGCGGTGGCGAGGGGGCGTCTGCCCCAGCGGATCCCTTTCTCGCTGCGGATGTGGGCGCGCTCCTTGCGTTCGGCGGCCAGGACATCGCGGTGGCGGGCGTTGGCGTTGCGCCAGCGGAGGTAGGCGTGCAGGACCCGTGTCTGCACAATGTGAGGCGAGCCCCGCAGGAGGCACGCCCGTGCTGACCATCGCGCAGTTGCACGCCGCCGACGGCCTGGAGAAGATCCGCACCGAGCTGATCCGCAACCTTGGCATTCCGGGAAGGGCGGTTCGGGCCGCGGCTCTGCGCCAGCTCGTGCTCCAAGCCCCCGCGCCGGTGATCGCTCAAGCGTTGGGGTTCCACGACAAGACCACCACACAGGTCCTCACGGAAGCCGGAGGAAGTTGGAACCGCTACGCCCCCAGCGACCACGCACAGTGATCAGCGCGGCGAGAGTCCCGAGAATGCAGATCACTCGACTCTTGCCAGTCGACTGCCGCGCAGGCACTGTGGGGGCGCAGGGTTCACTCTTCGGGCAAGATGTCGAACTCGTTGCCCTCGGGATCGGCCATCACCACCCAGTCCTGGACTCGAGCTTTCCGGCTAGCACCAAGGCGCGTGAGCCGTTCCGCCTCAGCTTCGACATCCTCGGCCCATAGGTCCAGGTGCACCCGGTTCTTCGTCCTTTTCCGCTCGGGAACCTTGTTGAAGAACAAGCGAGGAACGGCTCCGGAAACTGACTGGACGAGCACGGAAGGATTCCTTCGTCCGATGAAGTCGGGTGCCTTGAGGGGCGCCCCTGACCGCGTTGATAAGAGCGGTTAGACCACCCCTGGGTTTCGCTGGAGAACCCCGTTGCCCCTTTCCGGCGTACTTGGTTCGCCCCCCTCAAAGGGTTCCCGCAGGGCCCGGACAATGATTTCGTGTGTTTCCACCCCGTCATTCCTGGTGACCGCAAGAATACTCCGTCCGAGCCAGTTCGGGTCGTCCACGCGTACCAGGGCAATGTTCTCCGGGACGACCGGGGCGAGGATGTCTGGAATGACGCAGATTCCGAGACCGGCGACGACGAGTCCGAAGCGGCTGTGCCAGGTCCGCGTGCGGAAGGCGATGAGCGGATCGGTCAGCGTGGGCCAGGCGCCGAACTGTGGTTCGTCACGGGCACCCTTGCCCACGATCCATGACGCGTGGGCGAGTTCACGCACCGGGACGGTGCCTTCCATCGCGGCGAGAGGGTGCCCGCTTGGCACGCCCACCGTCAGCTCGCCACCCGGCAGCGGGGCGATCCGCAACCCCTCCAGGGCCAGCTGCGTCAGGCCGGGCCCGGAGGCCACGACCGCGACGTCCAGCCGCTTGCTGATGATCTGGTGCACGAGCTGCGGCGAGGACGCCTCGGTGAGCGCGAATGTCAGCCTGGGCTGCTGCTCCAGTGCCCTGGCCAGCGCGAAGGGGAGCAGAGCGGCGTTCGCGGCGGGGAAGGCCCCCACCCGGACCCGCACCTCGGGTCCGTAGGTCAGCTCGTCGAGCCGTTCGTCCAGTCGGTCAAGGCCGGCGAGGGTCTCGGTGGCGAACCGGGCGACGAGCTCCCCCGCGCGCGTCGTCCTGACGCCGCGCGCGCCGCGTACGAAAAGGGGCTGCCCCGCGGCTTTCTCGGCGGCCGAGACCTGGCGGGAGATGGCGGGCTGGGAGTAGCCGAGGGTGCGCGCCGCGCGGCTCAGGGAGCCGTGCGCGGCCACCGCGCGCACGACGCGCAGAGCGTTGATGCTGAGTTCGGGCACGGCACCATCGTAGCCGTCCGAGCCATGCACAGTTGTTATGGGAACGGGCCGGTAATTGCATGTCACGCAGGGCCAAAGAGGAGTTTTCAGGGTCTAGTGTTGAAAGCGGCGGCAATGCCACTACCCCTGAAAGGATTTTCTGGTGAGCGAGTTCATTTCCCCTGACGACACCCGTTACGACGAGCGGGCGCGCGCCCTGGTGCGGATCGGCCGCGAGGCGATCGCCGTGGCTGACGACGAGAAGCTGGACGCCTACTTCGCGGATGACTTCGTTTTCCACGGCCCCGACGGCGACATGACATACGCACAGATCCGTTCCTTCTTCGCGGCCATGCGTGCCGCATTCGAGGGATTCGCATGCGAGCGGCGCACCATTGTCAGCGAGGGTGAGTACATCGGTTCGCACACCTGTATGTCGGGGCGTTTCACCGCGCCCTTCGAGGCGTCCCCGTTCGGCGCGATCGCGCCGAACGGGCAGCCGATGCGACTCGAACTGATCAACATCTTCCGCTACCACGAGAACGGCCAGTTGGCCGAGGAGTGGGTCCAGTACGACAACGTCGGCTTCCTGCGTCAGCTCGGCGTCGACCTCACTGAGGGGCACTGACCGACACTCCGGCGGCCGTCCCGCCGTCCGGGTCCACCACCCCCCGGGCAAGCCCCACTGGTGAATGTCGTCGCGCTGGATGAGCAGCACCCGCAGGTCGTGGTCGGGGCCGGCCACCACGGTCGGGTCCGCGGCCTGCGACTTGCCCCACTTGGCAAGGTTGCGACCCGTGCGTCCAGTGCGGCCAGTGCGGGGACGAACAAGGTGAGCCCGGGAGGGGCAACAGGCCTTCATCAGATGAAGGATTCCTTCGTCCGATGAAGTCGGGTGCTCCGAGGGGTGCCTCTGACCGCACTGGTAAGAGCAGTTACCGGAGGCCAGAACCAGTCGATACCAGGGCGAACCACGCCGAATCGCTAGGCCACTCGAAAACTCCGGATTGGTCTACCTCCTGACCAGCGGGAACGCTAAGCCATTACCGCTTTCCGGCGTACTTGGTTCGCCCCCGCAGCAGGGGCCGGTGGGCTTCGTGCAGGCCGCTGTGCACCACCAGCCTCCAGGCCAAGTCCTCCAGGCTGGTCAGAGATCACCAGGCGGCGTCCGCCGCCCCTCCGAAGAGACAGGGCCGCACGCGGAAACTGCGCACCACCGCAGTTCTGGTGAACCCGCGGTCTTCCGCAGTTTCGCGTTCGTACAGGTCAGCGCGCCGTCGTCGCGGACTCCGCCGTGGCCACGACGTTCTCCTGGCCCTCGGTGAAGATGTTGCGCTGGCGGCTGCGCCGCTTCGGGGCCGCGCGGCGGTCGCCCGGCCCCGGTAGTACGGCCGCCAGCTCCGCCCACGTGACCCAGGCCTCGCGGGCGGTGTCCACCAGGCGTGGCTCGGAGGTGTCCAGCCACTCGCGCAGGGCGCCCATCAACACCGGGGCGGACAGCGCCTCGTCCACCTACACGGCCCGATCGGCGAATGTCTCCAGTGGCTCGTAGAAGAGGTCGTACACCAGCGCCGCTGGAGCACCTCCCCAGGTCCGTACCGCTCCTGTCGAGGATGAGCCCGGCCACCCGCCGGGGATCGATGTCCAGCACCTTCGTCTCGTACTTGATCTCGCCCACGACCTCGGCTCCTCCCCTCAGCCCGCCGACGCGTCCTTGATGAGGGGGACGTCCCGGCACAGCATGCGGAACCCGACGCCGTAGTACAGTTCGCGGGCCGCCGGGTGGCCGGGCGCCCCCAGGCAGGCCACCGTCGCGTGCACGGCCCCCGCCTCCCGCGCCAGCAGCATCCCGTGCAGGAGCACCGCCCGCCCCAGTCCCAGGCGCCGGTAGTCGGGGTGGGTCCCCATCGGCTCGAACTCCACGGTCCAGTTCACCTCGTCCAGCCACATGATGGCCGAGGACGCCATCTCCCCGTCCGGCGCCTCCACCAGCACGTGCAGGTCGCCGCGGTACCCCGTCGTCTCCCGGAGGCCCCGGTAGGCCTCGACCGAGTACGCCCGGGGCCCCCAGGCGTTGAGGTGGGCCCCGACCGCGGCCTCCTCCCCGGCCTTGTCGGCGGTGAGGAACCGGTACCCCTCGGGCAGCACCGCAGGCTCCAGGTCGGTGAGGTCGCGCTGGTTGAGCTGGGTCCAGGACCCGGTGTCGCCCTGCCCGGACGGGTCGGGCGCATATCCGTGCGCCGCCCACCGCTCCAGGGCGAACCCGTCTTCGGCGCCCGGCAGCACGGTGCGCTCCAGGCCAGGTGCGGTGGCGTCGTACCAGTCGATCACCTCGTCGACCAGGCCGGCGTGGTCGGGGTGGACCTGGTAGGCCAGGTAGGCGCCGGTGGCGTTCGCGACCGTCCCGTCGCTGAGCTGGACGCTGCTCGGAAGCTGGGCCCAGCCCCACGCCACGAGCTCCCCGTCGGAGAACCACAGGCGGCGGCGCCACGCGGAGCCCTGGGTGGTGTGCGCCCTGCCCCAGTTCCAGGCCAGTTCGCCGAACGAGGCGTCGCTGTTCACCAGCTCCGGACGGGTGGCGGTGATGCGCTGCGCCAGACCCTGCATGAGTTCCACGTCCGCGGCGGTCAGAAGCTCCGAGCTCGTCATGGTGCCCCACCGTGCCAGGAAACCGCGGGCCCGTCCAAGGATTTTCCGGCCCCTCGCCCACTCCACCGCATCGACGCGTTCGGCGTAGTCGTCAAGACCGCCTACGCCTTCGGCCTGCGTCACAACGAGACCCGCATGCTCGACCTGGTCGACTTCTCCCGCGACCCCACGCCCCGGCCTTCGGTGACTTCGGCGTCTGCCAGGTGCGCCACGGCAAGGCCAAGAAGGGCTCCCCGCCCAAACGCCGTGGCGTCCTGACCGTCGGCCCCCGCCGCGGAACCAGCGGGATGGACTGGATCGTGGACGTCCTGGAGCAGTGGACACAAGAGGCCCGCCCGGCCTTCGCCCACGCCGACTCGGCCGCGCTCTGGCCCTCCGAACGCGGGCCCCGGACCGGGTCCACCCAGATGAACACCCGCTTCGCCGCCTACCGCGACGCCATCGGCCTGGACCCGGCGCTGGACTTGCACTCCTTCCGGCGCTCCTACGCCACCCACCTCATCGAGGACGGCTGGGACGCCCGCTTCGTCCAGGAACAGGTCGGCCACGAGCACGCGAGCACCACAGCGCTCTACACCTGCGTCTCCTTGGACTTTCGGATCCGCCCCCTGCTCAAGGCCCTCGACCAGACCCGGCCTCTTCAACGCCAGCGACCTCGAACCCCTGCTGCACGAACGCGGCGTCAAGCTCTCCACGGTGCAGGTCTGGCGACTGGTCACCCAGACCCCCGAACGCCTCTCCCTCCCGGTCCTGGCCGTGCTCTGCGACATCCTGACCTGCACCCCGGCCGAACTGATCGCCACCCGGGCCGAGAACGCCGCACCCCGGCGCACCGCCACCAGCGAGGCGAACGCGAACGTGACCGAGATGGCGCCCGTCCGGCCCAAGCGCGCCCGCATCCTTCCCGAGTCGTGACCGCACCGGACTCCCCTCCCCGCACCCGCTGCGGACGCGCCCTGCGCTGGAGCCCCGTGACCTGGCCCGAGGGGCCGATCTGCATGACCTGCCGGACCTGGGCCCTGGAGACCCACGGCACCTGTGCCGACTGCGGGACCGGGCGCATGCTTCCCGGCCTCACCCACGACGGTGAAGGACGGCTCTGCACCGACCGCGCTGACATCCCGGGCTGCTACATCTGCAATCGCTGCGGACAGGAAGGCTGGATCCAGCGCAAGGGCACCTGGTCGCGCTGCGTGCTGACAGAACGGCTCGACGACCTCCTCGACGACGGCACCGGCCGCATCCGGCCTGAGCTGGTTCCCCTCTATGCCGGGCTGCGCCAGGCCGGACACCCCCGCACCCTGTTCACCTGGACGGGCAGGGACTACGTTCAGCGGCTCCTTCGCCTGTTCGCCCGGGGCCGGACTCCTCTCACCCATGAGGGGCTGAACCGGCTCGCCCCGCCGCGCGCGGTGGCCTACCTGCGCGACCTGCTGATGCACTACGGCGTCCTGCCCCGCCTCGACCGGCACCTGGTCTTCTTCGAGCTCTGCCTGGAGCAGTGGCTCGCCGCCATCGACGACCAGGGGCACCGGGAGCTGCTGGAGCGCTTCGCCTCCTGGGACATCCTGGGCTCCCTCAGGGCCGCTGCCAACCGCACAGGAGTGGGCGCCAGCCGGGACCGCAACGCCCGTCGCATGCTCCGCAAGGCGGAGGGGTTCCTGGACCGGGTCGACGATCGCGGCACGGACCTCGCCCCCTGCACGCAGTCCGACCTGGACGCCTGGCACGCCGAGGCGTTTCTCGCCCGCCGCCCCGCTCAGAAGTTCCTGCGCTGGGCCATGTCCTCACGGCTGATGCCGCGGCTGGTCATCCCGCACCGCAGCACGGCCAACCCGGTCCCCATCGGCCACGACAAGCGGATGGAGCTGCTGCGCCGGGCGGTCGAGGGCGAGGAGCTGGACCTGCTGGACCGGGTGGTCGTGATGCTGGCGCTGCTGTTCGCCCAACCCTTCAGCCGGATCTGTCGGCTCGCTCCCGACGACCTGGTCGAGGAGGACGGACGGCTCAGCATCCGGTTCGGTGAACCGTTCGCCGAGCCTGACCACAGCGACCAACCCCGGGGCGCGCTGGCTCTTCCCCGGGCGCCGGGCCGGCCAGCCGATGGACACCAGCACGCTCGCCCGCCGGATGCGCAAGAACGGGCTCCCGACCTTCCACGAGCGAACAGCGGCCATCCGCCGGCTCGTGCTCCAGGCCCCGGCACCGGTCGTTGCCCGGATGCTCGGTTACCACCGCGTTCACATCACCGCGCTCGCCGCCGAGGCGGAGAGCCCGTGGTCTCACTACGCCCCTGACGACCACCCAGAGTGAAACAAGAGGCGGGGAGAGACGAGCCCCCTGGATACACTGCACCCCACCCCACCCCGACCGGAGGTCCTCTCAGTGTTACCTGCACGAGTATTCGCCGTTGCCCCGCTGGCTCTGGTGATTCTCGCCCTGTCCGGGTGCTCTTTCTGGGGCTGCACCGACACAACGGCGGAGCGCGGTAAGGCCGGTGCCAGTGTGGAGGTCGTGGACACGGATGGGCAGCCTCTCGGCGTCACCGCAGTGGTCGTTGACTGGCGCCTTGAACCCCACCCGCAAGTGCCCTCCGAAGGTGACCGGGTCCACTTCTACTTTCGCTTCGACGGCGCCGACGAGTATTCCGACCCCGCAGTGGACGCCTGCGCGGTCGACAAGGAGCGTGTGGCGTTGGGGTGTCAGACGGTTTACTCGTCCCAGGCGTTCGGGCCGGCCGACGATCCCCCCACGGGCGACGACTGGCTCGTCGTCGAGCACCCTGAGCAGGTTGCCGAAGTGTTGTTGATCCCCAATGACCAGTCCTACGACCGCCCCACCTGTGAAATGGACATCAAGGACGGTGGCGGGATGCATCCTCCGGAACCACCCAGCAGGGGGGACCAGCTGTAGGGAGGTCAAGGCGGTTGAACGCGTCGGCGACCCACCGACCCGGGCCCGGTCCCGCCTTCGCCGAACGGACCCGGGACGACCGCCGGGAGGTCAGCCGCCGTTGGACTGACGGATCCCTTCGGCGAGCGCGTCGAACCTGTAGACGAACCCGCCGTCGTCCCCGCTGACCGTCATGTAGGCGTCGGTCGTGCCCGGCGCGATGGCGACGTTCGTCGCCGAGTCCAGCCCCCCGGCGGCGTCGGGGGGCACGCCGACCGTCATGAGGTGCTCGCCGGTCGAGCCGTACACGAAGATCCTCGGCTGGCCGTGAACGGCCTGGTAGAGGTTCCCGGCGGCGTCCACCGCGATGGAGTCGACCCGGCTCGTGCCGCCGTCGAAGTGGATCGCGGGGTGGGAGGTCTCCACCTCGGTCCCGTCCTCGTTGAGCGCGAGGTAGTCGACGCGGTTCGCGGCGTGCTGGCCGACCCACAGGCCGGCGAAGTCCTCGCTGAACGAGATGCCGTTCGGCGCGGGCAGCTCCTCGGCCAGGACGGTCGCCTCGGCCGTGTCCCGGTCGATGCGCACGACCCTGCCCCGGGGCTCCCACGCCGGGTCGGAGTAACCGGTCGAGTCGCTGACGTACATGTTCCCGGCCTCGTCGAAGGCCAGGTCGTCCGGGTTCATGGGTGTCCCGTCGACGTCCCCGGAGAAGAACGTGGCCCGGTCCTCCCCGTCCGGGGTGATGCTGTCGATCCTCCCGCCGGCGAAGTCGGTCAGGTACAGGCGGTCGTCGTGGGGGCTGAACTGCGCGGACGTGTACGCGCTGGCGTCGTCGGTGAACACCGTGGCCACCTCCCGGGAGTCGGTGTCCACCCTGAGCACCTTGGGCTCCCCGGCGGGGGCTGTGACGTCGACGACGACCAGGCGCCCGTCGGCGTCGAAGACCGGGCCCTCGAGCAGGGTCATCCCCGTCTCCTCGTGGACGGAGGTGACCTGGACCAGGAGTTCGGCGGTGCGCTCGGCGCCCTGGTCCTCACTCGTGGCGGCGTCGGAGCATCCCGACGCCGCGCCGGCCAGGACCAGCGCGGCGAGCGCGCGGACGGCCACCGTCCGTCGCGGCCTGTGGCGGTGCGGTTCCATACGGTTCCCTTGGGGTCTCGGGGGCGGTGGGGCGTGGGGGAGGACGTCCGTGGTCGGGAGGACGACCGGGTGGGGCGGTCGTGCGGGCCTACGGCTTCGCGCCCAGGACCTCGTGCATGCGGCTCTCGCGCCACTCCTCGAGCAGCCGGTGGAAGGCCACGGGGCCGGGGCCGTAGGAGAAGCCGCCGCGGACGCCGGCGCCCTCGCGGTTGTAGTAGCCGGGCGTGCACTCCGCCTGGAACGCGGAGTTGTCGTGCGCGCTCTCCCGTACGGTCCGCCCCCACGCGTCGGCCGCCTCCCGTGAGGGCTCCACCACCGAGGCCCCGGCCCTGCGGGCCCCCGCGATGACGGCGGCGATGTGCCCCGCCTGCTCCAGCAGGATGTGCGCGAAGTTCACGGAGTTGGCGTTCTGCAGCGAACCCAGGTGGAACAGGTTGGGGAACCCGTTGCTGTAGAAGCCGTGCAGCGTCCGGGGCCCCCGGCTCCAGGAGGCGAGCAGGTCCTGTCCGCCGCGGCCGCGGACCGGCAGCGTGCCCGACATCACGCCGGAGACGCCGACGTCGAACCCGGTGGCGAAGACGACGCAGTCGACGGGGTGGGCGGCCTCGCCGACGACGATCGAGTCCTCGGTCATGCGGGTGATGCCGCCGTGGTCGGCGGTGTCGACGAGGGTGACGTTGGGCCGGTTGAAGGTCTGGAGGTAGTGGTCGCTGAAGCAGGGCCGTTTGCACATGTAGCGGTACCAGGGTTTGAGCAGTTCGGCCGTGGCCGGATCGTCGACGACCTCGTCCACGCGTGCCCGGATCTGGTTCATCTTCCGCGCGTCGGCGAGCTCGTCGATCCGCTCGCGCTCCTGCGGGGGCAGGCCGGTGTCCAGCCTGCCGGTGATCATCTTGCGTTGGAGCCTTGCCGTGGACGTCCAGCCGTCCTGGATCAGGTCGGTCTCGACCTGCTCGCCGGAGAGGATTCCCAGAAGGTTGTCCATGCGCTCGCGCTGCCAGCCGGGCTTGAGGGAGGCGGCCCACTCCGGGTCGGTGGGGCGGTTGTCGCGCACGTCCACCGAGGACGGGGTGCGCTGGAACACGTACAGGTGCTGGGCGTCGCGTCCCAGGTGCGGGATGACCTGGACACCGGTCGCCCCGGTGCCCACGACCGCGACCCGTTTGTCGGCGAGGCCGTCCAGGCCGCCGTTCTGGTCGCCGCCGGTGTAGCCGTAGTCCCATCGGCTGGTGTGGAAGGTGTGGCCCCTGAAGGTGTCGATCCCCGGGATGCCCGGCAGCTTGGGCTGGGTCAGCGTGCCCGAGGAGGTGATGACGAACCGCGCGCGCATCCGGTCGCCGCGATCGGTCGCGACCAGCCACTCGTCCGCCTCCTCGTCCCAGTCCAGGGAGGTGGCGCGTGTGTGGAACAGGGCGTCGCGGTACAGGTCGAAGGTGTCGGCGATCGCCACGGCGTGGCGGCGGATCTCCTCGCCGGGGGCGTAGCGCCACTTCGGTACGTAGCCGACCTCCTCCAACAGGGGCATGTAGGAGTAGGACTCGATGTCGCAGTGGATTCCCGGATAGCGGTTCCAGTACCAGGTCCCGCCGAAGTCGCCGGCCTCGTCCATCATCCGGATCGACTCGACACCGGCCTGGCGCAGCCGCGCACCGGTGGTGAGGCCGCCGAAGCCGCCGCCGATCACGAGCACCTCCACGGTGTCGGTCAGCGGCTCGCGCTCGGCGCGGGGGGTGTAGGGGTCCTTGGCGTAGTAGCCGAACTCGCCCGAGGCCGAGCGGTACTGGGCCGCGCCGTCGGGGCGGATCCGGCGGTCGCGCTCGCGGGCGTACCTGGCCCGCAGCGCGTCGAGGTCGATCTCCTCGGTGCGGGCGTCGGTGTCGGCGGTCTCGTCGGCGGCCGTGCTCATGTGCGGTCCTCTCTGTGTCGCCCCCACGGCCTCGGGCACGGGTCGCGGCCGGGGCCGTGGGAGGGTCGGTGGTCGCTGCGTGGCCCGGGCGCTTCGTGCCCGGGTGGTGCTCCGCTCCACGGCGGGAGGGGGGTCGCCCGCCCGGCTCGTGCCGGGGTCAGGCGCCGCGGGTGGCGGGGGCGGGGGACGCGTGTGCGGGCTCGGTGTCGGCCGCGGAGGCGTCCCGGCGTCGGGGAAGGAAGGCGGCGACGGTGAAGGCGGCGAGTGCGGCGAGGGCGCCCAGGCCCAGGAGCAGGGTGAAGGCGTCCCGGGAGGGGAAGACCTCTCCGCCCGCGGTCATGGTCACGTTCGCGATGACCACGCCCGCGACGGCGCTGGCCACGGAGGTGCCGATGGAGCGCATCAGGGTGTTGAGGCTGTTGGCCGCGGCGGTCTCCGACCGGGGAACGGCCGCCATGACCAGGGCGGGCATGGCTCCGTAGGCCAGGCCCACACCCGCTCCGATGACGGTGGAGGCGAGCATGAGCTGCCAGATACCGGACATGAGGACCAGGCTCAGGCCGTAGCCGAGCGCGACCAGCAGGGCGCCGGCCATCAGGGTCGTCTTCGGGCCCCTGGTGCGGGAGATGCGCGCCGAGACCGGGGACATCGCCATCATCACCAGCCCGTTCGGCGCCATCACCAGGCCCGCGACCAGGATCGTCTGTCCGAAGCCGTAACCCGTGGCCTCCGGCATCTGGAGCAGCTGCGGGACGACCAGGGACATGGCGAACATGGAGAAGCCGAACACCAGGGAGGCGGCGTTGGTGAGCAGGACCTGGCGCCGCACGCTGACGCGCAGGTCGACCAGCGGGTGCGGTGCGCGCAGCTCCCACCAGCCCCACACCAGGAGCACCGCGGCCGCGGCGGCGAGCATGGCGCCGGGGACACCGCTGCCCCAGCCCCAGTCCGAGCCCTTGGAGACCGCGAGGAGCAGCAGGAGCAGCGCGACGGACAGGCCCGCCGATCCGGGTAGGTCGAACCTGCCGCCCGCGCGAACCCCGGCGTCGGGGACCAGGGCGCGGACCAGTACGGCGGCCGTGGCCGCCAGCGCCGCGGCGACCCAGAACAGCACGTGCCAGTCCGCCTCCTGCACGACGAGGGCGGCGGCGGGCAGGCCGAGCGCGCCTCCCACCCCGAGCGAGGCGCTCATCAGAGCGGTCGCCCCGCCGAGTCGCTCGGGGGGCAGCACGTCGCGCATGAGGCTGATGCCCAGGGGGATGACCCCGGCGGCCAGGCCCTGGAGGACGCGTCCGGCCACCATCGGTGCCAGGCTGGTGGACAGGGCGCAGAGTACCGAGCCGGCCACGAGGACCGCGAGGCTCAACAGCAGCATGCGGCGCTTGCCGTACATGTCGCCCAGGCGGCCGACCGTCGGGGTGGCGACCGCGGCCGCGAGCAGGGTGGCGGTGACCGCCCACGCCGTGTCACCCGCGGTGGCGCCCAACAGGTCGGGCAGTACGGGGACGAGCGGGATGACCAGGGTCTGCATGAGCGAGACGACGATTCCGCCGAAGGCCAGGACGGCGACGATCACGTTCGGCCGTACGGGAGGACCAGCGTCACCGGGTGCTGCTGTTCCGCCAGGGGCATGGGTCATGGAGTGGATCCCCGTTTCCGGACGTACGAAAGCGCCCACTTTTAAGTCAGGCGCATGACTTATGTTAACAGTACGTACCCGGACGACCCCTGTTTCCGGGGTGGGGAGTGAGGAGGAGCACATCGGGCGGACCGCCCGGCGACGGCGCCCGGGCTCCCGCGAGGAGCGCCCGTGCCCGCCGCGTCCGGCACCGGGCCCGAGGGCGGGTCCGGTGCCGGACGACGCCGGTGAGGGGCCGGAATCCGATACCGGTACGGTGGCCCCTATGAATGGCAGGGTGACGAGGTCGGACCGGGTGGCCGCGACGCGGGAGACGCTTCTGGCCGCGGCGGAGCGGCTCTTCGCCGAGCACGGACTCGCCGCTGTCTCCAACCGCCAGATCAGCCAGGAGGCGGGACAGGGCAACAACACGGCGGTCAGTTACCACTTCGGTTCCAAGGCCGGTCTGGTCCGCGCGATCGTGCGCAGGCACACCGAACAGATCGAGAGGATACGCCTCCGCATGGTGCGGGGATTCGAAGGCTCCACCGAGGTGAGGGACTGGATCGCCTGCATGGTGGAGCCCTTCGCCCAGCATCTCGCCGACCTGGGCACGCCCACGTGGTACGGAAGGTTCAGCGCCCAGGCCATGGGCGACCTCGTCTACCGCGAGACCGTGGCCCAGGAGGCACTCAACTCCCCTTCCCTGGCCCGTGCGGGAGAAGAGCTGTACAGGTGCCTTCCCGACCTGCCGACCGAGGTCCGCAGGGAACGCCAGGACATGGCGCGTCATCTCATGGTCCACACGATCGCCGAGCGCGAGCGCGCCCTGGCCGAGGGGGGCGACACCCCCAGGGACTCCTGGCACCGGGCCGCCGTCGGGCTGACCGACGCCCTCACCGGACTCTGGCTCGCCCCGGTCACCGAGCTCCCAGCGCGGTCCGGACAGGAGGCCGTGCGCCCCGAGCGGCGCTGAGCCCTCGCGCGAGGTGTGGCGGCACGGGGTCCCAGGACGGTCGGGTCCTGCTCACCCACCGGCACGGCGGCCCCCGCTCGCGACCGCGGCGGGTTGACCACGGACACCACGGTCCACTGTGCCGCGAGGCGCGACGCCCTGACGCTGGAGCAGCGTGGCTTCGGGGCGGAGGGGCGAACAGGACTGACCGTCCCCGTCCGCGCCGCGGATCAGCTCCGCGGGTGGGGCAGGAGCACGACCTTGCCGACCACGGTGCCCGACTCGGCCAGCGCCATGGCCGCTGCGACCTCGGACAGGGGGAGCCTGGCCGCGATCCGCGGAGTGAGCGCGCCCCGGGCGTGCAGACCGAGGACGGTGCCCAGGTCACGGGCGAGGTCGCGCCGGTAGCGCTCCGGGTGGCGCTTGCCCTGCCAGAGGTTGAAGAAGTGGGCGCCGCGCCCGTTGGGCAGGGCGTTCCACCACAGCAGGCGGGCGAACAGCTTCAGCACGGGGAGCATGGGGTTGCCCGGGACGTCGCGGGTGGCGGCGGTCCCGTAGGACACCAGGGTGCCGCCGCGGGCCACGTGGGCGAAGGAGGCGGTGATGCCCGGCCCGCCCACGTGGTCGAAGACCGCCCGCACCCCGTTCGGGGCCAGCTCGCGGATCCTGGTGTGCAGGTCGGGGTCGCGGTAGTCCACGGGGACGGCGCCCAGTGCGCGGACGGCCTCCGTGTGGCGGGCCGAGGCGGTTCCGATGACGGTGGCGCCCGCGTGCCGGGCGAGCTGGACGAGCAGCGACCCCACTCCGCCGTTGGCGCCCAGGACCAGGACGGTGTCCCCGGCGCGGACCCGGGCGAGCCGGTGGAGCATGCGGTGGGCGGTCACCCCGTTGACGACCAGGGCCTCGGCCTCGGCGGGGTCGACCCCCTCGGGCACCGGGACCAGGTCGGCGGCGGGCAGGACGATCCTGGTGGTCCAGGCGCCGGTCTTGGTCAGGGCGGCGTACCGGCGGCCGACCAGGGAGGGGTCCGTTCCGGGGCCGACCTCGGTGACCGTGCCGACGAGGTCGTAGCCGGGGACGAACGGGAAGGGCGGCTGGTCGAAGTACTTGCCCCTGCGCATCTGCTGTTCGGCGAAGGACACCCCGGTGGCCTCGACCCGGACGGCGGCCTCGCCGGGACCGGGGGAGTCCGGGGTCCGGCGGCGGATCTCCAGCCCCTCGGGGGAGACGGTGCCCGGAAGCAGGACCTCGACGGTCTCCCGGTGGGCGGTGGAGGCGGCGGTCGTGCTCGGGTCGTGCGGTTCCATGGTGTTCTCCGTGGGACGTGGGGCGGGCCCGGCCGGGCGGTGGGTCCGGTCCGGTGTGCCGGGTACGGAGGCGGCGGACGGGTCCGGGGGAGCGCAGGCGGAACGCCGGGAGGCCTCTTCCTCACCCGGTCTGGCTCGGTTCATGCCGGAACTCCTTTTGTTTGTGACTGGTCACTTACAAGCACGGGCCGAAAAGAGCGCCGCGAACGGCGCGGGGTGACGGGACGGGCTCCGGGCCGGAGCCGGCCCCGGCCGGGGGCGCGGTGGCCGCCGTGCCCGAGACGACGGGGTCGTGGCGGCGCCCGGCGCCCTCACCTGCCTCCGGGGGCTGGGGGGACGTGGGTCATGCCCTTGGTGAGCGTGCGCGCCCAGGGGGAGTCGAGTCCGTCCAGGTCCAGGGCGGCGATCAGGTGGCAGAGCAGTCCCATGGCCACGAAGTACTGGACCTGGTCGCGGGAGCCGCCGGAGAGCTCGTGGGCGAGGGTGACGGCTCCCGCGTAGCCGCGCCGCATGGTCTCGCGGATCTCGGGGACGTCGCTCGCGCTCTGGGCGTGGACCTGGATCATGAGCAGGTCCCGGTCGGCGATGAGGGAGGCGTAGGCGTCGCCCATCGCCTCCAGGACCTGGGGGGCGGGGGCGCCCTCGGCGCTCTCCGCGCCCTTGCGCAACGCCCCTTCGACGAGGGCGAAGCACCGCTCCAGGGTCGCCGTGAACAGGCCCAGCTTGTTGCGGAACAGCCGGAAGACGTAGGCCTGCGAGATGCCCGCGGCCTCGGCGATGTCCGTCACCGGGGTGGCGTGGTACCCCGAGCGCGCGAAGGCGGGGAGCGCGTGCGTCAGGATGACGGCGCGCCGTGCCTCGGCGGTGGAGCGGGGTGCTTCGTTCGTGCTCATGTATGTGAGTACACACTCACAAGCGGAGGATGTCAAGTGGCCGACGAGGGAAGGCGGGGGAGGGCCTCCGGTACAGCGCCCCGCCGGAGGAATCGGCGGCTCGTCCGGACCGCGTCCGCGCAGGTGGGCCGCGTCGTCGGTCCTCGGTCTCACCCGCTTCGCGTTCGGCGGGATCGCCGCGCCGCTGGTCGGGCTGGGGGGAGCGCACACCGTGCTGCCGCTGGGCGTCGTCACGGTCGTCTCGGTCGCGCTCGCGGTGCCCGCGCACGCCGTCCTGGTCGGGCGCGGACGCCGACAGCACCCGGTCGGACCCATGGCGCGCGCGTGACCGGTGCCCCGGCGAGCGGTGAGCACGCGAGGCGGGCCGAGCGCACGTGCGCCGCGCGGACGCGGAGGGGGTGCGCGCCGGGCCGGTCCGGTGCGCACCGCACAACGGGTCCCGTCGGCGGGACGGCCTGGTCATGCCGCAGCCGTTCAAGGATTCGACCCGGGATTGTGCGGCGTGTCCGGGGGGACGCGAACCCGCGCCCATCGGCCGGAAGGGCCTCGTGCCGTTTCGTGTCGCACCGCCCGACCGTCAATGCGGTTCGGTGCCACGCGGCGCCGTCCCGTTTCGTGCCGGCACGCGGAGGCGGAGCACAAACGGAACGCGCATCGGCGGCCGGTGGCATCCGACGGCGCCTCACGATGCTTTCCGGCGCGGGCGGAACCGCGTTCCTCTGCCGCTCCGACGTGCGCGGACGTCCGAAAACGACGACCTCGAACCGGTGGTGTTGATTTCCTTCGGTAAACGCTGGGAGAAGACGGGCAAGCTTCGCGACCATTCCGAAAACAGGTCCTGAACCCCGGCCGGATCGGAGCGGTCACCGGGGCGGCACCGGCCCCCGACAACATACGGAGATGGAATTCGCTGAGAAGACCTCGGTGTGTCGCACCAGTCGTCACCGGTCGGTGGCCGAGAGTTAGTCGGCAACTGGGTCCTCGTTCAGTCATGTCGAGAAAGGTTGCTTTCCGCCGGTCCCCCCGGCCGGTTCTGCTCCCCCTCCCCCGCATACCGGAGGCAACCGCATGCCAACGACACATCCACGACATGCGCAGGCGCGGCGTGCCCTGCGGGCACACCGCAACGTTCGCACCGCGCTGGCGGCCTCGGTGGCCGCCGCCCTCGCCGGTTCCCTGACCGTGGCCCTCACCCCGGCCGCGGCGGCGCCGTCGGAGATCCCGGAACGCACCGCCTACCGCGGCGAGGTCGAGGTCGTCCGCACGCCGACCGGCTCCGCCGACGACTCGGTGCTGACCGGCCAGGTGTTCGTCGACGCCGACCGCGACAGCGTCAGCGACGGCGACGAGGAGGGCCTGGCCGGCGTCATGGTCACCAACGGCCGTGACGTGGTCAGGACCGACGGTGAGGGCCGTTACCGGCTGCCCGCGTTCGACAACATGACGGTGTCGATCACGCAGCCCTCGGGCTACCAGGTGCCGCTGGACGAGTACAACATCCCGCAGTTCCACTACAACCACCTGCCCGAGGGGTCCCCGGAGCTGCGCTACGGCGGCATCGCTCCGACCGGCCCGCTGCCGTCCGCGGTCAACTTCCCGGTCGTGGAGAGCGCGGAGACCGCCGCCGCCGAGCAAAGCTGCGTCATCGCCGGAGACCTGCAGACCTACACCAAGCAGGAGGTCGAGTACGCGCGCGCCGGTGCCATCAGGGACCTGTCCGACCGCGACGACTACGCCGGCTGCGGCACGCTGTTCGTCGGCGACGTCGTCGGTGACGACCTCTCGCTCTACCCCGACATCAAGGACCTGGTCAGCGAGACCAACGGTCCGGCCCGCTTCCTGCCGGGCAACCACGACCTCGACTTCGACGCCCCGAGCGCCGAGCACTCCTTCGACACCTTCCGCGCGCAGCTGGCGCCGGAGTACTACTCCTTCGACGTCGGCGACGTGCACGTCATCGCGCTGAACACCGTCGACTACCCGTGCACCGCGGCCGAGGACAGCCCCGAGGGCATCGAGGAGCGCTGCGCCGACCCGGAGGGCAGGCCGGCCTACAACGGCCGCATCGACGACGACCAGCTCACGTGGCTCCAGCAGGACCTGGACAACGTCGACCGTGACAAGCTCATCGTCGTCGCCAGCCACATCAGCCTGCTCAACTACGCTGACGAGGGTTCCCCGGTGCACCAGGTGGACCAGGTCAACCGCGTGCACGAGCTGCTTCAGGGCCGCAGGGCCGTGGCGCTGTCCGGCCACAGCCACACCATCGAGAACCTCAAGACCGGCGACGACGTCGAGGGCTGGCGCGACATCTTCGGTGTCGAGGGACTGCCGTTCCCGCACATCACCGCGGGCGCGATCTCCGGTGACTGGTACTCCGGCGCGGTCGGCGAGGAGGGCTACCCGGCGGCGATCGGCCGCGACGGCGGCCGTCCCGGCCTGGTGACGCTGGACATCGAGGGCAACGAGTTCCGGGAGCGCTACACCGTCACCGGCGAGTCCGACGACGTGCAGACGCAGCTGGGCATCAACAGCCCGACCTACCGCGAGTGGTTCGAGGAGCGCCGGGCGTGGAACGCCGACCCCGCCGGTGAGGCCCCCGAGCTGGACGAGCCCCTGGTGGTCGACCGCGCCGACCTGGCCTACGGCAGCTGGCTGACGACCAACGTCTTCTTCGGCTCCACCGGCTCGACGGTCGAGGTCAGCATCGACGGCGGGCCGGCCCGGGAGGCCGTGCGCACCCAGCAGATGCGGGGCGAGGCCGTCAACGTCGGCGTCGAGTACTCCGACCCGTACGCGGTCTCGCAGCAGCTGGTCCACGGCGGCAGCCTCGCCGACCGGACGATGCACCTGTGGCGGTTCGACCTGCCCAGGAACCTGCGCACCGGAGAGCACACCGCAGAGGTGACCGTGACCGACCCCTACGGCCGCGAGTTCACCGACGCCCTCGAGTTCGAGGTCGTGGGGCGGCGGTAGGCGCGGGCCTCCGTCCGGAGGGCCGCCACCCGCGTGGGTGGCGGCCCTGCCTCCTGGGCACCCGGCCGGGCGGAACGGCGTCGCGGGCGCCGGGGCCGGGACCGGAGCACGACCGTTTTGTCGGAACCGCCGGATACAACGGGGGAGTCCGCCCTCCACACCTGCCGAGAGGTGCCCCTGATGCGCCGTCCCGCCCTGCCCCTACCGCTGCTGGCCGACGACGCGGCGTCTGTGTCCGGCATGCTGCTCGTCCGCGCCGACCACGACGACGAGGCCTGGGACGACGTGTGCTCCCGCCTGGGTGAACTGCCCGGCCTGGTCGTATCCGGCCCCGGCCATCAGGCCCCCGCGGCGCTGGAGGAGCCCGTCCCCCGGCGCCTGATCCTGGTGGACGACCCCGCCTGGCGGGGCGCCACCCCCGAGGAGGTGAGCGAGGCCCTGACCCGGGACGGGGTATGGGTCCCCGGTCTGGTCCTGCTCGTCGACGACAGGACCGCGGCCAACACCCGTCTGCGTCCGCTGCTGGCGTTTCGCGGCACCGGCGGGGACACCTTCCGCATCACGCCCCGCCAGGCGGCCCTGACCCACCTGGTGCTGCACCGTCCGTACCTGGACCTGACCCTGCAGTGTTTCGAGGAGTGGGCTCCCGCCGAACCCGGGTGGGAACCCGACGAGGACGTGGAGGAGTGGGAGTCCGAACTCCCCGAACCCGTGGGCGCCCACCTGGAGTCGCTGGACCCCCCGCCCCGCTACGAGCCCCCGGTCCGGGCCCTGCCCCTGCTCACACAGGAGAACGCCGGGCTTCTGGTGCGCACCGACTTCAGCGACGACGCGGCCTGGGCGTCACTCCTGGGCGCCCTGCACCGACCGGGGCCGGGTTACGGGGACCCGATCGACGACTTCGGCGACTACATCGAGACCGTGGACGACCCCGTCTTCGGGGGCGCCACCCCGGAACAGCTGATGGCGTCGGTGCGCGTCAGCCCGGAGGACCCCGACCAGATGATCGCGGACGTCGTGCTGGTCGCGGACCGGGCCTCCATGCGCGATCCGGAGCACCGCCTCCTGGCCGTGCCCCTGGAGGACCGCGTCGGATGGGCCTTCCGGATCACCCCCGAGATGGCCGGGACGATGGTGGTCAACCTGGCCGTAGGCAACCAGGGCCTCGAGGACTACACGGACGTCGAGCCGGAGGCTCGTCTCTAGGGACGGCCGCGGCGGCGCCGCTCGACGCGGCCCCGCCACCGGGGCCGCTCCGCGCCCGGTCGGCGCGGGCGCCGGGGGGTCACGACACCGCGACGTAGACGGTGTTGGACGCGTCGTTCTCCTGCAGGGGGTTGGGGAAGTCGACGACCTCCGCGCGCGCCGTGGTGAAGACCTCCGCCAGGAGGGCGGTGAACTCCTCGTCCGGTGCGTCGTTGGACCACAGGGCGAAGACGCCTCCCGGCAGGAGGAGGCGCTCGGAGAGGCGGCCCAGGCCCTCGGCCGTGTACAGGCCGGCGTGGCTGGGGTGGAGCAGGTGGCGCGGTGAGTGGTCGATGTCGACGATCACGGCGTGGAACGGCTCCGCGCCCAGCGCGGGGGCGGGCCCCGATCCGGCGCCGACCGCGGCGAAGAAGTCCCCGTGCTCCAGACGGCACCGGGGGTCGCGGACCAGCGCCGCACCGGAGGGGATCAGCCCCTGGCGGTGCCAGTCGATGACCTCGGCGAGCGCGTCCACCACGACGAGGGAGCCGACGTGCGCGCTCTCGAGCACGGTGTGCGCCGTGTACCCCAGTCCCAGGCCTCCCACGGCGACGCGCAGGCCCTCCGTCCCGTCCAGTTCGGCCAGGGCCAGCCGGGCCAGCTCGATCTCGGCCGCGGTGAACAGGCTCGACATGAGGAAGTCGTCGTCGAGCTTGATCTCGTAGACCTCCTTGCGGAAGAGGGGGTCGTGCCGGCGGCGGAGGCTGAGTTCCCCCATCGGGGTCGCCCGCCAGTCCAGTTCCTGAAAACGGGCACTCATCGGTTTCTCCTGATCATTGTGCGGATGGATCCGGCCGCCGGGGCTCGTGGCGCCGACTCCTTCGCGGAGGCAGGCGTGCCGGGACCTGAGGCGGCCGGTACGGGCCCCGCGGGCGACACGCCCGCGGTGTCCCCGGCGAGTCGGGACACGTCTCTTCGACCGTATACCTACTCTGACGTGAGAGTAGAAAAATGGTGGCTCGCTGTGTTTCCGGCCCCCACCCACCGCGCCCGCGCGAAGGGCGGTGGTCGGCCGCCGTAGCAGGAGCCCCGCCGAAACGACGGGACGCGATCACGGTGAGTCACCACCACGGTACCGACCTCGCCCTGCTGCAGAAGACGTTCGTGACGGTCGGCGAGGAGCTGGCCGACCGCTACGTCGCTCTGCACGACGGGGCCTCCGACGAGGGCGAGAGGCAGTGCTGGCTGAGCCGTGTCATCGATGTGCGCGCCCGGAGGAGGGTGGTGGAGCCGACTGACCGCGAGGCCCTCGCGCGCTGCGTCCGGGAGTGGACCGGCGCACTGAGCGACCTCGACCTCATGGGGCGGTGACCGTCTCCCCGGGTCCTTCGTACCACGTGCCGGCGGGGCGCGGCGCCGCGCGGGGTCCCCGGCGGCGGGAGCCCGGTACCGGCGGGGTCCGTGGCCGGTGGGCGCACACGGAGGCGGGGGCCGCCGGGGATCGTCCCGGCGGCCCCCGCCTCGGGCGCGGTCGGAGTCAGTGCCCGCCGGCGAGAGTGCCCGACAGCTCCTTGTGCAGGTGCGCGCTGGGCTCGTTGAGGCCGGTGATCTCCACCTCCACGCCGTGGCGGCGGAAGTGCTCGGTGACCTGGTCCAGGGCGGCCACGGCCGAGGAGTCCCACACGTGCGCGTTGGACATGTCGACCACCACCTTGTCCAGGCCCTCCTCGGCGTAGTCGAACCGGTGGACCAGCTCGCCGGTGGAGGCGAAGAAGACCTCGCCGTTGACCGAGTACACGCGGGTGCCGCCCTCGGGGTCGAGCACGCTGGTGACGGCGGCCTGCATGGCGGCCTTGCGGGCGAAGAGCACCATCGACACGATGACGCCGACGATCACGCCCAGGGCCAGGTTGTGGGTGGCCACGACCACGGCGACGGTGACGGCCATGACCAGGGTCTCGGTCCAGGGCATCCGCCGCAGGGTGGCCGGGGCGATGCTGTGCCAGTCGAAGGTCACGATGGCCACGAAGAACATCACCGCGACCAGCGCCGCGATCGGGATCATGCCGACGATGTCGCCCAGGGCCACGCACAGGATGAGCAGGAACGTGCCCGCGAGGAAGGTCGAGACGCGGGTGCGGGCGCCGGACTTGACGTTGATCATGGTCTGGCCGATCATCGCGCACCCGGCCATGCCGCCGAAGAACCCGACCAGGACGTTGGCGAAGCCCTGCCCGCGGGCCTCACGGGCGTGGTCGGAGGTGGTCTCGGTCTGGTCGTCGACGACCTTGGCGGTCATCAGCGACTCCATCAGCCCCACCAGGGCCAGGGTGAGGGAGTAGGGGGCGATCAGGGCGAGGGTGTCCAGGGTGTAGGGCACGTCCGGGATCAGCGGCACGGGCACGGTGTCGGGCAGCTCGCCCATGTCCCCGACCTTCTGCGAGGGGATGCCCAGGGCCAGCGCGGCGACGGTGAGTACGACGATGGCCACCAGCGGAGCGGGGATCGCCTTGGTGAGCCGGGGCAGGCCGAAGACGATGACCAGTCCGACGGCGACCATGGCGTAGACAGGCAGTCCCACGCCCTCCAGGTACGGCAGCTGGGCCATGAAGATGAGGATGGCCAGGGCGTTGATGAAGCCGGTCATGACGCTGGGCGGCACGAACCGCATCAGCTTGGCCACCCCGAGCAGGCCCAGGGCGACCTGGATGAGCCCCGCCAGGACGGTGGCGGCGATGAGGTGGTCGACGCCGTGCTCGATCGACAGGGGGGCCGCGACCAGGGCCATCGCGCCGGTGGCGGCGGAGATCATCGCGGGGCGTCCGCCGAGGAAGGCGATGGACACGGCCATGATGAAGGAGGCGTACAGCCCCACCCGGGGATCGACCCCGGCGATGAGGGAGAAGGCGATGGCCTCGGGGATCAGGGCCAGGGCGACGACCAGCCCGGCCAGCACGTCGGCACGCAGCTGCGCGCCGGCGGGGATCTTGGACATCAGAGACCGGGGGGTCTTCACGGGCAGTTTCATGGAACCCATCTGGTTCGGGCAGCCCACAACGAGGACCGCGGTGTTCGGGTCGGATGTTCGGCGGTGGCGGTGGCGGTGGCGCGTGCGAACGCGCTCGTGACTCCACGAACCGTGGTGCGTTCGGACGCCTGGATCCGGTACGGCACTCGTGGTGCTCCGGACGCGGCCCCGCCGCCGCGGGCCCGACCGTGTTCTGGGGCAGGTCGGGAAGCATGCGGTCGTCCCGCGTTCTCGCGCGGAGGCGACCTGGAACGAACTTACCCTTACGTGAGAGTTCGAGTCACGTAGAGCGACTGAGACAACAGTCACAACCCGGGTCTGCCGGTGGTTCATCCAGATCACAGGCGTGAGATGGATGACAGGCGCGTTACCGCCGTGATAACCCAAAGTGATTTCCTGGGAGGAATCCCGGGATGTTCACATCCGTTGTTCACGCGCGTGGCCGCGCCGTTCCTGTTCCGCTGTTCGCGCAGCCGTCCGGCGAACGGCCCCGGCCAGCGGACGCGCGGGAGGGCACCCGTGTCCCCCGCCCCGGGCGGCGGGGGAGGGGCCGGGGAGCGGATCCGGCGGCGGACCGCCCGCAGCGCCGGCACGGCACCCGCACCGCTCGGACGCGCGTCCCCCACGTGCGGCGGTCCACGGCCCCGCCCAGCGTCGGGCTGCTCCCGGACCGGTCACCACACACGGGGGGCGCGGGCCCTGGCGCGCTCCACGGCCGCGCCCGGGGCGCCCCTCCACACCGGTCCGTGCCCCGGCAGCAGGGTGTCGGCGTCCAGTCCGCTCAGCGCGTCCCACGACTCGACCGCCCGCGCGCGGTCGTGGTGGAACATCGACGCCAACGGCTGCGGTCCCTCGAACCCCGTGAGCGGGTGCCCCGTCACCAGCGCGTCCCCGGACACCAGCACCCCGTGGTCGGGCAGGTGGTAGCAGGTGTGCCCCGACGTGTGCCCCGGTGTGGCCACCGGCACGGGACGCCCCGGCAGGTCCAGGGCCCCCTCGGCGGGAAAGGGCGTCGCCGCGGCCAGGCGGTGGCGGCCCAGGGCGCCGGCCCGAACGACGTGCGCCGCCCACGGGAGCACACGCGGTCGCCACAGGTTGCCCAGGACGGCCTTCGGCGAGGCCTGCTGGAGGAACTCGCGGTGGGCGTGCGGCACCTCCTCAGCGCTCGTGTGCACCGGCGTCCCGTACCGGGCGACGAACCGGGGCAGCGAACCGATGTGGTCCACGTGCGCGTGTGTGACCAGCACGGCCGCCACGTCCTCGGGCCGGTGCCCGATCGCCCGGATCGACTCCTCCACGGCGTCGGCGTGCGCCGGGTACCCGCCGTCGACCAGGGTGAGGTCGCGGCCCTCGGCGAGGAGGACCCAGTTGACCGCCCCGCCGTCCACCAGGTGGACGCGGTCGCAGACGCGGGTGAGGCGGAAGGGCACTGTGCGGCTCATGAGGACTCTCCTCCCGGAGCGGGGCCGCACCGTCCGGGTGCGAGGGGCGGTCCGTTCCGGTTGAGCCCGGTCCGCGGACCGGGAACACCCTACCGGCGGCGGTGGCGAGTGACGAGGTCAACGCCCCGAGGAGCCGGGCGGAGGCCCGCCGCGACCGCCGTCTCTGCAAGAGTTGGGGACGGGGGCACTGCACCAGGGTGCCCCGCTACACCAACAGCGAGGAGGGGCGATGATCCTCATCGTCGTCAAGTTCCGGGTCAGGCCCGAGGTCGGGGACGGCTTCCTGGACGCGGTCGCCGACTTCACCGCGGCCACCCGCGCCGAGCCGGGCAACCTGTGGTTCGAGTGGTCCCGCAGCGTCGAGCGCGAGAACGAGTTCGTGCTCGTCGAGGCCTTCAAGGACGGTGCCGCCGAGGCGCACGTCAGCAGTGACCACTTCCGCGACGGGCTGGCCGCCATGAAGCCGCTGCTCACCGAGACCCCGCTCATCGTCAGCCGGGTCGTCGAGGGCGAGGGCTGGGACCGGATGGGCGAGCTCACCGTCGACGCCTAGGGAGTGCGAACGACCACGCACACGGCTTTGCCGACGGGCACGGCCGATCGCCGGGGCCCGGCGCGGACCCCCGGCGACCGGCGGCCGGGGGGTCCGCGCGCCGAAGAGCGGGCCCCCGACGGCGCCTCCGCCCTACCTGGGAGGTCATGGTCTCGGGCGACCCGTACGGGTTAGGTTGACGACCCTGCCGCGTGACTGGCACGCGGACCGTGCAGAGGGGGAAGCCATGTCCGCAGCCACGCCCACGAACACACGGGCCGGGGTCGAGGAGCTGCTGCGCAGGATCGGCGAGGGCGACCCCGAGCGTATCGCCGAGATGTACGCCGACCAGGGCGACTGGAAGCTGAACTGGCCGGAGGCCGAGCACGGCCGTGCCGCCACACCCTGGATCCGCCACCGGTCCACCCGGGCCGACGCGGCCGCGCACTACCGCGAGATCGCCGAGCACCACGTGCCGGAGCAGGCGGGGACCGAGGTCGAGCGCATCCTCGTCGACGGGGACGACGCGGTCGTGCTCGGCGAGATCCGCCAGACCGCTCGGGCCACCGGACGCGCGTACCGTGCGCGGTTCGCCATGCACCTCACCTTCGAGGACGGCCTGGTCGTCCGGCACCACGTCTACGAGGACAGCCTCGCCGTGGCCCGGGCGTTCGACGCCGGCGCCGCCGGGCACCGGTGAGAGCCGCCGAGGCGGACGCGGGGGCGCCCGTCACGGCCCCCGCCGACAGCCGCGGCGGGGCCGCCGCCCCGGCCGGTGACGGCCGACCGGACGGGGGCGGCGGACGGCGGCCCGGCTCCCGCCCTCACCGCGGTCGCGACCGCCCCGGACCCGGGCCCTGCGCGCTCTCCGCCGCGCCACGCCCTCAGTGCGCGGCGCGCTCAGCTGGTGACGTGCCTGTTGAGCCAGTCCATGAGGGGGCCGGTGGCCCGCCAGTCGGCCTGGACGGTGTCCAGGAGCTTCGCGGAGAGCGGCACGTCGGAGCGCTCCACGTGGTGCTCGGCCCCCAGGGAGCGGTAGCGCAGCAGGTGCACGCGCGGGTGGTCGCCGCTGTACCCGCGGGGGTGTGTCTTGAGGGTGTCGCCGACGATGTCGAAGCCCTTGGCCCTCAACTCGTCGACGATCCGGTCCAGGCGCGGCCCCTGGCGCTCGTCGTCGACGCCGTCACGGTAGCGCTCCACCTGGGCACCCGACATCGCGTGGTACCCCGCGCCCACCGAGAGCCCCTCCAGGCCGAGCTGGAGGTAGTAGCCGACCGGTCCCTGCGACTGGCTGACCAGTCCCACATGGGTCTTGTAGGGGCTCTTGTCGTGGGAGAAGCGCACGTCGCGGTTGGGGCGGCCCACCTTCATCGGGCCGAAGTCCTCCTCCAGGGCCTCGGCCAGGGCGCGCGCGGGCTCGCGCACGGCGCGCACGTACACCTCGTGGTGGTCGTGGAAGTACTCCTTGGAGTTGTCCCGGGCCAGGCCGTCGAAGAACGTGAAGGTCTCCTCGGTGAAGCCGGTGAAGTCCATCCCTCTCCTCGTGTGGTGGCGGGCGTGCGCCCGCCGTCCTACCCCGCAGCGGTCGCCCGAACCCGTCCGCCGCCCGCGGGGCCCGC
Source organism: Glycomyces fuscus (assembly GCA_002529455.1). GTDB lineage: Bacteria > Actinomycetota > Actinomycetes > Streptosporangiales > Streptosporangiaceae > Nocardiopsis > Nocardiopsis fusca. The sequence continues at coordinate 171,261 of NYMS01000029.1, forward strand.
CGGGGACGGGCTCCGGGGGCAAGCTCGGCGGGGAGCACCCGGTGCGAGCACAGAGGGCGGACGGGGCCGTCGGTCTCGGTGGGGGCTGTCCCGACCGGGCGCGGGTGGCGCTGAGAGCGCTTCGGGGCGATCCGGGTGCCTTGCGTCCCGCCGATCCGAGCGCCTGGTGTCCGGGAACGCTCCCTCCACCGCCCGGGCGGGGCGACCGGAAGACTGTCCCCTTCTTGGTCACGGACGGTGATCGACGTGGCTGCCCCGACGCGCGGACACTACCGAGGCGGCACCCTGCCTGTGCGGATGCGCTCCTGGGGCGTGCTGTGTCTGGTGCGGGTTGAGGCAGGTGTCCTGTTGCCGTGGCGTCGGGGAAGGGCAGGGGCGGCATCGAACCTTTCGGGAATCGCATGGGAGAGCTTTCGCCGTAAGCACAGGTGTCGGAGTCTGTTGCCCGGTTGCTCTTAGCCGGTGACCGATCGGCTTTCGGCAGGTTCTTTTGGCGCGTGACGTTGCGTGGGGGGCTGGGAAGTCCGCGGGGCCTTTCTTTGCTTCTGCGGCTCTTTTGGCTTCGTTGTGCTGGGGCTTCGCTGTGATCGCGGCCTCGCGTGGAAGCCGCAGCCCCGGGCCCCGCCGGTCAGGGCTGGATGCCGCGCAGCAGTAGTCCGTATGAGCCCGCGTTTCGCCTCACCCCAGGGCATCGACGGCTGCGATACCGAACACACCGGCACCCAGACCACCACCTACACCTAAGACGCCCCAGGCCGCCTGACCAGTGCCGACACCGATCAGGGCACCTACACCTACAACCCCCACGGCCAGGTCCAGACCCAAAACCACACCAGGGCCGGGTTCCAGCAGTACCACCGGGACTGGCACGGCTCCGTCGCCGACACCACCAACGCCACCGGCACCCCCCAACACCAGTACGCCTACACCGGCTTCGGCGCTGCCTCACACACCGCCCCCGCCGAGGACGCACCGGCCAACCCCTTCACCTACATCGGCCAGTACGACGAACCCGGCGCGGGCAACCACGTGGGTCTCCGACACCATCCAGTGCCGCCCCACCGGCCCCACCGACCATACCGGCGAAGGCCAGGAAGTGGTCGGCCGGTAGCGGCGGTGCAGACGACGGCTTCCGACCAACCAGGCCATGGTGCGCTCCACCTGCCACCGGCGCCGGCCCGACCGCTGGGAGGACTCCGGACGGGCCGAACACCGGCGGGAGCCGCGCCCGGGTGCAGCCGGGAGCGGTGACGAGGATGATCGCGGCCAGCACCTCACGATCGCCGTGTCTGCGCCTGCCGCCCCGGGGACGTGTGGGCGGTTCGGGCACCACCCGCTGGAACAGTTCCCACAGTTCATCTGGCACAGGGCGTTCCACCACCGACACGCGGCCAGGTCACCGAGAACCCACATGAGATGAGTTCTTATGCACGCCTGGCCGAAGCGGCGACACCAGCCCTCCTTTCGCCGGTGCCCGGGTGTCACCCTGCCAAAAGCGGGGGAACGAGGTAGATGATCTCGAAAGCCTCATAGAGCGCACCAATGACGAACAGCGCCATGGCGGGCAAACTCAGCCAACCGATCTGCCGCAGCCCGAGGACGTACCCCTGACGACGGTTGCGAGCGCCGACCGTCCCGGGGCGCAGCCAGGCCTTCCCGAGGACGTAGGCGGCGAGCATGACGAGGACGTAGGCCTGGAACTCGATGAGGATCGTCAGGGAGTGCGGGATCAGGATCTTCGCCGTGGTCTCGTCGAGCGGAGCGAGGACCACGCCGAAGTTGAAAGCGCGGTACATGAAGATGACGATGCCGACGAAGGGCACGACCATCGAGGGCAGCAGGATCGTCAGCACGGCGACCGTCACCACGTTGACCAGGAGGATGGTCAGGCTGAACAGCCAGAAGTCGCTGAGCAGCGACACCACCAGATCCGTTGTCCCGTTCTCCTGCTGTCCGGCGAGCTGGGCGGCGTTCAGTTCGGGGAAGAGCAGTGCCGCCCCCATGCCGACGAGGAACAGGCCGTACATGATCGCGTTCATGACGAGGTAGGCGCGGAGGTTCGCGCGGATGATCCGGAACGGCTGACGAAGGGTTCGCATGCGTGTTGCTCCGTGGTCGAGATGGCTGATGAGCCGCTGGGGGCCCGGGACCGGGCGTTCCGTTATCGGAGAAGCCGCCTCGGCCTTCCCCGCGGCGCGTGGCGGTCGATCAGTTGCCGCCGTCCAGCAGTGCGTTCCAGCGCAGTCGCGTCGCGCGCTCGACGCTGGCCGTCGAGGCGCAGAGTCCGAGTGCCGTGTTGAGCCACAGCGGAAGGTCGACGGGCGAGGTGAAGGTGCCGAAGCGCTGCGCCATCGGCGGCACGTGGGAGACGGCCTCGACGACCTGCGGGACGACCAGAAGGATCGGAACGATGAGCAGGACCAGCGACAACACGCCGATCCAGCGACTCAGCGCGGGGTGATCGCGGTCGAGGCGAGCGCGGCGCCCCTCCGCCGAACGCTCGTCCGGGGTGAGTCGGCGCGCGGTACCGTCGGCGGTGACGTGGTGGCACCGGTTGAGCCCGAAGGTCGTGGACGCCACCTCGACCACTCCTCCCGGTACGGGGAACATCGCCGGAAGCGTGGACTCGGAGTGGTGCCTGCCGTCGAGGTAGAGGTGGGCCCTGCCCTTGCCGTCCTGTGTCAGGAGCTGCTGCCAGTACGGGACGTCGACGGTGTAGACCAGCTGACGTCCGTCTTCGTTCGTCACGGGGAGGTGGAACAAGGCGCGGGAGAGCGGCTGCCACGAGCGGAAGGGCTTCAGCGGACGGCCGTTCCCCTCCTTGATCCGCCGCGCGGCGCTGCGCCGTTTCCAGTCCTTGATCACTTCGGGCTCCGTGTCATCTCGCAACGGTCAGTGGCCGGCGCCGGGTCGGAACCTGTCGACGACCGGCGCTCGCCCCCATTGCAAGGGCTGCCCTCGGGGCAGAGTCAACCGCCCGACCACGAGGGGGTGCACTTGACCGTGCCCCTGGGGCAGGGTGTGGACTTGACGTACGGATGGACGGGGCCGCGCGCGGTCACGGCGCAACAGGAGGCATCGCGTGGCGTGGAGTACTCAGCAGGTCGCCGAGCTCGCGGGGACGACGGTGAAGGCCGTCCGGTACTACCACCAGATCGGGTTGCTGGACGTGCCCGAGCGAACAGCGAACGGATACAAGCAGTACGAGGTCCCGCATCTGGTCCGCCTGCTACAGATCAAGCGACTGAGTGATCTGGGAGTACCGCTGTCGGAAGTGGCGGCGATGGGGCGGGCGGACGAGGACCCGGACGAGGCGATCCGCCTGTTGGACGCGGAGCTGGAAGCGACGGTCGACCGGCTCAACCGCGTGCGGGCGGAACTCGCCGTCATCCTGCGTCACCGCGCGCCGGCCTATGTTCCACCCGCCTTCGCTCCGGTCTCCCGCGACCTCTCCGACAGACAGCGATCCTTGCTGATGGTCTACTCCAGCGTCCTCAGCGAGGAGTCCCTGGAGGAGTTCCGCGCACAGATCAGCGAAGGCGACGAAACGGAGGAGGAGTTCGAAGCCCTTCCTCCGGACGCGGACGACGCCACGGTCGAACGCCTCGCCGCGCGCATGAGGCCGGTCGTCCTCAGAGCCCGCGAGAGGAGTCCGCACCTGGCGGACATGGCGGCGGCCGCGCCACGTGGCACGAAGCGTGCCGAGCAGACGATGGCCGAGGCGATCGTGCAGTTGTACAACCCCGCACAACTACGCGTGCTGAAGCGTTTGTCCACCCTTGTGGAGGAGAACCCGGACGCGGGCAGCGACGCACCCTGAACGCCAGGCAGGCGCATCGCCCGACGGGCTCGGGGAGATCGTCCGGCCCCTGCTGTCACCGGCCCCGAAGACCGGCGGCCCCCGAACCGACCAGAGAGCGGTACTGACCACCGTGCTGTTCGTCCAGGCCTCCGGCTGTTCCTGGGACAGGGCCGACGGTCTCTTCGGCCTCACCCGCGCCACCGCCCACCGCTGGTTCCCTACCTGGACCGGGGCCGGGCTGTGGCCCAAGGTCCACCGCTCCCTCCTGGACTGGTCCCGCACCACCGTCGACTCCCTGTCGATCCGCGCCAAGAGAGGGGAGAACACGGGACCAAAACCCACCGATAGTGGCGAACCCGGCTCCAAGCTCCATCTGCTGTGCGACAACCAGGGCCTACCGCTGGTCTGCGCGGTCCTTGCGGCCAACGTCGACGACGGCGACGCGCTCAAGCCCCTGGTGCGGGGCGTCCCCGCGCTGCGCTCACGGCGAGGTCCCCGGCGGCGGCCTCCGGCCAAGCTCCACGGCGGGCTCCAGCCACGGAGACGATGCACCCCGTGGAGGCGAGGCGGATGTGAGCCGGTTGACCGAAGCCTGCGGTGCCTCGCGCACCGCCGTCTCCCAGCACCTGGCCAAGCTGCGCCTGGCCGGTTGGTGGAGTCGCGCAAGCGGTCCCGGTACTCCATCTACCGGTTGCGCGACGGCCACCTGCGCCGCCTGGGGTGGAAGCGCCCAACCACGCCGATCACGTCGTGAACGGTGAGCCCTTCCAGGACTGACCCCTCCCCGGCCCGGAGTCGCGCCAGCCGGCAGGAGCCGGTACCGGCCTTCGACGATGGTTCCGTCGAAGGTGGACCGGTCAACGACCGCCGCACACGGCCCCGCACCGGTCCCGGAGCGGAGGCGTCCGCCCAGGCGCCTGCGGCGGGTGCCCGGTCGACGTCCTCGGAGCCGCAGCGGCGGCCCCTGAACGGCACCGGCGCCGTCCGCGTGGTCGCCGCACCGTCCAGGCGTGGTGTCCGGAGAGCGCCCCGACCCGTGGCCCGGTCGGTGTCCGGGCCACGGGTCGGGGACGAACGACAGGCTAGAACGCGTCCGGGTAGAGCTCCTGGGCGATCGTCTCCACGGCGTCGATGTTCCCCAGCGCGCCGGGGTAGAGGTCACTCGCGGGAACGGCGATGAGGACGTCGTCCTGCACGGCCGGAACGTCGGGGAACGTGCTGCGGAGGTACTCGCGGGTCTGCTCTTCGTGCTGGGACCCGCTCACGCCGAACACGATGGCTTCGGGGGCCCGGCTGATGATCTCCTCGGGGTTGATCTGGGCGGCGAAGAAGTCGGCGAACTCGGGTGCGTCGGGGTCGAAGACGTTGTCGCCGCCGGCGGTCCTGATGATGTCCGCCTCGATGCCCGCGCCGATGGCCGACAGCGAATTGCCCTCGACGTAGACCTGCGCGACGGTGGGCCGCGGAGAGTCGCCGATCGCGGCCTCCACGGCGGCCAGCCGCTCCTCGGTGTCCTGTGTGAGCTCCTCGGCCGCGTCGGGGACGCGCAGGATGGCGCCGAGGTCGGCGATGTCCGTCAGCACGTCGGTGACCTCCGCGGTGTTGCGGCGGTCGGCGCAGCCACCGGTCGCGACGTAGGCCTGGGCGCCGTTCTCGTTCAGCTGCTCGATGCTGGCGAAGCCCTGTTCGGCTGTGAACTCGTACTCCGTGGGGGAGGCCACGAAGTCGGGGCCGACGGCGAGGAGGTCCTCGCGGGTCGGCGGCGCGTCCGCGCTGATCACCGGGATGTCGGCGGCCTGGTCGGCGATGTCCTCCGGCAGCGCCGAGACCTCCGTCTGGGCCTGGCCGACGATGGAGTCCCGCACACCGAGGCGGATGAGCAGTTCGGTCTGCGAGGGCATCAGCCCGACGACGCTACCGGGAGCGGTGTCGAAGGACAGTTCCCGTCCGCAGTTCGTGATCGTCACGGTCGATCCGGAAGCCTCGGTGCCCGCAGGATCGCTGGTGACGCCCGTACCGCAGGCGGTCAGGGCCAGCGGTATCACGGCGAGTGCGGCGCACGCGGTCGAGAGGTCGAGGGAACGGGAACGGCGCCGGGACTCGGCCCGGGTGGCATTGCCTGTCATGGGGTGGTGATTTCTTCCTGGGTCGGGGCGGATGGGTCCGTGTCGCCGTGGTCGTTCGGCTTCAGCGGGCTGCGGGCGTCGAAGAGGAGGTGCCGCCGTCCGGAACGCGGATGGGCGACGGCTGTGGACTCGACTCCGAAGACCGAGCGGATCAGGTCGGTGTGAAGCACCTCGTCCGGGGTGCCGAGGGAGAGCAGGCGGCCCTCGGCCAGGACACCGATGGCGTCGCAGGAGCGCGCGGCCAGGTTCAGGTCGTGCAGGGCGACCATCACGGTGCGCTCGGTGGCTCTGACCAGGTCGAGGAGTTCGAGCTGATGGGCGATGTCGAGGTGGTTCGTGGGCTCGTCGAGGACGAGCACGGGTGTGTCCTGGGCGAGCGCGCGGGCGAAGAGCACGCGTTGGCGCTCGCCACCGGAGAGGGCTGAGAACGAGCGGGTCTCCAGATGCGCGGCGCCGACGCGGGTGAGGGCCTCCCGCGCGAGGGCGATATCGCGGTCGGAATCGCGTCCGTACCCGCGTCCGTGCGGGATGCGCCCGAGCAGGACCATGTCGAGGACGGGGATCTCGAATTCCTCGCTGTGCTCCTGGGCCATCACCGCTACCTTGCGGGCCAGCTCCCTGCGGTTCAGCGCGGTGATGTCGGCGCCGTCGAAGAGCACGCGTCCGGCCGAGGGGGACGCGAGCCCCGACACGGCGCGCAGCAGTGTGGACTTGCCGCTCCCGTTGGGTCCGAGCAGCCCGAGCACGGTGCCCGAGGGCACCGTGACGCTCACGTCGGTGACGACGGGCCGCCCGCCGCGGTGGGCGGCGAGGTTCTCGATGTCGACTCTCATCGGCCCATCCCCACGCTTTCGGCGCGGTCGCGCCGCAGCAGCCACAGGAAGAACGGTGCTCCGACCATCGCGGTGAGCACACCCAGGGGGATCTCCGAGGGGTCGGCCAGGGTCCGGGCCAGGAAGTCGCAGGTGGCGAGGAACACCGCTCCGCCGAGCAGGGCGACGGGGAGCATCCTGCGGTGGTCGGAACCGACGATGATGCGCGCGATGTGGGGGATGATCAGCCCGACGAAGCCGATGCCTCCGGAGACCGCGACGACCGATCCGGTCAGCAGGGCCGCGGCGATGAGGGTGCCGCTGCGCAGCCGGTTGACGTTGACGCCCAGGGACGCGGCAGCGTCGTCGCCGACGAGGAGGGCGTTGAGTGCCCGCGCGCGGAACGCGGCGTAGAGCGTCACGACGAGCAGCGCCGCCGCCGGCAGGGCGAGGTGGCCCATCGTGGCGGCGGAGACCGAACCCAGCAGGAAGAACATGATGCCGAAGACGTTCTGGGCGTCGGTGGTGATGGTCAGGTAGCTGGTCACGGCGCTGAAGAGGGAGCCGAGGGCGACGCCCGCGAGGATGAGGCGCTGGGGTGCGATGCGCCCGTTCTTGCGGGCCAGGGTGTAGACGGCCGCGGTGGCCAGGAGTGCGCCGAGGAAGGCCGAGCCCCCGATCCCGAGGGAGCTGGTCCCGATGCCCAGGACGATGAACGACACCGCGCCGACCCCGGCGCCGGCGGAGACACCGAGGATGTAGGGCTCGGCCAGGGAGTTGTGGACCACGGCCTGCATCAGAGCACCGGCCAGGGCGAGCGCGGCACCGGCGGTCGCGGCCAGGAGCGCGCGGGGCAACCGGAACCGCCAGACGGCGCTGTCCTGCACCGTCGTCAGCGACCCGTCGGACATCCACGGCATCCCGGGCACCAGATGGCCGATGACGATGCGCAGGGTGTCCGCCGGGGGTACGTCGATCGTGCCGACGCTCGTCGACACCAGCACCACCGCCAGAAGCGCGAGGGCCAGGACCGGAACGAGTATCCGGGCGGCGAGCACGCCGCGTCGCCGGACGTTCGCCGCGGGGGCGGCCGGGGCCGGGGCGCCGCCGGGGGGTGCCCCTCCGGGGCGCGTGTTGGCCAGAAGGCGTTGGAGGGAAGTCGACACGCGTCTTCCGTTGGTTGCTTGTGGCATCTGTCGCGGGGGCTCTCTCAGGTCGTCGGTGGAGCGGTCTGTACTGATCCGGTGGCGGCCGCGGCGAAGCCGAGGACGGTCGCGCCGAGACGGTGGAGGCTGTCGAGGTGGTTGCCTCCGTGGCCCGTCTCCGGGGCGCGCCACACGGTGGCGCTGCCTCCGGCACGGCTCAGCGCCTCGACGACCGCCAGGGTGTCGTCGGCGGCCACCCGGGAGTCCTCCGCCAACACGATGCCGAGGAAGCGGGGAGGGACGGTGCCGGCGGCCAGCGACCTGGCACGGTGCAGCGGTGAGATCCGGCGCAGGTGCTCGATCCCCTCGGGGGTGTCCGAGGCCCCGAACTCGCCGGCCCACCGCCGTCCGAGCGGGTGGGCGCCCAGATTGAGCAGGTCGAGCGGCGCCGCGGTGCTGACGACGCCGGCGCACAGGTCCGGCGACCCGAGAGCGCAGCTGGTGGCCAGGACTCCGCCGTGGGAGGCGCCCGCCAGGACGAGCAGGTCGGGTCGGGTGAGCCCGGCCTCGACCAGGCCGCGTGCGACCGCGGCGAGGTCGTCGATACCGCGGCCCTTGGCGAGGCCGTGTCCGGCCCGCCGCCAGGCCGCGCCGTGCTCGCCGCCGCCCCGGACCTGCGCGATGGCGTACCGGCCACCGTGCTCGACCCACGCCGGCACGGTCGGTTCGAACACCGGCAGACTCGGCACGCCGAAGCCGCCGTAGCAGGTCAGGATCAGCGGCGCGGGGCCCTCGGCGCCGGTCGGCGAGGTGACCACGACGGGTACGCCTGTGCCGTCCTCGGCGGTGAGGACGTGCCGTTCGGTGCGTGCCGGGCTCTGCCGTCGGACGGGTGTTCCCCGGTGGGACAGCAGCTCTTCGGCGGGTACGACCCGGGGAGGGAGTACCGGGCCTTCGACGAGGACGTGGAACCGGCCGGCGTCAGCGCTCACCCCGGTCGCGACGGCCGGGGCACCCTGGTAGGTGACCTCTCGTTCGGCCGCGACCGCCCCCCGGACGAGCCGCACGATGACACTGCGGCCGGCGCGTACGCCGACGGCGACGACATCCTGGCCGAGGGCGGCGAACGAGGTGACCCGCAGGTCCGGTTCGTCCCAGCACCACCTCCGGGCCCCGTCCCCCGGGTCGAGGCCCTGAAGGCGGGCACCGTCGTCGACGACGAGGTCGTCGCCGGCGGCCAGGACCCGGGCGATGGCGGCGAACTCGGCGAGCTCGGCACCGGTGTCACGGTCGACGAGGCGGCTGGGCCGACCCGGGCGGCTCTCGGCGAGCAGACCGCGCCGCCCTCCGGGGAAGAGCCTGAGCCGGGTGTCCGGCGGCACGGCCGAGGCCGTCGACCGCCCGGTCCGCGCGTCGATGCGGACGAGGCTGCGGGAGCGGCCGGCGACCAGTTCGACACCGGACGAGTCGTCCTCCCAGAGCATGGGGTCGTAACGGCAGCGGAACTCCGGGTAGAGCCGCAGGGCCCCGGTGGCGGTGTCCACCAGCCCCAGCGCGGCGTCCTCGTCCGCGCGTTCGGCGAGTTGGACGCAGATGGTCCTCCCGTCCGGGGAGGGAGCCATACGCAGGATGTGCCCCTCGGGCTCGATCACCGGTGAGCCGGTGTCCACCCGGTAGATCCCCTGGCGTCGGCGGCCGGGCGGCCGACTGAGCGCGAACCCGTTCTCCGGCAGGCCCGGGCGGCCGTGCCGCTCCCACCTCGCGAGCGCGGTGTCGATGGCGGGGACGGTGGGAGGGAGGGAGTCGTGCACCGTTCACCGACCGACGGTGTCGATGGCGCCACCGTGCCAGTACAGGTGCCCGCCCTCGTCGAGCGCGCTGGGCACGGTGACGGTGCCGAGTCCGCCGTCGCGGAACAGGTGCAGCTGGCCGTCGCCCCCTCTGGTCACCGCGACCGTCGTCCCCGTGGGATCGACGGCCACGGAGCGGCGCTGCGCGGGTGAGTCGCCGACCGGGTCCCAGGGCAGACGCCCGGGGGCGGGCGGGTTCGACATCGCGGGAAGCGGCGTCCGGTGCCGGACGCGCATCGACGGCTCGTCCCGCTCGATGACGGTGAGCTCGTCCCCGTCCGGGTGGATCGTGGCCACGGCGGCCCGGGTGCCGCCGAGCGCGAAGCGGAAGGCCAGTCCCCGGGGCAGCCCCAGGCAGCGCGTCCGTCCGGTGGACAGGTCGATGTCGACCAGGTGGTTCGTCCACTCGGTCCACTCCGTCGCGGATGCGGGCCCGCCCCGGACCACGCCCACCGCACGGCCGGCGGCCGGATCCAGACGCAGGTAGTAGGCGCGTCCGGGCACCGGCCAGGCGACGGTGCCGAGCATGCGCGGCACGCCGCCGTCGATGACGAACCGCTCCAGTCCCCTGCTCGTCGCGGTCGCCGCGATGCCGGTGCGCTGGTCGACGACGTCGCCGTGTCCGTCGTCGGCGATCTCGCGGACGGTCTCACCGGTGATCCGGGGCACGTGGGGGGCGACGCCGAGGCACCGGGAGAGGGGGAACGCCTCCAGGGCCCCGGGCTCCCTGTGGCGCAGCACGACCGCCGGTTCGCCGCCGGCCTGGTCGGGGACGACCATCACCCCGGGCTCGCCGACCCGGGAGCGGAACCGCACCGACTCCTCCCGCTCCAGGTCGACCAGGGTGACGACGTCGCTCCACGCCTCCTCGTTCGCGCCCAGCCCGCTCGTCACCACCACGTAGCGGCCCGAGGCGTCGCAGGCGAGGTGCTCGCCGGGGATGGCCGCGGGGAAGCGCCGTTCCCCGCGGGATCCCGAGACCACGAGGGCGCCGGAGCGGTCGTCGACGTAGGCCCATCCGGCGCCTCCCCCTCCGCGGCGGGGCAGCGCCAGGACCCCGGCGTGCTCGGCGAGCACCGCGTCGCCGAGCGGTCTGACGGTGCCGTCGGCGACGGCGTACGTGCGGCCCGCACGGTAGTCGGCCACGAGGAGGGTCGGAAAATCCATGGACCAAAGCTATTGGGTTCGATAATCGTTTTCAAGTAGAGTGTGCCTCGTTCGTCCCCCACGAACACGTATCGGCGCGCATAACCGATGCGTCATGCCTTGAGAAGGGAATGGCCTGTGGACAAGCAGATCGTCGCCGAGATCGAAGAGGCCGAACAGCTGGCGCACCTGTCGGCCTCGCACTCCAACGCCCTCGTCGAGAACCCCTTCGACGTCGTCACCGAGATCGAGGAAGCCGAGCAGCTGGCGCACCTGTCGGCCTCGCACTCCAACGCCCTCGTCGAGAACCCCTTCGACTAACTCTCGTCCCCACGACGCAGTCAGTGAGAACCACCCGGTCGGGCAGCCCCGCGCTGCCCGACCGGGCCGTTTGAGAGGCCGGTCATGCCCCCAGAACCATCCATCGCCCGTGTGCCGGAGACCGGCGCGCACGTCATCGTCGACAACGGGGGCACCGGTGTCGTACGCACCTCCTCGGGGCGCTTCCTCCGCCTCGTGTCCCCTCCGCCCGGCCTCCTGGAGGTCCTGGGCGGTGCCTCGAACGGTGACGGCGACGCCGCCGCGTACGCCGAGGCGCTTCGCGCGAGGATGTCCGCGCGCGAGGAGGAGGAAGCACAGCAGCGTTGGCCGGGTCCGCGGCGCGGGGTCGCCCTGGTCGGCGGGGGCCCGCTCGTCGACGCGGTGGCTGACGCCCTGACCGGCTGGGGCGTGGCCGTCAGCCGCCACACCGACGGCGGCTCGCTGCTCGCCGCGATGGACGGAGCGGCCGACGACCGTCGCGGGGACACCGGCACGGCGGGTTCCCGGGGAGGGGGCGTCCGGCCGTGGGGACTGGTCGTCGCGTACGCGGACTCGCCCGCCGAGCGCCTCGGGTGGGACCGGCTCGACGCGCTTCCGAACAGGGGTGTGGCCTGGCTACGCGCCTACCGCGAGGGCGAGAACTGCTTCGTCGATCCGATCTGCCTCGACGGGGACGACCCCGGATCCGAGCAGGTGTACCGGCGGCGCCTGGCCGCGAGCTTCGTTCCCCGCGAACTCGACGCCTGGCGGCACGCGGCCGCGGCCGCCGCGCCCCCCTCGGCCGCCGCACACGTACTGATGACGGGCCGGCTGCTGACCCTGGCCCTGGCCTGGGCGCAGGGGTCGGAGGCCCTGGGGAGCTACCGCGGCACCCTGTGGAAACTGGTCCCCGCCACCGGCACGATCAGCGAGCACCCGGTCCTGGCCTACGACCCGCCGCCCCCCGTCGACCGAGGGGCGCGTCGGCGGACATGACGGTGCAGCCCGGACGCGAACACCTCTGCCGGGGCCGCGACGGCACCGCCCTGCGCGGGCTGATGTGGGAGTGCGCGGACCCGGCGGGCCTCGTGGTGATCCGCACCCCCTACGACGCCGACCAGCACGTGTCGACGGCACGCTCATGGAACGCCCGCGGTTACCACTGCCTCGTCCAGGACGTGCGCGGACGGTACCGGTCGGCGGGAGCCTGGTCCCCCTACACGCACGAGGAGGACGACGGCGGCCGGGTGCTCGCCCACCTGGCCGACGAGTACGAAGGGCTGCCGCTGGTCCTCTTCGGCGCCTCGTACGCCGCGCACACCGCGCTGGAGGCCGCTCGGGCCGTGACGCGCCTCGGCGGGCCCCCGGTCTCGGCGGTCATCGCCCTCGTCCCCGCCCTCGGACTGGCCGAGACCGCGTGGGACCCCGCGGGGTCCCCGCAGATCCTGCACCGGATCGGGTGGTGGCACCAACACGGACGCCACCGGCGCTCCCAGCCCCCGCTGCCCGCGGCCGAGCTCGTCCGACGCGTCGAGCAGGCGCGCGGGCGCGGCGTGGTCGAGGCCGCCGACAGCTGGGACTGGTCGCCATCGGCGCTGGCCGGTTGGCGGCGGCTGTGGAGCGCGGAGCGCGTGGACCTGGCGTCGCGCTACGGCCGCGTCGACGTGCCGCTCCTGGTGATCAGCGGTGACGAGGACTTCTTCCACGACGACGCCCGGCGGCTCGCGCGCGGGTGGAGCGCCCCCAGCCACTTCGCCAGCGGCCCCTGGGGGCACGGTCTGGTCGGCGGCATCGCCGACCGGGCCCTGCGGGCGCGCGTCTCGGCCGCCGGCGGACTGACCCACGTCATCGACCCGTGGCTGGCGGCCCGAGGGCTGCCGGGCTCCCCCGCGGAGTGGACCGAGATCCTCACGAGCCCGTCCACGCCCCACACCCGGTCGACCCTCGATTCCGCGTCAGAGGCCTGGCGCCACGAAAGGACCGCACCTTGACCCCCACCACCACCGGAGGGCACCTCCCCGGAACCGTCGAGGGCGGCGCGGCCGGCGCTGGCCGCCCCCTGCCAGTGGACGCGCTGGTCGACCCCGAATGCGGGGTCATCCGCTCCGTGCGGGCCGTGGCGCACCCCGTCGGCGCTCCCACCTCCTACATGGGGCTGACCGCGGCCGTCGCCGACGCCCGGCAGCTCGGCGAGTGGCCGGCCGACCGCGTCTCGTTGGGCACGTCGTTCGACGACGTCGAGCAGGCCAGGATCGCCGCGATCGCCGAAGGGGTCGAGCGCTACTGCGGGAACTGGCTGCCCGCCGACCTCCCCGACGACGAACTGCGCGTCGGATCCCGGGCGGAACTGCTGGCCGCGGGCCGCCGCCCGATCGACCTGGACGACCTGCCCCTGTTCGCTCCGTGGCAGTACACCCGCGCCGGGTTCCCCTACCAGCCCCTCACCGAGGACACCCCCACCCTGTGGGCGCGCTGCGAGGGCCCCGACGGCTCCGAGGTCTGGATGCCGGCCTCACTGGTCTACCTCAACTGGAGGCAATCGCGCTTCCGGCACCTGCCGCGCGTGCACCACCTGAACTACGCCGGGATCGCCACCGGGCAGGGGGCCGGCGACGCCAGGGACCGGGGGGTCCTGGAAATCATCGAACGCGACGCCCTCGAACTGTGGTGGCACCTGGACGGACCCACCTTCGGCATCGACCCCGCCAGCGTTCCCGGACTCGCCGACGACCTGCGCGGCAGCTCCCTGGACGTGTCCCTGGCGGTCATGCCCTCGGAGTTCGCCCCCGCCGTGGCGGCACTCGTGCACGACAGGGAACGCGGCCTGTACGCCGCGGGGTTCTCCGCCGCGCTCGACCCGGTGAGGGCTGCCCGCAAGGCCGTCCTCGAAGCCGTCCACACCTGGGTCTACACCCAGGGCTGCACCGCCGCCGACGGGTGGGTCTTCCGTGCCGTCGAACAGGGCCTGATGGCCCGCGGCCTCTACCTCGACTTCCGTGCCGACGCCACCTACCTCGACGCCGCCGGCGCCCAGTGCGAGCACGTCGTCGACCTGGGCGCGCACGTCCAGGTCTGGCTCGACCCCCGGATCCACGGCGAGGCCCGGCGCTTCACGGCACCCGCCCTGGGAACCCGGCCGATCACCGAGGTCGAGACCGTGTCGATGGAGGACGTCTACCGGCGGCTGGCCGCTCGCGGACACCGCGTCCTCACCCGCGACCTGACGACGAGCGATGTCCGTCGCACCACGCTGCGGGTGGTGCGGAGCTTCGTCACAGGGCTCGTCCCGAACGCCCCCGCGGCCTTCGCCTACCTCGGCATGCCCCGTTTCGGGCACGCGGCCCTCGAACGGGGATGGCGCACCTCCTGGGACGGGAGCCCTACGGACCTCACCCTCGTCCCGCCCCCGCACATGTGAGGCCGCGACCATGCCCCGTCCTCTCCCACCCGCCCCCTCTCCGCACGGCGCGAAGCGCGGTCCGGACGCTCCCCCGCGCCTGCCGCCCGCGCTGGCACGCGCCTTCTCGGCCGAGACACCGGGTCCGCCCCGCCCGCCCGGGCCGCGCGCCAACCCCTGGCGCCGGGCCGGAGCCGACCCGGCGGCGGTACCCGAGCGCGAACGCGCCCTGCTCGACGGCCTGTGGCGCGGCCGGGGACACCACCGCCTGGCCGACGGGTCGGTCACCCGTATCCGCCGGCGCCCGGTGCCCTCCGCGGGGGCGGCGTACCCCGTGCACACCCACCTGGTCGTCGGTACGGGCGGGCCCCTGGAGGCGGGGAGGTACGCCTTCGACATGGAGGACGGCACGCTCTACCGGCGCGACGAGGTCCGCGAACGGAAAGCGGGCTGGCACGTCTCCGGCGCGCGAACCGGCGCCAGGGGGACCCATCTGGTCCTGACCGTGCAACCCGGACGAAGCTTCGGCCGGTACCGCCACCGGGCCTGGCCGCTGTGGATCGCGGACACCGCCTACGCCCTGGCCGCCGTGGAGTTCCTGTGCGCTCCGTCTCCCGCCGCGGTACGGCTGGGCCCCGGTCCGTGGCTGCGCGAGCTGCTCGGCGTCCCGCGCGGAGCCGAACACGGGCAGTGGCTCGCACGCGGACTCGCGCCGGAGATCCCGCTGGCCGCCGTCGAGCTGCCCGACTCCTGGTCGGTCCTCCCCGGGCGCCGGGACGCCCTGGCCGCGAGGCGTTCCCCGGCGGTCGGCGAGTTCGAGGCCGCGACGCGCTCCCACGACCCACGGACCCTGGAAGCCGCGAGGGCCTCCGGGCAGGCCTGGGTACTCGGGGCCCGGCGACTGGAGACATGGTCCATCGCGGTGGACGCGCCCGCCGCCGAGTTCACCGGGACACTGTGGCGGGCCCACCGGGCCGCGGCCGACCTGTGCTACGCGGGCGCCCTGTCCCGGCGATGGCGCTGCCGTCCGGTGTCAGGATTCGTCGCTTCGCGCGGGCGCTGGACCGTTCACGCCCTGGCGATGCTCCCCGACGAACAGAACCCCGACAAGGAGTCAGCCGCATGATGATCGTCCCCCTGCTGTGGCGGGAGGCGGCCCGTTTCCCCGCGGCCCTGGCACGGAGCGTGGCCCTGCTGGCCCTCGTCTTCCTCGCCCACGCCGCACAGGCCGTGGCGATCGCCTGGTCGATGTCGGCGGTGCTGCACGGGCAGGCCCGGGAGGTACTCGTCGCGCTGTCACTGATCCTCGGGATCGCGCTGGCCCGCCTGGTGCTCTCCCTGGCCCAGGCGTCGGCCGCCGCGCACCTGGGAGGCCGGGTCAGGCGGGTGGTCCGCCGCCGTGCGATGCAGGCCGCGCTCGTGCCCGAGCGCCTGCACGACACGGCGGCCCGGGACGGCTCGATGCGCGCCAGCCTCGGTGACGGCGTCGACGGCATCGACGCCTACGTCTCCAGGTACGTGCCCGCCATCGTGCAACTGCTCCTCACCTGCCCGATCGTTGTGCTCGTCCTGTTCTGGCTCTCACCGTGGGCGGGCCTGTGCGTGGCCGCCGGGATCGTGTCCGCACTGGTGGGTCCCATGGCGTGGAAACGGATGATGGCCCGGCGCGGACTCGATCACTGGGACAGCTACGAGGCGCTCAGCGCGGACCTGCTCGAGTCTTTGCGCGGCATGGCCACCCTGCGCACACTCGGCGACGTGTCGGGCACCCGCGAGCGGCTGGGCAACCGCTCCGAGGCGCTGCGCAGGGCCACCGAAAGGGTGATGCGCGGCTCCCTGGGTGAGACGGCCGTCACCGACGCCGCCGTCCAGGGGGGAGCGGTCGCGGCCGCCGCCGTCGCCGTCTCCCACGCGGTCACCGGGCAGGTCCCCGCCGTCGAGGTCTACCTGGTCCTCCTGCTCTCCTCCGAGGCGTTCCGTCCCATCCGGGACCTCTCGCGGCACTGGCACGCCGGATTCCTCGGCCTCACCGCGATCCCCGGCCTCGAACGGATCGGGGCCTTCACCGAACAGCGCGACGCCGCCCCCGTCCACACCGCGTCCGACCCCGCGGACGGCCAGACGGCCAAGGACCGACCGGCGGACGCGCTGCGTGTGACCGGCCTGAGCTTTCGCTACCCCGACGCCCCCGTCGACGTCATCCACGACCTCGACCTGACGGCCCGGAGGGGCTCCCTCACCGCGATCGTCGGAGCCTCCGGGGCGGGGAAGTCCACCCTCTTCGACCTCCTCCTGGGTTTCCTCGTTCCGCGCACCGGAAGCATCGACCTCGACGGGCGACCGCTCCGCACCTCGGACATCGCCGTGGTCTCCCAGCGGCCGGTGCTCTTCGCCGGAACCATCCGCGACAACCTCGCGGTCAACGGCGCCACCGCGGAAGCGGACCTCGTAGCGGCCTGCCGCGACGCGGGGATCCTCGACGAGATCCAGCGCTTCCCGCGCGGGTTCGACACCGAGGTCACCGAAGCCGGTACCAGCCTGTCGGGTGGACAGCGCCAACGCCTCGCCCTGGCCCGCGCGCTGCTGGCACGGCGTCCGGTCCTGCTGGTGGACGAGCCGACGAGCGCGTTGGACGCCGACCGCTCCGCGGACGTCATCCAGACCCTGCACCGTGTCGCCCGCGACCGCGTCGTCATCATGATCAGCCACCGCTCCGAGACCCTCGCCGAGGTTCCCGCCGTGCTCAGCCTCGACTCCGGACACCTGCACAGGAGCGCCTCGTGAACACCCTCTCCGCGTTCCGTGCCTTCCGCGAACTGCTGCCCGTCCTGCGGCCCGAATGGCGGGGGATGCTCTGGAGCTACCTGCTCGGCACCGCCAGCGCGCTCGGCCTGGCCGGTCTGACCGTCCTCACGGCGTGGGCGGTCGGCCACGCCGTCGTGGAGCGCACACCGCCCGGACCCGTGTGGTGGACCCTGATCCTCGGGCTCGTGCTGCTGCGCGTGGTTCTGACCTGGCGGGAGATGGACGTCTCCCACGCCCTGGCCTACCGCGTGCTGGCCCGGCTGAGGATGGCGCTGTTCGACGCCTACGCGCGCAGCGTTCCCGGTCGGCGTCGCGAGCACTCCGGGCGCGCGGCGGCCGTCGCGATGGACGACATCGAAAAGCTCGAGTTCTTCTACGCCCACACGGTCGCCCAGCTCGGCGCCTCGCTCACCCTGTTCGCAGCCTCCTTCGCCACCGCGTTCGTCCTGCTGCCCGAAGCCGCACTCGTCATGCTCCTCGGTGCCGCCGTCGTGGCGAGCAGCGCCCTGTACTGGGCACGGGCCGCCCGGCGGCTGGGCGAGCGGGAACAGCGTGAGCGCTCGGAGCTGTCCGAGCACATCGTGGACGCGCTGGGCGCCCTGCGCGAAGTGCTCGCCTACGGACTCGCCCCCCGAATCGTCGCCGAGACCAGCGCCGCCACCGCACGCGCCGCCACGATCGCGCGACGGCGCGAACTGCTGTCGCACCTGGTCACCGGGATCCGGGAGCTCATCCTCGCCGCCGTGGTCATCGGCGTCATCGCCACCAGCGCCACCGCCGCGGGCGTGCTCTCAGAAGGCGCCCCGGTGCGGTTGGCCCCCGCGGAACTGCCCGCGCTGGTCGCCCTGGCCCTGGCCGGGATCGCCGCGATCGTCGACGCCACCGACACCCTCACCCGGCTCCATCCACTCGTCTCCGGCGCCGGGCGCGTGGCCGCCGGAATCAACCGCCCCCCGGTCGTCGCCGTCCCCGAGACGCCACGACAGCTGCCCGCCGGGCCGCTCGGCCTCCGGTTCCGGGACGTGTCCTTCTCCTACGAAGGCCGACAGCCCACGCTCACGTCCTGGTCCACCGAACTCGCCCCCGGCGAGCACGTCGGGCTGGTCGGCCCCTCCGGCTCGGGCAAAAGCACCGTCATCGCCCTCGCGGCCCGCCTCTGGGACCCTTCGGCGGGCACCGTCGAACTCGTCACGGCGGACGGCGCAGGCGTACCCGTCGCCGAGCTCGACGACGCGGCACTGCGGGAGACCGTTTCCCTGGTCGACCAGGACGCGATGCTCTTCCACGGCACCGTCCGCGACAACCTGCTGCGCGGTGGCGGACCACGGTCAGACGGTGACCTGGCGGCCCTGCTCGAACGCGTCGGAGCCGCCGCCTGGATCGGTCTCGACGACGAACTCGGAGAGGCGGGTGTGCGGCTGTCCGGCGGACAGAGGGCACGCCTCTGTCTTGCCCGAGCCCTGGCCCGCCGACCGCGCGTCCTCCTCGTGGACGAGGTCACCGCCAGCCTCGACCCGGCCACCGAAAGGGTGATCTCCGACGTCATCGCCGAATTCGACGGCACCGTCCTCATGGCGTCCCACCGGGCCGAGACCCTCGCCCGCCTCGAACGCGTCGTCGACGTGGCCGACACCCCGCGCACCGCGCAGAGAACGGTTGGCTGAGCTTCTGACCTGGTGCGACGCCGACGCCGGGCCGGCGTGCTCACTCCCGGAACGGAGGTCGAGCCACCGGGCTCAGCGACGGGCGAGGGTGACCGTCGGGTGGAGGCTGCCCGGCCTCAACGGTTCGGACCAGGCGGAGTACGGCCTGGTGGCAGGGCACTGTAGTCTACGGGAATGACATTGAAAATCATTATCAGAACCGTGGGGGTCGCATCGGCTCTCGTTCTGGCCGGGTGCGCGACGGCACCCGCCTCCGAAACCGACTCCGCGGCGGCAGCGGGCGAGGGCGCGACCCCCTACCCCCTCAGCGTCGAGAACTGCGACGCCGAGGTGACCGTCGAGCAGGCTCCCGAACGCGCGGTCTCGCTGAACCAGTCGGCCACCGAGATCATGGTCCAGCTCGGCCTCGCCGATCGCATGGCGGGGACCTCGTACGAAACCGACCCCGTCCCGAGCGACATCGCCGACGCCTACGAGAGCATCCCCCTGCTCACGGACGGCCTTCTCAAGCACGAGACGCTGCTCGAGGCGCAGCCAGACTTCGTCTACTCGTCCTTCGCCTCGTTCCTCACCGCCGAGAACGCCGGTGAGCGTGCCGAACTGCACGAGCTCGGCGTCCCGACCTACCTGAGCGAGTTCGACTGCACCTACCACGAGGCCGTCGAAGGCGGCGCGACCTTCGAGATGCTCTTCGACGAGATCGAGACGATCGCCCGGATCTTCGACGTGCCGGGCGCCGGAGAAGAGCTCGTCGCCGAGCAGCAGGCCGTGGTCGACGAGGGGCTCGGGATCGCCGAACGGATCGAGGGCACGCCGAGTCTGGTCTGGTTCTACTCGACCGCGTCCTCCGCCTCCACTCCGTCGGTCGCGGGACCCGGCGGGCTCCCGCAGACCGTGACCGAGATGCTCGGCGCCGAGAACGCCTTCAGCGACGCCTCGACCAAGTGGCCGGAGGTCAGCTGGGACGAGGTCGCCGCGCGCAACCCCGATGTGCTCGTGCTCGCCGACCTGAGCCGCGGATACCCCGGCGACACGGCCGAGGAGAAGATCGAGTTCCTCAAGAACGACCCGCTGACCTCGGCCATGGACGCCGTCGTCAACGACCGCTTCATCGTCGTGCCCGGACAGCACATGGACCCGTCCGTCCACAGCGTGCAGGCCATCCCGGCCGTCGCACAGGGCCTCATCGACATGGAGATCAAGTAATGACGACCACGAACGCCCTCGAACGGCTCATCCGCAGCTGGGACGACCAGCAGGCCGCGTACATCACCCACCGCGAGCAGAGGTTCGAGATCATGCTCGACGCCATCACGCGGATGTGCGCCTCCTCGGACGAATTCGAGGCTAACGGAACCGGCATGACCGTTCTCGACCTGGCGTGCGGCCCCGGCAGTCTTTCCCAGCGCGTCCTCGACCGGTTCCCGGGTGCTCGGGTGATCGGAGTCGACTACGACCCGGTGCTGCTCGCGATCGCGGGCTCCTGGCTCGGCGAACGCCACGGTTCACGCTTCACGCCTGTCGACGCCGACCTCGCGACATCCGGCTGGAGGGACCAGCTGCCCGACGGGCCGGTGCACGTCGCCGTCTCCTCGACCGCGCTTCACTGGCTGGAGCCGGCGCAGCTCGTCGCCGTCTACGCCGCTCTGGGCGCCCTGCTCCCCGCCGACGGTGTTCTCATGAACGCCGACCACCTGCGCTATGACCCGCGCGCGCAGCCGTTTCTCACCGCGGCGGCGGCCGCTGACGACGAACGCACCCAGCATGACGCGCACTCGCGGGGTGTGCGGACCTGGGACGAGTGGTGGGCGGACGCCGTCGCGGACGACGCGTTCGGACAGCACCGCGCCGAGCGCGAGCGCCGCTTCGCCGACCGCCCGCCCACACCGCACGCACCGCTTGAGCTGCACCTGCAGGCGCTCAGCACCGCCGGTTTCTCCGAAACCGGTGTCATCTGGCGGTACTACGACGACGTCGTGGTGTTCGCGCGAAGATGACAAGGCTCACCGATTCCTCGCAGACCAGCCCGCGTGGCACGGACGCACTCTCCGACGCCGACCCCCTGGCGGCGCGAACAACGGCAGGCGATGCCGCGGTCTCCCCGACACGCGCACCAGGCAGGCTGCGCTCGTCTCTCATCGTCGGCGCCTTCGTCGTCGCGCTGTGCGTGTCGGTCATCGTCGCGGCCTTCGTCGGCACAGCGAACATCGGGGCGCTCGACGTGCTCGGGATCATCCTGCGCAACATCGGGCTGGACGCCCTCGCCCCCGTTCCGCCAGCGCCGCCGCTCATCGACGCCCTCGTCTGGGAGTCGCGTCTGCCGCGTGTGCTCCTCGCCGCCGTGGTCGGGCTCGGACTCTCGGTCTCGGGCGCGGTGCTGCAGGCGATCACCCGTAACCCGCTCGCCGAACCGTACCTGCTCGGGGTCTCCTCCGGGGCGTCCACCGGGGCGGTCTCGGTCATGATCCTCGGGCTCGGCTCCGGTGCGGTGCCCCTCTCGACGGGCGCCTTCGCCGGTGCGCTGGTCGCCTTCGCGATCGTGCTGCTTCTCATCGGGGGCGGACGCGTCTCGAACCCCGCTCGCGTGGTGCTCACCGGTGTGCTCGTGTCGCAGTTCTTCTCAGCGGTCACCTCGCTCGTGCTGATGCTCGACGGCGACGCGGACGCCACCCGGGGCTTCACCTACTGGCTGCTCGGCTCACTCGGGGGAGCACGCTGGGAGCCGCTGATCGTGGCATCCGCCGTCATCGTGCTCGGAGCCGTCGGCTGCCTGTTCTTCGCGCCGGCTCTGGACGCGTTCACCTTCGGCTGGGACACCGCCTCCTCGCTCGGAGTCAACGTGACCCTGGCACGGGTGACGCTCATGGTCCTCACCGCGTTCATCACAGCGGCGGCCGTGGCGGCGTCCGGAGCGATCGGGTTCATCGGGCTGCTCGTGCCGCACATCGTGCGTCTGCTGGCCGGGCCCGCACACCGCTCGCTGCTTCCTCTCACCGGACTCGGGGGCGCGATCTTCCTGGTGTGGGTCGACACCTTCGCCCGCTCGGCGTTCTCGCCGCATGAAATTCCCGTGGGAGTGATCACGGCGCTGCTCGGCGCACCGATGTTCGCGATCGTTCTGCGCAAGGCGGCTCGGCAATGACAGCACTGGCGGCGAACGACATCACGTGGTCGGTCGACAGAACACGCATCCTCGACGGGGTCTCGATCGAGGCGCGCTCGAAGGAGGTGCTCGCCGTGCTCGGGCCGAACGGGGGCGGCAAGTCCTCGCTGCTACGCATTCTGGCGGGGCTTCGGCGGCCGGACGCCGGGACGGTGCTGCTGGGCGGGCAACCGGTCCGTTCGTTGCCCCGGCGCGCAGTCGCCCGGCGGGTGGCGATCGTCGAGCAGTCGCCCGAGGTACACACCGACATCACCGTCGACGAGGCCGTGGCGCTCGGCAGGACGCCGTACCGCAGCACCTTCGCCGGACTGGACGCTGAGGATCGTGCCGCGATCGAACACGCGCTCGCCCTCACCGGGATGCGCGCGTATCGGTCGCGGTCGTGGCGAACGCTCTCCGGCGGTGAGCAACAGCGTGCCCAGCTCGCCCGCGCGCTCGCGCAGCGGCCGGAGGTGCTGGTGCTGGACGAGCCGACCAACCACCTCGACATCCGTTACCAGCTCGAAGTCCTCACTCTGCTTCCCTCGCTCGACATGACGGTGGTGACCGCCCTTCACGACCTCAACCTGGCCGCACGCTACTGCGACCGGGTCGCGGTCCTGTACGCCGGTCAGATCGCAGCATCCGGACCGCCCGCCGCTGTGCTGACACCCGAGCTCATCCGCTCCGTCTATGCGGTCGAGGCCGTGGTCGACACCTCTCCACACACGGGTGCGCCGGTGGCGACCTACCTGGGCGGTGCGCCCGGACGTACTCCGCCGATGCCCGCTCTTGGACCGCACCGCCGGCACCAGACGGAGTGAGCCGTCCCGCGTAACCTTTTGCGGCCGTGCACGATCAGTCCCTGTGCGGTCCTGTGGCGCGGTCGTGTCCGTGGCGGAGCAGGACGAGAGCGGCGGTGACGATGCCGCCGAGGCGCCGGTGGTGAGCTGGCACGTTCGCCGAGGCAGCGCAGGATGCCGTGGATGGCATTGCCGGCCGTCCTGCCGGACGACGGTCGGTCTCCCGCCTTCGGGCTTCTCGAACCGGAGGGTGAAGGTCTCGGGCCGTCTTTTCGCGTGCGCCCAGGCCGAAGGCGCCGAACTGCGACTGGACGCCACCGAGACCCAGGTGCGCAGCTCCCGAGCCGGTCGGGGTGTGACGACGAGGCCCGAGGCGAGGGGTGTCCGGCCACGGGCCTCGTCGTCCGGGCTGCGACCCACCAAGCGGAACGTGTAACCGGCGGGCAGGCCGACCGGAGCCATGGAGGCGTCGGCGGTGTCGACAAGACCCGGAGGCGCAAACCGGGCAGGCCGCACGGCGGCAAGGGACACGACTACGCCCACCTGCGCCGATGGCTCCGTGCGCGAGGGATCGTGCACCGCCTTGCACGCAAAGGCGTGGAGTCCTCGAAGCGGTCGGGGCAGGCGCCGGTGGCAGGCCGAGCGCACCGTGGCCCGGCTGTCTGATGTCGTCGTCCGCACCGCCACTACCGGCCGACCGCTTCCTGGCCTTCGTTCCCTGCCGCGCATGCGAAGCTTCGCGGTGGCCCCGTGCCGGGCCAAGGCCGCGTCCGCCTCGTCACAAGTCTCGGTAGTAGCGGCCCTGCCTGAGTTTGTCCTGTTTCATGCCGAGCAGCCCTTGTGTGCGAATCCTGCGCACAGCGTTCGGCACCTCAGTCAGATGAAGCAGGAAGAGAAGCCCCATCAGCGCGAACCAGGGCGATCCCCCGGGTGGGGGTTGCATGCTCAACCACATGATCGTTCCACCTATCCCCACACCCATGAACAGTACGTAGAGCAGATGGAAGAGCGGTGGTAGATCCGAGAGCGAGAAAACGGCCATGGCACAAGAGTCGCGCAACTCGAGGGGATATGGAATCCCCTGTTCCCGGCGACTGGGTCAAGGGCGAGGAGGGGAGCTCTGAAGTGTTCTGCGTGAGTCGCCCGAGGATGGTGTTCCCGGAAATCAGGAAACAGCACCAGGTCCGTGCTGTCGGAAAACAGGATGAGAGCAAGAAGACCGGGAAGGACCGCTCCTGTGATGAGGAGTGGTCTTGAGCGGCCCTGCAATCGCTTCTCGCGCGTGCCCGAACCACAACAGCGCGTCCGTGGTCGCGATCAGGTACGCCGATCGGTGAAACGAGGTCAGGGGCCGCGAAGGTAAAAGCCCCGGCACTGATGGAGCAGGTACAGCGTGTTAACGACCAACACCAATGGCAGGGCCGCGAACACCAGCCCCAGCCAGAAGCCGGCGATGACCGCCCAGACGACCAGGACGAGAACGAGCACCAGCAAGAGGAGTTGAAGCCCTACGGCGGACACGTAGACCGCACGGCTCGGCCGTCGGAGCAGATATCCACAGATCAGGCAGGCGGCACCGTAGACAGCCACGAGGGCCCCCAGTGCGGTACCGGACGAATCGGCCTGACCGCAGGAAGCCAATCCGGCGATCAGGAACAGAGCACCGGTCACATACATGGAACGCCGCGAGGACCGCGCCTGCGCCGGCACAGGACGCGAACGGATGGGGTCAGAGGAATCCGAAGGGGGCATGCCTCCATGTTGCCACCCCGACGCCTTCCGTGGTGGCGTACTTCCCCGACACAAGGAGACCGTGGGCGTCGGCCGCCTCCACCGCCAGCGGATGCGCTCATCCGCCTTCCTGCCGAGGCTCGACGGGATTCTCCCCGTCCCCGACGGCGGTGGTCTGCCGGGTGGACCCCGCGGCGAGGAAGGCCGGAAGAAGCGCCGCGCAGACCACCAGTATCGCCTGCTGGATGCCGTGGAGGCCCCCGAGCAGTCCCAGCAGCGGCGGGCCCCCGAGGAAGGCCGCGTAGCCCAGCGAACTGGTGACGGACACCCTCGCCGCGGCTCTCGCGGGATCGTCCGCCGCCGCCGCGATGCCGACCGGGAATCCCATAGCCGCCCCCAGCCCCCACAGCAGCGCTCCCAGGAGAGCCCATGCGACCGCGTCGCCGAAAGCCACGACAAGCACGCCGCAGAGGGCCAGACCGGCTGAGACGCGCAGGACACCGGCGCGACCGAAGCGGGAGACGAGAGCGCCTCCGGTGAGGCGCCCCGCCGTCATCGCCGCCACGAAGGCGGCGAACGCCAGGGCCCCCGTGTGCTCGGCGGCGCCATAACCGTCGACCAGGACGTACGCGATCCACTCGTTGGCCGTACCTTCGGTGAAGGCGAATCCCAGGACGCATATTCCGATGAGAAGGGTTCGCCGTTCGCGCCAGGAATCCAGAAGTACGCCTCCGGGTGCACGCGTGGTACCGCCTGTGTCACGCGTGTCCGTGCCCTGTGCGACCCGCCCGAGCAGAAAAGCCATCAGCACCAACAGGGCCACTGTTCCCAGGTTCTGACTCGGCAGGGACACCGACATACCCGCCAGGAGCGCACCGATGAGGGCCCCGACCACGGTTCCCAGACTGAGCGTGGCGTGGAGTCGGGGCAGTAGGTTATCGCTACCGACGAGTTGTGCCATACGTGAGCCGACGACGTTCATGCTGACTTCCCACAGCCCCATCCCCAATCCGGTGAAGAAGAGCGCGGCTGCCGTGACGGGCCACGAGGCGGTTCCCAGGCCGATGGCGAGCAGCGACAGCCCTGTTGCCGCGAGAGAGATGCCGACGGTGACTCCTCGGTTCCCACCGAGGCGTTGGACCAGTAGGCCTGCGGCGGGGAGCCCGGACACGGCCCCGGCGGACAGCCATAACAGAAGCAGCCCGAGTTGCGCCGTGGACAGGCTCAGCTCCGTCCCCAGGGCCGGAACGCGACTCACGAGCGCCGCGTACATCACCCCGTTCGCCGCGAAGGCGCCATAGACGGCCGCTCTGCTGCTGGTGGAAGTCATGGGGGCATCTCGCTCTCTCATGTCCAGGCGCGATGGCACGTCTGCCGGTCCACCGGTGCAAGGCCTGGCCGGGGCGAATTTCCTCCGCCTCGCCAGGGCGCACAGGAAACTACCGTGTGACGTGCGACGGCGAACCGGTGGATCCGGAAGTGGCCGGATTCGGCCACTGGTTCCACGACTCATTGCTGCCCCGGGCGTACGAATCCTGTGACGGCCCCCGCCTCACGTTTTCCCACTTCTGGCTTGGCGCCTGGTGCCACGGTCTTTTCCGGAACCCCGTATTCCGGTAAACGCTCGGGGAATATCCCCCGATCCGGTTCACGCCGTACCCGCGCCACTGGTGTGGACGGATCGTGGGTGTGACCGAAGCACCGGCGTCCACACACATGGGGAGGTGCGGACAGGGGAGAAAAGGGCACCAGAACAGCGTTTTCCCAGGTCGGCGGGTAATAAAGTAATCCGATCCCGGCCGGAGGTCCGGTGGGTGCCCGGTGGTGACGTGGTGGGACGTCGCGGTTCGGAGCATCCCTTCCGCGAGGGGGGCCGCGCTCAGCGGCGCCGGGCGGGGTTCAGGCCGACCCGGTCGGCCCGCTCACCCCACGTCGTCCTCCGGGCCGTCGTGAGCCGGTCGCCTGCCAGGTCGCCGGGTGTTCGCCTCCCGGTCACGGAGACCGCCTCTTCCGTTGCCCTCCCTGATGTCACATGGTCTCGGAGCCCCGGAGCCGATTCGCAAACACGGGACACTTCGAGGTCTCCACCATGGAACGAGTTGACCGCTCACCTCGCCGCGAAGTGCCCGGGGCCCTTCGAACGCGCTGCGGTGCCGACGGAACACCGCGGCCGAGCGGGGTGGTGTCCGGGCTGGGGTGACGTCTCCGCGGCGCCCCCGACCGGCGGACAGAGGAAGGGAAGGCCGTGGCCGGCACCGAAATCCCGAGAAGACGTCGCGTGAGGCCGGCTCGGCCGGTGACATCCCCACTGGCGGTGTCGCTGGTCATCCCGGCGTTCAACGAGGAGACCACCATCGAGCGGTGTCTGCTCGCCGCACTCCGGCAGACGCAAGCCCCTCGGGAGATCATCGTGGTCGACAACCGTTCGACCGACGGCACGGCGGCGGTCGTCCGGAGCCTGGCGGAGTCCCACCCCGGCGCCGGGATCAGGATCCTGCGGCAGTTCGACGCCCAGGGGCTCGTCCCCACGCGCAACGCGGGGTTCGCGGAGGCGAGGGGCGACGTCATCGGACGCATCGACGCGGACTCCGTCATCGCTCCGGACTGGGTCGCGAACGTGTCCAGGGCCATGGGCGATCCCACCGTCGGAGCCGTCACCGGCCCGGTCACCTACTATGACGTGCCCCTGTTCGGTTCCTCCCCCGTTTCCGACGACCTCGTGCGGCGCACGCTCTGGCACCTGGGGAAGCGCCGCTGCCCGTTCGTCTACGGCAGCAACATGGCCATCCGGGCCCAGGCGTGGCAGGCGATCGAGGACTCGGCCTGCCTGGACCACGACGACGTGCTGCACGAGGACATCGACCTGGCGGTGCACCTCAAACAGACCGGTATCCGCGTCGCCTACGTGCCCCGGATGCGAGCCGGCGTCTCCGCACGTCGGTTGGACTCCTCCCCTTCGTCCTTCCGGGCGTACACGCATCGCTTCAACGCCACGTACGAGAGCCACGGCATCGATCACTGGACCCTCAGGGCGCCGCGCCACCTCCTCCAGGGGTTGTTCTGGGGGCTGCGCTCGGCGTCGTCCCTCACCTCCTCCGCCGCGCGGACGGCCGAGGACGACTTCGGGCTTTCACGAAGGGTGTAGCGGCCAGGCCCTCCGACGTGAACCGGCCGAGCCGCACGATGACAGGGGCTACGACTACGCCCACCCGTGCCGATGGCTCCGCGTGGGATCTTCCACCGGCCTGGCCGGCCGGATGCCGCCGACCGCACCGTTGCCACGAGCGCAAAGCCGGACACCTCCTTGCCGGTACCGCCTGCACGTCGCCCTGCCACCGCCGACCCACCGAACGGGACGGATTCCGAGCCATGCGTGCAGGCGGTCCAGGGGCTCCCCACCAACATTCCAGGGAATCCGGCCAGGAAAGGCCTCCGGGCAGGGACCTGGCGCCTGAAGGCATCGGACGGACCGGGGAGCGCAGTGGGGCCGGTTCCGACACCGGGGCCGTCGAAGCCGACCGCAGGCGGCGAACCCGCACACCCGGTTCACCGGGTCTACGGGGCCGGAGCGGCTTCACCGGTCAGATTCTCCGGTGCCAGCGCCGCGTTGAGCTGTTCCTCGTCCAGCAGGCCCCGCGCTCCAGGACCAACTCGGCCAAGGTGCGGTGACCGTTCAGCGCCTCCTTCACGAGAGCCGCCGTGGGCGCGTACCCGAGGAGGGGGACGAGTCCGGTGGCGACGGCGAGACTGCCTCTGGTACGTGCGGTGATGGACTCGCCGTCGGCGCGGATGCCACTCACGCAACGCTCGGTGAGCAGGTCTGCCGCACGCGTCAACAGGGCGACCGAGTCCAGCAGGGAGGAGGCGATGACCGGACCGAAGGCGTTGAGCTGCAACTGCCCGGCCTCGGCCGCCATGGTCACAGTCGTGTCCGCGCCCACGACCAGGAACGCCACCTGGTTCATGGTCTCCGGGATGACGGGATTGACCTTTCCCGGCATGATCGAGGATCCCGCCTGTACCGGGGGGAGCATGATCTCCCCTAACCCTGCCTGTGGACCGGAAGCCAGGAGCCTGAGGTCGTTGCTGATCTTCGACAGCTTCACCGCGCAGCGTTTGAGGAGCCCGGAGGTCAGTACGAACACGCCGGTGTCGGAGGTCGCCTCGATCAGGTCGCTCGCCGGGGCCAGCGGGCACCCCGTGACCTCGCTGAGCTCGGTCACCACTCTCTGCCGGTATCCCACGGGGGCGGCGATGCCGGTACCGATCGCCGTCGCGCCGAGGTTCACCTCGCGCAGGTGGGGCAGGAGCTCCTGCAGTCTGGCGGCGTCCTCCCGGACCGTCTCCGCGAAAGCCGCGAACTCCTGCCCCAGTGTCATGGGCACGGCGTCCTGCAACTGGGTGCGACCGACCTTCACGATGCCGCGGAAATCCGCCGAACGCGACTCGAACCCGGCGGCGAGCCTGCCGAGCGTCAGCACGAGGCGCTCGACACCGCGGTGGACCGCGAGCCTGACCGCGGTGGGATAGGTGTCGTTGGTGCTCTGGCTGCGGTTGACGTGGTCGAGCGGGTCGATCACCTCGTAGGTCCCCGGTGCGAGGCCGAGGAGCTGCAGCGCCCGGTTGGCCACCACCTCGTTCACGTTCATGTTGGTGCTGGTCCCCGCACCGCCCTGGATCCGGTCGACGAGGAGCTCCCGGTCAAGGTCGCCCCGCATGAGTTCGTGGCAGGCCTCGGCGATCGCCTGTTCCCGGGCACGGTCCAGCAGCCCCTCTGCGGCGTTGGCTCGGCAGGCGGCGAGCTTGACCGCCCCGTAGGCCCAGACGAGGTCGCGTAGTTCGCCGCAGGGGCGGCCGGTGACGGGGAAGTTCGCTCTGGCCCGTGCGGTGTTGATCCCCCAGAGCGCCTCCGCCGGGACCGCCATCCCACCGAGTGAGTCGGTCTCCGTTCTTTCCACGACCGCGTCGGCGCTCATGTCCGCTCCTCTTCCGACCGCTGTCCGGCCCCGGGCGCGCCCCCCGCCGAACCGGCCTGGAGAGGGCCGGGTCCGGGTGCCGGGGTGAAGTACTCGTGCGCCGTGCGGGCGAGCAGCGTGGCGCCGTCGGCGATGACCCGGTTGGCGGCCTCTCCCACGCAGACGGCAGCGAACCCGGGCTGGTGGTTGCTGATCGGAAAGCAGCCCAGGCCGATGTAGGGGTGGATGGCCGGCACGTGCTGGGAGACGTTGCCCATGTCGGTCGAGGCGCGGTTCATCGTCTGGTGTTCCGCGGGCGCGTCGAACCGCCGCCCGAGCGCGAGGGCGTGACGCGTGTAGATCTCCAGGGCGCGCTCGTCCGTGCGAAATTCCGAGTAGGGCTGCGACTCCGGTGTGAACTCCACCGTGGTGTCCGTCGCCAGCGCTCCGGCCTGGAAGCACTGTTCCACCCGGCGGCGCAACGGCTCCAGCTGGGCCAGGCTCTCAGCCCGGGTGTACCAGCGACCCTCGGTCACCGCGGGGATGGCGTTGGGCGCCTGTCCCCCCACCGTCTGGATCCCGTGGACGCGGGTGCCCGGCGGGAGCTGCTGGCGCAGCAGGCCGAGGGCCACCTGGGCGATCACGAAGGCGTCGTTGGCGTTGCGGCCCTCGTGCGGGTAGGCGGCGGCGTGGGCCGACCGGCCGGTGAAGCGGACATGGTCGTGGGCGACGGCGTAGGGCTCGGCCCGCGGGGCGTCGACCGGTCCGGGATGGGCCATCAGCGCCAGGTCCAGGTCCCGGAAGGCGCCGGCGTCCAACAACTCGATCTTGCCGCCGCCGCCCTCCTCGGCCGGGGTGGCGATCACGTCGATGCGCAGGTCGAGGGAGTGCGCCCAGGGCCGGAGCGCGATCGCCGCGCCCGCCGACATCGCGGCGATCAGGTTGTGCCCGCAGGCGTGGCCCAGACCGGGCAGCGCGTCGTACTCGACGACGAAGCCGACCCGGAGCCGACCGGACCCGTAGGCGGCGTGCACCGCGGTGGGGAAGCCGAGGTAGGCGGTGTCGACGGTGAAACCGAACTCCTCCAGCAGCTCCGCCGTCCACCGCGCCGCGCGGTGCTCCTCCCAGGCGGTCTCGGGGTGGGCGTGCAGCGTCTCGGAGTAGGAGACCAGGCGTTGCAGGTGCTCCGCGGCGCGCGGCAGCGCACTGGGTTCAGCGGTCATCGCCCGGCACTCCGTATCCCGGTGAGGCGGCCGGTTCCAGGCCGCGCCGGACGTAGTCGTCGCGCTGGGGGAGCCAGACCCCGAGCAGTCCTCCCAACGCCTCGACCGGGTTCTCCTGCCAGTCCACGCGCAGGTCCGTGTCGCGCCAACCGTTCGCGGACACGGTGGACAGCCCCGCGGAGTACACCGGTCCGGCCTCGCCGCCGGCGGCGAGGCCCGCGGTGAGGGCGGCGAGGAGGCGTTCCTCCAGCTCCCCCCTGGCCGAGGCGAAGGACTCACACATGGCCGCGGGGACGCCGGGGTCCGAGAGCATGTTCCCGGCGGCGGCACAGTGCGGCCCGGTGGCCTCGCCGTGGACGCCGAGGGTGAGGCTGCCGCTGAACGTGGCCGCGGCGCCGGAGGCGTCCACCACGGTGAGCTGTCGGTAGGCGATGTCCGGTTCGCCGCCGGCCACGGCATCGAGTGCGGCCCGGGGACTGGCGCCCCCGGCGAGCCGGTCCAGCAGTACCGTTCCCAGCCGCGGGTCGGTGATGTTCTGTGAGGCGACCGCGCCGACGGAGTCGCGCAGGTGGACGACCCGCGCGGCGACGGCGGGAGAGGACGAGGCGGCGGCGATGCCGAATCTGCCGTCCTGGTGGGCCGCGATGGAGAAGGTCACTTCCCGCCCCCCGAGATCACGGCCGTCGCGTCGATCTCCACAAGCCATTCGGGCCGGGCCAGGGCCTGGACGACGATGCCCGTGGAGACCGGGTGGACCCCCTTCAGCCAGCGTCCCACTTCGCGGTAGACCTCCTCGCGGTAGCGCGGGTCGGTGAGGTAGATGGTCACCTTGACGATGTCCCGCAGATCGCTGCCCGCCTCCTTGAGCAGGAGGTCGATGTTGGCCATGGCCTTCTCGGTCTGTGCGCGCACGTCGCCGACGCCCACGGACTCCCGGGTGTCCAGGTCCTGGCCGATCTGGCCGCGCAGGTACACGACCCCCCCGGCCACCACCGCCTGGCACAGGTCGTTGTCGAGGTTCTGCTCGGGGTAGGTGTCCTTGGTGTTGAATTTACGGATGCGCGTGTGCGTGGTCATGGTGTGATCACCCCTGGGTGTGGGACGGGCGCGGGTGCGAGTCGTTGTGCTCCATGTAGCCGCGCTGGATGCAGATCTGGTCGGCCACGTACCTGGCGTCGTGCCAGGCTCCCCAGATGAAGCTCGAACCGCGGCGGGACTGCCACGGCAGCCCCATGAAGTAGACGCCGGGCTCGGAGGAGACTCCGCGCTGGTGCCTGGGCCTGCCGTTCTCGTCGAAGGCGTCCACCCGCAGCCAGTCGTAGTCGGAGGTGAAGCCGGTCGCCCAGAGGACGGTCGTGACTCCGGCGGCGGCGAGGTCGAGTTCGAGGAGGGGGTCGGTCACCGACTCCGGGTACGCGCCCAGCACGCGGGCCCCGGGTTCCTCGGGGAGGTCGAGACCGTTGCGCTCGACGTAGGCGTCGGCCTCGTCCAGCAGCGACAGGTAGTCGGCGTCGCCGCGGGCGAGGTTGTCCCGCAGGTCGGGCGCGAAGCGGACGGTTCCGGCGCTGAAGGACTCCGTCCGGCCGACCAGCGTGATGCCGCGCTCGGCCAGGGCCCGAAAGTCCACGGTGTGGCCGCCGTGCGCGCCGCTGACCGCGATCGTGACGTGCTCGGCGCCCTGGGGAGGGGCCGAGGCCTCCCACTTGCCGAGGACGCCCAGCCACCAGACGAAGTCGTGTCCCCGGTACCTGCGCGGCGGGCGGTCGTGCGGACCGACGGAGAGGTAGACCTGTCGGCCGCAGGCGCGGAGTTCGTCGGCGATCTGGACCCCCGACGAGCCCGATCCGACCACGAGCACACCGCCCGCGGGCAGTTGTGCGGGGTTGCGGTAGGCGCTGGAGTGGATCTGGACCAGGCCCGCGCCCTCGGGGATGACCGGGGGGACGACCGGCCGCTGGAACGGGCCGGTGGCGGCCACGACGTAGCAGGCGTCGAAGTCCCCGTCCGAGGTCTGGACCCGGAACCCCCGGCGCCCGGTGTTCCGGTGCACCGAGGTCACCTCGACCCCGCACCGGATCGGCGCACCGATCTTCTCGGCGTAGGTCGCGAGGTAGTCCGCGACCCGCTCCTTGGAGGCGAACTCCTCGGGGTCCAGGCCGGTGAACTCCAGTCCGGGGAACCGGTCGTGCCAGACGGGTCCGTTCGTGACCAGCGAGTCCCACCGCTCCGAGCGCCAGCGCTCGGCGACACGGCTCCTCTCCAGGACGACGTGCGGCACCCTGCGATCGCTGAGGTGCTCGCTCATCGCGATCCCGGCCTGTCCCCCTCCGACGACGACGACCTCGATCTCTTCGACTGACATTCGAAACCTCCGGGGTTCGATCAACGCGTGTGGTTTCAAAGCGGGCACGCCCCGCGTGCTTCCTCCGGCTGTCCGGCTGTTGCCCGCGGGCGGTGCCCCAGGGCCCGGCGCGACCCTTCCCGGGCACGGGAGGCGGTTCAGCGCAGGGCCCGGTCGCTCTCGTGCAGCAGGTCGGAGCCGTTGGTCTCGGGCATGGTGCGCAGTGTGACCGCGCCGATGACGCCGATCACGACCATGGCGAAGGCGGGGACCATGCTGCTGCCGGTGAGGGAGATCAGCCAGGTCATCAGGTACGGCAGGGTTCCCGCGAAGAACGCCCCGGCGACGCTGTAGGCCATCGACAGCCCGCTCTGCCGGGTCCGGGTCGGGAAGAGCTCCGCCACCGCGGACGCGTGGGTGCCCAGGATGATCGCCAGGATCGCGGCCAGACCGAAGGTCGCGGCGAACGCCGCCCACGAGGTGTTCACCTGCATCAGCAGGAACAGCGGCACCGCGGCCACGATCAGCAGGGCGGCGGCGGTGTAGAGCACCGGCTTGCGGCCCACGCGGTCGGACATCCTGCCCGACAGCGGGATGATCCCCATGGCGACGACCGAGGCCGCCGCGGAGAGCAGGGCCGCCCGGTCGGCGGGCACTCCCACGATCTCCTCCTGATAGGTGATCAGGTACACCAGGACGATGTAGAAGGTCGAGTTCATGAAGGTCTCGATGCCGACCGTCTGGAGGAACTGCCTGCCGTTGGAGCGGAACACCTCGACGACCGGCTGGCTCGGCACGTTGTTCATGTCCTCGAGGGCGCGGTACTCGGGCGTGTCCTCGATGCGCAGGCGGATGTAGAGGCCGACCGCGGCCATGGGCACCGTCAGCAGGAAGGGGATCCGCCACGCCCAGTCGAGGACGACCTCGGCCGGGAAGGCGAAGTGCAGGCCCCAGACGACCACGGACGCGCACAGGAACCCGCCGACGGAGCCGAACTCGATCCACGAACACCCGAACCCGCGGCGCTTGGGCGGCGAGAACTCCGCGAGGAAGGCCGCGGCCGAGCCGAACTCCCCACCCGCGGCGAGCCCCTGGATGATGCGGGCGACCACCAGCAGGATCGGCGCGACGATGCCGACGGACTCGTAGCCGGGCAGCAGTCCGAGCATGAGCGTGCCCGCCGCCATCGAGATGATGACGATCGACAGCGTGGTCTTGCGGCCGAAGCGGTCGCCGAGGTGGCCGAAGAGCACCGAGCCGAGCGGACGCACGAAGAACGCCACCGCGAAGACCGCGAAGACCGACAACAGGCCGGTGGTGCCGTCCTGCTCGGGGAAGAACACCTGCGCCATGGTGGTGGCCAGGTACGCGTAGACGGCCCAGTCGAACCAGTGGACGAAGACGCCCACCGCCCCGGCGAACACACTCCGCCGCAGGTCCTTCCCGTCCACCTGCTCTGAGACCTCGCTCGTCATTTCTTCTCCTGGGATCTCGTCCTCGCACGCACCGGCGTCCGGGAGGCTGCGGTGGCCTCCCCGGCCGGGGCGTCCCTGTGAATGGTCAGGAGGCCGCTCGTTCGTGGGAGTGGGGTGTCGAGCGCTTGGCGGGGGCGCGGTAGAGCCCCCGGTGCCGTCGGCATCCGACCTGCCTGTGTCCTGGGTCACCACTATCCAGGCGAGGTCTAGGATCTGTAAAACACATAGATCCGAAGATCTCCTTCGGAAAAAGCGATACCTCGGACGGGAGGGCCGGACCGATGGGTGACGTCAGCCTGCGGCAGCTGGAGTACCTGAGGGCCATCGCCAGGCTCGGATCGGTGACGGCGGCGGCGCGGGAGCTGTTCGTCTCACAGTCGACGGTGTCGACGGCGTTGACCGACCTGGAGTCGGCGCTGGGGGTCTCCCTCTTCGTTCGCTCCCCGAAGGGGATGCGCCTCACGATGTCGGGGCAGCGCGCCCTGGCCGTGGCCGACGACGTGCGGGCCAGCCTCGAACAGCTCCGGGAGACCGCCAGCCGGGAGAGGGGGGAGGTCGAGGGGGACCTCACCATCGGCTGCTACGCGACCATCGCGCCGATCCTGCTGCCGAAGGTCATCGCGGAGTTCTCGCGCCGACATCCGCAGGTGCGGCTCTCGTTCGTCGAGGCGTCCCACGGGACCCTCCTGGACGACCTGCTGAACTCCCGCATCGACCTGGCGATCACCTACCACTACGAGCTGGCCACCGTCCGCCCGGCGATCGGTGTGACCTCGCAGTGGCTGCGGTCCGACCCCCCCTACGCGCTCACCCCGGTGGACGGTCCCCTGAGTTCGAAGGGCGAGCTGACCCTGGCGGACCTGGGGACCGAGCCGCTGATCCTCTTCGACCTGCCGCCCGGCGGCGACTACTTCCTCGGCCTGTTCGACAAGGCGGGGCTGACGCCGAACGTGCGCTTTCGTACCACGAGCTTCGAGATGGTGCGCGCCCTGGTGGCCCGCGGCCTGGGCAACGCCCTGCTCACCCAGCGCACCGTGCTCGAGCGCAGCTACGAGGACCTGCCCTACGCGACCAGGGAGCTCGACATCCGGTCCGAAGGGCTCGGGATCGAGGTCATGCGGCTCGCCGGACGCAAGCCGGTGCGGCGGATGGAGGCTTTCATCGACGTCTGCAGAGAGGTCGTGGCCTGACCCGCCGACGGCGGTACCGCAACCGGTACCGTGACGCGGCGCGGGACACCATCCGCCACGGTACGGCGCCGCGCGCACCCGGGAGCGGGGCAACGCCGTCCTCGACCGCCACCCGGCGGCCCAGGTCCGCCGGCCCCGGAGGACGACCTCCCGGGAGAGCCGGGTGCCGCCGACGCGGCCGAGCCGGAGGTTGGCCGCCGACGGCGAGGGTGTCGACCGCGGCCGCCCACGGCCTGTGGACCGTCGGAGCCCGCCACGAGGCCGGTTCCTCGACGGCCAGGCCCCGGACGATCCTGTTGACGTAGCCGAGTCCCCGCCGGAGCAGGAAGTCCACGAGGGAGATCCGCCCGGCGTGCAGTCCGACGTTGACCCGGAGCTATGGAGTCCTGGGGCCATGGTTTCCGCGAAGCAGCGGGAAGTGGTGAGAGGCGGGGCCCGGACCACCCGGAACCTGTCACCGCATCGCCTGCACGCTGGTCCGCCGCCGACTCACCCCGTGAGATGAGCTCTCAACGACAAGCTCAGTCGGGCCGCGAGAAGCGGCGCGCCGCCACGAGCAGGAAGAGCGCTCCGAAGGCCGCGAGCACCAGGAGCTCCGCGGGGACCGACGGTTCCGCCCCCCACAGCTCCAGGCCGTCGAACATGCCGCCCGCCTCCCCGGGCAGGTGGGCGCCGAGGGTGCGCCGGGCCGCGTCCACGGCGTAGGTCAGGGGATTGCCCGCGGTGAGCGCGACCAGCCAGGACGGCAGCCCGCTGAGCGGGAAGAACGCCCCTGACAGGAACACCAGGGGCCCGAGGACCAGTCCGGTGACGGCCTGGAAGCTCTGGGGGCTGGGTACGCAGACCGCCAACAGGGCTCCGACGGAGGTCATCGCGAACGAGGCCAGCGCGAGCACGGCCACGAGCTTGGCGAAGAGGACCGGATCGTAGGGCACCCCCGCGGCACCGGCGAAGGCGAGGAGGATCCCGCCGTGGCAGGTGGCCGTGGTGGTGCCCGCCAGCACCTTGCCGAGCAGCAGCGACTCCCTGCGCACGGGCGCCACCAGCATCTCCCGGAGGAACCCGAACTCCCGGTCCCACAGGATCGAGGCCCCCGTGGCGAAGGCCGGGGGCTGGATCGCCATCACCAGGACGCCGGGGAACAGGAAGGTCACGTAGCCGACCCCGGAGCCGTCCTCGGGCACCACCGTTCCCAGTCCGACCCCCAGGGCGACGAGGATCAGCAGGGGTTGCAGGAGGCTGATCACCAGGTGCAGCCGTTCGCGCAGGAACGTGATCATCTCGCGCTGCCACACCGCTCCCACGGCCCGGGCCTCCGCCCCCAGGCGGACCACGGCGGTCCGCTCAGGCACCGTGTCCACTCCCCGCCCCCTCCTCCTCGGCGGAGCGGATGCTCCGGCCGGTGTAGTGCAGGAACACGTCGTCCAGGCTCGGTCGGGACAGGGACACCGAGGTGACGGAGCCGTCCAGGGCGGCCATGATCCCCGGCAGCGCTCCCGCCCCGTCCTCCACCCGCACCACCACGTCGCCGTCGGCGATGACGGGCGCGAGGCCGAGGGAGGAGGCGAGCCTGCGCGCGCAGAGCTCGGGGTCGGCGGTGACCAGGCGGACGCGGTCGTCGCCGATGCGGGCGCGGAGCTCGTCGGGGGTGCCCAGCGCCACGATCCGGCCGCGGTCAAGGATGGCCAGCCGGTCGCAGTTGTCGGCCTCGGCCAGGTGGTGGGTGGTGAGCAGGACGGTGGCGCCCGTCTCACGGCGCATCCGGTGGACGTGCCGCCACACGTCGGCGCGGCTGGGCGGGTCGAGGCCGACGGTGGGCTCGTCCAGGAAGAGCACGCGGGGTCGGTGCAGCAGGCCGCGGGCGATCTCCAGGCGCCGCTTCATGCCGCCCGAGAGCGTGCGCACCAGGCTGCGCCGCCTCTCGGCCAGGTCGGCCAGGGACAGCATCGACAGGACGCGCTCGCGGACCTGTCTGCGGGGTACTCCGTAGAGGGCGGCGTGGACGCGCAGGTTCTCCTCCACCGTGAGCTTGTCGTCCAGGGTGGACCCCTGGAAGACCACGCCGATGGAGCGCCGGACCGCGGCCGGGCGGGTCCGGACGTCGTGCCCGGCCACCCACAGGGCCCCGCCGGTGGGCCTGGTCAGTGCGCACAGCATCGAGATCGTGGTGGACTTCCCGGCGCCGTTGGGGCCCAGGAGGCCGAAGATCTCCTCCGGACGCACCAGCAGGTCCAGGCCCCGCACGGCCTCCACGCCGGGATAGGTCTTGACCAGGTTCTCGGCCCGTATCGCGGCGGTGGCCCGGGATTCGGTCAGAACCTCTGCTTCCTTTGGGGGTGTCACTCCCCGGGGAATGCGTGCGTGCGTTCCGGGTTCCAATTCGCTCCTCATGGGGGCAAACCGACCCGCCTTCGGAGCCGGGTCGGGTCATACCACGTCAAAGGCGTTTTCGGCGTGGGCGGGCGGGGATCAACCTTGCGGTAAAGCTACCCGAGGTAGCGAGCCGCTCACAAGAAGTCGCTGAATTCGGAGGATTCGTCCATGTCCGCACAGGAACTGCCCCGCGACGCCGGAACGCTCGACACCACCGCCCTGGTCTCGCTCGGAGCCGAGACCGACCTGGTCTCCGACCAGCTCAACATGGCGTGCAGGAACACCTGCGTCAGCGGGTTCACCATCCGCTGCGACGGCTACACCCTGTAGCGCGCCGACACGATGCCGCGGCGCAGCCGCGGACGGAGGAACCCGGACGACGACCCGGGGCGAGGTGTCCACGGACACGGGCGCCGCACCCGGCGACGCGGGTCGTCCGTACACGGCAGCCCTCACACGCCTGGCGTGCGAGAGCGCTCCGCCGCCCCCGGCGGGTGGCGGGGGCCGAGGGCAGACGTGTTTCCACGGGTTCGACACTGTGCTCCGCGACGGAACCGGCTTCTGATCCGTTCATGTGAGTGCAGGGGTGGGTGGCCCGGCCGGGCCACCCACCCCGCCTTCTGTACCGACGACCGGCGGGGGAGACGCAGAGTGCGGGACCAGAACGGCGTGCCGGCGTGCACCGCCGACATCAGGGAACGGATGGAACGCGCGGGACGGGTGGTCTGCGACCACGGCCCCTGGACCGACGTCGCCCTCGTGGGCCTCGACCTGCCGCCCCAGGGCTGGAAGATCCACGTCTCCGCCCGGCCCGTCACCCTCCTGAGCACCGTGGAACGCGTCCTGCCCCTGCTGCTGCGCACCCCGTGCCGGTTCAAGTTCGCCAGGACCACCGGGGTGATGCGCGAGCTGAACTCCCACCACAACCGTCCCGGAGCGGTGGGCAAGGCCGTCACCGTCTACCCGCTGCCGGACGACTTCGCCGACCTGGCCGAGAAGCTCGCCGCCGAACTCGTGGGTATGGAGGGGCCCCGTGTGGACAGCGACAGGCGGGTGCGCCAGGACGCCCCCGTCTACTACCGCCACGCGCCCTTCACGGCCTCCTACGGCTGCGACGGCAACGGCGACTTCGGCCTCGTGGTGCGCGACGACCAGGGGCGTGAACTCCCCGGCGCCGCGGACGGCCGCTACCGGGCGCCCGCCTGGCTTCCCGACCCCCTGACCGGACGGCGGCCCGAACCCGGGGACGGCGCGGCGGAACCGGGGCCCGTCCTGCTGGGCGGTCGGTACACCGTGCCGACGGCGATCACCCGCGCGGCCACCGGCGGCATCTACCGGGGCACCGACCGGACCAGCGGGGCCGCCGTCGTCATCAAGGAGCGCCGGGCCCACACCGGGGAGGAACTCGACGGCTCCGCCGACGCCCGCCACCGGCTGCGCGGGGAGGCCGCCGTCCTGCGCCGTCTGGAGGACGTGCCGGGCCTGCCGCGGGTGGTGGACCACTTCCGGCACGGAACCGACGAGTTCCTCGTGACCACCGACGTGGGCCCCCGCGACCTGCGCGCCGACGTCATCGGTGACGGCACCTACACGGTGCCCGGACGCGACCTCGGCCGTCTCGCCCGCGACCTGCTCCGGCTGGTGGACGCGGTCCACGAACGGGGCGTGCTGGTCCGCGACCTGGCCCCCAAGAACGTCGTGCTGGCCGAGGACGGCACGCCCTCCCTGGTGGACTTCGAGATCAGCCGCGCCGAGGGGGAACGGCAGGTCCACGGCTGGACCCCCGGCTACTCCTCCCCGGCCCAGGAGCGCGGCGAGGCGGCGTGCGCCGAGGACGACCTCTACTCGCTGGGCGCCACCCTGTTCTACGCGGCCACCGGCATCGACCCGCCCGCACGCTCCACCCGGGGCGTATCCGACGACGGGCGGGCCCGCGCCACCCTGGCCCTGCTGGGGGAGTCCGTTCCCGCGGCGGCCGGGGCGGTCCCCGCGCTGCTGTCCCCCCGCCCGGAGGAGCGCGCGGAGGCCGCGCGGCGCCTGCGAGCGGGGGTCGCACACCCGCCCCCGCGCACGGAACCCCGCTACACGGTCACGTCCGACTCCCTGCCCGCCCTCGTCACCCATGCCCTCGAACAGACCCGGTCCGCGGCCCGCGACCTGCTGGCCGGCCGCACCGGCTCACCGGGCGGGCTGCCCAGCCCCACGAACCAGTACCGGGGTGCGGCGGGCGTGGGCATGGAGCTGCTGCGCCACGACGACGCCTCCCGCGAGCTGGCCCGCTCCCTCGCCTACTGGACCGCCGGGTTCCTCACCCTGCGCCCGCCGCCGCCCGGGCTGCAGAACGGCGCGGCGGGCACGGCCCTGTTCCTCGCCACGGCCGCCCGCGAACTGGAGGACCCCGGCCTGGCCGAGGCGGTGCGCCCCCTGGCCCGTACCGCGCCGGAGCTGGTGGAGGGCGCCGACCACACCTCGGGCCTGGCGGGCATCGGGCTCGCCCAGCTCCAGCTGTGGCGGTTGTGCGGTGACGACGGCCGCCTCGACCTGGCGCGGCGCTGCGCTCGACGGCTCCTCGCCCGGCCCCCGGCGGCGGCGCTGCGCGCGTGCCCTCCCGATCCGCGCGAACAGGACGAGGTCACCTCGAAGCTGGGGTTCGCGCACGGGGCGGCGGGCACGGCCCACTTCCTTTTGCTGCTGGACGCCGTCACCGGGGACCCGGCGGCGGGAGCGGAGGCCGCCGCCTGCCTGGAAGTGCTGGCCGAACACGTGCCCGGCCTCGCCGACGCGGCCTCCGAGCACACGGCCCGCCCCATGGCCGCCTCCTTCTGCCAGGGACTCGCCGGCATCGGCGGCGTGCTCCTGCGCGCCGGAGCCTTCGGGGGCGCCGCCCACCTGACCGCCCCGGCCCTGGCCGCGGCCGGGGCCTGCCGGGCCCACGTGCCCAGGGTGGCGGTCTCCGGGCAGTGCTGCGGGCTGGCGGGGATCGGGGAGTTCCTGCTCGACGCCGCCTCCCTCTCCGGCCGACCGGAGTACCGGGAGGCGGCCCTGGAGGCGGCGGGCGCGGTCCTGGTCCGGTCCGACGGAACCCCGGAGGCGCCCGTTTTCCTGGACCACACGTGCGAGCCGGGCGGGGGATGGGCCACCGGGGTCGCCGGTGTGCTCGCCTTCCTGCGCCGGTTGGAGGGAGGCGGCACGAGGGACTGGCTCGGCGACGGGCTCCTGGCAGACGGGGCCTGACACCGGGCGTGCGCTCGGCCACCGCCGCCGGGGCAGCACGTGGAAGTCCTCGACGCCGTCGCTGCCTCCGAGGACCCGGACCACCAACAGCGACCTCTCCTGCGCCCGGGCCAGGAGGTGGTTGTCGGCCTGGCCGGCGTGTCCGGGACCGGCCCACACCGGTCCGATGGGGCCGGGCCGGGCCGGGCGGCGGGCGGCCCGGATCTCGCAGGCACGCCGGTCGCGATCCTGGTCCGCGGGTGTCGGATCATGACGCTGATCGCCGCGATGCATCCGTCACCGGGTGGGCCAGGGGGTTCACAGTCGGCGGACGCGCAGCACGCTGGTCAGCAGCGGGAGGGTGAACTCGCCGTGGGCGGTCTCCGGCCTGCCCGCGAGGAACGCGCGGATACGGTCCAGCGTGGCCGTCCGTTCCCCTTCCGGCATGACCAGGATCCCCGCGCGCGTCGCGAGGGTCGCGACCAGGGAGTCGGCGGTGCGGCGCTGACCGTGCGGGAACCCGGCCTGCTCCGGCGAGCCGAAGCGGGCTGCCCCGCCGGCCCTCGGAAGGTGCATGTCGGCCGTTTCGGCGCGCCAGCTGTCGGGCGTGTCGCGCGGGCCGATGGCCGCGCTCCCGCTGACCTGTGCGAGCCCGGCCACCCACCCGACGTGGTCGTCCATGACGTTCCACAGGCCGGCCAGCACGCCGCCGGGTGCGAGGACCCTGGCGATCTCGGGTCCCGCGACGTCCATGTCGAACCAGTGCATGGCGTTGCCTGCCAGCACGGCGTCGACGGAGGCGTCCGGCAGCGGTATCGCCTCGGCGCTGCCCGACAGGGCGCGGACGGCGGGCAGCGAGCGGCGCAGCTCGGTCAGCATGGCCGGGTCGGGCTCGACCGCGATGACGTCGGCCCCCAGCGCGACCAGTGCGGCGGTCAGCTTGCCGGTGCCGGCGCCGAGGTCGAGTACACGCGGCCCGGGCGCGGGCTGGAGCGCCCAGTTCACCGCGGCGTGCGCGTAGTCCGGGCGGTGCTCGGCGTATGCGGAGGCCGCGGTGCCGAACGATGAGGAGTGGAGCAGCCGTTCGTCCTGGTCCATCTGGTTTCCTGTCCGTGTCAGTCGTTGCCGTGCTGGTCGTCCGGGGGAACCTCCGGACCACCGCGATCTGTTCGGCCATGCGGCGGAGGGCGGGAAGGAGGGGTACGGCCGGCGCCGTGCCCAGCACCACGTACCGAACCGCCTCCCCGGGGTCGTCGACCGGGATGTCGGGGACCCCGAACCCGGCCCGGCGCAGGGCGTCGAGGGACCTCGCGCCATCCTCGAGGCACTCACACTCGCACATCCCGGGCCGCCATCCGAGCCGTTCGGCCAACTGCCCGGCGGCGGCGACGCCGCGACGCACTCCGTCGTCAGCCCTTCACCCGTGACAAGGAGGGCGCGCCGGACGCGGTGCTCCCGGAGACCCCGCAGGGAAGGGGCGGTCGTCCTCAGGACACCGGTTCGGCTGTCGCCCGGCCCGCGGGTGAGGGCGCTGGTTCCGTCCACGGAGCGGTCCTGACCGTGTTCCGGAGGGCGGCCGGCGGGACCGAAACGGCCTGTCGTTCCGACCCCGGGCCCGTGACCGGGCCACGTCCCGGTCACGGGCTTCGTCGGCTTCCCGGACACGAACGCCCGCCGCCCTACCCCCGCAGCAGTTCCCCGAACCTGTCCACCGCCCGCAGGGCCTGCCGGGGGTTGAGCCGGGGGTCGCACGCCGAGCGGTAGCTCCGGGGCCCTCGCACGCGCAGGTCGGACAGTTCCGCGCACTCCAGCACCTCGTCGGGGGTGATCTCCAGGTGCAGCCCGGCCGGGGGCACCCGGTGCGAGCGCAGAACGCGGACGAAACCCTCGATCTCGGAGAGGACCGTCTCGACCAGGCGCAGCTTGCGGCCGTCCGCCCAGCGCCGGGTGTTGGCGTGCAGCGGGTCGCACATCCACAGGACGGGCGCGCCCCGCCGCAGCGTCTCGGACACCAGGTCCGGCAGCCGTCGGTGCACCTGCGCCGCGCCCAGGCGGACGATGAAGGCCAGGTGGCCGGGGACGCCCTCGGGGTTGAGCGCGCGGCTGAGCCGGACCGCGTCGTCCGGGGTGGCGCGGGGGCCGAGCTTGACCCCGACGGGGTTGGCCAGGCGCCGGGCGAAGGCCACGTGCGGTCCGTCCGGGTCGCGGGTGCGGTCGCCGATCCAGAGGGTGTGCGCGGAGGAGGAGTGGCGGCCGCGGACCAGGGGCTCCTCGTAGTCCAGGAGCAGCGCCTCGTGCGAGGTGAACACCCGGGGCTCCCCGGCCCCGCGCACCGTGTCCAGGACCTCCCGGGAGTGCCGCAGGGCGCGCAGCATCCGGAGGGGGTCGACGGTGCGGGCCCGCCGGTCGGGGGCGGCGTCGTTGACGGCGTCGCCCCGGTAGCTGGGCAGCACGCGGCCGTCCTCCGTCTCCTCCCAGGGGGAGGAGCGGGGTTTGGCGTACTGGCCCGCGATGCGTCCGACGGTGACGACCTCGGCGCCGCCGCGCCGTCCCAGGAGGGCGGAGAGGCCGCGCAGCTGGGCCAACCGCTCCGCCGTGCGCGGCGGTGTGGCCTCGGAGAAGCGTTCGGCGCACTCTCCGGCCTGGAGGACGACCGCGTCGCCGCGCGCGGCGCGGGCGTAGCGTTCACCGAGGTCGTGGACCTCCTCCTCGGTGACCAGGGCGGGTGCCAGCGCGAGGGAGCGCCGCACCCGCGCCAGGAGGCCGGGGTCCGCCCC
The DNA here is from genome assembly GCA_002529455.1 of Glycomyces fuscus. Taxonomy (GTDB): domain Bacteria; phylum Actinomycetota; class Actinomycetes; order Streptosporangiales; family Streptosporangiaceae; genus Nocardiopsis; species Nocardiopsis fusca. The sequence goes on from NYMS01000029.1 coordinate 215,531, forward strand.
GGCGGGGAAGGTCCGGACCACCGGCCCGGTGCTCATCGGACACCCCGGTCCCCGGTGCCCTCCAGGCCCCGGCGCAGCCATTCCTTGTCGACCTTGCCGACCCTGGTCAGCGGCAGCTCCGCCACGCTCTCGATCCGGTCGGGGACCTTGAAGGGCGCCAGCCCCCGTGACCGCAGGTGCCGGGAGACCTCCTCCGAGGAGGGGGGCGGTCCCGAACAGACCAGGAAGGCGCAGGAGGCCTCGCCGAGGAGGGGGTCGGGCACGGCCACGACCGCGCAGGAGCGGACGGCGGGGAGCGCGGTGAGGGCGTCCTCGACCTCGGCCGCGGCGATCTTGTCGCCGGCCCGGTTGATGACGTCCTTGGTCCTGCCCTCCACGACCAGATGGCCGTAGCTGGTCAGGCGGGCCAGGTCGCCGGTGCGCAGGAAGCCGTCCTCGGTGAAGGCCGCGGCGTTGGCCTCCTCCGCCCGGTAGTAGCCCCGGATCGTGTAGGGGCCGCGCACCTGGAGGCGGCCGGTGGTGCACGCGGGGAGGGGGCGGTCGTCCTCGTCCACGACGCGCACCTCGTCGGCCGGTGACAGGGGGCGGCCCTGCGTGGTGGTGCGCATGCCGAAGGAGTCGTCGGGACCGGACTGGCTGAGGATGCCCTCGCCCATGCCGAAGGACTGCTGGACGCGGCACCCCAGGGCGAGCTCGGTCTCGGCGACGTCCTCCGCCGAGGCCCTGCTGCCGCCCACCTGGACCAGGCGCAGGGTGGAGAGGTCGCGGTGGGTGAGGTCCGCGGCCTCCGTCCACAGCGTGGCCAGGGAGGGGACCAGCGCGCTGACGGTGACGCCCTCGTCCTCGACCAGCGCGAAGGCGTCCTCGGCGTCCGCGCTGTCGCTGAGCACGACCGTGGCACCGCGCGACAGGGCGCCGAGCACCCCGGGGCAGCCGAGGGCGTAGTTGTGCGACGCGGGCAGGACGCACAGGTAGACGTCCTCGGGGGTGAGCTCGGCGTTGTCGGAGGTGACGCGGATGTTGTAGGCGTAGTCGTCGTGGGTCCGCGGGATGAGCTTGGACCGGCCGGTGGTGCCGCCCGAGAGCAGGAACAGGGCGACCTCCCCGGGGTCGGCCGGGGCCGCCGGGACCGGCGGGCCGGTCACGTCGGCCAGGCGGGTGAAGGGGCCCGGGTCACCGTCGACGATGACGTCCAGGGCTCCTCCGGCGCCCGCCCGTACCAGGGCGGCCTCCTCCCGGTGGTCGTGGCCGCGGTGGCGGTCCGGGACGACGTGGGCGACCGCCTCCGAGACCCGGCACAGCTCCAGCAGTTCGGCGCGCCGGTGGGAGGTGAGCGCCAGGACGGGGATGGCGCCGATCCTCAGCAGGGCGCACAGCACGGTCACGAACTCGGCGGTGTTGGGCATCTGCACCAGGACCCGGTGGCGGGGCCCCAGTCCGCGCTCCCGCAGGCCTCCGGCCGTACGGGCGACGCGCTCGTGCAGCTCCCGGTAGGTCCACCGCCTCCCGCCGCAGACCAGGGCGGTGCGCTCCGGGGAGGCGGAGCACCAGGTGTCGAAGAGCTCGGCCAGGGTCCGGCCCAGCCAGTACCCCTCCCGCCGGTACCGTTCGGCGAACTCGTCCGGCCAGGGGACGCATCCTTCGAGCACGGCCGTTTCCTTCCTCGGGGGCCGGCGTGGCCGGCTCCGCCGGGTCGTCAGGGGGACATCCACTCGGTGGTCCAGGGGGCCTCGGTCCCCGGACGCCGGTAGAGCACGCGGTCGTGGACCTCGTCGCTGCGGCCCTGCCAGAACTCGACGGTGTCGGGGACCAGGCGCAGGCCGCCCCAGAAGGCGGGCCGCGGGACCTCCTGGCCGTCGAAGAGCCCGGTCACCTCGGCCAGGCGCTCGTGGACGGATCCGCGTCCGGCCCGGGGGCTGCGCTGGTCGGTGGACCAGGCGAGCAGCTGTACCGGCCGGGGCAGGGAGGCGAACCGGTCGTCGGAGTCCAGGGGGGACAGGCGCTCCACCGTTCCGCCGACGCGTACCTGCCTGGCCAGCTCCAGCCAGCCGAAGCACAGCTCGGCGTGGGGGTGGACGGCCAGGTCGGTGCTCTTGCGGCTGGTGTAGGCGGTGAAGAGGACGAAGCCGTGGTCCAGGTGGGCGAGGTCGATCCAGCGGGCGGAGGGCCGGTGCCGGTCGTCGGTCGTGGCCAGCACCGCGGCCGCGGGGTCGTGGGGGTTCGTGGCGCGCCACTCGTCGTGCCAGGCGGAGAACAGGTCCAGGGGCGAGTCGGGCAGGGCGTCGGCGTCGAGGCCGGACCGCCGCAGCGCGGCGCGCCTCTGGGCGATGGCCGTGTCCATCGTGCCTTCCTTTCCGGGACGGCCCAAACGGTTTTTCCGAGGGAAGCCCGATCACACATGATGCGGACATATGGACTTGTTCCACAGTAAAGCATATTATGTCGTGGACCGGAAGTGCCGGGCCAAAAAGGAGGAACGCCATGCGGAATCCCGGAAGAACGGTGGAGCTGCTCAGGGAGCGGCACGCGTCCATTGACCGACCCGTCGAATTCGAACTGCTCGGGCGTCGCTGGCACGCGCTCCCGGGGGTCTACGCACCCCACCTGACCACCTCCGCCGCGCTGTACTCCGACTGGGTCCCCTTCCCGGTCAACGGGGCGTTCTGCGAGGTCGGATGTGGTACGGGCTACCTTTCGGTGCTGGCCGCGCTCAACGGATGCGCCACCGTCACGGCCACGGACATCAGCCCGGAGGCCGCGGAGAACACCCGTGTCAACGCACGCGAACACGGCGTGCAGGACAGGGTGGACGTCTATCACGGCGACATGTTCGAGTCCGTTCCCGAAGGCGTTCTGCACGACGTCGTCTTCTGGAACTCCAATTTCGTCAGCACCGTCCCGGAGGGCGGCCTGAAAAACGGTTTCGACCGTTCCCTCTTCGACCCCGAATACGCGTCGCACCGCGCTTTCATGCAGAACGCGGAAAAGGTGCTGGCCCCCTCGGGGCGGCTCCTGCTGGGGTTCACCGACCTCGGTGACGCCGACCTGCTGGAGTCCGTCGCCGCCGACTGCGGCTGGCGCACGGTCCCGCTGCGGCGGCACCTGGGCCGCTACCCCGAGGGGTCGGTGCTCTTCGAGCTGCGCGAACTGGTCCGGCTCTGATCCACCTCCTTCCGGCCCGGGCCGCTCAGGCCCGGCGCCGCAGGGACCCCAGCGCCAGGGGCACCAGCAGGGCGGTGGCCGCGGCGAACCACAGGGCGCTGACCAGCAGCGGGGCGGCCACGGGCCCGCCCGCCGACAACCCCATCAGGACCTCGTGGGTGCTCGACATCGGGTTGAGCCGGATGAGCGGCTGAGCGGCCGGCGGGAAGGCCTCCGGCGGAACCAGTCCCGACGACAGCAGGAGCAGCAGGGTGATGGGCGAGGTGAGCGCTCCCGAGACCGCCTGCTCGCTCCGGGCGCGCAGCGCCACCACCAGCGCCAGCCACAGGAACATCCAGGCGAAGGCCATGACCACGCCGAAGAAGGCGAGCGCGGCCCAGGGCCCGGCGGTGAGGCGGAAGCCGAACAGGTACGCCACCGCGACCGTCACCACCGCCACGGTCAGGAGCCGTGCCAGGTCGCCCAGCAGCCGCCCGGCCAGCAGCGCCGGACGCGCCAGCGGCATGGTGTACAGCCGGTCGAGGAACCCGGTGCGCACGTCGGTGTGGTACCCGACACCGGTGCCGACACAGGCGTAGGCCGTGCCGAACAGCACGATGGCCGGCGCCAGCCGCGCGATGTAGGGCTCGCCCGTGGCACCCGAGACGACCTCGCCGAAGATCACCATGAGGGTGACGAGCAGGATGAGGGGGAACCCGAAGGCGTCCCCGAGCAGCTGCGGGCTCCGCAGGAACCTGCGCAGTCCCCGGCCCGCGAGCAGGGCGCTGTCGTACAGCACGGTCACACCGCCTTCCGGAAGGAGCGCACGGCCGCCCAGGAGAGGACGGCGCCCAGAGCGGCGGTCCACACCAGGGCGGGCACCACGGCCCCGGCCACGTCCTCGCCGGTGGCGAGCGCTCGCAGCGCGTCGATGACCACCGAGACCGGCGAGGCGGCGATGACCGGTTCGAGCCAGCCGGGGAAGGCCTCGGCCGGCACGAACGCCGTGGACATCATCAGCAGGGGCAGGTAGAGGAGGTTGAGGGTGGCCGACACCGACTCGGGGTCGCGTGAGGACAGCCCGACGGCGCTGGTCCCCGCGGTCAGCACCAGGCCGAACAGCACCGCGAGCGCGACGAACCCGAGCGCGGCGGGCGCCCCGCCCCCGAACCGGAAGCCGGCGACGAACCCGCACAGCAGGATGACCGCGACGGAGACGAGGGCCCAGACGGTGTCGGCCAGGAAGCGTCCGAGGAGCAGGGCGCCCCGGTTGACCGGCATGGAGCGGTAGCGGGAGACGAGTCCGTCGCGCCGGTCGGCCGCGAGCATCGGCGCCGCGCTGTTGGCCACCGAGAACATCCACTGCACGATGATCGCGGGCGGGAGGAACTGGGCGTAGTCCACGCCCTGTTGGCCGAGCAGCCTGCCGAAGAGCAGCAGGAAGCCGAAGACGAAGACGGCCGGGAACACCCCCAGGGTCACCAGGGTGCCCGCGTCGGCCCGGGCGCGGATGTTGCGCCCGGCCGTGGCCGTCCCCTGGGCCAGGAGGTTGCCCAGTCCCCGCTCCGTCGCGGCCGAGGACGGGGGAGCGCTCACCGCGATCCCTCCCCGGCGCCGCCGGCGGGCGTCCCGACGCTCTCGGACGGGCCGCCGGTCAGGTGGAGGAAGACCTCGTCCAGGGTGGGCCTGCGCAGGCTGAGCACCTCGGGCTCGATCCCCGCCTCGTCCAGGGCGCGGGCCAGGCGTGCCACCGTGCCCGCGTCCGGCGCCGGGACGATCAGTGCGTTGTCCTCCTCGTTCACCTCGGCGGCCTCCGAGCGCAGCAGCTCCCGGGTGCGCTCGCGGTCCTCCTGGGGGACGCGCACCTCGCACACCGATCCTCCGACCCGCGCCTTGAGCTGTTCCGGTGCGCCCTCGGCGACGAGCCTCCCGCCGTCGACGACCACGGCGCGGTCGGCGAGCCGGTCCGCCTCCTCCAGGTACTGGGTGGTGAGCAGGACGGTGGTGCCCGCGTCGCGGCGTTCGCGCACCACGTTCCACAGGTCCCCCCGGGTGCGGGGATCGAGGCCGGTGGTGGGCTCGTCCAGCACCAGGACCGGCCGTTCCACGATGAGGCTGGCGGCCAGGTCCAGGCGCCGCCGCATCCCGCCCGAGTAGGAGCCCACGGACGTGTCCGCGGCGTCGGACAGGCCGAAGCGGTCGAGCAGCTCCTGGGCCCTGGCCTTGGCCCGCGCCCGGGGCAGCCGCAGCAGACGGGCGAAGAGCACCAGGTTGGCCCGGCCGCTCAGGACCTCGTCGACCGCGGCGAACTGCCCGGTGAGGGCGAGGGAGGAGCGCACTCCCGCGGGATCGGTGCGCACGTCGTGTCCGTCCACGACCGCCGTGCCGCGGTCCGGGGTGAGCAGCGTCGAGAGGCAGTTGACGAGTGTGGTCTTGCCGGCGCCGTTGGGCCCGAGAAGCGCGGTCACGGTTCCGGGGGGCACGTCGAAAGTGACATCGTCGAGGGCGGTCACCTTTCCGAACGTTTTTCCGAGCCCTTCGACCCGTATTCCCTGAATACCCACTCGGTGGTTGCCTCCTTTGTTCTCTCGTGGACCCGCCGCGCCCCATTCCCCGCGACGGGGGTTGCCATGATGCCACAGCGGACACGGCGGGACGGGAGGGCCGCGAAGGCGGATCGCCGCCGGGGCGGCGACCCGCCGCGGACGGCCGGGATCAGGACGAGACGGGCGTCTGCTGGTGGAACAGCAGCCGCCAGGCCCCGTCCCTGCGGGCGTAGACGCTGGTCATGTACAGGCGGTAGACCATGTCGCGGCCGGTCACCTCCGCGGTGGCCCGGTAGGTCAGGACCGCGCTGTCGTCGGTGATGCGCACCAGTTTCGGATTCTCCAGGGTGAATCCGACGAACGGGCTGTCATTCGCCTCGATCTCCGCCACGAGGTCCTGTCCGGTGCCGACGCCGTCGTGTTCGACGACAACGGTGTCGTCGGTGACCATTTCTCGGTAGAAATCCGCATTCGCACTGGAAATCGCCTCCCATCCGCGGTGCTCCAGGTCGAACAGCTCCTTGAGCAGGGTGGTGGCGGTGTTGTCGGTCATCGTTCTCTCTCCCTTGTTTCTCGGCTGTCTCGGTGCGGTCGGTCAGGGCGTGGAGGGCCAGGGGTCGTCGGCGGGGGCCAGGCCCACCTGCGCGAGCAGCGCGCCGACGACGGGCCCCGGCTGGTCGAGGAGGTAGAAGTGCCCGCCGGGGAACTCCGCCGAGCGGAACTCCCCGTGGGTGACCGAGGCCCAGTCCCGCGCCTCCTCGGCGGTCACCTCGGGGTCCTCGGTGCCCCGCACGGCCAGGACCGGGGTGGCCAGCGGCGGACCGGGACGGAACCGGTACCCCTCGATGAGGCCGTAGTCGGCCCGGAGGGAGGGCAGGACCAGGGCGCGCAACCGCTCGTCGCCGAACAGCGCCGGGTCGGTGCCGCCGAGCCTGCGCACGTCCTCCAGCACGGCGGCCTCCCCTCCGTCGGAGACGGCGCTGTCGCGCTGCACGCGGGGCGAGGGGCGGCCCGACACGGCCAGGCACCCCAGCGCCCGCCCGCCGCGCGCCTCCAGCACGCGCGCGACCTCGTAGGCGACGGCGGCCCCCATGCTGTGCCCGAAGAGCACCAGGTCGGGGCCGGCGGCCGGGGACAGCGCCTCGGCCAGCGGCCGCACCAGCTCGTCCATGTCGCGGGCCGGAGGCTGGGCGATGCGGTCCTGGCGCCCGGGGTACTGCACCGCGTGCAGCACGGCCCCGTCCGGCACCAGCCTGGCCCAGGGGCGGAAGAAGCCGGCGGTCCCGCCGGCGTGCGGGAAGCACACCACCGAGACGGCGCCGGGTCCGGCCGGGTCGCTCAGGCGGCGCAGCCCGGCCTCGGTCGCGTCAGGTACGGACACGGTGGTGTTCCTCCTCGGCCTCGGGCGGTGTGCGTGCGCGCAGCTCCTCCAGGGAGAGCGGCACCGGTTCGGGTTCGTACAGCGGCTCGGGCGGGCCCAGGGGAGCGGAGGCCTGCTGCCAGACCCGGGACAGGGTCAGGTGGTACTGGCCGCGGCGCAGGGCGTCCTCGGAGGCCTCCGCCGCCCGGCTCAGCTCCGTCAGGCCCAGCGCCGCGGCCCGCGGCCAGAGCCCGGTGAGGATCTCCCGGTACCCGGGGGCCGATGCGGGCCCCCACGGCTGCACGCTGGGCAGGTCCAGGTACGCGGCCTCGGCGTCGTCGTAGTCGGCCAGGTCCCGGCCGGAACGGGGGAAGTGCGGCCGCGGGTTCCACAGGACCGGGCCGTGGGCGTTGGCGAGCAGCAGGTGGCCCCCGTCGGCCCCCACGGTGACGCGGAGGAGGACGTGGGCGTGGTTGTCGGGATCGGCGGGGTTGAGCTGGTTCTGCACCCTCAGGGCCACCGGGACCCCGCCGACCGTGCCCTCGACCGTGCGGAACGGCCCGGCCGCCCCGGCGGCCTCCGCGCCGGGCGGGGCCTCGAAGGACCAGGGCCGCCAGCGGCCCACGGCCGCGCCGACGATGTCGAGGGCGTGGTAGAGCACCTGCAGGCCGCAGACGACCTCGACGTAGCGCACCTGCTGGAGCGAACGCAGCGCCCGCGCCCCGTCCAGGAAGCGGCGCACCGGCGCGACCCTGTCGTAGTGGGTGCTGACGCGGTAGACGGCTCCGCTCCCGCGCGCCGCGCCCAGAGTGTCGGCGAGTTCGTCGTGGTGCAGGGGGCCCTCCTGGAGCACGTGCACCCCCCGGCGCAGCAGGGCGCGGGCCAGCTCGCTGCCGGGTCCGCCGTTGACCCCGGCGTAGACGGCGACGCAGGCGAAGCGCACGCTCTCGGGCAGGTCGTCGACGGAGGTGTACAGGGGGACGCCGGCCGCACGCGCGCACTCCGCCGACCGCCTGCTCCCGCGCGCCAGCACCCCGGCCAGGCGCAGGTCGGGGTGGTCGCGCAGGGCGGCGAGGTAGACGCGGCCGAAGCCGGTCCCGCACACGACGGTCTCGCCGCGCCCGTCGTCGGTGCCCGTCACAGAACCCCCTCCTCGACACCAGAGTGCGCGTCATCGTCGTCGGCGACGCGCAGGAACGCGACGCCGGGCGAGTCCCGCAGGGCGTCGAGGACCCCGGCGGTCGGCAGTACCTCGCCCGCCCAGTGCGTTCCGGCCGCCACCCCGCCCCCGGTCACGGACCGCACCGCCAGGGCCGCGGCCCCGGCGCTCAGGGCCGGGCCCGCGCCGGTGAGCGCGAGGATCCGGCCGCGCTCACGGCCGTCGATCCGGCCCCGGGCCCGCAGTACCAGGGCCTGGTACTGGGTGCGGCCGAACACCTCCAGGCCGGAGGCGCGCACGAGCACCTCCGCCAGGGCGTCGGGGTCGGTGACGCCCCGGCCCCGCGTCCCGGCGAGCGCGTCGGTGGTGCGCGTCCCCTCGAAGGCGTGCCACCACTCCAGGCTCTCCAGGGACAGGGTGCGTGCCAGGCGCTCGGCCTCGGGGCTGAGGAAGGGGTGCAGGGACACGGGCCGGGGCAGGAAGGGCAGGCGCGCGTCCGCCCTGGGGCGCAGGGCGCCCGCGACCCGCCGCCCGCCGCGCCAGGCCGCCAGCGAGCGGTCCGCGCCGGCGGCCAGCCCCGCGACGTAGTCGCGCGCGGCCGCGGGGGTGAAGCGCTCCAGGCCGCCGGAGTGGACCACCATGGCCGACACCCGGTCGAAGTCACGGGCCAGCACGCGGGGCAGCAGCGTGCTCAGCCCCGGCAGCAGGCCCGCCCCCAGCAGGGCACTGCGGCCCGGCGCCGCGGCGGGGGCGTCCGGACCCGCGGGGGAGCGGTGGTCGCACCCGTCGTCCCCCACCGAGACGTAGTGGGCGCCGGCCGAGGCCGCGGCCCGCAGGACGCGGTCCCCCAGGAGCGCGGAGGGGCCCGCGCAGTTGACCACCACGTCACAGGAGGCGCAGAACTCCGCCAGCCCCGCGGGGTCCTCGGCGTCGACCGCGCGCACGTCCGTCCCGGGGGGAGGGGCGGGCAGACGGGCCGGGTCGCGGACGGCGGCCGTCAGGTGCGCCCCGGTTCCGGCCAGCCGGGCCAGCAGGGCGGAGCCGACCGCCCCCGAACCGCCGATCACGCCCACCCGGGTCATCGCCCGCTCCCCTCGCCCGTACCGTGCGGCGCGCGTTCCTGGGCCGCCACGAGGCGCCGCGCCGTCGTCTCCACGTGCGGCTCGCGCAGACAGGAGAAGTGGTCCCCGGGCACGTCCTCCACCGTCAGCTCGCCCAGGCACAGCTCCTGCCAGAACCGGGTCATGTCGTGGCGGAACCAGGGCAGGAACCTGGTGTCGGCGGACTCCCGCAGGAACACGGCGTCACCCGCGTAGGGCTCGGGCCGGTGCGCCGCGACCGCGGCCATGCTGTGGCGGTACACGGGGTACAGCGCCGCGACGTCCTCGCCCGAGATCCCCGTCCCCGCGGCTTCGGCCATCGTCTGGAAACGGGCCCGGGCCCCCTTGTCCGCGAGGGCCTGGAACGCCTGCGCCGCGCCGGCCAGCCCCTCCTCCTCGGGGAGCCGGGCCAGGGCGCCCTCGGGCACGCGTCCGGGGGTGCGGGCCAGGACGGTGTCGAAGGCCCGGGCGAGCACCGCGTCGTCGGGGTAGCCCAGCTTGGCGGTGTCGGCGCCCAGGATGCGGGCGAAGACGAACTCCAGGACGAGCTCGTCGCGGATGTCGTGGGGCAGCCGGTGGCTGCTGATGATGCTCAGGCTGGCGACGTCGGCACCGGCCTCGGTGAGGTTGCGCGCGACCTCGGTCGCCAGCAGCCCGCCCATGCAGTAGCCGACCACGTGGAAACGGCTCCCGTGCCGGAGCAGGGACTCGGCGTAGTCGGCGGCCAGCCGGTCGATGTACCCCTCCGGGGGGTCGTCGGTCCGGCCGCCGTCCAGCGCGATGCCCAGGAGAGGGCCGTTCGCGGCCAGCAGGGGCGACAGGGACCGGTAGGGGTTGAGCGTGCCCGTGCCGTCGTGGACCAGGACGCGGGTGGGCTCGCCGTCGGATCCGCCCGTGCCCACCAGTGAGAACCCGGGGGAGTGCCGACCGGACCCGGCGGGCGCCGTCTCGGCCGCCTCCCCCAGGGCCGCGGCGAACCCGGCGACGGTGGGGTGGTTGAGCAGGGTCCGCAGGACGGTGTCGTAGTAGTGGGCTCCGACCTCGGGGACGCGCTCGCGCATCCGCCCGGCGACCTGGGCGATGAGCAGGGAGTCCCCTCCCATCTGGTAGAAGTCCTCGTTGCGGCCCACGCGGGGGACCGGCAGCAGGTCGTGCCAGACCTGCGCGACGTGCCTCTCCAGGCCTTCGCGGGGCTCCTCGGCGGCGTCTCCGCCGCCGCCGGCCGCCCCGGGCAGCGTCCGCACGAGGCGTTCGGCGTCGACCTTGCCGTTGGAGGTCAGCGGCAGGGAGTCCAGCACGGTCACGCTGGCGGGCACCATGTGGGCGGGCAGCGCGGCGGCCAGCCGCGCGCCCAGTTCGGCGGAGCGCGGGTGCGCCCGGTCGCTCTTGTACACGGCGGTGAAGACGTGCTGGCCCAGGGAATCGGCGGGGTCGTCCGGGCCGGGCAGCACCGCCGTGGCGTCCGCGCCGGACTCCGCGAGCAGCCTGCTCCACTGCCCGACCGACAGGAAGGTCTGGTCGGTGCCGCGGCGCTCGTCCCGGTAGTCCCACTCCTGCGGGTCGTCCTCGGGCATCATGAACTCCATCGAGGTCATGATCTGGAGGTTCTCCCGGGTGGTCTCGATGAACACGAGCCGACCCCCGGGGGCGAGCAGGCCCCTGAGGCGCTCCAGGACCAGACCGGCGTCACGCGAGTTGTGCAACACGTTGGCCGCGACCACGACGTCGTGGCTGTTCGGTGTCAGGCCCTGCTCCCGCGGGTCCCGGTTGATGTCGAACAACCCGTAGTCCACCCACGGAAGGTCGCCGTGGCGGGACCTGGCCTCGTTGAGGAAGAACTGGGAGACGTCGGTGAAGGTGTACCTGACGTGGGACCCCGCCAGGCGCGCGATCAGCTCACTGCTGGTGCCGCCCACGCCCGCCCCGACCTCCAGGACGCGGCAGGGCCGGTCGGGGCCGAAGGCCGCGGCCGCCCCGACCACGCTCTCGGCGGCGGCGGCGTTGACGTAGCGGCTGATGACGTTGTCGCGGTAGGCGGCGTGGGAGACGTCCACCCGTCCCTCGGGGAACAGCAGGGGCAGCGGGTCGGTGTCGTCGCGCAGCAGTTCGGGCAGCCGTACCAGGCTCTGGTGGAAGTAGTCCAGGAGCAGCCCGGGGTAGGCGTCCTCGCGCTGGAGTTCCATCATGTGCGCCCAGGCGCGGTCACGGGCGCCGGCGTCGAACGGGAGGTTGGCGCTCAGCCGGTCGCCCTCCCGGTGCAGCAGGCCGTCGCGTTCGAGCGCCAGCAGCCAGCGGCGGAGCAGCCGGTGGTGGCGCGGCGCGGCGGCGGTGGCGTCCACGATCTCGTCCAGGGTGTGCTCGACGCCGGGATCGGCGAGGACCCCCTGGGCCGCCAGGGCGTGCAGCATCCCCTGGCGGCAGGCGTCGTCGAGCCGGGACATGAACTCCGCGGTCTCGTGCGGGTCGACGCCGCCGACGGCGGCGGAGGCGCGGGCGTGCGCCCGCGCGCGCTCGGTTCCGAGGTCGGGGCGGGTCGCCCCGGGCAGCGGGGCGGGCTGGACGAAGGCGGCGAGCCTGCGGGTCAGCGCGCTGTCCCCGACGGGGAGCACGACGGCCGCGCCGACCTCCGGGGCCTCCAGGAGGGCGGCCTCGACCTCCCCGGGCTCGATGCGGTGGCCGCGCACCTTGACCTGGCGGTCGCTCCTGCCCAGGAACTCGATCGTGCCGTCACCGCGGTAGCGGCCCAGGTCGCCTGTGCGGTAGAGGCGCTCCCCGGTCCGCGGGTGGGACACGAACCTGTGCGCGGTCTGCTCCGGGTCGCCCAGGTAGCCCGACGCGAGCCCGGCCCCGCCGATGTAGAGCTCGCCGGGCACGTGGTCCGGGCGGTCGCGCAGGGCGTGGTCGAGGACGTGGAAGGTCTGGTTGGCCAGCGGTGTCCCGTAGGGGATGGAGGCCCAGCCGGGATCGACCTCGTCGACGGGGTGGGCGATGGACCACACGGCCGCCTCGGTGGCCCCGCCGAGGGAGACCACCCGCAGGCCGGGGACCCGGCTGCGGATCCGGTCGGGCAGGGTGACGGGGATCCAGTCCCCGCTGAGCATCGCCAGGCGCAGGGTGCCGATGTCCCGGTCGCCTCCGGACGAGAGGTAGTCCTCCAGCATCTGCATCTGGGCGGGCACCGAGTTCCACACGGTGACACCGTGGCGTTCGACCAGCTCGGCCCAGTGGGAGGGGTCTCCCCGCCGGTCGGCGTCGGGCAGGACGAGGCAGGCCCCGGCGCCGAGGAGGCCGAAGACGTCGAAGACCGACAGGTCGAAGCCGAGGGAGGCCAGGGCGATCCCGCGGTCCCCGGCGGTGACGCCGAAGCGGCGGCGCACGTCGTGCAGGGTGTTGAGGGCGGCGCGGTGGGAGATCATCACACCCTTGGGCGTGCCGGTGGAGCCGGAGGTGTAGATGACGTAGGCCAGGTCGTCGGGGCCCGCGTCCGTGACGGCCGGGCCGTCCGCCGCGTCCGTGACGGCGCCCGGGTCCTCCTCGGCCACGGTCAGCACCCGGGCACCGGTACCGGCGCCGGCTCCGTCGGCCGTGCCGGGTTGGGCCAGGACGAGGCCGACCCCGGCGTCGCGGAGCAGGACCCCGCGCCGGGCCTCGGGCTGCCGGGCGTCCACGGGAAGGTAGGCGCCCCCGGCCATGAGGACGGCGAGGACGGCCACGACCTGTTCCCAGCCCTTGTCCATGACCACGGCGGCGATGTCCCCGCGGCGCAGCCCCTCCTCCCGCAGCCGGCCGGCCAGGCGGGTGGCGCGGGCCAGGACCTCGCCGTGGGTGAGGACGCGTGTCCCGCAGACGAGGGCCGGGCGCTCGGGGTGGGCCCGGGCGGCGGCGACGGCATCCTCGTGCAGCAGCCCCTCGGGCAGGGGAGCGGCGGTGTCGTTGGCGGTGCGCCGGGCCCGTTCCTGGTCCGCGGGCAGCGTCACCGGCGCGGCCTCGTCCCAGGTCCGTCCCGCGGCCAGGCGGCCCAGGAGGTCGTCGAAGGCGGCGAACATGGCCTCCACGACGCCCTCGCGCAGCACCCCCTGGCGCACGTCCCAGCGCGCCGACAGGCGGCCCTCCTCGACGACGGCCTGGGCGTCGATCCACACCTGGGGGGTCTGGCTGCGCCCGTAGGTCGGGGAGCCGAGGCAGCTCCGGTCCTGCGGCTGCGCCTCCTCCATCCCGACGGTGCTGGTGAAGACGACCGGCATGAGGGAGGCGCCGGGCCCGCGCCGCCGGGCCATCTCGCGGATGACCTCGACACCGCTGAAGGAGCGGTGGTCCAGGTCCGCCATGAGCTGGTCCTGTGCGGCCCGGGCGCGCCCGGCGAAGGAGTCGGCGGAGTCGGTGCGCAGCTCCAGCAGGTTCACGGAGGTGAAGTCGCCGACCAGGTGGTCGACGTCGGGGTGGCGGGTGCCGCGGTTGAGCAGGGTGAGGTTGAGGCAGAAGGCCGGTGCGGCGCTCCAGACCCCGACGACCTCGGAGAACGCCGCGAGGACGGCGGTGGAGGGGGTGATCCCGCGGGCCCTGGCCTGCTCCTGGAAGCCCTTCCAGGCGTCGGGGTCCAGCCCGGTCTCCCACCGGTCGAAACGGCCCGGTGCGCTGCGGGCGGCGCCGGGCAGCACGGGGAGCTCGGGCCCCGCGGGGAGGCCGTCGAGGCGCTCCTGCCAGTAGGCGCGGTCGCGTTCGTAGGCGGGCCCCTCGCGCAGGCGGTGCTCGGCCAGCAGGTGGTCGCGGAAGGTGATGCCGATCCCGGGCAGTTCGGCGTCCGGGTCCCGGTGCAGGAGGTCGAGTTCGCGCACCAGGACGCGCACGCTGGCGTAGTCGGCTATCAGGAAGTCCACGGAGACGTGGAGGATGTCGCCGTCGTCGGCGCGGGTGACGCGCACGTCGAACATCGGCCACGTGCCCGGCTCGTGGACGAGGTGGTCCATCTGCTCCCGGACACGCAGGCGGCGGGCGCGGGCCTCCTGCGGGGGGCGTCCGCGCATGTCCTCCACGGCCACGGTGTACTCCGGGACCTCGGGCTCCACCCGTTGGTGGCCGTCGGGGTCCACGACGGCCCTGAGCATGTCGTGGCGGCGCACCAGCGCGTTCCACGCCCGCTGGAGGCGGTCGGGGGAGAGGTCGCGTACGGGCATCTCGGCGTAGACCTGGCAGGGGGAGCCGCCGTAGTCGAACGCCCCTCCTCTGCCCAGCAGGTAGGAGGACTGGACGTCGGTCAGTGGGAAGGGGTCGTGGCGGCCCTGCGGGTCGTGCCGGACCGTGTCCGAGGCCTCCTGGAGGTGGGTGATCAGCCCTTCCCTCTCGGCGCCCAGACGCTCTCTGAGGGCGGGGTCCAGGACCCCCTTGGGCGCGCGGAAGCGCAGCTGTCCGTCCTCCACCCACAGGTGGACTCCGAGGTCGTGGAGCTCGGCGAGGAGCTGTGCGCGGCCTCCGTTGTCGGGAGTCATAGGGTTCCTTCCTCGAACTCGTGGTCGGCGCGGGACCGGCCCTGGTCCACGAGGGCGGCCAGCTCTCGGACCGTGGGCGCCTCGAAGACGCGGCGCAGGGGGAGTTCGGCGCCGAAGCGGCGGCGCAGGGCCTCGGTCAGGCGGGTGGCCAGGAGGCTGTCCCCGCCGAGGGCGACGAAGTCGTCGTCGCGGTTGACGGTGTCCAGGCCGAGCAGGTCGGCCCAGATGTCGGCCACCGCCCGCTCGGTCCCGCCCTCGGGAGGGGCGTCGGCCTCGGGGTTGCGCCCGGCCTGTTGTTCGGCCAGGGCGGCCAGGGCCGTCCGGTCGATCTTGCCGTTGGCGTTCAGGGGCATCCGCGGCACCGCCACCAGGTGGGCCGGGACCGCGTGTTCGGGCAGCCGCTCGGCCATGAAGTCCCGCAGCGACTCCGGTACCGCGCCTCCCTCCGTCACGGTCACGAACGCCACCAGCCGGGGCGCGGGGGCGGGGGTGACCACCACGGCGGCCGTGCCCACCCGGGGGTGGGCGCGTGCGGCGGCCTCCACCTCGCCCAGCTCCAGCCGGTGGCCGCGGATCTTGACCTGCTGGTCGTCGCGGCCCAGGAACTCCAGCCGGCCGTCGGGCCGGTACCGGCCCTGGTCGCCGGTGCGGTACCAGCGCACCCCCTGCTCGTCGGTGACGAACCGCGCGGCCGTCGTGGAGGGGTCGCCCCGGTAGCCGACGGCCACGCCCGCGCCGCCGATCCACAGCTCGCCGGGCACCCAGTCCGGCCGGTCCCGGCCGTCGGGGCCCACCACCCGGAAGCGCTGGCCCGACAGGGGGCGGCCGTAGGGAATCGACGGCCAGTCCGGGGCGGCTTCCGACACCTCCTCGTAGTTGGACCAGATGGCCGCCTCGGTCGCCCCGCCCATCGCCACGAAGCGGCAGCCGGGGGCCGTCTCCCGGGTTCGACGGGGCAGGTCCAGCGGCACCCAGTCCCCGGACACCATGACCACGCGCAGGCCCGACAGGGACTCCTGCGCGCCGGTCGCCGCCTCCAGGAGCATCTGCGCGAGCACCGGGACCGAGTTCCACACCGTCACGCCGTGTTCCCGCACCGCTGCGCACCAGGCCGTCGCGTCCCGGCGCTGCTCCTCGCCGGGTACGACGATCGCGCCGCCGACACCGAGCAGTCCGAAGACGTCGAAGACCGACAGGTCGAAGTCCAGAGCCGACACCGCCAACACCCGGTCGTCGGCGCCGATGCCGAAGCGCGCGCACACGTCGGCCACGGTGTTCGTGGCCGAGCGGTGGGTGACCTCCACGCCCTTGGGCTCGCCCGTGGATCCCGAAGTGAAGATCACGTAGGCCGACGCGTCCGCCTCGACCCGCGCCGGACGCTGCAACGGTTGGGTCTTCAGCGCGGGGCCCAGGTCGTCCAGGACCAGCTCGGCACCGGCCCGTCGCAGCATGCGCTCCCGGCGCACGGGGGGCTGGTCCACCCCCACGGGCACGTAGGTGCATCCCGCCGCGAGCACGCCCAGTACCGCCGCCACCTGTTCGGGGCCCTTGGGCAGGCTCACCGCCACCGTGCCGCCGGGTTCGACGCCGTGTCCGCGCACGTGTGCGGCCGTCCGTAGAGCGAGTTCGGCCAGCTCCGCGTAGGTCCACTCGCCCCCGTCCCACACCACGGCGACGCGCTCGGGCTCGCG
>NYMS01000003.1 GCA_002529455.1 Glycomyces fuscus
ACAACCGGGCCAAGTACCAACGCGAACTGCGCACACACCACCAGACCCGGGCCAAGCACAACAGAGGAGATCGGGCAGGCCACCCGCCCGGCAGGGACCCGGACCCACCGCCCCGGGAATGACCCCCGGCCCCCGCCCTCCGTCCGTGGCCCAGTGGCCACGGCGAGAAGGCCCGTGCCCGCCACCGCGGACCTGCGCTGCCCCGGTGTGCGCACACACCACCAGCGGTCCGCCCCCACGCAGCGACCACCATCGCCCCCGTCGCCCTCCCCCCGCCACTGGGGCCGGTAGCGCTGCCCGGGGCCGGAGGGTCCACTCGCCCTTGGTGCCAACGCAGCAGAGTCCCACCACCCCCGAACCCCAGGCGTTGCTCGCCCTCCCGCACCACCACGCGGCAGCTGGTGCCGCTGCCTCGGCCACCACCCTTGGGCAGAGCGTGGAGCTGCGCCCTCAATCACCCGCAGCCTTTGGTGCCGACGCGGCAGAGCTCAGCCATCCGGCTTCGGCCGGCGTCGCCCGTGGCCTGCGCCACCTCGCGGCAGCTGGCGCCACCGCTGGAGCGAACAACCATTCCCGAACCCCGACCGTTGACCGCCCTCCCACAGCAGCGCCCACGACAGCTCCAGGAGTCCCCGGAAAGGACCCGCCACCGAGCGAGGGGCCCTCCTCCCCAGCTCGCGTCACGGTCTGTCGCCGCCCCCGGCCATACTGGGGCCGATGGTCGGCGAGGACGCGGGAGGTGCGGTGCGGGTTCTGCACGGCGTGTGGGCCGGGGACGCGCTGGCGGTGTGGGCCGAGTCCGGGCAGGCCGGGTCCGCCGCCTCCACCCCTCCTCCGGCCGGGAACACGAACGGCCGGGCGCGCCCGCACCCGTTCGCCCTGGAGGCCCACGAACTGCGCGCGCTTCTGGCAAACACCGGAACCGGAATCGGGGCGGGCTCCGCCACGCACGGAGCCCTGGACCTGACCCTGCCCGGGGACACCCGCGCCCCCTTCCCCTCCGCCCGCGCCCCGGGCGCCGCCCCGGCCGCCTTCCACCCCTGGCGGGTGCCCGCCCTGCGGCTGGACCCCGCCTCCGCCGAGACCCTCCTGGCCGCGGCCGACGCCCCCGGCACCGTTCCCGGACCCTCGCTGGTCCACCTCCGCGCGGTCCGCGACTTCGCCGAACTCCTGGTCACCTCCGGGTGCGTGCTGCCCGACCTGGTGGGCGACCCCGTACGGGCCCGCTGGCGGCCGGCGCCCCTGGACTGGGCGGAGGCGCACCTGGCCGCGCTCACCGGCGCCCTTCCCCCCTCCGCCCGCGCCCACCTGCCCGGGGAGCCGCCCGACGCGGTCGCCCGCGCCTGTGTGCTCGCCCCCCTGGAACTGCTCACCGACGCGGCGGCCCGCCGCCTGGCCGAGCCCCGCGGCGCGCGCCGCGGTCCGGACGCCGGCGGCCGGACCGCCGGTGCGCGGGCCGCCGACGACGAGGCCGCACCCGGCCGGCGGCTGGCCGCCGCGCTCACCGGCGAGCGCGGCGGGATCGACGCCGACACCGCCGCCCGGCTGCGCGGCCCCCTGCGCGAGTGGCGCTCACGGGTGCGCGGCGCGGGGCGGGCCGCGCTGCTGTTCCTGCTGCGCGAACCCGACCGCACGGGGCCGTGGGCGTTGGAGTTCTGGGTGCGCTCGGTCACCGACCCCGGCCTGCGCCTGCCCCTGGAACAGGTCTGGCAGGGCGAGGGCGCCGCCTGGCTGCCCGCCGACGTGGGCACCACCGCCCTGGCCGACCTGCGCCGGGCCGCGCGCCACCACCCGCCGCTGCACCGCGCGCTGCGCGACCTGGCCCCGGCCCGGCTGCTGATGGGCACCGAGGACGCCGAGCGGTTCGTCGCCGAGGGCGCCGCCCGGCTGAGCGGCGCCGGGTTCGGCGTGGTCCTGCCCGAGTGGCGCGGCAGGCCCGCCCTGGGCCTGCGGGTGGCGGTCGAGGAGGCGCCCCGCAGGCGCAGGGGCGGCGGGGTGGGGCCCTCCGAACTGGTCAACGTGTCCTTCGAGGCCCTGCTCCGGGGCCGCGACGGCGAGGAGGCCGAGCCGCTCGGCGAGGACGATCTGGCCGAACTCGCCGAGCTGGCCCGCCTCAAGCGCTCCCTGGTGCGCGTGCGCGGACGGTGGCTGGAGGTGGACCCCGAGCGGATCAGCGCCACCCTGGACCTGGTCAAGCGGCGCGGCGGCCACTGGATGCGCACCGACGAGGCGCTGCGCACGGCCATCGGCGTGGAGGGCACCGCTCCCCTGCCGGTCACCGACGCGGTCGCCTCCGGTCCGCTGGGCGCGCTGCTGGACGGGGGCGCCAAGGCCGAGCCCCGCCCGATGGGCACGCCGCCCGGCTTCCGGGGCACGCTGCGCCCCTACCAGGACCGGGGCGCGGCGTGGCTGCGCTTCCTGGGCGAGCTGGGGCTGGGCGCGGTGCTCGCCGACGACATGGGCCTGGGCAAGACCGTGCAGCTGCTGGCCCTGCTCACCGACGAGCGGCTCCGGGAACCCGCTCCGGGGCCGACCCTGCTGGTGTGCCCGGTCTCGCTCGTGGGCAACTGGCGGCGCGAGGCCGAGCGGTTCGCGCCCTCGCTGAGGGTGCACGTCCAGCACGGCCCGGACCGGCCCTCGGGCAACGCCCTGGCCCGCCTGGTGGGGTCGTGCGACCTGGTCGTCACCACCTACGGGGTGGTCGCCCGCGACAGCGAGGAGCTGGCGGGCATGCCCTGGCACCGGGTGGTGTGCGACGAGGCGCAGGCGCTCAAGAACCACGGCACGCGGCAGGCGCGGGCGGTGCGGTCGCTGCCCGCGGCCACGCGGATCGCGCTCACCGGCACCCCGGTGGAGAACAACCTGGGCGAGCTGTGGTCGGTGATGGAGTTCGCCAACCCGGGGCTGCTGGGGACGGCGCCGGCCTTCGAGCGGGCGGTCGAGGGCGAGGAGGGGCCCGACACCGAACTGGTGCGCCGCATGACCGGGCCGTTCGTGCTGCGCCGCCTCAAGACCGACCGGTCGATCATCGCCGACCTGCCCGAGAAGCTGGAGATGCGCACCTGGTGCACCCTCACCCCGGAACAGGCCTCGCTGTACAAGGCGGTGGTGGACGAGATGGGGGAGCGGCTGGCCGAGGCGACCGAGAAGGAGCGCAAGGGGCTGGTGCTGGCGACGATGTCGCGGCTCAAGCAGATCTGCAACCACCCGGCGCAGTTCCTGGGGGACGGATCGGCGCTGTCGGGGCGCTCGGGCAAGCTGGAGCGGGTGGAGGCGATCCTGGCCGCGGCGGCGGCCGAGGGCGACAAGGCCCTGTGCTTCACCCAGTACGCGCGGTTCGGCGAGCGGCTGGCCCCCTACCTGCGTTCGCGCCTGGGTGTGCCGGTGCTGTGGCTGCACGGGGGCACGCCGCGGGCGGAGCGGGAGGAGATGACGCAGCGCTTCCAGGAGCTGGACGGCCCGGCGGTGTTCCTGCTCTCGCTCAAGGCCGCCGGGACGGGGTTGAACCTGACCGCGGCCAACCACGTGGTGCACGTGGACCGGTGGTGGAACCCGGCGGTGGAGAACCAGGCCACCGACCGGGCGTTCCGGATCGGCCAGCGGCGGGACGTGCAGGTGCGCAAGATGGTGTGCGTGGGCACGGTCGAGGAGCGGGTGGACGAGATGATCGAACGCAAGAGCGCGCTGGCCGACAGTGCCGTGGCCACCGGTGAGGCGTGGCTGACCGGTCTGTCGGTGGACGACCTGCGCGAGGTCGTGCGGCTGTCGCCGGAGGCGGTGGCCGGGTGAGCACGTGGTCGCCGCTGTTCGCGCAGGCCCTGGGAGAGCCGGGACGGGTCGCCGGGGGCGCCCGGGTGGAGCGGCTGTCGGTGCGTCCGGGCGAGGTCACGGGGCGGGTGCGCGGTCCGGGCGCGCACGAGGTGAGCCTGATCCGCACGGTGCCGCCCGAGGCCGAGTGGGAGCGCCTGTGCGCCGCGCTGGCCTCCCAGCCGGTCTTCCGCGCCCGGATCCTGGCCGGTGAGCTGCCGGTGGCGGCGGCCCGGGTGTTCTCGCTGCTGGGGTGGGACCTGGTGCCGCGCGGGTGGGACGCGCTGGTGGCGACCTGCTCCTGTGACCGGTGGGACGCCAGGTGCGCGCACCTGGCGGTGGCGGTGGCGGAGCTGGGCGCCGAGGCCGACCGCGACCCGTTCACGCTGACCCGGTGGCTGGGCCGGGAGCGGCGTGCGCTCGTGGCGCAGGTCAAAGCGCTTTCTTCGGCCGCCGCAAAAGGATTTCCGGGCGAAGAGACGACATTCGGGAAAAACGACGGAGAAGCGGCATCGGATACCGTCGACGCCCCCTCTCCCCCGCCAGGCGCGGCGGCCCCCTCCTCGGCCGCCGAGTTCTGGTCCGCGCCGCCGCTTCCCGCGCCGCCGCGCCCTCCGCGGGACTCCGGCGAGCGCGTCAGGGCCGCGGCTCCCGGGCTCGTGGCCGATGATCTGCCCGGTTTCGGACAACCGTGAACAGGGACCGGAAACATGAGCGTATGGGCGGCCGAATACGCACTTCGAACTTTGTTGTGGAAAGCTCCGCAAGGCCGTGGAAACACGGTTACCATTCGCCCAGAGAACTCGCCTCCTCACTTCTTCGGATGGGTATCCTTCATGGCCGATCACTTCCCCCCCAACATCGACATGGAAACTCCCAGTATCGCACGCATGTACGACTACCTCCTGGGGGGCAAGGACAACTTCGAGGCCGACCGCAAGGCCTGCGAGGCGCTCGCGGACGGCATCCCCGAGCTGGTCTCCTTCGCCAACGACAACCGCGCCTACCTCTCACGCGCGGTGGAGTACGTGGCGGCCCAGGGGGTGGAGCAGTTCCTCGACCTGGGGGCCGGCCTGCCCACCGCCAACAACACCCACCACGCGGCCCAGCAGGCCAACCCGCGCGCCCGGGTGGTCTACGTCGACCACGACCCCATCGTGCTCGCGCACGGCCGGGCGCTGATCAGCGACAGCGGGCAGACCTCGTTCCTGCTGGCGGACATCCGCGAAACCGACGAGATCCTGAGTTCTCCCGAGACCACCAGGCTCATCGACACCGACCTGCCCGTGTGCGTGATGCTGGTCTCGCTGCTGCACTGCATCCCCGACGACAGCGACCCGTTCGGCATGGTGAGCGCCCTCATGGACCGCCTCGCGCCGGGCTCGTGCCTGATCTCCTCCCACATCGTCTCCGACGACCCGGCCTCCGCCGTGTGGATGACCGACAAGATCCTGTCCTTCGGCACCCCCTGGGGCCGGGTGCGCAGCCCCCAGGAGGCCTCGGCGGTCTTCGAGGGCCTGGAGCTGGCCAGCCCCTGGATCGACGGGCGCGACGAGGGCCCCCGCGCGGTGGACTGCGCCACCTGGCGCCACCCGGACGCCGACCCCGTGTCCCGCCCCGCCGACCCCGCGGTCAAGCTGTGGGAGCTGGCGGGCGTGGCCTTCAAGCGCTGACGCGGCCGCCCGGCGCTCAGCGCCGGGTCCACCCGCCCCCGGACCCGTGGGCGCACGACCGGGCCAGGACACGGTCCGCGCCCCCGGCCCCGCGGCCCCGGGGGCGCGGGCGCGCGCCCGACCGCGTGGCCCCGCCCCACCGGGCGGCCGCACGGGGGTGCTGGTCAGCGCACGACCCTGACCAGCACCCTGTCACGCTCACGCCTCCTGCTCGGCGAAGACCTCCTGGGCGATACCGAAGGCCTTGTTCGCGGCGGGCACCCCGCAGTAGACGGCGGCCTGGAGGAACACCTCGCCGATCTCGTCGGGGTCGAGCCCGTTGCGCAGCGCGGCGCGCACGTGCATGGCCAGCTCGTTCCAGTGGCCGTGCGCGACCAGCGCGGTGAGCACCATGCAGCTGCGGGTGCGGCGGTCCAGTCCCGGGCGGGTCCAGACCTCCCCCCAGGCGTAGCGGGTGATGAGGTCCTGGAACGGCTCGGTGAAGCCGGTCGTGCGCGCCCGGGCGCGGTCCACGTGCTCGTCGCCCAGCACGGCGCGGCGCACCCGTGTCCCCGCGCCGTGGCGGTCGGCGGACGCGAAGTGCTGGGTGAGCAGGGTGTTGACCTTGGTGCTCTGCTGCCAGGACAGCAGGTGCGCGGCCTCCTCCAGCACCACCAGGCGCGCGCCGGGGATCCGCTCGGCGATCAGCCCGGCGTGCCCGGCCACAGGCGTGGCGGGGTCGTCGGCCCCGGCGACGACCAGCGTGGGCGCGCTGATCCGGTGCAGGTCCTCGCGCACGTCGTGGGTCTGGATGGCCCCGCAGCAGCCCGCGTACCCCTCCGGCGCGGTGGACGCGACCTGGTCGCGCAGCGCGGCGACCTCGGCGGGACGGTCCTTGACGAAGGCGGGGGTGAACCAGCGCTCCACCACGGAGTCCGCCACGGCCCCGGTGCCCTCGGCGCGCACCAGCGCGGCGCGGTCCCGCCAGTTCCCGGCCGGGCCCATGTGGGGGGAGGTGGCCAGCAGGGCCAGGCGGTCCACGCGCTCGGGGTGGTGCACGGCGAGCCACTGGCCGACCATGCCGCCGATGGACAGCCCCGCGTAGTGGGCGCGTTCGACGCCCAGCCGGTCCATCAGCGCGATGACGTCGCCGCCCAGGTCGGCCATGCTGTAGGGCCCGTCGGGGACGGGCGAGCCGCCGTGCCCGCGGTGGTCGAAGCGGATCACCCGGAACACGGTCGAGAGCGCCTCGACCTGCGGGTCCCACATCCGCGTGGTGGTGCCCAGGGAGCCGCCGAGCAGCAGGGGCGGTGCGTCGGCCGGTCCGCTCTCCGTGTGGTGCAGGTCAACGCTCATCGGGTCCTCGTACTCCTTCTTCGCTGTCGGTGTCCGCCGTGCGGCCGGTGCCGCCCACGGAACCGGTGTTCTCCCCGGGGCCGGTTCCCTCCACGGGGCCGGCCCAACCCGGTCCGGCGCCGGTGACCCGGTCGGTGAACACCGGGGCCGAGCCCAGGTACCCGGCCGGGTCGAGCAGGGCGCGGATCCGCTCGCCGCCGCGGACGCCGTCGAGGCGCTCGGTGAGGACCTCGGCCAGCTCCCGGCCGGAGCCGACGGCCTCCCGGCAGGCTTCGGCGACCAGGCGGTGGGCGTCCATGCGGCCGAGTTCGGGGGCCAGGTCGGCGGTGACGCGCTCGGACAGGGCCAGGCCGCCGGTGGCGTCGAGGTTGGCGCGCATGCGCACGGCGTCCACCCGCAGCCGGGCGGTGCTGGTGCGCAGCCAGGCCACGGCGGCGCCGGTGCGGCGCAGCAGGTCGGTGAGGGGCAGCCACTCGGCGTGCCAGCTCCCGGCGGCCCTCTGGTGCTCCTGGATCTGGGCGGCGAACAGGTTGGCCACGAGTCCGGGGGCCTGGCGGGCGCTGGCCAGGGCGCTGACGGCCGCGACGGGGTTGCGCTTGTGCGGCAGGGTGGAGGAGCCGCCGACGCCGGGGCCGCCGTCCTCGACCAGTTCGCCCACCTCGGTCTGGGCGAGGAGCACGATGTCCTGGGCGGCGGTGCCGACCGCCCCGCAGGTCCGGCCCAGGGCCCCGGCCAGTTCGGCGATCCTGCCGCGCTCGGTGTGCCAGGGCAGGACCGGTTCGGCCAGGCCCAGGCGGGCGGCCAGGGCCGCGGTGACGGCGGGTCCGTCCCCGCCGAGGGAGGCCAGGGTGCCGACGGCGCCGCCGAACTGCACGGCCAGGCGGCGCTCCAGCACGTGCTGGAGCTGGTCCGCGGCCTCGGCCAGCCCGTTGGCCCACCCCGCGGCGACCGCGCCGAAGGTGGTGGGCAGGGCCTGCTGGAGCAGGGTGCGGCCGGGCATGGCGGTGGTGCGGTGCGCCTCGGCCAGGCCGCGCAGGTGGTCGGCGAGCGCGCGCAGGTCGGTGAGCAGGGCGGCGCCCGCGCGGCGGGCGAGCAGCATGGCGCCGGTGTCCATGACGTCCTGGCTGGTGGCACCCCGGTGCACGTGGCGGGCCGCCTCGGGGTCGGTCTCGCGCACCCGGGCGGTGAGTTCCCCGACCAGGGGGATGACCGGGTTGCCGCCGCCGGCGGCGGCCCGGCCCAGGGCGGCCGGGTCGTAGCGGTCGGCGCGGCAGGCGGCGGCGACGGCCTCGGCGTGCTCCGCGGGCAGGGCTCCGGTGTCGGCGAGGGCGTGCGCGAGGGCGGCCTCCACGTCGAGCAGGGCCTGGAGCCAGGCGGTGTCGTCGGTGAGCGCGGCCAGCGGGCCGTGGTCGAGGACACCGTCGAACAGACCGGTCACGGGTTTCCTCCAGGACGCGTCGTGGCGGTTGGCACCGGTTTTGCGGGGCGGCGCGGGGGCGGCCGCCGTGGAACCGTCGGCCGCGGCGGCCGCCCCCTGCGGGTCCTCCTTCGTCAGACGTCGAAGAAGACGGTCTCCCCCTCGCCCTGGAGGCGGATGTCGAAGCGGTACCCGCCCTCCTCCCGGCGGGCGAGGAGGGTGGCCCGGGCCCCGGGGTCCCCGATGCCGCCCAGCACCGGGTCGGCGGCGTTGGCGGCCTCCTCCTCGGGAAAGTACACGCGGGTGACGACCCGGTTCAGCATGCCGCGCGCGAACACCGACACGTCGACGTGCGGCGCCTGGTCCCCGCCCGGCCCGGGGACGGCGCCGGGCTTGAGGGTGAGGATCCCGTAGTTCCCGGCGGCGTCGGTGGGGCAGCGCCCGAAGGCGCGAAACCCCGGGTGGGGCCGGGCTCCGCGCGGGTCGTCGGGGTGGTCGAAGCGCCCGTCGGGGTCGGCCTGCCAGGTCTCGACGAGGGCGTCGGGGACCGTGGCGCCCGCCCCGTCGTACACGGTGCCGCGGATCCACACCGCGCCCGGCGTGCCCTCGGCCACGGCGTAGGGGCCGTCCGGCCAGGGCAGGCCGATGTGCAGGTAGGGGCCGACCGTCTGGGACGGGGTGGTGGGGTACCTGCTCACTCGTCGTCCTCCAGGATCTCTTCCTCCGACTCGAACGGGGTCTGCTCGCGCCCGCGCAGCACGATGTCCCAGCGGTAGGCCAGCGCCCACTCGGGTTCGGTGGTGTCGTGGTCGTAGCGGGCGAGCATGCGCTCGCGCGCCTTCGGGTCCGGGACCGAGTTCCACATGGGGTCCTGGAAGAACAGCGGGTCGTCGGGGAAGTACATCTGGGTGACCAGGCGCTGGGTGAAGGCCCGGCCGAACAGGGAGAAGTGGATGTGCGCGGGCCGCCAGGCGTTCTGGTGGTTGCGCCAGGGGTAGGCGCCGGGGCGGACGGTGACGAACCGGTAGCGGCCCCCGGCGTCGGTCAGCGCGCGCCCGACACCGCTGAAGTGCGGGTCGAGCGGGGCGGGCCAGTTGTCGCCGCTGTGGCGGTAGCGCCCGGACGCGTTGGCCTGCCAGACCTCCACCAGCGTGTGCGGCACGGGGGCGCCGCCGCTGTCGCGCACCTGGCCGTGCACGATGATGCGCTGGCCCTGGGGTTCCCCGTCGTGCTGGCGGGTGAGGTCGTGGTCGAGTTCGCCGAGGCGGTCCTGGCCCAGGACGGGCGCGGTGATCTCGGTGAGCGTGTGCGGGAGCAGGGTGAGCGGGCGCTGGGGGTGGCGCAGTGCGGTGCTCCCGTACCCGGGGTAGTCCAGCGGCGGGTGGCTGTCGTGGTCGCGGACGTAGCCGGGCACGTGCAGCCCGGGCGCCGTGCGCGCCGCGTCGGGTGGGGTGGGCATGGCGGGTGCTCCTCCGTCTCGTGCGGCACCGGCTCCCGGTGGCCGCGGGGGTTTCAGGCCTGGAGGACGACGGCCAGGCCCTGGCCGACGCCGATGCACAGCGCCGCCAGCCCCCACCCTCCGCCGCGCCGCCGCAGTTCGTGGGCGAGCGAGCCGAGGACGCGGGCGCCGGAGGCGCCCAGCGGGTGGCCGATGGCGATGGCGCCTCCGTTGGGGTTGACGATGCCGGGGTCCAGCCCCCTCCAGCTGCGGACGCAGGCCAGGGACTGGGCGGCGAAGGCCTCGTTGAGCTCGACCACGGACAGGTCGCCCCAGCCGATCCCGGCGCGTTCGAGGGCGGTCTCGGCGGCGCGGACGGGACCGATGCCGAACACGTCGGGGTCCACTCCGGCGGCGCCGCGTCCGGCGATGCGGGCCATGGGCTCCAGGCCGGCGGCCTCGGCGGCGGCCCGGGTGCCCAGCAGCAGGGCCGCCGCGCCGTCGTTGAGCGGCGAGGCGTTGCCCGCGGTGATGGTGCCCCCGGCGCGGAAGGCGGGTTGGAGCGCGGCGAGCTTGTCGGCGGAGGTCTCGCGGATGGACTCGTCGCGGTCCAGGTGTGCGCCGGGGACCTGGACGATCTCGTCGTCGAAGACCCCCCTGGCCCAGGCCTCGGCGGCCCTGGTGTGGCTGGCCAGGGCGAAGGCGTCCTGGTCGGCGCGGGAGATCCCGTGCTGCCCGGCCAGCCCCTCGGTGCCCTCGCCGAGGGAGACCGTCCACCGTACGGGCATGCGGGGGTTGACCATGCGCCAGCCCAGGGTGGTGGAGTGCAGGGCGGCGTCGGCGGCGGGGAAGCCCTTGGCCGGTTTGGGCATCACCCAGGGGGCGCGGCTCATGGACTCCACTCCCCCGGCCACGGCCAGGGAGGCGTCGCCGACCTGGATGGCCCGGCTGGCCTGGACGGCCGCCTCCAGGCCGGAGCCGCACAGGCGGTTGACGGTGACCCCCGGCACCGAGGTGGGCAGCCCGGCCAGCAGGGAGGCCATGCGGGCGACGTTGCGGTTCTCCTCGCCCGCTCCGTTGGCGTTGCCGAGGACGACCTCGTCGACGGCGGCGGCGTCCAGGCCGGGCGCGCGCTCGAGGAGGGCGCCCACGACGTGGGCGGCCAGGTCGTCGGGGCGGACCCCCGACAGGGCGCCGCCGTACCTGCCGAAGGGCGTGCGGACGGCGTCGAGGATGTGGACGTCGGTCACCGTGGACCTCCTGGTGCGGTGCGGCCGGCGGGAGGTCCGGCCGCGGGCGAACTGGAACCTGACAACGTCAGGCAAACATGGGGTGCGACTGCGCCTCCCCCTCAGGCGGCCCCGGTCAGGGAGCGCACCACCGCCAGCTCCCCGCCCGTGGGCTCGGGCGTGACGGCGAGGTCCCCGGCCACGGTGAGGTCCCAGCCGGTGGCCTCGCGGACCGCGTCCGCCTCCACGCCCGGGTGCACGCCGGTCAGGACGAGCTCGCGGGTGGCGGGGTCGGGTTCGAGCACGCCGAGGTCGGTGATCACCCGCACCGGGCCGGCGCCGCGCAGGCCCAGGCGCTCGCGGTCGCCGGGGCCCGAGCCGTGGCCGACCGAGGTGACGAAGTCGACCCGCTCCACGAAGGCGCGGCGGCTGTGCCGCATGATGACGATGACCTCGCGGCAGGAGGCGGCGATCTCGGGGGCGCCGCCCGCCCCGGGCAGGCGCACCTCGGGATCGGCGTAGTCGCCGATGACGGTGGTGTTGATGTTGGCGTACCGGTCGATCTGGGCGGCGCCGAGGAAGCCCATGTCGATCCGCCCGGCCTGGAGCCAGTAGTTGAAGACCTCGGGGACCGAGACCACGGTGTCGGCGGTGTCGGCGAGGACGCCGTCGCCGATGGACAGCGGCAGGTGGTCCGGGACGGTGCCCAGGGTGCCGGACTCGTAGATCATCCACAGGCTCGGGGCGTGGGTGCGGCGGGCCACGTTCGCCGCGGTGCTGGGCAGGCCGATGCCGACGAAGCAGGACATCCCGTCGCGCAGCGAGCGCGCCGCGGTGACGGTCATGATCTCGTCGGAGGTCCAGGTCGCGGTGGTCACAGGCCCCTCCCCGCGGTCTCGGCCGCGGCGGGGGCCGCGGTGAGCTCCTCCAGCCACGCGGTGAAGGCCTCGCGGTCGCGGCCGACGGCGTCCCAGGCGCGGTAGGCCCCGTTGTCGCGCTCGTAGTAGCCGTGCGCGTAGGAGGGCGCGGCGCCGCCGGGGACGGCGCTGACCCGGTCGACCACGCGCGCGGGCAGGACGACCTGGCCGGGGACGGGGTCGAGGACGTCCACGACCTCCTCGACGGTGGCCAGGGCGCGGTCTGCGGCCAGGACGGCCTCCTTCTGGATGCCGGTGATGCCCCACAGCTGCACGTTGCCGTCGCGGTCGGCGCGCTGGGCGTGCACGACGGTGACGTCGGGGTTCAGGGCGGGCACGGCGGCCAGCTCCTGCCCGCTGAAGGGGCAGGTGACGGTCCTGATGTTGGGGTTGTTGGCAACCAGGTCGGTGCCGGAGTAGCCCCGCAGGATGGCGAAGGGCAGGCCGGAGGCACCCGCGACGTAGCGGTTGGCCATTCCGGCGTGGCTGTGCTCCTCGATCTCCAGGGGGACGGGCCAGGAGGAGGTGACGGCGTCGCGGAAGCGGTGCAGCGACCCGACCCCGGGGTTGCCGCCCCAGGAGAAGACGAGCTTGCTGGCGCACCCGGCGCCGATGAGCTGGTCGTAGACGATGTCGGGGGTCATGCGCACCAGCGTGAGCCCACGCAGGCCCTGGCGGATGATCTCGTGCCCCGCCGCCACGGGGATGAGATGGGTGAACCCCTCCAGGGCGACGGTGTCGCCGTCGTGGACGAGCTCGCGCACCGCCTCGTCCAGGGGCACGATCATGGAGCACTCCCGTTCGGATAGCGAATGGATGTTCTCAGAGCGAACATGATGGCTATGACGATAGCGCCGGCCCCAGGCGTGGTCAAGGCATGTGCGCGGACCGGCCCGCCCGCGCGGCGGGGACGGCTCCTCCGAGGAGGCCGCTCCGTCCCGGCGCACCGGGTGAACGGGCCCCGCCACTGCGTCCGGGCGATGTGAGAACCTTTCCGGGGGCTGCGGCCAGCCGCCCCCGCAACCGAACCAGGAAGAGCACATGCCCACCGAAGAAGAAGAGGCCCGCGGCGCCCACTTCGTGCAGTCCCTGGAGCGCGGCCTGACGGTCATCCGCGCCTTCTCCGCGGAGCGGCGCTCCATGACGCTCAGCGAGGTCGCGCGCGAGACCGACCTGACCCGCGCCGCCGCCCGCCGCTTCCTGCTCACGCTGGTGGACCTGGGCTACGTGCGCACCGACGGCAGGCTGTTCTCGCTCACGCCGCGCGTGCTGGAGCTGGGTTACGCCTACGTGGCCTCCGCCGGGCTGCCCGACGTGGCCCAGCCCCACCTGGAGGACCTGTCCGCACGGGTGCGCGAGTCCGCCTCGGTGTCGGTGCTGGAGGGCGACGACGTGCTCTACGTGGCGCGTGTGGCGACCTCGCGGATCATGGCGGTGGCCATCCGGGTGGGCACCCGCTTCCCCGCGTCGGCCACCTCGATGGGCCGGGTGCTGCTGGCCGGGCGCGACGACCGCGACCTGGACGCCTACCTGGAACGGGTGGAGCTCACCCCGCTGACCCGGTTCACCATCACCGACCCGGCCGAACTGCGCGCCGAGCTGGAGCGGGTGCGCGAGCAGGGGTACGCCATCGTCGACCAGGAGCTGGAGGAGGGCCTGCGCTCGCTGGCCGCGCCCGTCCGCGACGGGTCGGGGCGGGTGATCGCGGCCGCGAACGTGTCCGCGCACGCCAACCGGTCCTCGATCGAGGACGTGCGCCGCGACCTGCTGCCCGCGCTGCTGGAGACCACCGCGCGCATCGAGGCCGACCTGGCCTCGGTGGCGCGCCGCGACGCGGGCGCCTGACCCCGCCCCGCCGGGGGCGGACGCGGTCCCGGTCCGCCCCCGGCGGGGACCCCCGCCCCCTGGTCCCGACGGGGCGGGCCCCTCTCCGGTTCGTGCCTCAGGGACGGGCCGCCCGGGCGCGGTGGCGCCGGACGGCGTCGCGGTTGCCGCAGGCGGGAGAGCAGTAGCGCTGGCGTCCGCCGCGTGAGAAGTCGGCGTAGACGCGGTCGCAGCCGTGCGCCGCGCACCGGCCGAGCCGGTCCATGCCGCGGCCGGTCAGGTGCAGGGCGGTGCCCACGGAGACCAGCGCGGCCACCTGCCGGTGGGCGGGCAGCAGGTCGGGCCGGTAGTGCAGGTGCCATCCGGTGCCCGCGTGGTCGGTCAGGCGCGGGGCCGCGGAGAACTCGATGAGCAGCGCGTTGAGCCGGTCCGCGCGTGCCGGCGCGTCGGCGGCGTCCACCACCCGCGTCCAGCGCTCCAGGAACCCGCCGACGGCGGCGACGTCGTCCTCGCCGACGGGGAGTTCGAGGATGAAGTCCGCCGCGGCGCACCGGCGCTCCAGGTCCGCCACACCGGTCAGCGGCCGGTTGACCAGGTCCACGGCCAGGGTCACCGGATCCTGCCCGTAAGGGTTGAGATGCATAATGCCATTACACCAGACTGGCCCCATGCGTACACGGCACGAACACCACTGGACCACGGAGTCGGACCACACCACCAGCGAGGGCGTCGTCGCCTACCAGCGCTGTGCGTGCGGTGGGCGCAGGGTGACCCTGACCCGGGCCTTCGGGCTGCTCCAGGACGACCTGGCCTCGATCGGCCCCGGGCGGGGGTGAGCGGACACGGCGGCGTCCGCTCGCGCCTCGCTCGGTGCGGGCGGACTCCCCCCGGCGCATCCGCCGGGGAGGTCCTCAGTCCCGCGGGGAGCGGAAGAGGGCCCGCAGCACCGCCACCGCCCGCTCCCCCGCCTCCTCGGGAACGAACACGTGGTCGTGGTGGAAGCCGGACACCACGTCGTGGGGCAGGCCCGCTCCGGTCAGCGCGGCGGCCGCGGCCGCCACCAGGGCCGCCGCCTCCGCTCCGGCGGGCGCCTCCAGCGTGATCCAGGCGGCCGCGTTCTCGTAGGGCAGTCCGGCGGCGTCGGCCTCCTCGCGCGGGCACACCACGGTCAGGGCCTCGTCCTC
Organism: Glycomyces fuscus; assembly: GCA_002529455.1. GTDB lineage: Bacteria > Actinomycetota > Actinomycetes > Streptosporangiales > Streptosporangiaceae > Nocardiopsis > Nocardiopsis fusca. The sequence goes on from NYMS01000003.1 coordinate 14,825, forward strand.
GGCCACCGTGACCACCGGGCGCACCCCCTCGGGCAGGGACGCGCCGTCCGACACGGTGGTGAAGACGTAGCCGCCCGGCCGCAGCAGGATGCGCGTCCCCGCCAGCAACCGCTCCAGATCCCCCGCCACCCGGTTCTCCCTCCCCCGCGCGCCCCGTGGCGCCTTGCGGGCGCGCGCCGCCTCCTGAGATCCTGCCCGCAACACCGCCGGGGACGCGAATCCGCGCACACGGGAACCGTGCGGCGGCCCCCGCCTGGAAGTTCTGAGCACACGGCCCCAGTGCCGTCCGGAAGGGACACCGTGACCGACGTACACGCCACACCACACATCGCCCGACAGTCGGGGACCCTCGTGATCGGCGGTGACCTGCCGGTGCACCGCCTGGGGTTCGGAGCGATGCGCATCGTCGGCGAGGGGGTGTGGGGGCCGCCCCGCGACCGCGACGAGGCGCTGGCCGTGCTGCGGCGCGCGGTCGAGCTCGGCGTGAACCTCATCGACACGGCTGACTCCTACGGTCCGCAGATCAGCGAACAGCTGATCCGCGAGGCGCTCTACCCCTACCCCGACGACCTGGTCATCGGCACCAAGACGGGTTTCGCGCGCACCGGACCGGCGCAGTGGCACAGGCTCGGTCGGCCCGAGTACCTCAAGCAGCAGGTGGAGCTGAGCCTGCGCAACCTCGGCCTGGAGCGGATCGACCTGCTCCAGCTGCACCGGATCGACCCCGAGGTGCCGCTGGCCGACCAGCTCGGCGCCCTGGTGGAACTGCGCGAACAGGGCAAGATCCGCCACATCGGACTGAGCGAGGTGACGGTGGACGAGCTGTCCGCAGCCCGCGCGATCACCCCCGTGGCGTCGGTGCAGAACCAGTACGCGCCGTCGTTCCGCCAGTCCGAGGACGTGCTGGAGCAGTGCGAGAAGGACGGGACCGCCTTCCTGCCCTGGGCGCCGGTCGGGCGCGGCGAGCTGGCCGGACCGGACTCCCCGCTGACCGCGATGGCCGCCGAGCACGGCATCACCCCGGTGCAGCTGTCCCTGGCCTGGCTGCTGCACCGCTCACCGGTGATGCTGCCGATCCCGGGCACGTCGCGGGTGGCCCACCTGGAGGAGAACACGGCCGCCGCCGCGGTGCGCCTGTCGGAGTCGGAGACCGAGCGCATCAGCCAGTACCTCGGCACCTGACCCCGCCCTCCTCCGCCCGGCGGGCACCGGGGGCCGCGGCGGACCGCCCGCGCCGCGCACGCGGTGGGCGGCGGGCGGCCCCGGCGGGGCAAAAGCACCGTCGGCGGACTTCCTCCACCACCGGGTCCGCACGGGGTCCAAGATCCCCTCCGACACGCTCCGTGGTTCCTTGCCGGCGCTCCCACCTGCTGCGATTCTGCCCGGGACACCGCCGGAGGCCCCGGCCTCGCGCGTCGCGGCCCGGTTCCCGTCCCGGCTCCGCACCCTCGGCCCAGCGCCGTCCAGGAGGAACCTTCGTGACCGACGTACACGCCGCACCCGGCACCGCCCGACAGTCGGGAACCCTCGCCATCGGCGGCGACCTGCCGGTGCACCGCCTGGGCTTCGGAGCGATGCAGCTCGTCGGCCAGGGGGCGTGGGGGCCGCCCCGCGACCGCGACGAGGCGCTGGCCGTGCTGCGGCGCGCGGTCGAGCTCGGCGTGAACCTCATCGACACCGCCGACTCCTACGGTCCGCAGATCAACGAGCAGCTGATCCGCGAGGCGCTGCACCCCTACCCCGACGGCCTGGTCGTCACGACCAAGGCGGGCTTCGCGCTCACCGGCCCGGGGCAGTGGCACCCCCTGGGCCGACCCGAGTACCTCAAGCAGCAGGTGGAGCTGAGCCTGCGCAACCTCGGCCTGGAGCGGATCGACCTGCTCCAGCTGCACCGGATCGACGTCCAGGTGTCGCTGGCCGACCAGCTCGGCGCCCTGGTGGAACTGCGCGAACAGGGCAAGATTCGCCACATCGGGCTGGCCGGGGTGACGGCGGAGCAGCTCTCGGCGGCCCGCGCGATCACCCCCGTGGCGTCGGTGCAGAACTGGTACGGGCCGTCCTCGCGCAAGTGCGAGGACGTGCTGGAGCGGTGCGAGAGGGACGGGATCGCCTTCCTGCCCTGGGCGCCGCTGGAGCGCGGCGGGCTGGCGGGGCCGAACTCGCCGCTGGCTCCGCTGGCCGCCGAGCACGGTGTGACCCCGGCGCAGCTGGCGCTGGCCTGGCTGCTGCACCACTCGCCGGTGATGCTGCCGATCCCGGGCACGTCGCGGGTGGCCCACCTGGAGGAGAACACGGCCGCCGCCGCGGTGCGCCTGTCGGAGTCGGAGACCGAGCGCATCGCCAAGTTCCTGGACGCCTGAGCCGGTGAACGCGTGTGGCCCCTCGGGAGTCCCGAGGGGCCACACGCGTCGGGAGCGGGCGACGAGGCCCCTCTCCCGCTCAGCTCGGACGCATGCGGAAGACCTGGAGGCGCATGTCGTAGTACTTCTCGGTCTCGCCGACCCACTCCATCCCCAGCCTGCGTGCCACGGCTATCGCCCGCTTGTTGTTGGGGCGCGCGACCGCGAAGACCTCCTCGATGCCCTGTTTGAACGCCCAGGCGACGATGGCCTGGCTCGCCTCGGTGGCGTACCCCTGTCCCCACACGTCCGGACGCAGCGCCCAGGACAGCTCGAAGTCCTCCTCGAAGGGCGGGAGGAGTTTCAGCGCGAGCCCTCCCACCAGCTGCCCGTCCTCCTTCCGGACGACGGCCCAGCGTCCCGCGGGCGGAATGAGGTTGGGTCCCGCCTCGATCCAGGCGTGCAGCACCAGACGCATCGCGTCGGTGTCGTGCACCGGGTGCCACTCCGGCGTCAGCCAGTGCGCGACCTCGTCGGCCCCGTAGACGTTCAGGGCCTCCTCCGCGTCGTCCAGCTGCCACTCCCGGATGAGGAGTCGGTCGGTTGGCAACTCAAGGCTCATACCACTACCGTAACCCGCGACAAACCACCACGACAGGGGGGAAGGTCAACAGACTCGGCATCCGTCCCGTCCGCCATACCGACCCCCGCGGACTCCACCTCGAAGGGTCGAAGACCATGCCGTACGACCTGCGCATCCGCTTTCCCGTCGACGACGGGGAGGTGTCGCGCCTGCACGCCGACGCCTTCGGCGGCGGTTACACGCTGGTTCCCTGGGCCGCCAGGCTCCGGCGCCACAGCCGCTCGTGGGCGGGGGAGTTCCACGAGGGGCGCCTGGTGGGGTTCGCGCACGCGGTCTGGGACGGGGGCGCCCACGCGTTCCTGCTGGACACCGCGGTGTCCCCGGCGGTGCGGCGCCAGGGCGTGGGCAGCCGCGTCGTGGCGGCACTGGTGCGGGACCTGGGGGAGCTGGGCGTGGAGTGGGTCCATGTCGACTACGAGCCCCACCTGGAGGGGTTCTACCGCCGGGCGTGCGGTTTCGGCCCCACCCGGGCCGGCCTGCTCCGTCTCGGCTGAGGGGGCCGGGGCGTCTTCGGCCGGAAACGGCAAGGACTGCCGCCCCCTCCTCCGCGGCCGTCGGAGCGGAACACGCGCGAACAGGCCGCGAACCCGTCCGTCACGACCCCTTTACAGCGTGTATCGCGACCGTTAGGGTGTCACCACACCTGGGAGCGCTCCCAATCATCCGGTCGCGAAGAGGGCGGCCCGACGGCCCGCCCCTCGGCGCCCACGGAGGCAAACCCCGGCCGCCCCCGGCTCCCCTGGGCCGACACGTGGGACACCGCGAAGGAACAAAGCGCAACAAAAGACCCAGGCTGGTGTAAAAGGATTCGCGACGCCCGACTCCCGTTGCGATACTGGCCAGTCTGGACCGGACCCCGCCGCCCGCGCGACGGGGTCCGGTCATGTGTCAGCACCCCGCAGCCCAGGAGCCGCCCCGTGAAGTTCGCCCACGACCCCCACCACGACGGATCCCCCGACCACGTCAGTGTCGGGGAGGGCCGGGCCAGGCTGCGCGTCCGCGTACCCGGGGACGCGGACGCGGTGTACGCCCGCGTGGTGGAGGACGGTGAGGGCGTCACCTTCCGGGCCGAGAGGACGCGCACGTCGGGCGGCACCGCCTGGTTCGAGGTGACCGTGCCGGTACGCCCGGTGGTGACCAACTACCGGTTCGCGATCGTGCGGGGCGACCGCTACACGTGGCTCAACCAGGAGGGCGCCCACGAGCACGAGGTGACCGACGCGGCGGACTTCCGGCTGATCGACGGCCCCCGGCCGCCCGCGTGGGTCACGGGCACGAGCGTCTACCAGATCTTCCCGGACCGCTTCGCCCGCGACGACGACTCCGTCGGGCCCCCGGCCGAGCACCCCGACTGGGCGCTGCCCCGTTCCTGGGACGACGAGCCCTCCGCCTTCGGACTGACCGCGACCCGCGAGTACTTCGGCGGCACGCTCGACGGGGTGCGCCGCCGCCTGGACCACCTGGCCGCACTGGGCGTGGGGGTGGTCTACCTGACGCCTGTCTTCCCGGCGCGCTCCACGCACCGCTACGACGCCGCCACCTTCTCCGAGGTGGACCCGCTGCTCGGCGGCGACCGGGCCCTGCGGGAACTGGCCCGGGCCGCGCACGAGCGCGGCATGCGGGTGATGGGCGACCTGACCACCAACCACACCGGGGACGCCCACGAGTGGTTCCTGGCGGCGCGGGCCGACGCGGGCTCCGCCGAGGCGGGGTTCTACCACTTCACCGACCACCCGGACGGCTACGTGGGCTGGATGGGGGTGCCCAGCCTGCCGAAGCTGGACTACTCCTCGGCCGAGCTGCGGCGCAGGGTCTACGGAGCCGACGACTCGGTGCTCGCGGGCTGGCTGACCGGGCCGGACGCGCTGGACGGCTGGCGCGTCGACGTGGCCAACATGACCGGACGCAACGGCGCCCAGGACCTCAACCGGGAGGTCTCCGGCGAGATCGCGGCGCGGATGCGCGAGGTGGACGCCCGGCGCGGCGGCGACGGGTCGTGGCTGCTGGCCGAGCACTTCCACGACGCGGGCCCCGACACCCACCACGACGGGTGGCACGGGGTGATGAACTACGCCGGTTTCACCCGACCGGTGTGGACCTGGCTGAACACCGCGCCCGAGGGGGTGCGCTACCTGCGCACGGACTCGCCGCTGCCGCGCGGCGGCGCCGAGCAGGCGGTGCGGGCGATGCGCGCGACCAACGCCGGGCTGCCGTGGCGGGTGCTGACGCACAGCGTGAACGCGCTGAGCACGCACGACTCGACGCGCTTTCGGACCGTGGTGGGCGGCGACGCGGCCCGGCACGAGGTCGGGGTGGCGGCGCAGGTGACGCTGCCCGGCGTGCCGTTCGTGTTCGCGGGCGACGAGATCGGCATGGAGGGCGTGGACGGGGAGAACGCCCGCAGGCCGATGCCCTGGCACCGCCCCGAGGCCTGGGACCGGCGGACGCTGGAGGCCCACACCCGTTTGCTGGCCCTGCGCCGGGAGCTGCCCGCGCTCCAGACCGGCGGCCTGCGCTGGCTGGACGCGGGTCCGCACCACATGACGTTCCTGCGCTCGCTCGACGGCCGGGTGGTGCTGGTGCACCTGGCCGACGGCCCGCACGGGGCGCTGTCCGCGGCCCTGGCCGACCTGGACGCCCCGGGCCTGGAGGTGGTCGCCCGGGGCGGCGGGGCGCGGGTGCGTCTGGAGGACGCGGAGCGGGTGGAGCTGGCGGCGGACGGACCCGGCTACGTGATCGCGGTCGGGGGCTGACGGCTCCGGAGTCCCCCGGTCCGGTGAACCGGCCGCTGCCCGCACGCGGCTCCGCGACGAGGCGCCGGGCGTTCCGGTCAGCCGGTCCGGCATCCGATGGGCGCCCGGCGTGACGTAGGCGGACACCGTGTCCCGTCCGGGCGGGGCGAGCCCGGCGACGGGCGTGCCGTCGGCGCTGGTCCGGGCGCGGGCCGGCACCGTACGGGCCCCTGTGGCCAGGACACGGCACGGCCCCAAGCGGGTTCAGGCCCCGGGGGACCAGTGTTCCCGGGGCAGGGCGGCGTGGACGTCCTTGACGATGCGGGTGACCACGTCGCCGATCCGGCCGACGAAGTAGAAGTGCTCACCGGGAAGGATGTGGTGCTCGACGGTCCCCGCGGCGCAGCCGTCCCAGGCGGCGAGGCGCTCGGGCGTGATACCGGGATCGTCCTGTCCGCCGAAGGCCGACAGCGGCGTCCGCAGCGGCGGGGCGTCCGGGGACGGGCGCCAGGTGTCGACGAGTTCGAGGTCGGCGCGCACCAGCGGCTCCATGAGCTTCCACTGCTCGGGGTCGGCCAGGGAGCTGGCGGAGGTTCCGCCCATGCGGGCGATGCTCTGGCGCAGCTGCTCGGAGGGCAGCAGGTGACGGGGCTCGTCGCGCTCGGGGCCCGGGGCCGGGCTCCACGCCGACACGCCGAGCCAGGCGGGACGGGCGGGTCCGTCGGCGGCCAGCCGGGCGGTCAGCTCGTAGGCCAGGAGCGCGCCCATGCTGTGGCCGAAGAACCCGAAGGGGCGGTCCAGTTCGGGAGCCAGCCGCGCGCGCAGGTGGCGGGCGAGCTCCCCGGCGTCGCGGAAGGGCTCCTCCCCCGCCGTCCGGCCGCGTCCGGGCGCCTCCACCAGGCACACCTCCCAGTCGGCCGGGAAGTGGCGTACCCAGGGCCGGTAGCCCAGGGAGGACCCGCCCGCGTGGTGCAGCAGGAAGATCCGGAAGCGGGCCCCGGGGACGGGTCGGGGTCGGGTGAGGACGCCCTCGTGCACTGCTTGTTCCCTCGCTGTCCGTGTCCGGGCGGGGCCGTACGGCCACCACGACAGAGCAAAGCTACCAGCCGGTAGTACCAGTGGGTAACAACGCTCCCCGTCCGGGGACACCCTCCCCACCGTGGAACACGGCCCCCTACCCCCGGAAGCACGTGGGAACACCTCCGCACCCGCCCCCTCGGGGAGGCCGCAGGGGAACCGCTCCGTCCCGCGGCCTCCGGAAAACCACTCGCCGGAGCGCGGGGGCCACCGGCACACTGGGGGCTTTCCCCGAGGAGGTCCCCATGCGCGCGCGTGCGCTGCCCCCGAGCCTGCGCCACCGGGGGTTTCGCCTCCTCCTCGCGGGCAGGGGCGCCGGCGAGTTCGGCTCGGCGATGCTGCCCGTGGCGATGGTCGGCCTGGTGCTGGCCGGGCACGGGGCCTGGTCTCCCTGGCGGGCGTGCTCGTCTACCCGCTGGTCCTGCTGGGTCTGGCCGCGACCGTGCCCGCGTGGCTGCTGCTGACCGGCTACGCCGCCACCGGCGTGGGCTTCATGCTGCTGGGCGTGTACTGGTACACCGCCCTGCAACGGGCGGTCCCGCAGGGGCTGCTCAGCGTGGTGATCAGCATCGACGAGGCGGGCAGCTTCGCGCTGGAACCGGTCGGGTACGCGCTGGCAGGAGCCCTGGCCCAAACCCTGGGCCCGCGCCCCGTGCTGGTCGGCGCCGCCGTGGTCGGGCTGGTGACCACGCTCGTGCCCGTGGCCGTCCCCGGTGTCTCCCGCCTGGCCGACCCCCGCCGGCCGGCGACCGCGTGCTGACGCCGCAGGGCGTACCGGACACGCGCCCGCCCGGGCCCCGCCACGGCAGCGGGCCGCCTCAGACCGAGCGGTCGACGCGGCCCCTCAGCCATCCCAGGGCCGCCGCCGAGGAACGCCGCACCCCCGTGGCCAGCCCGGACAGCCGACGGCGCCACACGGGCACCACGAGGTCCTCCTGCGGCTCCACGGCAGCCCCGTCCGTCCCGGCGGCCTCGGCCAGGGCGGCGCGCTCGCGCAACCGCTCCCTGACCTGTTCGGGGGTGTAGGCACGGCGCTGCCGCTCGGACCGCGCGATCACCGCACCGGTCGCCGCGACGCCCACGAAAGCGGCCACTCCAAGGGTTTTCCACCAACGCATGTTCCCTAGGGTAGTGACTGTGGCAGACACGAGCATGTCCCTGAACGAGGCGTTGGAGCTCACCCGGACCGGTGACGTCTGGGTCTTCCGCGGCACGAGCGCGGCCGACCGCGCCATCCAGATCACCACCAACAGCCCGGTCAACCACGTCGGCATGTCCATCGTGGTCGACGACCTGCCGCCGCTGATGTGGCACGCCGAACTCGGCCGGTCCCTGCCCGACGTGTGGACCGGCAGGCACCAGCGCGGCGTACAGCTGCACGACCTGCGCGACGCCGTCCTGGTGTGGGGCCGCAAGTACGGTCAGCGCGGCTGGCTGCGCCAGCTCGACCCCCTGGCGGACGGCGCGATGGAGGACGCCGCCCTGCGCACGGTCGCCCGGCTCAACGGCACCCCCTTCCCCTCCACCGCGCAGATGGCCGCCCGCTGGGCGCGCGGACGCCTGCCCCTGCGGCGGCTGCCCCTGGGCCGCCGCTCCCGCGAGCGGGCCCTGGAGACCGCCTACTGCGCCGAGGTGATCGCCCTGACCTACGAGGCCATGGGGCTGCTGCCCGCGGGGCGTCTGCCCGGCTACTACGACCCCGGGCGGTTCTGGAGCGGCGACGACCTGGAGCTGGAGGGCGGCGCGTCCCTGGGCGGGGAGATCCGCGTGGACCTGCCCGACCAGGGCGTGGCACCGGACTTCGCGGCAGGGCCCCGGCCTGGCGCCGGGACGTGACCGACGAGCGTCAGAGCGGGTCCAGGCGGGCCTTGAGCAGGCAGAACTCGTTGCCCTCGGGGTCGGCCAGGACATGCCACTGCTCCTGGCCCGTCTGCCCGATGTCGGCCGGACGGGCACCGAGCCCGAGAAGGCGTTCGAGCTCGGCGTCCTGGTCGCGGTCGGTGGCGTTGACGTCGATGTGCAGCCGGGACCTGCCCTTCTCCGGCTCGTCCCTGCGGCTGAGGATGATCGTGGGCTGCGGACCGCCGAACCCCTCGCGCGGCCCGATCTCCAGCATGTCGCCGCCCTCGCGGTCGAGCACGACGAAGTCCAGGACCTCGCACCAGAACCGCGCCAGCGCCTCGGGGTCGCGGCATCCGAGCACGAGCTCACTGATACGACATGCCATGAGCGAAACCCACTCTCATCCTGGGGACCGCGGGGAAGGCCGCACGCGAACCCCGTGGTTCACGGCGGCGGGAACGATCCCGTGACCGTACCGGACGGGGCGGGCACGGGCAAAGGGGTTTCGGGGCCGCCGGAGCCGGAGGGCTCAGTCGAGGTGGAAGATCTCGGTCAGGGGCACCATGCCCTCGTCCGGGCGGCCGGGCAGGCCCTCGAAGAAGGGCGCCATCTCGGCCTGCCAGCGGGCGTTGACGTCGGTCTCGGCCATCGCGGCGCGGGCGGCCTCGAAGTCCTCGGTCTCCAGGTAGCCGACGACCATGCCCTCCTCGGTGCAGAACAGCGAGTAGTTGTGCCAGCCTGTGGCGCTGAGGGCCTCGCGCATCTCCGGCCACACCCGGGCGTGGCGCTCCCGGTACTCGGCGAGGCGTTCCTGGCGGACCTTGAGGATGAAGCAGACGCGCTGCACGGGTGACCTTCCTGTGGGAGGTGTCCGGAAAAGACGTGACAGACCATGACGGGCCTGTACGAAGTGGTGCGGTTCGCGGCACACCAGGCCGGGCGGAGTCTCCTGAGCCCGTTTTCCGTGTGCCGGGAAAGCGGCCGGGGCCCGCTGTCGACGGGCCCCGGCCGGCGGACGCCCCGGAGGGCGGCCTCAGAGGCGGACTCAGAAGTCGAAGTCGTCCACGTTCCCGGCGTCGAAGACCTGCGGCGGGCCGAGCACGATCTCCCCGTCGGTCTCGAACGTGAACTCGCCCAGGCGCCCGGCCGTGAAGGTCTCCCCCTCGGCCCCGGTGATCTGCCCGGCCCTGAGCGCGGCCCCGGTGTACCCGGCCAGGTAGCCCAGGTCGAGCGGGTTCCACAGGGCGAACTGGTTCACGGTGCCGTCGTGCACGAACTGGCGCATCTGGTTGGGCGTGCCCAGGCCGGTGACGGTGACCTCGCCCTTGTACTCGGAGTCACTGATGTAGCGGGCCGCCGCGGCGATGCCCACGGTGGTCGGCGAGACCACGCCGTCCAGGTCGGGGTGGGACTGCATGAGGCCCTGCATCTCCTGGAAGGACTCCAGGTCGTCGTCGTTGCCGTAGACGGTGTCGACCAGCTCCAGGTCGGCGTACTCCTCCTCGGCGAGCACCTCCTCCATCGCCGCGATCCAGGCGTTCTGGTTGGTGGCGTTGGGGGTGGCCGACAGCACCGCGAAGGTGCCCTCGCCGCCCAGGTCCTCGGAGACCATCTCGACCAGGGTGCGGCCGATGAGCTCGGTGGAGGACTGGTTGACGAACACGTCGGTGCAGTTGGCGTTGGAGTCGTAGCCGACGACGGACGCGCCGTTGTCGCGGGCCTCGTTGAGCGCCGGACAGACCGCGTCGGGGTCGTTGGCGGCGATCACGATGACGTCGCTGCCCGCCTGGCTGGCCGCGTTGATGTACTCCACCTGGGAGTCGGCCGTGGCCTCGGTGCCGCCGCGCTCGGTGGCCGTTCCGCCGAGCTCCTCGACGGCCTCGGTGCCGCCCTGGTTGACGATCTCGAAGAAGGGGTTGTTGAGCTGCTTGGGCAGGAAGTCGATCTTCAGGCCCTCGGGGATCCGCGCGTCGGGGTCGGCGGTGCCGGTCGGCCCGGTGTTGCCGTCCTCCTGGGCGTCCTCGATGGTGGTGCCCCCGCCGCAGGCGGCGGTCATCAGCACCGCGAACGCGGACGCGGCCAGGAACAGGTGGCGTGGGCGGGCTTGGGTCATGACTGTTCTCCCTTGGTGGGGGCGGGCGCGGCGGACGGTGCCGCGACCGGGGCTGAGGAGGGGCGGGGACCGGGTGCGCGCCTGGCGCGGACCCTGGCCACGAGGTTGGGGGTGATGACGGAGGCGATGAGGATGAGGCCGGTGACGATCTGCAGGACCTCGCTGCTGATACCGAACAGCTGGAGGGCGTTGCGGATGGCGCCGAGCAGCACGACACCGCTCATCACGCCCAGGATCGAGCCGACCCCGCCGAAGATGGACACTCCGCCGAGCAGGACGGCCGCCACGACCTGCAGTTCCAGGCCGAAGGCGGTGTCGGCGCGGGAGGTGCCGTACTGCAGGGTCCAGAAGACCCCGGCGCCGGCGGCCACCACGCCGCTGAGCGTGAAGAGCCAGAACTTGGTCCAGCGCACCGACACGCCGGTGAAGCGGGCGGCCTCGTCGTTGTTGCCGATGTCGAACAGCGAGCGGCCGACGGCGGTGGCGTGCAGCAGCACCCCGAACGCCACGGCCAGGACCAGGACCGCCACGGCGATCCACGGAAGGCCCTGGACGCCCAGGAAGGACTCCCGGGCTCCGCTGACCCAGCTCTGGGGGTAGCTGGCCACGGCGCGGTCGCCGAGCAGCACGTAGGCCAGGCCCCGGTACAGGGCCATGGTGCCGATGGTCACGGCCAGGGACGGCAGCCCGCACACGGTGACCAGGAACCCGTTGAGGGCGCCCAGCAGCGCGCCCACGGCCAGGCAGATCCACAGGGCCGTCTCGATGGCGACCCCGGCCTCCCACAGCACGCCCAGGGTGGCGCTGGTCAGGGCCAGGGTGCTGGCCACCGACAGGTCGATCTCGCCGGTGATGACGATGAGCGTCATCGGCAGGGCCATCAGGGCGATGGCGGCCACGCTCAGCACCAGGAAGTCGATGTTGCGCGCGGTGGCGAACATGTCCACGAACAGCCCGGCGGCCAGCAGGGTGACCACGAGCGCGCTCACCACCGGCATCTCGCGGGCCGAGAGCAGCGACCGGATCCGTGCGGGCCGTCCGGGGCCCCGGTCCGGGGCGCCCTCGGGGACCCGGTCCGGAGCGGGCGCGGTGACGGTGTGTTCAGGCGCCACGGGCACCTCCTCCTCGAAGCCTGCGCGCGGTACGCACCGCGAGCAGCCGGTCCAGGCCGATGGCGGCCAGGATGAGTGCGCCCACCACCGCCTGGTGCCAGAACTGGTTGATCTGCCAGATGGGCAGGGCGGCGGTGATGGTGGTGAGCAGGACGGCGCCGAGCGCGGCGCCGTAGACGGTGCCCACACCGCCCGCGATGGCCACGCCGCCGACCACGGCCGCGGCGACGACCTGGAGTTCCATGCCGGTGCCCACGGTGGAGTCGACGGTGCCGTAGCGGGCGGCGAAGAGCACCCCGGCCAGCCCGGCCAGGGCGCCGTTGGCGGCGAAGGCCCAGGTGATGCGGCGCGAGGCGGGGATGCCCGAGAGCCGTGCGGCGTCGGCGTTGGAGCCGATGGCGTACAGCTCGCGGCCGGAGCGGTAGCTGGCGAGGTAGAAGCCCACGGCGGCGACCACGACGATGGCTACCGCGGCGGGCAGGGGCACCCCCAGGACGCTGAAGCGGCCCAGGAGCAGGAAGGAGTCGGGCATGTCGTGGGCGTTGACCTGCTGGCCCCCGGCCCACCAGTGGTTGAGGCCGCGGTAGGCGTACAGGGTGCCCAGGGTCACGACCAGGGCGGGGACCTGCACGGTGGTGACCAGCAGGCCGTTGAGCAGGCCCGCGACCAGGCCGATGGCGACCCCGGCGAGCATCGCGACGGGGACGGGCAGGCCGGGGAAGGTCACGAACAGCAGACCCGTGCCGAAGGCCGACAGGCCCATGATCGAGCCGACCGAGAGGTCGACGTTCTTGGTGATCAGGACCAGGGCCTGGCCGACGGCGAGGACGGACAGGACGGTGGCGCCCAGGAACAGGTCGCGTACGCCCTGGCTGGACAGGAACCCGGGGTTGTACATCCACGTGGCGGCCACGAGGATCACCACGGCCAGGAGCACGCCGAGTTCGCGGAACTGGGGCCTGCGGCGCGCGGCGCCCCCGGGCTCGGGCGGCGCCGCGGGGTTCGGGGCGCCGGGGGAGGTGGTGGTGGGTGCGTTCGTCATGCGGCCTCGCTCGGTCGCTGTCCGGTGGCCGCGTACATGACCGACTCCTCGTCGGCCTCCTCGCGGTCCAGGCGGGCGGTGACCCGGCCCTCGTGCATGACCAGGACCCGGTCGGCCATGCCCAGGACCTCGGGAAGCTCGCTGGAGACCATGACGATGGCCAGCCCGCGGCCCGCGAGGGTGGAGAGCAGGCGGTGGACCTCGGCCTTGGTGCCCACGTCGATGCCGCGCGTGGGCTCGTCCACGAAGAGCACGCGGGGCTCGGTGGACAGCCACTTGGCCAGGACGACCTTCTGCTGGTTGCCGCCGGAGAGGGTGGAGACCGGGTCGGTGAGGCGGCCGAACTTCAGGCTCAGCCGCTCGCCCCACTCGCGGGCGGAGTCGCGCTCGGCCCGGGGGCGCAGCAGGCCCAGGCGGCTGAGCGGCCAGCGGCGGGTGGCGGTGGCGTTGCGCTCGATGGAGGACTCCATGACCAGCCCCTGCTGGCGGCGGTCCTCGGGGACCAGGGCGAGCCCGGCGGCCATGGCGGCCCGGGGCCGTCCCGGCGGCAGCGGCCTGCCCTCCACGCGCACGGTGCCCGCGTCGTAGCGGTCCACGCCGAACACGGCGCGGATGACCTCGCTGCGCCCGGCGCCGACCAGCCCGGACAGGGCGACGATCTCCCCGGCGCGCACCGAGAAGGACACGTCGGCGAACACGCCCTGGCGGGTCAGGCCGTCGACCTCCAGCAGGACCTCGCCGTGCTCGGCCTCCTCCTTGGGGTAGAGGCTGCTCACCTCACGGCCGACCATGCGGCGCACGACGGTGTCCACGTCCAGGTCCCCGGTGGGGTCGCAGGAGACGAACGCGCCGTCGCGGACCACGGTGATGCGGTCGCACAGGGAGAAGACCTCGTCGAAGCGGTGGGAGATGAACAGCAGCGCCGCGCCGGAGTCGCGCAGGGTGCGGGCCACGGTGAACAAGCGCTCGGCTTCCACGCCGGACAGGGCGGCGGTGGGCTCGTCCATGACCAGGACCCGCGCCTGGCGGGTGAGGGCCTTGGCGATCTCCACGAGCTGCTGGTCGGCGATGGACAGCCCGCGCGCGGGGCGGTCGGGGTCCATGTCCACGCCCAGGCGGGTGAAGACCTCCCGGGTGTCGCGGCGCATGCGGCCGCGGTCGATGGTGCGCAGGCGGGTGCGGGGCTGGCGGCCGACGAAGATGTTCTCGGCCACCGACAGGTCGGGGAACAGGGTGGGTTCCTGGTAGATGACCGCGACCCCGGCGCGCTGGGCGTCCGCGGGCGCGGTGAACTCGGTGGGACGGCCGTCCACGAGCACCCGCCCGCCGTCCGGTCGGTGTACCCCCGCGATGGTCTTGACCAGGGTGGACTTGCCCGCCCCGTTCTCACCCACCAGTGCGTGGATCTCTCCGGAGCGCAGCTCCAGGGACAGCCCCCGCAGGGCCCTGACGCTCCCGAAGGACTTGGTGACGTCGACCAGGGCGAGGGGTGGAGGGACCTCTGCTGGGTCCACGTGCGCCCTCCTTCTCCGAGCCGCGTCCGGCGTTGTGGCCCCGAACACGGCAAAAACGTTTTAATATGAAGTGGATGTTAAGTGCCACACACCACACCGTCAAGTGGATCACCCAAGAATTCGCAGGTCTCGCCCTGGTAACGGCTTCCCCCGCGGTAAGCCCTTTCCAGCACGCGCGCGTGCGCCGCCACCCCCACTCCGGGTAGGTGATTGACACGTTTCAATCCGGGTGTGAGCATGAGGCACCCGGTCCCGGAAGTCCCTACACACCCTGGGATCCGCGGTCTGTCAGTACGATGCCTCGCGTCGCCACCTGACGGCCACTCCGCACACGCACGGGAGAAGACCCTTGTCCACCAGATCCCCGAACGCACGCCGCGGCGTGGGTATCACCGAGGTCGCCCGGCACGCCGGGGTCTCCCCCGGAACCGTGTCCAACGTGCTCAACCGCCCCGAGCGCGTCGCCGAGGCCACCCGGCAACGGGTCGAGGCGGCCATCGCCGAACTCGACTACGTGCGCAACTCCTCCGGCAGCAGCCTGCGCTCGGGACGCAGCGAATCCGTGGGACTGCTGGTGCTCGACGTGACCAACCCGTTCTTCACCGAGGTCGCGCGGGGCGTGGAGGACGAGGCGGCCGGGTCCGGGCTGGCCGTGGTGCTGCTCAACTCCGCCGAGGCGCGCGAGCGCCAGCAGCGCAACGTCCGCCTGCTGGCCGAGCAGCGGGCGGCCGGGGCCGTGGTGATGCCCGTGGACGACGACCTGTCGGACCTGCTGTGGCTGAGCCGCCAGGGGACCTCGTGGGTGGCGCTGGACCGGGGCGACGTGGCCGAGGACGTGGGGTGCAGCGTCAGCGTGGACAACCACGCGGGGGGTATCGCGGCCGGACGGCACCTCATCGGGCTGGGGCACGAGGCCGTGACGTTCCTGACCGGGCCGTTCGCCATCGAGCAGGTCAGGCGCAGGCACGAGGGCCTGCGCGACGCCTTCGTCGAGGCCGGGCTGGACCCGGACGCGTGCGTGCGGGTGGTCGAGCAGCCGCTGCTCAACCCCGAACAGGGAGAGCGGGCGGTGGACGCGATCCTCGCCGGAGGACCGCGGCAGCGGCCCCAGGCGGTGTTCTGCGCCAACGACCAGCTGGCGCTCGGCGTGATGAAGGGCCTGGGCCAGCGGGGGCTGCGGGTGCCCGAGGACATGTCGGTGGTGGGGTACGACAACGTGGACTTCGCCGACCTGGTGCACCCGGGGCTGACCACGGTGGCGCAGCCCAAGTACGAGCTGGGCCGGGCGGCGATGCGCCTGCTGGAATCGGAGCTGAACCACGGCGAGCACGTCCACCAGCGGCTGCTGTTCACCCCGGAACTGGTGGTGCGGGGCTCGACGGCGGTGTACCGGCCCTGACCCGGGGTCACGCCTTTGAGGCGGCCCCCGGGAGCCGGCGTGGAGCGTCCCGCGGCGGTGCGCTCCAGGGGGTGGTCCTCTCCAGGCGTGCTCAGCCAGGCACCCGTGGAGCGTGAGGGTTCCCCGCCGGCCCCTGGGGGGCGGTCGTGGTGGGTCCCGGCCACAGGGTTCGGTGCTGGGGGCGGGGACCGACTGAGGGCAGGTTCGCCCAGCGAACCTGGCGGAGGAGATCCCTTCACTTCGGTCACTCCAGGTGTCTTGTGGGCGTCACGGAGGCGGTCGGGAGAACGTCGGGGGGAAGGCCCACCGGGAGTGGCCCCTCAGCCACCCGGGAAGGGGGCCCGACACGGTTCAGACCGGCATCGGCCACGAAGCCCCGCACGTGACCGCGCGCCGCAGGGGTCCGCAAGCTGTAGGGCGTCGCTGCGTCAGCAACCACGCACCCGTAGGGCCCGCAGGCTGACGAACGGCCCCGGGAGGCCGGGGCAGGGGCCTCGGCCAGCTCCGCGGCGGAGGGCACGTGGACGGGACGCTTCCGCGAGCCGCCTCCGCAGGACGGACGTAGCACCTCCCGCAGCCGGAAGCAGCCAGAGCCGGGGGCCTCCTGACCTCTCGGTGCGCGCTCCCAGCGCCCGGCACGGTGGTGCGGCCGGTCCTGCCAGAGCCGGAGGAAACGGTCGGAGCGGGAACATGGGACGCGCCTTTACACCATCCGTCGGGAAAGCGGATTTCGAGGGTCGGCGAATCCCACTACGGTTACCGTACTTGTGAGGAAACCTCGGCTCGGCACCCAGGAGAACAATGGCGCACATAGCGCGGGTCCCCCTCGACAGCGGCGCGACGGTGGAAATCGAGATCGCCGACGACGCGGACTCCATCGAACCGGTGGGCCGAAGGGGACGGACCGCGGTCACCGCGGCCCAGACCCTCAACGGCGCCCTCGAACAGGTCACCCCGGCGATCGAGGCGGTGGTCGGGACGATCCGCGAGCGCCTGTCGGCGCCCGACAGGATCAGCGTGCAGTTCGGTGTGAAGCTCACCGCCGAGACGAGCGCGGTGATCACCAAGGCCGCGGCCGAGGCGAACTTCACCATCACGGTGGAGTGGAACCGCGGCGACGGGGGCGGGAACGGGACGGCCCGGCCCTGACCCGGGACACCGCGGGTGAACGGGGTCCCCGTTCACCCGCGGTCCGCCTCGCCGCGGGGAACACGAAATTCCGTCAAACGGTTTAGCGGCGACTTCCGGCCCGGCCGCATTCCCGCGGCCCCTCCCGTGGTCGGACGCGCCGGTTCCCCGATTTCCCCGGGAAAAGGAAACGGAACACCGCAGAGCTGCCGGCCCCGGGGTCTCCCCCCACCGCCCTTACCGCGCGGGGAGGCGGAGGTTCAGGACGGGTACGCCGCCGCGCGCCGCACCAGCTCGGCGGGGTCGGCCTCGGGGTTGAGCCCGGTCGCGGTCCCCTCGGTCAGGGGCCGCCCCTCGAAGACCGCGCGCACCGCGTGGAGGTCCAGGGAGCGCCCGTAGTAGTCCTGGAAGCCCTCGTGGTGGTACCGCGCGGGGTCGGCGGCGCACAGCCCGCCCAGCAGCCATCCGGACCCGTCCTCCCGCTCCCCGCTGACACCGGTGCGCCAGGAGGCCTCTCCGGGCGGACACCACAGCAGGGCGCTCACCGACAGCTCGTCACCGCCGCTGAAGTCGGCGTCGGCCATGAGGAACGCGAACTCCGCGGGCAGGGCGTCGACCGTCCCCGGCCAGGGCTCCTCGTCGTTGGCGTAGGGACTCATCTCCGACTCGTGGTCGAAGCAGCGGATGAGACCGGCCGTGTCCGAGAGCGCGACGGCGTACTCGTCCCCTCCGCCGTTGCTCATCGTCGCCAGGTCCCATCCCGGACGCCACCCGGGGACGAAGTCGTACCTGCGGTAGCGGCCGTCGGGGTTGACGAGGAACTCCAGCAGCGCCGTCCTGCGCGACAGGTCGCGCACGGTGGCCGGGTCGGGCAGTCGGCGGGCGGTCTCGGGTGCGTTCATGCGGCCATCGAAGCACACGCCCCTGACAGGGCCCGCCCCGGAGAAGTCCACGCCCGGGCGCCCCCGCCTGGCCGCAGGGCCACGCGGGGGCGCCGTCCCGGGGTCCCCGGCGCACAGGCTGACGCGGGCGGACGAGACACCCGGTCAGCGGCCCGGCGCCCCGGCGGCCCGGCCGCACTCCTCCGGACCGCCGCAGCCCGCCGCAGAACCGTCGGCGCCCGGCGGATTCGGGCCCCACAACCGTCGGCGCCCGACGGGCTCGGGTCCCCCAACCATCAGCGCTCGACGGGTTCGGGCCCCACAGGCTCCGCCTCCCCCTCGTCCTGCTCGGAAACCCCTCCCGCCGCGCCCCGGCGCCGGGTCAGGAGCACCAGCACCCCGACCGTGGCGACCAGTGACAGGGCCGCGACGCCCCAGGACGTGACGTCCCAGGCCACCGTGAGGTGGTCGGCAAGGGCCCCTGACCCCTCCAGGTCCCCGGCGGTCACCCGCGCAGCGGTTTCGGACGATCCCGTGCGGGCGGCGACGATGCTGGTCAACACCGCCCCGAAGACCGCGATGACCAGGGCCTCGGCGCCACCGCGGAGCGTGTTGAGGAAACCGGCGGCCATACCGACCCTCCGGGGTTCGATGATGCTCATCGCCTGACCGTCGGTGATGCCGAACGACAGGCCCATACCGGTGCCGATCAGTACCAGGGGCGGGGCCAGTCCCAGGGCGCTGATCTGCGGGTGGAGCACGGTGAGCAACGCGTTGCCCCCGGCCACGAGCAGCAGCGCGGCGATGATCGTCCCGCGTGCCGACACGCCCCTGGCGACCAGCCACCCGCCCAGGGACGGGGCCGCCAACACCGGTGCCGTGAGCATGAGCATCATCAGCCCGGCGGTCTGCGCGGACACCCCCTGCACTCCCTGGAGGTAGGTCGGCAGGAAGACCAACACCCCCAGGAAACCGATCGAGGTGGTCAGCGTCGCCAGGCACCAGGCCATGAACCGTCCGTCGCGGACCAGGCTCAGGTCGAGCACCGGCCGGGCCACCCGGCGCTCGACGACGAGGAAGAGCGCCAGGAGCACCGCACCAGCCGCCAGGGCACCGACCACCACCGGGGTCCCCCAGCCCACCTCGGGCGCCTCGATGACCGCGTACATCACCAGCGTCAGGCTGACCACGAAGGTCACCGCGCCGGCCCAGTCGACGCGCGGGCGTTCGGGGGCCCGCGACTCGGCGACGAACGCCGCTCCGGCCAGGATGAGCAGGCCGACCGCGGCGTAGACCAGGAAAGCCGTGCGCCAGCCCACGGCGCCGATCAGCAGACCCGACAGGGTCGGGCCGACCGCGATGCCGACCCCCGCCATGGTGCCCATGGCGGCGAAGGCCCGGGTGCGCGCG
Source organism: Glycomyces fuscus (assembly GCA_002529455.1). GTDB lineage: Bacteria > Actinomycetota > Actinomycetes > Streptosporangiales > Streptosporangiaceae > Nocardiopsis > Nocardiopsis fusca. The sequence continues at coordinate 34,057 of NYMS01000003.1, forward strand.
GCACCGTCGAAGGCGGTGGCCAGCAGTGCGCCGCCGCTGGCCATGATCGCCGCGCCGCCGACACCGGTGAACAGGCGGGCCGCGTCCAGGAGGAGGATGTCACCGACCAGGGCGCTGGCCAGGTTGCCCGCGAAGAAGACGACCGCGCCGACGGCGAACAGCAGCCTCCGCCCGAACAGGTCGGCCAGGGAACCGCAGACCAGGGTGAACGCGGCGAAGGTGAGGTTGTATCCGGCCACCACCCAGTGCAGCGGAGCACCGGAGGCCTCCAGGTCCACCCCGATGTTCGGGACGGCCACCGCCGTCCCCGAGATCGACATGGCCACGACCAGAACGCCCAGCATGACGCTGGCGAGCAGTATCCCCGGACGTGACCCCGTTCCCGGACGTGGCCTCCGCCGCCGTTGACTACGCGTCGTACGCACGCACCCCTCCTTCGTGTCGTGGGTGGTGGCCCTCATTCTTGAACCTCAACTTCCATTGAGGTCAAGGGCTCCACGCGAAGTCGGGGCGCGGGAATGCGGTCCTCCGCGTGCCCCTGTCCCCGCGGCACGGCACCTGTCCCAGCGGCACCGCCCTTATCTCCGCGGCACAGCCCTGCCCTGCCCCCGCGGCACGGCACCGCCAGTGGGAGACCGCCGCACGCGGCACGCCCGCACACGGAATCCGAACGCCTTTCCGCCGCGCACCGGGAGGGGAGGGAGCGCGGGAACGGTCGTGGCGGTGCCGGAACGGGGCTCTCAGAGCGGGCTCCAGTGGTCCGGATGTGTCCGCACCCACCGGCGCATAGCCTGATGACGTGGTCAAACGAGACACCCGACCGGGCCCGGCGACCCGGACGCGCCCCGCCGGGCCGTCACAGCGCGACGCGGCCGACAGCCGCAGGCTCCCCCTCTACTCCGCCGGTGAGATCGAGGTGCCCTTCGTCGTCATGGGCAGTGCCGAGGTCATCCCCCGGGACACGTTCTGGGAGGAGCACTCGCACCCGACGCACGAGCTGCTCTGGAACCAGCGCGGCGCCTCCTCCGCCACGGTCGGCACGCGGGTCTGGACGATCACGCCGTCGGTCGGCCTGTGGCTCCCGGCCGGTACGCGCCACTCCGGGTGGACCCCCGCCGGAACCTGGCACCGCGCCGCGCAGTTCGGCGTCCACGCGGTGCCCTCGATCTCCGACGGGCCCGTCGCGATGGAGGTCACGCCGCTCCTGCGGCTCCTGCTCGACCGGCTCGACGCCGAGGGCCTCAGCGCGGAAGAGCGTTCCAGGACCGAGGCGATGGTGCTGGACCTGCTCGCCCCCGCCCGGCACGAGCTGATCCTGCACATCCCCGAGTCGCCGCTGCTGGCCCCCATCGTCGCCGCCGTGCGCGAGGACCCCGCCGACACCACCACCCTGGCCGTGTGGGCGGCGCGGCTCGGTGTGAGCACCCGTACCGTCACCCGGGCGTTCCGCTCCGAGACCGGCCTGGGGTTCAGCCAGTGGGTGGCCGCCGCGCGCGTGCAGCACGCGGTCACGATGCTCGCGCGGGGGGACGAGATCGAGGAGGTGGCCGCGTGTGTGGGGTACCACTCGGCGAGCGCGTTCGGCGCGGCCTTCCGCCGGATCACGGGGCTGAGCCCGGGCCGGTTCCGCTCCCAGTGAGCCCGGCGGGACCCCGGTGCGGGCCCCCGGCTCCCGAGCCGGGGCCGCCCCGTCCCCGACCTGCACCGCCTCGGACCCCGGCGCGGTCGGGGTCGCGGGGCCTACCACCGGGGCCCGCGACGGGCACCGCGCCGGACCCGGCCACACCCCGGTTGTCCGTTTCGCTACAAAAGGTGTCGCATCTACGTGATTGCGAACCCACCAAGGACACCCTAAATTCGGTTAGGCAAACCTAATCTCTCGGCATCGCCGCGGTCGGGTCGGCGTGTGCACCCCGGACCCCCGTCCCGTCACGCGCCCCGCCCGACCGGTCCCCTCCGGGCCGCACGCCCTCGCGTGCGCACCGGGCGGTGCGGGAGCCGGACCATGGCACCGCCATGGCTTGAGGCCCCACGGCCACAATGGGAAGGAAACCATGCCCCGCGTTTCAAGGCTGGCCGCGCTCTCCACCGCCGCGCTGCTCACCGCCGCGCTCGCCGCCTGCTCCTCGTCCTCCGCCGACTCCTCCGGCGGGGAGGAGGACGGCTCCGGGGACTGGACCCCCGTCACCATCGAGCACGCGCTCGGCACGACGACCATCGAGTCCAAGCCCGAGCGGGTCGCGACGGTGAACTGGGCCAACCACGAGGTCCCGCTGGCCCTGGGGGTCGTGCCGGTCGGTATGGCCGCCGCCAACTTCGGCGACGACAACGGCGACGGCGTGCTGCCCTGGGTCGAGGAGAAGCTCGACGAGCTGGGCGCGCAGACCCCGGTGCTGTTCGAGGAGACGGACGGCATCGACTTCGAGGCCGTGGCGGACACCCGGCCCGACGTGATCCTCGCCGCCTACTCCGGGCTGACCCAGGAGGACTACGACACGCTGAGCGAGATCGCCCCCGTCGTCGCCTACCCCGAGACCGCCTGGGGGACGCCGTGGCGGGAGATGATCGAGCTGAACAGCCAGGCCCTGGGCATGGCGGAGGAGGGCGCGGAGCTCATCGCCGGACTCGAGCAGGAGATCGAGGACTCGGCCGCGGAGTACCCGCAGTTCGAGGACAGTTCCGCGATGTTCCTGACCCACGTGGACACCACGGACCTGAGCGAGGTCAGCTTCTACACCACGCACGACACCCGTGCCATGTTCTTCGAGGACCTCGGTCTGCAGACCCCGGAGAGCATCGCGACCGCCTCGGCCGGGACCGACCAGTTCTCCCTGAGCCAGAGCGCGGAGCAGGCGGACGCGTTCAACGACGTCGACATCATCGTCACCTACGGCGGTGACGAGCTCGTGGAGACCCTGGAGGGCGACCCGCTGCTGTCGCAGATGCCCGCGGTGGAGAACGGCTCCGTCGTCAGCCTCCCCGGCGACAGCCCGCTCGGCACCGCCGCGAACCCGACTCCGCTGTCGATCTCGTGGGTCCTGGACGACTACCTGTCGCTCCTCGCCGAAGCAGCCGACGAGGCGCAGTGACGACGGACCTCTCCCCCGCCGTCTCGGGCGCCGCCGCCGTGCGGCGCCCGAGGCGCGGCAAGTCCCTGTGGCTGCTGGCCGTGCTGGGCGTGCTGGTCGCGCTCATGTTCGCCTCGGTCGTCGTCGGCTCCCGCGACGTGCCCTGGTCGGCCGTCGTGGCGGCGTTCGGCGGCGCGGCCGAGAACTTCGACCAGGCCGCGGTCGCCAAGCGGATCCCCCGGACGCTGCTGGCCGTGCTCGCCGGTGCCGCCCTGGGCGTGGCGGGGGCGGTCATGCAGGGCGTGACCCGCAACCCGCTGGCCGACCCGGGCATCCTGGGCGTGAACATGGGCGCCTCGCTCGCCGTCGTCACGGGCATCGCCTACTTCGGTCTGGCGACCGCGACCGGTTTCATCTGGACGGCGGTCATCGGCGCGGGCCTGACCATGCTGTTCGTCTACGCGATCGGCTCCCTGGGGCGGGGCGGGGCGACACCGCTCAAGCTCGCCCTCGCCGGGGCGGCGACCTCCGCCGCCCTGGCCTCCTTCATCAGGGCCGTCGTGCTCCCACGCGGCGACATCGCCGAGGGGGCCCAGTCCTGGCAGATCGGCGGCGTGGGCGGCGGGACGTTCGACAGCGTCTCGCAGGTGCTGCCCTTCCTGCTGGCCGGGCTCGCCGTGTGCCTGCTGTCGGCGCGTGCGCTCAACCTCCTCGCTCTGGGCGACGAGCTCGCCGCGGGGCTGGGAGAGCGCGTCGCCCTGGTGCGGGGCGTGGCCTTCCTCGGCGCGGTCGTGCTGTGCGGCGCGACCACCGCCGTCACCGGGCCGATCAGCTTCGTCGGCCTCCTCGTCCCGCACGTGTGCCGTCTGCTCGTGGGCGTCGACCACCGGTGGCTGATCCCGTTCTCGGCGCTCGGCGGCGCCGCCCTGCTGACCGCGGGGGACGTGGTCGGCCGCGTCGTGGCGCGCCCCGGGGAGATCGACGTGGGGATCGTGACCGCGCTGATCGGAGCCCCGTTCTTCATCTACATCGTCCGCCGTCAGAAGGTTCGTGCCCTGTGAGCGCCTCCACCGTCGAGACCGTCACCCGCGGCCGGGTGCGCCGCGCGTACCGGCGGCGCGCCGTGATCGCGGTCCTCGCCGCCTCGATCGTCCTCGTGTTCGTCCTGACCCTGATGGTCGGACAGACCTTCTACCCGTTCGGCGACGTCGTGCGGGTGGTGCTGGGGCAGGACGTGCCGGGCGCCTCGTTCACCGTGGGACGGCTCCGGCTGCCGCGGGCCGTGCTCGCGGTGGCGGCGGGCCTGTGCTTCGGGTTCTCGGGGGTCACGTTCCAGACCATGCTGCGCAACCCCCTGGCCAGCCCGGACATCATCGGCATCAGCGCGGGGGCCAGTGCGGCGGCGGTCTTCGCGATCGTGGTGCTCTCGCTCGACGGGGCCGGGGTGTCGGTCTTCGCGATCGTCGTCGGCCTGCTGGTGGCCCTGGCCGTGTACGCGCTGTCCTTCAAGGACGGGGTGGCCGGGACGCGCCTCATCCTGATCGGCATCGGCATCGCGGCCATGCTCACCAGCGTCACCGACTACATCCTCGACCAGGCGGCCCAGTGGGACCTGCAGGAGGCGCTGCGGTGGCTGACCGGCAGCCTCAACGGCGCCTCCTGGGACCAGGCCGTCCCGGTCCTGGTCGCGCTGGCCGTGCTCTCCCCGGTGCTCCTGCACCAGTCGGGCAACCTCTCCGCGCTCCAGCTGGGCGACGACACCGCCTCGGCCCTGGGCGTGCGCGTCGACCGCACCCGGCTCGTCGCGATCGTCGGCGCGGTGGGGCTCATCGCCTTCGCGACCGCGGCGACGGGGCCGATCGCCTTCGTCGCCTTCCTGTCGGGGCCGATCGCGGCACGCCTGGTCGGGCCGAACGGCTCCCTGCTCGTACCCGCCGCGCTGGTCGGCGCGCTGCTGGTCCTGACCGCCGACCTGTGCGCGCAGTTCGCCTTCGGCACCCGTTACCCGGTCGGGGTCGTCACCGGCGTGCTCGGCGCCCCCTACCTCGTCTACCTGATCGTCCGCACCAACCGCGTGGGAGGCTCCCTGTGACCACGGCCCATTCGCTGCTCGTCGAGGACCTGACGCTCGGCTACAAGGACCGCGTCGTCATCGAGTCCCTCGACCTGGCCATCCCGCCGGGGCGCATCACCGCGATCGTGGGCGCCAACGCCTGCGGCAAGTCCACCCTGCTGCGCTCGATGTCGCGGCTCCTCGCGCCCCGGGGCGGGCACGTGCTCCTGGACGGCAAGGAGGTGCACCGCCTCCCGTCGAAGGAGCTCGCGCGGACGCTCGGGCTGCTGCCGCAGTCGCCGATCGCCCCGGAGGGCATCACCGTGAGCGACCTCGTCGGGCGGGGCCGCCACCCCCACCAGAGGATGCTCGCGCGGTGGAGCAGGGAGGACGACGAGGCCGTGGCCGAGGCCCTGGAGGCGACGGGGACGGTCGACCTCGCCGACAGGCCCGTCGACGAGCTCTCCGGCGGGCAGCGCCAGCGCGTCTGGATCGCGATGGCCCTGGCCCAGCGCACGGACCTGCTCCTGCTGGACGAGCCGACCACGTTCCTCGACGTCAGCCACCAGGTCGAGGTCCTGGACCTGCTCACCGACCTCAACCGCTCGCTGGGGACGACGATCGTGCTGGTCCTGCACGACCTCAACCTCGCCGCGCGCTACGCCGACCACCTCATCGCGCTCGCGTCCGGTCGGCTGCACGCCGCGGGCACGCCCGACCGGGTGCTCACCCCCGAGACGGTGCACGCCGTGTTCGGCCTGCGCAGCGAGGTGATCACCGACCCCACGTCGGGGAGGCCCCTCATGCTGCCCCTGGGCAGGCACCACAGCACGAGGGAGGAGCGCGGGGAGGAACAGCCGGCGGGGTGAGGGCCCCTCCGCCGGGCGGGTGGGCGCGGCTCCCGCGTCGCGCGGGCGCGGGGGCGTACCGGTGGAGGCCGGTGTCGGGACCGGTGAGGAGATCCACCGGCGCCTCCGCGTGCCGCCACCCGCACACCCCGGATCACATGACCAATCCGGAGAGTGACTCCGGGCGCGATCGGGGCCCGGGAAAGCGCCCACCGAAGCCACCTGCGGGCCAGACTCTATTGGATGACCGGACTCCACCTATTGCGACCTGCACCGACAACTTCTGCTTGACGATCGACATAAGCCCGGCGTACGGTTCGAGGCAAGCAGGTGAGGCAGATCACAAGGCCGGGCACTGTGGCGTCTGCGGCCCGCAGGCATGGCCTTTCCCGTTTACGAAGAGCTGCACCGCCCGCACCGAGTGAAGTCCGGTGGCGACGACCCGCCGGGCCTCCCCCTCCGAGACGTGGACGGGCGTTGACGAGCCGGACGGCTCCGATCCCCGGCCACCGCGTCGTCCGCCTCCGGCAGGGCCAGCGAGGAAAGGAGCCGGTATGGGCTGAGACCGATGAGGCGGCACCCCCGCTTCCCGCACCTGATAGCAGGAACTCCCCGTCGGCCCACCGGTCACAGCCACACGGCCCCTCGCCGGGCCGCACGACCACCGGGCCTCCCCTGCCGTCGGCGCCGGCACGCCGCACGGACTCATCGATTCGCTCCCACCCCCCAGGTGAGGTTCCGTATGAAGAAGAGACCCCTGCCGACCCTGGGCGCGCTGGTGTCGGGTGTCGCCATGGCGCTCACCCTGACCGCACCGGTCGCCCACGCCGACGAGACCGGCGAGGACGCGTTCAACACGCTGATCTTCTCCAAGACCACCGGTTTCCGGCACGACTCGATCCCCCACGGCGTCGCGCTCATCGAGGCGCTCGGCGAGGAACACGGCTTCCAGACCGCGCACACCGAGGACTCCTCGGTGTTCAACGACGAGGACCTGGCCGCCTACGACGCGGTGATCTGGCTGTCCACCACCGGCGACGTGCTCAACGAGGACGAACAGGGCGCCTTCGAGCGCTACGTCCAGGGCGGCGGCGGCTTCGTCGGCGTGCACTCCGCCTCCGACACCCACTACGACTGGGAGTGGTACGGCGACCTCGTCGGCGGCTACTTCTCCAGCCACCCGCCCGGCACACAGGACGCCCGGGTGGTGGTCAACGACAGGGTCCACCCCTCCACCGAGCACCTGCCGGCCAGCTGGGAACGCCGCGACGAGTGGTACGACTTCGACCTGTCCCCCCGCGGTGAGGTGCACGTCCTGGCCGGGCTCGACGAGGACTCCTACGCCGACCAGGTCGATCCCGGGGGCCAGATGGGGTGGGACCACCCCATCGCCTGGTGTCAGGCCTACGACGGCGGCCGGTCCTGGTACACCGGCGGCGGCCACACCGCCGGGTCCTACTCCGAACCGGAGTTCACCCGGCACCTGCTCGGCGGACTGCGGTGGGCGGCCGGAACCGCCGAGGGCGACTGCGGCGCCACGCGGTGGGACAACTTCGAGAAGGTCACCCTCGCGCAGGGCGAGGACGCCGTGGGCGAACCCATGGGCCTGGCGGTCCTGCCCGACGGACGCGTGATGCACATCACCCGCGGCGGCGAGGTGCGGCTGTGGTCCCCGGACACCCACACCACCGAGCTGATCGCCCGGGTCCCGGTGTACAACCACGACGAGGACGGGCTCCAGGGCATCGCCCTGGATCCGGACTTCGAGGAGAACGGGTGGGTGTACCTGTACTACGCGCCCGTGATCGAGGGCGTCCCACCGGGTGAGGCGCCCGCGGACGGCTCCCCGGAGGACTTCGAGCCCTACGAGGGCCACAACAACCTCTCCCGCTTCCAGTTCACGGACGGGGACTCCCCCGCCCTGGACCTGGACAGCGAGAAGGTCCTGCTGGAGGTCGGGACCGACCGGGGCATGTGCTGCCACGTCGGCGGCCACATCGACTTCGACGCCGAGGGCAACCTCTACCTGGCCACGGGCGACGACACCAGCGCGTTCGGGTCGGACGGCTACACGCCCATCGACGAGCGCGGGTCGCGCAACCCCGCCTTCGACGCCCAGCGCAGCTCGGCCAACACCAACGACCTGCGCGGCAAGCTCTTGCGGATCACGCCCACCGACGACGGCGGCTACGAGATCCCCGAGGGCAACCTCTTCCCGCCGCAGGAGTACAGCGGCGAGCGGACCCGGCCCGAGATCTACGCCATGGGCCTGCGCAACCCGTTCCGGTTCACGGTGGACAAGGAGGACGGCACCGTCTACCTGGGCGACTACGGGCCCGACGCCAACGAGCCCGACCCCGAACGGGGACCGCAGAACACGGTCTCCTGGCACGCCATCACCGAGCCCGCCAACATCGGCTGGCCCTACTGCATCGGCGACAACAGCGCGTTCGTCGACTACGACTTCGAGGCCGGGGCCTCCGGAGAAGCGTTCGACTGCGCCGCGCCGGTGAACGACTCCCCGCGCAACACCGGCCTGGAGGAACTGCCCCCCGTCACCCCCGCCTCGATCTGGTACAGCTACGAGGAGTCGGAGGAGTTCCCGCAGCTGGGCACGGGCGGCGGCGCCCCGATGGGCGGCCCGGCCTACCGGTTCGACCCCGAACTGGAGTCGGACACCAAGTGGCCCGAGTACTACGACGGCATCCCGCTGTTCTACGAGTGGGACCGCGACTGGATCAAGCAGGTGCACCTGGGCGACGACGGCGAGGTCCTGGACATCACCGAGACCGTCCCGAACATCGGCCTGGCCAACCCCATGGACATGGAGTTCGGCCCGGACGGCTCCCTGTACGTGCTGGAGTACGGGTCCGGCTACTTCGGCGGGGCCGACGACTCGGCGCTGTCGCGCATCGACTACACCGGCGGCGGGACCACCCCGGTCGCCGACATCAGCGCCTCCACGACCTCGGGACCGGCCCCGCTGGAGGTGGAGTTCTCCGCGGAGGGCTCCCACCACCCCGGCGGCCTGCCCGTGGAGTACGCGTGGTCGTTCGGCGACGGCCAGACCTCGACCGAGGTCTCGCCCACCCACACCTTCGAGGAGGCGGGCCAGTACACGGTCGTGCTGACCGTCACCGACTCCGAGGGGCGCACGGGGACGGCCACCACGACGGTCACCGCGGGCAACACCGCACCCGAGGTCTCCTTCCGGACCCCGCGGGACGGCCAGTTCTTCCACTGGGGCGACGAGATCCCCTTCACCGTGGACGTGGCGGACGCCGAGGACGGCTCCGTGGGCGAGGGCATCGACTGCGGCGACGTCGCGGTCACGGCCTCGCTCGGCCACGACCGGCACGCCCACCCCTGGACCCAGTACGACAGCTGCGAGGACGTCAGCCTCACCGAGGTCGACGGAGGCCACGGGCACGACATGAACATCTTCTGGGTGCTGGAGGCCGAGTACACCGACTCCGGCGGGGACGGGGCGCCCGGCCTCACCGGAAGCGACGGGGTCACCCTCAAGCCCGCCCGGACACAGGCCCAGTACTTCACCGACAGCGAGGGGGTCCGGACCGAACCCACCACGGACGCCGAGGGCGGCCTGGTCAACGTCAGCCACATCGGCCACGGCGACTGGACGTCCTACGACACGACCAACCTGGCCGGGGTCGAGCGGATGGAGTTCCGGGTCGCCTCCGCCGGGGCGGGCGGAACGATCGAGGCGCGTATGAACGCTCCCGACGGCGAGCTGCTCGGCAGCGTCGGCGTGCCCTCCACCGGCGGTTGGCAGGAGTGGACCGACGTGACCATGGACGTCACCGACCCCGGCGAGACCTTCACGCTGTACCTGGTCTTCGACGGTGAGGGCCCCTCCGTCGAGGACGGCCTGTTCAACGTCAACTACTTCGAGGCGGTCCTGGACGGCCACGGGGAGCACGGTCCCGCGACCGAGCTGACCAGCCCGCGGGACGGCGCGGTCTTCGAGGAGGGCGAGGACGTCCCCCTCTCCGCCGAGGTCACCGACCACGCCGAGGCCGGTGTGGAGAAGGTGGACTTCCTCGTGGACGGCGAGGTCGTCGCCACGGTGACCGAGGGCCCGTACACGGCTACCTGGCAGGGGGCCGCCGCGGGCGAGTACGAGGTCAGCGCCGTGGCCACGGACGGCGACGGCGGCACCGGGGCCTCCGCGAGCGCCACCATCACGGTCGAGGCGGGCGGCACCGAGCCGCCGGAGTGCGCCCCGCCCGAGGCCGAGGACGGCTACACCCCCCTGTGGGACGGCACGTCACTCGACGGATGGGCCATGGCGGGCCCGGGCGGCTTCGGCGTCGTCGACGGCGGCGAGGGCTGCGCCCTGGAGACCCAGGGCGGCATGGGGTTGCTCTGGCACGAGACGGAGATGGAGTCCTACCGGCTGAAGCTGGACTTCCTCGCTTCGGAGGAGTCGGACAACTCCGGTGTCTTCGTCGGCTTCCCCGACCCCGGGGACGACCCCTGGGTCGCCGTCGAGGAGGGTTACGAGGTCCAGATCGACGGCTACGGGGCGCCCGACGGCGACCCGATCCACCGGACCGGCGCCGTCTACGGCTTCCAGGCGGCCGACTCCCACCCCGCGCGGGTCGGCGAGTGGAACGAGATGGAGATCGAGGTGGCCGACCCGGTGATCCGCGTGTGGATCAACGGGGAGCTGGTGAACGAGTTCGAGAGCACCGATCCGGCACGCGACCTGGCCTCGGGCCACATCGGGTTGCAGAACCACGGCGACGCCGACCGGGTGCTCTTCCGCGACGTCCGGGTCCAGGAGCTGGACGCGGTCGAACCGGTCACGTTCGCCGAGGTCCAGGAGCGCGTCGACGCCCTGGAGGCCGACGGCGCGCTGACCGTGTCCGAGGCGCGTCGGCTGACCCCGCAGCTGGAACTGGCCGAACACCACCTGGACGTCGGCCGTACCGGGCAGGCCACACGCGCCCTGGACCGGTTCGTCGAGGTGGCCGAGGCGGTCGCCGACGAGGCCGCCAGGGAGGAGCTGCTGGAGCTGGCCGACAGGCTGCGTCCGCTCATCGACGACGAGTGACGGGACGCCTCCGGCGGACACCCGACCCCTGGTGGGGGCGGCGTCCGCCGGGGGTCCCGTGACCACGGCGGGGCCGGTTCCGGCCGGCCCCGCCGCCCCCCGCGGTGGCGCCCCGCCGGAAACAAGCGCGGCACCGCGGCGTCCGGCCCCCAGGTACGACGAGAAGAAGGTGTCACGGTGTCCGCCAAGAAGGCCCCCTCCTCCCCCGACCCGTCCCGCGAGGCGACGAAGGCTCCCCCGCCCGGGCCCACCTGGTGGCTGACCGCCGGATCCGTCCTGGTGGTCGCCGCCCTCGTCGGCGTCCTCGTCCTCACCTTCACCGGTGACGACCACACCGCCCCCGACCCGGCGCGCGTCGCCGAACTCCAGGCCTCCGCGCAGGAGCGCGACCGCGCGCAGGTCGACCGGCTCGTCGAGCGCGCCAGCGCCGCGCACGGGCAGCTGGTGCCCGTGGTGGAGAGCCTGGACGCGGCCGTACCGCCCGACGGTTCCACCCCCGCCGGGGACGCCCCCGACGCCGGGGAGGTCGACTCCTGGCTGGAGACCGTCCACGAGGCGGCGGTCCACTTCGAGGACGCCCCGTCCGGGAACACCGGCCACAACGTCACGCACGCGGGGCTGTCCAACGCCGTGGACCTGCTGGGGTCCGCGGTCGTCGCCTACTCCAACGCCCAGCGCGCGCCGGACGCGCAGCGGGCGGAGCTGCTGGAGCTCGCCGGCGACCTGCGCACCCAGGCGGTCCGCGGCTGGTCCGTGGCGGCCACCCAGCTGGACATGGTCAGCGTCGAGTCCGGCCACGGCCACGTCCACCTGTACCTGCCCGCCGCGCCCGGCAGCGGCGCCCTGGGCCCCGACGGCGCGGAGGGCGGCGAGGGCGGCGGCGCACCGGAGGAAGACGGCGGCGACCAGTGACCGGTGACCACGCCGTTCCCGCAACACCCGACGGCACGGAGAAGGGAGCATGCGTTGACGCGAGTCGGAGTATGGCTGATCGGAGCACGGGGGTCGGTGGCGACCACCGCCGTCCTGGGAGCCCTCGCGGTGCGGTCCGGCGCGTCGGGGCGGACGGGGTGCGTGACCGAGCGCCCCGAGTTCGCCCCGGCGCGCCTGCCCGGGATCGGTGACCTGGTCTTCGGCGGCCACGACGTCTCCGGGGTCCGCCTGGGCGAGAGCGCCGAGCGGTTGGCCCGTGCGGGGGTGCTGCCCGCGCACCTGCCGCCGGCCCTCGCCGACGAGCTGGACCGGACCGAGCACCGCCTGCGCCGCGGCCTGGACGCCGCCTCCGCCGGAGTGGGGCGCCGGGACGTGGACCGCCTGGAGGCGGACCTGCGCGAGTTCGCCCGGCGGGAGGCGCTCGAACGCGTCGTGGTGGTGGACCTGTCCAGCACCGAGCCCCGGCCCGGCACGCACCCCGAGCACACCGACGCCGACGCCCTGGAGGCGGCCCTGGACGCCGGGACCGCGCGGATCCCGGCCAGCTCCGCGTACGCGTACGCGGCCCTGCGCGCGGGCTGCGCGTTCGTGGAGTTCACGCCCAACACCGGGCCCCGGCTGCCCGCCCTGGCGCCGCTCGCCGAGCGCTCGGGCGTGCCGTGGGCCGGGTCCGACGGCAAGACCGGGGAGACCCTGGTCAAGAGCGCGCTGGCGCCGATGTTCGCCGCCCGGGCGCTGCACGTGCGCTCGTGGTCCTCGGTCAACCTGCTCGGCGGCGGCGACGGCGCCACCCTGGCCGACCCGGCCAACGCCCAGAGCAAGCTCGCGTCCAAGTCCCGGGGGCTGGAGCACATGCTCGGACACGGGCCGGACGGGCCCCTGCACATCGACTACGTCCCCGACCTGGGGGACACCAAGGTCGCCTGGGACCACGTCTCGTTCGAGGGGTTCCTGGGAGCCCGCATGACCCTGCAGTTCACCTGGTCGGGCTACGACTCCGCGCTGGCGGCTCCCCTGGTGCTGGACCTGGCGCGGCTGACCGCCCGCGCCCACCGCCAGGGCCGGGCCGGCCCCCTGCCGGAACTGGCGTTCTTCTTCAAGGATCCCGTGGGCACCCGTGAACACGGCCTCGCCGAACAGTGGCGGACCCTGACGTCCTGGTGCGCGGCACCGGAGGAGGAGACCGAATGAGAGCACGCGACCTGGCGAGACTGGTGCGCCTGCCCGCGGCGCTGAGCGTTCCCGGCGACACCCTGGCCGGTGCCGCGGCGGCGGGCGGCCTGCGCGGTCCCGGGGCCTGGGCGCTGCCCGCGGCCTCGGTCTGCCTGTACTGGGCGGGCATGGCCCTCAACGACTACGCCGACCGGGAGGTGGACGCGGTCGAACGCCCCGAACGCCCCATCCCCTCCGGGGCGGTGCGCCCCGGCGAGGCCCTGGCCGTCGCCTCGGGGCTGACCGTGACCGGCGTGGGTGTGGCCGCGGCGGCGGGCGGGCGCCGGGCCGCGGGGGTGGCCACAGCCCTGGCGGCCACCGTGTGGGGCTACGACCTCCTCCTCAAGCGGACTCCGCTGGCCCCGCTGGGCATGGCGGCGGCTCGGGGGCTGGACGTGCTGCTGGGCGCGGGCGCGCGTCCCGCCGACGCGGCCAGACCGGCGCTGGCGCTGGCCGTCCACACGCTCGGGGTGACCGCCCTGAGCCGGGGCGAGGTGCACGGGACACGGCCCCGCGTCGCGGCGGGGGCACTGCTGTGCACCCTGGTCGGCGCCGCGCTCGCCGCCGCGCCCGTCCGGCCCGCCCGCGGGCGCGCGGCGGTCGGTGCCGCGGGGAGGATCCTGGCGGGGTCGCTCGCGGGGGTCTTCGCACTGGGGGTGGGGTCCGCCCAGGTCCGGGCGCTGGTCGAGCCCGAGGCGCACCACGCGCGCGCGGCGACGGGTGCGGGCATCCAGGGGATGATCCCGCTCCAGGCGGCCCTGCTGGCCGGGTACGGCGCGCCCAACGTCGCGTGCGCGCTGGCCGTCGGCGCGCCCGTGGCGGCGCGGGCGTCCAGGGCGGTGTCGTTCACGTGAGGTTCGGATACGGCACCAACGGCTTCTGGGACCACCGGCTGGACGACGCGCTGGCCGTCATCGCCGACCTCGGCTACGAGGGGGTGGGGCTGACGCTGGACCACCCGCACCTGGACCCCTTCGCGCCGGACGCCTTCACGCGCACGGCCCGGATCGGTCGGCGGTTGACCGAACTGGGCCTGGCGGTGGTCGTGGAGACCGGCGCCCGCTACCTGATGGACCCGCGCCGCAAGCACGAGCCCACCCTGGTCTCGGACGAGGGCGCCGAGCTGCGGGTGGACCTGCTGCGCCGCGCGGTGCGCATCGCCGACGGCCTGGGGGCCGAAGCCGTCTCCTTCTGGTCGGGCGTCCTCCCGGCGGGGGTGGGCCGGGAGCGGGGCTGGTCGCGGCTGACCTCCGGTGTGGAGCGGGTCCTGGCCGCCGCCGACGACCTCGGCGTGGACTGCGCGTTCGAACCCGAGCCCGGCATGTTCGCCGAACGGGTGGCCGACGCGCTGGAGCTGCGCGAACGGCTGGGCGACCCGCCGCGCCTGCGGGTGACGGTGGACGTCGGGCACGGCGTGTGCAACGAACCGGACGGCCCCGAGGGCGCCGTCCGGCGCGCCGGTGACCTGATCGCCAACGTCCAGTTGGACGACATGCGGCCGGGCGTGCACGAGCACCTGGAGTTCGGCGACGGCGAGATCGACCTGCCCGGGGTCCTGGGCGCCCTGGAGGAGGTCGGCTACCGGGGCCTGGCGTCGGTGGAGCTGCCCCGCCACGGGCACGCCGCCCCCCTGGTGGCCGAGCGGTCGATCCGCGCGCTCACCCGTGCCCTGGCCGCCTCCCGTGCGCGGAGGGCGGACGTGTGAGCGGGGAGTACGCCTTCCTGGACACGGCCGCGGCGCGCGGGGCCCTCGCCTCCCAGGTCGCCCGGGTGCGGGACCGGCCCGCCCGGATCGCCGTGCTGTTCCCCGCGGCGGCCAGGAGCGTGGCACGGGGGTCCGGTCCGTCCGGCGACCCCGACGGGGTGGCCGGGCCGACCCTGGAGGACATGGTGCGCGTGGAGCTGCTGGCCTCGCTGGCCGGGGTCCTGGACCCGCCGGAGCTGGCCCGGGAGGTCCGCGACCTGTACCACCACGGTGACGCGGGTGAGCGGCGCGCCGTCCTGCGGGGCCTCGACGTGCTCGACGTGCTCGGCACCGGCCGGGAGGAGCTGGCCGGTGCGGCGCGCGAGCTGCTGGCCGACGCGATGCGCACCAACGACACCCGGCTGGTCGCGGCCGCGGCCGCCAGCGCGGCGACGGCCCTGCTCGACGCGGGCTCCTGGCGCCAGGGGATCCTCAAGTGCCTGTTCACCGGGGTGCCGCTGGGGTCGGCGGCCGGGCTGCCTGACCGCGCCGACGAGGAGCTGGCGCGCATGTGCGCCGACCACGCCGAGGAGCGGATCCTGGCGGGGCGGCCGGTCCCCGCCGACGTCCGCCTCGTGCTGCGGCACTTCCCCGGGCAGGCGGCCCGCCTGGACATCCACCGAACGGAGGCGTGATGCGTATCTTCGACCCGCACATCCACATGACCTCGCGCACCACCGACGACTACGAGGCGATGTACGCCGCCGGAGTGCGCGCGCTGGTCGAGCCGTCGTTCTGGCTGGGCCAGCCCCGGACCGGTGTGAGCTCGTTCCGCGACTACTTCGACGGCCTCGTGGGCTGGGAGCGGTTCCGGGCCGAGCGGTTCGGGATCCGCCACCACTGCGCGATCGCGCTCAACCCGAAGGAGGCCAACGACCCCCGCCTGGCGGGGGTGCTGGACCTGCTTCCCCGCTACCTGGCCAAGGACGGCGTGGTGGCGGTCGGCGAGGTGGGCTTCGACTCCCGCACCGCCGAGGAGGAGCGGGTCTTCCGCCACCAGCTGGAGCTGGCCGGGGAGTTCGGGCTGCCCGTCCTGGTGCACACCCCGCACCGCGACAAGGTGGAGGGGACCCGCCGCACCCTCCAGCTGGTCGCCGAGTCGGGCCTTCCGCCCGAGCGGGTGCTCGTGGACCACCTCAACGAGGCCACCGTGGCCATGGTGCACGAGTCGGGGTGCACGCTGGGCTTCTCCATCTACCCCGACACCAAGATGAGCCCGGAGCGCATGGTCCGCGTCCTGTCGGAGTGGGGCCCGGAGCGGATGGTGGTCAACTCGGCCGCCGACTGGGGCCGCAGCGATCCGCTCGCCACCCTGCGCACCGGCGAGGCCATGCTCGCCGCGGGCTTCACCGACCGCGACGTCGAACGGGTGCTGTGGGACAACCCCGTCGAGTTCTACGGCCGCAGCGGGCGCCTGCTGCTGGACGACGTGCACGGGACCGACCACACCGCGACCTACTCCGGGAACTCGGTGCTGCGCGGCGAGCGCGCGGGCGGAGGTGCCGCGTGAGGTTGCGCCACCCCGACGGCACGGTCGTCCACCTCGCCTACTGCACCAACGTGCACCCGGCCGAGGACCTGGACGGCGTCCTGCGCCAGATCCGCGTCCACGGCGGCGGCGTGCGCGAGGCCCTGGGCACGGACCGGCTCGGCCTGGGGCTGTGGCTGCCCGCCCCGCTGGCCCGGGAGCTGGCGGCGGACCCGCGCCTGACCGACCGGCTGCGCGCGGAGCTGGGGGCCGCGGGGCTGGAGACGGTGACCCTCAACGCCTTCCCCTACACCGGGTTCCACGCGCCCGTGGTCAAGCGGGCCGTGTACCACCCCGACTGGACCGACCGGGCCAGGCTGGACTACACGGTGGACTGTGCCCGGGTGCTGGCGCGGCTGCTCCCCGACGACGCCGCGCGGGGCAGCGTCTCCACCCTTCCCCTGGCCTGGCGCGAACCGTGGGGCCCCGACCGCCTCGCCGCCGCCCGCGCCCACCTGGCCGAACTCTCCGAGGCCCTGGAGGACCTGGCACGGCGGGGGCGGCCGGTGCGGGTGGGGCTGGAACCCGAGCCCGGGTGCGTCGTCGAGACCACCCGGGACGCGGCCCGCCTGCTCAAGGACCTGCCGCCGCACCTGGGCGTGTGCCTGGACACCTGCCACCTCGCGACGGCCTTCGAGGAGCCGGGGGCGGCCCTGGACCGGCTCCGCGCCGCGGGCCTGTCCGTGGTCAAGGCCCAGGCGTCGGCGGCCGTGGAGGTCCCCGACCCGGACGATCCGGCCGCGCGCGGGGCCCTCGCCGCCTTCGCCGAGGACCGCTTCCTGCACCAGACGCGCGCACGCGGTGAGGACGGCGCCGGGGAGGGCCGCGACGACCTGCACGAGGCCCTGGGCGGAGCCGCTCCCCTGGCCGGGGACGCGCCCTGGCGCACCCACTTCCACGTGCCCCTGCACGCCCCCGCCGCCGCCCCGCTGCGCGGGACCACCGGCCACCTCACCGAGACCCTGCGCCACCTGCTGGGGCCCGGCGGCGCGCGCACCGACCACGTGGAGGTGGAGACCTACACCTGGTCGGTGCTGCCCGAGGAACTGCGCCCCGCCGACCGGAAGGGGCTCACCGAGGGCATCGCCGCCGAGGTGGCCTGGGCCCGCGACCGCCTGACCGACCTCGGCCTGACCGTCCTCTGACACCCCCGAACCGAAGGGAAACCCCGCATGCCGACGGAGGAACCGCGCCTGCTCGTGGTCGACGCGGTCGGGCTCACGCCCCGGCTGCTACGGCACGCGCCCCGGCTGCGGGCCGTGGCCGAGAAGGGCTGGCAGGCCCCGCTGGAGACCGTCCTGCCCGCCGTCACCTGCACCGTCCAGTCCACGTTCCTGACCGGCCGGACCCCCGCGGGGCACGGCGCCGTCGGCAACGGCTGGTACTTCCGCGACCTGGGCGAGGTGTACCTGTGGCGCCAGCACAACCGCCTGGTCCAGGGCGAGAAGGTGTGGGAGACCGCCCGGCGCCGCCGGCCGGGCTTTCGCACCGCGAACGTGTGCTGGTGGTACGCCATGGGCGCCAGCACCGACTGGACGGTCACGCCCAGGCCGGTCTACCACGCCGACGGGCGCAAGTCCCCCGACTGCTACGCCCGTCCGCCCGCCCTGCATGACGAGCTGACCGCGGAGCTGGGCCCCTTCCCGCTCTTCCACTACTGGGGGCCGACCGCCTCGATCCGCTCCACCGAGTGGATCGTGGCCGCGACCCGCAGGCTGATGCCCCGGGCCGACCTGACCCTGTGCTACGTCCCCCACCTGGACTACGACCTGCAACGGTACGGCCCCCACTCGGAGCAGGCCCGCCGGGCGGTGGCCGACCTGGACGCGGCCCTGGCGCCCCTGCTGGACGACGCCGAGCGCTCGGGCACCGCCGTGTTGGTCCTCAGCGAGTACGGCATCACCCCCGCCGACAGGCCCGTGCACGTCAACCGGGTGCTGCGGGAGGCCGGACTGCTGGAGGTGTACACCCAGCACGGAATGGAGTACCTGGACCCGTGGGAGTCGCGCGCCTTCGCGGTGGCCGACCACCAGTGCGCCCACGTCTACGTCCGCGACCCCGGCGACGTAGCGGGGGTCGCCCGCCTCCTGGCCGGGGTGGAGGGGGTGGACCTGGTCCTGGACCGCGACGGGCAGGCGGAGCACGGGCTGGACCACGAGCGCTCGGGCGAGCTCACCCTCGTGGCCGGCCCGGGCGCCTGGTTCACCTACTACTACTGGCTGCGCGACGAGGCGGCGCCGGACTTCGCGCGGGGCGTGGACATCCACCGCAAGCCGGGCTACGACCCCGCCGAGCTCTTCCTGGACCCCGACGACCGGTGGGTCGGGGCGCGCGCGGCGGCCAACCTCGTCCGCAAGAAGGTCGGTCTGCGCTACGCCATGAACGTGGTCCCGCTCGACCCGGGCTGTGTGCGCGGCACCCACGGGCGCGCCCACGAGGACCCCGACGAGGGCCCCCTGGTGCTGTGCTCCGACCCCGGGTCCGCCCGGGACCGCGTCGCTGCCACCGAGGTCCGCGACCTCATACTCGGTCTCGCCGGTGTGCCGGCACCGGCGGGACCGTCCCCCTCACCGTGACCGTGGGCTCGTGGCGGGGCGCGGCGCTCCGGACCCGCCACGAGCACACGGTCACCGGGGGGCCAGATCCCTCGTGTCACACCGGTATCTTCTTGGGCCGGTCGGACGGGGGCACGTCCGGTCGGAGGCGGACAAGCGCGGGGAGGAGCGGCCGGCGGAGCGAGGGCGCCTCCGGCCGACCGGAGGCGGCTCGCGCCCTCCCGGTCCGGGGTCCGGTACGGAGGTGCCCGCGGCGATTAACCTGCTGCGGCGGAGGTAGGGGTGCACACGACTCCGTACCCGACACGAACCCGAGGCAGCAGAGGAGACCCATGGAACCGCTCCCCTTGGCGTACGCGGCTATCGGCACGCTCAGTGTGCTCCTCGCCCTGTTCAGCGACCGCTTCCGGGAGCTGCCCCTGAGCGAGCCGCTGCTCGCCCTGCTGCTCGGCGTGGCCCTGGGTCCCTACGTGCTCGACCTGGTACCGCTGTCGGCGGGGACGCGGGACACCCTCCTCCTGGAGGGGACCCGCGTCCTGTTGGCGGCCTCGGTCATGACGGCCGCGCTGCGGTTCCCGGCGACCTCGCTGCGCGGACTGGTGGTCCCGCTGGCGCTGCTGCTGTGCGTCGTCATGCCGGTCGCGGCGGCCGTGACCGGCGCCGCGGCGCTGCTGCTCGGCCTCCCCGTGGCCCTGGCTGCGCTGGTGGGCGCCTGCCTGTGCCCCACCGACCCGGTGCTCGCCGCGTCGGTGGTGACCGGCAAGCCCGCCCAGCGCGACCTGTCCGAGCGCCTGCGCAAGCTCCTCACGGGGGAGAGCGGGGCCAACGACGGGCTCGCCCTGGCCCTGGTCGGGGTCGCGGTGGCCGTCGCACTGCCGTTCGCCGGTCCCGGCGACGTGGCGGGGCGCCTGGTGTGGGAGATCCTGGGAGCCGCGGCCTTGGGCGTGGTCCTGGGAGCGGCGGCGGGGAAGGCGATGGAGTCGGCCACCCGCCACCGGGAGCTGGAGGAGGGCCCCTCCCTGGTCTTCACGCTGCTGCTCGCCGTCGCCGTGCTCGGGGTGGCGCGGCTGGTCGGGGTGGGCGGCGTGCTCGCCGTCTTCGTCGCGGGACTGGCCTACAACTGGACGGTGCGCAGGGGCGAGCGCGGCCCGCAGCAGAACATCGACGAGGCGGTCAACCGCTATCTGGCCCTGCCCGTGTTCGTCCTGCTGGGCGTGGCCCTGCCGTGGCGGGAGTGGATCGGCTTCGGACCGGCCGCGCTCGTCTTCGTCCTGGCCGTGCTGCTGTTGCGGCGTCCTCCCGCGCTGATGGCGCTGACCCGGCCCCTGGGCCTGCGCCCGCGCGACGCCGCCTTCGCCGGGTGGTTCGGCCCGATGGGCGTCAGCGCGCTCTTCTACGCGGCGCACTCGGCCCACGAGGGCGTGCACGACCCGCGCCTGTTCGCGGCCGTCAGCCTGGCCGTCACGGCCAGCGTGGTCGCACACGGCGTCACCGCCTCGCCCCTGCGCCGGGTGTACGCCCGCCACTAGGCGGTGTTCCCCGGGACCCGCGCTCCGGCCCGGGTCCGGGCGGGCCCGCCCCCAGGCCGCCCCGAAGGGCGCGGCGGGCGGCGGCCCCGGTCCCCGGGCCGGGGCGGGCGAGGGCCCCGGCCTCCCGGACGGCCCCGCCGCCCTCACGAACGGGGCGGGCGGAGGGCGGAGCGGTCACCCCGGGTGCGGGGTCACAGGTCCCATGCGGTGCCGTAGCGCTCGGTCAGTTCGCGCACGTCCTCGGCCGAGAGCACCGAGAACTCGCTCCCCCGCAGCGACACGACGATGCGCGAGGCCTCCTCCAGCTCGATGGCGCCGTCCAGGGCGGCCCCCGGGTCGGCGGCGGCCACGACCGAACCGTGGTTGGCGAGCAGGGCCGCGCGGAACCGGCCGGGCAGGCAGGCCAGGTTGTCGGCGAGCCGGTCGCTGCCTGGTGCCGCGTAGGGCACCAGGGGCGCCTGGCCGACCCGCATGACCAGGTAGGGCGTGACGGGCGGCAGCGCGGACGCCTCCGACCAGGCGGGCAGGCACGAGGCCGCCGAGGCGTGGGGCGAGTGCAGGTGGACGACGGCTCCCGCGTCCCCGACCCGCCGGTACATCGCCAGGTGGAGGGGGAACTCCTTGGAGGGGCGCGGGCCTGCGACGTGCTCCCCCGCCTCGTCCAGGACGGACAGGCCCTCGGGTTCCAGGTCGCGCAGGGAGACCCCCGTGGGGCTCATCAGCGTCAGTCCCCCGGCACGCGCGGACACGTTGCCCGAGGCCCCGGGGCTGAGCCCCAGATCGACGGCGCGGCGCCCCACCGCGCACAGCTCCCGGGCGGCCTCGCGCGCTTCACGGTTCACTTGCCCCCCTCCCAGGCTCGGACGAACAGGTCCTCACGGCCGAAGTTGCCGGATTTGAGCATCAGCTGGATGTCCTCGCCGTCCCTGTGGCCGAGCGTCCACGCGACGCCCGGGTCGATCTCCGGTCCCAGCGCCAGCGACGCCACGCCCAGGCGCCGCACGACGGCGCCGCTCGTCTCGCCCCCCGCCACGAGGAGCGCGCGCACTCCCGCGTCGACCAGGCGCTCGGCGATCTCGGCCAGCGCCTCCTCGATCAGCGGCGCGTCCGCGGTGTCCACGACGTGTTCGGGCGCGGCGGTCGCGTACACCACGAACGGGGACGCGCCGCCCTCCAGGGCGCGGGCCACGGCCGCCGACACCGTCGCCTCGAAGCCCTCCCGCAGGTCCGCCGGGAGCAGGTGGTGCCCCCCGCCCCCGGCGAGCGCGTGGCGCACCTGGCCCTGGGTCGCCCGCGAGGCGCTGCCCGAGAGCACCACGCGCGGCCCCTCGGGCGGGGTGAGCGGCAGGTGGCCGGAGCCGTGGGGGCCGGTGAGCCCCTGGGCGAGGGCGCTGCCGCCGGTCAGCAGGCGCAGGTCCCGCGTCGCGCGGGCGAGCGTGCGCAGGTCGGCGTCGGTCAGGGCGTCCACGACCACGAACCGGGCCCCGCCGGCGCCCGCGCGGGCGATGGCGTCGCGCACGGCGTCGGCCCCCTCGGCCACCACCGGCCAGGGGACCAGCGCGACGTCGTCCTCGCCGCCGCCGACCTGCGGGGCGAGCAGGCGCAGGAGGCTGGAGTCGGTCATGGGCGTGAGCGGGTGGTGGCGCATCGGGGACTCGTCCAGGGGGTCGTCCCCCACGAAGAGGTGGCCCCGGTAGACGGTGCGCCCGTTGGCGGGGAAGGCCGGTGCGATCACCGTGACGTCCTCGCCGAGGGCTTCGAGCACCGCCTCCGAGACCGGTCCGATGTTGCCGTCCGGGGTCGAGTCGAAGGTCGAGCAGTACTTGACGTAGAACCGCTCGCACCCCGCGCGCCGCAGCCGGGCGAGGGCGTCCAGCGAGACCTCGACCGCCGCGTCGACGGGCATGGTGCGCGACTTCAGGGCCACGACGACGGCGTCGGCCCCGTCGGCGGCACCGGCGACGCCGTCCTCGCCGTCGGGGGCGTCGGCGCCCAGGACGACCGTGGTCCGGTGGCCGGCGGCCGTGAGGGCGATCGCGACGTCGGTCGCTCCCGTGAGATCGTCGGCGATCACGCCGAGGGTCGCCATGTGTCCTCCTGTGGTCGGGTCGGGCTGGTGGGACGGTACCGGCGCGCCGTGCGGCCCGGTGGCCGGGTGCGCCGGTACCGCCCCGTGGGAAACGGGGGTCGGGCGGGGCCCTGTTGCCGGAACCGGGCCCCGGCCCTGGGGTTGTTCGGGCGTCCGCGGTCTCCTGTGGGCGGCGCGGGCGGACCCCGGTGAAGCGGAGGCCCCGAGGAGCGCCGCCTAGACGACGCCGGCCGCGATCATGACGTTGAGCACGGCGAACCCGGTGACGCCGGAGATGAGCGAGGCCACTCCGATCGACCGGATGCCCTGGCCCACCGTCATGTTGGACAGCGTCGTGGTGACCCAGAACCCGGACGAGTTGGCGTGCTTCATGATCTGGGCGCCGGTCGCGCAGGCCAGGTAGACCACGATGGGCGCCAGGTCGAGTTCGGGCACCAGGGGCTGCATGATGGCCGCCGAGGTCATGACGCCCAGGATGTTGGAGCCGGTGATCGTGCACACCGCGGCGGCGACCAGGAACGGGATGATGACCGGCGACAGACCGGTGCTCTCGATGCCCGAGGCGACGCTCTCGGCCACGCCGGTCTCCCGGATGATGGTGGCCAGCGCCCCGCCGACGCCGGTGAGGGCGATGGGCATCGCGGCGATGCGCAGGCCCGCCTCGAACAGGTCGTTGAGGGTGGACTTGTCGTGCCAGCGGCCGCGGAACAGCGGCAGGGCCAGGAGGCAGGCGAGGAAGAGCGCCACCGTCGGCTCGCCGACGAACAGGACGGCCTCGGTGGTCCGGGCCCCCTCGGGGAGCGCCGGGCCGGCCAGGGAGGCGAAGACGATGAGGGCGATGGGGGCCAGGATCGGCACCAGGGAGCCGAACAGGCCCACCGTGGCCGGTGCCTCGGTACCGGTGGCGGAGCCGGTGCCGGAGTCGGTGCCGCCGGAGGGGCCGGCGGCGGGTCCGCCGGAGCCCGCGGCCAGGTGTTCGACGAACTCGGGCTTGGGCGGCACGTGCGTCCTGGTCCGCGACAGGTAGACCGTCGCGGCGGCGACGCCGGGGATGCCCACCATGAGGCCGTAGAGGATGGCCTCGCCGGTGCTGACGCCGAGCAGGGACGCGGAGGCGAGCGGGCCGGGCCCGGGCGGGACGACCGAGGTCATGACGTAGGCGCCGAGGTAGAGGATCGGCCCCAGCTTCATCATCGAGATGCCCGTGCGGTAGGCCAGGGCGGAGACGATCGGGATGAGCATGACGACCGCGGTGTCGGCGATGAGGGGGATGCCCAGGACGGTCGAGGCGAGGGCGATGGCCCAGGGCACCTTGTTCTGGGAGAACAGCTTCAGCGCGGTCTCGGTGATCTTCAGGGCCGCGCCGCTCAGTTCGAGCATCTTGCCGAGCACGCAGCCGAAGATGATCAGCAGCCCCACGCTGGCGAGGGTGTTGCCGAAGCCCGTCGTGACGAGTTCGATGGTCCCCGTACCGCCCATGCCCAGGACGAGGCCGAGGGCCACGACCACGATGAACAGCGTGGCCACGGGGTGGACCTTGAAGCGCGCGATGAGGAGTACGAGTACCGCGATGGCGGCGAGGAACGCCAACAGGGTGTAGATGTCCGGCATGTCACTGGGTCCGATCGTTCACAGGTGCGTGCGGGCGTGGCGCCAGGCGTCGAGGAGGACGTCGCTGGGGTCGGCCAGGTCGTCGAGGCACACCAGTTCGCCCGCCGCGACGTCGCGGTCCAGCGTGGTGTGGGCCGCCAGGTACAGCGGTGCGACGTCGCGGGGGGCGTCGGCGGTGTCCAGCAGGACGGGGGCCAGTCCGCGCACGTCGTGGTGGTGCCCGCCCATGTCGAGCCTGGTTCCGGCGGAAAGGTCCCGCCGGGCCCGTCCGGCCAGGACCGCGTGCGGGGCCGGGGGCCGGGGGCTCACCGCGCGGCGGCGGTCGACGGCGTCCAGCAGGCTCAGCGGGGTCTCCACGCCCATGAGGTGGTAGGGCAGGTACAGGCAGGCGTAGCGTCCCGAGCGCGAGACCACGTGGCCCTTCTGCGCGAGCAGCCGCCAGGAGACGGGGTCCCCGGTGCGGACGACGGCGAAGACCCCTCCGGCGAAGGAGGCCTCCCCGGGCAGGCGGAGCACGCTGAACACGTCCACGGCTCCGGGCCCGGAGAGGATCCCCCCGTCTTCGGCGAGGGAGTAGACGTCGGCGAGCTCGGCGACCCGCGCCACCGGGTAGTGCAGCGCCTCCGTGTCGGGCACCAGGCCCGTGTGGTTGGCGACGACCCCCATCTCGCAGTAGTCGGCGGCGGCCGAGCGCTGGAGGCCCTCCACCGCCCGGGCGCGGGCGGCGAGCGTGGCGGGCACGTCCTCGCCCAGGGTCAGCAGGCGGGCCAGGTCCGGGGCGTCGACCTCCTGGTCGAGCTGGCGCACGCGCCCCGTGGCGGGGTCGAACACCAGGTCGTACTCGCCCGACTTGCCGATCGCGACGACGTCCAGGCCCAGCAGGCGGGTCCGCTCGTACCACTCGACGAGGTTGGCGGGCTGGTCACCGATCCCGGGGGTGTACACCACGCCCCGCTCCCGGGCGAGGTCGGCCAGCGCGATCCCGGCGACGGAGTCGACCTCCTTGGAGACCATGACCACGTGGCGGCCGGTCCCGATGGCGGTCCGCGCGGCCCGGGCCCCCGCCTCCGGGCTGCCGGTGGCCTCGACGAGCACGTCGTAGCCGGCGTGTTCGAGGAGGCGGGTGTCGGCGACCACCGCGATCTGCCCGTCGTCCAGCGCGGCCATCTCGTCCGCGTCGGCGCACACCCTCAGCGCGGCGGACGGGTAGCCGAGCTCGGCGCACAGCGCGACCGTCCCCTCCGTGTCCAGGTCGCACAGGACCGAGGGCCTCAGCCTCTCCATCCGCGGCGTCTGGGCGAGCAGGGTGCGCGCGAACCCGCCGCGCGCTCCGGTGAGCGCGTAGCGCACGGGCGGTGGCGGCGCGGTGGCGTCGGTGGCTTGCATGGGTTCTCCTTCTCCGGCCTCGCGGGGGGCACATGTGCGCCGGGGCCGCTACGGCAACGCGCCATGTTTAACACCAGCTGAACATGAGAGTCAACAATTATCACGACTGGTACCATCTGGGAACACTCGTTACCATGGTGCCCATGAGCGGAACCGAGGGAGAACGATGATTCCGGCGCAACGGCGTGAACTGCTCGTGCGGGAGTTGCGCGGCACAGGTGTGCTGAGTGTGAAGGAGTTGTGCGAGATCCTCGACGTCTCGCACATGACGGTGCGCCGCGACATCATGACGCTGGAGGAGGAGGGCCGGGTCCGCTCGGTGCCCGGCGGCGTCGAACTGGTCTCACAGGTGCGCTCGGAGCCCTCCTACCGCGACAAGTCCCGGGTGGACGTGGCCGAGAAACGGGCGATGGCCCGCGCGGCGGCGGCCCTGGTCGGCGAGGGCCAGACCGTCTACCTGGACGCGGGCACGACGCTGGGGCACCTGGTGCCGTCGCTGTGGAGCGTCACCGGCCTCACCGTCATCACCAACGACATCACCACCGCCGCCTCCCTCACCGACCACCCCGACGTGACGCTGTTCCTCATCGGCGGGCAGATCGACCGCGAGAACCGCTCCTCGGTCGGCGACATCGCGGCCGCCACCATCGAGGAGTTCAACATCGACGTCGCCTTCGTCTCGACGAGCTCGTGGGACCTGAGCCGGGGCACCACCACGCCCTCGCGCGCGAAGGTGGCGGTCAAGCGCGCGGCCATGGCGGCGGCCTCGACGTCGGTCCTGGTCGCCGGGGCCGACAAGTACGGGGCGTTCGGCACCTTCAAGGTCGCCGCGCTCACGAGCTTCGCCTCGGTGATCACCGACGACCGGCTCGCCGAGTCGTCGGTGCGCGCGATCCGGGAGCTGGGCGTGGGCCTGGAGGTCGTGACGCCCCAGAGGGAGTCCGACGAGGAGTCGCGGACCGGTTCCGGCGAGGAGGCGGAGGCGCCCGCCGCCCCGGCCTGACCCCGGCGGGCGCGCTCCGGCGCGGGCGACCGACCGCGCGCGGCGCGGAAGGAGCGCCCCCCGACGGCTCCCCGCCGCGCGCCCCGCCGCCCGCGTGCACGCGGCTGGCGTCCGCGAGGTCGGCTGCGGCAGGGAGCGGCGGCGGCAGGGAGCGGCGGCGGCCGACCGGAAAAACCCTGGACAAAAATCTTCCAATGTAAGAATCTGAGGGCACGGCCGTGCCCTCCCCTCGGGGTGCGGTCCGCGACGCACGTGACAGTGCGAGGCCGGATCTAACGAAGGAGCCCCCCGTGCCGACGACATCCGTACAGCTCTACTCGGTCCGTGACGCACTCGCCGACGGCCTGGACCGCGCCGTGGCGCGCCTGGCCGAGATGGGATTCGCCCACGTGGAGCCGTACGCGTTCCACCTGGACACCGACAAGTACCGGCGGGCGCTCACCGCGGCGGGCGTCACGGCGCTCTCCGGACACGCACCGGTGCTCGCCTCGGACGCGCCCGAGGCGATCTTCGACTCCGCCGCCGAGCTGGGGATCACGACGGTCATCGACCCGCTGGTCCCGCCGGAGCGGTGGCAGACCGCCGACCAGGTCGCGGAGTTGGCCGAGCGCGTGAACCGCCTGTCCGCCCTGGCCTCCGAGCGCGGGCTGGAGTTCGGATACCACAACCACGCCTGGGAGCTGAGCACCCGCGTCGACGGAAGGCACGCGCTGGAGGTGTTCGTCGGCCACCTGGAGCCGCAGGTCGTGCTGGAGGTCGACACCTACTGGGCGGGGGTGGGCGGCGCCGACGCCGCGGCCCTGCTCCGCGCCTTCGGCGACCGGGTGCGGCTGATCCACGTCAAGGACGGCACGTTGGACGGCGACGTGGCCCGGCAGCAGCCGGCGGGGGCCGGGGAGGTCGACGTCCGCGCGGTCCTGGAGGCCGCGCCGCGGGCGGTCCGCGTGGTCGAGTTCGACGAGTACGCGGGGGACGTGTTCGACGGGATCGCGCGGTCCCTGGCGTGGCTGCGGGAGAACGACCGATGAGCCGGGCGGGAACCGCCGGGATCGGCGTCATCGGCGCGGGCAACATCTCGACCCAGTACCTGGAGAACCTGACGCGGTTCCCCGACGTCGAGGTCCGCTTCGTCGCGGACCTGGACCTGGCACGCGCCGCCGCACAGGCGGCGGCGTACGGGGTCCCCGGGTCCGGGACCGTGGAGGAGCTGCTGGCGCGCGAGGACGTCGAGGTGGTGGTCAACCTCACCGTCCCGGCCGTGCACACCGAGGTCGGGCACCGGATCCTCGCGGCGGGCAAGCACGTGTGGAGCGAGAAGCCCGTCGCGCTCGACCACGACGCCGCCGCCGCGCTGCTGGCGGCGGCGCAGGCCTCCGGGCTGCGGGTCGCCTGCGCGCCGGACACGGTGCTCGGGGCGGGGATGCAGACCGCCTTGCGCGCGATCGCCCGCGGCGACATCGGGGAACCGCTGACCGCGACCACGATGTTCCACGTCCCCGGCCCCGAGACGTGGCACCCGAGCCCGGACTTCCTCTTCGCCCACGGGGCGGGGCCGCTGTTCGACATGGGCCCGTACTACGTCACCACGCTCGTGCACGTCTTCGGCTCCGCGACGCGGGTGCACGCCGTGGCCTCCACCGACCGCGGCACCCGCACGATCGCGACCGGGCCCCGGGCCGGCGAGGTGTTCGACGTGCAGGTCCCGACGCACCACGCGGCGCTGATCGAGTTCGGCCGGGGCCGCTCCGCCCAGTCCACGTTCTCCTTCCAGCACGCGCTGCCCAGGGCGGGAATGGTGGAGGTCAACGGCACCGAGGGCACGATCAGCCTCCCCGACCCGAACATGTTCGACGGGGACACCACCCTGTGGCGGCACGACCGGGCCGAGCCGGTCACCATCCCCGCCGAGGGGCCCGCCTACGGGCGCGGGGCCGGGGTCGTCGACCTGGTCCGCGCGATCCGCGCCGGCGGGACCGAACGCGCCTCCGGGGCCGTGGCGTCGCACGTGCTGGACGTGCTGCTCGGCATCCGCGACGCCGCGGCCGGCGGCCTGCCGGTGGACATCACCTCCACCGTCGCGCCGGTCGCCCCGCTGCCGGAGGGGTGGGACCCGGCCAGCCCGACCCTGCGTGCGGCGGGCGTCTGACACGGAGGTCTCGGGCGCCGTCGCCGTGGGCGGGCGACGGCGCCCGAGGCGCGTTCACGGAGTCGGGGCCGACGGGCCTCCCCCGGCCCCGTCGGCCCCGGTCCCGACACCCTCTCCCCCGCTGCCCCTGGCCGTGCCGCCCTCTCCCCCGCCGGGCAGCAGCCGTTCCAGAACCTGGAGGGAGCGGTAGACGTCCACCTCCCGCGGGTCGAGCAGCCACTGCAACTGCAACCCGTCGGACGCGGCGATCACGAGGGCCGCCGCGTCGTCGGGGTCGATGTCGGCCGCGATCGCCCCGGAGCGCTGGCCGGCCCGGATCCGCTCGGCGAGGTCGGCGCGCAGCCCCCGGAACCGCGCCCGGACGAACTCCCGCGTCACGGGGTGCCTCTGTTCCTGGAGGGCGTCCGTGGTCAGCGTCGCGTACAGCTCGACCAGGCCCGGGATCGACCGGTTGCGCTCGGCGCTCCTCTCCATCACCGCGACCGCCGAGACCTCCTCCGGCTCCGACCGCTCGCATCCGGCCGCCTCGTGCTCCCGGTAGACCTCCACCAGGAGCTCGTCGCGAGTGGCGAAGTAATAGCGCAGGGCGGCGTGGGACACCCCGATGGCCTCGCCGATCGCCCTCAGCGACGCGCCCACGCCGCGCTCGGCGAACACCTCGATCGCGCGCGACAGGATCTGGGACCGCCGTTTCTCGGCCTTCCGGTACGTCCGGCCGGAAGCACCCGCATCACCCGCACCACCGTTCACCACGCCCTCCTTCGACCCGGACCGCACGGTCGGCCGCCGCTGACGCGCGGCGGGACCGGTACGGTTCTCTCTCTCGTGGACGCCTACCAGTGTGTCGGCATCGGCGGCGCGGCCCGTCCGTGCTCGGGCCCGGTGGCCGCTCGGGATCACCGCCGGTTCACGGGAGAGCGGAAGCCAGGCCCAGGATCAACAGCGGGGGCGCGATCAGCGCTACGACGCGGACGACGGCTCCCGCGGCGGAGGAGAAGGTGACCGCCAGGCAGGCCCGGTGGACGAGGTAGCCGAACAGGCCGATGAACAGGGAGGTGGCGATGACGAAGGCGTCGGGGCCCTCGGTGACCATGAGGGACGCGGGAAGGAAGGCGTAGAGCAGGGCCACGGCCGCCGAGGGAGCAGCCTTCGTGGCTCGGAGCGTGGGAGCCCTGCGCCCCGCGCGCCTGCGCTCCAGGAGGAAGGCGATCAGGCCGGGAAGCGTGGTGACCGTGAGAAGGACGGCATAAGCCGCCGTGAACACGGTGAGGAGAGACCCGGAGGTGACGCCGTCCGCGATCGAGAAGGGCATCAGGAGGATCAGGAAGGCGTGGATCCCGCCGCCGGAGGCGGTTCTGAGAGCCGCTTCGAGGGCGCTCACCGCGCCCTTCCCCCCTGGTCGCGGAGCGGAGGGCCCCCCGCGCGTGCGGGACCGCGCACTCCCCTTCGCTCCGGAGGCGGTGGCGCGCCGCCGGGGGCGCACGGCAGCGGGTTCGCGTTCTCGGAAGGGTCGGACCACAAGACCATACGGACACCCAACCACGACGGAAGCCACCGCCGTCTCCGGCCCCCGGCGGCGGCCCTCCCGAGGGACCGGGGCGCCGTGGCAGGGTGGAACCACATGCCGGGCACACGGCCCGGCGATCCTCGGCGGTGAGGCGGGTGGTGCGGGTGAGAGGCTATGCGCGGCGCCTCGCGGTCGCCCTGTCAGCGCTCCTCCTCGGCACCTCCTGCGCCGCCCCCTGGACGATGGTCAGCAACGAGGACCCGCACACGGGCACCGGGGAATCCCGATTCTCGGCCGTCACGGGAACGGTCCGCGACTCCTCCGGGCAACCGGTCGAGGGGGTGCGCATCCAGTGGTCCTCGAACGAGGATCCCGCCGTGGCCTCGCACGAGATGGGGGTGTCCACCGTGGCCGACGGAAGCTACCGGGTCTCCCTGCTCCCGGGGAGCTGGGACCTCCACGGGGTGAGGGACGACGGTGCGCGGACCGGGACGGAGACCGTCGTCCTCGGTGAGGACGGCGCGACCGTCGACCTACGCTTCGCCCGGTAGTCGGGCTCTGTGCCGGCACCCGCGGACAAACCCCGGCGCGTGGCGCGGAACAGCTCCGGTCAGAAGCCCTCGACGCGGGCGAGGAAGCGCAGCAGCCCCGCGTTGAAGGCGCCCGGGCGCTCCATGTTCACGGCGTGCCCGGCCTCGCGCACCACGGCCGCGCCGGCGCGCGGGTTGGGCCCGGCGGCGGCCGCGGCGTGCTCGGCGGGCCACAGCTCGCTCTCGGCCCCGGCCACGAACAGGGCGGACACGTCGAGCCCGGCGACCGCCTCCCGCCAGTCGCGCCCGGCGTGGTCGTTCAGCAGCTCCAGTTCCGCCGGGGTGAGCGCGGGGTCGGTGCCGCGCATCGCGCGCAGCGTCCTGAACAGCCGTACGCCGCGCCGCCACAGGGGCGTGCCGTGCCCGGTGTCGGGGATGCCTTCGGCGAAGTAGGTGTCGGCGTTGCCCTCGTCGTAGCCGTAGAAGCCGTACGGCCAGTCCTCGGTGTTGAGCATCTTCGGCGTCTGGTCCACCGAGACCGCGCCCGCCAGGCGGCCGGTGCCGTGCCGGGAGGTGTACGCCCAGACGGTGCTGGCGCCCATGGAGCCGCCGACGAGCACGGCGCCCTCCAGGTCCCGGTGCTCCAGGAGGGCGTGGACGCAGTCGCCGCGCCGGTCCATGGTCATGCCCGGGGGCAGCGGCCCCGCTGCGCCGTGTCCGGGCAGGTCCACGGCGAACACCCGGTACCCGGCGTCCGTGAGCGCGGGGACCTGGTGGCACCAGGAGGTCGCGGGGGCCTTGAACCCGGCCAGGAGCACGACCGGGCGCCCCCGGGGGTCGCCGTGTTCGGTGTACTCGGTCCGAAGCCCGTCGTCCGTGGTGATCACCGTCATCGCTCCCTCCCGAATCCGGGGCCATCCTCGCACACACCCGGTGGAAACGGCCCCCAGGGGCGGACGTCCCGGCAGGCCACCGCGGGCGCGGCCCCACGTCCCGTCCGGGCCCCCGCCCGGCGGCCGGGGCGCGAACGGCCCCGAACGTCCTCGGCCGCCCCTTCAGGAGCCGGAGGGCGGGGCGCTGCTGCGCCTGACCACGAGGTCGGTGGCCAGGTCCAGGCGCAGGTTGGCGGGGGTGCCGCCGCGCGCCAGGGTGAGCGCCATCCGGGTCGCCTCCTCGGCCATCTCGGTGAGCGGCTGGCGCACGGTGGTCAGCGGCGGCCCCATCCAGCGGGCCACCGGAAGGTCGTCGTAGCCGACCACGCTCAGGTCCTCGGGGATGCGCACGCCCAGCTCCCGCGCGGCCTCGTACAGGCCCATGGCCTGGAGGTCGTTGCCCGCGAAGACGGCCGTGGGCGGGTCGTCCAGCCGGAGCAGCTCCCGGCCCCGGTCGCGCCCGCTCTCGACGTGGAAGTCTCCGTAGCGGATGAGCGCGGGGTCGGCCGCCAGGCCGGCGGAGTCCAGCGCGGAGGCGTAGCCGTCGATGCGGGCCTTGCTGCACAGCACGTGCCGGGGTCCGCCGATGACGCCGATGCGCCGGTGGCCGAGCTCGATGAGGTGGCGGGTGGCGACCAGGCCGCCGTTCCAGTTGGCCGAGCCCACCGAGGGCATGTCCGGTCCCGGGTCGCCCGCGGGGTCGACCACGACGAAGGGGATGCCGCGCGCGGTCAGGCGGGTGCGCTGTTCGGGCGCCAGGTCGGAGAAGACCAGGATCACGGCGGTGGACTGGCGGGCGAGCACGGCGTCGACCCAGTCGTCACGCGGGGTCTGGGCGCCCCCGGACTCGGTCAGCACGACGCTGAGGCCCTCCGAGCGCGCGACGCTCTCCACGCCTCGGATGACCTCGACCGCCCAGGCGCTGTCGAGTTCGTGGAAGACCAGGTCGACCATGGAGGAACGGCCTCCGCCCGGGCCCCGGCGCCGCCGGTAGCCGTGGCGGCGGATCAGCTCCTCCACGCGTGCACGGGTCTCGCTGGCCACGTCGGCGCGTCCGTTCAGCACCTTCGAGACCGTCGGCACCGAGACGCCTGCGGCTTCCGCAATTTTCGAGATGGTGACCGGCTCCGAAAGGGTGTTCCGGGCGGAGTCGGGGGTCGGGTCTGCGCTCACGACGCCTGATCCTACGCGGTCATGGCAACTGCGTGCGGCTCCGGGTGACCCAGCTCTCATCCTCCTATTGACGCTCGGGGTGACGCCGCGTACATTCGGGCGCAAATATTTCGAAATACTTACCGATAGTTTCGGAAGAGGAGTGGCCATGAGAACCCCCCGCCTGGGCTCCGCCGCCGGAGCGACGGCGCTCTGCCTGCTCGCCGTCACCGCCTGCTCCGGTGGCGGCGGCGGAGACGACCGCATGCACGTGTGGATGTACCAGGACACCCTGGTCGTGGTGCAGGAGGGCGCCGTCGACAGGTTCAACGAGGCCTCCGAGACCGAGGCCGTCATCGACGAGGTCCCCGGCGACAGCTACGAGGAGCGCCTGCGCACCGCGATGGGCTCCAGCGAGCAGCCGGACGTGTTCTTCAACTGGGGCGGCGGCAGCATCGAGCCCTACGTCGAGCAGGACATGCTCGTCCCCCTGGACGACATGCTGGCCGAGAACCCCGGGTTCGCCGACTCCTTCATCCCCTCCATCCTGGAGGCGGGCCAGGTCGACGGGGTGCAGTACGGCATCCCCCTGCGCGGCACCCAGCCGGTCATCCTCTTCTACAACGAGACGGTGTTCGAGGAGGCCGGCGCGCAGCCCCCCGAGACCTGGGAGGACATCCTGGACCTGGTCGACACCTTCACCGAGGAGGGCGTCACCCCCTTCGCCCTGGCCGGGGCCGACCCCTGGACCGAGCAGATGTGGCTCCAGTACCTCGTGGACCGCATCGGCGGACCGGAGGTGTTCGCGCGCATCGTGGAGGGCGACCCCGAGGGCTGGCGCGACCCCGCCGTCCTGGAGGCCGCGCAGATGGTCCGGGAACTGGTGGACCGGGGCGCGTTCGGCGACTCCTACGCCTCGGTGAGCTACACCGAGGGCGCGGCCTCCACCCTGCTGTCCGAGGGCCGGGCCGCCATGCACCTGATGGGCTCGTGGGAGTACTCCACCATCCTGGACCAGGACTCCGAGTTCGCGCGGAACGACCTGGGATACGTGGCCTTCCCCCCGATCGAGGGCGGGGAGGGCGACCCCGCCAACGTGGTCGGCAACCCGACCAACTACTTCTCGGTCTCCGCCGAGACCGAGTACATGGACCAGGCGCTGGAGTTCCTGACGTACGTGTCGGAGGAGGAGTACGTGGCCGACATGGTGGAGAACGGCGAGGTGCCCACCACCACCAACGCCGAGGAGGTCGTCGCCGACAGCCCCAGCCCGGACTTCGCCACCTTCCAGTACGAGATGGTGCGCGACGCGCCGCACTTCCAGCTCTCCTGGGACCAGGCGCTGCCCCCGGAGGTGGCCACCCCGATGGTCACCGAGATCGAGTCGCTGTTCAACGGTGAGAGCACCCCCGAGCAGTTCGTCGACGCGCTGGCGGCCCTGTGACCGGCCGCGCCGGCGGTCCGGCGTCCGGTGGCACCATGACCGGCGCCCCGGGAGGCGCAGAGGGCGCCGGGGCGGGCGGCCCCGCCCCCCGGGGCCCCCGGTCCGGCCTCCCGCGCGGCGGTTCCGCCGCGCGGGGCGCCGCCCCCCGCACGGGGCGGCCCGGCCCGGTGTGGGCGGTGCCCGGGCTGCTGTACTTCGGGCTCTTCGCCGCCCTGCCGATGGTGCTGGTGGCCTACCTTTCCCTGACCTCCTGGGGCGGGCTGGGCTCGCCCCGCTTCATCGGCCTGGAGAACTGGTCGCGCCTGGTGGGCGACCCGAGGATGCACAACGCCGTGTGGCTGAGCGTGCTGCTGACCGCGCTGTCCTGGATCGTCCAGACCCCCGTCAGCCTGCTGCTGGGGGTCTGGGCCGCCGGCCACCAGCGCAACCGCGCGGTGCTCTCCGCGGTCTTCTTCCTGCCGCTGCTGCTGTCCTCCGCGGCGATCGCGCTGGTCTGGCGGGCCCTGCTGGACCCCAACTTCGGCCCGCTGGCCTGGCTGGGCCCGCGTCTGGGGCTGTCGTCGGTGGACGTGCTGGGCGGCCCCAACAGCGCGTTCCTGGTGATCGTGTTCGTCAGCGCCTGGCAGTTCATCCCGCTGCACATGCTGCTCTACCAGGGCGGCGCCCGGCAGATCCCGGCGACGCTGTACCAGGCCGCCGAGATCGACGGGGCGGGGCGGCTGCGGGCGTTCTGGCACATCACGCTGCCGCAGCTCAAGCACACCATCACCACGTCGTCGGTGCTGATGGTGGTGGGCGCGCTGACCTACTTCGACACCGTGCTCATCATGACCGGGGGCGGGCCCGGCACCAACACCACCGTCGTCCCGTACCTGATGTACCAGGCCGGTTTCCAGAGCTGGGAGCTGGGCTACGCCAGCGCCGTGGCGTTCACCCTGGTGGTGACGGCGACGCTGATCGCCCTGGTCCTCGTCCGCTTCACCGGCTTCGGCGACATGCGCAGCACCCGGGAGGGCATGTGACCGTCCACCTGACCGAGAGGCCCGCCGCACGGCGGCTCCCGAACAGCGGCCGCCCCGCCCTCCTGCGGCGGCGGCCGGGCCGCCACCGCCCCAACCTCCTGGCCGGGCTGGGCGCCCTGGCGTGGCTGGCGGTCGTGGGGGTGCCGCTGTACGCGCTGCTCATCGCCACGGTGCAGCGCTCGGAGAACTACACCTCCGAGGGGCCGCTGGCCCCGCCCTCCGACCCGACCCTGGGCAACTACGTGACGGCGGTCGAGAACGGGGTGCTCGGCTTCGTGCTCAACACCGCGGTCGTCACCGTCGCGGTGGTGGCGATCGTGCTGGTGCTCGCCTCCATGACCGGGTTCGCCGTGGTGCGCTCGCGTACCCGGTGGACCACGGGGGTGTTCCGGGTGTTCCTGCTGGGACTGGCGATCCCGTCCCAGGCGGTGATCGTCCCGGTGTACCTGATCATCATCGAACTGGGGCTGTACGACACCCTGACCGCCATCGTGCTGCCCACGGCGGCGTTCGCGCTGCCGGTGTGCGTGCTGATCCTGGTGGGGTCCATGCGCGACATCTCCGAGGAGCTGTACGAGGCCATGGCCCTGGACGGAGCGGGCCCGGTGCGCACCTTCCTCCAGCTGGTGGTGCCGATGTCGCGGTCGGGGCTGAGCACCATCGGCGTGTACGCCGCGCTCCAGGCCTGGAACGGGTTCCTGTTCCCGCTGATCCTCACCCAGTCGGCGGACAAGCGGCTGATCACCATGGGCCTGTTCGAGTTCCAGGGCGAGTACCGCGTGGACGTGCCCGGCATGCTGGCCGCGGTGGTGCTGGCGACCGTACCGCTCTTCCTCGTGTACCTGTTCGCACGCCGTTCCCTGGTGCGCGGCATGATGGGGGTCGGCGGAAAGTAGCCCCGGGCCACTCCACTCCCGCCCGGCGGCCGCGGCCGCGCGAGGCCCCGCCGTCCCCTCCCCCACCCCGGTGCCCGTCCTCTGTCAGGGTCCGCCTGAGACGGGCCCCGGGCGTGCGCGGCCCCGGGCGCTCCCACGCCCGGGGCCGTCCGCTTCTCCGAGGGGCCCCGGGTGCGCTGACCGGCGGCGCCCGCCGAGGACCGCGCCCACCCCCCCTCCTCGATGCCTGCGACGCGGCTGCGGGGGTGGTGCTGACGCGTGCGGGGGCGAGCGGCGACCCGGTCCCGACCCGATTCCAGTACCGGTACAGTATGGCCGGTATAGTTATTGGAAGCGCGAGAGGGGCGCCGCATGATCGAGATCCTGAAACCCGCCGAACTGGCCCGAGCGAGGGACACGGGCGCCCTGGTCGCCGACATCCTGCACACACTGAGGAGCCGTGCCGCGGTCGGCACGAACCTCCTGGACATCGACCGGTGGGCCCAGGCCATGATCGTCGGGGCCGGCGCGCGGTCCTGCTACGTCGACTACGAGCCGTCCTTCGGGCGCGGGCCGTTCGGCCACTACATCTGCACGGGGGTCAACGACGCCGTGCTCCACGGACGACCGTACGACTACACGCTCGCCGACGGCGACCTGCTGACGCTCGACCTCGCCGTCTCCCTGGGCGGAGTCGCCGCCGACGCCGCCATCAGCTTCGTCGTGGGCGGGTCACGGCCCCCGGAGAGCGTCGCGATGATCAGCGCGACCGAACGCGCGTTGAGCGCGGGGATCGCCGCCGCCGGGCCCGGGGCCCGCGTCGGCGACGTCTCCCATGCCATCGGCTCGGTCCTCGGTGAGGCGGGCTACCCGATCAACACCGAGTTCGGGGGCCACGGCATCGGGTCGACGATGCACCAGGACCCGCACGTCCCCAACACCGGACAGCCCGGCCGCGGGTACAGACTGCGCCCCGGGCTGCTGCTCGCACTGGAGCCGTGGGTCATGGCCGACACCGCCGAGCTCGTCACCGACGCCGACGGGTGGACGCTCCGCAGCGCGACGGGTTGCCGCACGGCACACAGCGAGCACACGATCGCCATCACCGGCGACGGGGCCGAGATCCTCACCCTGCCGCGGTAGGCGCGGCCGTGAGGCCGCGCCCGCCCCTGTGCTCCGGGGGTTTCCGCGCGCACCGACCCCCGCGCCCGCCCCAGTCCCGCGGAGGCCCGGGCGGCCCCTGCGGGAGCCGGGGCCCGGTCCAGGGCCCTAGTCCCCGTTCCTGGGCAGCAGGGACCCCAGCGGGCCCAGGTCCAGGTTGAGGTCGGCGGCGGAGAGCCCGTAGCGCTCGCGCAGCTCGGTCATACGCTCCTCCAGCAGCATCAGCGTCATACCGATGCGCTCCTCCTGGTCCTCGGTGAGGTCCCCCTGGTCCACACGCCGCAGGGCCTGCCGCTCCATGAGCTGACGCACCAGCTCCACCACGGTGAGCACCAGTTTGATCAGATCGCGCTCGACCGTGTCGGGCTCGGTCTCGATCCGCTGGCGCAGCCGCTGCCTCTCGGACCCCGGGGCCCCGCCGCGGGACCGGTCCGGGTCCGCCGTCTCGTCCAGGGCGTCCTGGAGCCGTCCCAGGATGTCGTTCCCGTTCCCGGTCTCCGTGTCGGCGTCGGCCACCCGTACGGGCCCGTCGGGGTCCTGCCGGGCCTCCGCCCGCCGGGGCGGGTTCCCGTTCACCTCTGGCATACCGCTTCCTCCCACTCCCTCCGGGGCCGGTCC
This sequence comes from Glycomyces fuscus, assembly GCA_002529455.1. GTDB lineage: Bacteria > Actinomycetota > Actinomycetes > Streptosporangiales > Streptosporangiaceae > Nocardiopsis > Nocardiopsis fusca. The sequence continues at coordinate 72,080 of NYMS01000003.1, forward strand.
TCAGTCCTGTCGGATCCATCCGCTCAGGGGGTGTCCGTGCTCCCAGGGCGAGGGCACGTTCTCGTTGATCGACGACACCAGTGCGCGCAGGGAGACCCGGACCAGGTCCACGTCGGCGATGGAGATGGTCAGGTCCCCCGAGACCACCACCCCCTTGGCCAGGACCCGGTCGAGCAGGTCCACCAGGGAGATCTCCCGGTTGGCCAGGGGGTGGTCCTCGTCCAGCATCGTGGTCAGGGAGTGGGCCTGCCCGGGGAAGCCGTCGGTCCCGGGCAGGCCGTCCGCCGCGGGGCGGGATCCGTCCGCCGTGCTCACGTGTCCGCCTCCGCGACGCGCGTGGAGGCGAAGGAGTAGGGGGCCCACGGTCCGGAGGCCTCGATCCTGGTGCCCTCCGGCGCCCGGGAGTTCAGCTCGTCCACCGCCTCGAGGAACTCCGTCACCCGCCCCCCGTCCACGAGGTAGGCGTTGTTCATGACGTTCTCGCCGGGGGCCTCGGACAGCGCGGCGTTCTGCGGCTGGTGCTGGGCGCGCGCCCGGGACATCCCGCCCAGGACCTCGTCGGCCCGCTCGCACAGCGCGGACGCCCGCTGCCACGTGTCGTCGCGGCGGTCGCGCTGCTCCCTGCGCCTGCGCAGGTAGGCCTTGCCCGGGCTCTCGTCGGCGGAGGCCTCCCGCGCGGGCGGCGCGGCGGCGCGGGCGCCCGCCTCCGCGTAGACCTTCACCCCGATCTCGACCCGGTCCACGAGTTCGTCCAGGGTCGTCGAGAAGGCCTCGGCGTTCTCCCGCAGGACCTGGCGGACCCGTTCGTCCCCGCGGTAGACGGTGGCCAGCCGCAGCGGCAGGGCCACGGTCCGCAGGGCCACCGCGTCCACGATCTTGTGGTGGGCCCGAGCCACCTCCTCCAGCCAGCGCAGGTCCTCCAGCTTGGCGTGGAGCGCCTGCTCGTCGAACTCGTCCAGGGGGACGGCGCTGACCGCGGCGGCCAGGTCGCCCTCGACGACGAGGTGGACGGGGTGGCCGCCCACGCCCCTCAGGCCCTCGGTGCTCGCCAGGCCGAAGGGGCGGCACACCGCGTAGACGTAGCTCGCCCGCTCAGGCCGCTCCATGGTCCCCCTCCTCCCGCGTCCGCGCCGGGGAGGGCGCACCGGACCCCTCCTCGGCGGGAGGGCGGGCGTCGGCCGCGGTGACCTCCGCCGCGCGGTGCTCCTCCAGAGCCGCGATGCGCTCGCGCAGACGCCTGTTCTCCTCGGCCAGCTCGTCGTCCTCGCGCCGCGAGGCCCGGGAGGACAGGGCGGGGTCGTGCTCCCACCAGTCGATGCCCATCTCCTTGGCCTTGTCCACCGAGGCGACGAGCAGCCGGAGCTTGACCGTGAGGAGTTCGATGTCCAGCAGGTTGATCTTGATGTCGCCCGCGATCACGACGCCCTTGTCGAGAACGCGTTCGAGCACGTCGGCGAGGTTGGCGGAGGAGGATCCCCCGGAGGGGCGGACCTGCCTCGGCTCACCTCGCCAGGGCGTGGGTTCACTCATGCGTACCAGTTCCCTCCCGGTCCCGCGGAGCCGTCACGGCCACGGGTCACGCGCGCGCTCCCAGCGGAGGAGCCCCGGCCGTCGGCGCGGAGGCGGTCACCGGCTCAGGAGCGCCCGGCCTCGGGGTGCTCCCCGTCGGGGTACTCGTCCTCCTCTCCTTCCAGGTCCTGCTCGTCCGCCTCATCAGCGTCCTCGCCGTCAGCTTCGTCATCGAGGAGCTCCTCTTCCTCTCCATCTTCGTCGGCCTCTTCCTCGTCCCCGAGCTCTTCGCCCTCGAGCTCCTCGTCCTCGAGCTCCTCGTCCCCGGGCTCCTCCTCGACGTCCCCGTCCTCGGGCTCGTCCTCGAACTCGTCCTCGTCGTCGGCACCGTCCGACGCCTCCTCGCGCCCGGCGTCCGGATCGGCGAGCTCCGCCCGCTCCTCGGGGTCCAGGTCGGCGAGTTCGGCCGCCTCGTCGGGGTCCAGCTCCTCCAGCTCGGCCCACTGCTCCTCGGTCAGGCCCGCCTCCTCCAGCGCGACGGCCTCCTCGTGGGAGAGGACGACCTCGCCCCCGCGGACCTCGCCGCGCCAGCCCTGGAGCTCGGCCGCCTCGTCCCGGGGCAGCATCATGACCCGGCGCCGGTAGTGCTTGAGGTCCAGGCGCAGGCGCCTGCCCTGGGCCCGCCACAGGTTGCCCGCGCGCTCGAAGAGGCCCTTGGGGTGGTACTCCACCACCAGCAGGACGCGGGTGAGGTTCTCCCCCAGCGGGTGGAAGGTCACCACGCCCTTCATGGTGCCCCTGGCGGCCTCGGTCGACCAGGCGATCCGCTGGTCCTGGACCTGCTCGGTGACCTGGGCGCTCCAGCTGCGGCTGGACCACAGGACCTTGCCCCTCCAGTGGGAGGAGGTGTCCCCGGTCCTCTCCGCGCTCCGCACGCCCTCGGCGAAGGAGCCGAAGTCGGGGAAGCGGGTCCACTGGTTGTAGGCCACGCGGACCGGAACGCCCACGTCGATGTCCTCGACGATGTTCACGGCCTTGGAGGGCCTGCCGCGCGCCCCGGAGGGCCCCGTGCCCCGGCCGACCCTGTCCCTGACCCCCTGCTTGGCCTTGTCCTTGAGGCCCTTGGCCCCGCCGGTCACCACGGCGTTCACCGGGTTCTCGCCCTGGGCGAGCCTGCCGCCCACCCGGGCCGCGACGGGGGCGGCGGAGGCGCCCTCGCTGGTGAGGCGCTCCACCGTGGCTCCGAGCCTGCGCGCCGCGCCGCTCACCACGCTGGTGGCCTTGGCGCTGAGGTAGTCCTGGAGCGCGTCGGCGAGCTTGGACGTGCCCTCGTTCCTGTCGGCGGCCGACCGCAGCCGGGCCAGCGGCCCCGGGGACTCAGTCGTCGCGGCCATCGTCGCCCCCCTCGCCGCCGGTGTCCGTGTCGCGCCTGCGCCGGGCGGGCTTGCCGGTGGCGCCCGAGGCGCGTTTGGCGGCGCCCTTGGTCCGCGTCGAGGCTCCCTTGGCCCGTGTGGCGGTGCCCCGGGCCGCCTTCCCGGTCCCGGGTTCGGCTCGGCGCCTGCGTGTGGCCGTGCGGGTCCCGCGCGGCTGCGGCTCCTGCCGGGTCTCGGCGGCGTCGCCGCCCCGGGGAGCCTCCCCGTCCTCGGCGGCCTCGTCGTGCGCGGCGCCGTCCTCGGTGTCCTCGTCCTCCCCGGCCGGCGCGTCGGAGCCGGGGGCGGTCCCGGCCGCACCCTCGCGCAGGCGCTCGGTACGGCTGTTGAGGGAGTCGGCCAGGCCGCCCGCCCACTTGCCGGCGATGTTGCCCGCCGCGGTCCTGCCCACGTCGAGCAGCTGCTCGCGGGACTGGCCCCTGAGCTCACCCACCACCGGCAGGGCGGAGACCTCCTTGAGCAGCCCCTGGGTGAGCTGCCGGGGTTTGATGTCGAGCTTCTTCGCCCCGAGGTAGAGCCCGAGCCCGAGCGCGAGCTTCAGTTTCCTCCTCCGGCCGAGGACGTAGCCGCCCGCTGCGGCGGCCACGATTTTCGCCGTATCCCCCACGGGATCTCACCTCGATGTCGTCTATTGGAGACCCTGGTACCTCTCGGCTTCCTCCAGCTGGTCCAGCAGCTCGTCCTCGATCCGGTCGAACTCGCTCTCGGACAGCTCACCGCCGTCGAAGCGTTCGGACAGCTCCGCCAGCTGCTGCCGGATGCGTGAGGGGTCGTACATCTCCCGCTCCGCCGCGTCCAGGACCTGGCGCGCCGTCCAGTCGACGAACCGGACCGGTGCGGCGGGAGCGGTGAGGATCATGCTGAGGAGGCCCATGGTCCTACTCCTGTTCGGTCTCCCCCGCTCGGCGGGGTCAGTGCTGGGGGGATGCCACGAAGCTGTAGGGAGGCAGGGGTCCGTTGACACGGACCTCCATGTAGGAGGCCAGTTCCTGCTGGATCCGGGCCGCCTCGCGCAGGAAGTCCTCGGTGCGGTCCCGGTGCACGAGGAAGGAGGCGTTGGCCAGGCCGCCGTCCACGGCGGGCCACTCGGAGACGCGCTCGGCCAGTCCCTCCAGGGCCTGGAGCACGGTGTCGGAGTCGCGCCGCCTCAGCTCCTCGACCGCCTGGGAGACCTGCTCCCCGAAGGCCATCCGCTCGGCGGGGGTGCCGCCCCCGTTCGCCTTGAGGGCCTCGTTGCGCGCACGCAGGCCGTCGTCGGCGCGGAGCACGGCGCGCAGGGCCGCCTCCTCGACGTGGCTGGCCTTGACGTTGAACTCCACCCGGTCCTGGAGCTGGTCGAGCAGCACGGAGTAGTGGTCGGCGAAGCGGGCGAGCTCGGCGGCGACCGCGTCGTCGTCCTCGCTCACCGCGCCGAAGCGCAGGGGCAGGACGCCGTGGCCCAGGGCCAGGTCCTGGAGCACGTTCTGGTGCGCCGTCAGGTCGCGCCGCTTGGCGCGCAGCCCCTCGGGGGCGTCGCTGACGGCCGCGGCCACTCCGTAGGCGCGGACGAAGCGCACCGGGGCCGCGTCCTCGCCCACGCCGGACAGCTTCATGCCGTCGAGGGACTCGTCGTCGCGGACGATCCCGTAAACGTAGGTGCTCACTCGTCGCCCTCCTTGGAGGAGGAGCGGCGGCGGGCGCGCGCGGGCTGCTTCTCCTGTTCGTCGGACTGCCCCTTGGAGAAGGAGTCGGAGATGGCCTCGGCCGCACCGGCGAGCGCGCCCTTGGACTTGCTGCGCGCGCCCTTCTCCATGCCGCCGTTGACCAGGTCGGGGAGGCCGGCGCCGCCGCTGCTGGTCAGGTCGAGGCGGTTGCACGCCTCGGCGAAGCGCAGGTAGGTGTCGACGCTGGCGACCACGATGCGCACGTCGACGGTGAGGAGTTCGATGCCCACGAGCGAGACCCTGGCGAACACGTCGATCACCAGGCCCTTGTCGAGGATGAGGTCGAGAACCTCGTAGAGGTTGCCCGAGCTACGGCCACCCCCGGATGACTGCTGCATCACCGTCATCGGAATCCTGCTCCTTTCTTCGGTGAGGTTGTGGAGGGCAGGCTCCCCCGTCCGTCCCGGAGGCGGCCGGGCTCACATGCCGTCGGAACGGCCGCGGGTGTAGCGCTTCGTGCGTCGGTACCCCTGGATCTCCCCGTCGGAGTCGAGTTCCACGGAGTACGTGGCCAGCAGGCTCACCGTGTCCGGGACCCTGCGCAGCTCGAGTGTTTCGAGGGTCAGGTCCCAGCCGTCTCCGGAGCGTTGGAACCCGGAGACGCCCTCGACCTCCAGCCCCGTCAGCTCCTCGAACTGCTCCTGGGCCTCGCGCAGGCGCTGCATCGTCGACTTGCGCCGGTCCTCGCGCGGAGGGGAATCGTCGTCCTTGCTGTCCTGACTCATGGATCTCCTGGCCGTCGGCCATTACCCGTTTTCTCTTGCCATGCCCTTGGCCTGACCCACTACCTAGAAAGACCGGGACAAAACCTCTCCCAGGTCAAGGCCGGGGTGAGCGCACCGGACGGGAGCCGGAGCACGCGCGAGGATCCGGAAGGCCGGGAAGGGAGGGAACTGCGGAGTCAGCGGGGGGCGCGGGGAGCGGGGGACCGCCCGGCGCGCGGGTCACGGGGGACCCCGGCGCGGGGAAAGAACCGGGTGGATGTTCAGGCCCACAACCTCTTGCCAGGAAAGAATGCGACCCGAAGACGCCCCGCCGGGAGGTGCGCCCACCACGCCTCCCACCAGCCCCGGACCTCCGGCCGCGGCCGACGGCGTCCAGCGGCAGCGGCGGCCCCCTTGCCCCCGCACGACAGTTGTCGTGACATGAAAAGACATTGCCGACATATTCCATTTCCACATTTCTGGCGCATTTGCCATCTCCTTATCATGGATTCTTCTTCTGGAGATGGTTTTCGGAATATTGGCCGGATCGGGCCTCATGGGGTTGCGAATATCCGTGTTCGGGCATCCCAGGAGAAGCGACGATCCCAGGCAGGAGTGGGGCAGAACCCCAGCCCCACCGGAGAACTGCGGAACGCCGGCACACCAGGGCCACGAGAGGGCTCCGGATTCGGAAAGGAAAGGGACTGACACACCCCCTTGCCGGTCCGGCGAGATCCCCCGGGACCTCGCCAGCAGCCTTTCCCACTGGAATGCCAGCCATCCCCCGGGTGGTCGCACTGCACAGTCCCCCCAGCACTTCAGTGCAACATTCCGAGCGAAAAGAAATGAGTGCCATGGCTCACTGGAAGCAGATCTCCGGCAACCTGTCGAGGATTTCCGCGGGATCCCGGAGCAACGTGTGGGGCGTCAACTCCGGAGGCGGCATCTACCGGTTCACCAACGACGACGCCAACCCCTGGGTCAACCTCCCGGGAGGACTGAGCGACATCAGCGCGGCCGCCGACGGCACGGTGTGGGGCGTCAACTCCAACCACCAGATCTACCGCTACACCGGAGACCAGGACTCGGGCCACTGGAAGGGCATCCCCGGAGGCCTGTCGAAGATCTCCGCGGGATCCCGGAGCAACGTGTGGGGAGTGAACCCCGGCGGCGACATCTACCGGTTCACCAACGACGACGCCAACCCCTGGGTCAACGTCCCAGGCAACCTGAGCGACATCAGCGCGGCCGCCGACGGCACGGTGTGGGGCGTCAACTCCGGCGGCCTCATCTACCGCTACACCGGAGACCAGCCCTGAGCTCCGTCGGCAACACGCCGAGGGTTCCCCGCGACACGGCGCCGCGGGGGGCCTTCCGTGTACCACCGCGGCCCCGGGGGCCGACCGCCGGTCCCCGCACGGTGGGCACGGCGGTGTGGTTGCGGACCAGCAGGCCGAGGGCCGCCCTGGCCCGTGAGGGCGCGGGCGGGTGCGCCGAACGCGCGTTCACGGCCGCGCGGTACGGGCACGGCGCACCGCGCGGGCGCGGGTCCGCGCAGGTCACGCCGGGGCGCGGAGGGAGGCCTGGTCGGCCCTTCGCGCGGTGAGGGCGAGTCCGGCGATGAGGGCCACCTCTCCCAGGTTTCCCACCGCCAGCGGTGCCGTGGGCACGGCCGAGGCCGCGAACATGATCGCGGCGCCCAGCAGCATCCACCCGCTGCGCGCCCGGACCAACAGCGCCGCCCCGACCAGGAGCAGTACGACGACGGTCGTCACGGCCGGGACCGGCGGGGCCGACTCGGCGGCCGAGTAGCGCAGCGCGTCGCCCTCGCGGCCGGGCACCAGGGTGAGCCCCACCAGCTCGGTCACGACGCCGTAGACGACCAGCGCGGCCGCCAGCAGCCAGAACCCGGCGCGCACCGCGCGCGGGCGGGCCCAGGCGAGTCCGGCCTCGCGGGCCGCCCCGGCCGCGAAGACGATCAGCAGGGGCGTGACCAGGGCGTGCACGACGAAGCGCGGGAGGTTCAGCGCGAGCAGGAGGTCCCCCGCGCCGATGGTGGAGCCCAGCGCCACGATCCCGTTGTCGTAGACGAGCCCGGCGGCCACGGCCGCCACCAGCCAGGTATGCGGGGAACGCCGGACGAGCGCCAGCCGGACCAGCCAGGCGGCCAGGAACAGGTGGGCCAGCGCGAACGCGGCGAAGACGAGGGAGGTCATACTCGCCCTTCTGTCTCGTTTTCCGTGAAGAAAGATAACCGAGGCTTTCCCTCCCCACTGTGCCCCCCGCGGCACCGCTTCATGCGTCCGGCCGCCTGCGGCCACCCCAGCCGACCGGACCGCCCGGGGACCCCGCGCCACCCAGGGGCGCCGACGGCGCGACGGCGGGACCTCCCGCCCGCGACGCCACCGCGAAGCGCCGACGACGGGGGGTGGGCGGGGTCCGCCCGCCGGCGGCCTCGGTCGGCGGGGCCGCCGGACGCCCCGGCCCGGCGGCGGCGCGGCCATTCCCGGAAGGAGGTGTCGGCTTTCCCACGTTTGACCAGCCCCCGGACCGTGACCCCGGTGATAATCTACAGTGGGTGCAAAAATTCCTCTTCTGCATATTTTTGCCCGCCCTCAGCGAACGAGCAGTCCAGCGGCCCTCCGCGCCGCTCCGTCCCTTCCCTCAGAGGTCCATCCGTGCGCACTTCCCGTCCCTTACCCGACACCGGGCAGCCCTCGATCCTGCGCTCCCTGAGCGGACTGCTCATAGTGCTGGGCGTGACGATGCTCAGCAGCACGATCGTGTCGGTCGCCCTCCCCCAGATCGTCGGGGCGTTGGACGGCAGCCAGTCGCAGTACACGTGGGTGGTGACCGCGACCCTGCTGGCCTCCACCGCCTCCACTCCGGTCTGGGGCAAACTCGCCGACCTCTTCGACAAGAAGAGGCTGCTCCAGCTGTCGATCCTGCTGTTCATCGCCTCGTCGCTGCTGTGCGGGTTCGCGCAGACCACCGGACAGCTCATCGCCTTCCGCGCCGTGCAGGGGCTGGGCATGGGCGCCTCCCAGGTCCTGGTCCAGGTGATCATCGCCGCGATGATCAGTCCCAAGGAGCGCGGCCGCCTCAACGGCTACATCGGCGCGGTGATGGCCGTGGCCACCGTCGGCGGACCGCTGATCGGCGGCCTGCTCACCGACCTGCCCGGCCTGGGCTGGCGCTGGTGCTTCCTCATCGGCGTGCCGTTCATGCTGGTGGCCCTGGTGGTGCTGAGCCGCACGCTCAAGCTGGTCGACGTGCGCCGCCCCGACACCAAGGTGGACTACGCGGGCGCCGCGCTCATCGCCGCGGGCGTCAGCCTCCTGCTGCTGTGGGTGACCTTCGTGGGCAACGACTTCGCGTGGGTCTCCTGGCCGTCCGCCGCCATGGTCGTCGGAAGCCTCGTGCTGCTCGCCCTGGCCGTGTGGGTGGAGGCGCGCGTGGCGGAGCCGGTCGTGCCGCTGCACCTGGTCCTGCGACGCGAGACGGTCATCGCCATCCTGGCCAGCTCCGCGGTCGGCATGGCGATGTTCGGCGGCGCGGTCTTCCTCGGCCAGTACTTCCAGATGGCGCGCGGCCACTCCCCGACCGAGGCCGGCCTGCTGACCACACCGCTCATGCTGGGCACCATGGTCTCCTCGACCGTGGCCGGGCGCATGGTCTCGCGCTCGGGCCGGGTGAAGTCCTACGTGGTCACCGGCATGGTGACGCTGACCCTGGGCTTCCTGGCGCTGTCCACCATCGACGCGACCACGCCCCTGCCCGTCGTCTGCGGCGGCATGCTGCTGATGGGCCTGGGGGTCGGCATGTCCATGCAGAACCTGGTCCTGGTGGTGCAGAACTCCGTCCCGCTGCGCGAACTCGGCGCGGCCAGCGGCACGGTGACCTTCTTCCGCACCCTGGGCGGCACCATCGGCGTGTCCGTGCTCGGCGCCTTCCTGGCCAACCGCGTCTCCACGAACATCACCGACGGCCTGGCCGAGGCAGGGGTGAACCCCACCGCCGGAGGCGGGGACGCCGGCAGCCTGGACCTGGCGAGCCTGCCGCCGTTCCTGCGCGAGATCGTCGAGGGCTCCTACGGCGCGGCCACCGGCGACCTGTTCCTCATCGCCACGGGCATCGCCGTCACGGGCCTGGTGCTGTCGCTGTTCCTGCCCCGGGTCCAGCTGCGCGACAGCGTCGACCTGCCCGGCCCGGCCGAGGGGTCCGAAGAACCCGAGGGGGCCGAGGAGCTCGCGGAGGACGCGCGGGCCCCGCGGGCCGGGGCCCGGACGGAACCGACCGGCACGGCCGACGGCGCGAGCGCGGCGGGGACCGGCCGGGAACCGTCCGCCGACTGACCGACCCCGCACAGGAGAGGCCCTCCCCGGAATCGCCCCCGGGGAGGGCCTCCCGCTGTCGGTGTCCGGAAGGCGCGGAGCCCGTGGCGGCGGGGTCCTTCGGGTTGCGTGCGGCCCGCGGACGCACAAGACTGCGCGTACCACCTGTGGCGGTTCCCCCACCCGAGAGGCCCCCATGACGGACACCCCCATCGACACCAGCGTCGCGCACACCGCACGGGTGCGGAACTACTGGCTCGGCGGCAGGGACAACTATCCCGTGGACCGCGAGGTGGGCGACACCGTCAGGGACCTGATGCCGCAGGTCGTCGAGGCCGCCCGGGGGGACCGGCTCTTCCTGCGCCGCGCGGTCACCCACCTGGTCCGGGAGGAGGGGATCCGCCAGTTCCTCGACATCGGCGCCGGACTGCCCGCCGCCGGCAACACCCACGAGGTGGCGCGGGCCCACGTCCCGGACGCGCGCGTGGTCTACGTGGACAACGACCCCCGGGTCCTGGCCCACGCGCACGCCCTGCTGGTGGGCACCGACCAGGGGCGGACCCGGTTCGTGGGGGCGGACCTGCGCGACACCGACCGGGTGCTGGAGGCCGCCCGCCGGACCCTCGACCTGGACCGCCCGGTCGCCCTGGCCCTGCTGGGGACGATGGGCCACCTCGGCGACATCGACGAGGCCGTGGCCGTCGTGCGCACCTACATGGACGCCCTGGCGCCGGGCAGCTTCCTGGCCGTGTGCGACGGCGTCCTCGCCCACACCGAGGCCGTCACCGACGAGCGCGCGGTGGAGGCGCTCAAGCGCTGGCAGGAGGACGTCGCCCAGCCCTACCACATGCGCTCGGTGGAGGACTTCACCCGCTTCTTCGACGGATTCGCCCTGGTCGATCCCGGGGTCGTCTGCGTCACCCGGTGGCGGCCCGAACCGGTCGAGGTCGGCGAGGTGCGCGACATCCCCCGGTACTGCGGCCTGGCCCGCAAGGCCTGAGGTCCGGCTCCGCGCGTGCGCGGCCGAGCCGGACCGACCGCCGGCCCCGTCACGGGGGCGGATCGGGGGCGCTTCCCGGGTCGCAGGTGCCGCCTCGCCCCCGCCGCCGACGGTGGGGCGAGGCGGGGTCCCGAGAGGGCGGCGCGACGTGGGCGAGGGCCCCGGAAGCGTCGTAGACCGGGCCTAGAGTCGCTCCCGTCCTCCCGGAAACGCCGGGACCCTCGCGTTCAGGAGTCGCCATGGGCCAGCTCGTCCACTTCGTCCACCAGTCGCTGGACGGCTTCATCGAAGGGCCCGACGGGGAGTTCGACTGGCCCGAGATGGGACCCGAGCTGTCGGCCTACTCCCAGACCCTGAGCGACACCGCCGACGCCTTCCTCTACGGCCGTGTCGTGTGGGAGATGATGTCCGGGTTCTGGCCGCGCGCCGAGGAGCTGTCCACCCACGAGCACGACCTGGCCTTCGCCCCGGTCTGGCGGGACAAGCCCAAGGTCGTGGTCTCCAGCACCCTGGGGGAGGCCGACTGGAACACGCGGGTGATCGGGGAGGACGTCGCCGGGCGGATCGCCGCGCTGAAGGAGTCGGGGACGAACCTGGTGCTCTTCGGCGGCGCGGGGCTGGCCGCCACCCTCACCGCGCACGGGCTGGTCGACGAGTACCGGATCGTGGTCCACCCGGTCGTCCTGGGCGGCGGCAAGCCGGCCTTCGAGGAACCGAAGGAGCGGCTCGGGCTGGCTCTCGTGGAGTCGCGGGTCTTCGACTCCCGGTCCGTGCTGCTGCGCTACCGCCGCGCCTGACGCCTCCGGGACCCTTCCCCGGCCTTCGCGGAGGCCGCAGGCCGAGGGCCGTCGGCGGTGCCTGCCCGGGCTTCGGCGGTCATCTCCGCCCGCCTCTCCTGCGCGGGGCACGTGTCCGCCCTCCGACCGTTCCACCGCGCCAGAACCCGACGCTCACCGAGCGTAACCGGATCCGCTGCCCGCCGGGGCGGGCCGGGTCCGCTGCACGGCCGCCGGGCGGTGGCCTCGGGCACGTTCCCCCGGACCAGGGACTCCGCTGCCGCACGAGGCGGCGCCGGTACGGCCGAAGAGGCCGGGGAGCGCGACCGGGTGGGCCCCAAAGGCGCTGACCAGCGGCGAAGTCGGACGGAGGTGCCGGCCAGCTTCCGCGAACGCCGGGGGCGGCGGGGGCGGAACCCCGGCGGCCCCGGAAGCGTCGTAGTCCGTGACTAGAGTCGTTATCGCCCTCCCCGAGAGCGGTACACCGTGCTCCGGGGGTTTTACCGGCCGGGGTACGGGCACCTTGCAGGAACATCGGGTCGTCGGCGCGGAACGCGCAGTGACCGGGGGTAAGCGAGTAACGGCCGCGGCCGTCCGGGGAAAAGGGGAGCGGGGGAACATGACGCTGGTGGTTTTCGTAGCGGTTGCGGTCACGGTGGCGGTGGTCGTGGACACCCTGGTCCCCCTGGGGGCCAAGAGCGGCCTGGGAGTGCGCAGGGGGGCGGCGCGCAGGGCCGTCGCGGCCCTGCGCGGCCCCCGGCCCTCGCAGATCCCCGGACAGGGACAGGCCGTGAACGTCGGCGAGGTACCGGGGAGCCTGGTGCCGGAGCCCAGGCGGGAGACGGAACCGGCCGGACGGGGTCTGGCGGTCACCCCGCCCCGCGGACGCCGCGCCTGGAACGGCGGCCCCGCGCGGACGAGCCGGCCGCGCCGCGCCGCCGCGAAGGCCTCCCTCTCCTGACGAAGGAACGAACGGGGTCGGTGCCCACCACGGGCGCCGGCCCCGCTGCTCGCCGGAGCCCCACGGGTCCGGCGCGCGGCCCCCGGACGGCGCCGCCCGGTGGGAACGGGCGCGCCATGCCGTCGCCATCGTCGACAGCGCCTCCGCCGAGCGCGAGAATTCCCGGAGTCACCACTCGCATACGGAGGGAAGGTGCTTCGCGGTGCCGTGGTCCACGACTCGCCGCGCCGCGCTGGCGGCGCTGGTCCCGATCGCCCTGCTTTCGCCCACCGGCTGCTCGCCGCCAGCGGACCCGGCCGGACCCGCCGCTCCGCCGCCGTCGGCCGAGGCCGCCGGGACCGCCCGTCCCGTGCAGCCCTCCGACGCCGTCCGGAGGGACCCCGAGTTCGAGCGCCTCGAAGAGGAGTTCGACGCCCGGCTCGGCGTCTACGCGCTCGACACCGGCACGGGCCGGGTGGTCGAGTTCCAGGCCGACGAGCGGTTCGCCTACTGCTCCACCTTCAAGGCCCTGGCCTTCGGCGCCGTGCTCGACCGGACACCGGTCGACGAACTCGACCGGGTCGTCACCTTCTCCGAGGCGGACCTGGTCTTCCACTCCCCCGTCGCCCGGGAGCACGTGGCCACCGGCATGACGCTGCGCGAGATCGGCGACGCCGCGCTGCGCCACAGCGACAACACCGCCTCCAACCTGCTCGTCGAGGAGCTCGGCGGACCGAAGGCGCTGGAGGAGGCCCTGCGGGGGATCGGCGACGACGTCACCCGTGTGGACCGGCTGGCGCCGGAGATGGCGGAGGCCGTGCCGGGCGACGACCGCGACACCAGCACCCCGCGCGCGATGGCCACCAGCCTGCGCGCGTTCGCCCTGGGCGACGTCCTGCCCGAGGACGGGCGCGAGGTCCTCGTCGACATGATGCGCGCCAACACCACCGGAGACGACCTGATCCGCGCCGGGGTCCCCGAGGGCTGGACGGTCGGGGACAAGACCGGTGCGTGCGGCTACGGCACCCGGCACGACGTCGGCGTGCTGTGGCCGCCCGAGGGCGCCCCGGTCGTCCTGGCGGTCATGTCCAGCCGCGACGAGGCGGGCGCGGGGTACGACGACGCCCTCGTCGCACGGGCCACGGAGACGGTGGTCGGAGCCCTCTCCTAGCGCCGCGGCCGAGGGCGTGCGCCGTTGCGGCGCTGCCGGGGTCGCGAGCCCGTCGCGCGCGGGGGAGCGCTCCCCCGCGCGCGACGGGTGTGCTCGCGGCCTCAGCCGTGGAGCAGCCGCTCGGCGGCCTCCCACGGGGCCTGCGGCCCGCTCGGACGGTAGCGGCTGACCTCGGTGGAGGCGGCCACGATCCGGCGCAGGTCGGCCAGGCCGCCCTCCACCGTCCCGACCGCGCGGGCCTGCACCAGCAGGTTGCCGATCGCGGCGCCCTCGGTGGGCCCGGCGACCACCTCCAGTCCGACCGCGTCCGCGGTGAGCTGGCACAGCAGCGCGTTGCGCGAACCCCCGCCCACCACGTGGACCACCTCCACGTCCGTCCCGCTCAGCTCGGCGGCCTGGCGCACCGCCCGGCGGTAGGCCAGCGCCAGCGAGTCGACCACGCACCGCGCCACCTCGGCGTCGCCCTCCGGCGGGCGCTGCCCGGTCTCGGCGGCGAACGCGGCGATCCGCGCGGGCATGTCCCCCGGCGGCAGGAACCGGGGGTCGTCCACGTCCACCACGCACGACAGCGCGGGCACGCGGGCGGTCCGCGCCAGCAGGTCGGCCAGGTCCACCTCGCGCCCCTGCTCGCGCCAGGTGCGCAGCGACTCCTGGAGCAGCCACAGTCCGGCGACGTTGCGCAGGTAGCGCACCGTGCCGTCCACGCCCAGCTCGTTGGTGAAGTTGGCCGCCCGGCCCGCCTCGGTGCGCACCGGGGCGTCCAGCTCCACCCCCACCAGCGACCACGTCCCCGAGGAGACGTAGGCGAAGCGGCGCGTGGCCGCGGGCACGGCCACCACGGCGGAGGCGGTGTCGTGCGAGCCGACCGCCACCAGCGGCGTGCCCGCCGCCGCGCCCGGGCCCGTGCCGTCACGGAGGGCTCCGACGACGGTTCCGGGCTCGACCAGCTCGGGCAGCAGGTTCCGCGCCGCGACGCCGAAGCCCTCCTCGAGCAGGTCCAGGCACGCGTCGGCCCAGCGGCGCTCCCGCACGTCGACCAGGCCGGTGGTGGAGGCGTTGGTCAGTTCCGCGACCCGCTCCCCCGTCAGCCAGTACCCGAGCAGGTCGGGCACGAGCAGCAGCCCGCGGGCCGCGGCCAGCTGGGCGCTGCCGGAGGCGGCGGCGAGCTGGAACACCGTGTTGAACGGCTGCACCTGCAACCCGTTGACCGCGTACATCCGCTCGGCGGGCAGGTGCGCGAACACCCGCTCGGGCGCGCCGTCGGTACGGCCGTCACGGTAGTGCACGGGGTTGCCGAGCAGGGCGCCGTCGGCGTCCAGCAGCCCGTAGTCCACCGCCCAGGAGTCCACGCCGACCGAGGCCAGGCCGTGGGGTTCGGCGGCCCGGCGCAGCCCCTCGAGCACGCCCGCGTACAGGGACAGCACGTCCCAGTGCAGGCTGGCGCGGCCGTCGGCGGGCACGCTGACCGGCCCGTTGGGGAAGCGCGCGACCTCCTCGGTGCGCAACCGCCCGTCCTCGATCCGCCCGGTGATGACCCGGCCGCTGGAGGCGCCCAGGTCGACGGCGGCGTGGACGGCCGTGCGCCCGCCGCCCCCGCGCCCCGCGCCGCCGTCGGCGGCGCGGGCGCCGGAGCTGTCGGCGGCGCTCATCGCAGGAACGCGGCGGCGACGCCGCTGTCCACGGGGATGTGCAGGCCGGTGGTGTGCGAGAGCTCCCCCGCGGTCAGCGCGAACACCGCGTTGGCCACGTGCTCGGGCAGCACCTCGCGGCCCAGGATGGTGCGCTGGGCGTAGAACGCGCCCAGGTCCTCCTCCTTGACCCCGTACACCTTGGCCCGCTGGGCGCCCCAGCCCCCGGCGAAGATCCCCGAGCCGCGCACCACCCCGTCGGGGTTGACGCCGTTGACCCGGATGCCCTCGCCGCCCAGTTCGGCGGCCAGCAGCCGCACCTGGTGGGCCTGGTCGGCCTTGACCGCGGAGTAGGCGACGTTGTTGGGCCCGGCGAACACGGCGTTCTTGGAGGCGATGTAGACGATGTCGCCGCCCATGCCCTGGGCGGTCATGGTCCGGGCCGCCTCGCGCGAGACCAGGAAGGAGCCCTTGGCCATGACGTCGTGCTGCAGGTCCCAGTCGCGCTCGGTGGTCTCCAGCAGCGGCTTGGAGATGGACAGTCCGGCGTTGTTGACCACCAGGTCCACGCCGCCGAAGGCCAGGGCCGCCTCGGCGAAGGCGCGGGCCACCGCGTCGGCGTCGCTGACGTCGCAGGCCACGCCCACGGCCGTGTCGGCGCCGCCCAGTTCGGCGGCCGCCTCGGCCGCCTTGCCGGCGTCCAGGTCGGCCACGATCACGCAGGCGCCCTCGGCCGCCAGGCGGGCGGCGATGGCCTTGCCGATACCGCTGGCGGCGCCCGTGACCAGGGCGACGCGGGTGGCGAGCGGCTTGGGCTTGGGCAGGCGGGCGAGCTTGGCCTCCTCCAGGGCCCAGTACTCGATGCGGAACTTCTCCGACTCCTCGATGGGCCGGTAGGTGGAGACCGCCTCGGCACCGCGCATCACGTTGATCGCGTTGACGTAGAACTCGCCCGCCACGCGCGCGGTCTTGGCGTCCTTGCCGAAGGAGAACATGCCCACGCCGGGGACCAGCACGATCGCCGGGTCGGCGCCGCGCATGGCGGGGCTGTCGGCGTCGGCGTGGCGCTCGTAGTAGGCGCGGTACTCGGCGCGGTACTCCTCGTGCAGCTCGCGCAGCCGGGCCACGGCCCGCTCCAGCGGGGCGTCGGCGGGCAGGTCGAGCACCATGGGGCGGACCTTGGTGCGCAGGAAGTGGTCGGGGCAGGAGGTGCCCAGCGCGGCCAGGCGGGGGTGCTCGGACCCGGCCAGGAAGTCCAGGACCACGTCGCTGTCGGTGAAGCGGCCCACCTGGGGGTGGTCGGTGGAGGCCAGCCCGCGGATGACCGGGGCCAGGGCGGCGGCGCGCTCGCGGCGCTCGGCCTCGGGCAGGGCGCCGTAGCCCTCCAGGGCGGGACCGAAGGGCTCGGGGCGGCCGTTCTCCTCCAGGAAGCGCTCCGCGGTGCGGATGATCTCCAGGGAGTTGGCCTGGCACTGCTCGCTGGTCTCGGCCCAGGCGGTGATGCCGTGGCCGCCCAGGATCGCGCCGATGGCGCCCGGGTTCTCCTCCGCGATGCGGGCGATGTCCAGGCCGAGCTGGAAGCCGGGGCGGCGCCAGGGCACCCACACCACGCGGTCGCCGAAGCACTCGCGGGTCAGGCGCTCGCCGTCCGCGGCGGTGGCCAGGGCGATGCCGGAGTCGGGGTGCAGGTGGTCCACGTGCGCGGCGCGCAGCAGGCCGTGCATGGCGGTGTCGATGGAGGGTGCGGCGCCGCCCTTGCCGAACAGGCAGTGGTCGAAGGCGGCGACCATCTCGTCCTCGCGCTCCTCGCCGGGGTAGACGTCCACGAGGGCGCGCAGGCGGTCCAGGCGCAGCACGGCCAGGCCGTCCTCGGTGAGGGTGCCCAGGTCGCCGCCGGAGCCCTTGACCCACAGCAGGTCGACGTCTTGTCCGGTGACGGGGTCGGTGCGGGTGCCCGCGGCGGAGGTGTTGCCCCCCGCGAAGTTGGTGTTGCGCGGGTCCGCCCCGAGGGTGTTGCTTCGGGCGAGGAGCTGTTCGACGACGTCGGACACGGGGTCCCCCTGTTCGGTGCTGCTGTGCTGGGTCGGTGACTGGCTCATGCGCCCCACCCGGCCTGGGCGCCGCCCTTGCGCTCCTCGGCGACGCGCTCCACGTAGCCGGAGCGGGCGTGCGCGGCCATGGGGTCGGGGTCCAGGCCCTGGTCCTCGCGCAGGTCGGCGAGCAGGGGGCGCACGTCGGTGTTGTAGGCGTCCATCAGGGCGGCGTTGGCCGCCAGGACGTCGCCCTCGCGCTGGGCGGCGGCGAGCGCGTCGGTGTCCACGAGCAGGGCCTTGGCGGTGGCCTCCTGCACGTTCATGACCGAGCGGATCTGACCGGCGATCTTGGGCTCGATGTTGTGGCACTGGTCGAGCATGAACGCGACCCCGGTGTCGGTGTCCAGTCCACCGCCGCGCACGACCTCGTACATGATGCGGAAGAGCTGGAAGGGGTCGGCGGCGCCGACCATGAGGTCGTCGTCGGCGTAGAAGCGCGAGTTGAAGTCGAAGGCTCCGAGCTTCCCGGCGCGCAGCAGGAACGCGACGATGAACTCGATGTTGGTGTGCGCGGCGTGGTGGCCGGTGTCCACGCAGACCACGGCCTTCTCGCCCAGCTCCAGGCAGTGGGCGTAGGCGGTGCCCCAGTCGGGGACGTCGGTGGCGTAGAAGGCGGGCTCGAAGAGCTTGTACTCCAGCAGCAGGCGCTGGTCGGGGCCGAGCCGGTCGTAGACCTCGGACAGGGCCTCGGCGAGGCGGTCCTGGCGGGAGCGCAGATCGTCCTGGCCGGGGTAGTTGGTGCCGTCGGCGAACCACAGCTTGAGGTCGCGCGAGCCGGTGGCGTCCATGACGTCCACGCACTCCAGCAGGTGGTCGATCGCCTTGCGGCGCACGCCCGGGTCGGGGTTGGTGACGCTGCCGAGCCTGTAGTCGTCGTCCTGGAAGACGTTGGCGTTGATGGTGCCGATGCCGATGCCCAGGTCGCGCGCGTGGGCGGCGAGCGCGGCGTAGTCGTCGACCTTGTCCCAGGGGATGTGCAGGGCGACCGTGGGGGCGACTCCGGTGAGGCGGTGGACCTCGGCGGAGTCGGCGACCTTCTCCCAGGGGTCGCGGGGGACGCCGGGCTGCGCGAACACCTTGAACCGGGTACCGGAGTTGCCGAAGGCCCAGGAGGGGAGTTCGATGTGCTGACGCCGCAGGACGGCCAGGGCGTCCGCGCCGCGTTCGGGGAGTGCTGCCACGGTGGAGCTCCGTTCGGGGAGGGCACACCTGCCGGTCCGACCGGCGAGGGGGTCCATTGAATCGTTTCACTCAGGTTGCGCTGAAACTACCGCCAGCTCTTCTAATGTGTCAAGGTTCACCAACCCCTCCCCCCTGGCCAGCTGGATCTTCCGTGCTTGAAACGTTTTATGACCAGGTCGTGCGCAGCCGCCAAAAAGAGACCCGCACCACACCGCGCGCACCCCGAACCTCCCCCCGGGGGCGCCGGGGGAAGGCCGCCTCGGGTCCCGGGCGCACGCGGCCCGGCGCGCGCTCCGGGCGCCCCTCCCGGACGGGGCGGGAGAGCCCCGGCGGTCCGCCGGCCCGGGACCGTGCGCCCGCGCCCCGGGGGACGGCCGCGCGCGTTCCCGCGAGGGCGCCCGGCGGGGCCGCGGGCGGACCCGCCGGGAGGCGGGCGCTCAGGCGCCGAGGGCCATGCGCACGCCCAGGGTGAGCATGACGGCGGCGATGAGCGCGTCCAGGACCCGCCAGGCGCCCGGGCGGGCGAAGACCGGGCGCAGCAGGCGGGCGCCGAAGCCCAGCCCGAAGAACCACGTGAAGCTCCCCGCGACCGCGCCCGCCGTCCACCACCAGCGCGCGCCGCCGTCCTGCTGGTTGGCCAGGGAGCCGAGGAAGACCACCGTGTCCAGGTACACGTGCGGGTTGAGCCAGGTGAGCACCAGCGCCGTCGTCACCGCGGCCCCGCGGCCGCCGGAGGACCCGCCTCCGACCACGAGGGAGCCGGGGCGCAGGACGCGGCGCGCCGCGGACAGGCCGTAGACGACCAGGAATCCCGCGCCCAGCAGGCGGACCACGGTGACGGCGAGGGGCGCGGCCTCGACGACGACGCCGACGCCGAGGACCCCGGCCGTGATGAGCGCGGCGTCGGACAGCGCGCAGACCAGCACCACCGGCAGGACGGTTCCGGTGCGGCCCTCGATGCCGATCCGCAGGACGTGGGCGTTCTGGGCGCCGATGGCCACGATGAGCGCCAGCCCGGTACCGAGGCCGAGCAGGGCGGGGAGAAGTGTCTCGTTCACCCCGAAACGCTAGGTCCGACACCCGTGTGCAGTAAAGCTAAACTTTCTTAGGACACCTGAGAGAGGCTTACGATGCCGTTCCAGTTCGACCACCTGCGCACCCTGACGACCCTGGTGGACGAGGGCACCTTCGAGGCCGCCGCGCGGCGGCTGCACGTGACGTCCTCGGCCGTGTCCCAGCGGGTCCGGGCGATGGAGCAGACCGCGGGCAAGGTGCTGGTCCAGCGCACGAACCCCGTGCGGACCACCAACGCCGGGGACGTGGTGCTGCGCTACGCCCGCCAGGTGCTGCTGCTGGACGAGGACGCCGACGCGGAGCTGCGGCTGGGCGAGCGCGAGCGGGGCCGGGTGTCGGTGCCGCTGGCGGTCAACGCCGACAGCCTGGCCACCTGGTTCCTGGAGGCGCTGGCGGACCTGCCCGCCGATCTGGGCGCGGTGTACGAGATCCACCGCGAGGACGAGGAGCACACCACCTCCCTGCTGCGTTCGGGGACGGTGATGGCCGCCGTGACCTCCACCCCCGAGGCGGTCCAGGGGTGCACCGTGGCCGGGCTCGGCGCGATGCGCTACCACGCGGTGTGCAGTCCGGGCTTCGACCGGGAGCACCTCGGCGGCCGGGCGGACCCGGAACTGCTCGCCCGGGCGCCGGTGGTCAACTTCGACCGCCGCGACGACCTCCAGGACCGGTTCCTGCGCCAGTCCGCCGGCGTCGAGCCGTCCGGGCCCCGGCACTACGTCCCGGCCTCGGAGGACTTCGCCCGGAGCGTCCTGCTCGGGTTCGGGTGGGGCGTGGTCCCCGAACCGCAGTGCTCGGAGCACATCGCCTCGGGGCGGCTCGTGGCCCTGGCCCCGGACCGCCCCGTGGACGTGCGCCTGTACTGGCAGCGGTGGAACCTGCGCTCCCCGGTCCTGGACCGGGTCTCGGAGGCCGTGCGCGCGGGCGCGGCGGCCCGCCTGCACCCGCTGTGACCCGGACCCGCGTCCCGGGCCGCGCTCCGGAGCGCGGCCCGGAGGACGCGCCCACGACGTTCCCGGCCCGGGCGCTGCGGCAGGCGGAGGATGGGTAGGACCCCTCCCGCGCCCGCACGAGGGGCCGCCTGGACCACCGTCGAGGAAGGACCCGACATGAGCCTGAACGCCACCGCCGTCGACCTGGGTGCCTACGGAGTGTGGGTGAAGCGGACCGACCTGACCGCCGACACCGCCGCCGAGATCGAACGCCTGGGCTACGGCGCCGTCTGGGTCGGCGGCTCCCCCGGCGCAGAGCTGGAGGAGGTGTCCACGGCGCTGGCGGCGACGTCGCGGCTCGCGGTCGCGACGGGCATCGTCAACATCTGGAACGCGGACGCCGGGGCGGTGGCCGCCTCCTACCGCCGGATCGAGTCCGAGCACCCCGGCCGCCTCCTGCTCGGCATCGGCGCGGGACACCGCGAGGCCAACGGCCCCGAGGCGGCCAGGCCCTTCCGGGCGGCGACCGACTACCTGGACGTCCTCGACAGGGGAGGCGTCCCCGCGGACCGGCGCGTGGTCGCCGCCCTGGGCCCGCGGATGCTGGGGCTGTCCGCCGAGCGCGCCGCCGGGACGCACCCCTACCTGGTCACCCCCGAGTTCACCCGCGGCGCGCGGGAGGCGCTGGGCGAGGGCCCGCTGCTGGCGCCCGAGCACAAGGTGGCCCTGGGCGAGGACCGCGAGCTGACCCGGCGCACCGCCAGGAAGGGCCTGAGCGTCTACGTCGACAACCGCCTGACCAACTACCTCGCCAACTTCCGGCGCCTCGGCTTCTCCGACGAGGACTTCGCCGACGGCGGCAGCGACGCGCTGGTGGACGCCATGGTCGCGCAGGGCGGACCGGAGTCGGCGGCGGAGGGGGTGCGCGCGCACCTGGAGGCGGGCGCGGACCACGTCGCGGTGCAGCCGCTGGCCGAGGACGACGACATCCTGCCGGTGCTGGCCCGGCTCGCCCCCGCGCTCGGGCTCACCGCCCGGGGCTGAGGCCGCGTCAGCCCGCGCGCAGGTGGTCGCGCAGGGCCCGCGCCACGCGCGCCATGAGCGCCTCGGCCCCCGGCTGGTGGTAGGCGGGCACGCGCGACTCGGTCAGCACGGCGACGGCGAAGGCCTGGCCGTCGGCGTGCTCGACCACCCCGACCTCGTGGCGCAGGTTGAGCAGGGTCCCGGTCTTGGACGACCACCGGGAGAGGTCGGAGGTGAAGTCGGGCGCCAGCCGGTGGCGCAGCAGGTTGTCGCCCATCAGCTCCCGCACCCGGGCGGCCACGCCCGGGTCGATCGCCCGGGGCCGCCACAGCGCCTCCAGCAGGTCGGCGAAGGCCCGGGCCGACCCGGCGCTGGCCCGGGTGACGTCGAGCTGCTCGATGCGGTGCCCCCGCCCGGCGGTGCCCTCGCCGATGGCCAGCGAGTGCGCCAGGTGCGCCCCCTCGGGGCCGAGCCGGTCGGCCGGGGTGTCGCCGAGGTCGCGCATCGTGTGCCGGACGGTGATCCCGCGCAGCCCGACGCCGCGCAGCGACGCGGCGACCCGCTCGGGAGGGGTGAGCTCGAACAGGGCGTCGGTGGCGGTGTTGTCGCTCAGGCACATGCTCAGGTAGAGCAGGTCCTCGACGCTGACGCGGGCCGGGTGGCGGAACCGGCTCATCCCGGTGGGCCCCGGGGTGGTGACCCTGCCCGGCTGCACGAGGAGCTGCTCGGCGCCGTCGATCTCCCCCGCGCGGATCCGTTCGAGCGTGGCGACGGCGAGCGGGACCTTGACGAGCGAGGCCGCCGAGAACTCCAGGTCCGGTTCGATGCCCAGCTCCTCACCCGTGCACAGGTCCCGTACGAGGAACGAGCCCCGCAGTCCCCCCTCGTCGAGTTCGCTGCGCAGGTCGCGGACCAGCGCGGTGGCGCTCACGCGGGCTCCCCCTCCCCCTCCGGAGCCCCCAGGCACCGGGCGATCGCCCGCCCCAGCAGGGCGCGCAGCCGCTCGGCCTCGTCCCCGGTCTCGGCGGCCACCTCGTAGCCGCGGGCGAGGCGGACCTCGCCCGTGGGGCGCCAGCGCAGTCCCAGCTCCTCCGCCTGGCGGGGCGAGCACAGCAGGAGGTCGTCCGAGCCCAGGACCTCCGCCGCGGCGGAGGCCAGGGAGGCGGCGGAGGCGACCTGCGAGGGCCGCAGGCCCACGGCGTCGCGCAGGCGGTTCAGGGGGTCGCGCACATGGGGGACGTCGTCCTCGGGCTGGAGCCAGACGCGGCGGCCGCGCGAGGAGGAGCGGTCGCGGGACAGGCGCAGCGTCTCCAGGTAGAGGGCCTCGGCGCGGGTCTCCCCGGCGCCGGCCAGGCCCAGCGGGACCGTCCAGGCGGCCTCGCCCGGCGGCACGCCC
Organism: Glycomyces fuscus; assembly: GCA_002529455.1. Lineage (GTDB taxonomy): Bacteria > Actinomycetota > Actinomycetes > Streptosporangiales > Streptosporangiaceae > Nocardiopsis > Nocardiopsis fusca. The sequence continues at coordinate 94,975 of NYMS01000003.1, forward strand.
GCCAGGGCGGCGCGGACCTCGCGGGAGCCCAGGAGTTCGGTCCGCGCGGCGGGTGTGGCGAAGCGGAAGTCGAGGTGGATGCCCTCCTCGCGGGCCTCGGCCCCCAGGAGGGCGAGGTCGCGCGTGGCGCAGGTGTCGGGCACGGCCAGGCGCAGCGGCCGCAGCGCGGCCCTCTCCGCGTCGTGCTCCATCTCCTCGGCCAGCCGGACCAGGCGCCTGGCCGAGGGCAGCATGTCGCGGCCGAACTGGGTGAGGGTCGCCCGGCGGGTGGAGCGGTCGAACAGGCGGGCGCCCAGGTGCTTCTCCAGCGCCGCGATGCGCCTGCTGGCGACCGGCTGGGGGATGCGCGCCGCGGCGGCTCCGAGGGTGAAGCTGCCCCTCTCGCTCACGTTCACGAACGCCTTGCAGGCGCCGACGAGGTCCATGACCCTCATGGTATGCCGTTTTGGCATGAAACTGATCGTTTCTGTCTTGGACAGCATCATTGCCAGCGGCCAGACTGCTGGACGAGGCCGCCCGACAGGGTGGCTCGTGCGGGCTTCCGCACGGCTGACCAGGGGTTTCCCGGATCCGGACCACGTCCCGGGTCCGGAGGGGCCCGCGCACACCCAGGACAGGAAGAGCAGGCACACATGGTGTTCTCATCCCACCGGCGCACCGGACTCGCGGCCCTGGCCGCGGTCGTCCTCGTCCCCGCCGCCGGCTGCGCGGCGGCCAACGGCGCCCCGGCCCCCGAGGCGGAGCAGTCGGCCTCCCCCGGGGCCTCCGCCGAACTCGCACGGGAGTTCGAACGCCTGGAGGAGGAGTTCGACGCGCGCCTGGGCGTCTACGCCGTGGACACCGGCAGCGGCGAGGAGGTCGCGCACCGCCCCGACGAGCGGTTCGCCTACGCCTCGACGCACAAGGCGCTCTCGGCGGGCGCGGTGCTCCAGCAGAACACGCTGGAGGAGATGGAGGAGGTCGTCACCTTCACCGAGGACGACCTGGTCGACTACTCGCCGATCACCGAGCAGCACGTGGACACGGGCATGACCCTGATGGAGGTGGCCGACGCCGCCGTCCGCCACAGCGACAACACCGCCGCCAACCTGCTGCTGGAGGAGCTCGGAGGGCCGGACGGTTTCGAGGACGCGCTGGAGGAGATCGGCGACGACGTCACCGACCCGGAGCGGATCGAGACCGAGCTGAACGCCTGGACGCCCGGCGAGGAGCAGGACACGAGCACGCCGCGCGCCATGGCCGGGAGCCTGCGCGAGTTCACCCTCGGCGACGCCCTGCCCGAGGACCGCCGCGAGGTGCTCAACGACATGCTCGTCAACAACACCACCGGGGACGAGCTGATCCGCGCCGGAGTCCCCGAGGACTGGAGGGTCGGCGACAAGACGGGGTCCGGAAGCCACGGAACGCGCAACGACATCGCCGTGATCTGGCCCTCCGAGGGCGACCCCATCGTCCTCGCCGTCATGTCCAGCCGTGAGGCCGAGGACGCCGAGTACGACAACGCGCTGATCGCCCGGGCCGCCGAGGTCGTCGCGGAGGAACTGGCCTGAGGGCCCCGGCGCGGGCGCCCGGACGTGCGCCCGCGCACCGCCCGCCCCGGATCCGGACATCCGAAAGTGTGTCCTAGCCTGGGAGCGGTCCGGGCCCGGCGGGCTCCGGGAACCTCCCCTCCTGTCCAGTCCGAGCGAGTCCGAGGAACAGCGTGAGCATCAGTCCCCGTGTCACAGCGACCGTCTTCCGCGTGGTGGCGGTCATCGAGGCCCTGACCTGGATCGGCCTCCTGGGCGGCATGTACGTCAAGTACCTGGGCAGCGGCAGCGAGGCGGGCGTGCACCTCTTCGGCCCCCTGCACGGGGGCGCCTTCGTGCTCTACGTGGCGGTCACCCTGGCCGCCGCCCTGCACCTGCGCTGGAACCTGTGGGCGACGCTGGTCGCCCTGGCCGCCTCCGTGCCTCCCCTGGGCACACTGGTCGCGGACTGGTGGCTGCACCGCACCGGCCGCCTGGCCTCCCGGGAGCGGGACCGCGCGCCCGAGCCCGTGGCCTGACCCCGGCGCCCGCGGGGCCCGACGGGACTTCACCTCCCGTTGGGCCCCGCGCCACCTTCCGGATCATGACCCTTTGCGCACGAGCGGTGACCTGTGGTTGGTTGACCACCAGTCAGTGACCCCCAGCGCCGAAGGACCCCCATGCCCTCCGCCCGCACCGCCGCGCTGACCTGCGCCGCACTCGTCCTCGCCCTGACCGCCGCCCCCTCCCCCGCCTCCGCGGCCGGGGAGGCCCTCTCCCGGAGCACCTCCGTGGGCGTGCACAACGCCTACGAGACGGCCGCCTTCCCCCACTTCGCCGACGCCCTGGACTCCGGTGCCGGGCTCCTGGAACTGGACGTGTGGACCGACGAGTGGTTCGGCACCTGGCGGGTCAACCACGAACTGGTCGGCCAGGACAACAACTGCGCCGGAGCCACCACCCCCGGCGAACTGCGCCGGGGTGGCGACGGCGACCTCGCCGACTGCCTGCGCGACGTGCGCACCTGGCACGAGGCCAACCCCGGCCACCGGCCGCTGCTGCTCAAGGTCGAGCTGAAGAAGGGCTACCACGCCGTGTCCGGTCTGGGCCCCGCCGAGTTCGACGCGCTCGCCGACCAGGTCCTCGGCGACGCCCTGTTCCGCCCGGACGACCTGCTGGCGGGCGCCCACGCCACCCTGGACGAGGCGGTGCGCACCGACGGCTGGCCCTCGCGCGACGCCCTGGCCGGGAGGGTCGTCGTCTACCTGACCCCGGGCACCTTCGAACAGGGCAACCCCTTCGACGACCTGTGGACCGACGAGGAGCAGGCGGCGCGCCTGCGCGACCTGGCCGCCGAGGGCCGCCTGGACGAGGCGGCCACCTTCCCGGCCGTGCTCGGCGCCCGCGGCGGCGACCCGCGCGAGCGCTACGCCGAGGACCTGCGGCCGTGGTTCGTGGTCTTCGACGGCAGCGCCCCGACCTACACCGGGGACGTCGACACCTCCTGGTACGGCGAGAACGACTACCTGCTGGTGATGACCGACGCCCACGCGGTGTCCCCCGCGATCGACGCGCGCACCCCCTCCCCGGAGGAGGCCGCCGCCCGCGTGCGCGAACTCGCGCAGGCCGGGGCCACCACGGTGACCAGCGACTGGACGGGCCTGCCCGGGGTGCTGTCCATGGTCGTCCCGCACGGCCCGGGCACCGGCTGACCCCGGGGCCGTCCGCCGCAGCACCTACTCGGCTCGCGCCCCGCGCGAGAAGTAGGCGTTGGACGCGGGCAGGAACAGCAGCACGAGGGCGGACAGCCCCAGCAGTGCCGGAACGGCGGCGCCGAGGACGTCGTAGGCCGACATCCCGTCCGGCGGCCACACGGTGGCGTCCATGTTGACGGTGGCCAGGTCCATGAGCGCGACGAGGACACCGGCGGCGGCGAGCAGGAGGCGCGCCCAGTTGCGGCCCCGGCGCACCAGGACGGCGAGGAGGACGCCCACCGCCGCGAACAGCAGCGTGGCGGCGCCGGACACGGCGGCCTGGCGCAGGCCTCCCTCCTCGCCCGCGGCCGCGCGCATACTGTCCAGCCCGGTGGGGGCGACAACGAACACGTTCAGCACCCACAGCACGAGGTCGACGGCGATCAGGGCGAGCAGGAGCAGGAAGGCCGCCTCCACCGTCCCGGGGCGCCCGGTCCTCTCGGCGGTCGTACTCGTCATGGATCCTCTTCTTCCGCTGGTTCTCCGGGTGGGGGGAGAAGGAGCCCGGGGGCACGGGTCGCCTGAGTAGTCAGGAACTGTACAGCAAACGCCCGGGGGCCGGACAGCGGCACAGGTAAGGGCGCCGGCGCCGGGCTCGGGCACCGCGGTTCGGGAAAAACCTGTCGAGGACAGCGGAAAAGGCGCGCAAAAAGGCGGGGATGGAACAGCGGAAAAGGCGCATTCCCGCTCTATCGTTTCTTCGCCGTCTTGTACACCATCGACCAACTTCTACCCATGGGGTCAAAGGGTTGGCGTTTTGCCCGGTCACGACAGGGAAAATTCACCGCGTAACCCTTTGTGCACCGTGGGTGGTCCGTGTTCTCTTATGGACTGGCAAGTCATGACACGAGCCGAAGGATCACCCATGACCAACACCCACCGGTCAGGTCCGGACAGACGCACCATCCTGCGCGGGGCGGCGTTGGCCTCCGGCGCCGCCGTCCTCGGCGGGGCGTTCGCCGCGGGCGGCGCCGCGAGCGCCTCCGCGGGGGTGGCCGAACCGCCCCTGCACACCCGGGCCGACTGGGGAGCGCGCTCGCCAGCGGGCCGGATCCAGATCCTGTCCACCCCGCCCAGCTACATCGTGGTCCACCACACCGCGACGGCCAACAGCACCGACTACTCGCTCGGCCACGCCTACGCCCTGTCCAGGGCGATCCAGAACTACCACATGGACTCCAACGGCTGGCTCGACACCGGCCAGCAGCTGACCATCAGCCGCGGCGGCCACATCATGGAGGGCCGCGACCGCAGCTTCGCCGCCATCCGCGGGGGAAGCCACGCCGTGGGCGCCCACGTGGCCAACAACAACAGCACCTGCGTCGGCATCGAGAACGAGGGCCTCTACATGGACGTGGGGCCCACCAAGGCCCTGACCGACGCGCTGGTGGCCACCCTGGCGTGGTTGTGCGGGGCCTACAGGCTCGACCCGCACCGCGCGATCCTGGGCCACCGCGACTTCAACGCCACCGCGTGCCCCGGCGACGTGCTGTACGCACAGCTTCCCGGCCTGCGCGACGCGGTCGCCGAGGCCATGCTGGCACCGGTCCTGGAACTGGCCGCCCGCCGCGCGCCCGCGGGGGACGGCCCGACCTACCCGGCCGTGCCCGAGGACGAACCGGACCGCGTGTTCCACCACGGTCCCGCCCGGGGCCCGGACGACTTCACCCGCTGACCCGCCCGCCAAGGGCGCTCCCGGGCCCGCGCCGTCCACGGCGCCTTGCGGCCCGGCTCCGCTCAGGGCGCGTCCCCGATCGCGGTGTCCGCCGTTCCGCGGCGGGCACCGCCCGCGTCCATCCGCCCGGTGATCCGGTCCACGTCCCATCGCTCGACGGCCGCCAGCGGCGCGCCCGCCTCCTCGCGCAGGGCCGCGGCCCGCTCCAGCAGCCGCCGCGCCCGGCCGTGCCCGCCCGCCAGCGCGTGCGCCCCTGCCAGCCCCTCCAGCGCCAGGGCGACCGCCCGCGGGTCGCCGCTGCGCTCGGCCTCGTGGCGGGCCCTTCCGTGCAGGTCCAGGGCCCTGTCCGCCTCACCGCGCTGTTCGGCGACGAACCCCAGCTGGGTGAGGATGAAGGCCGTCCCGGTCCGGCCGTCCACGCGCCGGTTCCACTCCAGGCGGCGCAGCAGCGACCGCTCGGCCAGGTCCAGGTCGCCCCGGCGGCGGGCGGTCAGGGCGATCCCGGCGTCCGCGAACTGCTCGCCCACCGGGTCCGCGTGCTCCTCGGCCACCCGCAGCGCCCGGGCGTGCAGTTCGTCGGCCCGGTCCAGGTCCGCTTCGAGCAGGGCGACCCGGCCCAGGCCGGAGAGCTTGAGGGAGACCGTGTGCCACAGCCGCAGGTCCTCGGCGATGCGCAGCCCCTCCTCGTGGCGCCGGGCCGTCTCCTCCAGGTCGCCGTGCGCCTCCGCGACCTGGGCCAGGATGTCGGAGGCCCCCAGGATCCCCCACCGGTCGCCGAGGCCGCGCAGGACCCGCTCGGCCTCCAGCGCCCCCCGCCGGGCCCCGGCGAGGTCGCCCCCGGCGAAGGCCGCCCGGGCCAGGGTGGCCCGCGCGACCGCCGCGCCCCACGTGTCCCCCGCCCGCAGGGAGGCGTCGTGGGCCCGCTCCACCCGGGCCGCCGCGCGGGCCGGGTCGCCCAGTCCCCAGCGCGTGAACTCCGTGAACCAGCCCAGCCTGGCGCGCGTGGCCGGGTCGTCCACCCGCGCCAGGTCCTCCTGGACGGTGGCACCCCACCGCAGGTCGTCCTCGGAGGCGGGCACCGCCAGGGCGGCCCGCCACACCCGGGCCCGGGCGCGGGCCCCGGCGGGCCCGCCGGGCACGGACAGGGCGCCGTCCAGGGCGTCGCGCGCCGCGCCGGCCCGCCCGCGCAGGTACCGGTACCAGCACGTGGCCTCGGCCAGGCGCAGCGCCAGGCGGGCGTCCGCCTCCTCCACCGCGAAGGCCAGCGCCGCGCGCAGGTTCGCCGACTCATGGTCCAGCCGCCGGAGCCAGTGCTCCTGGTCGGCGCCGCGGAGCCGTTGGTCGGCCTGCTCGGCCAGGTCGGCGAAGTGGGCGGCGTGCCGGGCCCGGGTGCGGCGCGCGTCCCCGGCCTCCTCCAGCCGTTCGAGGGCGTAGGCGGCCACCGACTCCCTCAGGGAGTAGCGGGTCGCGCCGGAGCGGTCGGCGGCCACGACCAGCGACCGGTCCACGAGTGCCCCCACCAGCCCCAGGACCTCGCGCTCGGGGGCGGTGCCGGGGTCGGAGCACACCGCCTCGGCGGTGGCCAGGTCGCAGCCGTCGGCGTGTACGGCCAGGCGGCCGAGCACGGCGCGTTCGGGCGGGGAGAGGGGTTCCCAGCTCCAGTCGATCATGGCCCTCAGGGTGCGCTGGCGCGCGGGCGCGTCGCGGCGGCCGACCCCGAGCAGGGCGAAGCGGTCGTCCAGTCGGGCGGCGAGGTCGGCCACGCTCATGTGCCGCAGCCGGGTGGCGGCCAGTTCGAGGGCCAGGGGGATGCCGTCCAGGCGTCGGCAGACCGCGGCGACGGCGGGGGCGGTGCCTGCGTCGAGGGCGAACGCGGCCGCGGCGGCCCGGGCGCGCGCGGTGAAGAGCCGTACCGCCCCGGAGGCGGCGAGGGAGTCGGGATCGTCGGTGCCGGGGTCGGGCAGGTCCAGCGGGGGCAGGGCGTACAGGTGCTCCCCGGCCACGTCCAGGGGGACCTGGCTGGTGGCCAGGACGCGCAGGTCGGGCACGGCCCCCAGCAGGAGGGCGACCGTGTCCGCCGCGGGCCCGACGACGTGTTCGCAGTTGTCGAGGACGAGCAGGGCGCCACGGCCGCGCAGGATCTCGGCGATCCGCTCGTGCGGGGCGGCACCGGGCGCGGAGGCGTCGTCGCGGACCCCCAGGGCCGCGGCCAGGAGGGGGACGGGGTCGCCTCCGGGGGCGAGTGCGGCCAGTTCCACGAACAGGGCCGTACCGGAGTCCAGTGCGCGTGCCGCCGCCAGGGCCAGCCGGGTCTTGCCGACCCCGCCGGGGCCGGTGAGGGTGACCATCCTCTGGGCGCCCACCAGGGAGCGCAGCGCCCGCAGGTGTTCGTCACGGCCGATCAGGTCGCCGACCGGCGCGGGCAGACCGGCGGCGGGCACGGCCGTCCTGTGCGCGGCGGGGGCCGCGGCCGCGCGGGGGCCGGGGGGCGGTGCGGGGCCCAGGGCCGGGTCCTGGGCCAGGACCGCACGGTGCAGGGCCACCAGCGCGGGCCCCGGGTCGATCCCCATCTCGTCGGCCAGCCGTGCGCGCAGCCGTTCGTAGGCGGCCAGGGCTTCCCCCTGGCGCCCCGCCCCGTAGAGCGCGCGGACGTGGGCCGCGTGCAGGCGCTCGCGGTAGGGGTGGCGGGCGGCGGCGTCGGCGAGCTCGACGGCCAGCGCGGCGTGTTCCCCCAGCTCCAGGCGCGCCTCGGCCCGGTCCTCCAGGGCGGTCACCCGCAGCTCCTCCCAGTGGGCCGCAGCGGACAGCGCCGGTTCGGCGTCGGCGAACTCGGCCAGCACGGGCCCGCGCCACAGGTCCAGGGCGCGGGTGAGCAGGTCCGCGCGCTCGCGCGGGTCCGCGGCCCGCGCGGCCCGGCGCAGGAGGTCCTCGAACCGGATGGCGTCGACGTCGTCGGCCGCCAGCAGGTAGCCGGGCGCGCGGTGGCGGACCAGGGCGCGGGCTCCGGGCTCGGCGCGCTCCAGGTCGCCGCGCAGCTGGGAGACCCGGGCCTGGAGGACGGCCGCGGGGCGGGAGGGAGGGGTGTCGCCCCACAGGTCCCGCACCAGGCGGTCGGCGGACACCACACGCCCCCGGGCCAGCAGCAGGGAGGCCAACAGGGCGCGCACCTTGGTGTCGCGGATCCGGACGGGCTCGCCGTCGTCGCTCCGCACCGCCAGCGGACCCAGCACCCCGAAACGCATACGCCAACCGTAGCGATCCCGTAGGACACCCGTGGCGTCCGCCGCCACCGTGGTCGTGTGAGGGGCGGTGAGGCGCCGTCCCCCGACCGGAACGGGGTTCGAGGGGCCATGGGGAACTACGAAGGCAAGCGGGCCGTGGTGATCGGCGGGACGCACGGTATGGGGATGGGGGTGGTCGAGGCGCTGCTCGCCGGAGGGGCCCGGGTACTGCTGACCGGGCGCAACGAGAAGAACCTGGAGGAGGCGCGCGGCCGTCTGGGACCGGAGGCGCACGTGGTGCGCGCCGACGTGGCGGACCTGGCCGACACCGACGCGCTGGCCGAGACCGTGCGCGCCGCCCTGGGCGGAATCGACTTCCTGCACGTGAACGTGGGCACCTCGGAGCTCACCCCGTTCGACCAGGTGACGGAGGAGTCCTACGACCGCGGGTTCGCGGTCAACGCCAAGGGGGCCTTCTTCACGGTCCAGCGGCTGGCGCCGCTGCTCGCCGACGGCGGGTCGATCGTGTTCACCACCTCGGTGACGAACACGACCAGCACGCCGGGGATGAGCGTCTACACGGGCGCCAAGGCGGCCGTGCTGGGCTTCAGCCGGGTGCTCGCCTCGGAGCTGCTGCCGCGCGGCATCCGGGTGAACACGGTCGCGCCGGGCTTCACCGACACACCCACGATGGGGCTCACGGGCGTCAGCGACGCCGAGCGCGAGGAGTTCATGCGGGTGGGCGACGCGGCCACGCCGATGGGCCGCCACGGCACCGTCGCCGAGGTGGCCCGGGCGGTGCTCTTCCTCGGGTTCGAGGCCACCTTCACCTCGGGCGCGGAGATCCCCGTGGACGGCGGTCTGGGGCTCGGCCTGAGCACGTCCCCCTAGCCGGGCGCGTCCCCCCAGGCCGTGCTGTAGGTAGCGGGTGAGTCCTGGGCGGACAGTTCTTCGGCCAGTTCCCTACAGCGCCATCGGGCCGGGGAGGCGTCGTAGGGCAGCTTGCCGACGGCTTCGAACGCGCTCATGGAGCCTGCCTCCCGCCTGCCGGAGCTGAGGTCGGCCTCGCCGTCATCGGCGGGAGCGGGGTGCGAAGTGTCCCAGGCGTCGAAGAGGGCATCGTCGTCCTTGTCCAGGCCGGACTCCTCGATGACGGCCTGCAGGGCGCTTTCGAAGGCGTGCCGCTCGACGGCCACGTGAGCCACCCGTGGATCATCGACGGCGACGCTGTCATCGAGCGCCTCCTCGGCGTCATCGATGCGGTCGGAATCCTCCCGCAGAGTGGGATGCGTGGCCAGGGCGATGAAGCGGGTGGCCTGGACGGCCGCGCCGAGCGGACCGAAGATCCGCTCAGTGACCAGCAGAGTGTCCAGGTCCGCCTGGCGCAGGGAGCCCTCGGGCAGGCCCTTGAGGCGTTCGGTGACGAAGTCGGAGAGCAGGCCCATCCGGCTGCCTTCGGTGCGCATCCGCTGCACGGCGGTCCGTTGCCGCCGCAGTTCTGTTTCCCGCTCGGCGAGGGTTTCCTCCAACCGCTCCAGGATGCCCGCGACACCGTCTCCGCTGCCGGCGCCGGCGGAAGCCGTGCCGGTGGCAAAGGCGTCACGGATGTCGTCGAGGGCGATCCCTGCGTCGGCCATCCTGCGAATCCACAGCAGTCGGATCATGTCCTCGTACCCGTAGCGGCGGCGGTCGTCGCCGCCCCGCTCGGGCTCGGGAAGCAGGCCGATCTCGTGGTAGTGACGGATCGCCCGTGGCGTGGTGCCGGCGAAGGCCGCCGCGTCGCCGATCTTGACCCGGCGGGGTGGTGTGAAGGACGAACACATGGGCGGGGACCTTTCCTCAAGGGATCGGGACGTGAGTCCACCAGAGCACATGCCGCCACGGAAGGTGCAACCGTCGCCTCGACCGAACCGCGGGTTCGCCGGGCCGGGCCGCCACGGCCCGGTACTGCTCGAGACGGCTGATCCCGCGTTCGACCGCGTGCCGGAACCCGTCCCGGGCACGGGTGCGCGGTGCGGGCCCGCCCCGCGCGGTGGGGGAGACTGGGGAGGGTGAGCACCGAGAACCACCGCCCCGGCCCTCCCGCGACCAGCCCCTCGATCATCCTGCTGACCCTGGCGCGCGGCGTCGAGACCGAGCTCAACACCGCACTCGCGCCCCTGGACCTCACGGTCGCCCGGCTCGGGCTGCTCGGCCACATCTCCGGGGTTCCGGGCGTCTCGTTCAGCGACCTGGCCCGGATGTCGGGGGTCACGGTCCAGAGCGTGCACGGCTCGGTGAAGTCGCTGGTCGCCGCGGGCCTGGTGCGCGACCACACGGCCCGGGCCGGGGCCGCCTCGGCGATCGAGATCACCGACGAGGGCGCCCGTCTGCTCGACGCGGCCCGGGAGGCGGTGGCCGCGGTGGACACCGCGATGTTCGGGCCGGACGCCGATCCCGTGCAGCGGCGGGTGGGCGAGGCCGTGCGCGCGGCCTTCGGCGCCCCGGGCGCCTCCTGACCGGCGGTCCGAAGCCGTCCCCGCCTTCGCGGGACTCCTCCGGGGCCGCGAACCGACCCTTCCTTCAGGGTGCCTGAAGCCAGGGGTATGCTTCAGGCACCCTGAAGGATGAAGGAGAACCCCATGGAACACCTGCTGCTCTCGGTCCACGTGCTCGCCGCCATCGTGTTCGTCGGCGGCTCGACCGTCGCGGCCAGCCTCTTCCCCCGGTTCGCCCCCGTCGCCGCCGGTGTGCCCGTCACCGCGGGCGCCGCCGGTCCGGAGGCCGCGGACACGGCCACGGGCGCCCGCTCCCCCGCCGAACGCGACCCGGACGAGCGCAACACCGCCGTGGCCGCCCTGCTGCACCGCACCACCCGCGGCTACGCCGTCGCCGGAATCGTCGTCCCCGCGGCCGGTATCGCCCTGGCCATCCTCCAGGGCCGGATGGGCGAGGTCTGGATCATCGTCTCGATGCTGCTCACCGCCCTCGCGGGCCTCATGCTGGCGGCGCTGATCTACCCCCGCCAGCGCGAGGCGCTCCGTGAGCCCGGCGACCCCCGGGCGCTGCGCACGCTGTCGATGATCACCGGGATCTACAACCTGGTGTGGGCGTCCGTCGTCGTGCTCATGATCGTCCGCCCGGGTTCGGGGGCGTGACCGTCGCCCCCGGTCCGGGATAGGTGTGTTCCGGGTGGGGAATGGTGCCGGAAGCGGCGTGCAACGGCGCCGCTTCCGGCCACGTGTGGGAGTTGGAAGATGTCTCAGCGAGTACAAGGGGTGATCTCCCGGTCCAAGGGGGCGCCCGTGGAGATCACCACGGTCGTCGTGCCCGATCCGGGCCCCGGCGAGGCCGTGGTCAGAGTACAGACGTGCGGTGTGTGCCACACCGACCTGCACTACCGCGAGGGGGGCGTCAACGACGAGTTCCCCTTCCTGCTCGGCCACGAGGCCGCGGGGGTCGTGGAGTCGGTGGGCGAGGGCGTGGGCACCGTCGAGGCGGGTGACCACGTGGTCCTGAACTGGCGTGCGGTGTGCGGGGACTGCCGCGCCTGCCGCCGGGGACGGCACCAGTACTGCTTCGACACGCACAACGCCGAGCAGCGGATGACGCTGGAGGACGGCACCGAGCTCACTCCGGCGCTGGGCATCGGCGCCTTCGCCGAGAAGACGCTGGTGGCCGCCGGGCAGTGCACGAAGGTGGACCCGCAGGCCTCCGCCGCCGCGGCCGGCCTGCTGGGCTGCGGGGTCATGGCCGGTATCGGCGCCGCCATCAACACCGGAGGCGTGGGCCTCGGGGACTCCGTCGCCGTCATCGGCTGCGGCGGCGTGGGCAACGCGGCCGTCGCGGGCGCGCGGCTGGCCGGGGCCGGGCGGATCATCGCCGTGGACCTGGAGGACCGCAAGCTCGAATGGGCGCGCGGCTTCGGCGCCACCCACACCGTCAACGCCTCCTTCACCGATCCGGTCGAGACCATCCGCGACCTGACCGGCGGTTTCGGCGCCGACGTGGTCATCGACGCCGTGGGCACACCCAGGACCTACGAGCAGGCCTTCTACGCCCGCGACCTGGCGGGCACGGTCGTGCTGGTGGGCGTGCCCACGCCGGAGATGCGCCTGGAGCTGCCGCTGCTGGACGTGTTCGGCCGCGGCGGGGCGCTCAAGTCCTCCTGGTACGGCGACTGCCTGCCCTCGCGCGACTTCCCGGTGCTCATCGACCTCTACCTCCAGGGGCGCCTGGACCTGGACGGCTTCGTCAGCGAGGAGATCGGCCTGGCCGACGTCGAGGAGGCCTTCGCCCGGATGGAACGCGGCGACGTCCTGCGCTCGGTGGTGGTCCTGTGAGCGGCGCGCGCGTGGAGCACCTGACCACCTCGGGGGTCTTCGCCCTGGACGGCGGGGAGTGGGAGGTCGAGAACAACGTCTGGATCGTGGGCGACCGCGACCAGGCCCTGGTCATCGACGCCGCGCACGACGCGGGCGCGATCCTGGGCGCGGTGGGCGACCGCGAACTGGTGGCGGTGGTGTGCACTCACGCGCACAACGACCACGTCAACGTCGCCCCGGCGCTGTCCGAGGCCACGGGAGCGCCCGTCCTGCTGCACCCGGCCGACCGGGTGCTGTGGGACATGACCCACCCGGACCGGGCGCCCGACGCCGAGCTGTCCCAGGGGCAGGTCATCACGATCGCCGGGACGACGCTGACCGTGCTGCACACCCCGGGGCACGCGCCGGGCGCGGTGTGCCTGTACGCGCCCGATCTGGGCGTGCTGTTCAGCGGGGACACCCTGTTCCGGGGCGGCCCGGGGGCGACGGGCCGGTCCTACTCGGACTTCCCGACGATCGTGGAGTCCATCCGCGACCGGCTGTTCAGCCTGCCGGAGGAGACGGTGGTCAACACCGGGCACGGGGAGTCCACGACGATCGGCGCCGAGGTCCCCCACCTCCAGGAGTGGATCGACCGGGGCCACTGAGCGGAAGGGCGCGGCCCGGTTCCGGGCCGCGCCGGGGCTTCGTCGGGTGACCGCACCGCCGCGGCCGTCGTCCGCTCAGGCGGTGCGGGCGGCGGTGAGGCGGGCCCCGTACTCCATGGCGGTGAGCACCGCCGGCACCAGCCGCCCGGAGAGCTCCGCCAGCCGGTCCGGGTCCAGGACGACGCGCAGCGCGCCCGGGGCGAAGGTGGCCAGCGCGCGCCCGACCAGGGGGTCGTCCCGGCGGGCGCGCAGCCCGGCCACCGTGCCCGGCCAGTGCCGTTCCTGGACCGCGCCGAAGGCGGCGGCGGTGGTCCAGAGCGCGAACAGCGGCCCGGACCCGGCGCCCAGGTGCCCGGCGCAGTCCCGGCGCAGCTCCTCCGGCGCCGCGCCCCACTCCGCCAGGACCTCCACCGTGGGCCGGTGGGCCTCGGGCACGTCGTTGCCGGTGTCGATGACCACGGCGTCGCCGGTGTTCCAGCGCAGGAACGGCAGCAGCGGGGGCAGGTCCAGGACCGGCCCGCCGAGGCGGGCGCCCTCCCGCGCGAAGCAGACCGAGTGCCGGAGCCCGTGGCCGTCGTTGCCCTTGAGGCTGGGCAGGTCCTCGTGCTCGACCAGGTTGGGCACCGCGACCAGGGTCGGGGTGCCGCGCTCCCGCAGGAACCGCAGGGCGGCGCGGTCGTCGGAGCGGCCGTCGGCGCCGCGCAGGTAGCGGCCCATGTCCAGGGCCTGCTCGCGCGGCAGGAGCAGGGCCGGGGTCGGCATGTAGGGGTTGACCACCGGGACCGCGGCGGCGCCGGTGAACACCGCCCACCGGGCCAGGTAGGCGGTGCGCGAACCCCATTCCACGAAGAGGGAGAGCGCTGCTCCGGAATGCCTTTCCGCCGCGTCGCGCACGGAATTCGCGAAATCCGCGCAGACGCGGACGTCGTCCTGGAGGACGAGGTGGTGGGTGGAGTCGAAGCGCTCCGCGCCGGAGAAGGCCACCCGGGAGGCGCGCAGGGAGCTGGGCGGCCCGTCGGGTTCGGGGTCCACGGCCAGGAAGGCGTCCGCGATCCCCAGGGAGTCCAGGACGCGGCGCGCGTCGGCGATCCGGCGGGGGTGGGTCATGACGGACGCGGACAGCACGACGGGAGAAAGGGGGCTGGGCATATTCCGAGAATAGCCGGAAAAGGGACGGGGACAAGCCCGGAGGAGAAATAGTCTTCTGCCTCGATAAACCCTTACCCGGCCAGGGTAACACACGGTTGCGGGGAATTGCCCTTTCGGTGTTCCCGGTACGCGGCCGCGCCCGGAGGCGGCGGGGGGAGCGCGCCGCCGCGCCCCGGCGGTCCTCCGCCGGCCGCCCCGCCCGGGGCCGGGGAGGGCGAGCCAACCGACCGGGCCCTGTACCGGAGCGCGGCCGGACACCTGGCCGCGGTCACCGGGGATCCCGACGCGGCCGTCCGCCACCTGGACGAGGCCTTCGCCCTGGCCCGCACCCTGCCGGATCAGCTCGGTCACGGCCCCCAGGCGCTCGGCCAGGCGGCGGAGCCGCTCCTGGGCGAGGGAGCCCCTGGGCACGAACAACTCGATGAACATCATCGCGGAACACCTCCGGGACGAACGGTGCCGGACCGCTCTGCCAGGAGGCTGCCGGACGGCTGCCGGGCCGCGAGCGCCCGGGGCGGGGCGGCCTTCCGGACACCTTCCGTCCCGGGTCGCCCGGGGACCGCCTGTCCCCTCGCTCCCGGCGCTTTCGCCGGAGCGGGCCCGGCGGGGCCGCCGCCGAAGGAGCGGCCCCGCCCGGCGGTTCCGCGTACACGGAGCCCCGGGGAAGACTCCGGGAACGGAGCACGGGAATTGCCTTCCCGCGCCAAGGGGCGCTCACGGGGCCCGGCCGCTTCCTCGTGTTCGCGCGAGAAGACGCCGGAAGGGACTTCCGGAAATCAGCCCCTCCCCGGAAAGGCCCCCTCCGGCGCACCGGGGCGCGGCGCCCGGGAAAGGCGGGCGTTTTTCCGGCGCGCCCACGGCGGGCGCGCGACGGCGGACGCCGGTGGGCGCGGCCCCGCGCGACGGGGCCTGTGAGCTCCTGGGATCGCGCCTTCGCGCCCGCTCCTTTCTTCACAGCGCACGCGGTGCCGAAAGGCATGTACCGCCCAGCGGAACTATCACCGATTAACCATTCCGAATCATGACTTCACACGGCCGGGAGGATTAGCAGTACCCGGTGACCCGTTGGCCGTTCCACCCGCATGGGCGTCGTCACAGCGGAGCGAATCCCCTTACCAGCAGGGCGTTCCAGCAGCGTAATTCGGATCACGCGGCGCGTTGGGTAAAGCGGGGATTGCTTGCTCCTAGCCTCGTGTTGGAGGCGGAAGTGATCCCGGGACCCTCTGGTCCGCTCATGGGACTTCTGCCGGCGCCCCGCCCGAAGGCGGTTCACGGCGCCCCCGCACCGCTCGTTGATACCTCTCCCCGCGTTGGAGTTTCGGTGGCCCTTGCTTCCGCACGTCCGATTCGTCGTGCCTCGATCGCCGAGGACGTCCAGGTCGTCCAGGACATCCAGGACGTCCCGACCACCCACAACCCCCAGAACCACCAGGACGTGCCGCCGCAGGCCGGTCCGGCCCGGCAGGAGACGACCGCCGCCACGCCCCGGACGCGCCGCCGCACCCTGCTGCTCGTCCTCGTCCTCGGCGTGCTGTCCGCGATCGGCCCGCTCGCCACCGACCTGTACCTGCCCGCGCTGCCCCAGATCGCCTCCGACCTGGGCACCAGCGAGGCCAGCGTCAAGCTCACCCTGACCTCGGTGATGGCCGGTCTGGCCCTGGGCCAGCTCGTCATCGGCCCGCTCAGCGACCGGTGGGGACGCCGCGCGCCGCTGCTGGCCGGGATCGGCGTGTTCACCGCCACCACCCTCGCCATCGCGATGGTGAGCAGCGTGGAGATGTTCAGCCTGCTGCGGTTCGGCCAGGGGCTGTCGGCCGCGGCCGGACTGGTGATCTCCCGCGCCATCGTGCGGGACGTGTTCGACGGCGACGCCGCCGCCACCTTCTTCTCCCGGCTGGTGCTGCTCTCCGGCCTGGCGCCCATGCTCGGCCCGATCCTGGGCGGCCAGCTGCTCTTCCTGGGCCCCTGGCAGCTGCTCTTCGGCGTGCTCGGCGCGACCGGGGTGGCGACCTTCGCCCTGGTGCTGTTCGGCCTGCCCGAGAGCCTGCCGCCCGAGCAGCGCGAGCGGGTCAGCCCGCGGGCGCAGCTGCGCGTGTTCGGCCGCCTGCTGCGCGACGTCCGCTTCACCGCCCCGACGCTCACGCTCGCGCTGAGCTTCGGGATGAGCTTCACCTACATCTCGACGTTCTCGTTCGTGGCCCACTCCCGCTTCGGGGCCAGCGCCCAGGAGTTCAGCCTCGTGTTCGCGGTGACCACGCTCGGGATGATCATCGGCAACCAGCTGAACGCCTACCTGATCAGCAAGGTCGAGATCCACCGCCGCCTGTTCCTGGGCCTGGCCGGGTCGATCGCCTCGGTGGTCTCGCTCGCGGCCCTGGGGGCCTCGGGCGGAGCGAGCCTGGTGACGGTGACCGCCGCCCTGTTCGTGATGATGGTGTTCACCGGCCTGGTGTCGCCGAACGCCACCGCGCTGGCCCTGGACGGGCAGCCGCCCAAGATCGCCGGAAGCGGATCGGCCCTGCTGGGCACGCTCCAGTTCGGCATCGGCTCCGGCCTGGCCTCGACCGCCGGGATGACCGGCCCGGTGACCCTGTCCAGCATGACCGCGGTCATGCTCGCCACTGCCGTGGCCGCCGCGGTGGTGTTCACCGCCTTCGCGGTGCGCACGCGACACACCGCGCTGGCCGCCGCCTGAGTGTCGGCGCGCACGGCTAGTGTGTTCCGCCCACACAGGCGAGACCCGAGGAGCGCGACGTGTTCCCCAACCCCCAGGCCCAGTCCCTGACCGGCGAGGCACCCGGTGTGTGGGAGGAGGTCCTCCCCCACCTGGCGGAGTCGGCCGGAACGTGCTGGCTGACGGTGACGCACGCGGACGACCGCCCGCACACGCGGCCGCTGCTGGCGGTGTGGGTGGACGGACAGCCCTGCTTCGCGTCGGGCGAGGGCACCGCCAAGTCGCGGCTGCTGGCCGCCTCCCCGCAGGTGAGCCTGGCGTTCACCACCGGCCGGATGGACGTGGTGGTGGAGGGCACCGCCGAGCGGGTGCTCGACCCCGGCCCGCTGGGCCGGGTGGCCGCCGCCTACGCCGAACGCCACGGGTGGGCACCGGTCGCCGGGGACGGTGAGCTGACCGGCCCGGAGGGTGCGCCGACCGCGGGCCCGCCGCCCTACCGGGTGTTCACGGTCTCCCCCTCGACGGTGTTCGCCTTCCCGGTGTCGGAGCTGCCGCACGGCCCCACCAGGTGGCGGTTCGACGTGTGGCCCTGAGCCGGGGACGGCACGCGGGGACCGCAACGGGAGGGTCTCCGGGGAAGCGGGGAACCGGGGAACCGGGCCGAGTGAAACGTCGCGTCTCGCGGGTAGGTCTCTGACGAAAGAGACAACACCACCTCCCACCCCCCTCACCTGGAGGCAGAGAGTGCGAGTACGCATCGTTCTTTCGACCCTCGTCGTCCTGTGGCTGCTCATCGGGCTGATCGCCGCGCTCCAGCGCGGCCTGTTCAGCAACGACGAGACCTCGTGCTCGACGCTGGGTCACACAGTCGGAACCGTCTTCGTCGGACCGTTGAACTACATGGGGGTCAACCCGACCATCGAGTGCCCGCCCCTGCCCGAACCCTCCGAGTGACGGACCCGGCGCTGTGCCCCGAGGGGGCGCGGCGCCGTTTCGCGTCCGCCGACCGAGGCGGCACGCCCGGCTCCGGTGCGGCCGTGCCGCGGGGGGCGCCGTCCGGAGCGGCGGCCGTCCCGGACGGGCAGCGCGAACGCGCGGGCGGTCGGCGGTCCGGTTTCCGGCCCCCGGCGCGCGTTCACAGGGAGCGGTAGTGGGACCGCTGGGCGGGATCGAGCTTCTCGATCGCCGCGCGCAGCAGGGGGCGCGGGGCCCGCGCGGCGTGGGCGTCGAGGAAGGCCAGCAGCCGGTCCCCGTCCTTGTCACCGGCGGCGCGGAGCATCCACCCCACCGCCTTCCGCACCAGTTCGTGGTCGTCGTCCAGGAGGATCTCGGACAGGGCGAAGGCGTCGTCGAGGTCGCCGTGGGCGATGAGGTGCGCCGTCGCCACGATCGAGGTGCGCCGCTCCCACGGGCTGTCCGAGCGCGCCAGGGTGTAGAGGATCCCGCGCGGGCGGTCCCGCAGGTGGCGGCCCAGAACGTGGTGCGCGGCCAGGTCCACCAGGTCCCAGTTGTTGACCCGGTCATGGCGGCGCAGGTAGAGCTCGGCGAGCGCGGCGACCTGTTCGGGCGTGCTGCGCCGGTGCCGGGCCCTCTTCTCCATGATGCTCATCGCCCCGGCCCGGGCCTCGTGGACGGGGCTGTCCATCAGTTCCTCGATCTGGTCGAGGGGCATGTCCACGAACTCCTTGGCCAGGGCGAACACCGTGCCCATGCGCACCCCGACGAAGTAGTCGTCGTCGGGCTGCCGTCCGGCCTCGAAGCGGAAGTAGCGCTGGTACTTGCGGAGTTCCTCGTCGCTGCGGTGCTCGTCGAGGCGCGCCAGGAAGGCGCGGGCTGTCAGCGGTGCGTTGGCCATGGCAGCACGGTAGGCGGTCCCGGTGACGGTCGGCGCGGGGCCCGGGGCGACGGGCGCGTCCAGGCCGGGAGGGCCGTCCCGCCGGGGCCGCGGCCCGCGCGCACGGCCTTGTGCCGGAGGGCCGCCCCCGCGGCGCCCTCGGGAGAGACCGTGCGCCTCACCCGTGGGCGGGCGTCCCCTCCTGTGCCATCTCCTCGCGCAGCTGCCTCAGGACTCCGTTGAGGAGTCGGGACACGTGCATCTGGGAGTAGCCGAGGCGTTCGGCGATCTCGGACTGGGTGTGGTCCCCGAAGAAGCGCAGCATGAGGATCTCGCGCTCGCGCTCGGGCAGGCGGGCCAGGGCGGGCTTGAGCGACTCGCGCTGGACCACCAGCTCCAGGTCCCCGTCCTCGCTGCCCAGCTGGTCCTCCAGCCGGGACCCCTCCTGGCCGTCGGCGCCGGCGGAGTCCGGGGCATCCAGCGACAGGGAGCGGTAGGACTCCGAGACCTGCACCAGCTCGCTGACCTCGGCCTCGGGCAGCCCCATCTCCTCCGCGAGGTCGCGGACCGTGGGTGTACGCGCGTGGGCCTGCTGGAACTCGTTGAGCACGTGCCGCAGCCTGATCCGGTTCTCCTGGTGGCGCCTGGGAACGCGCACGGCCCAGGTGTGGTCGCGGAAGTGGCGCTTGATCTCGCCGGTGACCGTGGGCATCAGGTAGGAGATGAACGGCCTGCCGCGCTCGGGGTTGTAGCCGTGGATGGCCTTGAGCAGGCCGAGCATGGCGGTCTGCTGCAGGTCGTCCAACGGCTCGCCGCGGCCGTTGTAGCGGCGTGCGAGCTTGTTGACCAGCGGCCGGTAGAGGACCACGACCCGCTCACACAGGACGTCGGCCCGCGGGTCGTCCTCGTCCAGGCCGTGGAGTTCGGCGAGCATGTCCTCGGCGGAGGGCTCCTCGTCCCAGGCCGGTTTGCGTGGTCTGGGGATGACGGATGTGTGGACAGAGGTCTTGTGTGACGCGTGGGGAACGGTGATGGACAAGAGAAGGCCCCCGGTGTCGT
Organism: Glycomyces fuscus; assembly: GCA_002529455.1. GTDB lineage: Bacteria > Actinomycetota > Actinomycetes > Streptosporangiales > Streptosporangiaceae > Nocardiopsis > Nocardiopsis fusca. The sequence continues at coordinate 114,800 of NYMS01000003.1, forward strand.
GTCCTGCTTGGTACCTGGTGTCTGCCTGGAGGGCAGTGGGCCGACGGCACGGCCGCGCTGCCGGTCGGGTAGGAGGCTGTGGCCGGCGGGGGATGATCGTCGTGTGATGAGTACGTTCCCTGAGAAATGACTCTAAAAGCCGCAGGGGTAGATTTTTTTGTCATGAGTCAACTGTCGGGACCATGCTCGCTTATGGCGACCCAAAAGGATATGCGAAAAAACTCCGCACTCGCGGACCACCCCGTTCCCCCACGAAGCGCGGCTTCCGATCCTGGCTGCTCAACGGTGTCGCGAGCAGGTGACACATCCCCTGAATCCCACGGACCGCCCGGAACTCACCAGGCGGTTTTTACCCCGACAGAACGCACGCACGGGTAACGTGGCCGGACAAAATAAAAACTGGTTAAAAAATCACCGGGAAGGACAGGCAGGCCTTACAGGAAACCCTCCCCCGGTCCCGGGGCCGGGTTCGCGACCGCCGCCGGGGAGACGGGCGTGTTCCGTCCCGGAGCCCGTGCGCCGTCCCGGTCCGCCGGGTCCGGCACGGGATGGTGCCCCGGCGCCCCGGCCGGGGAGGCAGGGCCGACGATCCCCCCTGGCGCCTCAGTCCGCCGGCTGCGGGCGCAGCAGATCGGGCTCGACGTAGATGACCGTGGCGATGGGCACGGCCTCGCGGATCCGCCGCTCCGCCTCGTCGATGGCGGCGGTGATGCGACGGGCGTCGTCCTCGGCGTCCACGGCCACCTTGGCCGCGACCAGCAGCTCCTCGGGGCCCAGGTGCATCGTGCGCATGTGGATGACGGCGTCGATGTCCGCGCAGGCCAGGATGGCCCCGCGGATGAGGCCGATGTGCTCCTCGCTGGCCGACTCGCCGATGAGCAGGCTCTTCATCTCCACTGCCAGGACCACCGCGAACACCACGAGCAGCAGGCCGATGGCCCCCGAGCCGAGCCCGTCCCAGACGCCGTTGCCGGTGACCAGCGTGAGGCCGACCCCGACCAGGGCGAAGGCCAGGCCGATGAGGGCGCCGGTGTCCTCCAGCAGGATCACCGGCAGCTCCGGGGCCTTGGTGCGGCGGATGAAGCCGAACCACCCCACCCGGGCGCGCGCCGACCTGGTCTGGCGCAGCGCGGTGCGCAGCGCGGTCGACTCCAAGGCGGCGGCCACCAGCAGCACCACGACGGGGACCCACTGCCAGGAGGTGATCGGGTGCGGGTCGCGGATCTTCTCCCAGGCCTCGTACAGGGCGAACAGCCCGCCCAGGGTGAACAGCACGATCGCCACCAGGAAGGCGTAGACGTAGCGCTCGTGGCCGAAGCCGAAGGGGTGTTCCGGCGTGGCCGTGCGCCTGGCCCGCCGCCCGCCGATCAGCAGCAGGAGCTGGTTGCCGGAGTCGGCCACCGAGTGCACCGACTCGGCGAGCATGGCCGACGAGGCGGTCAGGAGGTAGGCGACGAACTTGGTCGCGGCGATCCCGAGATTGGCCGCCAACGCCATGACCACGGCCTTCGTACTGTCCTCGCTGCTCACCGCGTCGCCTCCTCGTCAGCCGCGGACCGCCGGACCCGGGGACGCGGCCAGGCGGTCGGCGCGGCCGCACCGGCATGGGCCACGCCCGGAGCGGCCGGGACCCCGCCCCGAGCCGTCCCAGGTTCCGGGGAGCCAGCCGCCCGCGCAAGCACCCCCGCCGCCGTGTCGGACCACGGAGGCCCCCGGACCCGGCGCGGCCCCGGCCCGGCGCCCCTCAGGCGGTGCGGTCGCGCAGTTCGCGTTTGAGGATCTTGCCGGAGGCGTTGCGCGGCAGCTCGGCCACCACCCGCACCTCCTTGGGCGCCTTGAACGCCGCCAGGCCGGCGCGCACGTGCTCGACCAGGTCGTCGGGCAGGGTCTCGGGGTCGGCCTCCCCGGTGGGCACCACGAACGCGGTCACCGCCTCGATCCACTTCTCGTCGGGCACGCCGACCACCGCGGCCTCGGACACGCCGGGGTGGGTGTACAGGACGTCCTCCACCTCCCGGGAGGCCACCAGCACGCCGCCGGTGTTGATGACGTCCTTGATCCGGTCCACCACCTCGATGTAGCCCTCGGCGTCGACGCGCACCAGGTCGCCGGAGTGGAACCACCCGTCCCGGAAGGCCTCCTCGGTCTCCTCGGGCTTGTCCCAGTAGCCCTGGCACAGCTGCGGTGAACGGTAGACCACCTCGCCCAGCTCGCCGGGGCCGACGTCGCGGCCCCTGTCGTCCACCACCCGCAGCTCCACGAACAGGACGGGGCGGCCCGCGGAGGCGGGGCGGGCGTCGTGCTCCTCGGGGCGCAGGACGGTGGCCAGCGGGCCGATCTCGCTCTGGCCGAAGCAGTTGTAGAAGCCCAGCCCGGGCAGGGTCGCGCGCAGCCTGTCCAACACGGGGCCGGGCATGACCGAGGCCCCGTAGTAGGCCTTGCGCAGGCTCGACAGGTCGCGCCGGGCGAAGTCGGGGTGGCCCGCCATCGCCACCCACAGCGTGGGAGCCGCGAAGAAGGCCCCGTGCCGCGCCGTCTCGATCCGCTCCAGCAGGTCGGCGGGGTCGGGGGCCTCCACCAGGGTGTTGCGCGCCCCGACCGCCAGCCACGGCATGAGGAAGACGTGCATCTGCGCGCTGTGGTAGAGCGGCATGGCGTGCAGGGGCTCGTCGTCGGCGGACAGGTCCAGGCCCGTCACGCACGACAGGTACTCGTGCACGAGCGCGCGGTGGGTCATCATCGCGCCCTTGGGGCGGGAGGTGGTACCGGAGGTGTACAGCAGCTGCACCAGGTCGGTGTCGCGGACCTCGGCGTCCAGGTCGGGCACCGGCCCCTCCAGGCTGTCGGCGAGCAGCGAGCCGGGGCCCCCGCGCAGCTCCAGGACCTGCTCCACCCCGGTCCCGGCGCGCAGCGCGTCCACGGCCGGGCGCAGGGCGGGGTCGACCAGGACGATGGTGCTGCCGGACTGCTCCAGCAGGTAGGCCAGCTCCTCCCCCTGGAGGGCGAAGTTGACCGGCACGTGGACCAGGCCCGCCCGGGCGCAGGCCAGGAACCCGATGAGGTAGGCGTCGGAGTTCCTGCCGTAGGCCGCCACCCGCTCGCCCCGGACTGCGCCCAGGCCGAGCAGGCGGGCGGCGGCGCGGGTGACCGCGGCGTCCAGGTCGGCGTAGGTCCAGGTGCGCCCGCCGAAGACCAGCGCGGTACGCCCCGGGGTGCGCGCCGCGCTGCGCCGGAGGAGGTCGCCCACGGTGCTGGATGTCGTCGAACCGGTCATGGCCTGCTTTCCGTCCGTCGGTACGGCCCCTCGGACCGTCGGCAGCACCCATCCTGTGGCGCACGGGCCGCACTGGCAACACCCCACGAGGATCCGCGCCCTCCCGCCCCGGCACGGGGGCCCGGTGCGCGCGCCCCTCGCGCGCCACGGGAGGCGTGGCGGCAGACCGTGCGCCCGCGCCCTTGCCACGGGAGATCCCGCGGCCCTACCTTGTCCGTTGTCGGGCAACCACCGGGCGGGAGCAGCATGAGGATCCTTGTCGTGGGCGCCGGAGCGGTCGGCGGCTACTTCGGAGCGCACCTGGTCCGGGCGGGCCGGGACGTGGAGTTCCTCGTCCGGCCCGCCCGCGCCGCGCTCCTGCGCGAGCACGGCCTGCGCGTCCGCGACGTGCGGGGGCGCGTGGAGGCGGTGCCGGTCCGCACGGTCACCGCCGACCGGCTGGGCCCCGACTACGACCTGGTGGTCGTGGCCGTGAAGTCCTACGGCTTCGAGGACGCCCTCGAGGACCTGGCCCCCTCCGTGGGTCCGCGGACCGCGGTACTTCCCTTCCTCAACGGCATGCGCCACGTCGACGCCCTGGTCGACCGCTTCGGCGCCGACCGGGTCCACGGCGGTGTCGCCATGGTGATGACGCGCCTGGGCGAGCGGGGGGAGATCGTCCAGGTCGGCACCATGGGCCAACTGGTCCACGGGCCGCTGGGCGAGCACCCCGTCGTCGCCCCGGACGACGTGCACGCCGCACTGGACACCGGGGACCACACCACGACCGCCGCCGGCGACATCCGCCAGGAGCTGTGGGACAAGTGGGTGTTCCTGGCGACCCTGGGCGCGTGCACCTGCCTGATGCGCGGGCCCGTCGGCCGGGTCAACAGCGCGCCCGGCGGCCAGGAGTTCACCGCCGCGGTGTTCGACGAGGCCATCGCCGTGGCCACCGCCTCCGGCCACCCGCCGGGCGAGGCGGCCCGGGAGAGGGCCGACGCGATCATCGCCGACACCACGGCCTCGACCACGACCTCCATGTACTGGGACCTGACCCGCGGAAACCCGGTGGAGGCCGACCACATCGTCGGCGACCTGGTCTCCCGCGGGCGGGAGCTGGGCGTGTCCACGCCGCTGCTCTCGCTGGCGTACACGCACCTGTGCGTCTACGAGGAGGGCCGCGCGTAGGCTCCCGGTGGGCCGGTCGCGGTCCGCCCCCGGCTTCTGCCGCCCGCCCGCACGGCCCCGCCGCACGGGCGGTCCGGCGCGCCGCCACGGCCGCGCTCCCCCGCCCCCGTCCCGCCCCGCTCCCCCGGGTGCGGTCGGCCCGGCCCCGGCCGGACCCGCCCCGCGAGAGGCCTCCTCCGACGACGCCACGTTCCGGGTACCGGTGGTCCCGCGGCGGTGCACGGAGCCGTTTCGAAGCGGAACCGAAGCCGGTTCGAAGCGGCCCGTGCCACAGTCCTTCCCGGCGTCCGCAGGGAGCGGGCGCCGGTACCTAGGACGGAAAGCTCCCCCATGTTCAAGAAGTTCCGGACCGCCGCCCTGCTCACGGCGGCCCTGGCCACCGGCTCGCTGGCACTGGCGTCACCGGCGTCGGCCGCGGCGGCTCCCGTGGCGGCCTACAACGGTGTCTGCGGCAGCGGCTACGGCGTCGTGGGCTACAGCAACATCGGCTCCAAGGGCACCCTCTTCCTGACCTACAACAACTCCAACGGCTACAACTGCGCGGTCACCGTCCGGGCCAACCCCGGAACCGCCGTCGAGATGACGGTCGGCCTCAAGCGCACCAGCGACCCCGCCAGCCAGGCCCAGGTGGACAGCGGCCGGTACACGACCTACGCCGGTCCCGTCTACCGCAGCGCGGCCGGTTCGTGCGTGGACTGGTTCGGCAACATCAGCGGCACCAACGTGAACAACAACGAGACCAACTGCGGCTGACCCCCCTCGCGCCGCGACGGGCGGCGCGCCGACACACGACTGGGAGCACCATGAGAAACCTCCTGAAGAAGGCGGCCACCCTCGCCGCCGCCACCGGGATCGCCGCAGCGGGCCTGACGGCCACCGCGGCCCCCGCCTCCGCCGCCTCCTACAACGGGGCGTGCGGGTCCGGCTACGGCGTGGTCAACAAGGTCGAGTTCCCCGACAACCGCGGGACGACCTTCCTGACCTACAGCAGCTCCACCGGGCAGAACTGCGTGGTCACCGTGCGCACCAACCCCGGCGGGGCCGCGCCGATGGACGCGTTCATCCGGGTCACGGGCACCTCGTCCTGGAAGAGGGACAGCGGCAACTACACGACCTACGCCGGTCCGGTCTACCTGCACGCGGCCGGCCAGTGCGTCGACTGGGGCGGCACGATCGGCACGATCACGAAGACCGTGCCCCGCACCAACTGCGGCTGACCCCGCTCCACGCCCGGCTCCCCGACCCCACACCCCTCCAACCATGATCGGACACGACATGAACAAGTTCCTCACCAGGGCCGCGGCCGTCGCCGCGGCCGCCGGCATCGGCCTGGGCGGCCTGCTCGTCAGCGCCTCCCCCGCCGCGGCGGCCACCTACGGCAACGAGTGCGGCTCCGGTTACGTCGTCGTCAACCAGGACAACATCGGCAGCAAGGGCACGGTCTTCCTGACCTACAACAGCTCCAACGGCTACAACTGCGTCGTGGCCAAGCGCAACAACCCCGGCTCGGCCGTGCTGGTGGAGGCGGGCCTGTCGATCAGCCCGGCCGGAAACCACTGGGACGTCTACGACGGCGGCTACTTCACCACCTACGCCGGTCCGATCTACCTGAACGCGGCCGGCAGGTGCGTGGACTGGATGGGCCGCATCACCGGCACCCAGGGCGGCGACGAGGGCACCAACTGCGGCTGACCGGCCCGCCCCCGGGTGGCCCCGGCGTGTGTCGGGGCCACCCGGTCCGCATCCCCCTTTGTCCCTTCCGTGTGGTTTTCGACCATTAGTGAAATAAATCCCCAATGGACCGAAACCCAAAGCACCAGGTCATCTCAGAGCCGCCCCGGGGCACTCCCCGCGCTCCCCCTCGCGCAGGTGGACGGTGCGCCGACGGGTGTCGTATGCTCCGCGACGTTGCGCAGCGGACTAATCATCGTGCGTCAGGGAGTTCATGAGTGGAGACCGACCTGTCAGGGATTCGGTACAGACTGCTCGGTTCTGTCGAGGTTCGCTCCGGGGGGCGTCCGGTCGGCACGGGAGGGCCCAAGAGGCGTACCGTCCTGGCGGCCCTCCTCCTACAGCCCGGCACCGTCGTCTCCGACAACCGGCTCATCGACCTGGTCTGGGGCGAACGCCCGCCGCGCAGCGCACGGTCCCAGCTCCAGGTCCACGTGCACGGGCTCCGCAAGGTCCTGGACGCGGACACGATCGTCCGCAGCACCTGCGGCTACCGGATGGCGGTGGCGGCCGGGGCCACGGACAGCGGCGTGTTCGAACACCTCCTGGCACGCGCGCACTCCGAGCGCGCCGCCGGCCGTCCCGCCGAGGCGGCCCGGACCCTGCGCACCGCGCTGTCCCTGTGGACGGGCCCGGCGCTGGGAGGCGTCACACCGGCGCTCGCCGCCCACGCGCGCCCGGCGCTGGAGGAGAGGCGGCTGCACGCCCTGGAGGAGCTGTACGAGGTCGAGATCGGCCTCGACCGCGGGGCCGACGCCGTCCCCGAGCTGCTCTCCCTGTGCGCGGAGCACCCCACCCACGAACGCTTCACGGGCCTGCTCATGTCGGCCCTGCACGCCTGCGGACGTACCGGGGAGGCGCTGGAGGTCTACGCGGCGCTGCGCGAGAGGCTGGCCGGCGAGCTGGGCACCGACCCCGGCGCCCGGCTCCGGCAGCTGCACCTGGACCTGCTCACGGCCGGGTCGGACGGCGGGCGCACCCGCCCCGCGTCCGGCGCCCGCCGGGTCCGTCCCGCCGAGCTGCCCTACGGGGTCGGCGGGTTCGTCGGCCGCTCGGAGGAGCTGTCCGCACTCGACCGGGCGCTGGACGCCGACCGGGAGGCCGACCGCTGGCCCGCGGTGTTCCTCCTCACCGGGGTCTCCGGCGTCGGCAAGACCGCCCTGGCCCTGCACTGGAGCCACACCGTCCGGGACCGCTTCCACGACGGCCAGCTCTACGTGGACCTGCGCGGGTCCGCGTCCGGGGAGGAGCCCACCAGCCCCGACGAGGCGCTGCGCCAGTTGCTGCGCGGCCTGGACGCGGACCCCGGGAGCCTGCCTGCCGACACCAGCGAGCTCGCCAAGCTCTTCCGGTCGGTGACGGCCGACCAGCGCCTGCTGTTCCTGTTCGACGACGCCGCCTCGGCCGAACAGCTCGCCCCCCTGCTGCCCACCGGCCGGGGCAGCGTGGTCCTGATCACCAGTCGGCACCCGTTGACCGGGCTGGTCGCGCTGTTCGGCGCCCGCCCCCTCCCGCTCGACGTGCTGTCGGAGGAGTCCTCGGTCGAGTTGTTCCTGTCCGTGGCCGGGAAGTGGGCCCGGGCCACGGAGCTGGCGCTGGTCACCCGGATCACCGACCGCTGCGGGCGGCTCCCGCTGACGCTGAGGCTGGCCGCGGCCGCCCTCGCCGCCGGCACCTCCGCGGTCGACCTGCCCTGGCCCGACGTCGTGCCCGGCCCCGTGACGGGGCCGCCCGCCGGAGCGCCGCTGGCGCTGGCCCCCTCGGACCCGGCCCCCGGCTGAGGGCCGCCGGGGCGCGGGCCCCGACGGCCCGTGCCCGGAGCGCGAGGCGGCGGCCGGGCGGGAAGGCGCCCGGCCCCCGGGCGGGGAGGACGGTCCCGGCTCAGAGCAGGGCGCGCAGGGTCTCGGCGACGGGCGTGGTCGGGCGGCCGATGAGGCGGGACAGCTCGCCGGTGGTGGCGGACAGTTCGCCGTCGCGCGTGTTGGTGTCCAGGGCGGCCGCGAAGCGCGCGGTGCCCTCGTCCAGTCCGGCCCCGGTCAGGGCCGCCACGTGCTCCTCGGTGGTGAGGTCGCGGTAGACGACCTCGCGGCCGAGCAGCTCGCCCAGGACCGCGGCGAGGTCGTCGTAGGTCCAGGCGGTGTCGCCGGAGAGCTCGTAGACCGCGCCCGCGTGCGCCGCCGGGTCGCGCAGGACGACGGAGGCGGCCTCGGCCAGGTCCCCGCGCGAGGCGCTGGCCGTGCGGCCCCGGCCCGCGCTGCCGACGAAGGCGCCGGTGGCGCGCGCCTGCTCCAGCTGCGGCGCGAAGTTCTCGTTGTACCAGCCGTTGCGCAGGATCGTGTACGCCGTGCCGGAGGCGGTGAGGACCTCCTCGGTGGCCTTGTGCTCGGGGGCCAGGACCAGCGTGGTGTCAGTGGCCCTGGGCGCGCTGGTGTAGACGAGGTGGCCGACACCGGCCTCTGCGGCGGCCTCGATCACGGCGGTGTGCTGGCGCACCCGCTCGCCGATCGCGGTGCCCGAGACCAGCAGGAGGGTGTCGGCTCCCTTGAAGGCCTCCCCCAGCGAGGCGGGGTCGTCGAAGTCCGCGCGCGCGGTGCGCACGCCCCGGCCGGCGAGGTCGGCCAACCCGGCGGTGTCGCGCGCGGTGGCGGTGATCCGCTCCGCCGGGACGCCCCTGTCCAGTAGGTCCTCGACGACGAGGCGGCCGAGGTGGCCGGTGGCACCGGTGATGACGACGGACATGGGGTTTCCTTTCGTTGCGGCCGGGCGCTCCGGCCGTCCACGCGTCCCAACCCCCGCGCCCACCGCCACATTCCAAAAGTTGGGTACCCACCTTTTGGTAAGTTGGTTCCATGAGCGTCCCGTCCGGTTCCCCGGCCCCTCTCCGCGGACAGGTCCTGTCCGCCGACTGTCCCTCCCGGCGGCTGCTGGCCGGTATCACCAGCAAGTGGGGGGTCCTCGTCCTGGTCTGCCTGTCCCGCGGGCCGCTGCGCTGGAGCGAGCTGCTGCGTACGATCGGCGGGATCAGCGAGAAGATGCTCGCCCAGACCCTGCGCACCTTCGAGGCGGACGGCCTGGTGGTGCGCGACGCCAGGCCGGTGGTGCCTCCCTACGTGGAGTACCGCCTCACCGGGGACGGCCGCGAGGTCACCGACCTGCTGCTGCCGATGGTGGAGTGGGTGCAGGACCACGTCGGCGACGGGGCGGGCCCGTCCGCCTGACGGGACGGGAGCGGCGGGCGGGGCCCCGGACGGGCCGGGGACCCCGCGCAGCCGCTTCCGTGGCAGCGCCCGTCCGCGTCCGTGCCCCGCTCAGCGCTGGGCCGCGGGCCGGACGATGATCTCGTTGACGTCCACGTCCGCGGGCTGGTCGAGGGCGAACGCGATCGCCCGGGCGATCGCGTCGGCGGACAGCGCGTTCCTGCGGTAGGTGCGCATCGCCTCCCGCGCGACCGGGTCGGTGATGTGGTCCGCCAGCTCGCTCTCGACCACGCCCGGGGAGACCGTGGTCACCCTGATGCCCGGGTCGAGTTCGAGCCGCAGCCCCTCGGTGATCGCCCACGCGGCGAACTTGGTCCCCGAGTACACCGCCGACGTGGGCACGACCTCGTGCGCGCCGATGGAGGCGACGGTCACGAAGTGCCCCGAGCCCTGGCGCTGGAAGTGCGGGAGCGCCGCGGCCACGCCGTGCAGCAGCCCCTTGACGTTGACGTCGACCATCCGGTCCCACTCGTCCACCCGCAGCGCGTCCATCCGGGACAGCGGCATGATCCCGGCGTTGTTGACGAGGGCGTCGACGCGCCCCTGTCCGCGCACGGTGGCGTCGAGCGCCTCCCGGACGCTGTCGGGGTCGGTGACGTCGAGGCCGCGGTGCTCGGCGCTGCCGCCGGACTCGCGGATGTCCCGGACCAGCGCGCGCAGGCGCTCCTCCCGCCTCGCCCCGAGCACCACGTGGTGCCCCTCGGCGGCGAGGCGCAGCGCGGCGGCCTCGCCGATCCCGCTGCTGGCCCCCGTCACGACGATCACCTTGCGGGTCCTCTCCCCCGCCTGGTCGTTCATGGCCGTCGTCTGCTCGTTCATGTCGGTCCTTTCCTGGGTCAACCGGACGCGCTCCAGTCTGGGCGGGCGGCCGGAGGCCAGGAAGACCGCGGTGTTCCTGGGTGGGGCGCACCCAGGAACACCCGGAGGCGGCCGTCGCGGCACGGCCCCGGACGTCGCGGCCGGGGCCCGGCCCCCCGCGCCCGGAACGCGGAGACGGCAAGGCCGGGGAGGGGGCGACCGGCCGTCCGCGGGGAGGCCCGAAGCCGGAGGGGCGCCGGGGACCGGTCCGTGAAGACCGGTCCCCGACGCCCCTCCTGTGTCGTCCGCGACCCCCGCGGACCCCCGCTGCCCTAGTGGGCGGAGGCGGGCGCGCCCTCCGGCGCGTCGTCGGCCTGGGAGCGCCGCACGAGGAAGGTCAGCGCGAAGGCCACGACGGAGACCACCGCGCCGACCAGGAAGGCCGCGTGGACGCCGCCCGCCTGGGCGTTGACCTCGTCGAGCCCGTCGGTGAGCAGGCCCGCCGACGTGGCGGACATGATCGCGACGAAGATCGCCGTACCGGCCGCGCCCGCGACCTGCTGCACGGTGCCGACCACGGCGCTGCCGTGCGAGTACAGCTCGGGCCGCAGCGATCCCAGCGCGCCGGTGAGCAGCGGCGTGAACATGAGGCCGAGGCCGACGCTGAGCGTCACGTGGGCGGCGATGACGAAGCCGACCGGCGTCTGGGCGTCGAGCAGGGTCATGCCCCACAGCACCAGGGACACCAGCGCCGAGCCCGGGATGACCAGGGGGCGCGGGCCGACGCGGTCGTAGAGGCGGCCGACCACCGGGGCGAGCAGACCCATGACCAGACCGCCGGGCAGCAGGGACAGGCCGGTGACGAGCGTGTCGTGGCCCAGGACGTTCTGCATGTAGACCGGCAGCAGGATGAGGGTGCCGAACAGGGCCATGAAGCTGATCACGACCAGGCCGATCGAGACGCAGAACTGCCTGGAGCGGAACACCCGCAGGTCCAGCAGGGCGCGGTCGCGGCGCTGGAGGCGGAGCTGGCGCCACACGAACAGCACCAGCGCGACGGCGCCGACCCCGATCGAGGCGAAGGGCGGGACCACGGCGGTGGCCTCCCCCTCGCCCAGGCCGGAGAAGCCGTAGACGAGCCCGCCGAACGCCACCGCCGACACCAGGAGCGAGAGCACGTCGATGCTGGCGGTGCGCGGCTCGGTGACGTTGCGGATGAAGAGGGCGCCCAGGACCAGGCCCAGGATCGCGATGGGCAGGACGAGACCGAACATCCACCGCCAGTCGAGCACGCTGAGGATGAGGCCCGCCAGGGTCGGGCCGACGGCGGGCGCGACCGAGATGACGATGGAGATGTTGCCCATGGTGCGGCCGCGGCGCTCCGCCGGGACCAGGTTCAGCACGGTGGTCATGAGCAGCGGCATCATGATCGCGGTGCCCCCCGCCTGGACCACCCGGCCCACGAGCAGGAAGGCGAAGCCGGGGGCGAGGAAGCACAGCAGCGTGCCGACGCTGAACAGCGTCATCGCCGTGATGAACACCTGGCGCACGTGGAAGCGCTGGAGCAGGAACCCGGTCGCAGGGATCACCACGGCCATCACGAGCATGAAGGCCGAGGTCAGCCACTGTCCGGTGGAGACGGAGATGCCGAGGTCCCGGTTGAGCGCGGGCAGCGCCACGCCCATGATCGTCTCGTTCAGGATCACCACGAACGCCGAGACCAGGAGCAGGGGGATGATGAGGCGCCCCGCCCGTGCGCTCTTCTCGTCCTGCGGTGGGGCCGAGGCGTTCTCGGCCGCGGATGGAGTGGGCTGCCCGGTCACAGATGTCCTCAGATTGTGGTGTTCGAAAGGGTTCGTCCGGGGGTTCACGGAATCTCCCCAGAGCTACCCCAACGCTCCAGACCATCCACCCGTTCCCGCGGCAGCGGTGTGTTCTCGACCATAGCCACACCGTCCGCGCGGCAGAACCGGCGCGGCCGCCATTACATCAGCTCCGGCCGCGCGTCGAACATGGTGTGACCGGTATGGACTCCGGATTCGGCCCGGCCGCAAACGGAGTGTGACCGGGGCGGGCGCCCCTCGGTCGATGACAGGAGAGGCGCGGCCGGAGCGGGCGCCCGCCCCCTCCGAACCGGCGGTGAGCGGAGCGCGACCGGAGCGCGCGCCCCTCAGTCGCGCGCGGAACCGTCCGCGGGCAGACCCCGGCAGGCGGCGCGCGCGAGCGCGAGCGCGCAGACGTCCTCCACGACACCGCCGATCCAGGCCGGGCGGCCCGTACCGCTCCAGTACTGCCGCCACCCCACGCCCGTCATGGTGCCGACCGGCGCGGCCGCGGCCGCGAGGACGGCGGCGAGCACCGCCGACGTGCCCGCCCTCCGGGCCAGCAGGGCGCCGCCGGTGCCCGCGCTCAGCACCCTGGCCACCAGGTTCGGCGCGACGGTCCGGCTGGGGATGCCGGGGGCCTTGTCCCCGGAGAACTCCCCGAGCGCGGCCACCGCCATGAGCACGCGCTTGCCCTTCCCCGCGGAGTGCCACAGCGGCGCACCCCCGAGCGTGCTCCGCGATCCCGCGGCCAGTCCCAGCAGCAGCGCGCGGGCCGCGCCCGATGATGCGCCCATGTCCGTGTCCCTTCGTGCGTCGGCCGCCGCACGCGGCCGGGTGCTATCCCGGCTATCCCGTTCGGACCCCGCGAAACCTCGTGGCGCCGGTCCCGCGGGCCTCCCGGCCTCCGGGGCCCCACGGCCGTGCGGGTCCGCGGACGCGACCTCGGGCGGCCCTTCCGCGGATGGCTGCGCGTCCCTGGAAAATCCTTCTGAGGGTGCTGACCGGAAACGTTGACGGTGTGACGCGTGAGGTTCACGCTCCTTGGGCGCCCGAACACGGCAAAGGCCGCGCGCGGCGCCCGTCGAGGGTGGTGGCGGATGGGACGAAGCGAAGCGGGAGGTCCCGGAGAACCCCCTCTAGGGTGTGGGCATGCCCCTGCCCTCCCCCTCGGCCGACCCCGACGACGCCCTCCTGGACGCGCTCGTGCGCGCCGCGTTCGGCGACGGCGCCCGCGTGCGCGAACGCGCGGTGCTCACCGGCGGCACCTACAACTCCGTGCACCGCGTGGTCCTGGACGACGGCCGCCGGTCGGTGCTCAAGCTCGCACCCCCTTCCGACCGGCCCCGGCTCACCTACGAGTACGGCGTCACGGACACCGAGGCCATGGTCTACGGGCGGACCCGGCCCGTGTCCGGCCCGCTCGTGCCCGGGGTGCTGCACCTGGGCACCGTCCCGGGAGACCCGCGCCGCGCGTACCTGTTCCTCAGCCACCTGCCCGGGATCCCCCTGGACCGGGCCCGTCCCGGCCTGACGCCGGAACAGGCCTCCCGGGTCCGGCGGGAGCTGGGGCGGGCCGTGGCGGCACTGCACACCGTCACCGGGAGCGAGTTCGGCTACCCGGGGAGGGGCGGGCTGCGCGCCCCCACCTGGCCGGAGGCCTTCGGCGCGATGGCGGAGGCGGTGGTGGCCGACGCCGACCGGTTCTCGGTAGCGCTGCCCGGCGGCGGCGCGCGGATCCTGCGGCTGGTCTCGGCCAACCTCGTCCACCTGGCACCGGTGCGCACGCCGGTGCTCACCCACTTCGACCTGTGGGACGGCAACGTCCTGCTCACCGGGACCGGCGACGGCGGGGGCGCGCCCCGCCTCAGCGGCATCGTCGACGCGGAGCGCGCCTTCTGGGGCGACCCGGCGGCCGAGCTGGTGTCCCTGGCGCTCTTCGGCGACGTCCGCGACGACACCGCGCTCCTGGCCGGCTACCGCGAGGCCGGGGGCCGTGTCGACTTCACCCCCGGCCTGCTGCGCAGGCTCGCCCTGTACCGGATCTACCTGTACCTGATCATGTTCACCGAGCTCACACCGCGCGGGCACGCCCCGGACGAGGCGGCCCGGGCCCGCGCGTTCCTGGCCCGGCACCTGGAGGCCGACCTGTCCCGGCTGGCCGGGCCGGCGGACTGAACCAGGCGCCCGGTCCGGTGGACGGGTCCGGTGGACGGGTCCGCCGCCCCGGGCCGACGGACCGACCCGGCACGCGGTCAGCGGTCCTCGGGTGCCTGCGGCTCACCGAGCCCGGCCTCGCGGCGGGCCCGGCGCCCCACCGCCTCCACCGTGCGCAGGGCGTCGCGCACGTCCCTGGCCGAGGGGGTGAACGCCAGGTTGTGGATGGTCTCCTCCGGCGCGGTCGCCGCGGCCACGACCCGGTCGAGCACCTCGTCGTCCGCGTCGCCCAGCCCCGCCTCGGTCAGGGTGGTCGGCAGGCCCACGCGCGCCGTGAACCGCGCGAACCCGTCCACCTCCGAGGCCGGGGCCCCCTCCAGCAGCAGCTGGGTGAGCGACCCGATGTTGACCTTCTCCCCGTGGGCGAGGCGGTGCGTCTCGTCCACCGCCGTCAGCCCGTCGTGCACCGCGTGCGCGGCGGCCAGCCCGCCGGACTCGAAGCCCAGGCCGGACAGCAGGGTGGTGGCCTCCACGACGGCCTCCACGTCCGGGGTCACCAGGCCGCGGTCCACCGCCTCCAGCGCGGGCAGGGACGACTCCCACAGGATGTCCCAGGACAGGCGCGCCAGTGCCGTCCCCGCCCGGGTCGGCAGGCCCTCCACCATGTTCGCGCTGTGCGCCCGCTCCACCGCGCGCGCCTCGATCCAGGTGGCGAGGGCGTCACCGACCCCCGCGGCCAGGAACCGGGTGGGCGCCTCGGCGACGAACTGCGTGTCGACCACCACCAGAGCCGGGTTGCGGTCGTAGAAGCGGTAGGACTCGAACGCCCCGGACTCGGTGTAGACCACCGACAGCGCCGACGTGGGCGCGTCCGTCGAGGCCACCGTGGCCGCGCTGACCCACGGGACCCCGGTGTCGTCCCCCGCGGCCTTGGCGGTGTCGATCGCGGCCCCGCCGCCCAGTCCGATGACCACGTCGTGGCCCCCGTCCCGGATCGTCCCGGAGACGCGTTCGGCCTCGGCCCTGGTCGGAACGCCGCCGAAGCGTTCGAAGACGAGGGGCAGGTCCGCCTCCCGGAAGGAGTCGGTGAGGACGTCCTCGGTCAGCCCGCGGACGACGTCGTCGACCAGGACGAGCGGGCGGGAGCCGTGGTCGCGCACGAGCGGGCCCAGGCGGGCCAGGGCGCCCCGTCCCTGGACGTAGCGTCCCGGCGAGGCGAAGACGCGCGGACGGGTCGCGTGGGTGTGCTCTGCCATGGGGTGGAACCTCCTCGGCGGTGGACTGCCCTCTCCCTCCCCCGCTGGCCGTTCACCGACCTGCCCAAACACGCTGTGGTGAGGCGTGAACCACTCTTGGGCGCGAGAAGGTGCGGGTCCCCGCCCCCGCTCCCACCGCTCACCGGAGACGGGGCCGCCTCCGAGGAGGCGGCCCCGTCGTGTGTCCGGGAGCTGGGGCCCGTTGTGGGCGGACCTCAGCTCGCGGGGGTGTGGTCCGGGCGCCCACGGGGTTCTGGAGGGCGGAGGCGGGTCCGTGAGGAACGAGCGAATCCGCCGAAGACACCGAAGGTTCCCGTGGTCCGGGCGCCCGAACACGGACCGAAGCGAAGCGGAGGTCCGAAGAAGCACTGCCTGGTTGTACTGACCGGAAAGGTTCACCGGGGCCGCCTCCTCCCCCGCGATCTTGTACCTATAGCGCGTCTCGACCGTCCAACCTCGCTACAAGTACAAGATCACCGCAGGTCAGAACCCTGGCGACACACCAGCAACATTTCTGGCCGGGCCACTAGCGCGGCAGGCGCTCGGCCAGCCAGGCCTCCACCTCGGCGGAGGAGCGCGGCAGACCGGCCGACATGACCGTGCGGCCCTCCTCGGTGACCAGCACGTCGTCCTCGATGCGCACGCCGATGCCGCGCAGCTCCTCGGGAACGGTCAGGTCGTCGGGCTGGAAGTACAGGCCCGGCTCGACGGTGAGCACCATGCCCGGCTCCAGGTCCCCGTACAGGTGGACCTCCTGGCGCGAGACCGCGCAGTCGTGCACGTCCATGCCCAGCATGTGGCCGGTGCCGTGCAGGGTGTACCGGCGCTGCAGGCCCAGCTCCAGGACGCGCTCGACCGGGCCCTCCAGCAGGCCCCACTCGACGAGGCCCTCGGCCAGCACCCGCTGGGCCGCCTCGTGGAAGGCCACGAACGGCCTGCCCGGGGCGACCGCGGCGATGCCGGCCTCCTGGGCGGCGTACACCAGGTCGTAGACGCGGCGCTGCACGTCGGTGAAGGTGCCCGACACCGGCATGGTGCGGGTGACGTCGGCGGTGTACAGCGTGGTGGTCTCCACGCCCGCGTCCAGCAGCAGCAGGTCGCCCTCGCGCACCGGGCCGTCGTTGCGGGTCCAGTGCAGGGTGGTGGCGTTGGCGCCGGAGGCCGCGATGGTGCCGTAGCCGACGTCGTTGCCCTCCACCCGGGCGCGCAGGAAGAAGGTCCCCTCCACGAACCGCTCGGAGGTGTCCTTGGCCTGGGGCAGCGCCGCGACGACGTCGCCGAAGCCGCGCACGGTGGCGTCCACGGCCAGCTGGAGCTGGGCGATCTCCCACTCGTCCTTGACCAGGCGGTGGTCGGCCAGCGTGACGGCGAGGTCCTCGTCGAGCCGGGCGTACTTGGCGCGGGCCTCCTCGTCGGCGTCGGCGCGCAGTCCGTCGACGATCGCGTCGAGCCCCGCGTCGTGGCCGCGCACGATGCGGGTGGTCGCGCCGCCCCCGCGCAGCACGCCGGACAGCGTGGTCACGTCGGCGGTGGCCACGCCCAGCAGGTCGGCGGCCTCGGAGAGGCTGTTGCGGCGGCCGGTCCACAGCTCGCCGTAGCCGCCCAGCCAGAACTCGCCGTTGTCGCGGTTGGATCGGGGCTTGAGGTAGAGGACCACGTCGTGCCCGCCGTCGGCGCGGGGCGTGAACACCAGGCAGCCGCCGTCGGAGGTGTCGCCGGTGAGGTAGGCGTAGTCGGTGGCCGCACGGAACGGGTACTCGGTGTCGTTGGAGCGGGTGATCAGCTGCCCGGCCGGGATGACCAGCCGGTCCCCGGGGAAGGCCGCGCTGAGCGCGGCGCGGCGGCGGGCGGTGTGCCCGGCCTGCTCGACGGGCTCCAGGTCGCGCCGCTCGGTGTCGGCCCACCCGGTGGTCATCCACGCGGCGAGCTCGTCGGAGACCGACTGCGCCTGCCCGTTCTTGCGGGGACTGAACACGGGGGCGTTCGTCTCGTCCTGGGGGCGCTGCTGCTCGCTCACGTCGTGCGTCTCCTCGTCGGGTCCGTCGTAGCGGCCGCTCGTGGCGGCCCTGGCCATCCATCGTAGGGGGAGGCCCCCGAGCACGGCCGTCCCGCGGACATACCGGAAGCCATAACGCGTCCGGCCGCACGGCGCGGGCACCGCGGGCCGCGCCGGCGGCCGGGTGCCCGCCGTCTCACACGAGGTCGTGGGCGAAGGGGATGGACGAGTGGTGGGGCAGCTCGTCGATGTCGGCGGGGTCGACCGGCCGGTAGCCGATCCGCTCGTAGAAGGCGACCGCCTCGGGCTGGGCGGGGCCGGTGAACAGCAGGACCCGGGTGTAGCCGAGGTCGCGCGCGGCCTCCTCCAGTGCGGTCATCACCCGGCTGGCCAGCCCGAGGCGGCGGTGGCGGCCCGAGGTCCAGACACGCTTGAACTCGGCGGTGTCGGCCATGGCCGCCCGGTCCTTCTTGTAGGGGCGCACGGCCCCTCCCGCGACGACCTCCCCGTCCAGCTCGGCCAGCACGAGGCAGCCGTGGGGAGCGGCGAACTCGGTCACCGGGTAGCGGGCGAGCTCGTTGACCGCGCCCTCGGCGCCGTAGCGCTCGGTGTACTCCTGCAGCAACCCGGCGAGCAGACCCCGCACACGCGGGTCGTCGTGGCGCACGCGCAGCATGCGGACCGCGCTGGTCCGCGGCTCCGCCGCGGCGCCTTCGGCACTGGTGTGTGTCACGCGTTCCTCCCGTGGACGGCGGGGCCCGCCTCCGCCGTGACGGCATGTGGTGCCCGGTTCCGCCGGAATACTACGCGCGGGACCGTCGGACACGCGACGCGGGCGTACGCCCTCCCGGTCCCGCCCGGGCGGTCAGTCGGCGTTGGGCCCGTACCTGTTGTCGCGGTCCTGCGGATCGCCGGGGTCGGCGATGCTACCCAGGGCCGCGGCCACCGGCGGCAGGACCGACGCCACCGCGCACATGGCCACCGCCCAGCCGGTGCCGAACAGGTAGTAGACGGGCAGCGCACCGGCGAACAGGAGCAGGCACGCCCCCATGACGAGGCCGTACTGGCGTACGCGGCGCTTCATCGCGGCCCCCTCGGACGACGCGGGAACCGTTCCACGCTATCCGGGCCGCTCCCCGCGCCCGGGCCCCGGTGCGTTCCGGTCCGGGCCCGGACCGGGACGCGTCTCAGGCCCCGGCGGAGGCAGGGGCGTCCGCGGACGGCGGGGCGGGCCTCCCCGCGGAGCCCGACGGCGCGCGGAAGAGGGTGCGGGCGCGCATCGACCGGAACCCGTTCTCGATCTCGTACCCGGCCTCCAGCAGCCGCCCCCGGGCCTCCTCGGCGCTGCGCACGGTGGCCTCGTCGAAGACGAGGTTGTAGTAGCGCTCGGGTACCCGGTTGAGCACCGCGCGCAGGGTCCGCAGCGACGCGGTGGCCGCCGCGTCCCCGCCGGGGGCCTCGGGCAGGACCCCGTAGGCCCGGCGCGCCCACGCGGGCAGGGTGGCGTGGGCCAGCGCGCCGACCGGGAACCACAGCGGTTTGAGCGGGGCCAGCCAGGACAGGCGCTCGGGCACCTTGGGCCACAGCAGGAAGCGCACCGCCTGCCGGGCCTCGGGGGTGGCGCGCAGGACGGGCCGCACCGAGGCCAGGTAGCGGCGCATGTCGGCGACCGAGCGCGGCACGTCGTCGCGCGACAGGCCCACGTAGGTGGCGGTGTGCGACTGCTCGTCGAGGTAGCGGTCCGCCTCGCGGGCGGTCAGCGCGACGCCCGCGCGCAGGGCGTTCTCCAGGTAGGAGGAGACCTCCGCGCAGTGCACCCACACCAGCAGGTCGTGCTGGTCGACCCGGTGGAGGCGGCCGGTGGCCGGGTCGGTGAAGGACAGCGCGCGGTGCACCCGGCGGACGCGTTCGCCGAGCGCGTCCGCCTCGGCGGGGCTGCCGTAGGTGGTGACGGCCACGAAGTGGGCGGTGCGCAGCAGGCGGCCGGTGGGGTCGGAGCGAAAGTCCGAGCGCTGCCACACCCCCTGCATGGCCACCGGGTGCAGGGCCTGGAGCATGAGGGCGCGCACGCCCGCCACCCACATCGACCGGTCCAGGTGGATCTTCCAGGTGACGCTCTCGGGGGCGGCGACGGTCGGCTGCATCCGGTCTCCTGCGGTCGGCGAGGAAGTTTCGCACCGTATGACGGGACTTTGCCCCCACCCTACGCCCGGGCTGCCCGCTTCCTCCGGCGGGACGCCGACGCGGCCGTTCCGTTACCGGGTCTTGGGCGAATCGGAGAACGCGGCAGGCGCAGTCTGGGTAGAGAGGCCACCCGTTCCAAGGGCGGTTCTGACAGGAAAGGAGAGCACGGCCATGTCCGCTCCGGCACAGACCCACACCCCCTTCGACGTCGAGCGACACCGCCGGGCCGTGGAGTCGGCCGACGCCGACGCCCTGATCGCCCAGTACAGCGCCGACGCCGAGATGGAGATGATCGACCGCCGTACCCCGCCCAGTGCGCCCACGGTCCTGCACGGCAGGGACGAGATCGGCGAGGCCGTACGGGAGCTCTGTTCCCGCGAGATGACCCACGAGATGCTCCAGTGCGTGGCCGACGACGAGCACGTCGCCTACACCGAGCGGTGCGTCTACCCCGACGGCAACAAGGTCATGAGCATGACCATGCTGGACCTGCGCGACGGCCGCATCGTGCACCAGTCCACCGTGCAGGCCTGGGACGAGGAGGCGCAGGCCATGGAGTCGGCCGCCTTCGCACCGATCCCGGAGAGGAAGCGGGCCCTCCGCGAGAACCTGGAGGCGGCGACCGTGGGCGGACAGACCGTCGTGCGCCTGGAGCTGGAGCCCGGATGGCGCTGGTCCGAGCACGCCAAGCCCTTCCAGGGCACCGACTCGTGCATGATGACCCACTGCGCCTACATCATGTCGGGCACCCTGTGCTGTCGCATGGACGACGGAACCGAGAAGGAGTTCCGGGCCGGGGACCTGGCCTTCGTCCCGGCCGGGCACGACGCCTGGGTCGTGGGCGACGAGACCGTCACCGTGATCGACTGGCGCGCCGCCAACTCCGGCTGAGCCACGGCCCCCCGACCCGGACGCGGTCCGCGCCGATCAGTACGGGGGCGCGCGTACCGCCGGGGCCGCGTCCCGTCCGGGGCGCGGCCCCTCCGCTGCTCAGGAGGGGCGGCCGCGCAGGTAGGCCAGGACCGCCTGGACGCGGCGGTGCACGCCGTCGTCCTGGGGCAGGTCGAGCTTGGCCAGGATGTTGCCCACGTGCTTGCCGACGGCGGCGTCGCTGACCACCAGCTCACGGGCGATCGCCCCGTTGGAGCGGCCCTCGGCCATCAGGGCGAGGACCTCGCGTTCGCGGGGGGTCAGGCGCTCCAGCGGGTCGGCGCGGCGGCGCAGCAGCTGGCGGACCACCTCGGGGTCGACGAAGGTGGCGCCGTCCACCACCCTGCGCAGCACGGAGGCGAACTCGCGGACGTCGCCCACCCTCTGCTTGAGCAGGTAGCCCACGCCCCGGCCGTCCCCGGAGTCGAGCAGGTCGGTGGCGTAGCTCAGCTCCACGTACTGGCTCAGCGCGACCACCGCCAGGCCGGGGCGCTCGCGGCGCAGCCGGACGGCGGCCCGCAGCCCCTCGTCGGTGAAGCCGGGCGGCATCCGGATGTCGGTGACCACGAGGCCGGGCGCGTGCTCGGCGACGGCCGACAGCAGCGCGTCGGCGTCGCCGACCGAGGCCACGACCGGGAAGCCGAAGCGCTCCAGGATCCCGGACAGGCCCTCCCGGAGCAGGACGCCGTCCTCGGCCAGGACGGTGGGCACCGGGGGCGCGTCGGGGGTCACGTCAGCGGTGTCGGGGGAACGGGTCCGCACGGAAGCTCCACTCGGATTCGGGTAGGTCCGCCCTCGGGGCTGGACAGCTCCATTGTGCCGCCCATCACCGCGACGCGGTCCTCGAGCCCGGTGAGTCCGGAGCCGCGGGCGGGGTCGGCGCCGCCCGCGCCGTAGTCGGTGACCTCGACCAGGAGGGTGCCGGGCCGGCCCGCGGCCGCGGGGGAGGTGTCGGCGTGCACGGTGGCGGCGTTGGCCTCGGTGTGCTTGCAGACGTTGGTGAGGGCCTCGGCGACCACGAAGTAGGCGGTGCCCTCCACGTGGGCGGGCAGGCGCCCGCCGAGCCGCGCGTGCACCGTCACGGGTACGGGGCAGCGGTCGGCCAGCTCCTCCAGCGCGGCGGGCAGGCCCCGGTCGGTGAGGACCCGGGGGTGGATGCCCCGCACCAGCTCGCGCAGCTCGGTGATGAGCTCGTCGGCCTTGGTCTGGGCAGCGACCACGCGCCGGTCGGCCTCGCTGCCCTCCTCCAGGTCCAGGCGGGCCATGCCCAGGTCCATGCTGAGCGCCACCAGCCGCTGCTGGGCGCCGTCGTGGAGGTCGCGCTCGATGCGGCGGCGCTCGTACTCGAAGGCGTTGACCAGGCGGGCCCGTGACTCGGTGACCTGGTTGAGCTCGGCGTGCAGGACCCCCTTGGGCGGGCCGACCAGCAGGGTCCGGGCCAGCAGGGAGTGCAGGCCCGCCAGGGCTGCGCACACGTAGAGCAGGGCGACCAGCAGCAGGGGGGACAGGAGGGTGTAGGGCACCGCCTCGGCGCTGGAGGTGAGCGTCACGAAACCGAGGCTGATGACGGAGTCCGGGCTGTCCTCCAGGAGGAGGGGGCCCAGCGCGAGGAGGAGCACGAGCAGCGCGAGGAAGCCCCCGACCATGGCGGCGACCCCCGCCAGGGGGAGCATCAGCCCCGCGTAGACCACCTCCCGCCAGGTGGCGGCCTCGGTGTAGCGGGTGCGCGCCCACCCCCACAGCCCGGGGTCCGGTACGCGGTGCCCGCTCTCCCGGGGGCCCTCCCCCAGCAGGCCCAGACGCCAGCGCTCCAGCGCTCCCAGGGGGATGGCGACCAGCGGGCCGAACAGGAACGTGAACGTCAGGCTCAGCACCAGCACCAGCACGATCCCGACGTAGTCGGCGGACTCCTCGGCCCCTTCGGTCCACGTCACGACCAGCGCCGCCCAGGGGGCCAGGACGGGAGAGGCGGCGAAGAACAGGACGAAGGCCACCAGCACGGTGCCTCCGCTGTAGGCGAGCCCCCGCCAGGGCCAGGAGGTGAGCAGGAAACGCCGTGTTCCGAGTGCCCGGAACAGGGTGTCCGGTGCGTGGGGGGACTCCGTGGGAGTGGTCATGGGTCAACGTTAGGCAGGCCCGGCGCACGCGGGAATCGGCCGTGCCACCCGGTCCGGGGTGGGGCTGGCCCCACCCCGGACCGGTCCCGAAACGCGCGGAGGCCGTCGGGGTCCCGGCGCGAAGGGCCCCGGCGAGGAGGGGCCGGGCCTCGGGGGAGTGGCCGCGCGCCCGCCGCGGCCCAGGACGATAGGGTGGGACGACGTGAGTGCGAAACCGCTGATCCCCGATGTCCTGGCTGCCCGCTACGCGTCCGCGGAGCTGACCCGGCTGTGGTCCCCCGAGTACAAGGTGGTCGCCGAGAGGCGGCTGTGGCTGGCCGTGCTGCGTGCCCAGGCGCGTCTGGGCGTGGACGTTCCCGCCGGTGTGGTCGAGGACTACGAGAAGGTCCTGGAACGGGTGGACCTGGCCTCCATCGCCGAGCGCGAGCGGGTCACCCGCCACGACGTGAAGGCCCGCATCGAGGAGTTCAACGCCCTCGCCGGGCACGAACACGTGCACAAGGGCATGACCTCGCGCGACCTGACCGAGAACGTCGAACAGCTCCAGGTGCGCGACAGCCTGCTGCTGGCGCGCGACCGGGTGGTGGCGCTGCTGGCCCGGCTGGGGAGGCTGTCGGCCGAGTACGGCGAGACGGTGATGGCGGGCCGCTCCCACAACGTGGCGGCGCAGGCCACGACGCTCGGAAAGCGGTTCGCGTCGATCGCCGACGAGGTGCTGGTCGCCCACGGGCGGCTGGAGGAGCTCATCGCCCGCTACCCGCTGCGCGGGATCAAGGGCCCGGTGGGCACCGCGCAGGACATGCTGGACCTGCTGGGCGGGGACCGCGCCGCGCTCACCGCGCTGGAGGACGAGGTGGCCTCCCACCTCGGGTTCGAGCGCCGGTTCACCAGCGTGGGCCAGGTCTACCCGCGCTCGCTGGACTTCGAGGTGCTGACCGCGCTGGTGCAGCTGGCCGCCGGCCCCTCCTCGCTGGCCAAGACCATCCGCCTGATGGCCGGGCACGAGCTGGTCACCGAGGGTTTCGCCGAGGGCCAGGTGGGCTCCTCGGCCATGCCGCACAAGATGAACACGCGCTCCTGCGAGCGGGTCAACGGGCTGACCGTGATCCTGCGCGGTTACGCCTCCATGGCCGGTGAGCTGGCCGGGGACCAGTGGAACGAGGGCGACGTGTCCTGCTCGGTGGTGCGCCGGGTGGCCCTGCCCGACGCGTTCTTCGCCTTCGACGGGCTGGTCGAGACGATGCTGACGGTGCTGGACGAGTTCGGCGCCTTCCCCGCGGTGGTCTCCGCCGAACTCGACCGCTACCTGCCGTTCCTGGCCACGACCAAGATGCTCATGGCCACGGTGCGCGCCGGGGTGGGCCGTGAGACCGCCCACGAGCTGATCAAGGAGCACGCCGTGGGCGCGGCCCTGGCCATGCGCCAGGAGGGTGCGGGCAACCGGCTGCTGGACCGCCTGGCCGAGGACGGGCGCTTCCCCCTGGACCGCGCGGAGCTGGACGCGCTGCTGGCCGACCGGATCACCTTCACCGGTGCCGCGGCCGACCAGGTGGCCGCCGTGGTGGAGCAGATCGAGGGGATCGTGGCCGCGCACCCGGAGGCGGCCGCCTACTCCCCCGGTTCGATCCTGTAGGCGCCTCCCGGACGGACGACAGGGGCCCGGGGGCGGCACCGCCCCCGGGCCCCGCCGTGTGCGCGGCGGGCGGGCGCGCGGCGACGCGTGTATGACGCAGTTCACCGCCGCTGACGCTCGGCCTGAAAGTTAACGCCTATTACGGTTGTGCTGTCCGTACGCCCGCCGACCCCCTCGGAGCAACCATGACCGACCCCGACTCCTTCGGTACCGCGCTGGGGACCGTGCTGGCCGTCGCCGTGGTCGTCGTCGCCTTCGGACTGGCCGCCCTGTCGGACATGGCCATGCGCCGCCGCGAGGACCGTGCCGCGCGCGCCGCCACCGCGCGCACCAACCCCGTCACGGCGCGGGCGGGCGGGCGGGACCGGGTGAACGGCAACGGGAGCGGGCCCGTCGGCGGCGACGGCCCCCGCGCCTGAGACCGGGCGCCGCTCACGCCACCAGGCGGGCGAACAGCCCGGGGTCGGCGTTTCCCCCCGAGACGACCGCGACCGTCTCCTGCGGGCGCCCGGACACCGTGGGCACACGGCCCGCCAGGACCGCGGCGGCGGCCAGGGCCCCGCTGGGCTCGGCGACCAGGCGCGCCCCGTGGGCGAGGGCGGAGACGGCGCGGGCGATCTCCTCCTCGGTCACGGTGACGACCTCGTCCAGACGGGCACGCAGGTGGGCGAAGGTCAGCTCGGACAGGCACACGCGCACCCCGTCGGCCATGGTGCGGTGGGTGCGCTCGGGCGGCCAGGAGACCAGTGCGCCGGTGCGCAGGCTCTCGGCGGCGTCGGCGGCCAGTTCGGGCTCCACTCCCACGACGCGGACGCGGTGGGGGCCGCGGGCGGCCAGCGCGGCGGTGGCCGCCCCCGAGGCCAGCCCGCCTCCGCCGACGGGCACGACGAGGGTCGCGACCTCGGGCGACTGCTCCAGGACCTCCAGCCCGACGGTGCCCTGGCCCGCGATGACGTGCGGGTCGTCGAAGGGCGGCACGAGGGCGAGCCCCTCCCCGTCCCGGAGGCCGCGGGCGGTGGTCTCCCGCTGTTCGGGGGCGACCATGACGATGCGGGCGCCGAGGGCGCGCATGCGGTCGACCTTGACCTCGGGCGCGCCCTCGGGGACGACGACGGTGCAGGGCACCCCGTACCGGGCGGCGGCGTGGGCGAGGGCCTGGCCGTGGTTGCCCGAGGAGTGGGTCACCACACCGCTCCGGCGCTGGGCGGGGTCGAGCAGGGCGACGGCGTTGGTGGCGCCGCGGAGCTTGAAGGCCCCGGTGGGCTGGAGGCTCTCGGGCTTGAGCAGGAACGGCGGGCCTCCGGCGGGGCCCGCCGTCAGCGGGGTGCGCACCACCTCCCCGCGCAGGCGCTCCTGTGCGGCGCGGACGTCGTCCACCGTGATCAGTTCCATGCGCCCTCTATGCCCGGTCCGGGGCCCGCCACCCCTCCGGGACCGGGACGCGCCCGGCCGCACGGCCCTCCCGGAGGCGGGGGCGGCCCCGGCCGCCCGCCGGAGCCCGCGCCCCCGACGCGAACGGGCCCCGGCGCGTGCCGCCCCGGGCGCTGCGCCTACCCCTGTCGGGCGAGCCACTCGTCGAAGGTGGTCGGCGCGAGGTGCGCGCCCTCCCCCGGCAGCAGCACGTCCCCGGCCATCTCCGGCCCGAACGGCCCCGACCAGGTCGGGACGAGCCGCACCTTCCGGCCGCGCGCCTCGTGGGTGCGCCGGGCCATGTCGACGAGGTCCTGTGTCTCGGGGCCGGCGACGTCGCGGTAGCGTCCCCGGGGCCGGCCCACCGCCGTCTCCGCCAGGACGTCGGCGACGTCGGCCGGGGCGATCGGCTGGACGAGCAGCGGAGCGATGGCGGCGACACCGTCCCGTTCGGTCCAGCCGGCCACCATGGCGGCGAAGTCGTGGAACTGCGTGGCCCGCACGATGGTCCACGGCACGGGTCCCTCCGCCACCAGGCGCTCCTGCTCGCGTTTGCCCGCGTAGTGGGGGTTGCCCTCGACCCTGTCGATTCCGACGATCGACAACAGGACGTGGTGGCGGACGCCGGCCCTCTCCTCCGCGCCCAGCAGGTTGCGCGTGGTGGTGCCGAAGTAGGACACCGCCTCGGACCGGTCGGTGCCGGCGTGGTTGACGGCGTCGACGACCGCCTCCACCCCGCTGAGGGCCTCGTCGAGCCCCCGCCCGCTCACCAGGTCCGTACCGAGCGAGCGGCTGACGCGGACGACCTCGTGCCCGTCCCGCTCCAGGGCCGTGGCGGTCAGGGAACCGATGTTCCCGGTCGCTCCGGCGACGGCGATGCGCATGATGCTCTCCTCTGTCCGCTGCTCCGATGCCCACGGACACTATCTCGGACTTAATAGGTCCGCAATAGGTTCGATAGGATCGGTCGCATGAAGTTGCCCGTGAGCACCGAATGGGTCCTGCACTGCGCCACGACGCTGGCACAGCTCGAACCGGGGGCCACCGCTTCGGCCGCCCAGTTCGCGGCCTACTTCGACCTCCCGGCGCCCTACCTCGCCAAGCAGTTGCAACCGCTGGTCAAGGCGGGCGTGCTCGCCGCGACGACCGGGCCCCGGGGCGGGTTCCGCCTCGCCCGCCCGGCGGCCGAGACGACGATGCTGCAGATCGTCGAGGCGGTCGACGGCGCGTCCTCGCCCTACGAGTGCCGCGAGATCCGCCGCCGGGGCCGGGGCGCGCTGCCGCCCGAGGACTGCCGGCACACCTGCGTGCTCGCCGCGAAGATGGCCGAGGCCCACGAGGCGTGGCGAAGCAGCCTCGCCGCGGTCTCCCTCGCCGACCTCGTCGCGACCCTGCCCGCCTCCGCCCCGGCCCGCACCCGCGCCCTCATCGCCGCCGCCCGTTGACCCCTGCCGGGGCGACGGCCCGCCGCCACCGGTTCCGGGCCCCGGTGCGGGCACTCCGGCTCCCGGGGTCCGGTTCCGGCGCCGGGGAGCCCCTCCCGTTCAGGCCGTGCTCGGGACCCTCCGGCCGCCCGCGCCGAAGTGGCGCGCCCCGGGGGCGAGCGCGGCGGCCCCCGGCGCCAGGAAGCAGAGGAGGGCGCACACGGCGAGGACGGCCTGCGCTCCGAAGGCCTGGGCCGCGGGGGCGATCAGGGCGAGTCCGACCGGGGCCAGGCCGTAGGAGAACAGGAAGTCCAGGGAGGAGACACGGGCGAGCTTGTCGGGCGCGACCTCGCGCTGGGCGGCGGTGAACCACGGGACGTTGAACAGCTCGATCCCGACTCCCGCCAGGGCGTAGGCGGCGAACACCGCCCACGGGCTGAGGGGGAACAGCAGGCTCAGCGGCGCGAAGCCGTACAGGGCCAGGCCCGCCAGCGCGGTCCAGCCCTGGGAGGAGGGGCGCCAGCGTCCGATCAGCAGCGCTCCGGCCAGGGCGCCGCCGGTGTAGGCGGTCAGCGCGCCGGCCAGCACCGCCTCGGTGCCGAACGCGTCGCGGCTGACCACCGGGAGCAGCACGCCCGTGGCCGAGTAGCCGGTGGCGATCACCGCCGTCAGGGCGCCCAGGCCCGCGAGGAACCACGTGTGCCGCCGGGCCTCGCGCAGTCCGTCGCGGAAGTCGGCGGCCAGGGAGGGGCCGCGCGCCGGCACCGCCCGTGCGGTGGGTCCGGCGTCCCCCCTGGGCGGCGCCAGGGCGGCGACCGCCCAGAGCGCGGCGGTGACCAGGAGGAGGGCGTCCACGCCCAGGACCGTCGAGAGCAGCGCCGTCACCCCCGGGGCGACCAGGGTGGTGACCCGCACGGAGACGGTGAGCGCCGCGTTGGCGCGCTGGCGCCGCGGCTCGTCCACGACCTCGGCGGTCAGCGCCTGGAAGGCGGGTCGGCAGGCTCCCTGGCCCGCGCCCACGACCGCCGCGGCGACGGCCGCGAGCGCGAGGGCGGAGGTCGTCACGCCCACGGCGACCAGTGGTGTGGCCGCCGCCGCGACGCCCCCGGCCCACAGCACCACCCCGCGGCGGGAGAACCGGTCG
Organism: Glycomyces fuscus; assembly: GCA_002529455.1. Classification (GTDB taxonomy): domain Bacteria; phylum Actinomycetota; class Actinomycetes; order Streptosporangiales; family Streptosporangiaceae; genus Nocardiopsis; species Nocardiopsis fusca. Next base: position 143,101 of record NYMS01000003.1, read on the forward strand.
GCCAGCAGGCCGCCGAGCGGCAGGGAGAGGAGGAACCCGCCGGTACGGGTGGCCAGGAGCAGGCCGAGCCCCACGGCGGTGAGCGATCCGTCGAGGACGGCCAGGCCGAGGATGAACGGCATGGCCCACGTGGCCAGCCCCGAGGCGGTGCTCCCCGACCACAGGCGCAGGAAGGCGGGGTCCGAGAGCACGTGTGCGCGCGGTGGGGACGTGGGCCCGGCGCCGGTCTGCTGGGGGTGGGCCACGGTCTCTCCACGTCCTCTCCGCGGGTGGTCACCGGCGAGGTGCGCCGGAGCCGCCCCCTCCGGGGCGTGTCCGTCGGGCGCCCGCCCGCCGCGCGGCGGGCGGGCGCCGGGCACACCCGGGGGCACGAACCCCGGTCCCACTAATGACAATGGTTATCGTTTTATCTACAATAGCGCACGGACTCCGGCTCCCAGAACCTCCGGCGCTCCCCGTTGGTGTCCCGCGTCACTCCCCGCCCCCTTGGAAGGACAACCGTGGACCGCTCCCTCGTGGACCGACTCCCCCCGCCCCTGCCCGCCGAACAGATCCTCGCCGTCAACCCGCCGAGGAAGGACCTGCACACCACCCGCTCCTACACGTGGAACGGCTGGGAGTTCGAGGTACCGCCCGGCGTCTTCCTCCCCGGCGGGACCAGCAGGATGATCCACCAGCGCATCCTGGACGACGACATCGACGTGCGCGGACGGCGCTACGCCGCCATGGGTGTGGGCCTGGGCGTGGAGGCCGTCGCCGCCGGCCTGCGCGGCGCCGACCGGGTCTACGCCGCCGACGTCCACGCCCCCAGCGTCGAGACCGCCGCCCGCAACTTCGCGCGCCTGCTGGACGGGCGCACCGCCACCGAACTCGTCCCGGTGACCGGTGACATGTTCGAGGGCTTTCCCGACGGGGCCGGCGTCGACGTGGTCACCTTCAACCCGCCCGCGGTCAGCCAACCGGTCAGCGCCGACCCCGACGTCGTGCGCAACGTGTGCGTGGGCGCGCCGATCACGGAGAGGTTCTTCACCCAGCTCAGCGAGCGCCCGCTCCTGGCCCCCGGCGCGGAGGTCTTCCTCATCGTCTCCAACACCGCCGACCTGCGCCGCATCGTCGGGCACGCGGAGGCCTGCGGCTTCCGGGCCGGGGTGCACCACCGGCACGACTGGGGCGACGGGGTCCTGACCTACCTGTTCCGCTTCCGGGAAGGCGCGCGGAGATGACCCTCGACGACCTCTTCCGCGACACCGCCGGCCAGGTCGGCGACACCGTGGCCACCAGCGTCTTCTGGCTCCACCACGGCACCCGCCTGGCCGGGGGCGACACCACCTACCTCAACCACTACGTCGCCGTCCGCGTCGGCGGGGCCTTCGGGGCCTGCGCCTTCGAGGACGGGCAGATCACACCGGACCTGTGCCGCGAGGCCTCGGGGGCCCCGCTGGCCGAACTGCTGGCCGACGGCCCCCTCCCCCTGCGGGTGGCCGCCCTGGACGCCCACCTCGCCCACACCGCGCCGCACCGCGAGGACCCCCGGGCCGAGCCGGTCACCCTGCCGGCCGGGACGCCCGAACGGCGCGCGCGGGCCCGGGACGCCGCCGTCGCCTCCCTCGTCCCCATCACCGAGGGCGCGCGGATCGCGCTGATCGGCGTCGTCAACCCCCTCGTGGCCGCCATCCGCGAACGCGGCGGCGAGTGCCTGCCCTGCGACCTCAACCTGCGTACCACCCGCTGGGGCGACCCCGTGGCGGAGTCCATGGAGGAGGTCGTCGACGCGGCCGACGCCGTCGTGGCCACCGGCATGACCCTCGGCAACGGCACCTTCGACCCGCTCCTGTCGCGGTGCCGCGAACGCGGTGTCCCCCTGTACGTCTACGCCCAGAGCGCGAGCGCGGTGGCGCGCGCCTTCCTCGGCCGCGGAGTCGACGGAGTCTCCGCCGAGCCCTTCCCCTTCTCCCAGTTCAGCGCCGACCCCACGAGGCTCTACCGCTACCGGGCGACCGCGGCGGCCTGAACACCCGCGACCTCCTCCCCGGCCGGGCGCGTGCACCGTCGCGTTCCGATGCACGCGCCCGCCCCAGCCACCAGTAAGGAGAACGACCGTGGACGAGCACGTCTCCGACGCGATCGGCCGTCCCGACCTCATCGACCTGGGCGGCGGCCTGCTGTGCCTGCGGTTCGAGACCCTCAAGGCGCTCTCGGCCCTGGCCGCCGTCCGCCACCTCGTCGAGACCGGTGCCGTCCGTCCCGGCGACACCGTGGTGGACAGCTCCAGCGGCGTCTACGCGCACGCGCTGGCACTGGCCTGCCACCGGTACGGGCTGCGCTGCCACATCATCGGTTCCACCACCGTGGACCGCACCCTGCGCGCACAGCTGGAGATCCTGGGCGTCCGCCTGGAGCAGATGGAGCCCAGTGACGACCTGCGCCTGGACCAGAACCGCCGGGTACACCGCGTCCGGGAGGTCCTGGCCGCCCACCCGGACCACTACTGGATGCGCCAGTACCACGACCCCGTCCACTACCTGGGCTACCGCGAGGTCGCCGAGACGATCCGCCGGGAGACGGGAGGCGGGGACCTCACCCTCGTGGGAGGGGTGGGGACCGGCGTGTCCACCGGTGCGCTGGGCACCTACCTGCGCGGGGCCGGACCAGGGACCCGCCTGGTGGGGGTGCAGCCCTTCGGGAGCGTCACCTTCGCCGGCGACGGCGTACCCGACCGGGACATCATCATCGCGGGGATCGGCAGCGCCATCCCCTTCGGCAACGTCGACCACACCCTCTACGACACCGTGCACTGGACCGGTTTCACGGCGGCCCTGGCCGGATCGGTCGACCTGCTCCGGCGGCACGCCGTGTTCGCGGGGCTCTCCAGCGGCGCCGCCTACCTGGCGGCCCGGTGGGAACTGGGCCTCTCCCCCGGCCGGACGGTGGTGTTCGTCGCGGCCGACACCGGCCACCGCTACACCGACTCGGTGTTCGCGCGCCACCGGGAGGCCGAGGCGGTGGAGGACCTCAAACCGCTGGACGTCGCCGACACCTCCGAGCTCCGCCTGCCCTGGGCGCGCATGGAGTGGCGCCGGGCCGGGGCGCCGCGGCAGGCGGAGTTCGACCGCACGGCCTGAGCCGGACGCGCGGGCGCGGACCGGCGGGGGTCCGCGCCCGCGCGGGGCCGCCGCCGGGCCGGCCCCGCTACGACCGCAGTCCGCGCAGGTACTCGGCGAAGCCCTCCAGCCCGTCGATGTTGCGCGGGCTGGAGATGCCCTCGTTGTAGTCGAGGACGTAGAAGTTGTCGTCGCGCACGGCGGGCAGGTCCGCCGTGGCCTCGAACTCCCTCAGGAACTCCATTTTGTCCTCGGCGGGCTGGTCCCCGTAGTCGAAGATGATGATCACCTCCGGCTCGGCCTCCACCACGGCCTCCCAGCTCACCTGGGTCCACCGCTCCTCCAGGTCGCCGAAGACGTTCTCGCCGCCCGCGAAGCGGATGATGTCGTTGGCGGGGACCTGGCTGGCCGCGGTGAAGGGCTGGTCGGTTCCCGAGTCGTAGAGGAAGACCGACACGGGGTCGCCCTCGGGGACCTGCTCGCGGACGGCCTCCACCCGGGCCCGGTAGTCGGCCACGAGCTCCCCGGCCCGCTCCTGCACGCCGAAGATCCCTCCCAGCCGCTCCAGGTCGGTGTACAGGCCCTCGAAGGGGGTGACCTGTTCGGGATGGTCGGGGTAGTTGTAGCAGGACTCCGTGTGCATGAAGCTCTGGATGCCCAGCCCGTCGAGGATCTCGGGGGTGATCCCGCGTTCGTCGCTGAAGCCGGACTGCCAGCCGGCGACCACGAGGTCGGCCCCCGCGTCCACCACCAGTTCGCGGTTGAGCAGGTCGTCTCCGAGGAACTCCACCTTCTCGTACTCGGCGGCCCACGGGGACTCGGACACCGGCGGGTTGGCCGGCGGCATCACGTACCCCAGGACGTGGTCGGTCAGGCCGAGCGCGAACATCTTGTCGGCGCTCCCGCCCTCGTAGACCACGGCGCGCCGGGGCGTCGTGTACTCGACCTCCTCCCCACACCGGTTGACCGTGACGGTGGCGGCCGCGGCGTCCCCGCCGCCCTCCACCCGGGCTCCGCAGCCCGCGGCCAGCAGGGCCAGGGCGCCCAGGGCTGCGGCCGCGCGCCTGGGGCGGCGGTGTTCGTGACTCATGCGTTCCCTTCCTCAGGGGTGTGGGGGTCGAGTGTGTAGAGGAGCTGGGGGTCTCCGGTCAGGGGGTGGGGGACGACCGTGGCTCTGACGCCGAAGACCCGCTCGACCAGTTCGGGGACCAGGACCTCCCGGGGCGTTCCGGCGGCGACCAGGCTCCCCCCGGACAGCACGCCGATGCGGTCGCAGACCGCGGCGGCCAGGTTGAGGTCGTGCAGGACGACGAGGACGGTGACCCCCGTCCGGCGGATCAGGGACAGCAGGCCGATCTGGTGCCGCACGTCGAGGTGGTTGGTGGGTTCGTCCAGGACGAGCACGCGGGGCTCCTGGACGAGGCAGCGCGCCACGAGGACCCGCTGGCGCTCGCCGCCCGACAGCGAGAGCACGCCCCGGTCGGCGAGGTGGGCCACGTCCATGCGCTCCATCGCCTCGCGGCACAGCTCCCGCTCCCGCGCGTCCAGGGGCCGGTTCCCCCTCTGGTGGGGGGTGCGGCCCAGGGCGACGAGCTCGGCGGCGGTGAAGTCCAGGTCGCCGCCGCCCTCCTGGGTGAGCGCGGCCACGGACCGGGCGCTCCGGCGCAGGCTCAGTCCGGACAGGTCCTCCCCGTCCAGCCACACCGTCCCGTGCGTGGGCCGCAGCGCCCGGTAGACGCAGCGCAGCGCCGTGGACTTGCCCGAGCCGTTGGGGCCGACCAGGCCCACGACCCGTCCTCCGGGGACCTCCAGCGACAGTTCGCGGACCAGCTCCGCTCCCGCGACGGTGACCGAGACCCCTTCCAGGCGCAGATCCATCACCGGCCTCCGAACAGGTAGCCCCTGCGGCGCAGGAGGAGGATGAACACGGGGACGCCGACCAGCGCGGTGATGAAGCCCAGGGGCAGCTCGCGCGGGGCCGCGACCACGCGCGAGGCCAGGTCGACCCAGACCATGAACACCGCGCCGACCAGCGGGGCGACCGCCAGGACCCGGTGGTGGCCCGAGCCCACGGCGATGCGGACCACGTGCGGGACCACCAGGCCGACGAACCCGATCGCCCCGCTGACGGCGACCATCGCACCGGTCATCAGCGCGGTGAGGAGGAACAGCCCCCGGCGCAGCCGGTCGGTGTCCACGCCCAGGCTCGCGGCGGTCTCGTCGCCCAACGTCATCACGTCCAGGCGCCGGCTCGCCGAGCGCAGCAGGACGGTCCCGGCGAGCACGACGGCCACCACGAGGGGGAGGGAGCCCCACGTCGCGGCGCCGAAGCCGCCCAGTGTCCAGAACAGGACCGTGCCCGTGGCCTCGTTCCCGGGGACGAAGTAGACGATGACGCCCATGAGCGCCTGGAAGCCGAACGACAGGGCCACGCCGGTCAGGACCAGGCGCAGGGGGGTCACCCCGGTCGCGGACAGCGACGCGGCGTAGACGAGCACCGTGCCGACCAGCGCGCCCAGGAACGCGCCCGCCGAGACCGCGTAGACCCCCAGCGACCCCAGGGCCCCGAAGGCGCTGACCGTGACGGCGCCCACCGACGCGCCCGAGGAGACGCCCAGGACGAAGGGGTCGGCCAGCGGGTTGCGCACCAGCGCCTGGACGGCGACGCCGACGGCGCCCAGCCCCGCTCCCACGGTGGCGGCGAGCAGGACCCGGGGGGTGCGCAGCTGCCAGGTGATCTGGTAGCGGGCCACCTCGTCCGCGCTGATCAGGTCGCCGGTGACCCCCGCCCACAGGTAGCGCAGGGTGTCTGCGGGGGCGACCACCGCCGACCCCAGGCCGATGGCGAGCACGGACGAGACGGCCAGCAGGACGGACAGGACGGCGACCGTCCCGGCGCCGCCGCGGAGGAGCCGCCGCGGGGAAGCGGGGGCCGGGGGTGGCCGGAAGCCGGCGCCGGTCGGCGCCGGGCCGGTCTGGGGCGAGGTTTCGGTCCGCGCCACGCGGCGTACCTTCCTTCGGTTCTGAGCGGGGAAGGGCGGGGGTCGGGGCGGCACCGGGGCTCTCCGAGGAGTCGTGGCCCGCGGGGAGGGAGGAAAGACGCGGAGACGGCACTTTTGCGCCCATCCGGCGCAAGGGGGAACAGTCCTGGTAATGATAATCATTATGACGTGTGGTGCTCAACCCCGGCCAGGGGGACGCCGCGCTCGGGGTCACGCCAGGCGGGGAGGGAGCCGACACGCCCCGGTCGCCAGGCCGGGCCCCGTCCGCGGCCCGGGCGGCCCGGGGAGGGATAATCGCTACCGATGCGTACCGAATGGACACCGGATGATCTGCCCGGACGAGCGTTCTACCAACTGATGACGGCCGTGGTCCTGCCGCGCCCGATCGCGTGGGTCTCCACCACGTCCGCGGCCGGTGTGGACAACCTGGCGCCGCACTCCTTCTTCACCGTCGCCTGCACCGAGCCGCCGATCGTGCAGTTCACCTCGGTGCGGCGCAAGGACTCGCTGCGCAACGCGGAGGAGACCGGGGAGTTCGTGGTCAACCTGGCCCCGGAGCCGATGCAGGAGCAGGTCAACGCCAGCGGCACCTCCTACCCGCCAGAGGTGAGCGAGTTCGACGCGCTGGGGATCGGGCGCGAGGCCAGCGCGTCGGTGCGTCCGCCCCGGGTGGCGGGCTCCCCGGTGGCACTGGAGTGCGTGCTGCACTCGACGGTGGGCCTGGGCGACTCGACGGTGGTGTTCGGCCGGGTGGTGCGGGTGGCCGTGGACGAGGCGGTGCTGGTGGACGGGCACCCCGAGGCGACCCTGCTGCGCCCGCTGGCGCGGCTGGGCCGCAACGAGTGGTCCACGCTGGGCGAGGTGCGGGCCGTCGACCGGATCCCCTACCGGCCCTGACCGGCGCGCCCGACCGGCGGGGAGTCCGCGCCCGACCGGACCGGAGCCGGCCGTCCCCTCCCCCGGCCGGCTCCGGTCCGCTGGCCCCTCCCCGGTCAGACCCGCAGGTCGGCCTCCGGGAGGGGAAAGGCCGACAGGCGGCCCAGGACGTCCGAGGGGTCGCCGCTCCAGTCCATGGCGCGCATCTGGGCGGCGCTGCGGCGGCCGGTGGTGGCGCGCACCAGCTCGAAGGCCGTGGCCGACCACTCCAGGTCGGCCCGCTCGCCGAACGCCCACTCCTGGCCGGTGTCCGTCGCCGCCACACGCACCCCGGGCAGGTCGGGGGACCACGCGCGGGCCGTCGCGCCCAGGACGAAGGCCGCCAGCTCGTCGGCGTGCTCGGGCTGGGCCTCCATCCCCAGGGCGCCGCGCACGTCGTTCTCGTGGTGCCACACGTCCACGGCGGGCAGGGAGTAGCGGGCCCTGGTCCGGGTGGCGAAGACCTCCAGCAGCGCCGGGGTGTGCTCGCGCCAGGCCGCGCAGAGCCCGGCGATGTCGAGGTGGGCGTGGTCGGCCACCTGGCGGGCGGTGACCGCGTCGTCGGCCGGAGGGGTGACCCGGTCCGCTGCCACGTCCGCGCAGAGCCCGACCAGGTGGGCGTAGGTCTGCTGGACGTTCCAGGCGGGCAGGGCGGGAACGGGGGTGGCGAGCTGCTCCGCGCCCAGGCCGTCGGCGAGCGCGAGCATGCGCTCCTGGCAGGAGGTGTAGATCTTCGCGGTGTTCATGGCGCCACGGTACCGAACGCTGTTCGGTACCGTGGCGCCGGGGACCGCGCGGGCCCGTGGCCCTACAGGGGGGTACGGTCCCCTCCCGGGGTGGTCACATCACGGTTCCTGGCAGGACACCCGGGGCTCGATGTTGGTCCCCCCGTGGGTGGCGGTGAACCCGAAGCTGGCGCTCTCCCCGGCCGCGAGCGAGCCGTTGTGCGCGGCGTTCGTGGCCTCGAAGTGGGCGCCGTGGTTGACGAGCGAGGCGTTCCAGGAGCTGCTGACCTGCTGGCCGTTGGCGAACACCCAGTCCACCATCCAGCCGTCGACCCCGTTCTCTCCCGCGGTGACCTCGACCTCGGCCTGGAAGCCCGTGGACCACTCGTTGAGGACGGTGTACTCGGCCCTGCAGTACTCGCCCTCCGGCGGGTCCGTGGGCTCGGGGTCCGGCGTGGGCTCGGGGTCCGGCGTGGGCTCGGGGTCGGGCGTGGGCTCCGGGTCGGGGCCGGGCTCGCCCGAACCGCCGGTGAAGACCACGTCCGAGCAGTTGTAGAACGCCTCCGGGCTGTCGGAGCGCTCCCACACCACGTAGACGATGTGCTGGCCCTCCTTGTCGGGCAGCTCGACGTCCCAGTAGTACTCGGCGCCGGCGACGCCGCCGTCGCGCAGCGGCGGGTTGGTGACCTCGTCGATGAGCTCCAGGTCGTCCCAGTTCAGCGCGTCCGTGGCGGGGTCGAACCCGTCCTCGGTGACGTAGGTGTAGAAGGTGCCCGGGTGCGCGGCCCAGGCGTTGTGGTGGAACTCCACCGTCGTGTTGGCCGGCAGGTCGGTGGTGGGCCAGTCGGCACGCACCGCGTTGAAGGCCGAGAAGCTGTCGGTGGGGCCGCACAGCTCTCCGTCGGCCACGAACTCCTGGTGGCGGCCGTCGGAGTTGCTGATGAGGTTGCCGAACCAGTTCCAGAACGGGTAGTTGCCGCCCTCGGCCAGGGCGTCGGCGCAGGCGTCGTTGGTCGGCTGGAGGTTGCCGCCTCCGGTGCCGTTGGTGGCGTCCTGGAAGCAGGCGTAGGTGCGGCTGGCCGGGTAGGTGAACGCGCCGTGCGCCTCGGCGGTGTCGGGCATCGCGACGACGGTGGTGCCGACGGCGAGTCCGCCGAGCGCCACCGCCACGGCTATGGCGTTACGTGACCTCATCGGTCCTTCCAATCTCTGTGGGGGGTGCCCGGCCGCACCGGGGCGGCGCGGCCGGGGGGGTGGTCGGCCTGCTCCCTCAGCGGGACCAGGCGGTGGGGTGGGGACGGGGGCGGGGCCCGGTCAGGCCGCGCACGTGAGCTCGGGCTCCGAGACGCTCCCGCTGGAGGTGCCGACGAACCCGAAGGAGGTCGACTGCCCGGCCGAGAGCGTGCCGTTGTAGCCCGCGTCGGTCGCGGTGACCTCGGCTCCGCTGCTGGTCACCGAGGCGTTCCAGGCGTGCGAGACGCGCTCGCCGCCGCCGAAGGCCCACTCCACGGTCCAGCCCGTGAGGTCGACACCAGCGGTCACGGTCACCTGCGCCTGGAAACCTCCCTGCCACTGGTTGGTCACCGTGTACTCGGCCTCGCACTCCCCCGACGGCGGGTCCGTGGGCTCCTCGGTCGGCGGGTCGGTGGGCTCCTCGGTGGGCGGGTCGGTCGGGTCGGTGTCGCCGCCGTAGACCGGGGCCTCCTCGGCGGTGGCGGCGATGCCGTCGGGGCCGTTGAAGATGCGCTCGCCCCAGGGGGTCAGGCGGTCGACGTCGAAGTCCTCGACCATGTCCAGGTACTCCACGGGGCTGCCGTTGCCGCTCCAGGACCAGCCGATGTACCCCAGGCCGAGGCGCTCGGCGTGGGACATGATGGCGTCCTCGTCGGGGTTGCCGTCGGAGTGGTCGTGGCCGAACTCGCCGACGACCAGCGGCAGGCCCGCGTCGACGAAGTGCTCCAGGTAGGAGACGACCGTCGACTCCTGCTGGTAGACGCCGTACATGTGCACGGAGAAGACCGTGTTGGCGTGCGGGTCGGAGTCGAACACCGTCTGGGCGTTGTCGCGCATGACGCCCGCCCAGTCCTGGCCCCAGTTGGGCGCGTCCACGACCAGGGTGTGGTCGAAGCCCGCGTCGCGCAGGCGGCCGATGGCGTCGCTGGTGTCGGCGGCCCAGCCCTGGTTGACCGCGGCGTCGTTGCCGTAGGGCTCGTTGCCGATGTTGACGAGGACGTAGTCCTCCTCGCCCTCGACGGCCTCCTGGACGCGCAGCCAGTAGTCGACGGCCTGGTCGAGCGTGGCGGCACCGGCCTGCTCGCCGTAGCCGGTGGTGTCGTGCACCTCCAGCATGCAGATCAGCTGGTTGGCCTTGCACTCGGCGACGACGTCGGCCACGTCGGCGGCGCTGTTCTCCGTCCAGCGCTGGCCGCTGCTGAGGACGACGCGGACGGCGTTGGCGCCCAGCGACTTGATGTCGGCCAGCGACTGGGTCTCCTGGGTGTACCAGGTGTGGGCGTGGCTGACGCCGCGGATGACGAAGTCGTTCCCGGCGGCGTCGACGAGGCGGCCGTCACTGACCCGGAAGCCGGTGTCGGCGTGCGCGGGCAGCGAGTGCACGAGCAGTGCGGCCACCAGGGTGATGACCGACCCGAGGGCGATCAACAGGCGTTTGACCATGGGAGAGCTCCAGATAGAAGGGCGGACAACGTTGTCGTGTTGCAGGGCTCCCGCCCTCGCGGGCGGGGACCGGGTGGGCGCCGGGGTCGCGCGGTCGCGCTCCCCCGGCGCCCGGTCCTGACACAGGCGCGGCCTGTTCCGGGGCGGTCGCGTCAGTGTCGTTCGGTTCCGGTTCTCCCCGCGTCCGGGATCAGCCGCGGATCAGGATCCGGCGCACGTGAGCTCGGGCTCCGAGACGCTCCCGCTGGAGGTGCCGACGAACCCGAAGGAGGTCGACTGCCCGGCCGAGAGCGTGCCGTTGTAACCGGCGTCGGTCGCGGTCACGCTGCCGCCGCTGCTGGTCACCGAGGCGTTCCAGGCGTGCGAGACGCGCTCGCCGCCGCCGAAGGCCCACTCCACGGTCCAACCCGTGAGATCGGCCCCCGCGGTCACGGTCACCTGCGCCTGGAAACCTCCCTGCCACTGGTTGGTCACCGTGTACTCGGCCTCGCACTCCCCCGACGGCGGATCGGTCGGGTCCGGGTCGGGACCGGGACCGGGGCCGGGGTCGCCGCCGAGCGCCTCGTGGATCGACCAGTAGGAGGGTTTGGGCTGGTAGTTCCCGTCGATGGGCAGTGCCGCGCCCTGGCCCTCGAAGGTGTCGGGGACCCAGGAGTAGGCGTCGGTGACGCCCCACACGATCACACCGGAGCACCCCTCGACCGCGTAGCAGGCGTTGACCACCTGCTCGTAGTCCCTGGCCTGCTGCTCCAGCTTCTGCTGGGTGGCGGGCATCTGGATGCGGATGTCCAGCTCGGTGATCATCACCTCCAGGCCCAGGTCGACGAAGCGCTGGATGTTCTGCTGGATGCTGGAGGGGACCTGTCCCGCGATGAGGTGGCCCTGGAAGCCGATGCCGTCGATCGGCACGCCCTGCGCCAGCAGGTCCCGGACCAGTTCGTAGTAGGCGTCGCTCTTGGCGTTGATCCCGTCGATGTTGTAGTCGTTGATGAACAGGCGGGCGTCGGGGTCGGCCCGGTCCGCCATCCGGAAGGCCTCGGCGATGAAGTCCTCCCCCAGCGTCCGGTGGAAGACCGAGTCGCGGAACCGGGCGTCGTCCCCGATGGGCTCGTTGACCACGTCCCAGGTGGCGATGTCGTCGCGGTAGCGCCCCACGGTGGTGCTGATGTGGGTGTCCATGACGTCCAGCAGCTGGTCCTCGCTGAAGCTGCCGTCCCTCACCCATGAGGGCAGCTGGCTGTGCCACACCAGCGTGTGGCCGTGGATCATCTGGTCGTTCTGCTGGGCGAAGTCCACGATGCGGTCGGCGTTGGTCCAGTTGAACTGCCCGCGCTGGGGCTGGACCGTCTCCCACTTGAGGTCGTTCTCGTGGGTGACGGAGTTGAACTCGGTCGCGGCGGTCCGCGCGTAGTCCGCCTGGTTCAGGTACTGCGACCCGACCGCGGTGCCCATGCGCAGCCCGCGCTGGTCGGCGAGCTCGCGCAGGGTGGCCTGCTGCGCCTGGGCGGCCTCCTGCGCCGGGAGGGGGGCGTCCTCCTCGGCGTGGGCGGCGGCCAGGCCGCCCGTGACGAGGCTGAGGGCGAGGGCGAGGGCGACCGCCGCCCCTTCCCGGAGCCGTCTTCGCCCCTTGGTGACCAACATGGTGTTCCTTTCTTCGGTGGGGGTGGGGGCGGGCGCCGTGGGCGCCCGCCCCCGTGCGGCTACGGCCGGTCAGGAACCGTCGCCGAACAACTCGCCGTGGGTGGCGAGGGCTGTGGCCACGTCCACCTGCGCCCAGAAGCGGTGGTAGGTGAACTCGGGCACCGGCCCCCCGTCGAGGTACTCCTCGACCTGGGGCCAGTTCGGGTCGTCCTCGTAGAAGGACCGGATGGACAGGAACGTCGAGTCGGAGTCGATCGGGTCCCCGTTGGGCATCTGGCCGGTCCACCCCTCGGGGATGTAGAGGCCGCCGTCGGGGGAGCCGAACGCGTCGTCGAAGCGGGCGTAGTCGGCCCGCGTCTCGGGAACGGCGACGCCCAGGTCGTCCTGGTGGGCCAGGAGGGCGTCGAGCAGGCCCTCTGCCGTCTCGCGGGACTCGGCGTCACCGGTGGCGGCGGCGTAGTGCATGAGGGTCTTGGCCAGGCCCGCGGCGATGCCGACGTCCTGTCCGTGCGAGACGACCTCGACGCTCAGGTCGGGGTTGCCCGTGGACTCGCCCGTCCAGGTGTCGGGCTGGCCGCTCCACTCCATGTCGGCGGGGATGGCGAACTCGCCGTTCTCGCCGACGGTGGTGTTGGCGATCGCCCAGGGGATCCAGTCGTCCAGGATGCCCCCGGCGCGCTCGTCGCCGGTGATGCGGTAGTACTCGGCCACCCGCTCCATGTCCCAGACCTGGAAGCCGAACCAGCGGTTGGACGGCGGGTCGTGCCAGACGGGCTTCTCGTCGTAGAACATGCCGTGGAAGGTGGGCGTGCCCGAGGGCGGCTGGGCGTAGGTGCCCTCCCAGCTGTTGGTCGCGCCGCCCGCGATGCCGCCGTCGGAGGACTGGAGCCACTCCAGGAACTCCAGCTGCCGGTCGAGGCTGTTGCCCCAGTCCTCGGTGCCGGTGGCCGACTCCGGCTGGAGCGCGGACACCTCCGAGAGCGCGTAGGCCGCCATCACGTTCTGGTAGCCCTGGTGGGCGGAGGATCCGCCGATGCGCCAGGCCCAGGGGTACTCGGCGCTCTCCAGTGCGCCGCCCCAGGAGTAGTACCAGGCCATGAGGTAGTGCGCGGAGTCCTTGCCCGATCCGGGCGGGCAGGCCTGGGGGTCGACGCAGTCGCCGATCTCCTTGAAGTACTTGTCGAACATGGCGTAGCGCAGGTAGTCGCCCATCATCGCCGCGTTGGAGACGTTCTCGGCGATGGCGCCCTCGTTGCCCTGCTCCGAGGCCCACTGGTGCGCCAGGTAGGCCACCTGCACCGCCCGCGCGTCGGCGTCGGGCGCGTTGGTGTAGCGCCACTGCTCGGAGTAGTTGTCGTCGTCGGTGAACAGGTCGAGGAACCCGTTCTCGCCGCCGTGCTCGAAGGTCTCGCAGGAGGGGTGCGGCACGGTCTCCCAGACCGACTCGTTGGAGCCGCGCTGGAAGGTGTTGATGTAGGCGGGGGCCTCGTCGGTGCCGTCGCCGCAGAACCCGTAGCCGTAGGTGTTGTCCACGTCCAGCAGCCAGTGCATGCCGTAGACCTCGTCGGTGCCGTAGGCGCTGCTCAGCTCCTGGGCGAGCGGGTCCTGGCCCGCCTCGACCCCCTGGTCCAGCGCCATCGGGTAGTCGCTCGGGTCGAGCGACTCGGGGATGTAGGTCGCCGGGGACGACGGGTCGTAGGAGCCGTTCGTGGGCTGGTCGGCCGTGCCCGGGATGATGAACGCCTCCATGGACTCCCACGCGGAGTTGAAGGGCTCCCAGTCGCCGGTGATCCTGCCGTAGGTCGCCTCCAGCCACAGGTAGTAGCTGTAGGCCTCGGAGGTGGTGGCGTGGCCGTGGTCGGGCGCCTCCACGATCAGGGTCTCCACCGAGTGGTACGGCACGAGGAGGCCGTCGAACTCGCGGAAGTAGCCGCTGTCGGGGTCCTTGATCTTGTCGTACTGGGCGAGGAACTCCTCCTCGTAGGCGCTGGAGGCGCCGGAGAGCTCGCGCGCGGTGACGACCACGGGGTCGTAGCCCTCCGCGGAGACGGTGAACTCGGCCTGGGCGGCCTCGCCGGTTCCGTCGCCGGAGGAGGCGACCGTCACCTCCTGGGGGGTGTCCCAGTCGTCGTCGCCGAAGGCCAGCGAGGCTCCCGAGGCCACCGACAGCGACTCGCTGCCGGAGGTGCGCTCCACGCTGACGGCGACGTCCTCGGCGGGCGCCTCGGACAGGGCCACGTCGAAGGAGGCCTCGCCGCCGGGTTCGAGGGTGAGCGAGTCGGGGTCCACGACCAGGGCCGGGTCCTCGGGCTCCGGGTCCTCGCCCGCGCAGTCCAGGCCGTTGAGGGTGAACCCGGTGGGCGCGGCGTTGCTGCCGCTGTAGGTGGCCTGGAAGCCGAACGTCGCGGTCTGCCCGGAGGCGAGTCCGGGCGCCCAGGAGGGGCCCTGGGCGGTCACGGAGCTGCCGCTTTGGGAGACCTGGGCGCTCCAGCTGTTGGTGATGCGCTGGTTGCCGGAGAACTCCCAGCCCAGCGTCCAGTTGGAGACGGACGCGGCCTCGTTGGTGACCGAGACCTCGGCGGTGAAGCCCGAGCCCCAGTCGTTGAGCTGGTAGTCGACGGAGCAGACCGGCGCGGCCTGGGCGGGCGCGGCCGGAAGGAGTGCGGCCAGGAGCACCGCACCGAAGAGCGCGGGCGCGGGTCTGCGCCAGCGCGCCGTGCGGCGCGGGCCGGGACGGGGGGTGGTCACGTGTTCTCCTCGGACGGGTTCTCCGCTCCCCGCCGCGGGCCCCGCGCGCCGGAGGGCGGCGTCGGGGCGGGACTCTCCGAGGGGTGGAGGCAGCGGGGTCGGAGTGCGGGTGTGGGGGGAGGGAGCCGGGTACGACGCTGTGACCTGCGGCTCGTTGCCCGGGTCGGGCCGGTACGCGTCCGGTGGTTTTCCGGAATCTCGATACCCGTTTTGCACACGCCTTGCGGGAGCGCTCCCAGGCATCGTGGGGCGAAGTTAACACCGACGACACACGGAGACAACGGGTGCAATCTCGGTGACTGGTCGTTAAGTTCCCGGGGCCCCGGGGCGGGCCGGACCGCCCCGGGGAGCCTTGGGGCGCAGCGCGGAGCGGGGGTGCCCGCCCGTGGCGGACGGGCACCCCTCGTACCACCGCGCCGTCTGGCGGTCGTGGTTACTGGACGGGCGGGTGGGCGTTGGCCAGCAGCTCCTGGAACTGGGCCGAGAACCAGTGCCCCGAGATCGGCGCGTCGGGCAGCGCACCGCTCATGTTGTTGCCGTTGCGCGGGTTGCCCTCATAGGTCGGGTCGCACATCCGGTCGAAACCCTTGCCCTCGGGGTTTTCGATGTACTCGCTGGAACCGTCGGACTCACCCGGCGGCTTCATCCACACATAGGCGTCGATGCCCGGCTCCGGAGCGGCCTGGGGACGCTCGCCCAGCCCCGCACCCGCCTGGTTGCACCAGTTCCCGGACTGGATACGGCGGTCGTAGCGGCCCCCGTCCACGTAGGCGTTCACATCCGTGGTCGGCCCCGGCCCGTCGGGCCGGTCGGGCCCGCCCCAGCCGTTGCGGGAGGTGTCGATGAGCATGCCGATCCGTGAGTCGAAGCCCTGGCCCACCAGCTCCTCGCGCAGGGCCTGGGCGAACTCCAGCTCCCCGGTGAACTGGTTCCAGTCCACCCAGTCCGACTGGCGCACCGGCGTGCCCGCGATCGTCTCACCGATGGAGAAGTTCTCCTCCACCAGCACCGAGTAGTTCGCGGTGTTGGCGATGAACCCGTGCACGTCGGCGGGGGTGGCGCCGGCGGCGTTGGCCGCCTCGTGGAAGAGCGCCGCCGAGGCGGTGAAGTTGTCCTGCCAGCCGATCCATCCGTGGTGGCCGGCGTCGACGTAGTTGTAGACGTTGTCGATCTCGCCCAGCTGCGCCAGGGCGTAGCCCACGCCCTCGACGTAGTTGCCGTTGGCCAGCATCTCGTCGCAGTTGTCGGTGGCGGTCTCGCGCGGGGAGACGTTGGTGACCAGGTTGGGCAGCGAGTCGATCTCGACCGTGGTCACGATCCGCAGCTCGGTGTCCTCGTAGTCGGCCAGGATGTCGGCGATGGGGTCGATGTAGTCGTTCTTGTAGCGGTCGATCTCGTCGGGGCCCAGCTCGCCGTTGGAGGCCAGCGCGGCGCAGTCGCGGCCGGGCAGGTTGTAGATGACCACCTGGAAGACCAGCGGCTGGCCGTCGGCCTGTTGCAGGGCCTCGTCGAGGTGGTCGCGCAGGCCCATGCTGCCGGTGGTGGGGCTGTCGTTGCCCTCGATGGCGCTGATGCGGTCCAGCCACACCCCGGTGGGCTCGTCGGCGAT
>NYMS01000030.1 GCA_002529455.1 Glycomyces fuscus
CCGGACGTAGTCCACGAGCATCTGCTGGGGGAACTGGGTGGTGCCGTCGGGGTAGCCGGGCCAGTTCCCGCCCACGGCGACGTTGAGGATCATGAAGAAGGGCTGGTCGTAGACCCAGGGGTTGGCTCCCACGTCGTTGGTGGTGAGGGTGTGGTAGGCGTTGCCGTCCACGGACCAGGTGATGGAGCCGGGGTTCCAGTCGATGGCGAAGGTGTGGAAGTCGTCGGCGAAGGACCAGCCCTGGGGGTGCGTGTAGGAGGCGCCGATGCCGTCGGCGCCGGAGTAGCCGGGGCCGTGGACGGTGCCGTGGACCAGGTGGGGTTCGTAGCCGACGTTCTCCATGATGTCGATTTCGCCGGAGTGGGGCCAGGGGGTGTTGGGGAAGTCGGCGCCGAGCATCCAGAAGGCGGGCCAGATGCCCTGGCCGCGGGGGATCTTGATGCGTGCTTCGATGCGGCCGTAGGCGTGTTCGATCTTGTTCTGGGTGGTGATGCGTGCGGAGGTGTAGCCGCCGTCGGCTTCCTGGCGTGCGGTGATGACGAGGTTGCCTTGGCCGTCGAGGGCGGAGTTGGCGCGGTTGTCGGTGTAGTTCTGGAGTTCGTTGTTGCCCCAGCCGTGGTCGCCGGTCTCGTGGTTCCAGTGGGCGGGGTTGGGGGCGCTTCCCGCGGCGCCGTCGAACTCGTCGGACCACACCAGGTCGGCCTGGGCGGTCTCGGCGGACGCCGGGGCCGCCGCGCTCCCGGGGACGGGGGCGGCCGACGCGGCCCCGGCCGGGACCACGAGGGCGGCGGCGGTGAGGAGGGACAGGGCTGCGGAGACGAGGGGCCTGCGGGGCCGGTACGCGGTGCGCATGGGCTACTCCGGGGGGAAGCCCCGCCGCGGCGGGGCGGTGACGGACGGAGCCGGTCCGGTGCACGGGGGACGTGCGTCGGACCCGGTGGGCGACTGCGCGCAGTCGCCGTGTTACGCAACGAATCTAATTGGTAAGTTACTGTACGTTTAGTTCCCTTTTCGCACAAGGGGGGTGGACGGGGCGAGGGGCGCGTGCGGCGAAGGCCGGTCGGGCGGGAGCGGTCGGAGGGGGGTCGGCCACGCGGTCGCGCGCCCCGGGGACGGACACGCGGCTTCGGCGCGCCGACGCTGTGCATTGCGGGCGGGACAACGGGTAGGGGACAGGGACACCGTGGGGCGCTCCTCCTCGTTCCCCGTTGACCTGGGGTGGAGCGAAAGGATTCCGGAACCGCGCTGGAGGCGTGCTACGGGACCGTGTTCACGGTGAACCCGGGGCACGGAGGCCAGTGTCGCACCGTGGCCCGGGGTACCCCACAACCGCCGACCCACCCCGAAGGACCCCGCCCATGAGCGCCATGACCGTCCGTGACCAGGCCCCCCTGTCCGACCGCCTGCCGAGCCCGCGCGGTGACCGCCGCGACATGTCCCGCGCCCGGTGGCGGCTCCGTGCGGACCGGGCCGACATCGTCGAGTTCGGCCCCGCCGGGGACCCCGGCCTGGCGCGGGTGGCCGAGGAGCTGGACCTGCTGGAGCTGGCGGACGCGGTCCGCCCCTGACCCGGTGCGGGTGGCCGAGGAGCCGGACCCGCCGGACCCGCCGGTCCCGCCGCCCCCGGGGGCCGACCGGCCCCGCGCCCTCCCGTCTGGGCAGGGCGGACGTGCGTCACCGGCACGCATAACCAGCGTCACACCCCCGGGTCGTGACGGCGTGTCAACCCCGAGAGTGACCGCGGCGTCTCAGAGAGAGACGGCGCGCGCCGTCAGGCTCGCGTGGAGCCACGCGTTCGGGGCAGGGGGCACGATGGAGGGCCGTAACGGCAACCTGGCGGAGAGCGGGTCGTACTGGCTCCTCTACGTCGTCTCGGTCAGCGGCGGGCTGCTGCACTGGCGTCTGGGCAACGAGGGCATGGCCGCCCTGTGCGCCGCCGTGGCCGTGCTCGGCGCCTTCCTCATCGGCAGGAGGCACCACAACCTCGCCGCGTGAGCCCCGGCCCGTTCCGGCACCTCGCCGCGCGGTCCCGGCCCGGCCTATTCCCGCCCTTCGTGGGGTGATGATCACGCGGGGTGCGCACCCTCCCGCGGACGCGCCTCGCACGCGCGTCCGGATAGGCTGCGCGGTATGCGTTCATGGTCTGCGCCTGACATCGTCCCCCTGCCGGGTACCGGCGGCCCCCTCCGTGTCCACGACACCGCCACCGGCCGGATAAGGACGACGACGCCGGGGCCCCGGGCGGGGATGTACGCCTGCGGCATCACCCCCTACGACGCCGCCCACCTGGGCCACGCCTTCACCTACCTCACCTTCGACCTGGTCAACCGGGTCTGGCGTGACGCCGGGCACGACGTCAACTACGTGCAGAACACCACCGACATCGACGACCCGCTGCTGGAGCGCGCGGAGGCCACCGGCGTCGACTGGCGCGACCTCGCCCACCGCGAGATCGACGTCTTCCGCGAGGACATGGCCGCCCTGCGGATCATCCCCCCGACCTCCTACGTCGGCGTGGTGGAGTCCGTCGACCTCATCAGCGACCTCGCCGCGCGCATCCGCGACACCGGCGCCACCTACGAGCTGGACGGGGACCTGTACTTCTCCGCCGCCGAGGCGTCCGGGTTCGGCGAGATCAGCCACCTGGACCGCGCCCAGATGCTGGAGCTGTTCGGCGAGCGCGGCGGCGACCCGCAGCGCGCCGACAAGAAGGACCCGCTCGACTGGCTGCTGTGGCGCGCCGAGCGCCCCGGCGAGCCCGCCTGGGACAGCCCCCTGGGGCGCGGGCGCCCCGGCTGGCACATCGAGTGCAGCGCCATCGCCCTGGACCGGCTCGGTCCGGCCTTCGACCTCAACGGCGGCGGCAGCGACCTGATCTTCCCCCACCACGAGATGGGCGCGGCCGAGACCCGCTGCGCCACGGGCGGACCCAACGCCCACAACCACCTGCACGTGGGCATGGTCGGCCTCGACGGCGAGAAGATGTCCAAGTCCCTGGGCAACCTGGTGTTCGTCTCCAAGCTGCGCAGGCAGGGCGTGGACCCGGCCGTCATCCGCCTGGCCATGCTCGACCACCACTACCGCTCCCCGTGGGAGTGGACCGACGCCGAGCTCCCCGCCGCCACCGCCCGCGCCGACCGCTGGCGCGCCGCCCTGGCCCTGGGAGCGGCGCCCGACGCCGCCCCGGTGCTCGCCGCCGTGCGCGCGGCCCTGTCCGAGGACCTGGACTCGCCGGGCGCCCTGGCCGCGGTGGACTCCTGGGCCGCAGCCGCCCTCGGTGAGGGCGGCGGCGACACCGGTGCGCCCGCCCTGGTGCGCGCCACCGTCGACACCCTGCTGGGCGTGCGCCTGTAGGCACCCGCGACACACGGCCCGCCGCGGCGGGCCGTCGGCGTCCCCGGGCTCCCGCTCCCCCGTGCGGGGGAGGCCCCTGGCTCCGGAGCGGGAGGCGCGGGCCGCGGCGCTGCCGCAGGATCGTGGGCATGAACTCTCCGAAGTCGTCGACGGCCGCCTGGGCCGGGGCCCTCTCCCTGGTCCCCTACGCGGTGATGAAGACCTACTGGGCGGTCGGGGGGACGGCTGGCCGGCCGTCCGGGGACCTGGCCGAGCAGCTCAGAGCCAACGGTGCGCCGGAGGCGCTGGTGTGGATGGAACGCCACGGCCTGGACTTCACCGTCCTGGGCGCGCTGGCCGCGACACTGCTGCTGGCGGCGCTGGCCCTGCCCCGGGGGGAGAGGCTGCCCCGCTGGAGCCTGCTGCTCCCCGGCTGGGCGGGCTCGGTCCTGCTCACGCCGTACGGGCTGGCCACCATGGTCGCGGCGCCCCTGGGGCTCACGGTCGGTGACGCGGAGGGCTGGTCGCCGTGGGTGGGGGTCGTCGGCGGTGTGGCGTTCGCCGGGCTCGGCGCGGCGCTCGGCGTGTGCAGCTGGTCCTACCAGCGGCGGACCGGCCGCGGGGCCGCGTCGGCGCCGAGGCGGGGCCCTTCCGGCCGTGTGGTGCCGTAGACCGACCCGGGAGCCGGCGCCGCGCCCGCGAAACCGTCGGTGGGCGCTGCCACAATCCGGGACATGCAGACAGGACCGGACGTACTCCGCACCACCGACTGGACCCGCGCCTTCCACGCCTACGGCTCCGGCACCGACACCCCCGGACACCTCGCCCTCCTGCTCACCGGCGACGCGGACGAGCGCGGGAGCGCGCTGGACCACCTCCACAGCGCGCTCCTGCACCAGGGCACGGTCTACCCGGCCACCGTCCCCGCCGCCCTGTTCGTCGCCGGAGTCCTGGACCGCCCCGAACTCGACGATCCGGCGGCCTCCGAGGCGGCGGGCACCGCCTCCGGTTCCCTGCGCCGCGCCCTGCTGGGCTTCCTGGCGGGGGCGGCCGAGGGCGCGCTGTCGTGCCAGGCGCCCTCCGGCTCCGCTCCCGGCCCCCTCTCCGGGGCCGAGCTGGACCGGGTGTACGCCGCACTGGCCTCCGACGACGAGGACGAGGCGATCGAGGTGTGGGAGAGCCCCGCCCTGGACGCGCTCATGCACCGGGCGGGCACGGACATGCGCGCCGCCGTCCCCGCGCTGTACGCCGCGGTCGAGCCCCACCTCACCTCCTCCGACGCGGGCACGCGCATGTGCGCGGTGGAGGCCGCCGCGGCCCTGGCCCGGCTCGGCGGGCTGGAGCCGGACCTGTCCGGCGCCGCCGACATGGCCGAGACCCGCGACGAGGGCGCGGTGATCGTCCTGGCCCTGGGCGCTTGCGGCGGCGACACCACCGAGTTCCTCACCCACGCCGACCCCGCCATCCGCGCCTGCGCCGCGCTGGCTCCCGGCCAGCGCGCCAACCCCGCCGCCACCGCGGAGCTGGTCGCCGCGCTCTCGGACCCCGGCGCGGCCGACGCCTGGTTCGCCAGACGCCCCGCCCACTTCACCGGCCACGTCCGTTTCGCCCTGGTCCGGGAGCTCGCCGAGCGCTCCACCGCCGAGGACGCCGCGCGCCTGCTCCCGGTGCTGCGCGCGCTGGCCCCGCTGACCTCGTCCTTCGCCGCCGAGGCCGACGCCGGTCCGCTGCTGGGCCTGGTCTTCCGGGGGGCCGACGGAACTCGCGAAGGACCCGCCTCCGGACCCGCCGCACCGCGCGACCCCGCGGAGCTGACCGCCCTCCAGCGCGACTACCTGCGGGTCCTGGCCGACCACGACGGCTTCTGGGACGGCGGTTGCGCCAACTTCACGGTCGTCCTCACCCGGCTGGGCCTGCCCCGTGAGCGCCACGCGCTCCGCGTGCTGCTCGCGGCCTGAGACGGGCGGGTGCGGAGCCCCGCGGAGACCGGCTGGAAACCACCGCGACCGTTTCGTCCCCGTCCGTCTCGTTATGCACGTGCACGGTGACCACCTGTGGCCACGGACTCGGGAAAACGCCGGTATCCGGGGCCCGACCGTGGTGGGATAACCCCCATGACGACCCCCACGCGGCACAGCGCGGCCGCCGAACTCATCGCGGACTTCGTCTCCACCGGTGGCGGGCTCACCGACCGGGCCGACCTCGCGCGGTTCCTGCGCGAGCACCGCCTGGCCACCGAGGGAGCCATCCCCATCACGCTCGCCGACCTCGACGAGGCCATCGCCCTGCGCGACGGCATCCGGGCGGTCCTGGAGCGCCGGGCCGAACCCGACCACGAGGCCATCGCCCGGGGCCAGAAGGTCCTGGACGGCCTCCGCGTCACCGTACGCCTCCAGCCCTCACGCGAGACCCCCGTGCCGCTGACCCCCGCGGTCGTGGACGAGGTCCGACGCGGGCTGGCCCGCATCGCCGGGGCCTGGGCCGCGGTGCTGTCCACGGGGGAGTGGCGCCACCTGCGGGACTGAGGGGCGTCCGCGGCGCGCGGCACACGGGGACCCGGCGGGGACGCCGCCGGGGCTCAGCCCTCGTCGTGCCGGCGCAGGTAGCGCTCGAAGTCCCGGGCGATCGCGTCAC
The DNA here is from genome assembly GCA_002529455.1 of Glycomyces fuscus. Classification (GTDB taxonomy): domain Bacteria; phylum Actinomycetota; class Actinomycetes; order Streptosporangiales; family Streptosporangiaceae; genus Nocardiopsis; species Nocardiopsis fusca. The sequence goes on from NYMS01000030.1 coordinate 5,968, forward strand.
CGGAGGCCTCCGGCAGGTCGGCGGTGTCCTTGGCCTCCTCCAGGCCGCGCACGTACGCCGCTATGTCCTCGTCCTCGGCGGTGAGCTCGTTGACGTTGGACTCCCACGCCACCGCGTCCTCGGGCAGCTCGCCCAGAGGCACCCGCACGTCCAGGAAGTCCTCCACCCACGCCAGCAGCGCCAGGGAGGCCTTCGGGCACGGCGGCTGGGCGACGTAGTGGGGGATGGCCGCCCACAGCGACACGGTGTCGATCCCCACCGCGCTGAACGCCTCGTGCACCACGCCCACGATCCCGGTCGGGCCCGAGTAGGTGGTCGCCTCCAGCCCCAGCGCCGCGCCCATCTCCACGGGCGAGGCCATCCCGGTCACCGGGATCGGCCGCGTGTGCGGGGCGTCCGCCAGCAGCGAGCCCAGCATCACCATCCGCGTGACGCCCAGCTCCCGCGCGACGGCCAGCAGGTCGGCGGCGTAGGAGCGCCACCGCATGTTCGGCTCGGGGCCGGTCACCAGCACCACGTCGCGCTCCGAGCCGGGCGGCGTCGCCACGCGGACCCGGGTCGTGGGCCACTCGACCTCGCCGACCACACCGTCCACGACCGACATGCGCGGCCGGGTCACCTGGAAGTCGTAGTAGTCGTCCGGTGTCAGCGCGCACAGCTCGTAGGCGCCCCACTCCCTCGACAGGTGCTCCACGGCCAGGCTGGCCGCCTCACCGGCGTCGTTCCATCCCTCGAACGCCGCCACCATCACGGGATCGACAAGCTCCCGGACGAGCTTGGTCATCGTGGCCCCTTCCTGCACGCGGACGGAGTCCACCCTACGGGGTGCCGCCCCGCCCGGGAAACCGTTCGGCGCGCTCGGCCGGAAGGGCCCGGCCGCCCCGCCGCGGGACACCTGTCTCATCTGCTGGAACGCCCGATGGGATAGCCTCACAGACAGCGACTGACAAGGACACCGCCGTCCCCGGACGCCCGACCCGCCCCCGCACCGCGGGTCCGCCCAGTGCCACGCGTCACGGGGACATCAGCTGGGCCGCCGCGGTGCTCCGACATAGAGTTGCCAGATATGAGAGCCAGCCCCACCTTCCGCGAAACGCTGTCCCGCCGTGTGGTCGTGGCGGACGGAGCGATGGGCACCATGCTCCAGGCGCACGATCTCGACCTCGACCAGTTCGAGGGGCACGAGGGATGCAACGACATCCTCAACCTCACCCGTCCCGACATCGTCCGCGACACCCATGCCGCCTTTCTTGCCGTGGGTTCGGACGCCATCGAGACGAACACCTTCTCCGCCAACCTCGGCGGACTCGCCGAGTACGGCATCGAGGACCGCACCTACGAGATCGCCCAGGCCGGAGCGCAGGTGGCCCGCGAGGCCGCCGACGCCTACTCCACCCCCGACCAGCCCCGCTACGTCCTCGGCTCCGTGGGCCCGGGAAACCGGCTGCCCACCCTGGGCCACGCGCCCTACGCCCTGCTGCGCGACTACTACGAACAGTGCGCGCGCGGCCTGATCGACGGCGGATCCGACGCCATCCTGATCGAGACCTGCCAGGACCTGCTCCAGGTCAAGGCCGCCGTGGTGGCCGCCCAGCGCGCCCGCCGGGCCGCGGGCAGGGACGTCCCGATCATCGCCCAGGTCAGCATCGAGACCAACGGCACCATGCTGCTCGGCTCGGAGATCGGCGCCGCGCTGACCTCCCTGGAGCCGCTGGGCGTCGACGTCATCGGCCTCAACTGCTCCACCGGCCCCGCCGAGATGAGCGAGCACCTGCGCTACCTGTCGCACCACTCGCCCATCCCCATCTCCTGCATGCCCAACGCGGGCCTGCCGGAACTGGGCCCCAACGGCGCGGTCTACAACCTCTCGCCCGAGGAGCTGGCCGACGCCCACGACAGCTTCACCTCCGAGTTCGGCCTGGGCCTGGCCGGCGGCTGCTGCGGCACCACCCCCGAGCACCTGCGCCACGTGGTGGAGCGCGTCCAGGGCCGCGGCCTCAAGAACCGCAGGCCCCTGGTGGAGGCGGCCTCCTCCTCGCTCTACCAGAGCGTGCCCTTCCGCCAGGACGCCAGCTACCTGGCCGTGGGCGAGCGCACCAACGCCAACGGCTCCAAGAAGTTCCGCGAGGCCATGCTGGAGGGCCGCTGGGACGACTGCGTGGAGATCGCCCGGGACCAGATCCGCGACGGCGCCCACCTGCTCGACCTCAACATCGACTACGTGGGCCGCGACGGGGTCAGCGACATGCGCGAGCTGGCCTCGCGCCTGGCCACCTCCTCCACCCTGCCGATCATGCTCGACTCCACCGAGCCGCCCGTCCTGGAGGCGGGACTGGAGGCGCTCGGCGGCAGGAGCGTGGTCAACTCGGTCAACTACGAGGACGGCGACGGCCCCGACTCCCGCTTCACCCGCATCATGGAGCTGGTCAAGGAGCACGGCGCCGCCGTCGTGGGCCTGTGCATCGACGAGGAGGGCCAGGCCCGCACCGCCGAGTGGAAGGTGCGCGTGGCCACCCGCCTCATCGAGCAGATCACCGGCGAGTGGGGGCTGCGCACCGGCGACATCGTCATCGACTGCCTCACCTTCCCCATCACCACGGGGCAGGAGGAGACCCGCCGGGACGGCCTGGAGACGATCAACGCCATCCGCGAGCTCAAGCGCCGCTACCCGGAGGTGCAGACCACCCTGGGCCTGTCCAACCTGTCCTTCGGCCTCAACCCGGCCGCCCGCATCGTGCTGAACTCGGTGTTCCTGCACGAGGCGGTCCAGGCCGGACTGGACTCGGCGATCGTGCACGCCTCCAAGATCGTGCCGATCAACCAGATCCCCGAGGAGCAGCGCGAGGTCGCCCTCGACATGGTCTACGACCGGCGCGAGGGGGACTACGACCCGCTCTCGCGGTTCATGGAGATGTTCGAGGGCGTGGACGCCAAGTCCATGAAGGCCTCCCGCGCCGAGGAACTGGCCGCCCTGCCGCTGTGGGAGCGCCTGGAGCGGCGCATCATCGACGGCGAGATGGCCGGGATCGAGGCCGACCTCGACGAGGCGCTGGAGTCCAAGCCCGCCCTGGCCATCGTCAACGACACCCTGCTCTCGGGCATGAAGACCGTCGGCGAGCTGTTCGGCTCCGGCCAGATGCAGCTGCCCTTCGTCCTCAAGTCCGCCGAGGTCATGAAGGGCGCCGTCGCCTACCTCGAACCGCACATGGAGAAGAGCGACGACGACGGCAAGGGCCGCATCGTCCTGGCCACCGTCAAGGGCGACGTCCACGACATCGGCAAGAACCTCGTGGACATCATCCTGTCCAACAACGGCTACGACGTGGTCAACATCGGCATCAAGCAGCCGGTGTCGGCGATCCTGGAGGCGGCCGAGACCGAGCGCGCCGACGTGATCGGCATGTCCGGCCTGCTGGTCAAGTCCACGGTCATCATGAAGGAGAACCTGGAGGAGATGAACTCCAGGGGCCTGTCCGAGCGCTTCCCGGTCCTGCTGGGCGGCGCCGCGCTCACCCGCTCCTACGTGGAGCAGGACCTGGCCGAGGTCTTCGACGGCCACGTGCGCTACGCCAAGGACGCCTTCGAGGGCCTGCGCCTGATGGACGCGTTCATGGCGGTCAAGCGCGGCGAGGAGGGCGCCGAGCTGCCCGCCCTGCGCCAGCGCCGCGTGAAGTCGGGGGCCAGGCTCAAGGTGACCGAGCCCGAGGAGATGCCCGCACGCAGCGACGTGTCTACCACCAACCGGGTGCCCGAGCCGCCCTTCTGGGGAGACCGGATCAGCAAGGGCATCCCGCTGGCCGACTACGCCGCCTTCCTCGACGAGCGCGCCACCTTCATGGGCCAGTGGGGGCTCAAGGCCGCCCGCGGCGGCAACGGTCCCACCTACGAGGAGCTGGTGGAGACCGAGGGCCGCCCCCGGATGCGGATGTGGCTGGACCGCATCCAGACCGACGGCCTGCTGGAGGCGGCCGTGGTGCACGGCCACTACCCCTGCTACAGCGAGGGCGACGACCTGGTGGTGCTGGACGAGGAGGGCGTCGAGCGCACCCGCTTCACCTTCCCGCGCCAGCGCCGGGACCGCCACCTGTGCCTGGCCGACTTCTTCCGGCCCAAGGAGTCGGGGGAGCTGGACGTGGTGTCCTTCCAGGTGGTGACCGTGGGCCCGGCGATCAGCCGCGCCACCGCCGAGCTGTTCGAGAAGAACGCCTACCGGGACTACCTGGAGCTGCACGGGCTGTCGGTGCAGCTGACCGAGGCCCTGGCCGAGTACTGGCACACCCGGGTGCGCGCGGAGCTGGGCTTCGCCGGTGAGGACCCGGCCGAGCTGGACGCGTTCTTCAAGCTCGGCTACCGGGGCGCCCGTTTCTCCCTGGGCTACGGGGCCTGCCCCGACCTGGAGGACCGCGCCAAGATCATGCGCCTGCTGGAGCCCGAGCGGGTGGGCGTGACCCTGTCGGAGGAGTTCCAGCTGGTGCCCGAGCAGGCGACCGACGCGATCGTCGTCCACCACCCGGAGGCGACCTACTTCAACGTCTGACCGGTGCGCCGGCGCGCGGCCCCGTCCCCGCGCGGGGACGGGGCCGCGCGTGTGCGGCGGCGGGTGTGGGACAGCTCTCCACCCGCCACCGCCCGAGTGTTCGTAGTGTGGAAAGGACGCCGACAGGTCCTCTTCACGGCGCGGGCGCCCCGCGTCCCGCACGATGATGACGCACAGCCCGGGTGTCCCGTGGGCGAGCGGGCAACCCATGACACACGAGGGGAGAGCGTGGTGCCGCCCGGTCCGGAACGCGCCACCGAACGTATGAGCGAGCAGAGCACGCTGAGTCCCGAAGCCTCCGACACCGCGGCGCCCCGGGCCCGGCGCCTCCAGGCCGTACTCCTGGACATGGACGGCACCCTCATCGAGAGCGAGCACCTGTGGGGTGAGGCCGAGGCCGACCTGGTCGCCGAGCTGGGCGGCGTGTGGACCGAGGAGGACCACGAGCGCAACGTCGGCAACGCCGCCGAGCCCGTGGGCCGCTACATCATCGACCTGACCGGCGCCCACCACCTCACCCCGCGCCAGGTCGCCGACCGCCTGTACACGAAGTTCCAAGCCAGGCTCGCCGGAGGCGCCGAACTGCGCCCGGGGGCCAAGGAGCTGGTGACCCTGCTGTCGGAGTCCGGGATCCCGGTGGTCCTGGTGACCTCCACCGAGCGTTCGCTGGTGCAGGCGGCGATCGGCGGGATCGGCCTGGACAACTTCGACGACTCGGTGGCCGGGGACGAGGTCGAGGCGAACAAGCCCCACCCCGACCCCTACCTGCGGGCCGCCCGGCGGCTCGGCGTGGACCCCGCGCGCTGCGTGGCCTTCGAGGACTCGGTGGTCGGCGTGGCCTCGGCGGCCGACGCCGGGTGCGTCACGGTCGCGGTGCCCAACCACGTGCACATCCCGCCGCGCGAGGGCGTGGTGTTCCGCGACAGCCTGGTGGGCGTGGACCTGGACTGGCTGGAGTCGCTGGTCGCCGACCGCTGAGCCGGAGGGGCGCCGCCCACCGCGCGGCGGCCCCTCCCGTCGGGCCGCTCCGTGCCCGCGGCCCGGCCCAGGCCCCGGTCAGCGCACGGCCGGCCCCTCCGCGCCCCGGCCGCCCGCCCGGGGCGCGGGTACCGTGGGTGGAGGGGCCCGGCACGGGCTTCGGCCCCGGGGCCTGTGCGGCGGACACCCGTCCTGCCGCACGACGGACGGCACCCACCGCGCACGCCCTAGGGGATCGACCGGATGTGCGTTCCGGCGCCGGATGGGAGACTGGGCCCATGCCTGAGAACTTGACGTGGATGACCGGTCTGGTCCTGGGAGGCGGACTCACCCTCGCGGGACTGGTGATCTCCCTCTTCGTGTGGCGCGCGAGGGGGGCCGCCTCGGGCCTGCGCGGCGTGGCGTGGTCACTGCTACCGCTGGCCGCCGGTCTGATCGGGCTGATGAACGCCGTCTGGCAGTTCGCCCTGAGCATCTTCGGCATCGTGGTCGGCCTGCTGTTCAATCCGGCGGTGTGGGCCGGTGTGGTCCTGGCGGGCCTGGCCGTGGTGCTCTACGTCGTCTCGGGCGTCATGCGCGCCCGTGACGTGGGCACCCGGCCCAGGAAGGCCAAGGAGCCCGAGGAACCCAAGGCCGCAGGGGGCGCCGCCGGGCCCGGCGCGGCCACCGCCGCCCCGGGGACCAGGAGCGGGGTGGGCCCGGCTCCCGGGAAGACCGGAGCCGCCGACGACCTCTCCGACCTCGGCGACATCGAGGAACTGCTGCGCAAGCGCGGTATCGAGTGACCGACGCGGGCCCGGCCCGCACACCTTCCGACGACGGCTCCGCGCGTGCGGGGCCGTCGTCGTCGCCTGCCCCGTGACCGTCACCGTGCGTGTCCGTGACCGCGCCCGTACCCGCCCTTGACCGTCGCCGTACGCGTTCGCACCGACACGTTATGACGCATAGCACTTGCCATAGTGTTCATCTTCATGGGTCGAACCGGTGCACATTCGGACGTATCGTAGGCGCGGTGATATAGGACGTCGCCCCAGCTCGCGGCCGGTCATCCGATGAATGCGAACTCTGTGGCCTTTTGTTGTTATATACGCCTTTTAACATTGTTTGTCACGATTTAGATACATGATCGGATATTGGACGCCGTGCGTTCAGATCGCGAGTAAGTTGGTCGCTGTGTAACAGCCCGGGCGTAACGGTCCCGATGTGTCCAACTCCTCAGGTGATGTGGCGCACTCTCGCGGACCGGGTCTGCGGGGACGGGTCATCCTCCCGCCGCGCCGACGTAAGCCCACGCCAGCCAGCGTCGAGAACCGGCCGGCCCCACCGTGCGCGAACCGCAGGTCACCCCCCCATGCGGTCGCTCTCGTGGGTTCTGTCCCGTTCCCCTCGGCCAGAAGCGTATGAGTGGAGAGTGGTGGCCTGATGAGCGCGCCCTCGCATGCCCCCGATTCGGCGGAGCAGGCGGAGCAGAACGACGCCGTGAACGTCGCTGCGCAGGCCCAGGAGGTCCGCGGAGACTCCGACAACCGGTCCCTGCGCCAGATCGCCTGGCAGCGGCTGCGCAAGGACAAGGTCGCGATGGTCTCCGGCGTGGTCGTGGTCCTGCTCATCCTCGCCGCGGTCTTCGCACCCCTGCTGGCCAAGTGGTTCGGGCACCCGCCCACCCAGTTCCACCAGGACCTGATCGAGCCCAACACCGGGTTTCCGCTGAAGGACCCGACCCTTCCGCCCCCCTCCGACGGCAGGATCCCCGTCGAGAACCTCGACTCGTGGGGCGGGATCAGCTCCGACCACCTGCTGGGCGTGGAGCCCAAGACCGGCCGCGACCTGTTCAGCCGCATCGTCTACGGCGCGCAGATCTCCCTGCTGGTGGCCTTCCTGTCCACGCTGCTGTGCGTGGTCATCGGTACCGTCCTCGGCATCGTCGCCGGGTACAAGGGCGGCTGGATCGACACCCTCATCAGCCGGGCCATGGACATCTTCCTGGCCTTCCCGCTGATGCTCTTCGCCATCGCGCTCGTCGGGGTCATCCCCGACGGCGTCCTGGGCCTGAGCGGCAACGGCCTGCGCATCGGCGTCATCGTCTTCATCATCGGCTTCTTCAACTGGCCCTACATCGCCCGCATCGTCCGCGGGCAGACGCTCTCCCTGCGCGAGCGGGAGTTCGTGGAGGCCGCCAGGAGCCTGGGTGCCAGCAACCGGCACATCCTGTTCAGGGAGATCCTGCCGAACCTGGTCACGCCGATCATCGTCTACTCGACCCTGCTCATCCCCACGAACATCCTGTTCGAGGCGGCCCTGAGCTTCCTGGGCGTCGGTATCAACCCGCCCACCCCCAGCTGGGGCAAGATGCTCTCCGACGCGGTGTCCATGTACGAGAACGCGCCGTACTTCGTCATCTTCCCGGGCCTGGCCATCTTCATCACCGTGTTGGCGTTCAACCTGTTCGGCGACGGACTCCGGGACGCCTTCGACCCCAAGACCTCCGACTGACCCACGGTCGGTGGAGGCCGACCCGCCCGGTCTCCGCAAGGCAGGGATCCGACGACAGGCTGATCCCACCATCCCATCAGGTTCGCATGAGAGGCAGTTCCTTGAGGAAACGCACCCTCGGCTTCGTCGCGCTCGGCGCGGCGGCGTCCATCCTCCTTTCGGCTTGCGGCGGCGGTGACTCCGCCGGCGGAGGCTCCGCGTCCGACGCCGAGTTCAACCAGGGCTCGACCGAGGTGGTCAACCCTTCCGACCAGACCGGCGGCACCCTGCGCTACGCCATCTCCTCGGACTTCGACTCCACCGACCCGGGCGACACCTACTACGGGTTCAGCTGGAACTTCAGCCGCTACTACGCCCGTACGCTGCTGGCCTTCACCCCGGCCCCGGCGCAGGAGTCCACCGAGCTGACCACGGACATGGCCGCGGGCATGCCCGAGCCCAACGAGGACTTCACCGAGTGGACCGTCAAGATCCAGGAGGGCCTCAAGTACGAGGACGGCTCCGAGATCACGGCGCAGGACATCAAGTACGCCATCGCGCGCTCCAACTACAACGGCGGTGAGCTGCCCAACGGTCCGCGCTACTTCGAGGCGCACCTGGACCAGGAGCCCTTCAACGTCTACGAGGTCGACGACCCGCTGGAGACCTTCACCGCGGTCGAGACCCCGGACGACTACACCCTGGTCTTCCACCTCAAGGACCCGTTCTCCGAGTTCCCCTACGTACTGACCCAGCCGCAGACCGCCCCGGTGCCCATGGAGGCCGACCGCGGCGCGCTGTACAAGGAGAACGTCGTCTCCTCCGGCCCGTACCGCTTCGAGGGTGCCTACGAGCCCGGCGTCAAGCTCGACCTGGTCCGCAACGAGCACTGGGACGCCGAGACCGACCCGATCCGCCCGGCCCTGCCGGACGAGGTCACGGTCCAGATCGGTATCGACCAGGACGAGATCGACCAGCGCCTGGTCAACGGTGACATCGACGTCGACCTGTCCGGCGTCGGCGTCGGCCCCGCGATGAAGGGCTCCCTGCTCACCGACGAGGACGCCCAGGCCAACCTGGACAACCCGTACTCCGGCGCGCTGCGCTACGTCAACATCCACACCCCGGTCATCGAGGACGTGGCCTGCCGCCAGGCGATCATGTACGCGGCCGACCGGGACAGCCTGCACCGTGCCTGGGGCGGCGAGACCGGCGGCGACATCGCCACCAACCTGCTCCCGCCGACCATCCAGGGCTCGAACCCGGAGTCGGACCTGTACCCCTCCGAGGACAACAAGGGCGACCTGGAGGCCGCGCAGGCCAAGCTGGAGGAGTGCGGCGAGGAGGACGGCTTCAGCACCACCATCGCCGTCCGCGACGGCCGTCCCAACGACATCGCCACCGCCGAGTCGCTCCAGGAGTCGCTGAAGCGCGCCGGCATCGAGGTCGACATCCAGACCTTCCCGGCCGAGGACTTCTTCGCGCAGTACGCCGGCTCGCAGGACTACGTCCGTGAGAACAACATCGGCCTGAGCGTCTCCGGCTGGATCCCGGACTGGGCCACCGGCTACGGCTTCGCCTCCAAGATCACCGACGGCGACGCCATCCAGGAGACGGGCAACTACAACACCTCCGAGCTCGACGACCCGGAGATCAACGCCCTGTGGGACGAGGCGCTGGCCACCGAGGACCCGGAGGAGCGCGCCAACCTCTACGAGCAGATCGACACCCTGGTCATGGAGCAGGCGGCCATCCTGCCGGTCGTCTTCGACCGTGCGCTGTTCTACCGCTCGGACGAGCTGACCAACGTCTACTACACGTCCTCGTACGCGATGTACGACTTCATGGCCCTTGGCGTGGAGCGGGGTTAGTCCCCAACCGGCCTGAACTAGTACGAGAAGGCAGGTGAAGGCGGCGGGGGTACCACGGCCCCGTGGGTACCCCCGCCGCCGACCGCGATGCTGAACTATATTCTCCGCCGCCTCGGTGCGGGGCTGCTGCTGCTCGCCGTCGTCACGGCGGTGACCTTCTGGATCTTCTACGTCCTGCCCCGCTGGGCGGGCGTGACCCCGCGCGGTATGGCCGCGATGTACGTGGGCAAGGCCCCCACCCCCGAGGCGCTCGACGCCACGGTGGAACGCCTGGGCCTGGACCAGCCCATCGCCGTGCAGTTCCTGGACTTCGTCAGGGGTCTGCTCTTCGGCTCCGAGTACACCTTCGGCCGGGAGACGGTGGAGTGCGCGGCTCCCTGCCTGGGCTACTCCTTCACCACCAACAGCCCCGTGCTGCCCCAGCTGCTCGACCGCCTGCCGGTCACCGCCTCGCTGGCCCTGGGTGCCGCCATCATCTGGATCATCGGCGGCGTGGCCGTCGGCGTCCTCTCCGCGGTCAAGAAGGGCAGCATCTTCGACCGCCTGGCCATGAGCGCCGCCCTCGTGGGCGTGTCCATGCCGATCTACTTCACCGGTCTGCTCGCCCTGGCCTTCCTCGTGCACAAGTGGGAGCTGTTCCCGGTCTCGCGCTACGTGCCCCTGACCGAGGACCCGGTCGGCTGGTTCCAGGTGATGTTCCTGCCCTGGGTGACCCTGGCCTTCCTGCACGCGGCGCAGTACGCGCGCCAGACCCGGGCGGGCATGCTGGAGACGCTGGGCGAGGACTACATCCGCACCGCCCGAGCCAAGGGGCTGAGCGAGCGCCGCGTGATCTTCAAGCACGCGCTGCGCCCCACGCTGACCCCGATCGTGACCATCTTCGGCCTGGACGTCGGCCTGGTCCTGGGCGGCGCGATCCTCACGGAGAAGGTGTTCTCCCTGAACGGCATCGGTGCCTACGCCATCGACGCGATCATCGGCAAGGACCTGCCCGTGGTGCTCGGTGTGACCCTGATGGGCGCCGTCTTCATCGTCGTCTGCAACCTGATCGTCGACCTGCTCTACCCGGTCGTCGACCCGCGCGTGCGGATCGCCAGCTAACGCACGACAGCGTTGAACAGACCAGCTCTAACGAAGGAAAGTGACATGGCCTCGACCGAGCCCGTCGTCCGCGTGGACGACCTGCGGGTGACGTTCCCGACCATGGACGGCGACGTCCGGGCGGTGAACGGTTTGTCCTTCGAGGTGCCCGCCGGAGGCGCCCTCGGCATCGTGGGCGAGTCGGGCTCGGGCAAGAGCGTGACCTCGCTGGCGCTCATGGGTCTGCACCGGGGCAGCAAGGCGAAGATCACCGGCGCCATCGAGGTCGCGGGCCAGGACGTGGTCAGCGCCTCGGACAAGAAGCTTCGGCGGATGCGCGGCAACGACATCGCCATGGTCTTCCAGGACCCCATGCAGTCGCTGCACCCGCAGTACACGATCGGCAACCAGCTGATCGAGGCCTACCGCATCCACCGGCCCAAGGCCTCCAAGGCCGAGGCCCACGCCCGTGCGGTGGAGTCGCTGGAGCGGGTGGGCATCCCCCAGCCCGCCAGGCGGATCAACTCCTACCCGCACGAGTTCTCCGGCGGTATGCGCCAGCGCGTGGTCATCGCGATGGGGCTGATGTGCGAGCCCAAGGTGCTGCTGGCCGACGAGCCGACCACGGCCCTGGACGTGACGGTACAGGCCCAGGTCCTGGACCTGTTGGACGAGCTGCGCCGTGATCTGGGCATGGGCCTGATCCTGGTCTCGCACGACCTGGCGGTGGTGGCCGGTTCGGTGGACGAGGTCGTGGTCATGCGCCACGGCGTCGCGGTCGAGCGCGGAGACGTGCGCAGGGTCCTGTCCGAGCCCGAGCACCCCTACACCCAGGG
>NYMS01000031.1 GCA_002529455.1 Glycomyces fuscus
CACCTGGAGTACCTGCCGGTGCGCTACGTGCCCTACAACGGACGCGCCGTCGTCCCCGGCTGGCTGCGCACACCACCCGCACGCCCCCGCGTCTGCGTCACCCTCGGCACCACCCTCATGAGCCAGGACCGGGGCGGGGACGTGTTCCGGGAACTCCTGGAGGGGCTGGCCGACCTGGACGTGGAGGTGGTGGCCACCCTGCCCGCCAGCGAACAGGACAGGCTCGGCACCGTCCCCGGCAACGCCCGCCTGGTCGAGTACGTGCCCCTGCACGCCCTGGCCCCCACCTGCGCCGCCATGGTCGACCACGGGGGGTGGGGCACCGTGCTCACCGGACTGGACGCGGGCGTGCCGCAGGTCATCGTCCCCAGCTGGTTCGACGACCCGATGCTCGCCGACATGCTCGCCGCGCAGGACGCGGCGGTCACCGTCCCCCACCGGAGCATGACCGCCGGGAACGTCAGCGCGGCGGTCTCCCGGCTTCTGGAGGACCCGGCCCTGGCCCGGGGCACCGCGCGCGTGCGCGAGGCGATGCGCGCCATGCCCTCACCGTCCGGCCTCGCGGACGCGCTCGTCAGCTGGGCGCGGGGCTGACCCCCGCCGCGCACGCGCTCAGGCCGGGGGCCGCGCGGCGGCGGCCCCGCGGACGCGTTCGACCAGGTCGGCGAGTTCCAGGACCGGCGCCGTGTCCACGGCCGCCCGCCCCCGCACGCCGTCCGCGAACGCCGTCAACAGGTTGCGGAACTGGTGGTCGGCCTCCAGGGACAGGTTCTCGGCCCCCGCGTCCGTGCGCAGCTCCAGGGCGGGGCGCAGCGTCTCGGGCGGTGTGAAGGCCCGGTCCAGCCGCAGGGTCCCCTCCTCGCCCCAGACGGTGTAGGTGTTGCGGTAGTGCATCCCGAAGCCGAACCCGAGCTGCACCGCCACCCCGTCCGGCCCCGAGAGCAGCACCGAACCCCGCACGTCCACCCCCGTGTCCGGCGCGTGCTCCAGGAGGCCGCCGCGCACATGAAGGCCGTTCCCCAGCAGGAACTGGGCCAGGCCCAGCGGGTACACGCCCACGTCGAGCAGCGCGCCGCCGCCCAGCGCCGGGTCGTGCCTGATGTCCCCGGGGGCGCGCGCGGGCACGCCGAACTCGCACATCAGCGCGCGCGGGCGCCCGACCGCCCCCCGTTCGAGCAGCCGCCTCAGCTCGCGGTGCTGGGAGTGGTGCCGGAAGGCGAAGTTCTCCATGACGGTCAGGCCGCGCCGTCCGGCCTCGGCGACCAGCTCGGCCGAGCTCCGCGGGCCGACGGTCAGCGGCTTCTCGGACAGGACGTGGAGTCCGGCCTCCAGCGCCCGGCCCACCCACTCGTGCCGCAGCCCCACCGGGAGCGGCATGTAGACGGCGTCCAGGTCCGGACGCGCGAGCAGGTCGGTGTAGCCGGTGACGGCCTCGCAGCCGAAGTGCTCGGCGAACCTGCGCGCCTTGGCGGGATCGCGGCTGGCCACGGCGACGAGCTCCACCGAGGGCGTCACCGCCACGGCGGGCAGGACGCGTCTCCAGGCGATGTCGGCGCAGCCGACCACCCCGAGCCGTACCGGCGCTCCCGTACCCCCGAGCGTCGAGGACACACGACCTCCCTCGTGTCGACCGCCGCCGAGACACCGGTGGCGGCGGCAGCCGGCCACGGACTCGGCGCGGCCATACTGCCAGAGCCGCGACGGACGGGGGCGCCGCCGCTCGCCCCGGGGCGGCAGCGACCCCCCTCCCCCCGCCCGGCGGGGGTGGTGCCGCGCACCGCTTCCCCTATCCTTTCGGCGCTGTACCCGGGCCCGGAGGCCGGGAGGGTCCGGTGTCCGCGGAGGCGGTCGGAGGGCCCCGAGCCCGTCCGGGCCGCGAGCCCAGGAGGGAAGTACCACGCATGGCGACGAGTGACGAGGCCGCGGCGGTTCTCGATGCGGTCCGCGACTACCACCGGTCCACCCGCACCGAACGCGAGTTCGTGCCGGGCGTGACGGAGATCTGGCCCTCCGGGGCGGTCCTGGACGAGGAGGACCGGGTGGCCCTGGTCGCGGCCGCCCTCGACATGCGCATCGCGGCGGGTCCCAGCGCCCGCCGGTTCGAGTCCGTGTTCGCCCGCAGGCTCGGGAGGCGCAAGGCCCACCTCACGAACTCGGGCTCCTCGGCCAACCTGCTCGCGCTGTCGTCCCTGACCTCGCACCTGCTGGAGGACGAGCGGCTGCGGCCCGGCGACGAGGTCGTCACGGTCGCCGCCGGGTTCCCGACGACCGTCAACCCGATCCTCCAGAACGGGCTCGTGCCCGTGTTCGTGGACATCGAGCTGCGCACGTACAACACCACGGCCGAGAGGGTGGAGCGGGCCATCGGCCCCCGCACCCGGGCGATCATGATCGCCCACGCGCTGGGCAACCCGTTCGAGGCGCGGGAGATGGCGCGCATCGCGGAGGAGCGCGGCCTGTTCCTGATCGAGGACAACTGCGACGCCGTGGGCTCCCTCCACGACGGGCAGGTGACGGGTTCCTTCGGCGACCTGTCGACGGTCAGCTTCTACCCGGCGCACCACCTCACCATGGGCGAGGGCGGCTGCGTGCTCACGTCCAACCTCATGCTGGCCCGCGTGGTGGAGTCCATGCGCGACTGGGGGCGGGACTGCTGGTGCGAGCCCGGCGAGAGCGACACCTGCCGCAAGCGCTTCAGCTACCAGCTCGGGACCCTGCCTCCCGGCTACGACCACAAGTACACGTTCTCCCACGTGGGCTACAACCTGAAGGGGACCGACCTCCAGGCGGCGCTCGGGCTGAGCCAGCTCGACAAGCTCGACTCCTTCGGCGAGGCCCGGCGCCGCAACTGGCGCCGGATGAGGGAGGGCCTGGACGGGCTCCCGGGCCTGATCCTGCCCGAGGCCACGCCCAACAGCGACCCGAGCTGGTTCGGGTTCGTGGTCACCGTGGACCCGCGGGCGCCGTTCGACCGGGCCGAGCTGGTCCACTTCCTGGAGTCCCGGCGGATCGGCACCCGCCTGCTCTTCGCGGGCAACCTGACCCGCCACCCCGCCTACCTGGACCGGCCGCACCGCGTGTCCGGAGACCTGGAGAACAGCGACATCGCCACGGAGCGGACCTTCTGGACCGGGATCTATCCCGGGCTCACGGACGAGATGATCGACTACGTGGTCTCCTCGATCACCGAGTTCGTCAAGGCGCGGCACAAGGGAGCCTTCTGACGCGGTGGTCGAATCCCCGGTCCGTTCTTCTGCGGCCGGGGATTTCCTTTTTCTGGTGATTTAGGGCTTTTCTTCGCGTCTTTTCGCCCGCCCGTGAGGCGTGCGCCCCCCTCCCCAGGGCGGAGGCGCGGGCGGGGCGGGCCGGGTCCGCGGGGGGTGCCGGCGCGGCCCCCGGGCCGGGCGGAACCGGGGAGAGCACAGGTGGGGGGCGGGGAGTGCTCCCCCGGGCGGGGTCCGCGGCCGGTCCGCGCCGGGCGGCCCCCGCCCGCGCGCCCCCGTCCCCGAGGGGCGGGGCCCTCCCCAGGGGCGGGGGGCGAAGGCGTCCCGAAGGAGGAAGGGAAAATGGTCCTCGTGAATGAAGACCGGGGCGCGGGCGAAGCCTAATGTGTATTTCACAACAGGCGTTACCGACAAAACGGTCGCCGTTAGCCAGAGAAAGGCATTCACCATGGCCATTCCCGCCAGCAGCCGCCCCGAGATCAACCTCGACGTCGACGCCGAGACCTTCGAGACCCCCGGCTCGGGCCAGTCCGTGGAGAACAACGGCGCCGAGGCCCCGGGCCCGATCACCTTCGGCACCACCTGCTGGGGCACGCCCTGCCCGAGCGCCAACACCGTCTCCTGCTAGAGGGCCGGACCCGCAGTCCCCACAGAGGCCGTGGGCGGCGCTCGGCCGCCCGTGACGGTGGAACCCCGTCCCTGATCCACCACGGCCCGCACGACCAGGCCCGGGGCGGCGGTCGCCCGGCGACCGCCGCCCCGCGGCACACCCGCAGGTGTTTTCCGTACTCTTCCGCGAGCGCGGTGTCGCGGGCGCGGATCCGGCCGAGGAGGCAGCCCCATGCACGACGACGCAGCGCAGGACCGGGAGGAGGCGCCGTGCGGCGCCGCACCGCCGCTGGGCCTGCTGGAGTACCTCGACCTGACCGAGGGCCGCCCCGTCCGGGACAAGCGCGACACCGCCTTCGCCTCGGCCATGCTCGCCGAGCGGCTGGGCTACAGCCGCGTCTGGCTGCCCGAGCACCACGCCTCCGGCGTGCCCAGCACCAACCCGCTGCTGCTGGCCGCCGTCCTGGGCAGCCACACCCGCCGCGTGCGCGTGGGCACCGCCGTCACGCTGTCCAGGATCCGCGACCCCCACCTGACCGCCGAGGACGTCGCCGCCGCCGCGCACTTTTGCCCCGACCGCCTCGACGTCGGCTTCGGCCGCGGCGACGTGAGCGGGGGAGCGGCCGAGGATCTGGCCCACCTGCGGGAACGCGGTGAGGACGTCGGCGCCGCCATCGACACGACCGTCGCCCTCCTGCGCGGGGGAGCGGAGTGGATCGACCCGGTGGACACCGGGTTCCAGCTCTGGTCGCACGGCGCGGGGAACCGCTCCGCCGAGATCGCGGCCAGGACCGGAACCCACTACTGCCACGCCCTGTTCTTCAACACCGACGTGGACGCCTGCGTCAGCACGCTCAGGGCCTACCGCGCGGCGCACCCCGGCGGGCGCACGGCCGTGGCCCTGGCCCTGGTCGCCAACGACGACGCCGCCACCGCGCGCGCCGACAGCCTGCGCCAGGGCGTGCGGGTCAACTGCGCGGGCACGGCCGACCAGTGCGCCGACACCGTCCACCGCGTCCTGGCCATCACCGGCGCCGACGAGGCGGTGGTCACCGAGCTGTCCAGCGACCCCGAGGACCACCTGCGCGCCGTGGAGGAGGTCTTCACCGCCGTGCGCCGCCGCACCGCGCTCCCCTCCGGAACCGCCGCGCGCACCGGCGGCACCCTCCCCTCCGGCGTCACCGAACCCGCCGGGACCACCGCCCCCGCGGGGAGTGGTGTCCGGTGAGCGAGGCAGACTTCGGCCTGGTCCGCGTTCCGCTGCTCAGCGTCGAGGAGTCCGCCCGCATGGTCGCCGCGGGCGACGTCCACGACCCCGTCACCGCCATGGCCGTCGACCTGGCCGCCGACCCCCACCTGCGCACCGCGTCCGCGTCCCAGGAGCGCGCCCGCGCCACCCTGCTGCGCTACCTCGCGCGCATGGGCGGGCGCGCCACCCCCTACGGGCTCTTCGCCGGGACCGCGCCGGTGTCGGTCGGGGAGCGCCGCGACCTGGAGGTCGACCGGCGTGACCGGCACCGCGTGCGCGTGCGCGTGGACGTGCGCGCCCTGGAGGAGACGGTCGCCGACGCCCTCGACGCCGCCGACCCCGACGACGTCCCCCTGCGGCTCAACCCGCTGGCCTGCGCCGGACCCTCCGCCGTGCGCTTCGCCGCTCCGGGCGACGCCACCGCGGCCGTGGTGAGCGTCCGGCGCACCGAGGCCATCGACACCGCCGTGGAGGTCCTCGGCGGATCCGAGATGAGCGCCGCCGACCTCGCAGACGCGCTCGCCGAGCGGCTGCCCGGCGTGGACTCCGAACGCCTGCGCGCCTTCGTGCGCGGACTGCGGGACAAGGGCCTGCTCCAGCGCTCCGACGGCCTGATCGCCCCCGGCACCGAGCCCGCCGACCGGGCCGTGCGCCTCCTGGACGCCGTCGGCGACCGCGACCGGGCCGCCGCCGTGCGCGCACTGCTGACCGGCGCCGCCGGGGAGCACCCCTTCGAGCCGGGGCTGCGCGACCGGCTCGACACCGCCTGGGACCGTGCCGCCGGCCACGCGCCCGCCCTGGCGTCGGCCAAGTACGCCGAACGCTTCGACCTGCACCCCGAACTCGCCATGCGCGCCGCCAGCCTGGACCTGCGCACCGTCGCCGACCTGCGCGCCGCCGTGCGCCGCGTCGCCGCCCTCTCCTCCCCCGGCGGCGGCCCCGGCTTCGACATGGCGGCCTTCCGCGCCGCCTTCGCCCAGCGCTTCGAGGACGCGGAGGTACCGCTGCTGAGCGCGCTGGACCTGGAGTCGGGCGTGCTCCGGCCCGCGCGGCGCGGCGCCTCGGAACTCGCCGCCGAGGCGGGCCTGCGCACCGGTTCCCACCCCTCCGAGCCCACCGTCAACCCCGAGCTGCTCGACCTGCTCGGGCGCTGGACCGCCGACGGCGGCCACCTCGACGGCGGCTCCGTGGACATCGCCCACCTGCCCGAGGCCGACACCGACGGCTCCCGCGCACTGCTGGCCGTCCTGCTCGGCGACGCCGACCCCGCCTCCCACGACGGACCGCACAGCATGCTCGTCGGCGGGGTGGGCCGCGCCCCCCACGCCCTGGTGGCCCGGTTCGGCCTCCACCGCCCCGCCGTCGCCGACCGCGTCCGCGGGCAGGTCGACCGCGCCCGCGAGCGGCAGCGCGCCGGGGACCCGTCGCCAGAACCCCTCCACGCCGAGCTCGTCTACCACCCGGGCGGGCGCATCGGCAACGTCCTGGTGCGCCCCCGCGTGCTGGACGAGAGCATCGCCCTGACCGGCGCGCACGCGGGCACCCTGCACCTGGACCGGCTGCTCCTGCAACTGCGCCCGGACGGCTTCCGGCTGCGCGACTCCCTCACCGGACGCCCCGTCCTCGTGGAGCTCAACACCGCCCACAACGTCGACTTCCACGGCCTGGACCCGGTCTACGCGGTGCTCGGCCACCTGGCCACCTCCGGGGGAGCGGGCTGGTCGTGGGGACCGCTGGCCCGCCTGCCCCACCTGCCGCGCGTCACCTGCGGCCGGGTCGTGGTCACCCCCGAGCGCTGGCTGCTGCGTCCCGAGGACGTCGCCGCGGTCCTGTCCTCGCCCTCCCCGGCCGCCGCGCTGCGCGACCGCCTGCCCGGCCTGGGCGAGCGCACCTGGGTGGGCACCGGCGAGTACGACCACGTACTCCCCGTGGACCTGCGCGAGGACGCCTCGGTGCGCGCCGCCCTGGCGCGCGGCGGGGACCGCGACACCGCCTTCGTGGAGATGCCCCAGGCCGAGGCGCCCGCCGTGCGCGGCCCCGGGGGAGGCCACGTCGCCGAGGTGGTCGTGCCCACCGGACCCGTCCTGCGCGAGCCGCCCCGCCCCGGCGCGGGGACGGCCGCCCTGGACCGCGACCACGGCCGGGCCTGGGTGTACGCCCGCCTCTACTGCGGGCACGCCGCCGCCGACCAGGTCGTGGGGCGCGCCCACCGCCTGGCCGCCGACCTGCGCGCCGCGGGGGCCGCCGACCAGTGGTTCTTCCTCCGCTACCAGGACGGGGACGGCTACCACGTGCGGGTGCGCGTCCGTCCCGCCGAGCCCGGCGCGCGCCCCGGCGTGCTGGCCGCGGTGGACGCCCTCGGAGCCCGGATGTCCGCCGAGGGCCTGGTCAGCAGGGTCGTCCTGGACGAGTACGTGCCCGAGGTGGCGCGCTACGGCGGCACCGAGGGCCTGCGGGCGGCCGAGGGGCTGTTCACCGCCTCCAGCGACCGCGTCGCCGCCGCGCTGCCGGGCCTGGCCGACGAGTCCGCCCGCCTCCACCAGGCGGTCGCCGACGTCATCCACTGGTGCACCGAGCTGTTCGACACCTTCGGCGAGCGCGAGGAGTTCCTGCACGCGTGCCAGGGTGGACTGGACGTGTCCCCCACCCGCGAGGGCAACCGCCTCGGCAAGTTCGTCCGCGGACACGAGGCCGCCCTGCGCGCCCACGTGGAGGGGGCCCGTCCCGACGAGGACGTGGCCAAGGCCCTGGGCGCGCTGGCCGCCGCGCAGGCGCCCGGGTGCGGGCTCCGCGAACGCCGGTCGGTGTTCGGGTCGGCACTGCACCTGCACCTGAACCGGACCTTCGCCTTCGACGCGGTGCGCATGGAGTACCTGGCGCACGAACTCGCCCGGCGCCACCTGCGCCGGCTGCACGCCCTGGAGGGGAAGAAGCGATGAACGACCCATCCGCGCTCGACCTGGCGCGGCGGTTCCTGGAGGACATGGACGACCAGGTGCGCGATGCGCCCACCTTCCCGCTGCTGCTGGACCAGGCCGTGGCCCGGATGGAGTTCACCCGCGCCCTCGGAGAGGACCACGGCGCGGAGGACTCCTTCCACGAGGCGATGGGCCTGCTGCGCTCCGGCGGCGGCACCGGCCCCTGGCTCTACCGGGGCGCCGCCCAGGCCGGGTGGACCGCGCTCCAGCTCGCCCGGGCGCGCGGCACCGAGCCGTCCGGACTCGGCGCCGTGGACGACGCCGTCCTGCGGTGGATCGCCGACTACCCCGCCGAGGGAGAGGTCGACCTGCCCATGGGCGTGCTGGGCCTGGGCGTGTACGCCCTGGCCCATCCCGACGCCGGGTTCCGCGACAAGGCCACCGCCGGGGTCCTGGACGTGGTCGAGGACCGCGTCGAACGCGACGGCGACGGCCTCTTCCTGCGCCTGGGCGACTCCCCGGCGCGCCGGGCCGACCAGTCCGCGGGCTGCCGCGTGCTCGGCGCCGCCCACGGCACCGCCGGCCTGGTGTCCTACCTGGCCTCGGCCGCCGGGACGGCCGCCGCGCCGCGCGCACGCGCGCTGCTCGACGACTCCGTGCGCTGGCTGCGCGCCCAGCGCGGCGACTTCTCCCACGCGGTCTTCCCGCACCGCGTCGAGACGCGCCACACGCCCGCGCGCGCCACCTGGTGCTCGGGCGACCCCGGTATCGCCCTGGCCCTGGCCACGGCCGCCGAGGCCACCGGGGACCCGCGCGACGCCGGCCTGGCCCGCGCCACCGCCCTGGCGGTCGCCACCCGCCCCGAGCAGGACTGCGGGGTCATGGACGGCTGCGTCTGCCACGGCGCGGCCGGGCTGGTCTGGTTCGGACGCCGCGCCCACGACGACCACGGCCTGGCCGAGGGGCTGGAGTGCGTCCGGCGCTGGACCGGCTGGCTCGCCGAGCGGCGCGGCGAGGGACCGCTGACCTACTTCAACCCCGCCGGGATGATCCGCGACGCCTCCTTCCTCGAAGGGGACGCGGGCGTGGCCCTGGCACTGCTGTACGCGGCCACCGGGACGCGGCCCGCGTGGGAGCAGCTCGTCCTGGCGCGCCCCGTCACACCGGAGGCCTGATGTCCGGCTCCCCGCCACCGAACGCCCCCTCCGCCCGGGACCGCCACTGGGTCCTGCGGCTGCTGTCCGCCTGCCGCCGCCATCCCGGGCTGAGCGCCGGGGTGGCCGTGGCGGCCGTCCTGGGGACGGGGCTGTCCGCGCTGGCGCCGCTGGCCGCCCAGATCGCCGTGGACGACGCCGTCCAGGGACGCACGGGCCGGATCGGCGTGCTCGCCCTCACCCTGCTGGGAGCCGCCGCGCTCCAGTTCGCCGGGGCGTTCGCCCGCCAGTTCCTGTCCGGCAAGCTCGCCCTGGGCGTCCAGCACGACCTGCGCACGGCCGTGTTCGACTCGGTCCAGCGGCTCGACGGCGGCAAACAGGACACCCTGCGCACCGGCCAGGTGATGTCCCGCGCCAACACCGACCTGCAACTGGTCCAGGGGCTGCTGGCCACCGCGCCGCAGGCCCTGGGCGGCCTCGTGCTCATCGTGTTCGCCTTCTCCGCGATGCTGTGGCTCTCACCCGTGCTCACCGTCGTGGCCGCGGCCGTCGTGGTCTCCTTCGTCGTGGTGACGGCGCGCGTCAGCCGGCGCATGCCGCCCGCGACCATGGCCGTGCAGCGCCGCACCGCCGAGATCGCCCAGCACGTCGAGGAGACCGTGACCGGCGTCCGCGTCGTCAAGGCCTTCGGCCAGGAGGAGCGCGAGACCCGGCGCCTGGCCGACCTCGCCGCGCGCCTGTTCGGCGAGCGCATGCGCGTGGCCCGCATGCAGGCGGCCCCCAGCGCCACCCTCGGCGTGCTGCCCTACCTCGGCCAGGCCGCCGTGCTGGTGGTCGGCGCGTGGCTGGTCTCGCGGGGGGAGGTGTCCCTGGGCGCCCTCGTCGCCTTCTCGGGGTACATGGTCACCCTCACCGCGCCGTCGGCCTCCCTGTCCAACATGGTCATGAGCGCCCAGCTGGTGCGGCCCGCGGCCCTGCGCGTGTTCGACCTCGCCGACTCCCGACCCGACGTCACCGACGCGCCCGGCGCCGCCGACGTGCCCGAGGGGCCGGTCGGCGTGGAGCTGGACGGCGTGCGGTTCGGCTACACCCGCGACTCCACCGTGCTCGACGGACTGTCCCTGCGGGTGCGCCCAGGCGAGACCGTGGCGCTGGTCGGCCCCTCCGGTTCGGGCAAGTCCACGGTCTCGCTGCTGCTGCCGCGCTTCTACGACACCACCGGCGGCGCCGTGCGGATCGGCCCCCCCGGCGGTGCGGTGGACGTGCGCTCGCTGCGCCTGCGCTCGCTGCGCTCCACGGTCGGCGTGGCCTTCGAGGAGCCGTTCCTGTTCTCCGGCTCGGTCGCCGACAACATCGCGCACGGGCGCCCGCACGCCACGCGCGAGCAGGTCCGCGCGGCGGCCCGCGCCGCCGGGGCCGACGGCTTCGTCCGCGCGCTCCCCGACGGCTACGACACCCTCGTCGGCGAGCGCGGCCTGACCCTGTCCGGCGGCCAGCGGCAGCGCGTGGCCCTGGCCCGCACACTCCTGGGGGACCCGCGCGTCCTGGTGCTGGACGACGCCACCTCGGCCGTGGACGCCAACACCGAGGCCGCCATGGTCGCCACGCTCGCCGACGTCACCGCCGACCGCACCGTCCTGCTCGTGGCCCACCGCAGGTCCACCCTGGCCCTGGCCGACCGGATCGCCGTGCTCGACGGCGGACGGGTGGTGGACGTGGGCACCGAGGCGGAGCTGACCGAGCGCTGCCCGCTCTTCGTGGAGCTGTGCGCCGGAGGCGGGGGCGACGTCGAGGAGCCGGCCGGGGCGCCCGACGAGGGCGGCTCCTCCCTGTGGCCCGAACCCGTGCCGGAGGAGACCGACCCCGACGAGGCCGCACTGCCCGCCGCCGACGACCGCCCCGCCGGGCGCCTGGACCACACGCCGGAGGAGGAGGACGGCAGGCGTTTCGGCGTCCGCCGGGTGCTCTCGCCCGTCCGGGCCCTGCTGGCGCTCGCCGTCCTGCTGGTCCTGGCGGACGCCCTGGCCACCACCGCCCTGCCCGTCGTGCTGCGCTGGGGCCTGGACCACGGCGTCGCCCCCGGCGACGCGGGCGTGGTCGCGGCCGTGGGCGCGGCGGCCCTGGCCCTGGTGGCGGTCAACTGGTGGGTCCTGGCCCTCCAGCCCCGCGTGGTCACCCGGACCGGGGAGAGCGCCCTGTACGCCCTGCGCCTGCGCGTCTTCCGGCACCTGCACCGGCTCGGCGTGGACTTCCACGAGCGCGAGCGCGGCGGCGGGACCATGACCCGCATGACCACCGACGTCACCGCGCTGTCCACGTTCGTGGAGAGCGGGCTGACCATCGTCGTGGTCAACGGCGCCACCGTGCTCGGGATGGTCGTGGCGATGCTGGTGCTGGACCCGGCGCTGGCCCTGGTCGCCATGGCGGTCCTGCCGGTGCTGCTCGCCGCGACCCTGTACTTCCGCCGGTGCGTGTCGTTGGCCTACCACCTGTCCCGGGAGCGGATCGGGGAGGTCAACGCCGACCTCCAGGAACAGGTGGCGGGGGCCCGCGAGTCCCAGGCGGCCGGGGCCGAGGACGGCGCGAGCGAGCGCTTCGCCGCCCTGTCGGACCGCTACCGCAGGACCCGGCTGACCGCCCAGCGCCACATCGCCCTGTACTTCCCCTTCGTCACCCTGCTCGGGGACGTGTCCACCGCCGCCGTCCTCGGGGTGGGCGCCCACCGGGTGGCGGAGGGGTCCCTGTCGGTCGGCGTCCTGACCGCGTTCCTGCTCTACCTGGGGATGTTCTACGCCCCGTTCCAGCAGCTGTCGGTGGTCTTCGACAGCTACCAGCAGGCGCGCGTGGGCGTGGACCGCATCGGCGGCCTGCTGCGCACGCCGCCCACCGCGGCGGCCCCCCGGCGGACGGCCCCCGTGCCGGTCCGGCGGGGCGGCGGCCGGGTGCGCCTGGAGGGGGTCGGCTTCACCTACCCCGGCGCGGGCGGACCCGCCCTGGCCGACGTGACCCTGTCCGCGGACCCGGGCGAGACCGTGGCGCTGGTCGGCGAGACCGGCGCCGGGAAGTCCACCGTGGTCAGGCTCATCGCCCGCTTCCACGACCCCGACCGGGGCGCGGTCCTGGTGGACGGGACGGACGTGCGCGACCTCGACCCGGCCGAGCACCGTCGCAGGCTCGGCGTGGTCCCGCAGGAGCCCCACCTGTTCACCGGGACCGTCGCCGACAACGTGCGCTACGGGCGGCCCGGGGCCGGTGACCGCGAGGTGGAGCGGGCCGTCCGCGCGGTCGGCGCCCTCGACGCCGTGGCCGCCCTGCCCGGGGGGATGCGCCATCCGGTCGGCGAGCGCGGGCGCGGCCTGTCCACCGGCCAGCGCCAGCTCGTCGCGCTGGCGCGGGCGCAGCTGGTGGAACCCGACGTGCTGCTGCTGGACGAGCCCTCCGGGGCGCTGGACCCGGGCACCGAGCGCGCCGTGCTGGCGGCGATGGACCGCCTGTCCCGGGGGAGGACGACCTTCGTGGTCACCCACAGCCTGTCGACGGCCGCCCGCGCGGACCGCGTCGTGGTGCTCGACGGCGGGCGGGTGGTCGAGACGGGCACGCCCGAGGCGCTGTCGGCCGCGGGGGGCGCCTACGCCCGCCTGCGGCGGAGCAGCGGGGCCGGGCCCGTGCCGGTCTGAGGCCCGGGGCCCCGGACCGGCGCGGGTACCTCAGGAGCCGGTGCGGGGGTCCCGGTGCTCGGGCATCCGGAAGTAGATCATCGGGTTGTCGGTGCCGGTGTGCACCGGCTCGCCCAGCCCCAGGTCCTCCCGCAGCTCCAGGAGGGCGGTGTAGGGCGCGGGGGCCTTCTTGCGGGAGGGGGTGAAGAAGTCCGTCCCGGTCCCGCGCAGCCACGACAGCACCACGGCGCCCTCGGTGAACGGCAGGGCCCGCCTGCCGTGGAAGACGTCGTGGACGCTGACCGGCGTCCCGGGGGCCACGCGCGGGAACAGCGCGTCCAGGTACCACCTGGCGAACCGGCCGTTGTGCGCGGCGTCCACGAACAGGTACCCGATCCCCTCCGGGACCTGGGACATGTTCTCCCGCACGTCGCCCTTGTGGAACTCCCACCGGCCCAGGGACAGATCGGAGGGCACGTTCGCCACCGCGTTGTCCACGAGGTCGAAGGAGTGCAGCGTCCCCCCGCCGTTGTCGCGCAGCGCCGACAGGATCCACGTGGTGGACCAGCCGTGGAAGGTCCCCAGCTCCATGACCGTGTCCGGCCGCGTCTCGCGCAGCAGCAGGTAGGTGATCTCCGCCTCCAGGTCGTCCAGCTGGGGCGTCATCCGCCCGCGCGTGCGCCGGAGGAACTCGCGCTGCGCGTCCCGGACCTTCGCCAGCGGATCCCGGTACCTGCGGTACAGGTCCCCGATCAACGCCAGGCCGATGTCCCCCATACCGTCCCCCTCCAGTGTCGCTCGATGGTCGCTCTGCGTGAACGCGGGCTCAACCTACCCCCGGCCGGGGGCCTCACACCGCTTCCCGGCGCCCTTCCCGCTGCGATTTCCGAACATTCTCCCCACATCCTCCTCCCCAGGGAGGAGGCCCCGCCTCCCGGGCCCCTCCGGCCGGTCCGCGGGAGGGGCGCGTATTTCCTTCTTCCGGCCGAAGCGCCGCGAGGAGGGCCGACCTAGGGTCGGGAGCGTCGGCAGGCAAGCAGGAAGCCGCCAGGGCTTCCCCGGCGCACGACAGGGAGGGCCGATGGCCGCCACCGGGGCAGGAACGACGGCCCGGACGGACGGGGACACCGCCTCCGGCGTCCTGGACGCGGCCCTCGCCTGGCTCACCGACCACGCGGAGTGGTTCGGGCCGCGCTGGGACGACCACTTCCCGCCGCGCGACTTCGCCGGGGCCACCGTCATGGAGCTGCTCATGCTCTGCCGCCTCCTGCGCCGGTCGGACCCGGCCCCGCCCGGGGCCGCCGAGCTGGAGCGCGCCGCCTCCGGGCTGGCCCGGGACGCGGTCGCCGCGGCCGACCCCGGCCGGGACGCCGAGAACCTGCCCTACCGGCTGTGGACGCTGGCCCTGCTCGCCGACCTGGGCCACCCGGACGAGGGCCCCTTCGCCGCCGCGCGCGCCCTGGCCGAGCGGCGCCCCCCGAGGCCCCCCGGCGCGGGCGCCTCACCGGTCCACGCCCTGGAACTGCGCCACATCCTCGACCTGGCCGGGCTCGCCGCCCCCGCCGGCCTGCCCGGCGCCGCGCCGCTCTACGACGCCTGCGTGGCCGAGCACGCGGGCGGCACCGGCGAGTACGACGCCTACGGGGTCACCCACACCGTCCTGTACGCCACCGACTTCGGGGCCCGGCCGCTGCCGGGGGACACCGCGGCGATGGGACGGGTACTCGGCGGCCTGCTGCGCGCCTACCTGGACGAGGGCCACCTGGACCTGGCCGCCGAACTGCTCCTGTGCGCGCGGATCGCCGGAGGGGGGCCGCCCGCGCTGGAACGGCGGGCCTGGGACCGGCTGGCCGCGGCCCAGCGCCCCGACGGCTCCCTGCCCGGACCGCCCTTCGACGCCCAGGTCCTGGCCGGGCGTACGGGGGAGCGGGCCACCGCCTACGTCTTCCGCACCTGCTACCACACCACCCTGGTCACCGCGATGGCCGCCGCCCACGCCGGGGCGCACGCGCGCCCGTGAGCGCGGGCCCCCGCGACGAGAGGAACACCTCCATGGCCGACGCCCCGACACCGTCGGCGTGCCCCGTGAGCCTGCCCACCGCACGCGAGCACGCCCTGGACCCGCCGCCGCGCTTCGCCGAGCTGCGCGAGAGGTCGCCGATCACCCGGCTGGCCCTTCCCGACGGCACGGAGGGGTGGCTCGTGACCGACTACGAACTGGCCTGCGACGTCCTGGTGGACCAGCGGTTCAGCGCGCGCCAGGACATCCGCGTCCCGCCGCGGGGGCAGGCTCCGCCGCCCCCCGCGGCGCCCGGCTTCTTCGTGCGGATGGACGCGCCCGAGCACACCCGCTACCGCAGGCACCTGGCGGGCCAGTTCACCCGGCGGCGCATGCTCCTGCTGGAGTCGCGCGTCGGGCGGATCGCCGAGGAGCACGTGGACCGTATGCTCTCGCGGGGCGCGCCCGCCGACCTGGTGGCCGACTACGCCCTGCCCGTGCCCTCGCTGGTCATCTGCGAACTGCTCGGCGTGCCCTACGAGCGGCGCGAGCGGTTCCAGCGCGACACGGCGGTCGCCTTCGACGTGGGCCAGCCCCGGGAGCGGGTCTCGGCGGCGCTGGCCGACCTCAACGCCTTCCTCGCCGACCTCGTGGGCCGCAAGCGCCGCGAACCCGGGGAGGACCTGCTCAGCGGGCTGCTGGACACCCCGGACCTGACGGACGAGGAGGTCACCGCGATGGCCTTCCTGCTGCTGGTCGCCGGGCACGAGACGACGGCGAGCATGCTCGCCCTGGGGGCGTTCACCCTGCTCACCCACCCCGTGCAGTGGCGCGGGGCGCTCACCGACCCCGATCCGGGGAGGATGACGCGGCTGGTGGACGAGCTGCTGCGCTACCTGACGATCATGCAGTTCGGGGCGATGCGGGTGGCCCGGCAGGACCTGGAGGTGCGCGGGGAGCGCGTCCGGGAGGGGGAGGCGGTCGTGGTCTCCCTCGCCGCGGCCAACCGCGACCCGCGTGCCTTCCCCGAGCCCGACGCGCTCGACCCGGGCCGGGAGCGCCCCATGCACCTGGCCTTCGGCCTGGGCGCGCACCACTGCCTGGGCCACCAGCTGGCCAGGACGGAGCTGCGGCTGGGTTACGGCACGCTCTTCAGGCGGATACCGGACCTGCGCCTGGCCGTCCCGCCGCACAGTGTCCGCATGCGCGACACCTCCGCGGTCTACGGAGTGCACTCCCTTCCCGTCACGTGGGGGGAGTGAGGGGGACCGCCCCTGGGAACGGGGTTCCAAAAAGAGGGAGATTCCCCTGATAATGCGCACAGCTACCTCTTATGGAAAAGGGAATGTTTCCGCCGTGAAGCTGACATATGCGTTCTGACCTGTGCGGATGTGTTCGTCGGCGGGGCGGTGGAATCGCGTGTCGGCCGAGATGGTCAAATCCCCATGCTTCGCGGAACACGGGCGGTGACCGATTCTCCCGTTTTCTGCCCCGGTGGCCGCATGCGGCCACCGGGGCACGGTTTGTCGGTAGGGGATCGGGGATTTAAGGACGGCTGGTTTATCGCTGAAGGACAACCCCGGGTTCCCCATCCCCCACGTCCCGGAGGTTTCACACGAAAAGGGGACAGGTCCACTGATTACCCGCGTACTTATTATCGGTGACCAGGACGTAGTGAGGCTGGGACTGTGCACGGCCTTCGAAGCGACGGACGACATCAAGGTGGTCGGAGAGACCGGAGACCTGCGAGGGGCGGTGGCCAGGGCGCGGCAGCTCCGTCCCGACGTGGCCGTCGTCGACATGGCGGCGCTGGGGGAGAAGGGGAGCGAGGTGGTCCGCGAGCTCTCGGAGCTGGACGACCCCCGCGTCCGCGTCCTCGCCCTGGCGGTGCCCAACGAGAGGGACAACCTCGTCGACTGCCTGCGGGCCGGCGCCTGCGGCTACATCCTCACCGGGAGCGACATGCGCGTCATCACCGACGCCGTGCGCTCGCTGAGGGAGGGCAACACCGTGCTCGACCCGGCCGTGGTCGGGACGGTCGTGGAGGAGTTCGTCCGCTACGAGGCGGCGGTGTGCGTCGGGACGGAGGGCGACCCGGACTCGTGCTGGAAGGAGCAGTTCACCGACCGGGAGAAGGACGTGGTCGCGCTGGTCGCCACCGGCGCCAGCAACGCCGAGATCGCCGGGGTCCTCGGCCTGTCCGAGACCACCATCAAGTCACACGTGTCCAGCGTCCTGGCCAAACGGGGGCTGCGCAACCGCGTCCAGCTGGTGGTCTGGGCCTTCCAGAGCGGGCTCGTCCCCGTCCGGGGCGGGGGCGCGGTGCTCTAGAACGTGTTCCTCGGAACGTTTCGGGCTCGCGACCCCCGGGCGGCCTCCCGCCGCGCCGGTTCCGCTTGGAAGGCCGACCGGGCCGACCCGCGCGAACCGTCGTGCGAGAGACCGTCCGGACGGGCGCCCGCTGATCCGGAGGCCTCCGCGGAACACCTCCAGGGACGTGTCCGGCACCCGGTGCCGGAGGAGGGCGCCCCGGTCACCGGCACGCGCGGTGCCGGCGGAGGCGCCGCCGGGTCCCCCGGCCCCCGGGACCCCGGCCCTCAGGACCCCTCCCCGCCCCGGGCGGACCGGGAGTCCACCAGCACCCGGACGCCGTCCAGGACGCGTTCGAGGCCGAACGCGAACTCGTGGTCGGCCGAGTAGACCGTCCTGTGCTCCCTGCCCACCGTGCTGCCCACCCTGGAGGCGAGCGGGTAGTCGCTGTCGCGTGTGAACGCCGCCAGCAGCGGCCCGTGGGTGCTCCACCACTGGCCGTCCGTCATCCCCGTGGCCCGCTCGGTCTCGCTGACCGCCGCGGCCTGGCTGGCGGCGCCCTCCGCGTAGCTGTTGACCAGGCTGACCGTGGAGTCCATCTCGACGTCGGACAGGCCCAGGCCGTCCACGGCGGACAGCTCGTACTCGTACTTGGCGATGAGGTGGGGGCCGAGCAGGCGGCCCCTGGGGGTCTGGAGCATCCACGGGTGGCGCAGGAGCAGCCGCCAGTTCGCGTACGCGACCGCGCTCAGCCGATCCCGCCAGTGCTCGGGGCGCTCGTCGCCCGCGTACATGTCGGCGTAGGCGGCGTCGAGCATGAGGTCGACCAGCTCGCCCTTGCCGGGGACGTAGGTGTACAGGGACATGGTCCCCACGCCCAGGCGTTCGGCGACCTTGCGCATGGAGAGCGCGGCGAGCCCGTCGGCGTCGGCCATCTCCGAGGCCACGGCCACGATCCCGTCCACGCTCAGATCCGGTTTGTTCCGGCGGCTGACGGGCTCCTGGGTCCGCCACAGCAGGGCGAGGCTGCGGGCGGGGTCGCCACTCCTGGGGTACTGCGTGGGCATCGGCCGTCCTGCTCTCGGTCCGGTGTACCGGCCAGTCTAGGGCGTGTTCCACGGTCACACACCCCGCTGCGCCGCGCCGCCGGGACGCGCCCGGCCGGGGGAGCGCCCCGGCCGGGCGGGCCGGTCAGGCCCGCGGGCGGAAGGCGTCCGCGTTCTCCCCCACCCATGAGGCGAAGGTGCGCGCGGGCCTGCCCGTGACCCTCTCGACGGTGTCCTGGACCCGGGTGCCGACCTCGGGCGGGTCGGTGACCAGCTGGAGGCCGAATTCCACGTACTCCTCGCCGTGGCCCAGGGCGCGCAGCCGCTCGGCCTCCTCCTCCAGGGTGAGGCGGACCAGTCCCACCTCGCGGCCGATCCCGCGGGAGAGCACGGCCACCCGCTCCGCCGGGGTCAGCGCCTCGGGCCCGGTGAGGGGATAGGTGCGGCCGCCGTGGCCGTCCTCGGTGAGGGCGGTGACCGCGACGGAGGCGATGTCGGCCTCGTGGACCAGGGCGCTGGGCGCGGTGCGCGCCTCGCGGACCACGCCCTCCGCGCGGACGGAGTCGGCCCAGTCCAGGGTGTTGGCCATGAACTCGACCGGGTGGAGCAGGGTCCAGGCCAGGTCGCTCGCGGCCAGGGCCTCCTCCACGGGGCCGGGGTGGAAGTCGCACAGCACCGACACCCTGCGCACGCCCGCCTTCGCGGCGAGCTCGACCAGGCGCGGCGCTGAGGTGAGGGGACCGTACCCGTCCCCGCCGAACGTGATCAGGTGCAGCCCCGTGACCCCTTCGAGGTGCGGGGCGAGGCCGTCCGGGTCGGTGAGGTCGCCGCCGACGACCCGGGCGCCCCCGGGGAGGCGGGCCCGCCCGGGGGAGCGGGTCAGCGCGCGTACGGGGTGGCCGGCTCCGAGCAGCTGCCCGACGACGTGGCGGCCGACGTTTCCGGTGGCTCCGGCGACGAGGAAGGTCATGGCTCTCCATCTGTCCACTGGGGGGTTCCTGCTTTCCGTAAGCCGTACAGTACGCTGTACGGAAACGGTGCGCAAGAAGGTGCGCGGCGAGCGGGGAGGCCGTGCCGCGGGGGGCCTCCGGGGCGGTGCCGTGCCCCCCCGCGTCGGGTCCGGAGCGCCGGGAGGCGGGCGGCGCTGCGCCTGCGCGTCCGGGTCAGGGAACGCGGACGAAGGCGCCCCGGGCGGCGGCCTCGGCCGCGACCCGGGCGGCCAGGTCCAGGTCGGCGGGTGCGACGGGCTCGCGGCTGACGAAGAGGCGGTAGTAGACCGGGGCGATCGCCGAGCGCACCACCTCCTCGGCGTCGGTGCCCTCGGGGACCTCGCCCCGGGCGGCGGCCTCCGTCACGAGGACGGCGGCGCGCGCGTGGCGGTCGGCCATGAACACGCGCAGCGCCCCGGCCACGCGCGGGGAGGCGAAGGCGGCGGCGACGGAGGCCGCCGACATGGCGCCCTCGGGGGCCTCGGTGAAGCCGTGCAGCACGGCCGCGTTGAGGGCCCGCAGGTCCGTGCGCAGGGCACCGGTGCGCTCGGGTTCCCAGTCGCGGGTGGTGGACCACTCCAGCGCGGCGGACAGGAGTCCGTCCACCCCTCCCCAGCGGCGGTAGACGGTGGCCTTGTGCACGCCGGAGCGGGTGGCGACGCGTTCGGCGGTGAGTCCGGCATAGCCGTGTTCGCCCAGCTCGTCGAGGGTGGCCTGGAGTACGGCGGCGGTGTTGCGCGCGGTGCGGCCGCCGGGTCTGGCGGCGCCCGGGGCGCCTGTGTCGGAGGTCATAATGCAACTCTAGTTGCATTTGCTGCCTCCTTGTGCCATGCTCACTAGTGCGACAACAGTCGCATCAAGCACTCTCGAAGGAGGAGACCACGATGGGCCGATTCCGCCGTGCCCCGGGTCCCAGGCAGTTCTCCACCACCGTCGAGAGGTCCGCATGTCTTCCGCCTTCTCCGTCGTCTGCACGCGGCTGTCCTTCGCCTGGCCCGACGGCACGCCCGTCCTGACCGGACTGGACGCCGCCTTCGGCACCGGACGGACCGGACTGGTCGGCCGCAACGGCAGCGGCAAGTCCACCCTGCTCCGCCTCGTCGCGGGGCGGCTGGCCCCGGCGTCGGGCACGGTGTCGGTGGACGGCGACGTCGGCTACCTGGACCAGGGGCTCACCCTGGACACCGGCCGCACCGTCGCCGAGCTGCTGGGCGTCGACCGGGTCCGCGCCGCGCTGCACGCCATCGAGGCGGGCGAGGCCACCGAGGCGAACTTCGCCGCCGTCGGCGAGGACTGGGACGTGGAGGAACGCGCCCTGGCCCAGCTCGAACGGTTCGGCGTCGCCCTGGCGGGGGACGCTCCGCTGGACCGCCCCGTCGGCACCCTCTCCGGAGGGGAGGCCGTGCTGGTCGCGCTCGCGGGGCTGGCCCTGCGCCGCCCCGCCGTCACCCTGCTGGACGAGCCCACCAACAACCTGGACCGCCACGCCCGGGAGCGGCTCCACGACGCGGTCGCCTCCTGGCACGGGGTCCTCGTCGTGGTCAGCCACGACCGCGAGCTCCTGGAACGGGTCGACCAGATCGCCGAGCTCCGCGACGGGCGGGTGCGCGTGTGGGGCGGCAACTACTCCGCCTACACCGAGCAGCTCGCCGCGGAACAGGACGCGGCCCGGCGCATGGTGCGCGTGGCCGAGGCCGACGTGCGCCGGGAGAAGCGCCAGCTCGCCGACGCCCAGGTCAAGCTGGCCCGGCGCGTGCGCTACGGAAAGAAGATGTACGACACCAAGCGCGAGCCCCGCGTGGTCATGAAGCAGCGCAAGCGCGACGCCCAGGTGGCGGCGGGCAAGCACCGCCTCATGCAGGAGGCCAAGCTGGACGGGGCCAGGGAGGAGCTGGACCGGGCGGAGGACGCCGTCCGCGACGACGACACCATCCGGATCTCCCTGCCCGGCACCGAGGTCCCGGCCGGACACGGCGTCCTGGAGCTGGGCGCTCCGGACGGCGGGCGGCTGTACCTGCGCGGGCCCGAGCGGGTGGCGCTGGTCGGGCCCAACGGGTCCGGCAAGACCACCCTGCTCCGGGCGGTGGTCGGCCGGGGACGCCATCCGCAGGCCGAGGTGGTGCACGCCGCGGACCGGATCGGCTACCTGCCGCAGCGGCTGGACGTGCTGGACGACGGCCTGAGCGTGCTCGACAACGTGCGCGCGGCGGCGCCCTCCGCCACGCCGCACCGGGTGAGGGCCGGACTGGCCCGCTTCCTCATCCGCGGGAACCGGGTGGACCAGAGGGCGGGCGACCTCTCCGGGGGAGAACGGTTCCGGGTGGCGCTGGCCCGGCTGCTGCTGGCGGACGAACCGCCCCGGCTGCTGGTGCTGGACGAGCCCACCAACAACCTCGACCTCGACAGCCAGCGGCAGCTGGCCGAGGCCCTCGCGGACTACCGGGGCGCGTTGCTCGTGGCCAGCCACGACCGGGCGTTCCTGCGCGAGGTCGGGGTGACCCGCTGGTGGCGGACCGAGCGCGGACGCGCCCCGGTGGAGGCGTCCGGGGCCGACTGACCCGGGACGCCGGGGCGGTGGGGCACCGGTGCCCCACCGCCCCCGGAGCGGCCGTCGGCGGCTCCGGGGGCGGCAGCGGCGGTCAGGCGGGCTTGGCCGGGCAGGAGACCAGGTGGTCGTCGACCACGCCCACCGCCTGGAGGTAGGAGTAGACGATGGTCGTGCCCACGAAGGTGAAGCCGCGCCTCTTCAGGTCCCTGCTGACCCGGTCCGACAGCGGGGTGCTCACCGGGACCTCGGAGGGTTCGGTGAAGCGGTTGACCACGGGGGCGCCGTCCACCCAGCCCCACAGGTAGTCGGCGAAGGTGCCGTACTCCTCGCGCACGTCCCGGAAGGCCCGCGCGTTGCGGGGGAGCGAGGCCACCTTGAGCCGGTTGCGGATGATCCCGGCGTCCTGGAGGAGCCGGTCGGCGTCCTCCTGGCCGTACTCCGCGATCCGGTCCCGGTCGAAGCCCTCCAGGGCCCGCCGGTAGTTCTCCCGCTTGTTGAGCACGGTGGACCAGGACAGCCCGGCCTGCGCGCCCTCCAGGACGAGCATCTCGAACAGGTGGTCGTCGTCGCGGGAGGGCCTGCCCCACTCCTGGTCGTGGTAGGCCCGCATCAGCTCGGACGACCCCCGCGCCCAGGCACAGCGCTGGTCGGACATGGCAGCTCCTCGGGGCCGGCGGCGGTGGTCGCCTCCATGGTGCCGGAGGCCGACGACGGTCCGGGCGCGCCCGCCGGCCGGGGCGCGGGGGCGCGAGACCCCGGGGCCGGAGCCGGACACGCCGGAGGACCGGGTCGGCAGGGACCCGGGGAAGCGCGGCTCCGCCTCCGTCGGCACGGTCATCGGGACCGGGGCCGACTCCTGCCGGCTCGCCGGCACCGGGCGCGGAGCCCGGTACCCCATCGCGGGGGGCGGGCCTGTTCTCCCGGGGGAAGAGGCATCCGCCCTCCGTGGACGGCTCGGGGACTCCTCGTTTCACCGCGCCCGCGAATGCCTCATTGATAACACCAGTAACTCCAATAACAAATACCCCATTTTGCTCCAAATGGCTCACATGTGGAGGATTATCATAACGCGTGCGTCACGAAAAACGGCTAAAGCCATAAATCCGGCGGGAGCGCGCATCATATGTCGGTGGTGAGCCGGAACGAGCGCGGAGAAAGGGAGGCCATCGGGTCGTGGCGAGTGGCGCGCAGGTGCCGGACGGTCATGAGACTCCGGTCGGGCAGGAGGCGCAGGCCGCCTGCTACAAGGAGCTCGTGGACCCCGGCTGGTCGGGTCCGCCGGGCCGCAGGCGCCCCATCCTGCTCGTCCACGGGCCCCGGGGATACGGCAAGTCCCACTTCGTCCTGCACAAGGCCCGCGAACTGGAGAGGCTCGGCGTCCCCCACGCCCACCTCGACCTCGCCGACGTCAGGTACCACTCCAGCCTCCCCGACGCCTTCGCCGCCATCTCCTCCCACCAGGAGAGGGGCCTGGCCCGCGCCCTGAGGTACTACGGGCGCCTGCAGTTCCCCCGGCTCTGGATCAGCCTGATCACCATCCGCCTGGAGATCGACCCCGACGGGGCGCCGGGCGACGAGGGCGACATCAGGAGCCGCAACGACCGGGCGCACGCCGAGATCACCGCCCTGGTGGACCAGGTGTGGCCCAGCGGCATCGGCCGGCTGAGCCGGTTCCTGAGCGAGGCGGGCGACCTCATCCCGCCCGCCGAGCTGGTCGGCGCCGACCCGCTGCCCGTCGACCTCGCCCGCTGGGCCGCCGCCGTCTCGGGGGTGGGCGCCCGCGTCCTGGAGCGCGTCTTCGAGTGGATGCGCGCCCGGGGCCAGGGCGGGCAGGCCCGGGAACAGGTGGCCGACTCCCTCTACCACCTGTGGCTCCAGGCGCGCGAGCCCGACGCCGTGGACGCCGTGTCCCGCGTCTCCAACCGGGAGAAGGTGGGCCGCTTCCTGAGCGAGGCCCTGTTCACCGACCTCCAGCACGCGGCCAGGCGCGTGGGCTACCAGCCCACCCCGGTCCTGCTGCTGGACAACGCCGACCGGGGCGTGGGGCCCGTGCTCCTGAGGTCCCTGGCCGAGGCGCCGACGCCCTTCACCAGGAACACGTTCTTCGGCGGCGTCGGCTTCCCGGAGCCGCTCACCGTCGTCGCGACCACGGCCGGGACGGTCGACGGCGTACCCCTCGAACGGTTCTACGAGGACACCCGGCAGTACATGCGGTTCTCCCCCCTGGCCCCGCTGGACCGGCGTGCCGTCGGCGGGCTGTTCTCGCGCGCCCGCTCCCGGGCCGAGGGCGGCGGCCGCGTCTCGAACGAGATCGTCGACCTCCTCGCGGACTTCACCGGAGGGCACCCCGGGACCACCGCCCAGCTCGCCGACGCCTGGGTCGCGGTCCGGGGCACCAGCCTGCACGCCGCGCTCACCCACCGCCCCGTCGACCCGGTCACCGGGCTGGAGTCCGCCGTGACCGTGGAGGAGGGCATGCTCACCACGGCCCTGGGCGTCGACCCGAACCGCCTCGACCAGCGCCTCCGGGAGGCGCTGGTCACCTGTTCGGCCGCCAGGGAGCCCGACGCGGGGCTGTGGCTGAACCGGTCGGGTGAGTTCACCGAACGCGTCGAGGAGGAGCGCCTCCTCGACCACCCGCTGTGGGACCGGACGGCCCCGGAGACGACCACCGTGCTGCGCCGGCTCCTGACCCGCAGCCTGGCCCGGCGTCCGAGCGGCGCCCCCGGGAACTGGGACGCCGTCCACCGCGGACTCGCCGACCACTACCAGAGCGGGGAGTCCGACAGCCGGCGCTCCGCCGAGTACGCGATCTACCACCGCCTCTGCGCGGGACAGCTCGCCCGCGTGGCCTGGCACCTCCAGGGCTGGCTCAGGGCCCCCGACATCGGCGGGGAGGAGTGGGTCCGCCTGCTGCGGGGCGTCACCGCGGCGCCCCTGCGGGTCCGCCCCCCGTTCCCGCTCCTGGACGCGTGGACGCACACCTGGCAGCGGCACGCGGCCCCGGAGGGCGCGGAGGACGCGGAGGAGACCGAGACCGTCCTCAAGCTCGTCGCGGCACGCCAGATCCTCAACGACCCCGACCTCTTCCGCTCCGGCGCGCTGCACTCGGTCTGCCACATGGCGCTGAACGACCTCGCGGGGCGGGCCCCGAAGGGAGCGGCGTACATCTTCGAGGAGGCGGCGTGGCACCTGAGGCTGGTCGCCAAGTTCGGCGCCAAGGCATGAGCGGCCGCACGCCGCGGAAGGGACGACCATGACCGGCCCCCACGACGCACCCCCGTCCCCGCACGTCCCCGGCGGGCCGGGCTCCCCCGTGCGCAGGTGGCTGCGGCGGTGGTGGAGGCTGGTCGTACCGGCGCTGGTGCTCCTGCTGCTGGTCCCCGTCGCCCTCTACTGGGACGTGTTCACCTGCGGCGGGCCCGGGAGCGGCGTGCGCCTGTCCGAGGGGCAGTGCGTGGGCGTCACCGACGGGTCCTACGTCTACCACGAGGAGTACGCCGAGGTGCAGGCCGCCATCGCCGCGGAGAACACCCGGGCGGCGGAGGAGGCCGACGGGCACGTCGTCCGGATCGCCCTCCTGGGCACGCTCACCTTCGGCGAGGTCAGCCCCATGGACCCCGTCCGCATGGCCAGGTCCCTGGAGGGCGCCCACACCGCGCAGATGCGGGCCAACCACACCCCCCACTTCGGCGACCAGAGCCCGGCGATCCAGCTCCACCTCGCCAACATGGGCGGACAGCAGGAGAGCTGGGAACCGGTGGTGGACGAACTCGTCGCCATGGCCGGGGACGAGGAGAACCCCCTCGTCGCGGTCATCGGCATGGGGGTGAGCGTCCGTTCCACCCGGGACGTGGCCGCCCGCCTCGACGAGCACGGCGTCCCCATGGTCTCCTCCGCGGTCACCGCGGACGGCCTGGCCCACCCCGGGACGCCGGGCCTGATGCGCGTCGCGCCCAGCAACACCGAGTACGTGCGGGCGCTGCGCGCCTACCTCGACGACCTGGAGGAGACGCCCAGGGCGAGCCTGGTCTACGACGCCAACGAGCCCGACCTGTTCGTCGCCTCCCTGCGCGAGGCCTACGAGAACCAGCTCGGCGTCTTCATCACCGGGCACCCGCAGGAGTACACCGGCACGACCGTCGGCGACCCTCCCCGGGCGGGCCTGTTCCACACGGTGACCCTCAACGTGTGCGCCTCGGACACCGACACGGTGCTCTTCGCGGGCCGCGCCCCGGACCTGGAGGAGTTCCTGGCCTCCCTGGCCAGCCGGGCCTGCGCGGACCAGCCCTTCCGGGTGCTGTTCTCCGTCATCGGCCTGACCGCCATGGACGACGAGGAGGTGGCGGGGTACCTGCGCGACGGGAACATCACCCTGGTCTACGCCTCGGCCGTGGACCCGCGCTGGAGCGCCGGGCAGGCTCCCGAGAACGCGCCGCCGCACTACGCGTCCTTCGTGAACGCCTTCCACGAGTACGTCGGGGAGGACCCCGGCGCCCTCAACAACGGATACGCCCTGGTCAACCATGACGCGTTCGCCGTGGCGGCCAGCGCCGTGCGGATGACCAACGGGATGGACCTGGACGGCGGTCCGCCCACGGCCGAGGAGGTGGGCTCGCAGCTGATGCTGCTCAACAGCGCCCACGAGGTCCGGGCGGGCGGCGGGGTCCTCGGCTACAGCGACGAGTACGGCGGGGAGGCGGTCGGCCGGTACGTGCCCGTGGTCGAGCTGCCCCTGGAGGGGGAGGAGCCCAGGCCCCACCCGCACGTCATCGGCGGCGCCGGAGGGGTGTGAGCCCGCCTCCGGGACCGCCGCCGCGCTCGCCGGGTGCTCCCCGCCCACGCGGGGATGGTCCCCCGCCCGGCACGTACCCGGGCAGGGGGCCGCTGTGCTCCCTGCGCGCGCGGGGATGGTCCCCCGCCCGGCGCGTACCCGGGCAGGGGCCGCCGTGCTCCCCGCGCACGCGGGGATGGTCCCGTTTGGGCTTGCGGGGGCTTTCTGTAAGAACGTCCGCCATCAGGTGCTGGATGTGGACTGGCCGGAGACGCTACTGGTGCGACGCAAGGGACCTGAACTGCGATGATCTTGTACTTATAGCGAGGTTCGACCGTCGAGCCTCGCTATAAGTACAAGATCACGGCGAAAGGAGCCGCGACCACTGTGCGAGGGCGCACCCGGACGAAGGACTTGCTGGCGGACGCCCTGAGTGCGGTGCTCCCCGCGCACGCGGGGATGGTCCCCGCCCAGGGCCCTACCGCATCTGGGGTGGCCTGTGCTCCCTGCGCGCGCGGGGATGGGGCAGTCAGTTTGCGGAAGTTCAACGGGGTGGGGACTGAGGTCATGGTCTTCTACTCGATCATCTGTCGAAGGTGGTCGATCGTCTCGCCGGGACGGAGGGCGGCCAGGCGCAGGTGGTTCATCAGGGTTCTGTATCGGGCGACCTCGTCGAGCTTCTCCAAGAAGATCCCATCGGTGTCCGTCTCCAAATAGACCACCGTGGGGTCGACCGATTCGGGAAACTCCAGAATGACGAAGGGTCCACCGCTTCCGGCGTTGAGCTGGGTCGCGCGTGTCACCTGGAGGGTGACGTTCGGGCGCTCGGCCATGTCCAGCAGGTGCCGTATCTGCTCCTGGCGCACTATTGGGTGTTGCTCCAGCCTCAGGAGTGCGGTCTCGTCAAAGATGGCCCACAGCTCTGGAGCGTCACTGTCGTCCAGGATGCGCTGCCTGGTCATCCGCGCGTCGATGGCCCGCCGGATGTCCTCTGGCTGGGCCAATGCGGCCTGGGCGATGACTTCTATGTAACCCGGCAGCTGGAGCAGACCGGGCAGGACCACAGGCTCCCACGTGGAGATCGCGTTGGCCTCGGTCTCGAACCCCACGTATCTCGCGGCGAGGACGTCTCGGTACCGGTTCCACCAGCCGCGTTCGAGGGACTGGCGGCACAGGTCGAGGATCTCCTCGTACTCGCGGCCGGGCGGTAGTCCGCAGGCGTTCAGGATGGCGCGGATTTCCGGGAACTTCGGACGCTGCTTGAGGCCGGATTCGATGTTGGAGTACGTCGACTTGGACAGCTCGGCGGCCTTCGCGACTTCCTCGCTGGTCATGCGCGCGGCTCCCGCCCTGTGCTTTTCGCCCTCGCCTCCCTCCCCCCGACAAAGGACGACCGTGCCCCACACGCCCCACATATCCCACGACGCCTGCCCGTTTCCCTGCTCACCGTGGCCGAGGTGGGCGACCTGTTCAGGGTCAACCCCAGGACCGTGAACCGGTGGGCCGCGCGGGGGCGCATCCCCGTGGTGCGCACCCCCGGCGGCCACCTTCGCTTCGACCCGGCCGAGGTCCGCCGACTGCTCCGGGACGGCCGATAGACCACCCGTCTGAACCCGGCGCGGGGCGGAGGCGGCACCCCCGTTCCAGGCTGAAAAAAAGATTCTGTACGCCGTACGGAATTACCTCCGATCCCCTTGTGTTCTCTGGATCGTAGGCCGTACTGTACGGCGTACGATAAGCGTGGAGAGGGGAACGCTGTGAACACGACCGGAGGCGCGGTCACCGCGCGCGGTCTGGGCAAGCGCTACGGGAAGAGCTGGGCGCTGCGGGGGTTCGACCTGGACGTGCCCGCGGGCAGCGTGTGCGGGCTGCTCGGACCCAACGGCGCGGGCAAGACCACGGCCGTACGCGTCCTGGCCACGCTGCTGCGCGCGGACGAGGGCACGGCGCGCGTGGCCGGTTACGACGTGGCCTCCCAGTGGGACGCGGTGCGCCGGAGCATCGGACTGGTGGGCCAGAACGCCGCCGTGGACGAGGTGCTCAGCGGGCGGCAGAACCTGGAGATGTTCGGCCGCCTGTACCACCTGGGCGCCCGGCGCGCCGCCGCGCGGGCCGACGAGCTGCTGGAGCGCTTCCGCCTGGCCGACACCGGACGCAAGCCGGTCAGCGCCTACTCCGGCGGCATGCGCCGCCGCCTGGACCTGGCCGCGAGCATGATCCTGTCCCCGCCCGTGCTGTTCCTGGACGAGCCCACCGTCGGGCTCGACCCGCGGGGGCGGGGCGAGGTGTGGAGCGCGGTCCGCGCCCTGGTGGCGGGCGACACCACGGTGGTGCTCACCACCCAGTACCTGGAGGAGGCCGACCAGCTCGCCGACCGGGTCTCGGTGGTCGACTCCGGCCGCGTCGTGGCCGAGGGCACGCCGGAGGAGCTCAAGTCCCGACTGGGCGGCGACCGGCTCGACGTGGTGCTCCACGACGCCGCCGCGCTCGACGGGG
This sequence comes from Glycomyces fuscus, assembly GCA_002529455.1. Classification (GTDB taxonomy): domain Bacteria; phylum Actinomycetota; class Actinomycetes; order Streptosporangiales; family Streptosporangiaceae; genus Nocardiopsis; species Nocardiopsis fusca. The sequence continues at coordinate 28,973 of NYMS01000031.1, forward strand.
CCGCCGCCCTCATCGGCCGGGTGGCCGGCGCGCGGCCCGAGGTCGAGGCCGACACGCGCCGGATCGGCGTCGGCGTCCGCAGCCGGGTCGCGGCCCTCACCGAGGTGGTGAGGGCCCTGGAGGAGGAGGGGATCGCGGTGGAGGACATCGCCCTGCGCAGGCCGACCCTGGACGAGGTGTTCCTGCACCTGACCGGCGACCGCGAGGACAGCGAAGACCGCGAGGACCGCGAGGACCGCGAGGACCGTGACGACCGGGTGGGGGAGAACCGATGAACGGGACCAACGACACCGCTGTCCGGACCGCGGGGCCCGCGCCCGCCGACCGGCTGCTCTGGGCGCTGGCGGACGGGTGGACCATCGCCCGGCGCGACGTCGTCCACTGGCTGCGCCAGCCCGGCCAGCTCGTCGCGGGGCTGCTGTTCCCCGTGGTCATGGTGCTGATGTTCGGGTTCCTGTTCGGCGGGGCGATGACCGTACCCGGCGGCGGGGACTACCGGGAGTTCCTGATGCCCGGCATGTTCGCCATGGCGATGGTCTTCGGGGTGGGCGAGACGGTCACCGCCGTGTCGCAGGACACCGCGCGCGGGGTCACCGACCGGTTCCGCTCCATGCCCATGGCTCCCTCGGCCGTGGTGGTGGGCCGGTGCGCGGCGGACATGCTCCGGTCGGCGATCACCCTGGCCCTGCTGGTCCTGTGCGGCCTGCTGGTGGGGTGGCAGTGGAACGGCACCGCCGGTGAGGCCGCTGCCGGAATCGGCCTGCTCCTGCTGCTGCGCTTCTCGCTGGTGTGGGTGGGCGTCTACGTGGGCCTGGCCGTGCGGGGCGAGGGCGCCGTCACGGCCGTGCACATGCTGGAGTTCCCGCTGGGCTTTTTGTCCAACGCCTTCGTGGCGACGGCGTCCATGCCGGTGTGGCTGGGCGCGGTCGCGGACTGGAACCCGCTGTCGTCCACGGTCGCCGCGACCCGGGAGCTGTTCGGCAACCCGGGGTGGGGCGGGGAGGGCTGGATCGCGCAGAACGCGGTGCTCATGGCCGTGGTCTGGCCGCTGGTCCTCACGGCGGTCTTCTTCCCGCTGTGCGTGCGGCGGTTCCGGGCGCTCGGCCGCTGACGGCTCAGGCGTCCGGGCGCGGGCCCGGGTCCTCCTCCGATGCGGTGAGGAAGGCCCGGGCACGCCTGCGGCTGCGTGCGGTGAGCGGCATCGCCACGAACAGCATGAGGGGGAACACCACGAGACCCACGACGTTGCCCCAGAACCCGAGCGCTGTGGTGCTCCCTGTCACTGCCCACAGGTTCGTCGCCAGACCCAGACCGAAGACGGTGGCCATGGTCTTCGGCCAGTACTGCTGTCTCAGCACCGCCTCGGCCTGGTGGCGGGCGATCTGGTTGACCAGGGGATCGGTGCCGGGGACTCCGCCGCGGACCAGCCGCCGGGCCTCACGCATCCCGGCCCGATCGGTGCCCGCAGGCAGAGGGGTCGAAGGAAGCGATCTGACGATGACCAGGGCCATGAAAATACCGAAGAGGGCTCCCGAAGCCGCTCCGAACGGAAGGGCCCACACGGCGCTGTCCCCCAAGACCCGGAGGAAGAAGGCCCAGAAGAGCCCCGTAAAAGCACCGAGGAAGAGGCCGCCGACGAGTCCGGCGCGGACCGCGTAGCCGCGCGGGTCCCGGTGGGCGTAGTTCCGGATCCGGACGAACAGGGGAGGGCGCTGCTGGTTCATCGGCTCGTCTTTGCGTACGCGGTTTCGTGGAGTGCGCGGAACCGGTGTGCCCTTTCCACCCGCCGGATCTGTAGGGGGGTGAGGACCAGGGCCATCCCGAAGCAAGCGAAGCCGTTGGCCTGGAGCGTCATCTGGTTCGGGTCCCCCTGCTGGGCACCCCACGCGAAACTGAGCACACTCATCGCGAGCAGCAGAAGGCAGGAGACGACGGGGAGCAGACGCAGGGTCGGGGAGGACAGAAACCCCGCGTTCCGGGAGAGGGTGTCCGCCCATGCCAGGGCCACCTGGTCGGTCCAAGGATCGTTGCTGAGCGCACCGCCGTCCACCAGTGCCCTCGCGGCCCGTACCTGTTCGGGTGTGGTCCAGGGAGGAAGCTGCTTCGGCGGTACCGGTATGCGGCTGTACAGGAGGGGGAGTACCAGGGAGAGGGGAAGGACGGCCAGGGACACGGCCGCGGCCGCGGTCGACAGGACCGCCGCGGAATCCCCCCGCCCCCGGAACGCTCCGGAGACGTCCTCGGACACGTCGGAGAACACCATCGCTCCGCAGTTGAGGAGTTGGGACCCGAAGAACACACCGAAGAGGACCGCGCAGGTCGTCACCGTACGACCGTAAGAACGGGCGTAGAGTTCCCCGGCGCTGGGCACACGGACGTTCGGGGGCTGGTGCACGCATCCTCCGCGGGCCCGGGGCAGGGGGAGCGCGGTCGGGCCGGTGCCGCGCCTGCCCGAATCCTAGGCGAGACAGGGCATTCCGGGCGCCGTGTGACCGCCTTCGGCCGCGATCTCGGACCCGGAGACCCCGCGGACCCCACCCCGCTTCCGAGGGCCGCTCCCCGTCCGCCCCTCAGACCTCTTCCGTCGGCCCCTCCACTCCCTCCGGTCCCGCCAGAGGCAGCCGCACCGTGAACGTGGTGCCCTCGCCGACGACGCTGTCCACCGCCACCGACCCGCCGTGCAGCTCCACCAGGTTGCGCACGATGGCCAGCCCCAGCCCGCTGCCGCCGGTGCGCCGGTTGCGCGACTTGTCCGCCCGCCAGAACCGGTCGAACACGTGCGGCAGGTCCTCCGCCGGGATGCCCACGCCCGTGTCGGCCACCTCGATGACCGCCTCCCCGCCCGAGCGGCGTGCCCCGACGGTGACCGACCCGGGCGCCGGGGTGTGCCGCAGCGCGTTGCCCAGCAGGTTCCCGACCACCTGGACCAGCCGGGTCCGGTCGGCGACGACCACCACGTCACCGGCCTCCGCCGCCAGCCGCAGCCCGGCCCCGGCGGCCCTCATCCGCTGGCTGTCCACCACCTGCTCCACGAGCGCCCCGGCGTCCACCGGCTCCGGGGACAGCCGCAGCTTGCCCGCGTCCGCCAGCGCCAGGTCCTGGAGGTCGTCGACGATGTCCTGGAGCAGCAGCGTCTCGCCGACCAGCATCCCCATCCGCTCCCGGTCCAGGTCGGCGACCCCGTCCTGGGCCGCCTCCAGCCAGCCGCGCAGGTTGCTCAGCGGTGTGCGCAGCTCGTGCGAGACGTCGCTGACCATCGCCCTGCGCTGCTTCTCCAGCCGCTCCAGGTGCTCGGCCATCTCGTTGAACGCGTCCGCCAGCTGCCCGATCTCCCCGGAGTCGCGCACCTCCACCCGCGAGCGCCCCCGCCCCTCGCGCATCCGCCGCACCGCGTCGGTGAGCGCCCGCACCGGGCGGACGAGCCGCGTGGACACCGCCACGCTCACCACCACCGTCAACACCAGTACCAGCAGCACCACACCGAACACCCGCACCAGGCCCTCGCCGGTCAGCGGCACCACACCCGGCGCCTCCGCCTCGGGATCGTCGATGAACAGCAGCGCGGCCGGGGCCACGTAGGGGTCCAGCTGCTCGCGCCGGGCGGAGTCCAGGCACGCGGAGGTGCGCGCGTCGAACCGCGGCGGCTCGGGAGGCGCTCCGGGCCCCGATGCGCCCAGCTCCTCGACCGCCGCCCGCTCCTCCTCGGGGAGCGGGGACCACGCCGGCTCCTGCACCGGTACCGGTTCGTCCCGCACGGGAGGCGCGCCCGACCCCCCGGCCGGGTCCTGGCCCCCCGCCGAGGGTTCCGCGGGAACGGGGTCCGCGCCGCTGCCGGGATCGGCCGGTACCTCCTCGGAGGAGGGCGCCTCCTCCCCGGGCGCCCGGGGGTCGCGCGGAGCGCGGGCCTCGTCCGCGATCTCCCGAGGGGGCCACGCCGGGTCGGGGGCCAGCGCCACGGGGACCCCGAGAGCTCCGTCCATCCGGTACTCCGCCGCTGCCTCCTCGGGAGTCTCCACGTCCAGGCAGGACCTGACCAGGGCGTTCAGCTCCTCCAGAGCCTCCCGCTCACTGTCCGTGGGCTCCTCCAGCAGCTCCAGCCCGCACTCCAGCCACACGTACGGGTCCGGCTGGGCCCCGGTGACGGCGGGACGCCCGCTCGGTCCGGTCTCCACCTCCGCCGACAGCCCGTACAGACCACGCAGGCAGTCGGCGGTGTTCCGCGCCAGCTCGGCCAGCCGGAGCCGATCCGCCTCCGACAGCGCGAACGGCCCCACGGCCCGGGGGTCGATGCGTCCGGTGAGGCCGGAGGCGAGGGTGACGTCCACCGCCAGCGGATCGACCACCGAGGTCGTCCGGGGCGGGAGCGGCCCGGCCTGCTCGGCCGAGTCCGCGATCAGCCCGTGGTTCTCGGTGGTCAGGACGATCCGCCGCCCGGTGTCCTCGGACAGGCGCCGCACCGTCCCGCCCACGCCGTCCCACCCGGGATGGGCGGCGGCGTAGGCGACGAGCGTGTCGTGGATGCGGGTGTCCACGGCCAGGGTCTCCCCCTGCTGCACGGTGAGCGACTCCGACGTCCCCTGCACCGCCAGCCACGCGGTCGCGAAGATCGAGCAGACCGCCACCAGCACCGAACTCGCCAGCAGGCGCGCCAGCAGGCTGTGCCGCAGCGCGCCCCTACGCCGGTCGGCCATCGGTCTTCCCGACGAGCTTGTAGCCGACGCCGTACACGGTCACCAGCCGCACCGGCCTGCGCGGATCCGGCTCCAGCTTCCGGCGCAGGTTCTTCACGTGCACGTCGATGGTGCGCTCGGTGATGAACCGGCTCATGCCGTGGATGTGCTCCAGCAGCTGGGCGCGCGTCAGGACCCGGCCGGGCTGCGCGGCGAGCGCGGCGAGCAGCTGGAACTCGGCGGGCGTGCACTGGACCGGGGCCCCGTCCACCCGCACGGCGTGGCGCGACGGGTCCACCGCGACCGGACCCGCGCGCAGCACCCGGTCCGCGTCGTCGGGGTCCCTGCGCGACCGCCGCAGCAGCGTGCGCACCCTCGCCATGAGCTCACGCGGGCTGTAGGGCTTGGTGACGTAGTCGTCCGCGCCCAGGTCGAGCCCGGTCAGCAGGTCCTCCTCGGTGGAGCGCGCGGTGAGCATCAGCACCGCCACGTCGGACTCCGCGCGCAGGGCCCGGCACGCGTCGAGGCCGCTCATGACCGGCATCATCACGTCCAGGACGACCAGGTCGGGCCGCTCCCGGTGGTGCGCCGCGACCGCCGCGCGCCCGTCGTGCACGACGCGGACGAAGTGCCCCTCGTGCTCCAGGTAGCGCCGGATGAGGTCGGCCTGGTTGACGTCGTCCTCGGCGACCAGCACATGCGCGCACACGGTGACCTCCGATCGGCTTCCGGCCCGGTCGGGCCTCGGTGCGGCTCGATCGTACGCGTGTGCGCGGGGGCGCCGGATCGCGCCCTCGGAGCCGCCGCAGGTCACCACACGGGACACACACGACGGGCACACGGGTTCTTCACATTCGTGGGCCAGTCTTCGTTGTCGTCCGGAGCGCGAGCACACCGGACGCCTCCCCAAGCGAAGCCGGATGGAATCCCATGCGCCCAACGATGTCCGCACGCTCCACGCGGGCCCTGACGTCCCTCACGGCCGCCGCGGTCCTGGCCGCGCTCACGGCCTGCTCGTCCGCTCCGGCCGACGAACCGGCACCGGAGGCGGCCGCCGACACGGCGGGCGACGGCGGTGGAGCCGAGGGCGTGGAGATCGCCACGGTCCTCGGCGACGGGATCGACGTCCACACCGAGCCCGGTGGCGGGGAGGTGCTGCACACCCTTGAGAGTCCCAACGACTTCGGGGTGGACCGCACCTTCCTGGTCGAGCGGAACGAGGGCGAGTGGCTCCAGGTGCTGCTGCCGGTCCGGCCGAACGGCACCACGGGCTGGGTCAGGAGCGACGAGGTGTCGCTGACCTCCACGGAGTACCGCGTGGAGGTCGACACCGGCGACTTCGAGTTCACCGTCTTCGACGGGGACGAGGAGGTGCGTACCGGGGTGATCGGCACCGGGGAGGGGGAGACCCCCACCCCCGGGGGCCGCTACTACTTCACCGAGCTGCTCCAGCCGCCGGACCCGGAGGGACCCTACGGGGTCTACGCCTTCGGGCTGAGCGGGTTCTCCGAGACGTTGGAGACGTTCGCGGGCGGGCCCGGCCAGCTCGCCGTGCACGGCACCGACGACGAGGACGCCCTGGGCCGCCAGGTCAGCCACGGGTGCGTCCGGGTCTCCAACGAGGACATCACCTGGATGGCCCAGAACCTGCCGCTCGGCACCCCGGTCGAGATCTCGGGGTGAGGAGACCGGCTCCGGACCGCCGCGCGGGACGGTATCCCGCGCACACGAACCACACACGAGGACTGACATGCGCCTGAAGAACTACCTGATCGTCGCCGGTTTCGCGGCCGCCGCCCTGTTCGGCGGCTCCCCCGCCTGGGCCGGCCAGTCGGACGCCCCCTCCGAGGCCCCCGCCCCGGTCGAGTGCCCGGCGACCCCCTCCCAGGAGCCCGCGCAGCCCGCCGAGGAGTCCGGCGCGGGCGCCCCGCCCGCGGAGAGCGGCGCGGCCGCCGAACCGTGCGCGGTGCCGTCCGAGGAGCAGCGCGCGGAGGAGGAGGCGCTCGCGGAGGAGCAGGCGCAGCGGGAGCGCGAGGAGGAGCAGGCGCTCGCGGAGGAGCAGGCGCAGCGGGAGCGCGAGGAGGCCGGGGCGCCCGTCCCCATGCCCGCGGACCCGAACTACACCGGCTGACCCGTTGACCCGTTGACCCGCTGACTCACTGACAGGCTGCGGGGTCCGCCGCCCCGTGGCGCGCACGGGGCGGCACCGCGGCCACGGGCCCGCCGCACACGCGGCGGGCCCTCTCCACATGCCCCGACAGCGGACCGGGAGCCCTCTCACCCCTGTGCGGAGCCGTCCGTGGGGAGTTCGACCGACTGCCGGTGCCGGAACACGTCGAGCGGGTCCCACCGCTTCTTCACCCGCTGGAGCCGGGGGTAGGAGTCCTTGTAGTAGAGCTTCGACCAGCGGTCCCGCGAGGTGTTCCAGGCCGGATCGCCGAGGTCGACGTCCGGGTAGTTGACGTAGCACCCGTCGGTGGCGTCGCCGACCACGGGGACCCCGCCGGTGGAGGCGAAGGTCTTGCGGTAGGTGTCGCGGATCCACGCGATGTGCCGGGCCACGTCGGACTCCGGCTCGGTGCGCTTCCAGTAGACCTGGTACTGCACCTTGAGCACGGAGTCGCGCTGGGGCACGGCGGTCTCCCTCGGCGGATGGTTGACGGCCCCGCCGTAGGAGTCGACCTGGATGAGGGCCTCCTTGTTGACGTAGTCCGTGTAGTGCTCCTTGCCCAGATAGGCCCACATGGCCTCGATCTGCGCCGGGCTGAAGGGCCTGCGCAGGTAGGCCGACTTGTACTTGCCGCACCGGTTCTCGCCGGAGCCGTTGAGCACCTGGGTGGCCGTCAGCCAGGGCAGCATCCGGGGGGTCTGCATGCCCTGGACCGCGGGGTGCTCCCCCATGGGTGCCGTCATCTGCCCGGACCTCGGCGCGATCCCCCCGTCCACGGCCTCCAGGAACTCCTCCATGGCCCGCCCGCCCTCGGGGTCGTCGGCGTCGACCTGGGCGACGAGGCCGATCTCCCCGTTGCTGACGTGGTTGAGCTTGAGCAGCGCGAAGAGCCTGCCGGACGCCTCGTCCGGGTCCTGGTGGTCGCGGAAGTACGCGCCGTACGCCGTGACCAGGGCGGCGAAGTCCTCCTTGGTGAAGTCGGACCACTTCCACGAGCGCCCGGTGAGCAGCACGTTCGACGGGGGCTCGGGCAGGTCGCGGAACCAGAACCGGGTGACGATCCCGAAGTTCCCGCCGCCGCCCCCGGTGTGCGCCCACAGCAGCTCGCGGCGGTCGGGATCGGGATCGTCCCGCGTGGCCACGACCAGCTCGACCGAGCGGTCGGGCCGCACCACCGCCACCTCCACCGCGTACAGGTAGTCCACGGTGAGCCCGTGCTGGCGGGAGAGCAGGCCGTAACCTCCCCCGGTGATGTGGCCGCCCGTCCCCACCGAGTAGCAGGAGCCGCCGGGCAGGGCCCTGCCGCTGAGCGGGTACAGGTGGCTGTAGGCGTGCCAGTTGGTGGCACCCGCCTCCACGCAGTACGCCTCCAGCACGGGATCGCGGTAGATCCCGCACATGGGGCTGACGTCCAGGATCACGCGGACGTCGTCACCGCAGACGAAGTCCTCGTAGCAGTGGCCTCCGGAGCGCACCGTGATCCGGGTGCGGTCCGGGTGCGCCGGGGTCTGGTTGACCGCCTCGGACAGGGCGCGGGCGGCGCCCTCGGGCGAGCCCACCAGCCGCACGTAGTCGGGCCGGGCGATCCACCGCTGGTTGAACCCCCGGTTGAGCGCGGGGTAGCGCTTGTCGGAGGGCGCGATGGTGGTCAGGGGAGGGGTGTCGTGGCCATGGGACATGGGATCCGCCTGAGCTGGGAGGACGACGAGACGCCATGGGGTTACCCAGCGTGTTCGGACGCGAAAAGTAGTCGGCTCGTCCTTTCCTGTTACGGACGGTGATGGGGGACCGTAAGAGGTGCGGTTCCGCCGCCGAAACGGCTTTTCGTGCACACGCGCGTCCCGAGCGGGGGCGGAGCCGTGGGCGGGCGGCCCGCGGGCACTCCCGGGGCGCTCCGGGAGTGCCCGGACCCGCGGAGCGCCCCCGGGCGGCCGGGGGTCCGCCGGGGTCGCGCGGCACGCCGCTCCGCGTCCGGGCCGGGCGCGGGCGGCTGGCCTACGCTGGGGCGATGACCGATCTGCCGCAGCGCTGCGACGCCGTGGTCGTGGGGGCGGGCGTGGCCGGGCTGGTCGCCGCGGCCGACCTCGCCGCCGCCGGACTCGACGTGACCGTCGTGGAGGCCGGGGAGTCCGTGGGGGGACGCGTCCGCAGCCACGTGCGGGACGGCTACATCCTCGACCGCGGCTTCCAGATCCTCAACACCGCCTATCCGGCGGTCCGGCGCCGCATGGACCTGGACGCCCTGCGCCTGCGGACCTTCCCCAAGGGGATGGCCGTGCGCACCGACCGGGGGCTGCTGCGGCTGCACCCCTCGCCCTCCGGCGCCCTGTCGTCGCTGTCCCTGCTGTCCGGCTCGCTCGTACGGCCCTCCGACCTGCTGCGCCTGCTGCGCGCCGTGGCCGCGGACGCGCTGGAGCCGGCCGACCGGATCAAGGCCCGCCCCGAGACCGACACCCTCACCGCGCTGCGGCGGCTCGGCCTGGGCAGGAGGGCCGTGAACACCCTGGTGCGCCCCTTCCTGACCGGTGTCTTCCTCGACGAGTCCCTGAGCACGTCCAGCCGGGTCAACGACCTGGTCTGGCGCAGCTTCGCGCGGGGCCGCCTGGCCGTTCCGGAGGCCGGGATCCAGGCCGTCTCCGACCAGCTCGCGGCGCGTGCCGGGGGCGCGCGGTTCCTGCTCGGGACGCCCGCGTACGAGGTGGCGCCGGGGCGGGTGCGCACCGAGGCGGGGACCGTGGAGGCCCGCGCCGTCGTGGTCGCGGTCGGTCCGGGCGCGGTGCCCAAGCTCCTGCCCTCGCTGCCCGCGCCGGTGCTCAACCCCGCCACCACCTACTACCACTCCCGCCCCGCCGGGTCGGACGACGACCCGCTCCTGCACGTGGACGGGCGCTCCCGGCGCGCCCGGACCGGGCTGACCAGCGTCATGGTGCTGACGGCCACCGCCCCGTCCTACGCGCCGCCCGGCCGGGCGCTGATCGCCTCCTCCACCGTGGGCCGCGACCAGCCCCCCGAGGCCGAGGTGCGCGCCGAGGCCGCCGGGATCCTGGGCGTGCGCGACGGGGACTGGGAACACCTGGAGACGGTGCACGTGCCCGACGCCCTGCCCGCGGCGCCGCCGCCCCTGGGCGACCTGCGCCGTCCCGTCCGTCTGGAGGAGGGCCTCTACGTCGCGGGCGACCACCGCGACACGCCCTCGCTCCAGGGGGCCCTGGTCAGCGGCGGGCGGGCCGCGGCCGCGGCCCTGGCCGACCTCACCGGGAGGTGAGCCCGGCGCCGACGGGGCGGTGCGCGGGTCCGCGGACGGATCCGCGCGGCCCTCAGGTGGCCAGGATCTGCGGCGAGACCGTCCTGAGCATCGCGTCGGCCCACTTCATCTGCCGCAGCGACTGCGGGTGGCACCGCTTGGTGAGCGCGAGCAGTTCGGCGTCCGCGGTCACCTGCGCGCCCTGCCCGAGCAGGTCCCAGTCCAGGGACACGCCCGCCGCCATGCGGTACAGCCGGCGCAGGTCCGCCAGGAGCAGCAGGTCGGGGTCGGAGTCGTCCCCCGGCAGCTCGCCCGCCTCCTCGGTGGGCGGCTCCGGGTTCTCCGGCTCCGGCTCCCCGAGGTCCAGGCCGTAGCGGGGAGCGGCCTCGGCGATCTCCCGCACGTGGTCACGCGACCAGCGGACCAGGTCCCGGGCCACGTGGTGGACCTCCTGCTCCTTCTCGTGCCGGTCGGCGATCCTGAGCAGTTCCCCGGCCAGGGCGCTCTCGGCGTCGTGCAGTTCGCGCAGCGCCACGGTGATCCTCATCGCCCACCTCCGGTGACGTGTTCCCCCGAGGCGGCGCCGGGCCCGCCCACGGTCTCGGGCACCCCGGTGCCGGTCGGCCGGGACGCGGTCGTCGTCGGCGCGGGCGCGGGCGAGCCGTCCCCCGGGCCCAGGCGCCGCAGCCGGGCCGCCGAGGTCTTGAACAGGGGCTGCTTGGACACCGGGTCCCAGTCGGTGACCGTCGTCTCGTTGGCCGCCCGGTCCCGGTCGACGGAGTCCCCGTCGGCGCTCCTGTCCCAGTAGCCGTAGTGGAACGGGACGAACAGCACTCCGGGTCGGATGTCGTTGATCCGCGCCCGCGCCCGGACCACCCCGCGGGGCGAGGCCACCTCGACGGGATCGCCCTCGGAGATCCCGGCCTCCCGGGCGTCGGAGGGCGAGACCTCCACCCAGACCTCGGGGGCCGCCCGTTGCAGCTGCGGGGCGCGCCCGGTCTTGGTCCGCGTGTGGAAGTGGTAGAGGGTGCGGCCGGTGATGAGCGCGAAGGGGTACTCCCCGCCCGGCTCCTCGTGCGGCGGCAGGTACTCGGCGGCCTTGATGACCGCCCGGCCCTCGGGGTTCATCGCCTTGTACTCGGTCGGTTCCAGCGGCGCCCCGGTGACCAGGTCGCGGCCGTAGCTCTCGCACTGGTCGGGCGCCGCCCAGAACCGGCCGTCGGCGTAGAGGCGCTCGGTGCCGCCCGGGTTCTGGTCGTTGCAGGGCCACTGCACGCCGCTGCCGCCGCGCAGCATGTCGTAGGTGATGCCGGTGTAGTCGCACGGCCGTCCGGCGGTGGCCCCCTTCCAGGCCTCGAAGGCCGACTCGGGGTCGTGCCACTGCGGGAACGGCGCGCCGTCCCTGTCACGGAAGTCCATCCGCCGGGCGTAGTCGAGGAAGATGTCCAGGTCCGACCGGGCCTCGCCGGGCGGCTCGACGGCCTTGTCGGACAGGTGGACGGTGCGGTCGGTGTTGGTGAACGTGCCCGTCTTCTCGCCCCAGGTCGCGGCGGGCAGCACCACGTCGGCGAGTTCGGCCGTCTCGGTCAGGAAGATGTCCTGCACCACCAGGAACAGCCCCTCCCTCGCGAGCAGCGCGCGGATCCGCGCCAGCTCGGGCAGCGACACCGCGGGGTTGGTGCCGCTGACCCACAGGAACCGGATCGACCCCTTCTCGGCGTACCGCATGATCTGCATCGCGTGCGTGGGCGGCGCGTAGTGCGGGATCCGCATCGGGTCGAGGTTCCACACCGCGGCGAGGTCGCTGATGTGGTCGTCGTTGCTCCAGTTGCGAAAGCCCGTGAGGTCGCCGTCGGCGCCGCACTCGCGCGTGTTCTGCGCCGTGGGCTGCCCGTTCATCTGGAGGACGCCCGCGCCCGGCCTGCCAAGCATGCCGCGGATCAGGTGGATGTTGTTGACCTGCACGGACGCGGCGGTCGCCTGGTGCGACTGGTAGAAGCCCTGGAGCACGGTCGACATCAGCCGCTCGGCGCCGCCCAGGAGCTCGGCGGCCTCGCGGATCCGCTCCGCGGGGACCCCGCAGATCCCGGCGGCGTGTTCGGGCGGGTACCCGGCCACCAGCTCGGCCAGGTCGTCGTAGCCGACCGTGTGGGCGTCGACGTAGTCGTGGTCGACCATGTCCCGCCGGATGATCTCGTGCAGGATGCCGTTCATCAGCGCGACGTTGGTCCCCGGCAGCGGCGCCAGGTGCAGCGCGGCCTCCCGCGCCACCGGGGTCGGCCGGGGGTCCACGCACAGGACCCGGGGCGGGTTGGGCCCGGCGAGCCGGTCGAGCACGCGCGTCCACAGCACCGTCTGGGTCTCGGCCATGTTGTGGCCGTAGAGGGCGATGACGTCGGCGTGGTCGATGTCGGTGTAGGAGCCGGGCTGTCCGTCGCAGCCGAACGACTCCTTGAGAGCGGCGGCGGCGGTGGCCGTGCACAGCCGGGTGTTGCCGTCCATGTGGTTGGTGCCGATGGCGCCGTGCCCGATGGCGGCGAGGGTGTAGTACTCCTCCAGGAAGAGCTGGCCGCTGGTGTAGAAGCCGATCGCGCTGGGGCCCCGCTCGTCGAGCAGTTCCCCGCTGCGCCGCACGACCAGGTCCATCGCGGTGTCCCAGTCGGTCTCGACCAGCTCGCCGTCCCGGCGGACCAGGGGCCGGGTGAGCCGGTCGGGCGAGTGGTTGGCCTGCCACCCGTAGAGGTCCTTGGGGCCCAGGCGCCCGTGGTTGACCCGGTCCTCCTCCCGGCCCCGCACCCCCACGATCCGGTCGTCCTTGACCGCGATGTCGAGCGCGTCGCCGTTGGAGTGCAGGATCGACGCGGACCGCACCCAGCGGTCCACCTGGTCGGGGCCCACCCCCTCGGCCAGGTGGCCGTCCACTCTGACCGGCCATTCCTGGCCGGGACCGTAGGGGGTGCGCGACCCCCATGGTTCGGCGATCCTGTCCCTGGACGGCACCGACACCACCCCTTCCCGTGTGGCCGAAACGCGTGCACGCCGCTACCCGTGGCGAGAACGCGTAAACGGCGCGGGGCCCGGCGCCGCCGCGGCCCCGCACGCGGGCACCGGGGTCCCGCGCCCGCGGCCGCCGGGGAGGCCGCGGGCGGCCGCGGTCAGCGGGCCCCGGCGCGCCGGGCCGGATCGTCCTCCAGGGCCCCGCGGTCCCAGCCGCCGGCCTCCGCGGCGGCCTCGTAGGTGCTCTGGAGGAACTCCAGCAGCGTGGCGTCGGGGTCGTCCGCGGTGCGCACGGCCTCGTAGGGGAGCACGAACTCCTGCAGTTCGGCGCTGTAGGCCGCCCCCTCCGGGCGCACGGGGTACCCGGCGTAGCCCTCGGGCTCGGGGTAGGCGTAGGCGTAGAAGGTGCCCTCCCTGCTCCCGCCGGGCCAGAAGCCGCAGCTGGCCAGCTCGTGGGAGTAGCCCTCGACCATGACCCAGTCGGCGCAGTTGGGCGCGCCGCCCGGGTGCGGGGGAGCGGTGGGCCCGGAGAAGCGGGTGCAGGCCAGGTCCATGGCCCCCCAGAAGAAGTGCACCGGGCTGCTCTTGCCGATGAACCGCGACCGGAACGCGCTGAGCACGCGGTGGCCCGCCGCCAGCTGGCCCCAGAACCGCCGGGCGTGGTCGGGGTCGTAGGAGGCGTGCTCGGTGTCCTCGGCGAACGGGACCGCGCGCTCCACCTCGACCGGGTGGGGCCAGATCTGCACGTCGAGGCCGAGGCGGGCGAGCGCCTCCGTGGTCTCGCGGTAGAACGCGGCCACCGTCTTGGGCTCCAGGGCCACCCGCTCCTGCCCGCCGTCGCTGGAGCGGATGTGCAGCTGGTGGTCGACGAAGTCGAACTCCATGTCGAACAGGCGCGTCCCGTGGGGCATGGACGACGTGGTCAGCCCGCGGGGGGAGACGTAGAGCGGGACCTGCCACCAGTGGTTGACCATCGGCGCCTGGGCCAGCCGGACCTTGCCGACGATCTGGGTCCACATGTGCAGTGTGTCGCGGGTGTCGGTCCACTCGTCCACCACCAGGCTCGGCCAGCCCTGGTCCTGGCCGGTCGGGGTCCGCTGGCTACTGGTCATGGTGCTCCTCCGGGCTCTGCGCTGGGATCCGCGGACGGGGCCGGGGGACGGCCGCCGCGTGTGCGTGTCCGCCGGCGGGGGCGTACACGGCCGCGCCGACACGGGGCGCACGCCCTTCCGAGTATGGCGGCGCGGGGGGTGCGGGGCGAGGACACACGCCAGACCGGCCCGGGGGGCGGCCCGGGGGGCCGGGGCCGCCGGGCAGGCCGGCTCAGGGCAGGTGCACCATCCCGGCGATCCGGTGGGCCGCCTCCCGCACGGCGGCTCCGAAGGGAGCGGGGTCGTCCAGTTCCAGGACCGAGATGCCGACGCTGGCCACCGGCTCGGCCCGTGCCCCGACGACCGCGGCCGAGACCCCGGTCACCGCGTTGGTCACCTCGGCGTGGGAGACGGCGTAGCCCCGCTCGCGCGCCAGGGCGACCTCCTCGCGCTCCCCCGGCCGGGGCGGCATGGCCGCGAGCAGCGCCAGCCCGGCCGACCCCTTGTCGATGGGGTCGATCCGCCCCGTCCGGAAGGCGATGTGGGCGGTGGCCCGGCGCGGCTCCACCACCATCAGCGCCCGCGCCTCGTCCTCGCCCTCGGGGACGACGAGGTGCGCGGTGGCCCCCTGCGCCTCGGCCAGCTCGGCCAGGACCGGACCGGCGACCTGGCGCAGGTCCGCCTCCACCGACTCGGCCAGCGCGATCAGCCCGGGTCCCAGGGTGATGCGCTTGAAGGGGCCGCGCTTGCACAGCCGGTGCTCCTCCAGCGTGCGCACCAGCCGGTGGGCGACCGTGCGGTGCACCCCCACCCCCTCGGCGATCTCGGTGAGCGTCAGTCCGTGCGGACTGCGGCTGAGCAGCTCCAACACCTCGATCCCGTTGTGCAGGGTCTTGGAAGTCCGGGTGTTGGGCCTGTCGGCCGGTGTCTCGGGCATCTGGCTCCTCTCGCATCGCGAAGATACACCTCCCGCCTCTTGACGCAGGTGACGTGCGACACATACGTTAATCCTTAATTGCACACGTAGTGCGATTATCGCACATGTGGGGGGAAGGTCATGGACAGTGCGCTGGTCATCGGCATCCAGCAGCTCTACGCGCGCCAGTCCCACCTGATCGACGGCGGCCACGCCGAAGCCTGGGCCCGGACCTTCGCCCCCGACGGTGAGTTCCACTCGCCGACCTATCCCGCGCCCGTCGTGGGGCGCGACCGCCTGCGCGCCTTCGCCGAGGACTTCGCGCACGCGGCCCGGGAGGCGGGCGAGGTGCGCCGCCACGTGGTCACCAACCTCCTCGTGGAGTCGGCGGACACCACGCACGCGCAGGTCAGCGCCTATCTCCAGGTCGTCGGCACCCGAGTGACGGGCGACACCCGAATCCTGCGCCTCACCACCATCAGCGACCGTCTGGTCCGCGACGGGGAGGCCTGGCGCGTCGCGCGCCGGGACGTCCGGCGCGACGACACAGCCTGAACCCCGTCCGGACCCGTCCCGCCGCCCGGCCCCGGCCCCGCCACCCCGACCCGGTCCCACCACACCCACGGAAAGGCCGCACACCATGACCCAGCACGAGGGCACCGGCCCCGCCCGCGTCGTCCACCGCGTGATGGAGGCCGTCCACCCCGAGATGGCCGGCCGCACCGCCGTCGTCACCGGGGCCGCACGCGGCATGGGCCGCAGCTTCGCCGCCGCCCTGGCCAGCCGCGGCGTCAACGTCGTCGCGGCCGACATCAACGACGTCGACATGAAGCGGACCGCCGACGAGATCAACCGCGACCTGGCCGAGGGCGCACTGAGCGAGCGGCCCGGCCGGGTCGCCGCCCGGCGTGTCGACGTGGTCGTGCCCGAGCAGCACGACGACCTCGCCCGCGCCGCCTCCGACGAGTTCGGCTCCCTCGACTACTGGGTCAACAACGCAGGGGTCTTCCCCCACGCCCCCGTCGGCGAGATCACCGCCGAGCAGATGTCCACCGTTCTCGACGTCAACGTCCAGGGCGTTCTGCACGGCGCCCAGGCCGCCGCCCGCCACATGCGTCGCGGCGGCGTGATCGTCAACATGTCCTCGGTGTCGGCGGTGCGCGTGCGCCGGGGCCGTGCCGCCTACTGCGCCTCCAAGGCCGCCGTCGCCCACCTGACCGAGTCCCTCGCCGTCGAGCTCGGCGACAGGGGGCTGCGCGTCAACTCCATCGCCCCCGGCTTCATCGACACCGAGATGACGCGCTGGCTCCAGGACGACCCCGAGGCCCTGGCCGCCGCCCTCGACAACGTCCCGCTGCACCGGGTCGGCTCCCCCGAGGAGGTCGTCGGTGTCCTGCTCTTCCTGCTCTCCGACAGCAGCCGCTACGTGACCGGGCACAGCATCGCCGTCGACGGGGGGTCCCGCCATGTCTGAGACCGACGACCGCCTCGACCTCGAGGAGAGCGCCGACGTCGTCGTGGTCGGCGGGGGAGGGGCCGGACTCGCCGCGGCCGTCACCGCGGCCGAGGAGGGCGCGCGCGTCCTGCTGTTCGAGTCCGAGCCTGAGCTGGGCGGCTCCACCCAGCTCTCCGCCGGGCTCTTCACGGCCGCCGCGACCAGCGTCCAGCGCGGCGCGGGCGTGGAGGACAGCGCCGAGCGCTTCTACCAGCACTACATGGACCTCAACCAGTGGATGCTCGAACCCGGGCTGGTCCGCGCCTTCTGCGAGAACGCCGGACCCACCCTGGAGTGGCTCATCGGCCTGGGCGCCGGGTTCCCGGGGCGGACCTCCACCGACGCCCACACGCCCGGCCTGACCCGCGCCGGGGTCGAGGACGTCTGGCGCGGCCACGTCCCCGCCGACCAGGGGCTCGGCCTGGTCCGGGTGCTCGCCGCGGCCTGCCGCCGCCACGGGGTCGAGACCGTGCTCAACACCCGGGTGCGGCACCTGCTGTTCGAGGACGGCCGGGTGCGCGGCGTGGTCGCCGACGGGGTCACCGTCCGCGCGAACGCCGTGGTGGTCGCCACCGGCGGCCTGGCCCGGGACCCCGAACTGCTCAAGGAGTACTACCCGGACGCCCTGGAGGCGGGCGAGCACGCGTTCGTCGTGGCCGCGCCCGGCAGCCGGGGCGACCACCTGCGCTTCGCCGAGCAGGTGGGGGCCTCCGTCACCGGCGCGGGTTGGGGGCTGCGGCTGCCCACCGTCTACTTCCAGCGCCATCACCACTGGCAGTCGGGCTTCCCCCCGCTCTCACGCGTGTACGTCAACGGGGCCGGGCGCCGCTTCATGGACGAGGACGCCTCCTACGCCGTCTCCACCGGCATCATCGACGCCCAGGGCGGTTCCGTGTGGTGCGTCTTCGACGACCGGGCCAGGGCCTCGCTGCCCGCCGGGTACGCGGACTGGACGCCCGAACGCGTCACGGAGGAGGCCGACGCGGGCCGCACCCTGCGCGCCGACACCCTGGAGGAGCTGGCCTCCCTCATGGGGGTGCCCGAGGCGGCGCTGCTCGCCACGGTGCGGACCTGGAACTCCCGGCTGCCCCGAGGAGAGGATCCCGACTTCCTGCGCCACCTGACCCTGCGCGGCAAGGGGGCGCGGGACAACCCCGCTCCCCTGGACACCGCCCCCTACCACGCGGCCCGCATCCTGCCGGCCGAGATCGTCTGCACGCACGCCGGCCTGGAGATCGACTCCTCGGCCGCCGTGCGCGACCGCACCGGAACCGCGGTCCCCGGACTCTTCGCCGCGGGCGAGGCGGGCGCCGGGGTCCTCGGCCCCCGCTACGTCGGCGGCGGCAACGCGGTCGCCAACGCCCTGACCATGGGCCGCATCGCCGGGCGGGGAGCGGCGGGGCGGGGCTAGGCGGTCCGTGTCCGGGAGTCCGGACGACCTCCCGCGAGCCGGGACCGGTCCGAGGAAGCCGCGCGACCGCCCCCACCCGCCCACCGACCCGCACCGGACGCTTCGCACGGTCCTCCCCGGCGTACGGCTCCCGCTGAGCCCTCCTCAGCCGACAGCCCACGCCCCAGCCCTCCGTCATCCCCCGAACCCACGGAACCGGACGGCGCACACACCGATCCGACCCTGCCCCAGGGAGGCAGCATGTCACTCCACCAGCAGTCGGCGTCCGGGCCCTCACCGGCACCGGAGGCGGGCTTCCAGTCGCGGATGAAGGTCATCCGGGCGGCGATCCTCGGCACCGTCGTCGAGTACTACGACTTCGGCATCTACGGCTACATGGCCACGTTCGTGGCCATGCTCTTCTTCGTCTCCGAGGACCCGACGGCGGCCCTGATGGGCACGTTCGCCGCCTTCGCCGTCGCGTTCTTCATGCGCGTGCCCGGCGGGATCTTCTTCGGCCACATCGGGGACCGCTACGGGCGCAAGCGGGCCCTGTCCTGGACCATCCTGCTGATGGTCCTGGCCACCGCCGCCATCGGCGTGCTGCCCAACTACTACACGCTGGGCGTCTGGGCGACCACCCTGCTGGTCCTGTGCCGCTGCGTCCAGGGCTTCGCCGCGGGCGGCGAGCTGGGCGGGGCCAACGCCTTCGTGGCCGAGTCCGCCCCGGCCCGCTGGCGGGCCACCCAGACCTCGCTGGTCAACTCGGGCACCTACTTCGGCTCACTGTTCGCCTCGCTGGTGGCGCTCGCCTTCACCACGGCCTTCACCGAGCAGCAGATGCTGGACTGGGCGTGGCGCCTGCCGTTCCTGCTCAGCCTGCCCATCGGCATCATCGGCCTCTACATCCGCAGCCACCTGGACGACACCCCGCAGTTCAAGCAGCTGGCGGACCAGGGCGAGACCGAGCGCATGCCGATCCGGACCCTGCTGGTCACCAACTGGCGGTCCGTGCTGAAGATCATCGGTCTGGGCGCGGTGATCACCGGCGGCTACTACATCGTCTCGGTGTACGCGGCCACCTACCTCCAGACCACGGCGGGGCACTCCCCCCAGCTGGCCTTCACCTCGACCTCGGTCGCCATGGTCATCGGCGCCGCCACCCTGCCGCTCTCGGGCTACCTGGCCGACACCATCGGCCGGAAGAAGGTCATCCTCATCGGCAGTGTCGGGGCCGTGCTCCTGGGCTTCCCGATGTTCGTGATGATGTCGGCCGGCCCGGCCTGGGCCGCGATCGTGGGCCAGACCGTCCTGTTCGTGTGCGTCTCGGTCGTCAACGGCGCCTCGTTCGTCACCTACGCCGAGATGCTGGGCGCCTCCACCCGCTACAGCGGGATCGCCCTCGGCAACAACGTCACCAACACCCTCCTGGGCGGAACCGCGCCCTTCGTGGCGACCTGGCTGATCAGTGCCACCGGACAGCCGCTGGCGCCCGCGGGCTACTTCGTCCTCACCGCCTTGGTGACGCTGGTGACCGTCCTGTTCGTCACCGAGACGCGCGGCACCGAACTGCCGATCGACTGAGGGGAGGGGGACATGCGGGCAGCGGATTCCCCGGACGGCGGAGCCGGACACGGGCTGGCCGGGCGCGTCGTCCTGGTGACGGGCGCCGCGGGCGGTATGGGCAGGGCCGAGGCCCTGGCGCTGGGGCGCGAGGGGGCCCGGGTCTGGGTGGCGGACCTGGACCGGGAAGGGGGCGAGCGCACCGCCCGGGAGGTCGGTGAGCGGGGAGGAACGGCGCGGTCCGCCCGCCTGGACGCGGCCGACCCCGAGGACTGGGCGCGCCTGCGCGACCGGATCGCGGACGAGGACGGCGGACGCCTCGACGGGCTGGTCAACAACGCCGGGGTCAGCCACCGCTTCGGGATCGCCGACACCACGGACGAGGACTGGCGCCGGGTGCTCGACGTCAACCTGTCCAGCGTGTTCTACGGAATGCGGTCCATGGCTCCGCTGTTGCGCGCTTCGGGGTCGGCGTCGGTGGTCAACGTGTCCTCCGTCGCCGGGATGACGGGCTACTTCTCCGCCTCCTACGGCGCCAGCAAGTGGGGCGTGCGCGGCCTGAGCAAGGTGGGCTCGCTGGAGTTCGCCCCCTGGGGCGTACGGGTCAACTCCCTGCACCCCGGCCTGGTGGACACCCCGCTGCTGCGCTCGGGGGCCGACGACTTCGTCGAGGAGAGCCTGCGCTCGGTGCCCGCGGGCCGGGTGGCCGAACCCGGGGAGGTCGCCGACGTGGTGCTGTTCCTGCTGTCGGAGGCCTCCCGGTACGTGACGGGGGCGGAACTGGTCGTCGACGGCGGCCTGACCTCCGGCGGCCTCTACCACCGGATCACCGCGGGGCTGCGGGAGGGCCCCGTGTGAGGATCCGGACCCGGACCCGGGGAGGCGCCCACCGTCCGGGCGGCTCCCCGGCTCCCGGGGCCGCCGGGGCGCCCGAGAGCGCCCCGGCGACCCGGTGCCCCGCACGCGCGGGGCGCCACACCGCCCCGCCCCGGCGACGACCGGGGCGTCACACGGGGGCGCGGCCCCGGTTCCACTCACGCCGCACCCGTTCCCGGTGGGCGGCCAGCCGGGAGGTGCGGTTCACTGTCAGGGCCCCCACCATCCGTCCGCCCCGGTGGTAGGTGACCTCGAGCCGGGAGCGCACGGGATCGTGGTCGTGTACCTCGGTACGGTCGGCGAACCGCGGCAGGCCCACCGACCGGATCCGCAGCCCGAACTGGTCGGACCAGAACGAGGGGACCGTCTCCTCGACCGGGCTCTCCTGGCCCAGCAGTGCGGCGGCGACCGTGTCGGCGCGGTCGACGGCCTCGCTCCAGTGGCCGATGGACAGGTGCGAGGGGGAACCCCGGTCGGGCAGGGGATGGGGCACGGCCGCGACGTCGCCCAGCACCACGATGCCGTCCGCCGGCCCGCCGTCCTCCTCCAGCGCCCTCCCGCGGCGGTCGCAGTGCACCCCGCCCGACGGGCCGTCGCTCAGCCGGAGTCCCGAACCGCGCAGCCAGCCGGTGTTGGGCCGTGCGCCCAGGGCGAGCAGGGCGGTCCCGACCCGTATCCGGGTGCCGTCGGACAGCACGGCGCCCTCCAGCGTCCGGTCGCCGAGGAAGCCCGCCACCGTCGTCCTGGGGCGGAGGTCGACCCCCGCTCCGGCCTGGACGCCCGCCAGGACCGAGGCCACCACCGGACCGACCGCCCGTTCCATGGGCCAGCGGCCCGTGCCCACGAGGGTCACGGGAAGCCCCAGCGAGCGGGCCGCCGAGGCGACCTCGGCACCGAGGAAACCCGCCCCGACCACCAGCAGTCCTCCGCCGCCCGACAGCGCCCCGCGCAGGCCGACGGCGTCCCGGCGCCCGCGCAGTGTGTGCACACCCGGCGGCGGCACTCCGGGACCCGGCCAGGGGGCGGCCGCGGCTCCGGTGGCGATCACCAGGCCGTCGTAGGCCAGGGTCGTGCCGTCGTTCAGCGACAGGCTGCGGCCGGCCCGGTCCAACCGGACCGCCCTGAGGCCCAGGCGCCACGACGCGTCCAGGTCCGGGGCGATGGGCAGGTCGGTCTCCGCGGCGGTGCGCTGACCGGTCAGCACCGCCTTCGACAGGCTGGGACGGTCGTAGGGGCCGTGCGGCTCCTCGCCCACCAGGGTGATGCGGCCGTCGAACCCGCGTGCGCGCAGGGCGGTGGAGGCCCGCAGTCCGGCCAGGCCCGCGCCCACCACGACCACCGATTCCGGGCGCCTCACTCCGGGCCGTCCGTGAGCCTGACGGCGCGGACCGGACAGCTCCGGGCGGCCTGTTCGACCGCCGCGCGCAGGCCGGGCCCGGGCGCGGATTCGTACAGCAGCTCCTCGTCTTCGTCGAAGGAGAACACGTCCGGCGCGGCGAAGACGCACTGGCCGTGGCTCTCGCACAGGGCCATGTCCACGTGGACCTTCATCGGAGGGCTCCCCTCGGGTCGGTCGGTGCGATCGGCGGGTTGAACCTGGAGTAGTGGGGCGCGCCCTCGGACCGGAGTCCGCCGGAGGGCGCGGCGACCAGGCGGTCGAGCGCGAACTCGACCCTGCGGTCGCCGGGTCCGTCTCCCCAGAGGGTGCGGGCGGTGCCGGTGAGCTGGAGCAGGCCACCGGTCTCCCAGTCGGGTACCAGGAGCCCGGCCCTCGGGTTGAGCCGCAGGTTGCCCAGGGTGTTGAACATGGCGTTGCCGACGTAGTCGGGCCAGCTGAGCAGTGTGGGGGAGTGCACGCGCAGGAAGCCCGGGGCGCCGCCCCTGTGGTTGGCGTCGGCGTCGCCGGTGCTGTCGGCGGTGGCGACGAAGAAGGTGTCGGCCCGGCCGAGCAGGTTCACCTGCTCCTCGGTCAGCCGGTCCGCCCCGACCACGGGGCCCCGGTCCGCGGGCACGGGGCTCAGCGTGCGCTTCTGGATGTACTTGGGGCAGTTCGCGAAGACCTGTGCGGTCCTGATCCGCAGCCCGTCCCCGTGCCGGACGGCCGTGCCGTTGATCCGCATGCGCCGCCGGGTGGCGGGTTCGATCGCCACGGCGCCGAGCGGGGTGGAGCCCCGGCCGAGGACCCCGGCCAGGGGGTCGCCGGGACGGGGGAGGGCGGCGGCGTCGAGCGTGTGCCCGTCACGGGCACGGAGGAACCCGGGAGGGCCGGTGAGGAGCGAACACCACATGTCGAGCCGCTCATCGGCCGCGCCGACGACGAGCAGGGTCTGGGCGGCGAGGAAGTCGGCGGCGACGTCGGGGATCTCCTGGCGGACGGCTCCCGCGGAGAAGGCGGCCTGGTCGGTGAGGGCGGCCCGGTGCTGGACCTCGAGCTCCCCCGGGTGGTAGCCGGTCATGCCCTCCTCCTTTCCTGCTGTGGGCGCGGTGCCCCGGCCGGGGCACCGCGCGGACCGGAGCGGACTGTGGGGTGGGGGCTAGAAGAATCCGCAGGTGGGTGCGGCGGCGACCGGTGCCTTGGTCCCCTCGGCGCCGGTGGGCGCGTAGATCTCCAGGCGGATGCCGTCCGGGTCGTGGAAGAAGACGCCCCCGGAGTCCGCGCCCTCCCCGTGGGGGACCACGCCGTCGTAGGCGAAGTCCACGGCGATCTCCAGGAGCTCGGCCTCGGCCCGGCGGACCTCCTCGACCGTGTCCACCTGGAAGGACAGGTGGTGCAGTCCGGCGGCGTCCTTGCGGAAGCCCTCGGTGCCCTGCTGCCAGAGGGTCAGCACCAGCTGGCCGTCGCGGCCGAGGAAGGCGTACTCGCGGCCCTCCTCCGTGCCCTCGCCCATCACGTCGAAGCCGAAGACGCGCACGTAGAAATCGCGTGAGCGTCCGAGGTCGGTGATGTTCAGGCCCACGTGCCCGGTCTTCAGGTTGGTCGGCGCCATGGCGCACCTCTTGTCCCGTCAGGGGCTGATCGCCCGCTGCTGTAACCGTCGAAAATGACTTTAAGGGTTAGATAGTCTTCGGTCAACCGCTGAAGTTGCTTTGAGTGGTTAGGTAGGTTGCTTGGTAGGATCCCGGCCATCCCCCGGAGCGCATGAGCCGGGGACGACCTTCAGGGGGCAGCGGTGACGGAGGAGAGGCACATGGTCCGCCGGCGGCCGCTCGTGGGGGAGCCGCTCGCCGTGGACCTGCTCAACACCCGCTGGGTGGTGGGCTCCGACGCCTTCGACCTGCTCGACTCCCTCGACGGGCTGCGCCAGTGGTTGGGGGAGGCGGGGCTGTCCGACCGCTTCACCGCCGACACCGCCGCCCTCGGACGGCTCCTGCGCGTCCGCGACACCCTTGCCCGCCTGGTCGAGGACCCCGAGGACTCCGAGGCCACGGACGCCCTCAACGACGTCCTCTCCCACGGCAGCGTGCGCCACCTCCTCCGGGGCGGGGTCCCCGACAGCACGGTCGAGTTCGACCAGCCGGCCTGGGGTCCGGCCTGGAGCGCGGCCGACGACTTCCTCACCCTGCGCGGGCGCCCCGACCGCATCCGCGCGTGCGCCGGCCCCGCGTGCGTCCTGCACTTCTTCGACACGTCCAAGAACGGCACCCGCCGCTGGTGCTCCATGGCGGGGTGCGGTAACCGGGCGAAGGCCGCCCGGCACCACGCCCGGGAGCGGGCGGGCCGGACGGCCTGAACGGCGGAGCCCGCCCCGGGGCGCCGGACGCCGGCGGCGGAGTCAGCGCCCGGTCGCGCCGTCGATCAGTTCGCGGAGGATGTCGGCGTGCCCGGCGTGGCGGCCGGTCTCCTCGATCATGTGGACGAGTGCCCAGCGGACGCTGGGAGCGGGGCGGTCCGATCGCGGCCGGGGGACCGGCGCGGACAGGTCGGCGCACCGGTCGAGGACTCCGTTGGCGCGCTCGACCGCCTCCCGGTAGCGGGCGACGACATCGGCCGCGCTGTCCTCCGGTGCGGCCCGAAACGTCGCCTGCCAGTCGGTGACCCGCTCCCCGAGGAACGTCGAGCGCTCGACGAGGACCAGGTGGTTGAGCAGCCCGAGCAGGTTCGTGCCCGACGGCACCCCGGCCGTCCGGACCTGCGGTTCGGGAACGCCGTCGACCTTCGCGGCGATCGAGGCCCGGAGGTAGTCGAGGAACCCGCGCAGGACCTCGGTCTCGCTGTCTCCGGTCCGGGGCGGCGGGGTGTCGCCGCGGAGGCCGCGGCGGGAGGGGACGGGCATGGGAACCTCCTTCACGAGGGGAGCGGTACCCCTGCTCACGCGGTGCGGCGGACGAGCAGGACGTGGTCGATGACCTCTGCGGTGCGCCCGCCCGGCCCGGTCGCGGTCCGGCGGGGCGCGTCGGCCCGCTCGACCGTCCACGTCGCCGGGTCCAGGCCGATGTCCGCGGCGACCTCCCCCGGGGTCGGGAACCGGGTGTCGGGATCCTGGTTCCACGACCACGGCGCGGTCGAGCCGTGGTCGACGACCAGCAGCCGCCCGCCGGGGCGCAGCGCGTGCGCGGCCGCGCGCAGGACGGCTGACCGGTCCAGGTCGAAGGAGGTGTGGAGGTAGTGGGCGCCGACCAGGTCGAACCGGCCCCCGGGGAAGGACGCGTGCAGGTCGTGCCGCTCGGCCGTGACCAGGTCGCCCAGGCCGTGTGAGCGGGCGAGGCCGCCGAGCCGTTCGACCGCCACGGCCGAGACGTCGACGGCGGTGACGTGCCACCCCCGGCGGGCGAGCCACAGCGCGTCGCCTCCGCCACCGCATCCCAGGTCCAGCGCGCGGCCGGGAGACAGGTCCGTGACCGCCTCCACGAGGCGGACGTTCGGCCGCGGTTCGTCGGCCGCCGGCCGGGCCGCGTGGACGCCGTCCCAGAACGCGGCCGCATCGGTGGTGCTCATCGGGACTCCTTCTGTCGAGGTGCGCCCAGTCTCTCCGGAGTTGCCGCTCCTGGCACGGAAACTTGCGGTTATGGCAAGATGGTCTCGTGGACCGTGAAACCGAGGACGTGCTCGAGGTGGTGGGGCCGCGGCTGCGTGCGCTGCGTCGCGCCCGCGGCATCACCCTCGCCGACCTCGCGGCGAGGACGGGGGTGTCGGAGAGCACCCTGTCCCGGCTGGAGAGCGGGCGGCGCCGGGCGACCCTGGAGCTGCTGCTGCCGCTGGCCCGTACCTACGACGTCCCGTTGGACGACCTCGTCGGAGCCCCGCGCACGGGCGACCCCCGGATCCATCTCAAGCCGATCCGGCGCTTCGGGATGGTCTTCGTCCCGCTGTCGAGGCGGCCGGGCGGTACGCAGGCGTTCAAGATGATCATCCCCGCGCGGCCGGAACCGCTCGAACCGACCCCGCAGACGCACGAGGGCTTCGAGTGGCTGTACGTGCTCAGCGGTCGCCTGCGGCTCGTGATCGGCGATCGCGACCTGACGCTGCCGCCCGGCGAGGCGGCCGAGTTCGACACGTCCCTGCCGCACTGGCTGGGCAGCGCGGACGGAGGCGCGGTCGAGCTGCTCATCCTGTTCGGCCTGCAGGGAGTGCGCGCGCACGTGCGCTCCGGCTCCGCGTCCGAGCCACCGGCCCGCTGACCGGGCACGGCCGCCCCGTGTCCGTCGGGCGGGCCCCGGCCGGACGCCCCCGCGCCCGTCCGGCCCGCGGAGGCGGGGTGGTCACGTCCGGCCGCCGGACGAAGCACCCCCGCCCCGGCCCGCTCTCAGAGCAGTTTCTCCTCGTAGGCCCTGCTCACCCAGGGGATCACCTCGTCGAGCGTCTCCTCCAGCGTGGTCGTCGCCTCCCAGCCCAAAAGCTCGCGGGCCTTGGAGACGTCGGGCTGGCGCTGTGCCACGTCGGTCGGGTAGGGCGGATCGCTCGCGATCCTGAGCACGGCCTCCGGCCCCCGGACCTTGAGGTGGATGAGTTCGGCGAGTTCCCGGATCGTGCACCCTGTCGGTGACGAGAGGTTGAAGTCCTCGTTCAGGGCCCGGGGGTGCTCGATCGCCGTCGCGATCCCGGCCACGAGGTCGCGTGCGGCGGTGAAGTGGCGTACCTGGTGGCCCGAACCGAGTATGCGGAGCGGGTCCTGGCCCAGCAACAGCTTGTGGATGAGGTCGGGCACGACGTGGCTCATGGCGAGTTCGATGTCGCCCGACCCGGTCGTGGGGGCGTCCACGGCCCTGACCTCTCCGGTGCCGACGCAGTTGAAGGGGCGGACGATGGTGTACGGCAGGCCGTACTGCTCGTGCGCGGCCCGGGCGAAGTACTCGACCGCCAGTTTCTGGAACCCGTAGGACATCCGGGGCGGCGGGATCGTCAGCTCCGACCCCTCGGCCGTCGGCCACGACGTCGAGGTGTCGAAGACCATGGAGGAACTGACGAAGACGACCTTGCGGAGCGACCCCGTCCGGTGCGCGGTGATGGCCGCGTCGCACGCGGCCGCCGTGATGCGCTCGTTCGTCGCGAGGATGTCGTACGGGAAGGTGTGGATGTAGGGGACGCCGCCGACCAGCGCGGCACCGGCCACGAAGTAGTCGCACCCGGACGCCAGTTCGGTGACGAGGCCGACGTCCCGGGCGTCGTCGACGATGAACTCGTAGTGGGGGTGGACGATGGGCGATACGGCTTCCCCGTACTTCGAGTTGTTGTCGACTCCCACGACCTCGTGCCCACGTGCCAACAGTTCCCGTACGAGATAGCGGCCGATGAACCCGTTGGCTCCGGTTACCAGCGTCCTGACCATCTGGGGACCCGCCTCTCCGAGGAATCCGTTGAGCTGTTTTCTCGTTCCGTGCCGGACACGCCGGCGCTCACCGCGACGCGGTGAACGCGGACGGAGGGGTGTCAGAAGAGGAAGCCCATCCGGCGGTCCCCGCCGAGCTTCGCGAGGTCGAGGCCCTGGTCGCGCAGCATCGACTGGGCGTACTGCCTGATCTCGCCCGGCGCGATACCCGCCTCCTTCTCCAGCTGTTCGGCCTGCAGCGCGCTCAGCTCCGCGTAGTGCTCCGAAAGGCCCCTCTCGGACAGCTCGTCCGCCAGGAGTACCTCGAACAGGTCCGTCAGGCGGAACCTCGCCAGGTACTCGGTGCTCGCGCCCTCGTTCCTCATACGCTGCCGGTACCCGCTCGCTCCGACGTGGATGATCCGGTCCGTGATCTGCCGGTTCCCCTCGCTCAGCCGCCGGGTCCGCAGGCCGTTCCGGCGGAGCACCGCCTCGGCGAGGATCGGCGTGTCGATGAGCCAGCCGGTGCGCTCCACGTCGGGGCCGAACCACCCCAGCGCCCCGGCGCGGTTGCGGCTGTTCACCGTCCTGCCGTTCGCGTAGATGTCGAGCAGGCCGTCGTGGGGGGTCAGGGAGCCGTCGTCCTCGCGCCCGAGGACGTCGCCCAGCGTGTCCAACTGCTGCTGGCCGGCGACCCGCGAGATGGCGTAGGGGGAGATGCGGCCCGCGTTGGTGGGCACCTGCGCGTAGCTGTTCAGCGTCGTGCCCGCGTCCGCCAGCGGTTTGCGGACGTGCCGGGACCACATCACGAGCGGGGTCTTCGCGAAACCGAGCGGTTCGTACGTGAAGGCCGCGTGCGCGCTGGTCGTGTCGTCCATGCCGTCCAGCAGCTCCGACCACAGCGAGGGGTCCAGGACGAAGCAGTCCGCGTCCACCCAGCCGAAGTCGCCGGAGGTGCCGTCCGTCAGCATCTCGTACATCAGCTCGTTGTCGAAGTTCAACGGGTGGTTGAAGACGAGGTGCCCGGCCGCCGACAGGTAATCGGTCTCCGCGTCGGAGAGATTCGCGCCCACCAGGACCACTCTGACGCCCTGCGGCACGAACTCGAGTGCCTTCACCGCGAAGTGCAGACCGCCGTTGATGAAACTCATGCCGAGGACGGGCTCATCGGTCCCGTACAGGCCGTTCTTCCGCAGGAATTCCTCGAACGCTCGGCGTACGGGGCCTTCCAGCTGGTCGAGTTCCATCTCCGATGTCACGGGAGTCCGGCGGTACACAGGCTTCATACGGGCTCACTTCAGGGGGTGGTCGTGACCGGGTTCTTGTTTTTCCGCGTGAGAAAATTTACCGTCCCCACCTTGGGCGGGACGGAGATGGCGGCGCCTTCTTCCAACCTCGCCCAAGAGTAGGTTCAGGGGCGTCAAGTTTCAATACCTCCGCCAGCTGGACTTCACGACAGTCAAAGGTCATCATAAGCTCCGGAACGGGGTTCTGCTATCAGCGGTGGGGAGATATAAGGTGACAGAGCGGCCACACCGGGTAGTGTGGCAGAATGCGGCTCCCGGCGCGCGGCACGCGGATCCCGGGCGTGCGGCCGACGTACTCACCGAAGCCCTCGGGGGCCTTCCTTTCAACTCGGACCCGGACCTGGTCCCCCTGCGTCCTATGGCCATGCACCGCGATGTGCTCGGCGAACTGGGATACGCGGCCCGCAAGATCGTGGACCTGATCGAGCGTGTGTGCTGGCAATCCGTTGGGAACCCACAGGACCTGGCCCGGCTGACCGGGATGCGCCCCGACCAGGTTCCTTTCGTGGGAGCGGGCGGAAACGAGGACGAGCGCGTTTTCGCCGCGTGCAATGTCCGGCCGGACGCGTACGTCGTGGACGGCACCCCGATGTTTCTCGAATGCAATTTCGGCGCGGCCAACAGCGGACCCATCACCTCACATGTGCTCCGAAGCGCGTACCGCTCGCTCTACGGCCCCCCGCCTCAGCCGCTGCCGGGGGACGCGGCCGGGGCCTTCGAGGCGCGCGCGGACCTCTACCGGGGGACCTGCGACGCGCGGGGACTTCCGCACCGGGTCGCGATCCTGGGGACGATGCGGGAGGAGGACATCGACGATCCGCGCTACTTCGGCGTGGAAGCCGAGTACCTGCGTTCGGTGGGGATCGACAGCTCCTTCGTGGAACCCGAGGAGCTGGCGGACGGGGCGAAGCGGTGGAGCGTCGTCCAGAAGCACTTCCTCCCGGAGGAGTGGGTCCGTCTCGGGATCCCGTTGGAACCCGTGCTCAAGGCACACCGGGAGTCGGCCTTCATGGTCTCGGACTCAGGGCTGAGCCTGTCGAGCAAGTTCGTCTTCGCGTGGCTCAGCTCCGGCTCGGTGCCCCTGTCACGTGAGGAGCGCGACTTCGTCCGGCGCCACATCCCGTGGACGCGTGAGGTCGTGCCCGGCCCCGTCGAGTTCGAGGGGCGGGAACACGACCTGGTGGAGTTGGCGCTCCGGTCCCGCGAGCGGTTCGTGCTCAAGCCGGCGAACTCCTGCGGGGGGCAAGGGGTGCTGATCGGCCGCGCCGCCACCGCCGGGCGGTGGGAGGCGTACCTGAGCGCCGCCCTCGGCTCCCGGAGCCATGTGCTACAGGAATACCTTGTGTCGGACACGGGCCGGATGGAGTTCTGGGACCGACGGTCCGGACGGGTCCGTGACCTGGAGGTCGACTACGTGCTCGGTCCCTACGTCGTCGACCGGACGAGCGCGGGGTGCACCGTCCGCCATGTCCCCAAGGGCTCCCACGGGGTGGTCAACCACGCCCGGGGCGCGTCGCTGAACATCGTGGTGCCCGCGGACCCCGCTGGGGCCTGAGCGCGGCCGGGCCCCCGCCGCGCGGTACCCCGGAATCCCTGTCGCGTCCCCCGCGGCGACCGGAGCCCCGCACGGCCCCTCCTCGGTCCCGCGCCGGACACGCGCCCGTGGCGAGCGGTGTCCGCCGGTCGCGCGCCGGGTGTCCTGACGGAGAGGCCGTCGACGGGGTGGGGCCCGCGGGCGGGACCGCCGAGCCGGGCTCAGGCCCCGACCACCGTGCCCAGGGAGGCGCCGGCCGCCGAGCCGGGCAGGCCGGGCCAGCCGTCCGCGACCGGTTGCTGGGCGAAGACCCCGCCGTCCGCTCCAGCGACGGTGAAAGGGCCGATGAAGGTCGGGTTGTCGACGGTGACCAGCCGCTCCTCCGCGATGCTCCAGTACGTCGACCGCCAGGAGTCCGGTCGTACGAGCTCCTGGACGACGTGGTCCTCGGAGGCGACGGCCCGTTCGAGCTCGTGCCGCCACCGCTCCTCGCTGACGAACCGGCCAACGACCACGCCGCGCGAGCCGAAGAGGTTGAAGGGCTTGAGGACCGCCCGCTCGCGGTTGTCGGCGGCCCACGCGATCGGGTCGACCTTGTGCCCGTCCCTGAGGGCGTGGCGCTCGGTCAAACGAGCGGTCCAGGGCACGTGTCCGACCACCCGGCGGGCGTCCGCGGACAGGTGTTCGTTCTGGCAGAGGTCGGCGATGATCGCCTTGCTCGTGAAGAGCTGGGAGAGAAAACTCCCGTAGAAGGCGGTATCGCCCGCCTGTTCCAGCGCGATGACCGCGTCCCTGTGCTGAAGCAGGCGCCCGGAGAGCATGAAGTACCGCACCGCCTGCGTGTAGCGCCGCCCGCGCCAGGTCAGCACGCCGTCGCCGGCGTCGAGCTCCTCGACCGGTACGAAGTCGGCGGTCACCCCCTGGGAGGCGAGGAACCGTATCTGGTGCTCCGCCCATCGGAACGACCCCTCGTCGGAGGCGTCGGCCGACGAGACGAGGGCGACGCGGCCGTCCCCGCTCCCGCGGCCCGCGCGCAGCCATGCCGCCAGACCGGCGAGGAAGCTTCCGGCCCCGGGCCCGTGCGCCTCGGAGACGGCGCGGCCCACGGTCGTGTCCAGCAGCGTCTCGTTGAGCACCGGTGTCGACGTGGAGCCGTTCAGACACGTACCGATGTTCACCTCGAGCGCGTACGGGACCCCTCCCGAGACCAGGAAGTCCGTTCGGCACGACTCCACCGCCGGTCCCAGCATCGTGTTCTCGTGCAGGATCCACCGCTCCGACTCCGGCCACCGGACGTCGTCGGCCAGCCGGTGGAGGTCCCCGTCCGCGCGCGCCAGGGCGTGCTCGACCGCCAGCCGGTGCAGGTTCCGTCCCAGCGCGTGCACGAGACCGGTCGCCGCGCGGGAGACGACGAACGGCTGAAGCGGGATCAGGCCCTCCTCGCCCCAGATGCTCAGATAACGCGCGCGATCGCGGATGCGGCCGACTTCGTCGCGCAGCAAATCGGGGTCGAGCGCCGAGAGGCGCCGCGCCCACTCGTAGTGGACGGGAGAGGGTTCGACCCGGACATGCGGATTTTCCTTTGAAAGCATACGGATCAGCATAGACCAAAGGGCCTCTCCGGTGGCGCTGAAAAAGGGAGGGGAATCAGGGTCCGGTATTGTGGTAACCCTTTTCCGGTGTGGGGGTGCAGGCCGTGTGCCCGCGTCGGCCGTCCGCTCCCCGCCCGGGGGAGGAGGGTCCGCGGCGGAGGCGTCGACGGCGGGGGACCCGGGTCCGCGCCGCCGTGGCCTCCTCGTGCTGCCGGAACCGTTCGCCCGGAGGAGGGGCGGGCCCGACGCCACGGAGCCCGGCCGGAGAGCGCCCGCGCCCGGCCCCGGTCCAAATGCAATCCCATCGGCTGCGCGGGTTCTTTTGTTCATCCGGGGCCGACGCCGTTCCATTCTCGTCCCCGTTTTATCAAAAAAGATATCTTGACTTCACCCGCCGTCCCTGCAAGGGTGAGCGCATGCGATTGCAAGCCC
Organism: Glycomyces fuscus; assembly: GCA_002529455.1. GTDB lineage: Bacteria > Actinomycetota > Actinomycetes > Streptosporangiales > Streptosporangiaceae > Nocardiopsis > Nocardiopsis fusca. Next base: position 60,996 of record NYMS01000031.1, read on the forward strand.
GCTTTTGGCGCCTGGCGTTTGCGTCCGGGGTGTCCAATATCGCCGACGGCCTGGTCAGCGTCGTACTGCCGCTCGTGGCGCTCCAGCTCACCGGCTCCGCCCTTGCGGTCGCTGCGGTCGCCGCGGCGACACGCCTGCCCTGGCTGCTCTTCGCGCTGCCAGCGGGCTCCGTGATCGACAGCGTGGACCGACGCCGGCTCATGGTGCGCGCCCAGTTCTTCCGCGGTGCCGGACTGGCCGTTCTGGCCGGCCTCATCGCCACGGACCTGGTGGCGGTGGGACACCTGGTGGTCCTGGCCCTGATGCTGGGCACCGCCGAGGTCCTGTACGACTCCGCCTCGCAGACGATGCTTCCGTCCGTGGTCGCGAAGGAGTCCCTTCCGGCGGCGAACAGCAGGCTCTTCGGAATCGAGGCAACGGCCAACACCTTCATCGGCCCGCCCCTGGGAGGGCTGCTGGTCACCCTCGCCTCGCAGACCGCGATCACGGCCGGGGCGGTCGCCTATCTCGTCGCGGCCGTGTTCGTACGGTCCGTGCCGGGGGATTTCCGGCCGGGTGGGAGGTCGGAGCCGTCGGCCGGGGAACCGCCGGGCGGGGAACCGCCGGGCGGGGAACCGCCCGACCTGCCTGACCCGCCGGACCCGTCGGCCCCGTCGGTCCCGGGCTCCCGGCGGAGCCCGACGCTGTCGGTGGCGGGTACGTTGGCCGGGATCCGCGAAGGGCTCCGGTACCTCCTGGCGGACGCGGTGCTGCGTCGGCTGACCGCCCTGGTCGCGGCGGTCAGCTTCACCATGGGGGCCGTCGGCGTGATCCTGCCGGTCCACGTCGTCGCGCCGGGCCCGATGGGGCTGAACGAGGCGGGCTACGGCCTGCTCGTGGCCTCGTCCGGGATCGGCGCGGTCCTGGCCTCGTTGACCTCCGACCGGGTGCTCAAGCGCGTCCCGACGGTGTGGTGTCTGCGCTCCGCCATCGTCGCGGTCGCCGTGATGCAGTTCGCGCTCCCGTCCACGCAGCCGGTGCTCGTGGGGCTCGCCCTCGCGTCAGGATCCTTCTTCGTCGTCCTCTGGAACGTGATCACCGTTTCCTACCGGCAGTCCGCGGTTCCGGACCGCCTACTCGGGCGCGTCAACTCCGCGTACCGGATGTGCGCGTGGGGCTTCGCGCCGGTAGGCGCCCTCGTCGGCGGCGTGCTCGCCGCCACCGTGAGCACGGCGGCCGCCTTCGCCGCCGCCGGGGTCTGCACAGCGCTCATGATCCCCGTCGTGTGGCGGCTCCGGGGCATCACCTTCCCCGGCCGTCCCCAGGACTCCTGACGGGGCGCCCCTCGGAACGCGCCCCGGGGCGTCCCGAGGGAACCGGCGGATCGGCGCGCGTCCGAGGCCGGGGGAGGAGCTCGTACACGTCCCCGCCACTCCCGGCCGGTCCGCGGGCGGCGCAACCGGTGCGGTCGGTGGGAAACCCGGCGGCGGTCAGCCGACCACGAACACGGTCGCCAGGGCGCCGGTGCCCGCGCTGACCACACCGCCCGAACGCGGGCCGCCGGCCCTGGCGAGGTATCCGGTCACCTGTCCGTCGATCACGAACGGGCTGATGACCGCATCGGTGTCCAGGAGTTCGTGTGTCGCCGACCGCTCGTCCCAGGAGGAGATGGAGAGGGTGTCCGGACGGACGTGGGCCTGGACGACGTACCTCTTCTCCAGGCAGTCCTCGACCGCGGCCTCCCACTCAGCGGCCCCGGTGGCGCTCCCCACGACGACACCGTGGCCGCCGAAGCCGTCCGCGGGTTTGAGGACCAGGTCGTGCCGGGCGCGCAGGACGAGGGGCAGCAGCTCCTGCCGGACCCCCTCGTACACGACGGGCGAGTCCCGGAGCTCGGCAGTCCAGGGGACGTGGCGGCGGACCGTTCTGCGGTCTGCTTCCGGCAGGTGTTCCGCGGCGGCCGTCAGCCAGGCGAGCACCGTCTTGCTGGAGAACAGCGATGCCAGCTCGGGGTTGGCGACGAACGTCGAGTCGCGGTGGACGGCCGCCTCCAGCGCCGACATCGGCTCGCCGTCCCGGTAGGCTCCGGCCGCGATGAACTTCTGCAGGAAGAGGTCCATCGGCGGTTCGGAGCCGCGCCGCAGTCCGCCGTCCTCGGCCAGGTCGTCCAACTCGACGAAGAAGGCGTCGACACCGTGTGCCGCCGCGTCCTCGACGACGTCGGCGAAAGCGGACTCGCCGTGCCCCGCGATACCCATCCGCAGCCGCCCGGCCGCCCCCCGGTCACGTGCGATGCGGGTGAGCAGCTCCCGCCGCGCCTGGACCGTGCGGCCCAGCCCGACAGCGTGCTCCCGGCCGAACTCCCGCCCGGCACCGCTCCCCAGCAGCAGCGGGTCCAGGCGCAGGTGGTCCTCGGTCCCGCCGAGGGCGCTTCCTATGTTGCACTCCAGGACCTTGGGGACACCGCCCGAGATGACGATGTCGGGTCTGGCCTGGCTGGCGGCCCACCGGTTGTAGCTGCCGCGGTCGGACAGCAGAGGGCTCGGTTCGATGCCGAGGAGGCGGGCCAGCTCCCGTGGCGAGGACGTACGCCGCATGCACTCCGCTACCGCGAGCCTGACGACCTCGCGTCCCGCGTGCGCGATCTCGGCGGCGGTCCGCCGCGACAGGAGCACGGGGCTGACGGGGACCGGGGCGTCCGGGTGGCGCCACGGCGCGACCGACATCCGGGACTTGACCGCCTCCGCCAGTTCGGGCACCTCCGGCGCCCGTTCGGCCAGCAGCGTGTGCCACCGCCGGGACATCGCGGCTTCCGTGGATCCTACAGACCTCAACAGGACTCCCAGTGTTGTGTGCTGGTCCGAAGACGGGGGGAGGAGGACACGGTCCAGCCTCTAGGAAGCGCTCCAGCGGAAGGTCGTGTTCGCCACGCCTCCGGTGATGCCCGAGACCACGTCGCCGAGCCCGGCGTCGGAGTGGCGGGACATGATGCCTCCGCACCGCTCCCCGATGAGCAGGGGGCCGTACACCACACGGCTCGCGGGACGCAGCACACGGCCGTGGGTCTCCGAGTAGACGGGGATCTCGAGGAGGTCGGTCTCGACCCGCCGCTGTACGACGCAGCCGCGGGACAGCAGGGCTTCGTCGACGCGGGAGAGCCATTCAGCCTCGGCGCACTCGCGGCCCACCGTGACGGTGTGCGCGGAGTGCCCCTGGTTTCCCTTGAGGAGGAGGTCGTGCTGTTCACGGCGCAGGCGCTCGCGCACGGAACGGGCGTCCGGGCCGAGCGTGCCCGGAGCCTCCACGATGTGCGTCTCCGGGATGTGGCGCCTGACGAACGCGCGGTCCGCGGCGCACATGTGCTCCGCGTCCTCGGTGATCCAGGCGAGGACCCGTTTGCTCGCGAGCGGTCCCGCCGCCTCGGGTGAGAGCACGACGGCGGCGTCCTCGGCGATGACACGCCGCAGCGGCTCGATGTCGATCCCGGCCGCCGGTGCGTCCGCGGTGACGAACATCCTCAGCAGGACGTCGAGCCGGGTCCGTCCCGCGTACGCCTTCCCGTTCCGGACCCGGACGTCCTGCGCCGGGACGTACACGGCCGGCACCCCGTGGGTGCGGAGCCCGTCGAGGAGGCCGAGGTAGGTCTCCTCGCTCCCCCCCTTGTCCTCGTCGTGCCGAAAGCCTACGATTCCGACCTGCGGCACCGGTCGGCCCACCGAGTCGCCGACCGCGCGCAGTAGCCGTGACAGAGCGGAGGCGACACTGTCGGTGGAAACCGGATGCTCTCGCCAGGCCCTCCTCAGGTCGGCCCTCCCCAGGAACGCCGCGTCCAGTCTGGGGAGCTGGGTCAGGCCTCCCAGGGCGCTGTTGACGTTCACCTCGAAGACCTTCGGGACGCCGTCCACCACGCCGATGTCCGGCCTCGCCATGGCGAGCGCCCAGCGGTTCTGCAGAGGCGAGTCGCTCCACAGGGAAACCCGCGGGTACTCGAAGTCGACCGCTCGGGCCAGTTCCCGGTAATTCGCCCCCCTGGCGCGGGTGACGTCTTTGATGATACGCATGGCCTGTCGGGCTGTCCGGACCATGCTCTCGTACCGGTTCTGCTCCATCAATACAGGCCGCAATGGAATGGGTGCGTTCGGAGACCGAAAGCCGTCCGAACTCATAATTGTGTCCAGCGACCGAGCGTATTCGGCGGCTCCCGCATAGTCGATCAGGTCGTCGATGCGCCGTTCGGGGCCGTCGCCCGTTGGCATTTCGGACTGATCATTGGGCACCATGCTGCTCGGCAAGGACAGAACTCCCTGGGTGTGTCGCTGGAAGGCCGTCACTCTGCGTCATCCGTGACGTGCCCATCCCGTTCGCGACCTGCGATCATATGAACGATGGTAAAAACTCTATCATTTTGACGATGTTGTGGCTAGGGTGGTGCCTGAGGTTGATGTCGGTCGAGGTTTGGGCGACGCGGAGAGGACAGCAGCACGAATGCAAGCGCTCCTGGACAAGAGGGTCTCTGTCTTCCTTGAGGCCTTGCGGCAGGAATTGCAGGAAGAAGAAATCCTGTCGCCATCGGGTCTCGACCGCGAACCGGCCACCGAGCTGCCGCGCGTGGAGATAGACGACCCCACGGCCCTCACGAGTTCCGAGACAGAAGCGCTCAGCCGGGCATTCAATTCCCGTTTCGGGATGGTGGCGTTCGAATGCCGGCGCACGGCCCCGGACGACGGTGTCCATCCGCTGGCCAGGATCGGCGAACAGCTCCGGGACCACATCCCCGCTCGCTGGCCGGTCACCAACCGCTCCGACGGCCCCGACGGGACGACCAAGATCCACGACACGGGGACGCCGCAGGACAGCAGGTCGCTGACGTCACTGGGCATGGCCGCGCACCAGGACGGATGGCTGAGCCTGCGCGGCGTGCTGTCGGTGACGGGCCTGTGGGCGGACTCGGCGCCGCTGCACGCCGCCTCGACGTACGGACAGAACATCGTGAGGCTCGCACTCGACCTGCGGAGCCGGGACGAGGAGGCCTTCACCAGCCTGTTCGCGGACGACGCGGTCACCATCCGGCGGACGAGGGACGGTGCCGTCGTCGCCGTCTCCCCGGTGCTCTACACCAAGAACGGGTGGACGTACTCCTTCTTCCGGGAGCCGAACGACGAGTACGAGGTGACCAGCGGATCACACGACCCCGCGGCGGCTCGGGCCGTCGACTTCCTGGTCAGCCGTTCGCACTTCGGAGCCAACGGTTCGGCCTTCACCAGGCTCGACCGCCCCGGGCGCGGTCTCATCTTCAACAACAGGCACTGCATCCACGGCCGGACGTCCTTCACCGATGACCGGAGTTCGGGCAGGAAGAGGGTCATCGCCTCCAAGTGGTGGATCTGCGACCCCGAGTACCGAAGCCTCGTGTGGGACTGACAGCGGCTGTGCCCTCCGCCTGCCGAGAGAGGTGTTTCCTTGCCCCCTGAGTTCAGTTTGGACGTCGCCGTCGTCGGCGGCTGCGGACGCGTCGGGCTTCCGCTGGCCCTCACCCTGGCCGAGAGCGGACTGAGGACGGCGGTCTACGACATCGACCACGCGGCCGTCGAACAGGTCGTGAACGGCGTCATGCCCTTCAGCGAGGACGGAGCGCAGCCGGTCCTCAGCCGCATCCTGCCGCAAGGGCTGCTGCGCGCGACCTCGGACCCCTCCGTGCTCGGCCAGGCGGAGGCCGTCATCATCGCGGTGGGCACACCGGTCGACGACAGGCGCCGACCCGACACCACGGCACTCGAAAGCGCCGTCGACGTGTGCCGGACACATCTTCGCGACGGACAGCTCGTCATCCTGCGCAGCACCGTCTTCCCCGGGACCACCGCGTTTCTCGAGAAGGCGTTCGGCGACACCGGCAAGGCGGTCGACACGGTCTACTGCCCCGAGCGGATAGCCGAGGGCCGCGCCATGACCGAGCTGCGCGAGCTGCCGCAGATCGTCGGAGGCCGGACCAAGCCCGTCCGTGACCGCGCGGCGCGCCTCTTCGGACGGGTCGGGCCGGAGACGGTCCACCTCACGCCGGAGGAGGCCGAGTTCGCCAAGCTCGCCACGAACGCGTGGCGGTACATGACGTTCGCGATAGCCAACGAGCTCTTCATGGTCGCCAACGACCACGGTCTGGACTACGCGCGGGTCAGGGCCGGGCTCCAGTACGGGTACCCCCGCGCGGCCGGGCTCCCGGCGGCGGGTTTCGCCGCGGGCCCGTGCCTGCCCAAGGACACCGCGCAGCTGGCGGCGTTCGCGGGCCGGTCGTTCCCGCTGGGCCCGGCCGCCCTCGAGGTCAACGAAACCCTGCCCCGTTATCTCGTCCGCCGGCTGGCCGACCGGTACGACCTCGGGAATGCGACGGTCGGCCTGCTCGGGATGTCCTTCAAGCAGGACTCCGACGACGTCCGCGACAGCCTGGCCTACGTGGTCCGGGAGGAACTGGAGCGGCGGGGCGCGCGTGTTCTGTGCACGGACCCGCACGTGACCGGCGATCCGTCGCTGCGGCCGCTGGCCGAGGTCCTCGACGCGGCCGACGTGCTCGTCGTAACGGCGCCGCACACGGAGTACCGCGGTCTCGTCACCCGCGTTCCGGCGGTGGACGTCTGCGGTGTCCTCGACGAGGGTTGCCGAAGTGCCTGGGAGGCCGCGGCGGGCGGGGCCGCCGACCTGTACGCGGCGGGCACCGGGCGCCTTTCGGCCGAAGGGGTGGGCCACAGTCCCGCGCGGACCGGATGACGGCTTCCCGGGCGGCGGGGCGTCCACCACCGCCCGCGCCACCGTCCGCTCCGGGCCGGGAAGGCTCTCCGCGTTCCTGCCCCGCTTCGGTCGTGAGGCGGGACGGGAGAGGGATCACGAAGTCCACGAAACACCATTCATCGATTTCCGGGGCGCCCGTGTGCGGCCGTGCCCGGAGCCGTGGCGGGCGGGGCCTCCCCGGCAGGACGGGTTCTCCGGCCTCGTCGGTGACGCACGAAGAAGGTCCGCAGGAAAGGGGATATTGTGTCTGCGGGAAAATTTGCCAAGCTGACAGCGCCCGAGGCGGCCTCGTCCCGGTCCGGCACAGTGGCGCGTGAGACCTGGAACGACCAGGGACTGCCCCTGGTCCTGCGGTTCCACGAGGACGTCGACATGGCGGTGTGGGTGCGCGAGCACCGCGACGAGCTCCGCGAGGACCTCTACCGCCACGGCGCCCTCCTGCTGCGCTCCCCCCAGCGCCCCGACTTCGACGGGGTCTACGAGTCGTTCAGCGGAAAGCCGGTCGACTACCAGGGCGGCGCGGCCATCCGCAGCCGGGTGAACGACTCCACCTACACCGCCAGCGAGTACCCCGAAGAGCTGGACATCCGACAGCACAGCGAGTTCTGTTACGCCCACGACTGGCCCATGCTGCTGTTCTTCCAGTGCGATGTCGAGCCGAAGGACCGGGGCCAGACCCCGCTCACGGACAACAGGCTCCTCATGCGCGAGATCCCCGAGGAGATCCGCAACGAATTCGCGGAGCGGGGGCTGCTCTACGTTCGCGGTTACGGTTACAACCGCACCTGGCAGCGCTCCTACGAGACGGACAGCCGCGAGGAGGTCGAAGCCCTGTGCGCGGCCGAGGGCCGGCGGGTCGAGTGGGTCGGTGACGACCAGTTGCGCACGTACGAGAGGCGCGACGCCGTCGCCCGCCACCCCGTCACCGGGGAGGAGGTGTGGTTCAACTACGCCCACGGGTTCCACATCTCCCGTATGGACAGCGGGATCCGCGACGTGCTCTCCACGTCTCCCGACGACACGGACGAACACCTGTGGCCCAACAACGTCTACTGGGGGGACGGGGCCGAGATCGACGGTGAGGTCATAGGCGTCGTCAACGACGTCGTCGAACGCTGCACCGTCCAATTCGACTGGCGGGAGGGGGACATCCTGATCGTGGACAACATGCTGTCCGCCCACGGCCGTCGGCCCTTCAGCGGCCCCCGGCGCATCCTCCTCAAGATCGCCGAGTCCTACAAGGAGACCCAGGCGGTGCAGGCGTGAGCACGACCCAGGACACGACCCACGCCGGGGACGGGCGGGAGTCCTACGACCTCGGCCCGTTCCAGCGGGCGGCGATGGGCACCGGCACGCGCACGGTGTCGCTCCGGGCCCAGGCCCCCGCCGGCCCGGTGGAGGAACTGCGCGACGCGGTCCTCGCGGCCGTCTCCGCGGCCCCCGTGCTCACGGCCGAGTACGTCGACGTCCCCGGTATGCGGGTTCCCCGGCAGGCCACCACGCCCTGTACCGTCAGCGACGACGGCGGCGGAGCGTGGACCGTCCGCGGCGGGACGCTGCGCGCGACCGTCACGGGCTCCGACTCCGGGCGTGAGCTGGAGCTCGTCTGTGACGCGGCCTTCGCGGACACCGCCTCCGTGAGCCTGTTGCTCGCGGACATCTCCCTGCGCCTCGAAGGGCGGACCCCCGAACCGGCCGTGGATTTCCTCGTCGTGGCCCCCGGACACATCGCGATGCTGCGTGAGGGCGAGCTGGCGGCGGAGGAGGACTACTGGGCCCGGCGCCGCGAGCACGCCGGTGAGGGCCTGGGCCTGGAGGAGGTCGTGCCGGGGCTGGGCACGGGGGGCGGGGCCTCGCCGGTGTCCGCGAGCCGTTCCCTCACCCCCGAGGAGTCCGCGGCGCTGGAGGCCCTGGCCCAGGACCTGGGCTGCGAAGCCGCCGACCTCGTCCAGCTCGCGCTCGAGGCCGTTCTCCTGCGCCTGGGGGCCGCACCGGGCGCCCTGGGCGGAATCGAGGACGCCCGGGACCTGATGGGCCTGCGGGGAACCATCGGCCCCCTCAGCCAGGTGGTCCCCGGCGCGGGCCGCGCCGTCGACCCCGCCGGCACGGCGCGGGACTCCCTGAAGGCACTCAGGGAGCAGCGGGCACGCGACGCCGAGATGCTGGGCGGACCGGCCTTCCCTCCCTACACGGAACGGCCCGCCCTGGTCCTGGACCGCACGGGTGGACCCGCCGCCCCGCGGGGCTGGCGCGTCCTCTCCTGGCACAATCCCGTCGGCGGGGGTGCCACACTCGCCCCGTGGCGACATGACGGGACCTGGGAACTCCGGGCGCAGACGGAGCGCGGCGGTGGGCACGGCCCCCTCGAGTCCCTGGTCGCCATGTGGTCGGGGCTGCTCCTGGACCTCCTCGCCCGTCCGGACGCCCCGCTCTCGGAGCTGGCGCTGCTGTCCGACGAGGCGTCGGCCGGTATCGTCGGGGGAGCGGAGCGGGCCCCCGCCGAGTCCGTCACCGCGCGCCTGGAGAGGCACTTCGCCGAACGTGCCGACGCACCCGTCTGCCGCCGGGGCGAACGGGTCTGGACCTACGGCGTGCTCCGGGAGCGGATGGACCGGATCCGCGGAGCCCTGTCGCACCTGCCGCGAGGAGCGGTGGTCGCCATCGCGCTGGATCCGGGGTTCGACCTGGTGGCGGCCCAGGCCGCCGTCCTCTGGCACGGAGCGGTGTTCCTTCCCCTCTCCAAGGAGGAACCCCCGGCGCGCGTCCTGGACGCGCTCGAGCGCTCGGGTGCGTCAGCGCTCCTGGTGGAGGAGGGGATCCCCGGGCTCCGTACGCCGCCCTCCTGTGAGACCGTCGACCTCTCCGGGCTCGACGCGCGACCCCTCGCGCCGGCCCCGCCGGCGGACGTCCCCTCCGGGGCCCCGGCGTACATGATGCGTACGTCGGGCTCGACGGGCAGGCCCAAACTCCTGGCGATCAGCCGGGGGAGCCTGGACAACTACCTGCGCTGGGTGGACGAGTCCCTGCTGGGCGAGGGCGAGGAGTTCCCCCTGGTCTCCAGCCCCGTCTTCGACGCCAGCCTCAAGCAGACGCTGGGATCCCTCTACGCCGGCGCGGCCCTGCGCCTGCTGGAGTCTGACCGCCTCGACCCGGGCGCCGTACGCGACGAGCTCGCCGGTCTCGACACCCGGCTCGTCCTGAACTGCGTACCCGGTTACCTGTCCGAACTGCTGGCCGCCGACGAACGCCACGAGACCGCCATGCCGATCGCGCGGTTCCTCGTCGGGGGAGAACCCCTGCCCCCCGAGCTGGTGCGCCGCGTGGCGAAGCGTTATCCGGACTCCGAACTCTGGAACCTCTACGGGCCGACGGAGACCACAGCCACCGCCACCGCCGGACGGATCACGGACCCGGACCGCGTCCACGTGGGCCGGCCCGTGGCCGGTGCCGGCCTGGCCGTGGTGGACACCCACGGGTCCGTCCTGCCTCCGGGGGTGCGAGGCGAGGTCGTGATCACCGGTCCGGGGCTGTCCAGCGGCTACGTGTCGGGGCACGCGGGCGCGTCGCCGTTCACCCCCCTGGTGTCGGGCGGGTCCTCCCGCCCCTCCTACCGCACCGGTGACATCGGGGTCGTCGACCACGCGGGAGACCTGTGGCTCATGGGCAGGTCGGACAGCCAGGTCAAGATCAACGGCTGGCGGATCGACCCCGGAGAGCTGGAGCGCGTGGCGCAGCGGATCGAGGGCGTCCAAGATACCGCCGTGGTCCTCGACGACCGCGCCGAGGAGCGGTGCCTGCGGTTGTTCACCACCGGTGAGGCCGGTGCCGAGTACGTCCTGGAGCGTCTGCGCGAGACGCTTCCCGCGCCCATGCTGCCCGCCTCGGTGACACCCCTGGAGCGCTTCGACACCGGCGTGACGGGCAAGGTCGACCGGCGGGCACTGCTGGAGCGGCTGGAGGAGCGGAGGGAGTTCTCGCCCGAGGAGTACACACCGCAGGAGCTCGTCGTGGCCACCGCCTGGCGGGAGATCCTCAAGCAGGGATGGCCGCCTCCCCAGGCCGACTTCTTCGGCGCCGGCGGACACTCCCTCCTCCTGGCGAGACTGGTCAACCGGCTCCGGTCCGAGGGCCACCGCCGGCTGTCCCTGCGGCAGGTGGTGCGCAACCCGACGGTGTCCTCGATGGCGGCCCTGATCGACCACACCGCCTGACCTTCCCACGCCAGGGTCCCGCGCCCGCCCTCCAGACACCGGCCGTCCCCCTCCGGAGGACGCACCGGCGTCCCGGGCGGCGCGTCCCGGCCCGCCCACGCAGGAAAGCCGATGAACCACAAGAACGACAACCTCGTCCTGCTACGGGAGGGCGGCGAGCCCACCATCGCTCTTGTCCACCCCGCGAGCGGGCTGTCCACCTCCTTCCGCCGCCTGGTCCCGCACCTCACCGGACGGAACGCCGTCTACGCGTACGAGAACCTCGACCCCGGACCGCCGGAACTGTGCTCCATCGCGGCCCTGGCCGAGCACTACTGGCACCAGCTGCGGCGGGAGAACCCCGGACGGCTGGTCCTGGCGGGGTGGTCCTTCGGCGGTCCGGTCGCCGTGACCATGGCCGCCCTCGCCGAGGCCGAGGGCCACCCGGTCCTGGGCGTGGCGGCCCTCGACTCGGGCACCCCCCGGCTCCTGAACTCCCGTGAGGAGACGGTGCTGGGCCGCCTCGCGGGTCTCTTCGAGATCGACCCCGGCCTGTTTCCGGAGGACACGGCCCGGAGGGTGGAGACGGTCGAGGAGGCGCTGGAGGCGGTGGTGGCGCTGTTGAGGGACCAGCGGGGGTCGGACGCCGTCGACGCCGACGACCTTCGCCCCTTCGTCGACGCCTACCTCTGGCACCTGGAGGCCGTCCGCCGGGGGTGGGACGAGGTCCGCCCCCGCGCCCCCTTCCTGCTCGTGCGCGGGCGCGACGAGCGGGGATGGCGCGAAGTGCCCGAGGACCTGGGCTGGTCGGCCGTGCTCGGCTCCGCTCCGCGGACCGCCTGGGTGCCCGGCACCCACTACAGCCTGATGAGCCGGGACAACGCGCCGTTCACCGCCCGGGCGCTGTCCTCCCTGGCCGCCGGGGAGGCCGGGGAGCGGGACGCAGCCGGGCCCTGGAGTACGGGAGCTCTGAGATGACCGAGACCGTTTACGATCCCGAGTTCGACATCGCGGTGGTCGGGATGTCGGGAAGGTTCCCCCACGCCCCCGACATCCCCTCGTTCTGGGCCGCCTGCCGGGACGGCGCCGAGTGCGTCAGCCGCTGGGAGAGCCGACCGGACGAGCGGGGCAGGGTACTCGCGGGAGGGCTGGTCGCCGACCAGGACCTGTTCGACCCCGACGCCTTCGGCGTGACCCCGGCCGAGGCCGAGCTGATCGACCCGCAGCACCGGCTGTTCCTGGAGGTGTGCTGGGAGGCCCTGGAGGCGTCGGCCGTGGTGCCCGGCGGAGACGAACTGGTCTCGGTGTACGCGGCCGCCGCGCCGAGCCGGTACCGGCCCGCTCCGGGAGAGCCCGGGGACGAGAACGCGCGCTACCAGCGGATGATCGCCAACAGCCCGGATTTCCTGGCCACCAGGGTGAGCTACCTCCTGGACCTTCGCGGCGAGGCGGTCAACGTGCAGACGGCCTGCTCGTCCTCGCTCGTGGCGGTCCACATGGCCTGCCAGAGCCTGCGCGGCGGTCAGAGCGACGTCGCCCTGGCCGGAGGCGTCTGCGTGGACCCCGACCAGCACCTGGGCTACGTCCACCAGGAGGGCATGATCACCTCGCCCGACGGCAGGTGCCTGCCGTTCGACGCCCGGGCCAGGGGGGCGGTCCCCGGCAACGGCGGCGCGGTGGTCGTCCTGCAGCGCCTGGGCGACGCCCTGGCCGCCGGAAGGCCGGTCCACGCCGTCATCCGTGCGAGCGCGGTCAACAACGACGGACGCGCCAAGTCGGGGTTCATGGCGCCCAACACCCGGGGCCAGGCGGATGTGATCGCGACCTCCCTGGCCGCCGCCGACGTACCGGCCGAGACCATCGGCTACCTGGAGACGCACGGAACCGGGACGCGGCTGGGCGACCCCATCGAGATCCAGGCGGCCCGGTCCGCCTTCGGCCTGTTCACGGACCGGACCGGTTTTTGCGCCCTGGGATCGCTCAAGGCCAACTTCGGCCACCTCGACCGCGCGGCCGGAGTCGCCGGCCTGGTCAAGGCCGTGCACGTGGTGAAGGAAGGGGTCATCCCCCCTCTGACCGGCTTCAGCGAGCCCAACCCCGAGCTGGACCTGGAGCGGTCCCCCTTCCGCGTACCGACGACCGGGGGCGCCTGGCCCACGGACGGCCCCCGCCGAGCGGGGGTGAGCTCCTTCGGCGTCGGCGGCACGAACGCGCACGTCATCGTCGAGAGCTACGACGCGGCCCGGGACGACACCCCTGTGAGGGGCTCGGGACCGGTGGCCCTGCCGCTGTCCGCGCACAGCCCGGCCGCGCTGGCCGAGAGCGCGGCCGACCTGGCGGACCACGTCCGGGCCTGCGCCCCGAGCCTCACCGAGGTCGCGCACACGCTCACCGCCGGGCGCGGGGAGCGGGCCTACCGCCGTGTCGCGGTAGCCGGTGACCGCGGCGCGGCGCGGCAGGCCCTGGCCGGGCCGACCGACGTGCGGCCCGCTCCCGAACAGGCGCCGACCCTGGTGTTCCTCTTCCCCGGGCAGGGCGCGGAGACGGCCTACTCGCCCTGGGACCTCTGCGACCGCTTCCCGGTTTTCCGTGACGAGATCAGGGGGTTCGCCGAGGCGCACGGCATGTCCGACCGCCAACTCCTGGACGGGGTGAGCGGGAGGGACCCGGGCATGCGCGAGCTGGCCTACCAGCCCTCGCTGGCCGCGGTGCAGGTGGCCCTGGCCCGCCTCCTGGAGGACCTGGGGGTCAGGGCGGACGCGTTGTGCGGTAGCAGTGTCGGCGAGTACGCCGCCGCCCACCTGGCCGGAGTCTTCGGCAGGGAGGAGCTCATGTCCGTCCTGGCCGCCCGGGACCGGCTCATGCGCGCCACTTCCGAAGGCCGCATGATGGCGGTGTCGTGTTCCGCCGAGAAGGTGGCGGACCTGCTCCTGCCCGGCGTGGAGCTGGCGGGGGACAACGCCGCGGAACGGGTGCTGCTGAGCGGCCCGGCCGACGCGGTCGGCGAGCAGCTCACCGCACTGCTCGACCGCGGGGTCGACGCCCGGATCCTTCCCGGCCGCATCGCACCGCACGGCGCCCTGATGTCGGAGGCGGGGGCCGGACTGCGGGAGGCTGTGGCCTCCGCCGGGCTCCGGCCCGCCCAACGACCCGTGGTGTCCACGCTCACCGGCACCTGGCTGCGGCCCGGTGAGGCCGAGGACCCCGACCACTGGGTGCGGCACCTGTGCAGCCCCGTGCGGTTCCGGCAGGCTCTGAGGACACTGAGCGAGGCCGGGCACACGGACTTCGTCGAGGCGTCACCGGGCGACGCCCTCACCAAGCTGGTGCGCAGGAGCGGCGCCGGCGGGCACGCGGTCACCGTCGGAGGGGCCGGCGGAGAGGAGGCCCTCACCAGCCTGCTCCGCGGCCTGGGACAGGTGTGGACCCGTGGCACACCGGTGCGCTGGGACGCCGCCAACGGCACGGAGGGCGAGCGCTTCACGCTCCTGCCCCCCTACCCCTTCCAGAGGCGCCGCCTGTGGAACCACACGCCCGCCGGGCACGCGCTCGTGCCCGACCGGTCCGACGCGCGGCCGGGCCGCGTGCTCGACGCGCCGACCTGGCGGCCCGACCCGGCACCGCCGGGAGGTGTCCGCGGCACGCTCCCCTCCCGCGTCGTCATCCGGCACACGGACGGCGATCGGCTCGGTGCCGCACTCGCCGCGCGGTTGGCCGAGGCCGGGGTGGACGCACAACTGCTCTCCGACGCCTCCCCCGAGCCGTCGGCGGTACCCCCGGCAGGGCCCGCACCGGTCCTGGTGGACCTCACCCTGGCGGTTCCGGACCCGGCCGTCGGCCATCCCTGTGACCGCCCCGCGCTGGAGGCCTGGCTGGAGCACGGCCTGGTGCGCCCCCTGCGCGGCCTGCGCGAGAACGACCCGTCGGGGTTGGTGGTGGTGACCCGAGGGCGGTGTCCCGTGCTCCCCGGTGAAGCCGGGGACGCGCGGTCGTCCGCGGTGGTCGGCCTCCTCAGGTGCGCGCCGCACGAGTGGCCCGGCCTGACCGTCTCCACGGTCGACCTGGACCCGCGGACGACGGCGTCCCCGGAGACGGAGGCCGACGCGGTGGTCGCCGAGCTGGCCGCCCCCGGCGGCCGCGACCTGGCCCTGCGCCAGGGCGCCCGCTACCGCCTCTTCCACGAACGTGCCGCGGAGAGCCGGCCCTGTCCGCTCAGGGAAGGCGGTACCTACCTCCTGATGGGCGGCACCGGAAGGCTCGGCCCCGTGGTGGCCGAGGCCGTCTCCTCACAGGTGAGGGCCACCATCGTCATCACCGGACGCGACCCCGACCGCGTCCCTGACGAGCACGTGGGACCCTTGCTCGACACGGCCCGGGAACGCGGCTGCACCATCGTCCACCGGAAGCTGGACACGGCCGACCCGGAGGCGCTGGACCACCTGCTGGACCGGCTCACCGCCGAACACGGACGGGTGGACGGCGTCTTCCACCTCGCCGCGCACACCGCGGTCGAGGACTTCCCGCTGCTGGCCGACCTGGACACCGGCTCCGCCGTGGCCCTCACCGAGGCGAAGGTGGCGGGCGCGGCCAACCTGCGCCGCGCGCTCCGCGAGCGCGACTACGACTTCGTCGTCCTGTTCTCCTCCATATCCACGGTCATCGGCGCGCTCCGCTTCGGCGCCTACGCGAGCTCCAACGCCTATCTGGACGCGCTCGCCGCGGAGGAGGGCGAACGCGGCGGGCGGCGGTGGATCTCGGCGGTCTGGGACGGCTGGAGCGGCGACGGCGCCACCGGCACCGGCGACCTCGGTTCCTCGGACGGCGCCGCCCTGCTGCTCAGGGTCCTGCGCGCCGACCATCCGGTCGTGGTCCCGGCGACCCGCGACGTGGAGTCCCGGCGGGCGCTCGTGGGGCGGGAGCTGGCTGAGGTCGCCCAGGCGGCGCGGCTCAGTGCCCGCGTCCTCCCGGGGGACCGGGTCACGCAGACCGTCCTGGCGACGGTCCGAGAGGTCAGCGGACACGAGCACGCGGACCTGGACCAGAGCTTCGCGGGCCTGGGCATCGACTCCCTGCAGATGATGCAGATAGCCGCGCGGCTGAGGCCGGCTCTGGGCGCGGGGGTGTCCCTGGGCGCCCTGCTCGCGGCCGGGTCGGTCGCCGACATCGTCCGCCTGGCGGAGGAGACCGGACCGGAGGCGGCCCACGGCGGGACGGCCCGGGTCGCGGAGGGCGCCCTGTCCAGCATGCAGCAGCGACTCTGGTACCTCCACCAGCTGGAACCCGACAGAACCGACTACAACGTTCCCTTCGGCTGGATCCTGCCGGAGGGCGTCACCGCCGAACAGGCGCGGACCGCCGTTCAGGAGGTCCTCTCGCGGCACGAGGTCCTGCGCTCGGCCTACCGCCCGGACGGGGAACAGGTCCCCCGGCGTGTCGTGCTCGGCGTCGACGACGTGCCCGTCGACATGGAGGAACTGGACCCCCGTGATCCCGAGGGCTCCTTCGCCTCCGCCGCCCACTCCCGGGTGAACCTCCCCTTCGACCTGGCGTCCCTCTCCACCCGTGTGCTCGTCGCGCACGGCCCGGACGTCCCCGCGCGCCTCCTGTTCGTCTGCCACCACGCCTCGGTCGACGCCTGGTCCATCAAGATCATCCAGGAAGAGCTGGAGGAACTCCTCGCGGGGAGGCCCCTGCCAGAGCCGGCCGCCCGGGGCGGTTACCGCGATTTCGTCCAGTGGGAGCACGACGTGCGCGCGGACCCCGGGTACACGGACCACCTCGACCACTGGAAGCGCGGCCTGGCAGGCCTCAGGCCCACGGTCCCGCCGAACGACACCGAGCTCGCCGAGGACGCGCCCCGGCGGGTGGCGACCGCGACCCGGCTCCTGCCGACGGCCCTGCTCGAAGCGCTGCGCGGTGCCGTCCGCGAGGCCGGGACCACCCTCTACACCGCGGGACTGGCCGGACTGGCGCTGGCGCTCTCCCGTTGGTGCGGCGAACCGGAGGTCGTCATCGGCACCAACCGGGCCAACCGCGCCCGCGCGGAGTTCGAGGGAGTCGTGGGTATGTTCGTCGACCCCGTCGTGCTGAGGCTGGACGTGGGCGGAGAGGGGCCCGGGACCACACTCGGGGAGATCCTGCACCGGACACGGTCCGTGTTCTCCGAGTCGCTCACCCACGCCGAGGTCCCCTACCTGGACCTGGTCCACCATCTGGGCCGGGGCGGCGGAGACGGGGACAACCCCCTGTTCTCCGTCATCGCCACGATGTTCGACACCGAGTCGGCGGGCGGGAGCCTGAGGCCGGTCGAGGTCCCACTGCCCACCACGCCCAAGTTCCCTCTGGCCGTGGAGTTCCTGCCCCGCGGCGACGGCCTGCTGCTCCACGCGCTGTACGCGGCGGACCGGTACCTCCCCTCCAGCGTGGAACTCCTGCTGACACGCGTCTCGCGCTTCCTCGAACTGCTGGCGGAACGGGGACCGGGGACCCCGGTCGCGGATCTCTTCGCCCGGCGCCGCCCCGCCGAGCCCGGCCGCTTCGTGTGGCGCCCCTGACACCGGGGCGCCCCGGGGACACGACCGCCGAAGACCCGACGAGGAGGACACGATGTGGCAGGACTGGGACGACGGCCGGCCGCGCACACTGCACGAGGCGTTCGCCCGGCGGGCGGCCCTCCACCCGGACCGGGAGGCGCTCCGCCCAGCCGAGGGCCCGGGCCTGACCTATGCCCGGCTGCTCGGCAGGGCGGCCGCCCTGGCCACCGCCCTGGCGGAGCACGGAGTGCGCCCGGGCGGGCGGGTCGCCGTTCTCGGCGGTCGGGAGGCCGACACGGTCGTGGCCCTGATCGGCGTGCTGTACGCCGGGGCCGCCTACTGCGTGGTGGACAGCGGACTCCCCGTGTCACGCCGCGCACTGCTCGTCGCCGACCTGGAACCGGACGCACTGGTCGTCGCCGACCCCCGTGCTCGCTACGACGGCACGCGCCCCTGCGTGCGGTTGGAGGAGGTGGAGGAGCCGCCGGGCGCCCCCGTGCCCCCTCCCGCGCCCTCGCGCCCGGACGACCTCGCGTACGTGATGTACACGTCGGGCTCGACAGGGCGGCCCAAGGGCGTCCTGGTCGAGCACGCGAGCGTGCTGAACATGCTGGACTCGTATGAGGCGCTGGCCCCCTCGGCGCACGCCCCCACGGGCTGCCTGGCCTCACCCACGGCTTTCGACGTGTCGGTGTGGGAGATCTTCTCCACCCTCGCCTACGGAGGCACGCTCCACGTGCCCGCGCCCTCCGCCCTCCGGGGAGGGGAGGAGCTGTGGCGTTTCCTCACCGATCGCGGTATCACCAGCGCCTACGTTCCCCCGGGCCTGGTGGCGTCCGTGGTCGAGGCGGCTGAGCGCCACGGCGGGTCGGGCCCTGAACGCGTGCTCGTGGGGGTCGAGCCCCTTCCCCAGGGAGTCCTGGACCGCTTCCGCCAGGCGTGCCCCGGCCTGAGGGTCGTCAACGGCTACGGCCCCACGGAGACCACGGTCACCGCCACCCTCCACCTGTTCGACCGGGTGTCGGACCCGGCCCGGCGCACTCCGATCGGGAGGCCCGTGGCGGGCAGCGCCGTCACCCTCCTGGACGAGCGCCTGCGCCCGGCGGAGCCCGGCCGGGTCGGCGAGATCGCGGTGTCGGGCGCCTGCCTGGCGCGTGGCTACTGGGGGAACGAGGCCGAGGAGGCGGAGCGTTTCGTCGTGATCGACGGCCGGCGCACCTACCGGACCGGGGACTACGGTCGTTTCCTGCCCGGCGGTGAACTGGAGTTCGTCGAGCGCCGGGACGACCAGGCCAAGGTCAACGGTTTCCGCGTGGAACCGGGCGAGATCGAGGCGGTCCTCAGCCGGGCCCCGGGCGTGCGCCGCTGCGTCGTACGCGCGGTCGGCGGCCCGGACGCCCGCAGAGTGGTCGCGGCGGTCGAGGCTCGCGAGGGCACGAGGGCGGCCGGACTGCGGGAGTACGCTGCGGCCGAGCTCCCCGCCTACATGGTTCCTTCCCGGGTGGTGGTCACGTCCGCCTTTCCCCTGACAGGCAACGGGAAGGTGGACGTGGAGGCCCTCTTCGCCGCGGGCCGTGCCCGGCCTTCGGACGGCCCTCCGTACGCTGCGGCCGACACGCCCCGGGAACAGCTCCTGTGCCGGGTGTGGGCACAGGTGCTCGGCCTCGACGAGGTCGGTGTCGACGACGACTTCCACTGGCTGGGCGGAGCCTCGCTGGACGCGGTGCGCATCTCCGCCCGCACACGGCGGGAGGGGGTCCCCGTCACGGCCTCCGACGTGCTTTCGGCCCGTACCGTCCGCGCCCTGGCGGCCCTGGACACCCCTCCGCCGGAGTCGGAGCCGGAGCGCCCGGCGCCCGCCGGTCCCCGCCCCGCGACCCGGGCGCAGCAGGGGCTGTGGGCGTGGCGGGAACTCCACCCCGACTCGTCGGCGACCACGGTGGTGCACGCGCTACGCGTGCGGGACCCCATTTCGGATGACCGTCTGCGTGAGGCGCTGGGCCGGGTCGTCGCCCGGCACGAGGCATTGAGGACGACCTTCCGGCAGGCCGCCGACGGCACCCTCATGCAGTACGTCGCCGACGCGGTCCCGGTGGACCCGCCCGTGATCCGGGTGGCGGACGAGGCGGAGGCGGACACGCGCATCCGCGCGGCGATCGGCCGACGCCTCGATGTGGGTCTGCGGCCCTGGGAGGCCGAACTGCTCCGGGGCCCCGGTTTCGGAGCGCTGCTGTTCGTCGCCGACCACCTGGTGTTCGACGGGGAGTCGGCGGCGATCCTCGAACGGGACCTGGCGCGCGCCTTCGAGGAACCGGACGCCGGCCCCCGGCACGGGGGCGCCCCCGCGCCCGCTCCGGCAGGAGCCCGGACGGGTCCGGGGCCCGAACGCACCGAGCGGCTCCGCGAGTACTGGAGACGCGGACTGGAGGGGGTCCCGGACCTGCCAGTCCTCCCCCCGCCGCTGGAGCGGGACGCGGACGGCGCGCGGCGGTTCCGCGTCGTCCGCGAACTCTCCGGGTGGGAGCGGGCCCGGGAACTGGCCCGCGCGTCCAGGACCACACCGTTCGTCCTCGTCCTCGCCGCGTTCAAGGCCTTCCTGCGGCACCGCGGGGGCCAACCCGACAACACCGTCTCCGTGGCGGTCTCCCGCCGACACGACCTCGACCGCACCGATTCCATCGGGCACATGGTGAACCTGCTCCCGGTGCGCGACCGTGTGGACCCGTACGGCGGGCGGCAGAGCCTGCGCGCCTACCTGGGCGCGGTGGCGGACCGCTTCCGCGAGGCCATGGAGCACCGCGACCTCCCCTTCGAGGACATGGCCCCGGACCCGGGCGGGGGAGCGGGGCGGGGGATCGCGGCGCACGCCCGGGCCGTCCTGGCCCAACGTGTCCAGGGCCTTCCCGAAGCCCCCGGGAGCGGGCCGGGTCCGCAGGTCCGCAGGTGGCCGGACCTGCCCTCCAACTCCCACTACGAACTCGCCCTGTTCCTGGACGAGGGGGGCGCCACGCCGCCCCGTGTCGAGTGGGTCGGGACCGGATGCATGGCCGGAGCGCTGGAGTCCATGGCGGAGGCCTTCGACGCATTCTGGGCGGAGGCGGTGGCGGACCCCGACGCCCCGCTGTCGGGCCTGCCCCGCCTCACCCCCTCCGAGGAAGGGCTCGTCCGGGCGGCGGCCCGGCCCGCGGCGGACGCCGCGGTGGAGAGCATCGTCGACCTGGTCGACGGGCAGATCCGCGACCGGCCGGAGGCGGCCGCCCTCCACGCGGGCGGGCGCCGCGTCTCCTACCGGGAACTGGGCGAACGGGCCGACCGGATCGCCTCCGCCCTGCCGCCCGCGGGCACGGGCCGACGCGGCCCTGTCGCCGTCGTCCTGGACAAG
The DNA here is from genome assembly GCA_002529455.1 of Glycomyces fuscus. GTDB lineage: Bacteria > Actinomycetota > Actinomycetes > Streptosporangiales > Streptosporangiaceae > Nocardiopsis > Nocardiopsis fusca. The sequence goes on from NYMS01000031.1 coordinate 81,860, forward strand.
TGCGCGGACCTGCCCGCCGCGCTGCTCGCCGTGCTGCGCACCGGCGCCCCCTACCTGCCCCTGGCCCCCGAGCACGCCCGGACCCGCCTTCCCGGGCTGGTGGGACGCGCGGGGGTCAGCGCCTGCGTGACGCGGTCGGACATCGCCGAGGGCCTCGGACTGCCCGAGGACCTGCCGCGCGTCCTCGTGGACGCCCCCGGGGCGCCGGGGCGTCCCGGGCCGGAGGACGCCGCCGCCGCTCCGGGGCCCGACGACCTCGCCTACGTCATGCCCACCTCCGGTACGAGCGGGGAGCCCAAACTCGTCGGTGTGCCCCACCGGGCCGTCGTGCGGCTCGTGCACGGCAACCGCACCCTGCCGCTGGACCACCGCGACACCACGATGCTGGTGTCCAACACCTCCTTCGACGCCGCGACATTCGAGCTCTGGGGAGCCCTGGCCAACGGTGGCCGACTGGTGATCCCAGACCACGCCGAACTGGCCGATCCCCGGCGGCTGTGCGAGGCCGTTGAACGCCACGGCGTTACCGCGGGCTTCTTCACGGTCTCCCTGTTCGAGCGGTTGCTGGAGGCCGAGCCGGCCCGGCTGTCCGGTATGCGGCACCTCCTCGTGGGCGGCGAGGCCGTACCCCCGGACGTGCTGGTGCGGGCCTCGGCCCATGTCCCCCGTGACAGCCTGGTCAACGGTTACGGGCCCACGGAGAACACCACGTTCTCCTGCTGCTACCGGGTCGCCCGCGACCTGTCGGGGCTGCGGTCCACACCCATCGGACCGCCGATCCACGGTTCCGGAGCGGTGGTCGTGGACGCCTCCCTGAACGCGCTGCCGGTGGGCGTCCCGGGGGAGCTGGCGGTCACCGGCCACGGCCTCGCCCACGGCTACCTGGACGACCCCGAGCTGACCGCGCGCCGTTTCGTCGCGCTGGAGGGGCTCGGAGGGTTGAGGGCGTACCTCACCGGAGACCGCGCCCGACTGCTGCCCGACGGCTCCCTCGAGTACCTCGGGCGCCTCGACCGCCAGGTCAAGATCCGCGGCTTCCGCGTCGCACCGGGCGAGGTCGAGACCGCACTGGAGGCGCACCCGTCCGTGCGCCGGGCGGCGGTTTACGCCGAGCGGATCGCCGGAACGTCCACGCTGCGGGCCGTGGTGGAGGCGGACGGGACCGACGGCCATGAGCTGCGCCGGTGGTTGCGGGAGCGCGTGCCGGACTATCTGGTGCCCGACCTCGTCCGGGTGGCCGACGCCTTTCCGGTCACGGAGAACGGGAAGGTCGACTACGACGCGTTGCGCCGCGTGCCCCGGGAGCGCTCCGTCCCGGACGGCGCCCCGTACACCGGGCCCCCGGAGACGGGTGCGCTCATCCGCATCTGGCAGGAGCTGCTGGGGGAGGAGGGGATCACCCCCGAAAGCGACTTCTTCCGGCTGGGAGCCAACTCCATCACCGTTCTGGCCCTGAGCGCGCGGTTGCGGCAGGAGTTGGGCTGGGACGTGCCGACGCACGTCGTCTACTCGGCGAGGACGGTCCGCGCGATCGCCGACTACGCGTTGTCCTCCCCGGAGGGGGAGGGGGCCGCGCGCGACGCGCGGAGGGACCAGGCACTGGAGCGGGCGGGGAGGATCCGGCGAGCGGCACGGAGGAACAGGCGGTGACCGTGCCCGTCACCGCTCTCGGGCCCCAACCCCTCCTCCGGACGGAGTGCGGCGGGGCGGGGCCTGAGCCGGTGTGCGGGCCACCCCGGGACGTGTCGCTCCGCCGGGTCCCCGGCGGCTGCGTGAGCCCGCGTCCCACCGGGGCCGACCCGTTGGAGCCGCAGGTCCGGGCGGTGGTGCCGGTGCCGGTCAGCGAAGACCGGTCACGTCCAGCGGACGGGTGAGCGCCCCCGTACGACACCCGCCGGATCGCTTCGGGCGGCGTGTCCTGGCGCAACCGCCCCGAGAGCACGGCTGAGGTCCGTGAGGGGCGCACACGGCCGCCCGCCAGGCGGTTCCCGTGCCGCGACCCGGCGTCGCCTCACCGCTCGTTCGGGGGGAACCGCCGGACCACGGCGATCTGTTCGGCCATGCGGCGGAGGGAGAGAAGGAGGGGTTCGGCCAGCGCCGTGCCCAGTACCACGTACCGGACCGCCTCCTCGGGGTTGCCGACCGGGATCTCGGAGGCCTCGGCCGCCGCGATGGACTCCACGGCCCTCACGTACGCGGTCATGACGTCCGGGGAGATCTCGAACCCGGCCCTGCGCAGAGCCTCCAGGGACCTCGCGACATCCTCGAGGCACTCGCGCTCGCACATCCCCGGCCGCCATCCGAGCCGTTCGGCCAACCGCTCGGCGTCGGTGAGGTCGATCTCGCCCTCACCCGGAGGCAGGACCGCGGCGTGCGCGGCACCGACCAGATCGGACACGTTCTCCGGCGGGTCGTCCAGGGTGGCGATGACCTTCCGCGCTCCGGCCACGCTCACCCCGGCGTCGATCAGTGCGCGGACGACCCTGAGGCGGTGGAGGTGGACGTCCCCGTAGGTGGCCCGGGTCGCCGACGTCCGCACTCCTTCGGGCAGCAGGCCCTCGCGCAGGTAGTACTTGATCGTCGACACCGGCACACCGGACTTCGCCGACAGTTCCGACATGAGCATCGTGGCACCCCCTTGCTTTGGAGAGTACTGCTATCTATAGTTCGATAGTGTTGCTATCTAATTAGGGGAGCGGTAATGGCCAAGGTCGTCCCAGGGCGGGTCACGCACCAGCACGCGGGGGAGCTGGTGGTGTTCCACATCGGCGCGACGTTCAACCACTGGTGGCGCCCGGACCTGTGGATCCCTGTCGAGTCCGCCATGCGGCGGATGCTGCGCGAGCTCTCCGAGGACCCGGACTCCGGCATGCTCGGCTACGACATGCTGTTCAACCACCGCGGGCCGTACATCGTGCAGTACTGGTCCTCGGTCGACAAGCTCTACGACTACGCGTCCGACCGGTCGTCGAGCCACCGGCCGGCGTGGACGGAGTTCAACGCCATGGCGAGGAGGAACCCCGACGCGATCGGGATCTGGCACGAGACCTTCGTCGTCGAGCGGGCCGAGAGCATGTACGTCGGGACCCCTCCCATGGGGCTGCCCGGGGCCACCAGGATCCGGCCCGTGGAGAAGAGGCACCACCGGGCCCGCGCGCGCCTGGCGGACGGAGCCACCGTGCCGGCGGGAAATCCGGTGGAATGACGCCCAGCCACCCGAGTCGGCCGGGAGCGGCGGCGACGCCACGGCGCACTCTGTCGGCGGCCTTCACCGATGACGAGGACGCGCCCGTGCCGCACGACTCGCCGACCCCCTCGAAGGACGCGTCGACCCGGTGACCGGTGCCGCGGGCGCGGGACCGCTCCCGGGGCTCCCCGGCGGGGGCCTCGCCGCCTCCTGGCGAGTCCACGTCCTCGGTCCGGTCCGCACGGCCCGTGCGGTCCTGCCGGTGTCGGGGGGACAACCGGCGGGACCGAACTGGCTTTTTGTGCGATCCCGAGCCCGTGACCGGGCGACATCCCGGTCACGGGCCTCGTCGGTTTCCGGGGCGCGGTTGTCCCGTTCCGGCCTGGTGTGTCCGGCCCGGTGGCCGCGCTTCGGTCGGCCGTCGCCGAGACTCCTGCGTGTTTCGATGAATCTTACAGAGTAAGAATGGTGTTGCCGCGAAACATACCTTGTAAGGATCTGAAAGGGGTACGGACCTGTGGCAGGAACAATCACGGCGCCTACGCGCACGTCATCGACCCGGCGGAGCGGGCGTGCCGTCCCCTGCCGGTACGGGGAGGCACGGCCCCGGACCGGCCCGTGCGGGTACGTGTCCGCCCTCCCCCTGCCGAGGAGGAACGCATGAGGCGCGTGAGCGCCCCCGCCGGGTACGGGGGAGTGGGCAGGACCGACCCCGCCGTCGCCACGCGCAGCGGCGCCGTGCTCGGCAGGACCGAGGACGGTGTGCACGTGTTCAGGGGTGTGCCGTACGCGATGCCGCCCCGGGGTCCCCTGCGGTTCCGGCCGCCCCGGCCGGTCGAGCCCTGGACGGGCGTGCGCGAGGCCGTCGAGTTCGGCCCCACCGCCGCGCAGCCGCCCTTCGCCCTGCCCGCGGGACTGGACGGGTTCTACCCCACCGTGGACGGCGACGGCTGCCTCAACCTCAACGTCTGGACCGCCGACCTGGGGCGGTACGCTCCACCGTTCCGTCGTACTTGAACGCGATCTCGGGCACGTGCTCCAGGAACCGGCCCTGGAAGTGGGCGGCGCAGAACTCGCGGTAGTTCACCGTGTCCAGGATGAACCCGTGCACGGCGGTGTCCACCAGCGGACCGCAGCCGATCTGCAGGCCCCGCCCCCACTTCTCCATCGCGGTGATCAGGTACGCCACGGCCTGACCGAAGCACCGCTGGGCCATCACCGTGTGATCGGTGAGGCCGCCCAGGCCCGCGACAACCGCCGGATCTGATAAACGTCGCGCTGGACCGTCTGGTGGAAGCGTCGTTGGAGCTGCCGAGGTTCTTCTACCTAGACGAGATGGCCACCCGCGTCCGCGCCGAGGCCGACACTGCGATTGTCCGGATGGAGGTCGTCCGTAGGACTCCGGGACACGCGAAGCCGAGCTCCACCAGCGACTTCTACGGGTGCTTGATGCCGCACCAGGAGCATGAGGCTACTGAAGCGGCAGCGCGCTATCTCGATGCAGAGGCTGCCGCGAAGCCGGGGCGAGGGCTGAAGGAAGCCGCCGAGGTAGTCCTCGGTACCGACCGGTGTGCGTGCCAGACGCCCAAAAAAGAGACCTGGGGCCTTCCGCTAAGCGGAAAGCCCCAGGTCGGAGCGCGGAGGATCGGGGATTTGAACCCCGGAAGGGATTGCTCCCTAACCGCATTAGCAGTGCGGCGCCATAGACCTGACTAGGCGAATCCTCCTGGCTGGGACAAGCCTACAGACACCACGGACGGTTGCGCAAAACGAATGTCCGGCCGGACGGCCGCGGCGGCGGATCCGGCGCCGCGGCGCCGGATCCGCACGCGGTCGGGGCGCGGTCCCCCGGCCCGGGCGGGAGGGCGGGCTCAGCCGACGGTGCGCTCGATGATGAGGTCGGCGTCCAGGCGCAGCTTGTCCACGGCGCGCGACAGCGTGCTCTTCACCGTGCCGAGGGTCACCCCCATCCGCTCGGCGATCTGCGCCTCGGTGAGGTCCTCGTAGTAGCGCAGCACCAGCGTGGTCCGCTGCCGGTCGGGCAGGCGGTCGATGGCGCGCTCCACCACGTCGGCCAGGTCGCTGCGCCAGGTGGGGTCGTCCACGCGCTGCTCGGGGATCTCGTCGGTCGGGTAGACGTCCAGGCGGTTGCGCCGCCACTCGGAGATCTGCGTGTTGACCATGGCCCTGCGCACGTAGCCGTCGCGCGCCTTCGGGTTGGCGATCCGGTCCCAGGCGAGGAAGGTCTTCACCAGGGCCGCCTGGAGCAGGTCCTCGGCGTCGGCGTGGCTGCCCGTCAGTGACCGGGCCATCCGGAGCAGGGCCGGTCCGCGCTCGGCCACGTAGTGGCTGAACTCGTCGTACCGGGGCGTCCGGGTCGTCCCTGTCACGCCGACCACCGACCTTCACGGGCGCTGCGTGGGCTTTCGTCGTGTTTCTTCCTCCTAACTCTCACACAGCGCACGCAAACATCCGGGCACCTGTGTCCCATGCGCCGACAAACGGCGCACAGGAAAACCACCGGGGTTCGGCCCCGTCCCGTGCCCGGTGCCGGAAGCCGGCGGGTCGGGCCCCGGAGGCCGAAAAGCCCGTGGTGGAAGTCGGTGCCGCCCCCGGGCTCCCCGCCGGAGGCCGGTCCCGCCCGCCGGGGGAGGTGGGGCGGCGATACGGAAACCCCTGTGGTTTGGGAGATCTTGTAGGTGTTTATGAATCTTTCTAGCTTTATGGGTTCTATGCGTAGCTTTGTAACGACAGGCTGTGGTGGGGCGATCACGGGTCGCCCGAGGGGTGAAGCCCGGCGTGTGCGGGCCCCTCTCTGGTTCCATGGGGTGCCCCGCACGACGTTCGGCACCGCGGCACCGCAAACATGTCTGGACAACGGGGACGAAGCGACGGGTCGTGCTGGTGAGGGGGCTCAGTCGAGATGTCAGTGACCACCGAGATCGGACGGGACCGCAGAAGGTTCACAGCCGCGGTGCTCGGCACCGCGAGCGCACCCGAACCCACGCCGCTCAGGCACCGCGTCGTACGCGGTGTGGTCGTCAGCGCCAACTCACGCATCCTCTGCCTGGCCGTGCCGGGCGGTGAGGAGCACCTCATGTACGACCACTCCACCGTGTTCTGGCGCGGCGGGGAGGTCGGCCCGGGCGAACTCCGCACCGGCGACGACGCCGTGGTGCTGCGCGTGTCCGGCGGCCACCCGATCGCCGAGCGCGTGTGGGCCCAGACCGCCCGCGCCACCGGAGTCATCGTCAGCCGCGACGGCGACACCCTGGAGATCGACCCCGGCCACGGGCGTCCGCGCCAGACCGTCGTCCTTCCCTACCGCACCTCGGGCCGGATCTCCGTCCGCCATCCGCGTCTGGAACCCGGCTACGTCTTCGACGCCGTCGGCGTCTGGTGGGAGGGGGCCGTGCGGGCCGTGCGCCCCGCCACCACCCAGCCGCCCCACCCGCTCGGAGCCACACCGCACCGGCCGCCCGCGCGTCGGCGCACCACCACGCTGAGCGGCGTCGCCACCTGGTACGACCCGGCGTGGGGACGCTCCTCCCACGCGGACCCGCGCGCCCACGTCGAAGGGGTCGCCTACCCGGCGCTCGACCCGGTCGGCCACGACGGGCCCTGCGACCGGCGCACCTCCTGTGTCCCGCTGCCGCTGCTGTCCACCGGGACGACCCTGAGCCTGCGCAACGACCGCACGCGCGAGGCCGCGGCGCTTCCCGTGGTCGACTGCGCCGCCGCCGACAGCTGGCTGTGCGACCTGTGCTCCTCCTGCGGCGGCCGGAGCCCCGGGCGGCTGGCCTCCCTCACCATGACAGGCTTCGTCGCCCTCGGCGGGCGGCTGGAGGACGGCTGCTTCAACGCGACCGTCACCGTCCACGACGGGGAGGGATGACCGATGCTCCCGGAGATCGTCGAGGCGGCCCGCGAGGCGCAGCTACCGCTCCTGGCGGTGCTGCTCCTGGTCGGAGCCGTCGCCAAGACCACCAGGCGGGCGGCCGCCACGGGCCTGGCCGTCCTGGTGCCCGAGCGGCTGCGCCGCGCGTCCACGGTCGGCACCGGCCTCCTGGAGGCCGCGCTGGCGCTCGGCCTGCTCGGGCTGACCGGCCTGCTGGGCGAGGCGGTGCGGGCGCTGACCGCGGTCGTGTTCGCCGTCTCGGTCGTGGTCCTGGTGGTGGTCCGCCGGCGCGACCCCGAGGCGGGCTGCGGCTGCTTCGGCGGGCTGAGCCAGGCCCCGATCGGCTGGCGCACGCTGTCCCGGGCGGGGCTGTTGTCGGCCGCCGCGCTGGCCACGCTCGGCCTGGAACCCGCGGGCTGGGAGGTGGCCGCCTCGCCGACTCCGCTGCACGCCGGGATCCTGGGCGCCGAACTGCTGCTTCTGGCCCTGCTCAGCCCCGAGCTGCGCGCCACGGCCGCGCGCACCCTGCACGAGGAGCCCTGCGCGCTGCGCGAGGTTCCGCTGCGCCACACCGTGCGGACCCTGCACCGCAGCGACGTGTGGCGCGTCAACGAACCGTTGATGCTCGGCTCCGAACCCGAGGACGTGTGGCGCCAGGGCTGCTGGAGGTTCCTGCGCTACGACGGCCTGCGGTACGGCCGCCGCATCGACGTGGTGTACGCGGTCCGGACCGGGGGCAAACGCGACACCGCCGTGCGCGCGGCCCTGGTCGACCGCGGGAGCGGAGCGGTGGTCGCCTCCTTCGGCGCGGTCACCCGTATCGAGCTGCCCGGCCCGCCGCGCAGGCTCCTCCACCCGGGTGAGGCGGCCCGGCGGGACGCGTGGCGCCACGACGAGGCCAGGGCCGCGCGGAGCCTCCAGGACGCCAGGGAGCGCTCCGCGGTGTGGGACCCCGTCGAGGGCGGACCGGACGGGAGCGGCGGGGGCGAACGTGTCCGGGACGAGCGCGTTCCGGGGCAGCGTGACCCGGCCGAGGGTGAGTCGGTCGGCCAGGACACGGCCGGGCAGGGCGCCGCCGGGCAGGACGGGGACACCGACAGAACGGACCGGGGCGGGCGCGAGCCGACCCCGGCGGGGTGAGGGCGTCACGGCGGGCCCCGGCTTCCGGGGCCCGCGTCCGGGGCCGGAACCGTCGACGGACGGGTCCGGCCACCGCGCCGGTACCGGACCGGCCCCGGGTCAGCGGTCGGCCTCCTGCCCGAGCATCTGCCGCTGCCTCTCCACCGCGGCCTCGCTGAACTCCACGAGCATCGTCTCGTAGTCCTCCGGCTCGCCGCCCCCGAGGACGGACGTGCTGCCGACGAGGCCGCCGTTGCGGTACATGAGGCTGACCATGCGGCTCCTGTCGCCCTCGGACTCCACCTCGACCGCGAAGGCCCGCGACTCGTCCCCGATCCGCGGCACGTCCTCCAGGTCTCTCACGCTGTACTCGGACGAGGTGCCGTTCTCGTGGGTGGCGACGTACGCGTCGCAGCTCTCCGGCGGTGTGGCGGACAGCGCCTCCGCGGCCGTGGCCTCGTCCAACCGCACCAGCATGTGCGTGACCGCGCCCTCGGGCCACTCGTAGACCGCCACGGAGGCGGGGGAGTCGCGCACCCCGTCCAGGGCGGCCCACTGGTTGGCCGTGTCCAGGCACTCGGGCTTGTCGAGCTCGGTGGCGGCCCGCACCTCCTCGCTGTAGCGCACTGTGGCAAGCTCGGAGTAGGTGCCGCTCTCGCTGCTCTCGGCCACGAACGTGGCGTCGCGGACGTGCAGGGGCTGCGCCTCGTGCAGTGCCGCCGCGGCCTCGGCGCCGGGGGCGGCGGGCTGCTCGGCGCCGCCGCCGCACGCGCTCAGCAGGACCGCCAGGGGCACGGCCGTAGGAAGGGCCAATGAGCGGATGAATCCTCGCCTCTCCCGCGGCCGGTGGGTCTGACCAGCAGCGATCCGCGCCGAGTTCGGGAGGCAAGGACGCAAGTGCATGGTGGTATCTCCTCTTTTGTGCGATATTTCCGCTGGGAGCGGTGACCGACCCGAGCGCGATGTTGCTCAGTGTGTCGCGGGGTTGGCACAAAGTATTGAGGAAGGACAATGGTGTCGGAGTCGAAATCGCCATATCTGCGGTCGGTGCTGGAGAGCATCCCGCCCTACAAGCCCGGCCGGAAGGTCGTCGGCCCCGACGGGCGTTCGGTCAAGCTGTCCTCCAACGAGAGCCCCTACGGGCCGCTCCCGTCGGTGCGTGAGGCCGTCGCCCGGGCCTCGGCCGAGCTCAACCGCTACCCGGACCCGGGTGCCACCGAGCTCACATCCGTCCTCGCCCGGCGCCTCGGCGTCCCCGAGGACCACCTCGCCCTGGGCGCCGGTTCGGTGGGCCTGCTCCAGCAGCTGCTCGAAGCCGTCGGCGAGCCCGGCGCCGAGGTCGTCTACGCCTGGCGCTCCTTCGAGGCCTACCCGCTGCTCGCCGAACTGGCGGGGGCCACCTCGGTGCGGGTGCCGCTGAGGGACGAGACGCACGACCTCGACGCGATCGCGGACGCGGTCACCGAGAACACCCGCATGGTGCTCGTGTGCAACCCGAACAACCCGACCGGCACCACCGTGCGCGAGGAGGAGCTGGTCGCCTTCCTGGACCGGGTCCCCGAGAGCGTTCTGGTGGTCCTGGACGAGGCGTACCGCGAGTACGTGCGCGACCCGCGGGTGCCCGACGGCGTCTCCCTGTACCGCGACCGGCCCAACGTCGCCGTGCTGCGCACCTTCTCCAAGGCCTACGGGCTCGCCGCCGTGCGCCTGGGCTTCCTCGTGGGACACCCCCGGGTGACCGCCGCGGTCCGCAAGACCCTCGTGCCGTTCGCGGTCAACCACCTCGCCCAGGCCGCCGGGATCGCCTCCCTGGCCGCTGAGGAGGAGCTGCTGGAGCGCGTGGAGGCCACCGTCGGGGAGCGCGGCCGGGTGCGCGACGCGCTCGTCGCCTCCGGGTGGACGGTCCCGCCGACCGAGGCCAACTTCGTGTGGCTGCGGGTGGACGAGGACACGCTCGACTTCGCCGACGCGTGCGCTCGGGAGGGCGTCTCGGTGCGTCCGTTCGCCGGCGAGGGCGCCCGGGTGAGCCTGGGCACCCCCGAGGAGAACGACGTGTTCCTGTCCGTGGCCACCTCCTACGGCAAGCGCCGTTAGCCGGGCCGTGCCGGTCCTCCGTACGGCCGACGGGGCGGCGCGGGGGACTGTCTGGTGACTCCTGTGACTCCTGTGGCTTCTGAGGCGGTTGGGTTCTCAGAAGCGGTGGAACTCCGGGCGTCGCCGGAGCGGGCCGCCGAGGCGGTCCGCGCGGTCAGCGCACGCGTGGTCGCCCTGGACACCCGGTGCGGTGCCCGCGACACCGTGGACGCCGCGGTGCGCGCCGCCGTCCGCGCCCGCGGGGCGGCCCGCGCGCGTTTTCCCGGCTCGTCGGACGTGCTCGCCGCGACCGCGGAGCTCCACCAGGTCGCCGGGTGGGTGGCCTTCGACGCCGAGCGCCAGCGCCTGTCCCGGCGGATGACCCTGGCGGCGCTGGACGCCGCGCACGACGCGGGCGACCGCTCCATGGAGTACTTCGCGCTCAGCCAGCTGGCCATGCAGGACGTCCACCTGTGGCGGCCGGCCGAGGCCCGACGGGTGTGCGAGGCGGCGCTCGCGGAGACGGCGGCGGGGAGCGTGCGCACCCTGTTCACCCTGAGGCTGGCGCGTGCCGCGGCCCAGGAGGGCGAGCGGATCCGGGCCCGGAGGCTGATCGGTGAGACCCTCAGCCGGTACCTGGAGGGCCCGCGCCGGGGGGACCCGGCCTGGACGTGGTGGCTGACCGAGACGGAGATCGCCTGGCACAGGGCCATGACCAGGGCCGACGCCGGGGAGTGGGGAGCGGCCGCCGAGGCCTTCGCCGAGGCGGTGGAGCAGGTCCGGGCGGGCGGACGGGCCGCGGGGGCGGAGGCGGACGGGGGCGGCCGGTCCCCCTTCCACGCCGCGGTGAGCCTGCTGTGGGCGCTGGCCCGCGCCCGGTCGTGGGAGGAGGCGGAGGCCGTCCTGCTACGCGACGTGGTGCCCCGCGTGGGGAGCGTGGCGTCGGTGCGCTGTGCGCGGCTGCTCGCCGAGGCCGTCCGGCTGATCGACACGGCGCGCGGGCGCCCCTCCCTGCGGGAGGCCGCGCGGTGGTGCGCGGAGGGGGAGCGGTCCGGCGGGGGCCCGGCGAGCCCGGTGTAGGTCCCGGTGGGCCTCGCCGCCGTGCCGCCCGCGGTTGTCCACAGGCTGTGGACGGGGCCGCGCGCCCGCGCGGCACGCCGTGGCGGGGCCCGTGGTCACCAGCCGGCGGCGGCCACGACCCGGGCGGCGACCTCCTCGACGGTGAGGCCGTCCGTCGCCACGCGCACGGTCCCCGCGGGCGCCTCGGTGTCGAGGTGCGCGGCCGCCTCCAGACTGCGCTCGACGTGGGGGAGCAGCTGGGAGCCGGTCTCGCGCACGGCCAGACGCGCGCGTACGGTGGCCTCGTTCGCGGTGAGCAGGATCCGGGTGACCCCGATGTCCCCGCCGCCCATCGCGCGGCGGAGCATGTCCTCCTCCAGGACGCTGACGGTGTTCGTGTAGACCAGGCGGTGGTGGCCGAGCGCCGCGTAGTTGGCCCAGACCGCCGCGACGTTGCGTTCGGTGATCCCGCTCCGGTGGGGGTCGCCGGGCGGGGCCGGGTGCACCTGGTCCATCTGGTCGCCCTCGAGGACGCAGTGCGCGATCCCGCGCCGCCGCAGGACCACGGAGACCTCCCACCCGACCGTGGTCTTCCCGGTCCCCGAGCCGCCGCCGATGAGGAGGAGCCGCCTCCGCGTGCCCGTGGTGTCGCCGCCGTCGCTCCCGCCGTCGGGGGAGCCGCCGCCTCTGCTGCCGTCGTGGTCGTTCATGCGGGCAAGCCTGGCAGGCGGACGGGCGCGAGTCACCGGAATCGTCCACAGCCTGTGGACGGCGTCCGGTGGGGGCGGCTGGGGCGGGGACAGCCTCGATACGGGGGCGCCGGGGTCCGCTGTGGCCGCCGTGCGGCGCCCCGTTCCCCAGGATCTCGGCGCGCCCGCCCCACGGGCAGCCGTCCTCCACAGCCTGTGGACAGCCGCGGCCCGGCGCCCGGTCGCGCTCCGCGGCCCGCGCCCGCCGCCCCGAGCACGCTCACGCGGCGCTCACACGGCCCCACAGCCGCGCACGCGGACGGGGGCGCCCCCGGGTCGGGAGCGCCCCCGTCCGACGCGTTCACGCGTCTCACACGCCCTTGCGCGGCTCGGCACCGTCCGTCGGCTACTTGCCCGCGGCGTCCTTGTCCAACTTCTCCACGATCAGCCGGTACAGCTGGCGGGGACGGCCCGGCTGGAGGGTCCGGTTGGGCGGCAGCGGCCACGCCAGCCCCTCCTCCACCAGGGTCCGCAGCAGCCGACGCGCGGTTCGGGAGGTGACACCGAGCATCCGCCCGGCGTTCTCCGCGTCGACGACCAGCGGTCCGTCCTCCTCGGCGATCTTCTCCGAAAGCCGGATCAGCGTCTCGCGCCCCTTGGTCCGCAGCGGTTCGGAGGACTGCCTGGCGGGCGCGCGCTGGGCGGGCACCAGGGAACGGCCCTCGCGGTCCACCGCGAAGCTCTGCCGCGACGCCTGGGCGCGGTTCAGCGCGGCCCGGGCGTGGGCCTCGGCGTCCTGCGTGGTCCGCCCCATGCCGATCCCGACCTCGATCGCGATCCCCAGCTCCGCCTTGATCCGCTCCACGAACGGCGGCTGCCGGAAACCCTCGGTCGCGGTCACCAGCGAGCCCCGGGTCGCCGTCACCATGAACGAGTGGTCGTCCAGCCGGTGCGCCGTGGCGTTGATCCGGTGGGCCTCCTGGAGCAGCAGCCGGTGCAGGGACAGCCGCAGCTCCTCACGCCAGTACCGGGGGGTCGAGCGCCGCGTGGAGTCCCGCAGGGTGGGCACGTCCACCACCACGACGCCCAGCTGGGCCTCCTCCAGGCGGTGGTGCGCCCCCAGCAGGCCCGCGGTCTGCAGGGCGCTGCGCACACCCGCGTTGGTGGGCCGCAGCCGGACCACCGGCACGCCGATGGCCTCCAGGCGCTCGGCGACGCCGCGCACACAGGTGATGGCCATCTTGGTGGCCTTGCGGCGCCACAGCCCCTCGTGGAAGGACGTGAGCTGTGCGGTGTTGGTGAGCTCCTCGTGCACGTGGATCCCGTCCACGGGCAGGTCGACCTCGGAGTAGGCCTCCACCACGTCGGCGCGGCTGAGCACGTCCAGACTGGCTCTGGTCGGGTCGTAGCGCTCGTCCAGGGTCGCTCGGAGCAGGGCCTCGTGCAGGCTCGCCCCGCCGAGAGGCACGAAGGTGGCGGGCATCGTCAGCACCCCGGCCTTGCGCGCGAACTCGTAGGGGACAGGGCTGGCGAACAGATAGGCGTCGATCGCCGAACCCAGCCTGACGACCTTGTCCGTCGCCTCTTGCTCATCTCGGTACGCGGCTGCGATGAGTCTGGCGTTGAGGGGCCCGGTGGACCCCGGACCCATGAGCATGACCCGTTCGACCACCTCATGGGGTCCTATGACGCCGATCGTCAAATCGCCAGTACGCTGGGCACTCACCTCGGGTTGCTCCCCGCTACCATTCCACGCTCTTCACTATGTGCGCCCACTGGTTTCCCGACCCGATCTCTGTCACGGCATGATTGCCGAGATCGTACCCATTGTGCGGGGCCAAAGAAGATCGTTTTCCATATCAACGCCGAAAGCCCGGGTGGGAGACGGGCTCCCACCCCGGCTTGAACTGCGCTTTCGGCCCCCTACGAGACGACGACGCGCTCCACGTCACCGCCTAGCGCAGCGAGCCGGGTCGCGAACTGAGCGTGACCGCGGTCCACCAGATAGCCGGGCGCCACGATTGTCTCACCTTCGGCGACCAGTCCGGCGAGGACCAGGGCCGCGCCGGTGCGCAGGTCGTGGGCGATGACCTCGGTGCCGCGCAGGTTGGTGGTGCCGTGCACGATCGCGCGGGTGCCCTCCACCTCGATCTTGGCACCCATCTTGGTGAGCTCGTCGGCCAGGGCGAACCGGCCGTCGTAGATGGCCTCGTGGATGTAGCTCTCGCCCTCGGCCAGGGTGGCCAGGGCCATCAGCGGGGACTGCAGGTCGGTGGCGAAGCCCGGGAACGGCGAGGTGACGGCGTTGATCGGGCGCAGCGGCACCGAGGGGTCCCGGTGGACGTGCAGGACGGCGCCCTCCTGGGAGAAGCCCACGCCCATCTGCTCCAGCTTCCAGCGGGCCACGCCCAGGTGGTCCAGCTGGGCGCCCACGAGGCTGACCTCGCCGCCGGTCGCGGCGACGGTCATCGCGAACACGCCGGCGTCGATGCGGTCGGACATGATGGTGTGCTCGACCGCCGTGAGCTCCTCGACGCCCTCGACGGTGATGAGGCCCGTGCCGCCGCCGCTGATCTTCGCGCCCATGGCGCTCAGGAAGTCGATGACGTCGAGGACCTCGGGCTCCAGGGCCGCGTGCTCGATCACGGTGGTGCCCGGGGCCAGGACCGCGGCCATGATCAGGTTCTCGGTGCCCGTGTGGGACGGGGTGTCCAGGTACAGGCGGCCGCCGCGGAGGTTGCTGGCCTCGACGTTGATGTGGTTGCGCTCGAGGTCCTCGGTGACCTCGGCGCCCAGGCGCGCGAAGCCCCGGTAGTGGAAGTCCAGGTTGCGGCTGCCCAGGTTGCATCCGCCGACGCCCTCGATGCGGGCGCGGCCGGTGCGGTGCATCAGCGCCGGAACGAAGAGCACGGAGCCGCGGAAACGGGCCGCGATCTCGGCGGGCAGGACGGCCCGCTCGGGGTCGTTGAGCTTGGAGGCGTCGATGACGACGGTGCGCTCGGCCTCGTGGAACTCGACCTTGGCGCCCACGTGCTCGGCGAGCTCCAGGGCTCGGTAGACGTCCTCGATGACCGGGACGTTCCGCAGCACCGTACGGCCCCTGGCCGCGAGGAGGGCGGCCCCGATCATCGGCAGGACGGCGTTCTTCGCGCCTTGGATGAACGCCGTTCCACTGAGGGGGCGTCCGCCGCGGACGCGGTAACGAACCTCCTGGCCCATGCTCATGTGCTCCTTTGTGAGGCAGATGTGGAAAAAAGGCCACCCTCGTCGGGCTTCGCCTATGTGCGTATGAGACGCGGGTTTCCCCTGGAACGTTGCGACATCATGCGTGTGACCTGCACGGCCAGCGAACCGGTGTTCGCGAGAACTCTATAGCACCCACCTGCATGTACCGGTCCAGAACGTGGTATACCCGCAGATCGGGGATGGAGTCCCGCCAAACGGCCAAAGAGGTATTCGGCCAACGGGAAAGACCAGGGATGCCGTGCGTATGGCTGTTCGCCCGTGCCGACGACCCGCACAACGTCACCACCATACGCGCTCTTCGGCGCGAAGCGGCGACCGCGTGCGCCGAATCACCCCCGCGTGGTGCCTCACAGGGCGGGCTTCTCCCCGGTCAGGCGCTCGTAGATCTCCACGTAACGGTCAAGAGTGCGCTGTACCACGTGTTCGGGGAGTTCCGGCGGCGGCGTCTCCGAGGCGCGGTCCCACCCGGACTCCGGCGAGCGCAGCCAGTCCCGCAGGACCTGCTTGTCGAAGGAGGGCTGCGGGCCGCCCGGCGCCCACGCGTCGGCGGGCCAGTAGCGGGAGGAGTCCGGGGTGAACACCTCGTCGGCCAGCACCAGGTTCCCGGACGCGTCGCGCCCGTACTCGAACTTGGTGTCGGCGAGGATGATACCGCGCTCCAGCGCGACCTCGCGGCCGCGCCCGTACACGCGCAGGGTCAGGTCGCGCAGCTCGGCGGCCAGCTCGGCCCCGTGCGCGGCGGCGACGGCCTCGAAGGAGACGTTCTCGTCGTGGTCGCCCACCTCGGCCTTGGTCGCCGGGGTGAAGACCGGCTCGGGCAGCTCGGAGCCGTCGACCAGCCCGTCGGGGAGCGCGATCCCGCACACGGTGCCGTCCACCCGGTACTCCTCCAGGCCCGAACCGGTCAGGTAGCCGCGCGCCACGCACTCCACCGGCACCATGTCCAGCCTGCGGCACACCAGGGTCCTCCCCGCCCAGTCGGCGGGGGCTCCCTCAGGCAGCGCCTCGGACACGACGTGGTTGGGCACGAGGCCGCCCAGCTGCTCGAACCACCACAGGGACAGCTGGGTGAGCAGTCGCCCCTTGCCGGGGATCTCGGTGGGCAGCACCCAGTCGTAGGCCGAGACGCGGTCGCTGGCGACCATCACCAGCGCTCCGTCGGCCGTGGAGTACAGCTCGCGCACCTTGCCGGTGTGCAGGTGGGTGAGCCCCTCGACCCGGACGGGCTCGGGCTTGACGACGAAACCGCTCATGAGTCCCTGACCTTCTACAGCTCGGCCGCGGCGCGCTCGGCGATGTCGGTGCGGTGGAACGAGCCGCGCAACTCGATCCGCGACACGGCCGCGTAGGCGCGTTCGCGCGCCTGGCGCAGGTCCGCACCGGTACCGACCACGTTGAGCACCCGACCGCCGTTGGACCTGACGCCGTTCGTGCCGTCCCAGTCGGTGCCCGCGTGCAGCACGTACGCGCCGTCCAGCGCGTTCGCCTGCTCCAGTCCGCCGATGACGTCGCCCTTGACCGGGTCGCCCGGGTAGTTCTCGGCGGCGACCACCACGGTGACCGCGGCGCCGGACTTCCACTGGAGGGAGCTGATGCCCCCCAGGCCCCCGGTGTCGGTGGCCTGTAGGACGGCCCCGATCGGGGAGGCCAGCCGGTCCAGGACCACCTGGGTCTCCGGGTCGCCGAACCGGGCGTTGAACTCCACCACGCGCGGCCCCCGCGACGTGAGCGCCAGTCCCACGTACAGCAGGCCCTGGTAGCGCTTGCCGCGCCGGTTCATCTCCACCAGGGTCGGCCGCACGACCGACTCCATGACCTCGTCCACCAGGCCGGCCGGGGCCCACGGCAGCGGCGCGTACGCGCCCATGCCGCCGGTGTTGGGGCCCTGGTCGCCGTCGTAGGCGCGCTTGAAGTCCTGCGCGGGCAGCAGCGGCAGCGCGTGCAGTCCGTCGCTCAGCACGAAGAGGGACACCTCGGGGCCGTCGAGGAACTCCTCGATGACCACGCGTCCGCACTCCCGGGCGTGCTGCTCGGCGAGGGCTCGGTCCTCGGTCACCACGACGCCCTTGCCCGCGGCCAGGGCGTCGTTCTTGACCACGTAGGGCGCGCCGAACTCGTCGAGCGCCTCGGACACCTGGCTGGCGGTCCTGCACACCCGCGCCCTGGCGGTGGGCACCCCGGCGGCCTCCATGACCTCCTTGGCGAAGGCCTTGGAGCCCTCCAGGCGGGCGGCCTCCTGGTCGGGGCCGAACACCGGGATGCCCCGGTCGCGCAGGGCGTCCGCCACACCGGCGACCAGCGGGGCCTCCGGGCCGATGACGACCAGCTCGGCGCGGATGCGCGCGGCCAGCTCGGTGACGGCCAGGCCGTCGGTCACGTTGAGAACGTGGTTCTCGGCCAGCTCCGAGATGCCGGGGTTGCCCGGGGCACTGTGGATGCTGGTGACACCCGGGTCCAGTGACAGGGCGCGGACCAGGGCGTGCTCGCGGCCTCCGCCGCCGAGAACGAGGGCTTTCACTACTGGGGGCCTCTTCGTGTTGAAGGCGGACAGACGGAGGTCAGACCAGGGAACGCAGTTCGAGCGTCTCGTCGCGGCCGGGTCCGACACCGATGGCGGAGATCGGGGCCCCCGCCATCTCCTCAAGGGTACGCACGTAGGTCTGCGCGTTCTTGGGGAGTTCGTCGAAGCCCCGGGCGCCGGTGATGTCCTCGGACCAGCCGTCGAGGTACTCGTAGACGGGCTTCGCGTGGTGGAAGTCGGTCTGGGTCATCGGGATCTCGTCGTGGCGGACGCCGTCGACCTCGTAGGCCACGCACACGGGGATGCGCTCCAGGCCGGTGAGCACGTCGAGCTTGGTGAGGAAGAAGTCGGTGACGCCGTTGATCCGCGTGGCGTAGCGCGCGATGGGCGCGTCGAACCAGCCGCAGCGGCGGTTGCGGCCGGTGGTGACGCCGTACTCGCCGCCCTGGGTGCGCAGCCACTCGCCCTGCTCGTCGAGCAGCTCGGTGGGGAAGGGGCCCGAGCCCACGCGGGTGGTGTAGGCCTTGAGGATGCCCACGACCTTGGTGATGCGGGTGGGGCCGATGCCGGACCCGGCCGCCGCGCCGCCCGAGGTGGGGGAGGAGGACGTCACGAACGGGTAGGTGCCGTGGTCGATGTCCAGCAGGGTGCCCTGCGAGCCCTCCAGGTACACCGTCTTGCCCTCGTCGAGCGCCTTGTTGAGGATCAGGGAGGTGTCGGCGACGTAGGGGCGCAGCTGCTCGGCGTAGCCCAGGTACTCCTCGATGATCGGCTCGGCCTCCAGGCCGCGCCGGTTGTACACCTTGGTGAGCAGCTGGTTCTTGTCGTGCAGGGACAGCTCGATCTTCTTGCGCAGGATCTTGGGGTCGAACATGTCCTGGACGCGCACGCCCTGGCGGGAGACCTTGTCGGAGTAGGTCGGGCCGATGCCGCGCCCGGTGGTGCCGATCTTGCCCTTGCCGAGGAAGCGCTCGCTGACCTTGTCCAGTGCCCGGTGGTAGGGCATGATCAGGTGCGCGTTCGCCGAGATGAGCAGGCGGGACGTGTCCACGCCGCGCTCCTGGA
This sequence comes from Glycomyces fuscus, assembly GCA_002529455.1. Taxonomy (GTDB): domain Bacteria; phylum Actinomycetota; class Actinomycetes; order Streptosporangiales; family Streptosporangiaceae; genus Nocardiopsis; species Nocardiopsis fusca. The sequence continues at coordinate 100,717 of NYMS01000031.1, forward strand.
GGCCGTGCAGCTCCTCCAGCAGGACGCCCGGGTCGATGACGACGCCGTTGGCGATGACCGGTACCACGTTCGGGGACAGGATGCCCGAGGGGAGCAGGTGGAGGGCGTACTTCTGGTCGCCGATGACCACGGTGTGCCCGGCGTTGTTTCCGCCCTGGTAGCGCACCACGTAGTCCACGCGGTCGCCGACAAGGTCGGTCGCCTTGCCCTTACCCTCGTCGCCCCACTGGGCACCCACGAGCGTGATCGCCGGCATTGGTCTCTACCTCTTCGCTCGACACCTGACCCGGGGCTTTCCGGCCCCGAACACGGAAAACCCCTGGCGCAAGGCTGCGACAGGGGCCGTTGCGTATTGAGGGTACACGACCAGGGCATCCGGGTTAAGTGGGGCACTGGGGCACGCGCGACACACGGTTCCCACCAGCCCCAAGGCCCGGGGCTCGGACGGGCCGCCCGGATCCCGCGTGGAACCCGGACGGCCCGTGGGCCGGCGCGCGGGCGTGTCAGCCGTTGAGCGCCTTGTCGGCCTCGGCGCTGGACTCGCGCAGGAAGGTGGCGCAGCGCTCGGCCTCCTCGTCGTCGCCGATCTGCGCCGAAGCCCTGCCCAGGGCGTGCAGCGCGCGCAGGAAGCCCTGGTTGGGCTCGTGCTCCCAGGGGATCGGGCCGTGGCCCTTCCATCCCGAGCGGCGCAGCTGGTCCAGGCCCCGGTGGTAACCGGTCCGGGCGTAGGCGTAGGCGGCCACCGGCTGGCCGTCGGCCAGGGCCAGCTCGGCCAGCCGCGCCCACGCGGCCGAGTACTCCGGGAAGCGCCCGGCGACCGGCGTGGGGTCGTCGGCGGAGGCGAGGGCCTCGCGGGCCTCGGGGTTGTCGGCCAGGCGCGTCTCGGGCGGCTCGTTGAGCAGGTTCTGGTGCAGGTTCATGCCCCCATCCTGCCACCGGGCGGCCCGGTTCGCCGGAGGGTTCTCGGTCACCCCGCCCTTCGCGCTCCTCCGGGCGGTACACGCCCCGCCCCGGAGCCCTCCGCCGTCCCGCGCCCGCGGCTGCGCGCCGGGCAGGCTCCGCGCCGGGCAGGCTCCGCGCCGGGCACGGTCCGTGCCGGGTGCCGGACGCCCCCTCACTCAGCCCCCTCACTCAGCCTCCTCCGCGCGCCGGTGGACGTGCGGCGTGGAGCCCCGCGTCACCGCGTGCGCCACCAGGGCCGCCACGGCCGCGGCGACGGCCAGGGCGGGCACCGTTCCGCCGCCCAGCAGGTCCGGGGCGACCCACCCGTCGGTCCCCGCGTACGCGTACGGGCTCACCCGGTTCAGCCCCGGCACCATGTTGCAGGCCGCGGCCCCCACGAAGACGCCCGCCAGCACGAGCAGGCCGGAGGGCACCGCGCCCACGAAGGGGGCCAGCAGGTATACCGCGGAGGCCGCCAGCAGCACGTTGGTCACCAGCAGCCACGTGTTGGCCGCGGGAGGAGAGGCGGCCAGCACCGCCGCGCCCGCCGCCACGGGCAGGGCCACCCCGAGCACGGCCACCGCCGCCGCGCGCACACGGGTACGGGCACCGCCCAACCGCTCCCACACCCACAGCCGGGGACGGGTGGACCAGGCGCCCGCCGTGGCCGCGCACACGCACAGGAGTTCCACCACGGGGATCCGCTGTTCCTCGTGGGGCCGGTCGAGCACCGCCACCGGCACCACCACCCCCTGCGCGGCCAGGCCGAGCACCGCGGCCGCGACGGCGGCGGCCAGAGCGCCGAGCACCGGCAGCAGCGAGGGGCGCCAGATCACGCCCGCCACGGCAGCTCCTCCGGGTCCACCTCGCACGCCGCCAGGCGTTCCCGCTCCCGCCGGATCCACGCGCGGACCTCGTCGGGGTCGGCGTCGGCGAACAGGCCGTCACCGGGACTCCCTCCCGGAAGCGCCCGTGCGGCCAGCCACGCCTCCAGGCCGACGAGGACGGCCGCGCGGCGCTCCTGCGGCCGCGCGCCCCCGTCCAGGGTGGCCACGCCCTCCGAACCGCACCTGTGCGCGCCGGGCACCAGCCAGCCGGCGGCGAAGGCGGGCACCTGCTGGTCGGGGTCCCAGCCGGGGTGGACGGGCAGCCAGAGCACGCCCCCTCGGGGGCCGCCGAGCACCTCGCCGTCGCCGCGCGCCAGGCTCTGGTCGCGGACCTCGTCCGGAGCCGCCTCCGCCAGCCCGTAGGCCTCGAACACCGGCTCGGCCAGGTCGGCGATCGCGCCGAGTTCCCGCGCGTGCCCCTCGTGCACGCAGTAGCGGACGCCCCCGCGCTCCTCGCAGACCTCGTCCCCGGCCGGGTCGCGGACCACGAGCGGGAACGGGTGCAGGTGGGGCAGGAGCACGGCCACGGCCACGGCGGCGACGGCCGCCCCGTGGACGGCCGAGAACCTTCTCGGGGCGCGCAGCAGCCAGACGGCCGTCCACGTGAGCGCCACCGACAGGAGCAGGAAGAAGCCCAGCCGGTACGGGCCCAGGGCGGGCGCCTCGCGCATGCCGAGGAAGGGGTCGAAGGGCAGCTGGAGCGACAGCGCGGTCCAGGCGTCCGACACCAGCGGCAGGCTGGTGAGGAGGAAGACCGTCCCCATCGCGACGGGTACGGCGAGCAGGCCGCGCGCCGCGATCCCGCACAGGTAGCCCAGCAGGGTGAGGGCCACGAAGCCCGCCAGGGCGCCCGCGACGGCGAGGAGGTCGGGCGACCCCGCGCCCCGCGCCGCGACGGCCGCGGTCAGGGGGAGCAGGCCCACCAGGTAGGCGCCCAGGCACCAGCCCGCGACCACCGCCGCGTGGCGCACCGGGACGTCCCACTCCACGCGCGGCTGCCAGGGCTGGGCGAACACCAGCGTCCGGCGGGTGAACCGGGCGGCGGCCAGGGCCGCGCCCGCGGCCGCCACCACCACCGGCAGCCGGGCGCGGGCGCCCACCTGCGAGGAGAGGTACACCCAGTCCAGGGCCCGCCAGGCGAGCTGGTCCCAGGTGCCGATGAGGGTCACGGCGAGGATGAGGCCCGCGGGAACCAGGACCAGGGCCGGCGGCAGCGGCCAGAACAGAGGACAGGCCCGGATCCGGGCCGCCGTGGTGTTCACGCGCGCTCCCCGATCCGTGTGATCAGCCGGTCGTAGGCCCGCTCGAACCCGGAACCGTGGGCGCTGCCCGCGGATTCGTCCCCGATCAGCGCCTCCAGCTCGGGGAAGGTGCCCTGGAACTCGATCCGCCCGCCCGCCAGGACGCCGATCCCGGTGCACAGGTGCGCGACGTCCTCGATCAGGTGGGTCGAGACCAGCACGGTGCGGTCCTCGCCCAGCCGCGCGACGACCTCCCGTACGCGCAGCCGCTGCCCGGGGTCGAGCCCCGCCGTGGGTTCGTCCAGGACCAGGACCCGGGGGTCGTGGGCGAGCGCGGCGGCGATGCCGACCCGCTGGCGCTGTCCCCCGGACAGGGTGCGCGTGCGCCGGTCGGCGAGGTCGTCCAGCCCCACCAGGTCCAGGGCGCGCCGGGCCGCCCGCCCGCACTCGCGCCGGGCCAGCCCGTGCACCCACGCGGCGTAGGCGACCGTGTCCGCCACGGTCAGCTCCCCGGCCAGCGCGAAGCGCTGGGGGACGAACCCCAGCGCCCGCCGGGCGCCGGAGCGGCCGGCCGCGGTGGACAGGTCGTGGTCGCCGAGCAGGAGCCGTCCCCCGCGCACCGGGAGCAGTGTCACCACCAGCGACAGGAACGTGGTCTTGCCCGAGCCGTTGGGGCCGAGGAGCCCGGTGACCCCGGGCTCCACGGTCCAGGACAGCCCGTCGAGCACCTTCCTCCGGCCGCGGTAGCCGAAGTCCAGGTTCTCAGCGGTGACGCGCATGGCCGCCGTCCTTCTCCCCTCGGGGGGACCGCGCGGGGAAAGCGCGGGTCCCGCGTGTTTCGGTCAGCATCGATTGACCCGTCCGGAGGACACTTTGTTGCCGCTCGAACTGCGGGTCTCGGTGAAATAGGTGCCGTTGCCGTCGCATGTTCCGTCGGCGCGCAGGCTGCCGTTTCCGAAACCGCTGCGCCCGGCCTCGGCCACGACTTTGTCGGGCCAGGCGGGGCGGTGTTTGCGGACCTGGACGGTGAGGGTCACCGTGCCGCCGCACCCGGTGCGCGAACCGGTGCCGTGGATGGAGTTCCCGGACGTGGTGGGGGCGTTGGCGCCGAGCCCGCACGCCGCCGCGGACGGGGCCGCGACGGCTCCGCTCCCGGCCCACGCCGCTCCGGCCGTCGACGCCCCGACGAGTACGGCGCCCGCGATGAACACTCCGGCCACGCTTATTCGGGCGGCGCTATTCCTGTCCTTCACTTTTCCTCATTTCGCTGGGAGGGGGTGTGGGTGTTCAGGATAATTCCCGGACACCCCTTCGCGAAACGGGGCTGTGGATAACTGGAAAATGTTGTTTTGTGTATTTCGGGGCGATTTGTTGTGGAAAGCAGGGAGGGCGTTGCCGGCGCGGCCCTCCGGGAACACGCGGTGCCCGGTCCGCCGGGAACGGGTGCCCGCTTCCCCGGAAAAGCGCGGTGCCCGGCGGCCGAGGCCGCCGGGCACCGGTCACGGACCACCGAACCGGTGGCGGACCGCGACTACTTCATCCTGTTGCCGGCGGACTTCAGGTGCTGGGCGGCCTCCACCACGCGGGCGGCCATGCCGGCCTCGGCCACCTTGCCGTAGGCGCGCGGGTCGTAGGCCTTCTTGTTGCCGATCTCGCCGTCGATCTTCAGCACGCCGTCGTAGTTCTTCATGATGTGGTCGACCACGGGGCGGGTGTAGGCGTACTGCGTGTCGGTGTCGACGTTCATCTTCACCACGCCGTACTCGATGGCCTCGTGGATCTCCTCCATGGTGGAGCCCGAGCCGCCGTGGAAGACGAAGTCGAACGCCTTGGCCCGGCCGTACTTCTCGACGATGGCGTCCTGGGCGTTCTTGAGCACCTCCGGGCGCAGCTTGACGAAGCCCGGCTTGTAGGAGCCGTGCACGTTGCCGAAGGTCAGGGCCGTCATGTAGTAGCCCTTCTCGCCCAGGCCCAGCACCTCGGCGGTGCGCAGGGCGTCGTCCGGCGTGGTGTAGAGCTTCTCGTTGATCTCGCCGACGATGCCGTCCTCCTCGCCGCCGACGACGCCCACCTCGATCTCCAGGATCGTCCGGGCGGCCTTGGAGGAGGCCAGCAGCTCCTCGGCGATCTGGAGGTTCTCCTCCAGCTCGACCGCCGAACCGTCCCACATGTGGGACTGGAACAGCGGCTCCTGGCCCTTGGCCACGCGCTCCTTGGAGATCTCCAGCAGCGGGCGGACGAAGCCGTCGAGCTTGTTCTTGGGGCAGTGGTCGGTGTGGAGGGCGATGTTCACCGGGTACTTGTCGGCCACGACGCGGGCGAACTCGGCGAAGGCGACCGAGCCGGTGACCATGTCCTTGACCGTGGCGCCGGACAGGAACTCCGCGCCACCGGTGGAAATCTGGACGATGCCGTCGCTTTCGGCCTCGGCGAAACCGCGCAGGGCGGCGTGCAGAGTCTGGCTGGAGGTCACGTTGATGGCCGGGTAGGCGAAGCCCTCGGACTTCGCGCGGCTCAGCATCTCGGTGTAGACCTCGGGGCTGGCGATGGGCATGCTTGACTCTCCCTGGGTTCGGCCTGGAACGAGCGGCCGCCGGTATCACGCCGACGGCACCCCACGTGCGTTGCCCCGGTGGAGCCGGACGCCGGGGGGCGGCGGCCCGCGGGCCGCGCGTCCGGGTGTGTCCACCAGGTGTCACCCAAGTATCCCGAATACCCGGAGCCCTTGAAAAGGTCTAGACCAAATTGCCCGGGTCTGTCGGCGTAGGCGCAGATGGCGGGCCCGGAGATCGGGTGCCACGCGTCAGGAACGACGGAGAGTGACCCTCTCGTCCCGTTTGCGGCCGAATTATGGGAGACGGTGAGCTTCCAGGCGACTGCTGTCGCTTTTTGCCGTGATACGCGCTACATTCGACGCCGTGGGAAGGCATAGGAATGATCCTCGTGGCGTTGGCCAGGTGATGGCCATCGTCGGAGCCGTCGTGCTCCTGGTGACGCTCCTGGCCCTGGGCGGCTTCTTCTTGTACCGCTCCCTCCCCGGCACCAGCGTGAGCGCCAATGCCTCGGAGACGGCGGGCGACACCGCGGAGCCGAGCAACATGGGCGTCCTGTACGTCCGCGTCGTCGGTGAGTCCAGCGACGTCTTCGTCCGCATCCCCGGCGGCGACGTGCTGATGGACCAGGAGATGAGCCAGGGCCAGTCGGTCAACTACGCGACCGCCGCCGAGGGCCTGGAGGTCACCATCGGCGACCCCGCCGCCGTCGAGGTCTTCGTCGGCGGCGACCAGCGCGACATCTCCGACCGCGAGCCCGGCTTCAGCTTCACGATCGACCCGCAGGAGGGCTGAGGCCGCCGGGGGAGGCGCCCCTGACGCGTCCGTGTCCCTGTGGACCTCCGCTGCGCTTCGGCCCGCCCGTCGCCCGCCACCGCCCGCCGGGAGCGCCCCGCGCCAGGGCGGGCTACCGCCCTCAACGGACGCTGCGCGCGGCACTTTCCGTGTTCGGGCGCCCAGGGAGCGGGAATCGGGTTGAAGCGGGCACAGAGGTGGCTTCCGTGCGATGGCTCGTTCCTCGCGATCGCACGCCCGCCACCTCCAGGACCCCGCGGGCGCCCGTGCCTCCTGTGGACCTCCGCTGCGCTTCGGTCCGTGTCCGGGCGCCCCCTCAGGGGTCGGGGTCCGGTTCGAGAACAGGCCCTAGACGTCCAGGTCGCAGACCCCGTACACCGCCCGGTACTCCAGACCCTCCGCGGTGACCCGCTCGCGCGCGCCCCGGTCCAGGATCAGCGCGACCGCCACCACCTCGGCGCCCGCCTCGCGCAGCGCCTCCACGGCCGTCAGCACCGAGCCGCCCGTGGTGGAGGTGTCCTCCAGGGCGAGCACGCGCCGCCCCCGCACGTCGGCCCCCTCGATGCGCTTCTGGAGGCCGTGCGCCTTGCCCGCCTTGCGCACCACGAAGGCGTCCAGCGTGCGCCCGCGCGCGTGCGCGGCGTGCAGCATGGCGGTGGCCACCGGGTCCGCGCCCAGGGTCAGGCCACCGACCGCGTCGAACTCCAGGTCCGCGACGTTGTCCAACATGACCGAGCCGACCAGCGGCGCGGCCTCCCCGTCCAGGGTGACCCGGCGCAGGTCGACGTAGTAGTCGGCCTCCATGCCCGAGGACAGGGTCACCTTCCCGCGTACGACCGCCTTATCGTTGATCTGACGCAGGAGTTCATCACGTTCGCTCATGATCAGTGAGCCTAGAACACCGGAGGGGACGCGGGCGCACCGCGGCACCCCGGTGGGAGGGACGGCCATGCCGCAGTCCGGGGACACCGTCCGGGTGGAGACCACCGTCGACAGCAGGGACGGCGCCGAACGGGTGGCGCGGTCGGTGGTCGAGCACCGGCTGGCGGCCTGTGCGCAGGTCAGCGGGCCCATCACCAGCTTCTACCGCTGGGAGGGGCGGATCCAGGCCGACGAGGAGTGGATGGTGGTGGTCAAGACCGCCGCCGACCGGCTGGAGGAGCTCACCGCGCACATCGGCGAGGTCCACCCCTACGACGTCCCCGAGGTGGTCGCCGTGCCCGTCACCGGAGGCAGCCCCGCCTACCTGGAGTGGGTGCGCGACCAGACCCGGGGAGGCACCTCCGCGTGATCGCCGTCCTTCTCCCCCCGACCCTCGGCGCGCCCACGCGGCTGCCCGGCCTGGCCGACCGGCTGCCCGAGTACGGCCTCACCGCGGTCCGGCCCGAGGTGGGCGGTGACGAGCACCCGCCGCACGCGGCCCGCTACGTCGCCCGCGCCAGCCTGGAGGTCAACCGCCTGGTCGCGCCCGGCGCGCCGACCGCGCTCGTCGCCGAGGGCGGTGCCGGGCCGCTGCTGGGCGCCGTGGGCGCGGCCCAGCGGGCGGCGCACCGGCCGGTGTTCGGCTACGTGCTGGTGGACGCGTTCCTGCCCCAGCCGGGCAGCCCCACCCGTGCGGACGTCGCGAGGTCGCAGAGCCCCGAGGGGGCGGATCCGGACACGGCGGTGCTTCCCGGAGAGCCGACCGGCTACCGGACCGAGCCGCTGCCGATGGTCCCCGACTGGCCGGACGCGCCGTGCGGCTACCTGCTCACCGACCCGGCCCTGGGCCATGCGGCGCGCCTGGCCGAGCTGCGCGGTTGGAGCGTGCGCGAGGCGGCTCCGCGGGACGCGTCCGCGGCCCTGGGCGCGCTGCTGGTGGAGCTGCGCGGCAGGGCCTGAGCACGCGGCCGGCGGCGCCGTGCCGGAAAACCGGGTGACACCGCCGGGCGGGCTTCGGAGAATCGGCGCATGATCACCGACCACTTCCCGCCGCTGGGCCTGCGCCTGACCACACCCCGCCTCGAACTGAGGCTCCCGTCCTTCGACGACCTCGCCCAGCTGGCCGAGGCCGCGATGGGAGGTATCCACGACCCGGACACGATGCCCTTCGTCGAACCGTGGACCGACCAGCCGCCGGACAGGCTCGCGCTCGGCGTGGTGCAGCACAACCTGGGCACCCTCGCCTCGTGGAAGCCGCAGGACTGGGGCCTCAACCTCGTCGTGGTGCACGAGGGCGCCGTGGTGGGCATTCAGGACATGAGGGCGCGCGACTTCGCGGTCACGCGGCAGGTGGGCACCGGGTCGTGGCTGGGAAGAGCCCACCAGGGCGGGGGGATCGGCACCGAGATGCGGGCGGCCGTCCTGCACCTGGCCTTCGAGGGACTGGGTGCCGTGGCCGCGGTGTCGTCGGTGTTCGAGGGCAACACCGCCTCGGAGAGGGTCTCGGAGCGCCTGGGGTACCGGAGGAACGGGTTCGACCTGATCGAGGTCAGGGGAGAGCGGGTGGTGGAGAACCACTACCGGCTGGACAGGCGGGACTGGGAGGAGCACCGCACCGTCCCGGTCGCCGTGGCGGGCCTGGAGCCGTGCCTGCCGTTCTTCGGGCTGGACGGGGCCGACGGGCGGTAGGCCGGACACGGGAACGCCCGCCCCGCCCCGTGCCTACGGCGAGGGCGTCGGCGCGGTGTCGGCGGAGGCCGCGCCGGACCGGCCCGTGGCCACGAGGCCGGCCAGGAGCCCGACCAGCAGTCCGGTGAGCATGCCCAGCCCGGTGACCACGCCGCTGACGAGGGGCACCCAGTCGGGGTGCCCGGTGAGGGCCATCGCCAGCCCCGCGGCGCCGAGCACCGACATGTAGACGGCGACGGCCAGCAGCGAGCGGGTCCGCCAGTGCCAGGCCAGCGGGAGGAAGTGCAGCCCGACGGCGAGGGCGATCCAGGCGACGTTGGCCTGCATGGGCGCGTCCAGGGCGCGCAGCACCTGGATGCCGCCGAACAGCAGGACCAGCTCCAGCACCACGACCACGCTGTAGAAGGCGTCGAAGCGCATCCCCGGCCCCTCGGGGGACGCCTCCGCGGCGGGACCGGACCTGCGGACCGTGGCCGCCGCCAGCGCGACCACACCGGCGAGCGCCGCGACCGCGAACACCCGCAGCACGAGGGCGGCGGTGGGGTCGAGCGGTGGGCCGGAGTTGGCGAGGACGAAGGCGAGGCCGAAACCCGCGCCGATGAGGGAGCCCACGAATCGCGTCATCGCGAGAAGGTACCAAGGGGGAAGGTCCGCCAGCCATCCCCCGGGATCCCGGGCCGGCCCCGCCGCGGAACGCGCGCCGGCCCCGGGGCGTCCGGCCCGCGGGCCGTCAGGACCCCTCCCCGTACGGGTCGCGCAGCGCGGTCTGCACCAGCCGCGACGAGCCGCCGCGGGTCACCCACTTGCCGCGCCCGGGAGGCTGGCTGGCCGCGTAGACGCGGGGCAGCAGCTGGCCCTCGCTCCGGTCGCCTGACATCACCAGGGCGCTCGTGCCGATCTCGCGCATGGCCTGTACCAGGGGGTCGTACATACCGCGCCCCGCACCGGCCACCCGGCGCGCCACCACGAAGTGCAGGCCGATGTCGCGGCCGTTGGGCACGAACGGGACGAACGGCGCCAGCGGCTTCTGCCCCGCCGTGGTGAGCACGTCGTAGTCGTCGGCGAGCACCACGATGCGCGGGCCCCTGAACGAGCCCGGCTCCAGGGAGTCCACGTCCCCGTCCTCGGGCAGGCGGCCCTCGACCTCCTTGGCCACGCCGCCCGCCAGCCCCGCGCACACGCGGGGGTTGCTCGCGTACCCGCCCATGTACTCCTCGGGCACCACGTCGCGCAGGGTCCGGCGCGGGTCCATCACCGCGAACACCACCTCGTCCGAGGAGTACCGCTCCACGAGGCCCTCCGCGACCAGCCGCAGCAGGTTGGTCTTGCCGCACTCCCCGTCGCCCAGGACGAGCAGGTTCTGGTCCCGCTCGAACAGGTCGAGCAGTACCGGCTCCAGGGCGCGCTCGTCCACGCCGACCGGCACCGCCTTGGGCTCCGACTCCGCGGTGGGCAGGGTGCGGGCGGACAGCCGGTGCGGCAGGATCCGCACCTGGGGCGCACGCTTGCCCCGCCAGGCCCGGTCCACCGCCCGCACGGCCTTCTCCACGACCTCGCCCAGGTTGTCGTCGTCGGCCACTCCGTCGAACCGGGGCAGCGCCGCCTGGCCGAACAGCTCGGCGTCGGTCAGCACCCGGCCGGGGGTCTTGGCGCTGATCGTCTCCGACAGCTTGCGGTCGATCGTGGAGTCCGACGCGTCGTTGAGGTGCAGCTCCACCTTCTGCCCGAAGTTGGACTGGGCCGCGATGCGCACGTCGTTCCAGCGCAGCATCCCCGCCACCACGTGGACGCCGAACCCGCCGCCGCGCTGGAGCAGCTCGGTCACGATCGGGTCGATGTCCTCGAAGTCCTTGCGCAGCGCGCCGAAGCCGTCCACGACGAACACCACGTCGGCGCTGGCCAGTTCGGGGACCTCTCCGCGGGCGTGCATCCGGCGCAGCTGGGCGACCGAGTCGATCCCGCGCTCACGGAACACCGTCTGGCGGTGTTCGAGCATCCCCTGGACCTCCTCCACCGTGCGGCGCACCCGCTCGGCGTCGGTGCGCACGGCCACACCGCCCACGTGCGGCAGCGCCGCCAGGGACTGGAGGCCGCCGCCCATGAGGTCCAGGCAGTACACGGCCGCCTGGGCGGGGGTGTGCGTGAGCGCCAGCGACAGCACCAGCGTGCGCAGCAGGGTGGTCTTGCCGCTCTGCGGGCCGCCGATGACCGCGGCGTGGCCGCCGGACGCGGTCAGGTCGAGCTTCCACACGCCCTGCCACTGCTTGGCGGCGTCGTCCAGCAGGCCGAGCGGCACGCGCATCGCCTCGTGCTCGCCGGGCAGCCGCAGCCCGCGGTCGCTCTCCTCCGGCTCACCCGCCACCGCGTCCAGCGTGGTCGCGGACGGCAGGGGCGGCAGCCAGATCTCCCGGGTCCGCTCACCGTGCCTGCCGAACTGGCCGACCATCACGTCCAGCAGGGTCGGGCCCACCGTGCGGGAGGGCATGGGCACGTCCTCGCCGGAGGACCCCCGGGCTGCGGCCTCCGCCTGCTCCGCGTCGGAGTTGTAGGCGGTGTAGCGGCGCACCGACGGGGTGCCCTCGGTGGGCTCCTCCTCCGCCACCGGGCCGCGGTAGGCGCCGGACACGTACCCCGCCTTGAAGCGCTGGTAGACGCTGGTGTCCACCTTCAGGTAGCCGAACCCGGGCAGGGACGGCAGGTGGAAGGCGTCGGGGGTGTTGAGGACCGTGCGGCTCTCCTCCTCGGAGAAGGTGCGCAGGCCCAGCCGGTAGGACAGGTAGGTGTCCAGGCCGCGCAGCTTGCCGCCCTCGATGCGCTGGCTGGACAGCAGCAGGTGCACGCCGATGCTGCGCCCGATGCGGCCGATGGACAGGAACAGCTCGATGAAGTCGGGGCGGGCGGTGAGCAGCTCGCCGAACTCGTCGATGATCACCAGCAGGTGCGGCAGCGGCGGCAGGCTCGGGTCGTGCTCGCGCTTGTAGGTGTAGTCGCCGATGTTGGACACGTTCCCGGCGTCGCGCAGCACCTGCTGGCGGCGCTGCACCTCGCCGGACAGGCTCGCGTACACGCGCTCGATCAGCGCGGCGTCGTCCTCCAGGTTGGTGATCACCCCGGCCACGTGCGGCATGTCCTCGAACGGGGCGAACGTGGCGCCGCCCTTGTAGTCGACCAGGACCATGCTCACCCGTTCGGGCGGGTGCGAGGCGGCCAGCGCCAGCACGAGGGTGCGCAGCATCTCGCTCTTGCCCGAACCGGTGGCGCCCACGCACAGGCCGTGCGGTCCCATGCCCAGCTGCGCGGACTCCTTGAGGTCCAGCACGACGGGCTGGCCCATGTCGTCCACGCCGATGGGCACCCGCAGGAACGCCCGCTCGCTGCGCGGCGCCCACAGCCGCTGCACGTCCATGGAGCCGGGGTCCTGGACGCCCATCATCGAGGGGAAGTCGACGCTGCCGCCCTCCTGGGCCGTCTCCTCGACCGACTCCGGGGACAGGCGCAGCGGGGCCAGCATGCGGGCCAGGCCGGTGAGGGTGGCGTCGGAGACGTCGTCCACGGTGCCGGTGGTGACCACGGGGTCGGCGCCGCGCAGCTCCTCGACGCGGACCTGGTCGCCGGTGACCGTGACGCGCACGTTCACGTCGCTGGGCTCGTCGATCTGGCGGGACACCAGGTGCAGCACGGTGACGCCCAGGTCCACGGGGTCCACGGCGTGGTCGGGCCGGACCAGCTCGGAGGCCACGTCGCCGTGGGTGTCGTGGACGACCAGGAGCCGCCGCATCATCCGGTACGCCTCGCGCTTGCCCATGCCCCGGCGGACCTCGGAGGCGAAGTCGGTGCGCGAGCGCAGCTCGTCCGCGAGCAGGCCGCCCAGCTTGGCCGGGTCGGGCGCGATCAGGCGGACGGCGGCGCCGCCCTCGCGGCGCTGCGGGTCCAGGGCCTGGGGCAGCCACGGCAGCCAGGTCCAGTCCTCGGCCCTGTCGGCGGGGTAGGACACCGCGAGCCCGGCGTCCTCGGGGGCGTGGAAGGCGCCGAACTGGGCGGCGAGGGCGCGCACCACGCGCATCACGTCCTCGCGCTCGCCGATCACGCTGACGTTCCCGGCCATGTCCAGGGGCAGGGTCAGCGGCATCTCGGGGACCGAGGCGAACCGCCGGATGGCGGCCTGCGCCTCGGAGAGCATGAACGGGTCGGTGGGCATGAGGGCGGTGCCCTGCTCGGCGAGCCGGAGGGGGCGGCCCTCGGTCAGGCCGGTGCCCACCCGCACCCGCAGGAAGTCGCGGTGCCTGCGCCGGCGCTCCCAGAGCCGGGTGGGGTCGCGGATGATGTCGTACAGGGCCTCGGGCGGCGGGTCGAGCAGCCGGGCGTGGGCGCGGGTGCCCTGCTCCCAGGCGGTGAGCTCCTCGCGCAGCTCCTCCAGGTACTGCAGGTACAGCTCGCGCTGGTTGCGGCGCTGCCGGGCGACCTGCCCGCGCCGCGAGAAGAGCATGACCACGGCGGCGAGGAGGGCCACCACGAGGAGGACGCCGCCCAGCGCGATGAAGGCCGGGTTGCGCATGACCATCATGATGGTCATCGACGCCAGCATGCCGACCATCGGCAGGATGGTCATCAGCGGGTTGCCCTGGGCGTTGCCGTCGGGGAGGGTCGGCGGGGCCTCCACCTCGTGCGGTTCCTGGGCCGGAGTGGGATGCACGGTTCGTGTCGGCCGGTGCACGACGCGAAGGCTCATCGGCTTTCCTCTCGGCGCAGGGATGGGAGGGCGGGGGCGCGGGGGCTGCGCGGGGGGTGCGGAAAAATCCTATCGAAGACGGTGCCGAAGGGGCCTTTTCCGCACGGACGGCGCAGGCGCTGTCCGGCCGCGCGCCCGGCGGAGGCCGGAGGTCAGCCCGCGTGGGCGCCGCCGGGGTGCAGGTGGTCCATGAGCTCGCGGAAGCGCTGCCAGCCGTCCGGCTCGGTGCCGTCCCCGACCCGGTACCAGACCGAGGGGGTGAGCGGCGGGCCGAACGGCACCCCGCGCACCGGCGCGGACAGCGCCCGGTCGGTGCCGATCGAGGAGACCCCCTCCACCCCGACGGCCAGGCCGACCGGCTGGGGGAGCCCGGACCAGCGCGGCTCGTGGGTCAGGTCCGGCCGCCCGGCCGCGCGCCGCACCGTCATGGTCCGCAGGACGTCCCGCTCGGTGAGCGTCCGCACCACCGACGACAGCGCGTCCAGGTCGTGCTCCCCGCCCGCGGGCCGGCCCACCGCGAAGGAGACGCTCTCACGCACCCCGTGCGCGGTGCGCATCACCCGCTGGGTGCCGGCGAAGGGGAGCACCCCCTCCTCGCGCACGCCCTCGGGCGGGCCGGTGAACACGAACCAGGTCTGTCCGGGCGCGCGTTCGCGGCACAGCCGGGTCAGCGCCGCCCGGTTCCACTCCTGGGGGAGCGGTTCGCTGGTGCCCCAGAGCGCCGGGGCCCGCCCGCCCAGGCGTTCGGCGAGCAGTTCGGCGGCCTCGCCCAGGACCAGGCCGTCGTCGGCGGGGTGCTCCACCTTCAGCTCGACGAGCAGCTGGGAGCCGGGCTCCCCGGCCCGGGCGCGGAACGCCTCGTGCGGCCCGTCCTCGGCCCGGGCGCTCCGGTCGGGGACGAAGGCCTCCCGCTCGTCCCAGACCAGGGGCACCCCGGAGAAGCCGTCGTAGTAGGCGCCGTCGGGGGCCTGGACCACCCAGCGGGCGGTGGGGTTGACCAGTACCGAGCGCAGTGCGTGGGTGAGGCGGCTGGTGGAGGGGGTGACGACCTGGAGCCGCAGGCCCCCGCGCCCGTGGGCGGCGACGGCGTCCACGAGCCAGGGGGACATGGGGACCAGGGGGCGGTCCTGGACCACGACCACGGCCTTGTCGGTACGGGTGGTGACGGCGGGGTGGTCGGTGGAGCCGTCCAGGAAGGCGTCGCCGCGGGCGAGCCGCGGCCCGGGCTCCCACACGACGCCGCCGAGCCGGTCCGCGAGGTCGCGGACGAAGCGGCCGACGGCCCCGGCGGTGTCGGTGTCCGCGAGCTCGGCGCCGCGGGCCTCCACCCAGTAGGGCTGGGCGGGCAGGTCGTCGCCCATGCCGTCGGACAGGAGCCGTTCCGCCTCGGCGGACAGGGCCAGGCGCTGGGCCGCCTGCACGGCGGCGACCAGGCGGCCCCCGGCGTCGAGCAGTTCGACCACGGCGCCGTCGGCGGCGAACCGCACCCGAAGGTCCGGTCCGGCGGCGACCAGGGCCCTGGTCAGGGCGCGCCGGTCGGGAGGGCCGGCCAGGAGGGCGACCGCGTCGTGGCTCAAGGGATCTCCTCAACACTCCGGGGGAGGGCGGTACTGCGAAGGTGGGATCCCGGGTGCGTCCGCGCGGTTCGCTCGCGGCTCCCCGATTTCCCGGTCGGGGCCGGGGGACCGCGTCCGGGTTGGCCGGATGCGGCCACGCCCCGCCGGTGCGGAGGGCGCGGCCGTGTCCGGGCCGCCCGCCCCGGGGGACCGGACGTGGGAGCGGACCCGGCCGGTCCGCGGGAGGTGTCCGGGCCGTTCACACACCGTCGTCCACAGGCGGGGATCGTCCCTGTTCCTACGTCAGAGGCCACTTGTATGATGCAGATCCTCCCCTATGGGCGGGATCCAGTCCGTTGCCCGGTCGCGGATCTTCTTCCGAACCACGGGCACTCCGCGTGCGTCCTCCCCCACGGGAGGCGAACAGCCTCGCGAGGACCCCCGAGGAAAGCAGGTGAAAAGTTGTCACGCTGGCAGATCGGCGACAACACCCTGACCACCCTGTCCCAGAGCACCGGCACCACCGGTGACGAGCTGAGCAGCCTCATCCAGCAACTCGTCCAGGCCGCCGAACCCCTGTCCGGCAAGTTCGACGGTGCGGGCAAGGCTGCGTTCGACTCCTTCAAGCTGCGGGCCGACGCCATCACCGCGGACCTGCGCGCGGGCCTGGGCTCCATCCAGGAGGGCCAGACCGGTATGAACACCGCGTTCGTCACCGGTGACCAGACCATGGCCGACGACGCGAACCAGAGCATGGGCGCGGCCAACTTCGACGCCGCCAAGTTCCGCTGACCCCCTGTCCCCCGTAAGGAGCATCCATGAGCACCAACGCCTACGACCTCGGTGCCTCCCAGGAGGCCCAGGGCAACATCCAGTCGATCACGAACCGCCTGGAGACACTGATCGGCGAGCACGACACCGACGTCAGCCGGGCCATGGCCGAGTTCGAGGCCACCGGAGTGTCCGAGGAGTACAGCGCCAAGGAGCTCAAGTGGCACAACGCCGGTAACGAGGTCCGCGAGATCATCCGGCTCGTGCGCGAGACGCTGGCCACCAACGACTCCACCGCGCAGGAGACCCTGAGCCGCGCCAACAGCGCGGTCATGAACATCTGACCGGACCCGCGGGACGGACCGCACACGAGAGGCAGTGAGGAGCACGGTTGGCACGCGACTACGACAGTCAGTTGCTGGAGTCCGTCGCCGTGCGCCGACAGCGCCTGCGCGAGGCGGTGCTCTTCGGCGGCCAGCGCACCAGGCGCCGCCTGGACGAGAACTTCGGCAAGGTGGCGATCAGCGCCTGCCTCGCCGCGGTCATCTGCGGCGGCACCGTCGGGTGGTCCTTCGTCAGCAACCAGCTCAGCACCCAGCGGGTGGAACAGGAGCAGCAGGCGTCCGGACCGGCCAACAACGCCGTCCCGCCCATTCCCGGAGACTGGGTCGGCACGCAGGTCGCGCTCGACGACCTGCGTGGCGAGCTGGACGCCGCCGGGGTCCCCGAGAGCCTGTACGTGCTCCCGGGCGACCCCCGTCCCGAGCCCGGGACCCTCGACAGCTACTACCTGCTCAGCCAGGACGCGGAGGGCTACCTGTCCGCCGCGGTCATGGACTTCGACCAGGGCCGCCCCGGCCCCGAGTTCACCACCGAGGACGAGGCGGCCCGCTGGCTCTACCAGGAGCTGGCCACCACCGAACCCGAGCCGACCGTCCTCACGCAGGCCGAGGAGCGGCAGGCCGCCGAGGCCACGTCGGAGCTGGTCACCACCGTGCGCGAGAGCCTGGAGGAGCGCAGCGGGGGCTCCTACCTGCACGGACTGGCGGTCGGCGACGTCGTGGACGCCTTCGGTCAGGAGAGCGGCCGCTACCTGTTCCCCGACGGCACCCCCTTCGGGGAGCGCGGCCTGCCCGACTACGCACGCACCGGTCCCGGCGGCGAGGACCTCTACCACCGCTACCGGGTCATCCACCCCTTCCGGGTGAGCGCGACCAGCGCCCCCGCGAGCGGGGGGCACCCCGGCGGCGGCGTCCGCTTCACCCTCGACACGGCCGGGTTCACCGAGGTGCCCACCGTTCCGACGATCCGCTGGCTCATCGGCAACGGCTACCTGGAGCGCATCGCCGTCAGCGACGTGCCCGGTTAGGGGCGCGGTTGGAAGCCCCACACGCCGCGGCGGCGCCGGTCCCCGCGCACGCCCCGCCGGAGGGCGTCCCGCCGGGCGCCGCGCGGGGGCGGCCGAGGAGCGGGCGCGCGCGGGGGCGCCAGGAGAGCACGACCGAACCCCGGGGCCCGGACCCCGGACCCGAGAGCGGTGGCCGACCGCCACCGGCGACGCAGGAGCGAGGATGGGAAGGCAATGACCGCTTGGAGCCGCGTGACCCTCGTCGGTGAGGAGCGCAGGGTCGACGCCGTCCTGCCCGCGAGCGAACCCGTGGGCGCGCTCATGCCCGAGGTGCTCGACCTCCTCGGCGACCAGGTGGAGAACCCCGCCAAACTGCGGCACCTGGTGACCGCCTCCGGGATCGTCCTGGAGGGCGACACCACGCTCGCGGAACGCCAGGTCACCGACGGCGCGGTGCTGCGGCTGGTCCGGGCGGAGGAGCCGGTGCCCGCCCCGGTGGTGCACGAGGTCCCCGAGGCGGTCTCGATGGCCCTGGACGACCACCAGGGGCGCTGGAACCCCGTGGCCGCCCGGTGGACCGCCACCGTCTCACTGGTCGCCCTCGCCGTGGGCGCGGCCTGGATCGTGCAGGGGTACTTCTCCGGCAACGGCGGCCTCGCCGGGCTGGCCGCGGTCGCCGCCGTGCTGGTGGCGACAGGCGCGTCGATCGGCCCGACCTGGCGGGAACCCCTGGGTACGGCGCTGGCGATCAGCGGCGCCGCGGTCGGCGGACTGGCCCTGTGGCTGGCCTGCGACCAGCTCGGCTGGCCCGAGTGGGCCCGCTGGGGCGGCGGCGCCGCCCTGGTCGCGGGCCTGGTCCTGCTGCTCGGGCTCACCTCGACCCTGGGCCGGGGCGGCCTGACCGGAGGCGGAGTCGGACTCGCCCTGGCGGCCGTGTGGTCGGTGGGCGCCGCGCTGGGCCTGCCCACCTACCAGGTCGCCGTCATCATGGCGGTGGCCTGCGTGGTCCTGCTCAGCCTGCTGCTCCGCCTGGCGCTGATGTTCTCCGGACTGGCGGTCCTGGACGACCGGCGCAGCTCCGGGGGTGCGGTGACCCGGAGCGACGTGCTCACCTCGGTGGCGGGCGCCCACAGGAGCCTGGTGATCGCCACGGTGGCGGTGGCGGTGGCCGCGGCCACGGCGGGGATCGGCCTGGCCACCCACTTCGACTGGTGGACGGCGGGGCTGTCGGTGGTGCTCGCCCTCGTGGTGGCCAGCCGGGCCCGGCTGTTTCCGCTGATCGCGCAGAAGGCGGTGCTCGTCGCCGCGAGCCTCGTGGTGCTGGTGGCCTTCCTCGTCGCCTGGTCCGAGGCCGTGCCCTGGGGGGTGTGGCCCGCGCTGGGGATCGCGGTCGCGGTGGCGGCCGTCCCCGCGGTGGTGCTGTCGATCGAGCAGCCCGAACACGTGCGGGCGCGGCTGCGCGGTGTCACCAGCAGGTTCGAGGCGGTCGCCGTCGTCGTGCTGGTGCCCCTGGCGATCGGCGCGTTCGGTACCTTCCAGCGCCTCCTCACGACCTTCTGAGCGGGGGGACGATGAACGCCTCACAGACCCAGGCCCCGGCCGCCTCCCCCTCCCGGACGCGGCCGGTTCCCGGCGACCGCTGGGTGCGCCGCGTCGGCCGGGCCGCCCTGCGCCCGTTCCGGGCGGTGGACGAGGTGGCCGACACCATCGAGCTGGGGAGGCGGTTGCAGCGCCCCACCTCGACCGGGCGCCGGATCGTCGTGGACGACCTGGGGACGGGCGCCGACGCGTCCGTGGTGGCCGCCCTGGTCGCCCGCTCGCTCGCGCACTTCCGCCACGACCGGGTGCTGGCCGTGGACGCCACCGGCCGGGCGCCCTCGCTGGCCGAGCGGCTGGGCCTGGACGAGCCAGGCGACCTCGACGGGGTGGACCCCACCGGTTTCGAGTCGGTGTGCGCCAGCCTCGGCGAGGTCAACGAGCGCCTGTGGACCGTGCGGGCCGCTCCGGCGGGGGCCGGGGCCTACAGGTCCGGGCTGCTGCCGATCTCCCGGTTCTTCGGGGTGACCCTCGTGGCCGGGGAGACGGGCGGCGCGTTCGTGGAGGCCGTCGGCGAGGGCGCCCACGCCCGCGTGTGCGTGGTCCGTGCGACCCGGGAGGCCGCGCTCAGGGTCGGACGCGAGCTGGACGCGCTGGTCGCGGAAGGCAGACAGCACGAGGTGGAACGGACCGTGGTGGTCGTCTTCGACGAGCGGCGGCGCGAGGATCCTGGGTTCGACGTGGCCCGCACGACCAGGATCATCGCCGAGAGCGGCGCGGGCGTCATCACCCTGGCGCACGACCGGCACCTGGCGCAGGGCACGGCCGTGCGCCCCAGGCTCATCGGTGAGGCCACCCACCGGACCGTTCAACTGGTGGCCGCCGAGGCCCTGGACCGGTCGGTGGACGGCGCCGGACCGGTCCGGGCCCGTGTCGAAGGAGGGGAGTAGCCATGGAGCAGCGACCCGACCCGGAACCGGGGACCCCTCCCCGGGACCAGGAGGACCGGGAGGAGCGCGACGGCCGGGGGGATCCGGTCGTACCGCCGGACGGCGGGAGCCCGGCCGGCGGACGGCCGGGGGCTCCCGTGCACGCGGAACCCGCCAGGGGAGGCCCGTATCCGGCGCCGTGGGGGGAACCGGGACCGTACGGTGGCCCGGCGCACGGCCGGCCCGCCCCGTCCGGCGGCCACGACGCCCGACAGCGGGGGAGCGCGGCGCCGAGCGGACCGCAGGGGCCCGCCCCGGGGGCGCGGCGGCAGGGCGGGTCCAGCGGTCCGCGGCCCGCCCCCGGTCAGGACGTCTCCGGTCAGGACCCCGCGCGGTGGGCGGGGCCGGGACAGGGCGCTCCGTCAGGTGGTCAGCAGCCCTTCCAGCACACGCCGTATCCGGGCCGGGGAGCGGCGCCCGGCCCGCAGGGGAACGCGGGCCCCAGCGGTCCGCAGCCCCCGGTCGGCGGGGGATTCCCGAGCGGTCCGCAGTACGCGTACGGCCGGCAGGGCGGGCCCAGCGGTCCGCAGCCCCCGGCCGGTCCGGGATCTCCGGACGCGGGTGCCGCGCCGGGCGCGCCGACGGGGCCCTCCTCGGGCGCGCAGCAGCCGTACGGTCCGCAGGGGCACGCGGGACCCAGCGGCCCGCAGGGACCGGCACGGTCCGGCGGGTGGTTCTCCGACGTGCCCGGACACGGCCGGGGCACCCCGCCCGGCGGCGTGTCCGGCTATCCGCGGCAAGGAGCGCTGCCCCCGACGCCCTACGCGGTCGAGGCGCCCAGGCCGCACGAGCCCACCGGCCCCAACCAGGCGCCCTGGTCGGGCCCCTCGGGGCCGCAGCGGCCCCCGGCGCCGCCCGGCGCGACGGCGGTGCCGCGCACCTTCGCGCAGGACTCGGTGGCCGAGGCCTTCCTGTCGGGGGCGCCCATGCCCGCCCCGCCGACCCCGCCGCCCCCGGCACCTCACGAACAACCCCAACAGCCTCAGCAGTACGGTCCTGCGCCGTCCCCTCCGGAACAGCAGACCGCGTGGCCGCAGCCGCCGCAGCCGCTGCCGCCACTGCCTCCGGAGCGGCAGGCGCCGTGGCAGCCGCGGCCGGATCCGGACGTGCCTGTGGACCGGACCGCGTCGGCCGCTCCTCCCGCCGCGCCGCCGGCGCCTCCCGCGAGCCCGTCGCCCGTCGCGAGGCCGGAGCCGACGCGGAGCCACGAGCCGCCGGGTGGGCAGGAGAAGCCGGGTGGGCCGGGGTCGCCGGACGAGCAGGAAGCGCCGAGGAACGGGGGTGCTCCCCCCGTGTCCCGGTCCCGGGAGGAGGTCCCGCCCGCCCGCGCCTGGTTCGGTACGTCCCCGTCCTCCGAGGCGCCGCGCCCGCCGGTAGCCCCCGGCGGGACCCGGGAGCCCCGGCGTGTCGGTCCGCCGCGCCCGGCGGATCCCGTGACCGTCAACCCCGCAGGTGAGGAGGAGTCCCCCGACCCGGACGCGGAGGAGACGGACGTCTTCCTGGTCCTCGGCGCCGACCGGCGTGCCCGCAAGACGCGTGAGGAGGGCCAGGAGACCCCGGAGATCCCGGAGACCCCGAAGGCTCCGGACTCCCCGGGGGTCCCGGAGGCCCCCGAGGTCCCGAAGGCCTCGGAGTCCGCGGAGGCCACCGACGTCCCGGAGACCTGGCAGGAACAGGGCTCCCCGCTCCACCAGGGCTCCTCCCCGTCCGCGCCCGGAACGGGGGAGGCGGCGTCCGGCGGGCCGGAGGAGGACGCCGTCCCCTCCCCGGAGGCCCCCGACCCCGTGCGTCCCGACACGGACACCGTGGTCGTCCAGGCTCCGCCGCCCGCGGAGGCGGACCCGGAGGCCGCCGCCTTCGCCGGAACCGTGGCCCAGGAGCGGGACGCCTCCCACCCCGGGTACGGCGACCGGCCGCTGGTGCCGACCGGGTTCGCGGACATCCCGGCCGCGCCCTACGCGGGCGCGGAGCAGCCCGAACCGGGCCGGGGCGTGCTGCGAGACGAGGGCCGCCTCGACATCCCGGACCCGTACTCCCCGGCTCCGGAGGTCCCGGCACCGGAGCCCCCGGCGCGGGGAATCGAGTCGTGGATCGACGCCGTGGGCGACGGGCACGTCCCGGTCCGGGGCGGGTACGAGCAGAGGATCGCCGCGGTGAGGAGGATCCCGGCCTCCCCCTGGCGCCGGGCCGTCTTCGCGGTGACCGGAGGACGCCTCAACCTGGGATGAACCGGTGATCGGGTGACGTTGGGGGAGGCGCGCCCGCCTCCCCTTGCGGACGCGCCTCCGGGGGCGCCGTACGGTGCCCCCCATCCGCCGGTCCGGTTCCCGGGTCGCCCTTCCACGGGCCAGAGAACCCGAGAACCCGGTCCGGCGGGCGCCGACCGCCCGGGTCCGTCCCCTCGGCGGGACACCGGTCCGGTCGGCTCGGCCGTCCCGCGCCGGGCCGCTCGGGCCGGGGCCGCGCGGCGCGGGACGGCGTGATCAGGTCATCCCCTCTCCTCCAACCCCCCGAGCAGGGACACCGCCTCCTCGTGGCTGGCGGGCAGGGCCACCGTCCACACGGCCGCCCCGTGCTTCCAGCAGGTCCCCCGTCGCAGTGCGTCCAGTTCGCGGTCCAGGTCCGCCGACTCGGGGGCCACCACCGCGATCCGCCCCCGGGCCAGCAGGCACACCGACTCCCCGCGTGTGAAGAACCTGCGCAGTTCGTAGCCGAGCACGATCAGCCGCGCGGTGCGCCGCCAGGGGTCGATCCCCGGGTCCAGCGCCACGACCACGAGCCGGTACCCCGAGGCGGGCGGCGCTCCGTCGCCGGTGCGCGGGTACAGCTCGCCGAGCCGGGTCCGCAGGTACTCCGCGGTGGCCAGACCGGTCAGCGGGTCCTGGCAGGTCGCCCTCCCGCGCCCCGCGTCCGCCCACCCCTCGGCCAGCGCCCGGACCAGGGCGGACGGCGGGCTCCGCCACCCCGCCACCGACGTGAACGCCGACAGGTCGTCCAGGCTCTGCCCGATCCCCACCCCCGAGCGCGCCCGCGCCCCGCCCAGGAGGGCGCAGGGGCCGACCAGGTCGCCCCCCGAGGCGAAGGCCCCGCACACCCTGTCCACGGCGGGCGTCCACCAGCTCTCGGGCGGATCCCACCCCGCCTCGCGGCTCCGTCGGCCCCACGGCGCGCGCAGTTCCAGGGCACGGGCCGTACGGTCTGGCGTTCCGGCCCTCGCCTCGGTGTCTCCCATGGCACCGCTCCCGTCCGTCGGTCCTCTTCCGGAGGCGGGTCCGTGCCCGCTCGGCGCGTCTCGTCCTCCCCCACCCCTGATTACGGAGATCGGTGGCGGCTGTGACGCGGATGCGGGATATTTTTCCGAGCACGTGTCCTCCAGCGCCGGACCGGGGCTCCTCCCCGGACCGCGGCGCGCACTCCCCAGAAAGGACGCCGGGTGAACGACGTCCCCGATGATCACGCAGGGGCTCTGGTCGGTGACGGTGAGTTGATCCGGTGGGTGCGCGGCGGCGACGCCGACGCCTACGCCACCCTCTACGAACGCCACGCGGCGGCGGCCCGGGGCCTGGCCCGGCAGCTGCTGCGCGGTGAGGCGGAGGTGGAGGACGCCGTCGCCGAGGCGTTCACCCGCGTGCTCAGCGCCATCCAGCGAGGCGGAGGTCCGGAGGACTCCTTCCGCCCCTACCTGCTCACCGCCGTCCGCAACGCGGCCTACGACCGGGGACGGGGGGAGAGGCGCCAGGTCGTCACCGACGACATGGAGAGCCTCGACCCCGGCCAGCCCTTCGTCGACCCCGCAGTGGAAGGGCTGGAGCGCTCCCTCATCGCCCGTGCCTTCCTCTCGCTCCCCGAGCGCTGGCAGTCGGTGCTCTGGCACACCGAGATCGAGGGCGCCAAACCGGCCGAGGTCGCGGCCGTGCTCGGGATGAAGCCGAACGGCGTCGCGGCCCTCGCCTACCGGGCGCGTGAGGGCCTGCGGCAGGCCTACCTCCAGACGCACCTGGCGGGCGGGAACGCCGCCGAGACCTGCCGCCCGACCCTCGGCCTGCTCGGCGCCCACGTCAGGGAGGGGCTGTCCCGGCGGGACACCGCCAGGGTCGACCGGCACATGGACGGGTGCGCGGACTGCCGCGAGGTCTACGCCGAGCTGGTGGACGTCAACGTCGGCCTGCGCGGCGTCGTCCTGCCGCTGGTGGCGGGCGCGGGGGCGGCGGGCTACTTCGCCGCCACCCCCGCCGGTACCGCGGGGGGAGCCTGGTGGGGAAGGATGTCGCGCCGCCGGAGGCAGGTCTCGGCCGGGGGCGCGGCGGCGGCCGGTGCGGCGGTCGCGGTCGCCCTGGCCCTGACCAGCGCACCGGAGCCGGTCCAGGGCGAACAGCCGCCCCCCGCGGCGGCCCCGTGGGAACAGCCCCCGGCACCGTCCGCGGAGTCCGGTCCGGACGCGCCCCAGGCCGGTCCCCCCGCGAACGACCGGCCGCGCCCCGACGCTGACAGGCGGCCCGACCCCTCCGAGCCGGTCGCGGCGGTGCCGCCCGCCGACGTACCGGAGGGGGAGGTGGCGGAGGAGGCTCCCGGACCGCGGTTCGCCGTGGGGATCGACCCGGTCGGCTCCCTGCTTCCGGACAGTGACGGGATCGTGGTCCTGGACGTCCGCAACATCGGCGGCGGCGCGGCCGAGGAGGTCGTCGCCCTGCTCACCCTGCCCCCGGGGGTGGAGATGGTCTCCTCCGGCGGGGCGGGGAACGCGGTCCCCGCGGCGGCGGGGCACGGCGACTGGAGCTGTTCCGCGGGCAGCGGGGGCGGCGGTCGCTGCGCGCACCCGGGGATGGCGGCGGGGGAGGACGGCACCCAGTTCATCGACGTGCGCGTGGCCCCGGACGCCGAGACCGGCGTCCCGGCCACGGCGTCGGTGTCCTCCGGAGGCGTGACCGCCGAGGCGGCGGGGGAGCGGGGCGTGAGCGCGGAGGGCGTCACGGCCCGCTACGCCACCGCGGGCCGTGTGCGCGCCGAGAGCGTCGGCAACGCGCTGATGACCTGTGTCGAACCGGAGCGCGGGGGCCGCTGGCCGTGGCCGTGGTGGGACCGGCCGGACGCCCCGGACCCGCGCCCGTCGGAGCCCGGGGCCGAGCCGCGCACGGAGCCGTCCCCCGCCCCGGACGCTCCCACGGCCCCGGGTTCGGAGCCGCCGGATCCGGAGGCGACCGCGGAGGAGGGTGTGATCCCTGGTCAGGAAGAGAGCGGAGGGACTCCTGACGGGACCGCGGAGGCGCCGGACAACAATGCGCCCACGGAAACGGTGCGCGATCCTTCCGCGGAGGGCCTTGCGGGCCGCGACGGCTCCGATCCGGCGACCGGGCCCCACGGCGGCTCCGGTCCGGCGACCGGGTTTCACGGTGCCCCGAAGCCCCGGGGCGTCCCGGAGCCGCAGGGAGCGCCCGAAACCTCCCCCGTTCCCGACGCGCACGGCGCTCCCGAATCCCACGACACTCCTGAGCCGCAGGGAGCCCCCGAGTCCCACGGAACCCCCGAGGGCTCCGGGGCTCCCGAGGCCCGGGGCCGGCCTCAGGACGGGCCCTGCGCCCGGGCCAGGCTGCGCCAGGGGGCGCGCCTGGACAACGACCACTGGACGATGGCCCCGCTGGACGCCGACAACGACCCCTCCACCACCTCCTCCAGCTCCGCGACCTGGGAACTCCCCGGGGACGCCAGGGTGCGCTGGGCGGGGCTCTACTTCTCCGGGACCGGGGTCCACGACGCCCCCTCCGTCCGTGTCCGGGGCCCCGGGATGGCGGCCTACCGCACCGTCGAGGCCAGGGACACCCGTGCCGCCGAGCTGCCCGGTTACCCCGCCTACCAGGCGTTCGCCGAGGTCACCGACCTGGTGCGCGCCCAGGGAGGCGGCCAGTGGTGGGTCGGCGACGCCCCGGCGCGCGAAGGCCGCGGCCGCTACGCGGGCTGGAGTCTCGTGGTCGTGCTGGAGGACCCGCGGGTGGACACCCGGAACCAGGCGATGGTCCTCGACGACGCCCGGGTCTCCTTCCACGGCGGCGGGGGCGCCTCCTTCACGGTGTCGGGCCTGCTGCCCGCCGCCGTACCCGCCCGGGTCGACGTGGTGGCCTGGGAGGGCGACCCCGACCTGGGCGGGGACCGGGTGACCGTGGACGGGACGGCGGTCGCACCGGTCGGCGGCCACGGACGGGCGGACAACGCCTTCACCGGCTCGGCCCGCGGCGCGGTGGGCGACCCGCTCGCGTTCGGCACCGACGTGGTCCGATTCGACTCAGTACTTGGCCGAGAAACGGCCATCCGAATTCCGGCGGAGCAGGACGCCGTGATGGTGGGGGCCGTGGTCCTGACAGCCCCCATGCGTAGCTGAGGCGCGGGCTCGCGTTCACTCCGTCCGGGTCTGCCCAGTCGCTCCGGGGCCCTGGGCCCCGGGGATCCGCCTGTGTGTATCAGGTCCATAACTCTGTGTATTCACGGTGGGCACGCAAAACCAGACAGACTTGGCTAGGCTGTGGCCCGGTCATGGACATGGCCCAGAGACAACAGGGAAGGGGGCGGTGCCAGTGGACCGCTGCGCGTTGTTCGTTGACGCGGGGTACCTTCTCGCGGACGGCGCGATGGCAGTGCACGGAACCCGTAACCGGGATTCCGTCTCCTGGGACTACACCGGTCTCGTCCAGTTCCTCAACGAGGTCGCGCGGGACCGCACCGGTCTGCCGCTCCTGCGCTGCTACTGGTACGAGGCCGTCGCCGACGACCGGCGGACCCAGGAGCAGGACGGCATCGCCGACATCCCGGGTATCAAGTTCCGTGCCGCGCGGATACGGCCCGGCCGCCGCGAGGGTGTGGAGAGCTACGTCCAGCGCGACCTCACCACCCTGGCCCGCACCGGCGTCCTGTGCGACGCGGTCCTGGTCAGCGGGGACGAGGACATGGCGCCGGTCGTCGCGGACGTGCAGGACATGGGCGTGCGCGTCACCGTCGTGCACGTCTCCGTCGAGGGCAACTGGACCATCTCCCGGGCCCTGCGCCGCGAGTGCGACGACCTCATCGAGATCGGCGCGGGCCACCTGCGTCCGCACGTCAACCTGCTCTCCAGCGGCGGCTCCACCCAGGAGACCGCGGCCAAGACCACCACGCCGTTCGCCAACGGCCGCTCCCGCTCGGCGCCCGAGACCCCGAGGCAGCCCGTCGCGACGGCGCAGCCCGGCGGCAGCCGCGTCGAGTCGGCCACCTCCTCCGCCGGGGGCCTCGAGGCGATGTTCGCCGGAACCGGCGGTCAGCCCGTCCCCCAGGGCAGTGCCATGGACCAGCTGCGCGCCATGCGCAGGTCCCTCGCCCAGCAGCGCGGCGGCGACCACCTGGCCGGCCCCGGCACGGACAACCAGCAGTCCGGCGCGATCGACGCCAACGGCTTCCCCTCCGGCGGTCAGATCCCGCCGAACGTGGGAGGCAACGGCGCCTATCCGGGGTCCTCGATGACCGGGGGGCACCCGGCACCGGGCGGCCAGGGGGGCTATCCCGCGACCGGGGGGCACCAGTCGCTGCGCGGGGCCGACCAGTCGGGCTACGGGCTGCCGGGGAGACAGGCACCGCCCCCACAGCAGCACATGACGGGGCCGCAGCAGTCCTTCTCCGGAGGGACCGGGCCGCAGCAGTCCTTCAGCGGAGAGACCGGGCCGCAGCGCTCGTTCTCCCAGGAGGGTCAGCCGGGTCAGCACGGCCAACCGGGACACGGGCAGCCGGGACACGGCCAACCGGGGCACGGGCAGCCGGGACACGCGCCACCGCAGAGAAACGCGCCGCCCCAGGACCCGAGGTTCGGACCGGGGGACAACTCCGGTTTCGGGGGTGCGAACGACGCAAACCCTACCTATGGGACCAGTACGGAAACTGACACCGCCCAACGCGGTGGTGCGGCCCCCTCCTACGGGGGATCGCAGCCTACTGGTCCCGAACACGACAGCCGGTTCAGTACCGGCGACTACCGGGAACCGCGTCCCAGTCCTGGATATCCCCAGCAGACGCGCCCCGCCACGCATACCGTTGACGAAGCGGTGCATGTTGCGCACAAAGAAGGGAACGACTTCGCGGAGTCGATCGCCCGCGAGGCGCCCGCCCTGTGGGTCGAGGCCGTCCTCGCCCGCAGGCCCCGGATGCCCTCCGACCTGGAGGCGCGTCTGCTCCAGGGCTCCTCGCTGCCGATCGACCACTTGTTGCGTGACGAGGTCCGGGACGGACTGCGCCAGGGGTTCTGGCAGGCGCTGGAGCGTGCCAGACCCTGAGAGCTGTGCGCGGGGAGTGCGAGTAGGGGATGGGGCGATGCGGTTGACCCACGTGACGACGGCAGAACTCGACCGTTTGGAATTCCACGCCGTCCGGTCCGGTGAGCACGGACGGGTCGCCGCCCAACTCCTGGACCTGGCCAACCGGGTCGACGCCGGAAGCGAGATCTCCCGCGCGGAGCTGTTCGTGCGCGCGGGGGAGCAGTGGGAGATCGCCCAGGAGTTCGAGCGCGCCTGCTCGGCCTACCAGCGGGCGATCGACGACGGCGGGCCCACGGTGATCGACGCGCGCGCCCTCAGCGCCGGGGCGCTGCTGCAACTGGACGAGGTCGGACAGGCCTACGCCCACCTCAAACGCCTGGAGGGCGAGGAGCCGTCGGGGTTGCAGACCTACATCCACGTCGCCGAGGCGCTGTACGCGCACGACGACCTGGAGGGAGCGGAGCGCTGGGCGACGGTCGGCGCGCACCGCTTCCTCGGACTGGACGCCTCGCCCTACGTCCACGACCTGCTGGTGGAGCTGCTGCGGATCCGGTTCCGGGTCCGCGTCGACCTGGGCCTGGACGAGGACGCCCTGGACCGGCGGCTCGACGCCGGGTGAGGCGCGGACGGCGCCTCCCCCGCCTCCGCGCGCCCCGTCTCCGCCCTCCGGCCCCCGGCGCCCGTTCCGCGCGGTGCCGCTCCACGGCCGGCAGACCCCTGCCGCGCGGCCCCGCGACCCCGTGCCGACCCGCGCCGCCCCGCGGCCTCCCTCCACCGCCGTACCGTGCCGCTCCGCGCCCCGGGCCGCCCCCGGCGGCGCCGCTCCGCCTCCCGCGGCCCGTGGCGACCGGGACGAGTGAGGTTTCCGACGTTTCCCGCCGGGGCCCGCGACACGCCCGGGCCGACCGCGTCCGAGGCGCTTTTCGGGAACCTCCGGAGGCCGCGGCCGCACGACCGGGTACGCCAGGTTCTCCGAAGCCGCCCGGCCGCCGTGCGCGGGCGTTGCGGGCCGGGTGGGGCGACGGGACGGGGCGGGCCGGGTACGGGCGGCCCCGGTGACGACCTAGGCTGTGTCGGGTCGCCTCAGGGCCGCCCCCTCGGGGCGCGCGATCCCCGCGCCGACGGGCCTCCGAGAGCCCCTCATACCACGCCTCCGGGGTGTGTTCGACAATCGTCGAAGAACCTGAGAAATCGATGACACGCCATCATCTTGCGGTGTTCCAACGCACCATCCCCTAGATGTAGTATCTCTCCCGCTGGTGGTTCACCCCCCGGGGTGAGGCAGAGGGGACCCGGCGAGAGCTGGGCCGTCCCCGCAGCGGTGAGTGGAAGATGAGGCCGTCACAGGCACCGGGCACCCCCGTGGAGCTCCTGGCGCCATGGTCCCCGCACACCCGCCACCGGTGACGCACACCTGAGTGTGTGCCGACGACGGGGCTTCGAGAACGAGCCGCCGCGGCCCGCCGGCCAGACGACCGCGCGCACCCAGTGCGCCGGTCCGCCGGGAGCGCCGCGCGACCCTCGCTTCTCGTCCCCTCCCCGCCGGGACTCTTCTATCGAGGTTGGAGCCGCTGTATGACCCTTGACGTCGAGGCCGTGCCCGCATCCGTTCGGTCCACCAAGGACGGCAACCCCCCCGCCGCCGTCGACCGGATCGAGCACGTCGTAGCCGAGGCCTGTGCCCGGCTCACCGGTGTTTCGGCGGAGAAGGTCCTCACCGAGGCCCGTCGCGGCTTCTACCCCGGCATCTCCGACTCCGAGGTGGAACTCGCCCTGGTCATGGCCGCCCGCAGCTTCGTGGAGGTCGACCCGGACTACTCCTACGTGGCCGCCCGCCTGCTGCTGGACAAGCTGCGCCGCGAGGCCCTCACCTTCATCAGCGGCGCCCCCGACACCGCCAGCCAGTCCGAGATGGGCGAGCGCTACGCCTCCTACCTCGCCGCCTACGTCGGCCGCGGCATCGACCTCGGCCAGCTCGACCCGGCGCTGGCCAGGTTCGACCTGGCCCGCCTGGGCGCCGCGCTGCGCCCCGAGCGCGACGAGCAGTTCACCTTCCTGGGCATCCAGACCCTCTACGACCGCTACTTCCTGCACAGCGACGAGGTCCGCTACGAGCTGCCGCAGGCGTTCTTCATGCGCGTGGCCATGGGCCTGGCCCTCAACGAGGACGACCGCGAGGCCCGCGCGATCGAGTTCTACGAGCTGCTGTCCTCGTTCGACTTCATGGCCTCCACACCCACCCTGTTCAACTCGGGCACGGTGCGGGCGCAGCTGTCCTCCTGCTTCCTCACCACCGTGGGCGACGACCTCCAGGCCATCTTCCACGGCATCAGCAACAACGCGATGCTGTCCAAGTACTCCGGCGGCCTCGGCAACGACTGGACCCCCGTGCGCGGCCTGGGCTCGCACATCCGCGGCACCAACGGCAAGAGCCAGGGCGTCGTCCCGTTCCTGAAGATCGCCAACGACACCGCCGTCGCGGTCAACCAGGGCGGCAAGCGCAAGGGCGCGGTGTGCGCCTACCTGGAGACCTGGCACATCGACATCGAGGAGTTCCTCGACCTCCGCAAGAACACCGGTGACGAGCGCCGCCGCACCCACGACATGAACACCGCGAACTGGGTTCCGGACCTGTTCATGCAGCGCGTGGAGCAGGGCGGCACCTGGACCCTGTTCTCGCCCGACGAGGTCCCCGACCTGCACGACAAGTACGGCGCCGAGTTCGCCGAGGCCTACGCCCACTACGAGGCCGAGGCCGAGGCCGGCCGGATCAAGGTCTCCAAGACCATCCCGGCCGTCGACCTGTGGCGGCGCATGCTGACCATGCTGTTCGAGACCGGGCACCCGTGGATCACCTTCAAGGACCCGTCCAACCTGCGCTCGCCGCAGCAGCACGTCGGCGTGGTGCACTCCTCCAACCTGTGCACCGAGATCACGCTGAACACCAGCGCCGACGAGGTCGCGGTCTGCAACCTGGGCTCGGTCAACCTGGCCCAGCACGTGGGCCCGGACGGCCTGGACGCCGAGCGCCTGCGCCGCACCGTCCGCACCGCCGTGCGCATGCTCGACAACGTCATCGACGTGAACTTCTACACGATCCCCGAGGCGCGCCGCGCGAACATGCGCCACCGCCCCGTGGGCCTGGGCCTCATGGGCTTCCAGGACGCCCTGTTCAAGCTGCGCACGCCGTTCGCCTCCGAGGGCGCGGTGACGTTCGCCGACGAGAGCATGGAGCTGATCAGCTACTACGCCATCGAGGCCTCCATGGAGCTGGCCGGTGAGCGCGGCTCCTACGAGAGCTTCGAGGGCTCGCTGTGGAGCCGGGGCGTGCTGCCGATCGACTCGCTGCGCCTGCTGGCCGAGTCGCGCGACGGAGACCTGGACATGGACCGGGGCGAGACCCTGGACTGGGACTCGCTGCGCGAGCGGGTCAAGTCCACGGGCATGCGCAACTCCAACGTCATGGCCATCGCCCCGACCGCGACCATCGCCAACATCACCGGCGTGAGCCAGTCGATCGAGCCGGTCTACCGCAACCTGTACGTCAAGTCGAACATGTCCGGCGACTTCACCGTGGTCAACCCCTACCTGGTGCGCGACCTCAAGGCCCGCGGCCTGTGGGACGACGACATGGTCTCCGCGCTGAAGATGCACGACGGCAGCCTCGGCGCCATCGACCGCGTCCCGGCCGACCTCAAGGCCCTCTACGCCACCGCGTTCGAGGTCGACCCCGAGTGGCTGGTGGACGCCGGTTCGCGCCGCCAGAAGTGGATCGACCAGGCCCAGTCGCTGAACCTGTACATGGCGGCCCCCAGCGGCAGGAAGCTGGACTCGCTGTACCGCCGCGCGTGGCGCTCCGGTCTCAAGACCACCTACTACCTGCGTTCGCAGAGCGCCACCCACGTGGAGAAGAGCACGCTCAAGGGCACCGACGGCCGCCTCAACGCGGTCGCCGCCTCCCCCGCCGCCCCGGTCGCGTCGCCCGCGCCGAGCCCCGCGCCCAGCCCGTCCCCGGCGCCGAGCCCGGCGTCGAGCCCGGCCCCGTCCCCGGCGCCCGCCACGGGCGGAGCGGCCGCGGAGGACGAGTTCGAGATCATCGACGGCCAGGCCTGCTCGATCGACGACCCCGAGTGCGAGGCCTGCCAGTAGCACCGCCGTCCCGGCGGCCGCGCGGTCCGCGCGGCCGCCTGGGGGCGGGGGCGGCGGACGCCGCCCCCGCCCCCAGGCGGGCCCCGGTCCGCGGAGGCGTCCGGCCCCTCTGCCCAGCAACGACTTGTCCGGTACGTCCGGAGAACGGAAAAGCCCCAGCATGACCGCAGTTTCCGAGAACAGCGCGAGCACCACCAGCGGCCTCGGCGAGATCGAGCGCGACGCCGCGCGCGTCAACGTCGACGACAAGGCGATGATCAACGCCCGCGCCGACGTCAACCAGCTGCTCCCCCTCAAGTACACGTGGGCGTGGGAGAAGTACCTCGCGGGCTGCAACAACCACTGGATGCCCACCGAGGTCGCCATGCAGGCCGACATCGCGCTGTGGAAGTCCCGGGACGGGCTGACCGAGGACGAGCGCCTGATGCTCAAGCGCAACCTCGGCTTCTTCGCCACCGCCGAGTCGCTGGTGGCCAACAACATCGTGCTGGCCGTGTACCGGCAGCTCACCAACCCCGAGTGCCGCCAGTACCTGCTGCGCCAGGCCTTCGAGGAGGCGGTGCACACCCACACCTTCCAGTACATCTGCGAGAGCCTCGGCCTGGACGAGGGCGAGCTGTTCAACATGTACCGCGAGGTCCCCTCGATCACGGCCAAGGACGCCTGGGCGCTCAAGTACACGCAGAACCTGGAGGACCCCGAGTTCCGCACGGGCACCCCGGAGGCCGACCAGGCCTTCCTGCGCGACCTGGTGGCCTTCTACGTGATCTTCGAGGGCATGTGGTTCTACACCGGCTTCGCGCAGATCCTGTCGCTGGGCCGCCGCAACAAGATGGTCGGCATCGCCGAGCAGTACCAGTACATCCTGCGCGACGAGTCGATCCACCTGAACTTCGGCATCGACGTGATCAACCAGATCAAGATCGAGAACCCGCACCTGTGGAGCGAGGAGTTCCAGGCCGAGGTCCGGCAGATGCTCACCGAGGCCTGCGAGCTGGAGGTGGCCTACGGCCGCGAGACCATGCCGCGCGGGGTGCTCGGCCTCAACGCGGAGCTGTGCGAGAAGTACATGCACTTCATCACCGACCGCCGCGCCGAGCAGATCGGCCTGGCGCCCATCTTCGGTGAGACGGAGAACCCGTTCCCGTGGATGAGCGAGATGATGGACCTGCAGAAGGAGAAGAACTTCTTCGAGACCCGCGTCATCGAGTACCAGACCGGCGGCGGCCTGGACTGGGACTAGCGGGACGGAGGGTTCCCCGTCGGCCGTGAGGGCCGCCGGGGCGCCTCCCCACCGACGGTGGCCCGGGTCGTGGCGCGCGACCCGGGCCACCGTCGTGTCCCAGCCCTTGTCCGACCAGGTCATCCTGACGTTGAAGGCGGCCCCCGCTCCTTTCTTGACGACCACGGCCCCGGCCCCGGCCCCGGCGGTCACGGACCCGATCGATACCGACCACGGTGCCGTCGCCGGTGACGAAGCCGATCACTTTGCCCACCTCGCCCTCGGGTGCTCCCGAAGGGGAGCAAAGCCGTTCCCGCGGGAGGGCTCGGAAGGCAAAGAACCGGGAAGTGCCCGCGAAAGACGGTGTTCCGCCGCCGTCCGAGCGGAGGAAGCGGTGGGACGGGCCGGTTATGAC
The DNA here is from genome assembly GCA_002529455.1 of Glycomyces fuscus. Classification (GTDB taxonomy): domain Bacteria; phylum Actinomycetota; class Actinomycetes; order Streptosporangiales; family Streptosporangiaceae; genus Nocardiopsis; species Nocardiopsis fusca. The sequence goes on from NYMS01000031.1 coordinate 134,729, forward strand.
CGGGCGAAACGACGCGCGTGCCCGCTGGTGCGACGGGTGCGACGGCACCGGACGGCGTGAGTCGCCGCTGTCCGCGGACAGCGGTTCGCCAGCCATGATTGGCTGTCGATGCGGGCGCCCCCGCCCTGAACGCCCCGACTCCCCGGAACCCGTGCGGCCGGGGTGCCGGGGAGGGCGCGTGAAGGCCTGGAAAGGGCATGGAAAGGTCCCGAAAAAGGTCCTGGACGGGGCTCGGAAAGGCCCTGGCGGGGGCCTGGAAAGGGCCCGGGATTCAGCGCCCGGGAATCTCCTGTCCTGAGAGTCGGGGCCGCCATCCCTTTCCCTCTCCGCCCATCTCGCCGGCGCGCCCCGGCGCGCGCCCGGGGCCTCCCACTCCTCCTGGACGTCCTCACCCCGTGCCCGGCTGCGCTCCCGGACCCGGTCGAAGGACCGGAGGCGCACGGTGGCGAGCGCGTCCGGACGCCCCTCATGGCCGGAACCTTTCCCCCGCGCGACCGCGGGCGACCGGGGCGCGGGGGCGCCGGCGAGATGGGCGGAGAGGAGGTTTCCGGCGGCGGGGGCGTGCGGTGGGGGACGTCCCGACGCCCGCTCAGGGGCGGCCCCGTATGTTCGATCCGACAAATACCAGCGACCGGGCATGGCCTGGCGGACAATAGTGCCTGGTCAAGGACTCGGCGAGGTATCGAAGCGGTGTTGTTCCACGCACGGGCGTTGTGACTTGCCAGACAAAGGGCAATGATCTCCCACAATGTTCACAACCAGCGCGTAAGGCTCACGGCCGCGCGCTCAAGGGAAGGGAGGGCAGGGCCTTGGGCGACTCCGTGCTCTGGTCCATCGCTACCTTCGGCGTGTACCTCGCCGTCATGGTGGCCATCGGCCTGTGGGCCTACAAGCGCACCGTCTCGCAGTCGGACTTCGTGCTCGGGGGCCGACAGCTCAACAGCTGGGTGGCGGGCCTGAGCGCCAACGCCAGTGACTTCAGCGGGTGGCTGCTGCTCGGTCTGCCCGGCGCCATCTACGTCTCCGGTCTGGGGGAGGCCTGGATCGCGGTCGGCCTGGCCTGCGGCTTCGCGGGGAGCTGGATCCTCCTCGCACCCCGCCTGCGCGTGTACACCGAGCGCGTGACCGACGCCCGCTCCGGGGGCGACTCCGACTCCCTGACGCTCTCCTCCTTCCTGGAGAACCGCTTCAACGACCCCACCCGGCTGCTGCGCGGGGTCTCGGCGGTGCTCATCATCGTCTTCTACTTCTTCTACGTGGCCTCCGGACTCGTCGCCATGTCCGCCCTGTTCGACCAGGTCTTCGGGCTGGACCCGGCGCCCGCCATCATCATCGGCGTGAGCATCGTCGTGCTCTACACCGTGCTCGGCGGCTTCCTCGCGGTGTCCTACACCGACGTGATCCAGGCCGCGATGATGTGGATCGCCCTGCTGGTGGTCCCGGTCATGGCCATCACCACGCTCGGCGGCTTCGGCGGCCTGGCCGAGGGCGTGTCCGAGAAGAGCACCGGCCTGCTGTCGGCCGTCGGCGGCACCTCCCTGGACGCCGAGCTCGGCCAGTGGGCGAGCACCGACACCCTCGGCTGGGTCGTCATCGTCTCCGGACTGGCCTGGGGGCTGGGCTACTTCGGCCAGCCGCACATCCTGTCCCGCTACATGGGCATCCGCTCGGTCCGGGACATCCCCAAGGCCGGGATCGTCAGCGTCGCCTGGGCGGTCACCGCGATGGCCCTGGCCGTGCTGGTCGGCTTCATCGGCATCGCCTACTTCGACACCCCGCTGGAGAACTCCGAGCAGGTCTTCCCCCTCCTGATCGAGGGCCTGACCCACCCGCTGGTCGCCGGCCTGCTGCTCGCCGCCATCCTCGCGGCCGTCATGAGCACCGCCGACTCCCAGCTGCTGGTCGCCGCCTCCGCGCTCACCGAGGACGGCTACAAGGCCTTCGTGGACCGCGACGCCAACCCCAGGACGCTGCTGTGGATCAGCCGCGTCACCGTGGTCGCCGTCGCCCTGGGCGCCGCCGCCATCGCCCTGTGGGGCAACCAGTCGGTGATGGACCTGGTCGGCTACGCCTGGGCCGGGTTCGGCGCGGGCTTCGGCCCGATCCTGGTGCTCTCCGTGTTCTGGAAGCGGATGAGCTGGTCCGGCGCGCTCGCGGGCATGATCGCGGGCGGCACCACCGCGATCGTGTGGGACATCCTCGACGCGAACCTCCTCAACACCGGCCTGTACGCCATGGTCCCGGCCGTGATCCTCAGCGTCGCCGCCATCTTCGTCTTCAACGGCCTGGCCAAGGTCAGCCCGCAGATGGAGAGCGACTTCGACCGGGTCGAGGCCGAGGTCCGCGGGGCCAGGTCCGGCCCGGCCTCCGGAGAGGCCGCCCGGGTCTGACCGGCCGCCGAACCGGCGACGGCCGGGACGGTCACCGCCCCGGCCCCCTCGGCCCGCACCGCGCCCGCGGTGCGGGCCGAGGGCCGCTCTGGCGCACCCGCCCCCGGAACGGTAGAACGGTGACATGTCGTCACTGACGGAACACCCGGCCGCGTGGACCCGGACCGACGTCCCCGAGGGGCTCGGGCTCGGCACCCTCCTCCCCGAGCCCGACGGCTACCGCCTGGAGGCCGGGGAGACCGTCGTCGTGGGTGAGGAGCGGTTCTTCACCCGCTTCAGCGTCCGCACCGACCTGGCGTGGACGACCCGGGGGGTGCGCGCCGAGGTCCTCTCCTCCCAGGGGCTGGAGTCGGTCACGCTCGACGCCCACGGAGGCCACTGGACCGGCGCCGACGGGGTCCCCCTCCCCGGGCTGGTGGGCTGCCTGGACGTGGACGTCGCCGCCACCCCGCTCACCAACACCCTGCCCATCCGCCGCCTCGGCCTGCGCCCGGGCGAGTACCGCGACATCGCGGTGGTCTGGATCGACATCCCCTCCCTGCGGGTGCGCCGGGTCAGGCAGCGCTACACCCGCCACCCCGCCGAGGACGGCCTGGAGCGCTACACCTACCGCGACCCCCTGCACGGCGAGTACCGGCTGTCGGTGGACGGGGACGGCGTGGTCGTCGACTACGAGCGCTTCGCCCGCCGCCTGCGCACGGACCCCTGAGACCGCCCGCGCCCCGACGGCCGTCCCCCTCGGCGGACGCCCCGGACCCTCCCCGGCCTCGTCCCCCGGCACGGGACAGGCGATAATCGGCGGGCACACGTACCGCATCCACGGGGGACCCCAGTGACCGACACCGAGCTGAGCCAGGCCCGTCGCGAGATCATCCGCGACCTCGAGGTGCCCGAGCACTTCGACGTGCACGTCGAGATCGAACGCCGCGTGGCCTTCCTCGCCGAGCGGCTGATCGCCACCGGCTCCACCGCGCTGGTCCTGGGCATCAGCGGCGGCGTGGACTCGCTCACCGCCGGACGCCTGTGCCGCCTGGCGGTGGACCGGGCCCGCGAGAACGGCCACGAGTGCGAGTACGTCGCCATGCGCCTGCCCTACGGCGAGCAGAAGGACGAGGAGGACGCGGCCCGCTCCGTCGCGTTCACGGCGCCGGAGCGCTGCCTCACCGTGGACGTCAGGCCCGCCAGCGACGCCATGGCCGCCTCCCTGGCCGCCGCCGGGATGTCCTACGCCAGCGAGTCCTCGGAGGACTTCGTCATCGGCAACGTCAAGGCGCGGCAGCGGATGATCGCCCAGTACGCGGTCTCGGGCGGCCTGCGCGGACTGGTGGTCGGCACCGACCACGCGGCCGAGGCGGTCACCGGATTCTTCACCAAGTACGGCGACGGCGGGGCGGACCTGGTGCCGCTGACCGGGCTGACCAAGCGCCGGGTGCGCGCGGTCGCCGCGGAGCTGGGCGCCCCCGAGGACCTGGTGAACAAGGTGCCCACCGCCGACCTGGAGACGCTCGCCCCGCAGAAGCCCGACGAGGAGGCGCTCGGCCTGACCTACGAGCAGATCGACGACTTCCTGGAGGGCCTGCCGGTGCCCGAGCACGTGGAGACCGCGCTGGTCCACCGGTACCGCGTCACCGCCCACAAGCGCGCGCTGCCCACCGCCCCCTAGGGTTTCCGGGCCCGGGCCGCGCTCCCCCGCGCGGCCCCTGCCCGGGATCCGTGCCCCGGGGCCGCCGCGTGCCCCCCGCACGCGGCCCCGGACCGACCGCCGATTCCGCTTCCCCGCACGGCCTCCGCACGGGCGTCGCGTCGCCCGACCACCCCGAACAGCGGTTCCGTCTGCGCACACAGACCTTTTCCGAGGGTTCCGTGTACACGGGCTCGCACGGTACCGTGTGCGAGAACTCTCCCGGGTCGTCCGGAGCACCGTTCGGCGCGTGCGCGCCCTCCGCCCGGGGGAGAACGGTCCCCGACCCGCCGTGCCCCGACGCGCGGTGGTGCAGGCACCACCTTTCGCGGTCGGGCGAACCGCCCCTCGGAGAGGGGCGTCAGAGCCATCGCGGCCACCAACCGACCGGACCTACTCTCGTTGTTACGCGTCGCCAGCAGTCGAGCTGACGCGGCCACGCCACCGGGCGCGTTCGAGAACGCGTCGCCACCCCCTGATCCCGGCCACACGGCCCCCGCGCACCACCGCGCCCGGGGACGCACACGCGTACGGGGTAGACCAAGGAGCGACCGATGACCGTGACCGTCGAGAACGAAGGCGGAGGCGCGTCGTCGGCGTACACCTCCGGCACCGCCCTCCTGCCTTCTCCACGGGCGACGCGTCCCGGGGCGGGCAGGGACAGGTTCCTGGACGTCATCCGGCTGTTCGTGATGGCCCTGGTGGTCATGCAGCACTGGTGGCTGCCGGTCCTGATCCACGAGCCGGGCTCCCTGGAGGCGGGCAGCGTCCTGTCCACCGAGGGCGGCTTCGTCCTGACGTGGGTCGTCCAGGTCATGCCGCTGATCTTCTTCGTCGGGGGCGCGGCCAACCTCATCAGCTGGCGCTCGGCCTCGGGCCGGGGCATGTCCGCCTCGGACTGGTTCGCGCGCAGGCTGCGCAGGCTCGCCTGGCCGGTGGTGCCGCTGGCGGCCCTGTGGATCGTCGCCTCCCACCTGCTGGTCCTGGGCGGCGCACCGGCCCAGGCGGTCCTGGTGGGGGCCGAGGCCGCGGGCATGGTGCTGTGGTTCCTCGCCGTGTACGTGCTGGTGGTCGTGGCGACCCCGCTGCTGGTCCGGGCCCAGGAGAGTTTCGGCTGGTGGGTTCCGGTCGCCCTGCTGGGCTCCGCCGCGGCCGTGGACCTGATCCGCTTCTCGACCGGTACGGACTGGGTCGGCTACCTCAACGTGGCCTTCGTGTGGCTGGGCGTGCACCAGCTGGGGTTCCGCTACGCCACGGGGACGATCCGACTCCGCTACGCCGCGGGGATGGTGGCGGGCGGCGCGGCCGCCGCGCTGGCCCTGGTGCTGTTCGGCCCCTACTCGCTCAACATGACGGGCGTGTTCGCCACGGAGTCCTCGAACGTGTCCCCGCCCACCCTGGTGCTCGCCGCCATGGGCGTGCTGCAGGTCGGCGTCGCGGTGCTGCTGCGCGAGCGGATCAGCGCCTGGTCGGAGCGCCCGGGCCCGGCGCGTCTGCTGGACCGGATCTGTCCGCAGCTGATGACGGTCTACCTGTGGCACATGCTGCCGCTCAGCGTGGTGGCGGGCGTGCTGGTGTTCGGCCTGGGGATCGACACCCCCGAGCCGCTGACGGGCATGTGGGCGCTGTGGGGCGTGCTGGGACTGGTGGTCCTGGTGCCCCTGATCGTGCCGCTGGCGCACTGGGCGGTGCGGTTCGAGAACCCGCCGAAGGCGCTGAGCGGCTCCCCGGGCATGGTCCGCGTCCTGGCCGCGGCGGCGCTGGTCGGCGGCGGGATGCTGCTGCTGACGGTGTCCGGCCTGGGCCTCGGCGCGGGCCCGGTGCTCGGACTGCTCACGGTGCTGGCGGGCGTGGCGCTGACGCGCGCTCCCCGGAGGAACTGACCGGTTCGCGCACGACCGGTCCGAGTATCGGGTAGACCGAACAACATGGACCCGACACGTATCGCCTTCGAAGAACGGGGGAGCGGCCGCCCCCTGGTCCTCCTCCACGGACTCGGGGACCGCCGCCAGAGCTGGACCTCGGTGATGCGGCGGCTCGCCGCGGACTACCGCGTCATCTGCGTGGACCTGCCGGGGTTCGGCGCCTCGCCGGGGCCCGGCCCCGACCAGCCCTACGACATCCTCACCCTGACCGACGACATCCAGGCGTTCTGCCGCCTGCACGGGCTGGAGCGCCCGCACCTGGCGGGCAACTCGCTCGGCGGCTCGATCGCCCTGGAACTGGGGGTCCGGGGCCTGGCCGGCTCGGTGACGGTGTTCTCCCCGGCGGGGTTCTCCGACAGGCTCGCCCGGTACGGGATACGCGCGGTGGGCGCGCTCTCCCGCCTGGCCACGCACGTCCCGATGCGGGTCAAGGAGCGCCTGGCCAGCACCGCCCCGGCCAGGACCGCCGCGCGGATCGCGCTGCGCGGCGACCCCTCGTCGCCCGCGGCCAAGGCGACCCGGTTCAGCGTCCGGGGCCTCCAGCGCGGCGCGCCCTACATCCGGCTCGTGCCGCGCATCGCCGAGTACGTCTTCACGGCGCGGCCGATCGAGTGCCCGGTCACCATCGCCTGGGGCGACCGCGACCGGACGCTGCTGCCGTCCAGCGCCGCGCACGCCCACCACCGGGTGCCCAACGCGCGCATGGTCTCGCTGATCGGCAGCGGGCACATCCCCATGGCCGACGACCCGGTCACAGCCGCCGAGCACATCCGGTGGACCTGCCGCGCCGCCGACCTGGGGAGCGACAAGGCCGCCGCGCGCAACGCGGCCGGGCGGGTGACCAGACCCGGTCACCAGGACTGAGCCCGCCCCCCGCCGTGGTCCTGTACTCGTAGCCGGTTCGGGCTCTTCGAACCCGCTGTAGGTACAAGATCACCGCAGGTCGGGCCGCTCGCGTCCCGACGGCGGCACGCAGTCGGCCCGTCAGCAGCCGAAACCGCCGTCGGCGCTGATCACCTGGCCGGTGACCCACGAGGCCTCGTCGGTGGCCAGCCAGGCCAGCAGCCTGGCCGGATCGTCCGGCACGCCCACCCTCCCCGCCGGGAAGCCGGGCAGGATCCGGTGCATGAGCTCCTCGTCGATGTAGCCGGTCTGCACCGGTCCGGGGTCGACGGCGTTCACGGTGATGCCGCGCGGGCCCAGCTCGGCGGCGATGGTCGGGGTGATCTGGGCCAGGACCGCCTTGGCCGACGCGTACGCCACCTCGCCGGGCATCGCCCCGCGGATCTGCCCGGAGGTCATGAACAGCACCCGGCCGCCGGGGCGCCCGTCGTGCCGCGCCGCGAAGGCCTGGGCGAGCAGGAGGGGCGCGCGGGCGTCGACCGCCCAGTGCCCGTCGAGCATCTCCAGGGTCACCTCGGCCAGCGTCGCGTCGCCGCCGTTGCGCGCGTGGTTGGCCACCAGGACGTCCAGGTGGCCGAACTCGGCGACGGCCGCCTCGACCACCCGCCGGGGCGCGTCGGGGTCGGCCATGTCCGCGCCGACGTCGGCCACGCGGGCCCCGGGGTCGCCGAGCACCGAGCGCACGCCGTCGAGCACGGCGGTGAGGTCGTCGCTGCCCCAGGGCATCTGCGCGTCGTGCGGCCGGTGGTGGTGGACCATCACCGAGGCGCCGTACGCGGCGAGGCGGCGGGCCACGGCGTAGCCGATGCCGTCGCGCCTGCTGGCCCCGGTGACCAGGGCGGACCTGCCTCGCAGGGGGAGGGGGTCGCGGGACGGGGAGTCCCCGTCGGCGTGTTCCGGGGAGCGGGTGTGGGCCATGGTGGGTCTGCCTCCTGCCGTGGACGGACGGGGACCGGACGCCGGGGAGCCCGGCCGTGCCGTGCGCCGCCCCCTTTGCGCGCGCCGCGGAGCCGGGGCGGTCCCCGGGCGCCGCTGCGCGCGGCGCCGGGGCGACTCTGGCAGAAGGAGGTCCACGGCGCACCGGGTTTTCGGCGCCCTCCCCGGGAGCGCCGGCGAGCGGCCGGGCGCCGCGTGCCCCGGCGGGTGCGCGGCGGCGCTCCCGCGGAGTGCACGGGGCCGCCTCGGGGCCGTACGGGGACTTCCGCTCCCACGTGCCCGGAATGTTCTCTTCCGGGGCTGATGGCGCGTTCTGTTGACCGGGCTCCCCGGTCTACCGCGGTGTCGAGTTCGCGGGATACCGTGGACCCGCTCACCGACGCCTTGAGGAGGCAGTGGATTGACACCATCGACACGACCGGCCCCGGGTCGCCCCGAGTGGCTGCGCGAGGAGGAGCGGCGGCTGTACGGTTTCGCCGCGGGATCCGCCGTGTCCGACGGCTTCGGCTGGCTCGACGCGGACGGGCGTGTGGAGCGGGACCGGCCCGCCGCCACCTGGATCACCGCGCGGATGACGCACGTGTTCTCCCTCGCCCACCTGCGGGGGGAGGCCGACGCCGGACGGCTGGCCGACCACGGTGTGGCGTCCCTGGCGACCGGTCCCCTGCGCGACGCCCGGGCGGGCGGCTGGTTCGACCGGGTACCGGAGAACGCCGCGGGAAGTGCTTCCCGGGAGCGCTCCCATGACCTTCCGCGCAAGTCCGCCTACGAGCACGCCTTCGTGGTCCTGGCCGCCTCCAGCGCCACCCTCGCGGGCCGTCCGGGAGCGCGCGAGCTGCTCGACGAGGCGCTGCGGGTCATGGAGGAGCGCTTCTGGGAGGAGTCCGCCGGCGCCCTGCGGGAGAGCTGGGACAGCGGGTGGACCGCCACCGAGGACTACCGGGGCGCCAACAGCAACATGCACGCCGTGGAGGCCTTCCTGGCCGCCGCCGACGCCACCGGCGACGCCCTGTGGGCCCGCCGCGCGCTCGCCATCGCCGAGCGCCTGGTCCACGGTGTGGCCGCAGAGCACGACTGGCGCCTGCCCGAGCACTTCACCTCCGACTGGAAGCCCCTCCCGGACTACAACCGGGACCAGCCCGACCACCCCTTCCGGCCCTTCGGCAGCACCACCGGCCACCTGCTCGAATGGGCGCGCCTGCTGGTCCACCTGGAGGTCGCGCTCGGCCGGGCGGGCGACCCCGCCCCCGCGTGGCTGCGCGCCGACGCCGAGGCGCTGTTCGACCACGCCGTCCGGCGCGGCTGGGCCGTCGACGGCGCCGACGGGTTCGTCTACACCCTCGACTGGCAGGACCGGCCGGTCGTGCGCGAGCGCATGCACTGGGTGGTGGCCGAGGCCGCCATGGCCGCCTGGGCGCTGGGGGAGCACACCGGCGGGGCCTCCTACACCGACCTGTACGACCGCTGGTGGGCCTACGCGGACCGGTACCACGTGGACCGCGAACACGGCAGCTGGCACCACGAGCTGGACCCGGACAACCGCCCCGCCGCGAGCGTGTGGCCGGGCAAGCCGGACGTCTACCACGCCTACCAGGCGGCACTCCTGCCCCAGATCGGGCTGTCGGCCTCCATCGCGGCCGCACTCCTGCCCGTGACCGACCAGACCTCCGGAGGAAACGCGTGACCACCGACAACACGGGGGGCGCCCAGGGCGCCCCGGCCGGAGGAACCGCGGGGACCGGGGCCTGCCCCCGGCTCGTCGTGGTGGGCGAGAACGTCATGGACCTGCTGCCCACGTCCCACGGCGCCGACGTGCTGAAGGCCGCGCCCGGCGGCGGTCCGGCCAACACGGCGGTCGCGGCGGCCCGGCTGGGCACGCCGACCCGGCTGCTCGCGCGGATCGGGGCGGACGGCTTCGGCGAGCTGATCCGCGAGCGCCTGGTCGGCGAGGGGCTGGACCCGGCGGGGCTGCTCCCGGCGCAGGAGCCGACGGCGCTGGCCCTGGCCACGCTCGGCCAGGACGGGTCGGCCCGCTACGACTTCCGCATGGACGACGCCGCCGACTGGCGGTGGCGCGCCGGGGAGCTGCCCGAGGAGCTGGAACCGGGGGTCCGCGCGCTGCACGCCGCGTCGATAGCGCTGTTCCGCGAGCCCGGCGCCACCCTGATCGAGGCGATGCTGCGCCGCGAGCACGGACGCGGGCGGGTGACGCTGACGCTGGACCCCAACATCCGCCACGACGTCATCGGCGAACCCGCGACCGCCAGGGCGCTGGCCCTGCGGCACGCCGCGCAGGCGCACCTGGTGAAGGCGAGCGACGAGGACCTGGCCTTCCTGTACCCGGACCTGCCCCCGGCCCGGGCGGCCCACGCCGTCGCCGCGCTGGGCCCGGCGCTGGTGGTGGTGACCATGGGCGCCGACGGGGCCCTCGCGGTCTCCCGGGGCGAGGAGGTGGCGGTGGCCGCGCCGAAGGCGAAGGTGGCCGACACCGTGGGCGCGGGCGACTCCTTCATGGGCGCCCTGCTGAACTGGCTGGACCGCCACGACCGGCTGGGGGAGGACCCCCGGGCCCGCCTGACCGGGCTGGGCAGGGCGGACCTGGAGGACCTGCTGGGGTTCGCGGTCTCCGTCGCCGCCGTCACGGTGACCAGGGAGGGCGCGAACCCGCCCACCATGGCCGAGGTGGCGGGCGGGGACGGGCGCCCGGAGGAGCTGGTCCGGCGCTAGGCGGTGCCTCTGGGGCCTTCGCTCCGCTTCGGTCCGGGGAGGGCCGCCCGCCTCAGGCGAGGCCCTCCCTCGTCTGGACCACGAGGTGGTCCACCACGTCGGTGAGGCTGCCCCGCCGTGCGTGGACGGCGCGCTGGCGGGCCGCCCCGCTCCCGGCCGCGCGCACCCGGTCGAGCAGTGAGGAGACCGTGTCGGCGTCGCCGTTGGCGAGCAGCCCGGGCAGCGCGGCGTGCAGCAGCCGGTCGGCGGCCGCGGGCCCGGGCAGCACCTCCCCGGTCAGCGGGTCGGGCACCACGCCCTCCAGCCCGTCCCGGGCGGCCCGCCACACGGCGGCCCGCAGCGCCTGGTCGGGAATGCCCGGGGCGGGGATGCCGTAGTGCACGTCGGTGAGCGCCCGGCTCACCAGGCCGCGGATGAGCAGGGCCAGCAGCAGCGCCTCCTCGGCGGTGGCGGCCACGTCGCTCACGCGGATCTCCAGCGTGGGCAGGTGGTCCGAGAGGCGGACGTCCCAGTAGACCATGCGCCGGTCCAGGATCGCCCCGGTGTCGGTGAGCGCCCGCACCGCCTGCTCGTGCTCGACCAGGGAGCGCAGCAGCGGGGGAGGGCCGGCCGAGGGCAGCCGGTTCCAGGCGATCGTGCGCCAGCTGGAGTAGCCGGTGTCGCGTCCGGAGTGGAACGGCGAGTTCGCCGACAGCGCCACCAGGAAGGGCAGCCACCGGCGCAGGTGGTTGCCCACCGACACGGCGGTCTCCCGGTCGGGGATGCCCACGTGCACGTGGCAGCCGCACACCACGTGCGACTCGCGCAGCGCACCGAAGTGCGCGGCGATGTCGGCGTAGCGGCGCCCCTCGCTCACCCGCGCCGAGGCGGGGTCGCCCAGGACGGCGGTGCCGGAGGCGACGACGGCGAGCCCGGCGGCACCGGCGGCGCGGCTCAGCTCCCCGCGGGCCGCGCGCAGGAAGCGCAGGGCGTCGCCCGCGTCGTCGCACACGGGACTGTTGGCCTCCACCTGCGCGCGGGTGAACTCGCCGCACAGGTGGTCGCGCAGGACGCGGGTGTTGGCGAGCACCTCGGGCGCCCGCGACAGGATGGACCGGGTGCCGGGGTCGACGACGAAGAGCTCCTCCTCGACGCCGAACGTCGGGGGCACCGTACGGTTCCCGGTGCGGGTGCCGGCTGTCGCCGGCTGCCGCCTGTCGTGTGCTGCCGTGGAGCGGTTCTCCATGGGCGTCGGTTCCTCCCTGCCGTCGGGCGCACCCTCACGGGGGCGTCCCGGACTGGATATCCCCGCCAGGGGCGGCCGCGACAGTGTCCTGAAGAAGATAAAAAGCTATCCCTGGGATCTTTTGTCCTGTTTGCCGTTATCGCGGGGGTGTCGTTGCGCGCACGTTACGGCTTGATAACCGACCTCTCCGCCCCTGAGGGCGCGGGGGCGGCGGAACGACCCCTCGGGGGAGTGAGCCCCGTCACTCTCCCCGGCGGTGGAAGCCCAGGTGGGCACCGTGATCCCACGCCCCCACAGGCGTCCCGCCCACACCGGGGGCACCCCCTCCCCGCTCCGTCCCACCGGGTTCGCGCGACTCCGGGTGAGCATCGGTGAAACGACCAGTGTGGTCACCCGCACCTGCCGCGACGGGGGCCCGCTGTGCGAATGTGAGCACGTGGCTGGCAGGAACACACACCCCCCCGTAGCCCGCCTCCGAGGTCGTGACACGGAGCAGCGGGCCCTCGCCGACGCCCTGGACGGGGCGCGGTCCCGCCGGGGCGCCTCCCTGCTCCTCTCCGGCGGCCCCGGACGCGGCAAGACGGCGCTCCTGGAGCACCTGAGCGGGTCCGCAGGTGGTTTCACCGTGCTCCACGCGGGTGGGATCGCCGACGAGGCGGACCTGCCCCTCGCCGGGCTCCAGCGCCTCCTCCGCCCCCTCACGGAGGAGGCCGACCGCCTCCCCGGGCCCTGGCGCGACCTCCTCCGCGACGCCCTGGCCCGGGGAGCGGTCGCCGACGCCGACCGGCTCGCCCTCTACACCGGCCTGGTCGAACTGCTCACCCGCGCGGCCGCCGACCGCCCCCTCCTGCTGTGCGTGGACGACGCCGACCGGCTCGACGCGCCCTCGCTGGACGCCCTCGCCTTCGCCGCGCGCCGCCTCGCCGGGACGCCCGTCGCCGCCGTCTTCACCGCGCGCGAGGGCAACGGCAAGCCCGCCGGGGCCCGCGTGCCCGAGACCGCCGCCGAACCCCCTCCCGAAGCCCTCGTCCCCGGCGTCGCCGAACTCCTGCTGGCGCCCCTGGAGGAGCGGGCGGTCCACGACATCCTCACCGACAACGCCTCGGTGCTCCCGGCCGCCGCCGTGCGCTCCGCCCTGGTCCGCGCCGCCCACGGCAACCCCGCCGCCGTCCTCGGCCTCCTGCGGGGGCTGTCCCGGGCCCAACTCCTGGGCGAGGAGCCCCTCCCCGACCCGCCGCGCCTGCCCGGCCGCCTGCGCGCCGACTTCCTCGCCCCCTGCCGCGGCCTCCCCGAGCGGACCCGCCGCCTGCTGCTGCTCGCCGCCCTCAGCGACGAGCCCCGCGTCCACCGGCTGCTGGAGGCCTGCGAGGAGCCCGGGCCGACCGTCACCGACCTCGAACCCGCCGAGGACCGGGGCCTGGTGCGGGTGGAGGGCGACACCGTCGTCTTCGCCGACCCCCTGACGCGCGAGGCCCTCGCCCAGGACGCCTCCGCCGGACGGCTGCGCGCCGCGCACCGGTCCCTGGCCCGCGCCTGCGACCCCGAGCTGTCGCCCGCGGAGTTCGTCCGCCACACCGCCGCGGGCGCCGACGCCCCCGACGCCGGGCTGGCCGGGACCGCGACCGAGGCCGCCCGGCGCGTCAAGCGGATCGAGGGCCGCCTCGCCGCCTCCCACGCCTACGAGCGGGCCGCCGACCTGTGCCCCGACCCCGACGAGCGCGCCTGCCGCCTGAACACGGCCTCCTACGAGGCCTACATGGCCGGGAGCTCGGCGCGCGCCACCCGGCTGCTCGCGCGGGCGCGGCCCTTGGCCGTGTCCGACCGGCGGCGCGTGATCTCCGACTTCATCGACGCCCAGATCGCCATGCGCGGCGAGAACGCCATGGACGTCGCCGAGCGCCTGCTCACCGTCGGCCGCGAACTCATCCCCCACGACCGCTCCCTGGCCCTGCGCGCCCTCGTGCGCTCGGCCGACTCCGCCTCCCTGGCCGGGGACGCGGCCCGCCACGGCCGCGCCGCCGAACTGGCGCTCCCCCTGGTCCGCCCGGACGACCCGGCACCGATGCGCATGGTCGCGTCCTTCCTGGAGGGGTGCGCCGTCTCCTTCCGGGGCGACTACCCCGGCTCCACCCCGCTGCTGCGCGAGGCCACCGGCCTGGCCGCGATCGCCAAGCCCTCCGAACTGGTCTGGGCGGGCATCAGCGGCCTGCGCCTGGGCGACGCCCCGTTCGTGCGCTCGGTGACCTCCCGCGCCGTCGAGGTCGGCCGCCTGCGGGGCGAGCGGGCCACCATGCCCGCCGCGCTGGGCTTCCTGGTCTTCTCCGAGTTCTGGAGCGGACGCTTCCCCTCGGCCGCCGGGACCGCCCTCACCGGCCTGCGGGTCTCCCGGGAGACCGGCCAGACCGTGTGGGCCACCCAGCACCTGGCGTCGCTGGCGATGATCGCCGCGATCCAGGGCGACGTGGACACCTGCCGCATCCGGGCACGCGCGGTCGCCGTCCAGGCGGGGGAGAGCAGCCTCGGCCTGGCCGCCGCCCTGTCGTCGTGGGCGCTGGCCGTCCTGGAGCTGTCCCGGGGCAACGCCGCGGAGGCGTTCTTCCGGCTGCGCGCCCTGGTGCACGCCGCTCCCGGGCACGGCCACCCCACCATGCGGCTGCTCACCGCCCCGCACTTCGTGGAGGCGGCGACCCGCATGGGCGAGACCGAGTGGGCGCGCACCTCCCTGGCCGGGTACCGGCGCTGGGCCGAGGCGGTGGGCAGTCCGAGCACGCTGGCGCTGGCCGCCCGGGGCTCGGGCCTGCTGGCCACCGGGGACGAGGCCTGCGACCACTTCGAGAACGCGCTGGCCCTGCACAGGGCCTGCGGAGACGACGACGTCGAGCACGCGCGCACCCAGCTGCTGTTCGGCGCCCACCTGCGCCGGGCCCGCCTGCCCGGCCGGGCCCGCGAGCACCTGTACAACGCGCTGGAGTCCTTCGAGCGCTTCGGGGCGCGGCTGTGGGTGCGCCAGACCCGCGCCGAGCTGCGCGCGATCGGGACCTCCGAACGCGGTCCCGACCCCGTCTCCACCAGCGAGCTGACCGCGCAACAGCAGCAGATCGCCCGGCTGGTCGCCGAGGGGGCGACCAACCGGGAGGTGGCCGCCCACATGTTCATCAGCCCGCGCACGGTCGAGCACCACCTGCGCGGCATCTTCCGCAAGCTCAACATCAGATCCCGCGTGGACCTGGCCCGCCTGTTCAACTGACCCCGGGCCGACGGCCGAGGCGCCGCCGGACACCCCCTTCATACCAACTGGTCGGTACGCCTCCGGTCGAAGAGAAAGGCAGCCAATGACGACGACCGCAACGGAGCACCTCCTGAGCGCTGACGGGGTGACCGTGCGCTTCGGGGGCCTCACCGCGCTCGACGACGTCGGACTCCGGGTCGCACCCGGGTCCGTCGTCGGCCTCATCGGCCCCAACGGCGCGGGCAAGACCACCCTGTTCAACGTCCTGTCCGGCGTCCTGCGCCCCACGGCGGGAACCATCACCTGGAAGGGCGCCCCGCCGCCCGGCCGCCGCCCCCACCACCTCGCCCGCGCGGGGATCGCCCGGACCTTCCAGGGCCTCAACCTCTTCCCGATGATGACGGTCCTGGACAACGTCGTCGCCGGGGCCGACCGCCTCGCCGCCGGGGGGCCGTTCTCCCTGCTCACCGGTCTGGGACGGCACCACCGCGACGAACGGGAGCTGCGCGGGCGCGCCCTGGCCGCGCTGGAGCGCTTCGGGGTCGCCGAGCACGCCCACCGGCTGCCCTCCACCCTGCCCTACGGCGTGCAGAAGCAGGTCGCCCTCGCCCGCGCCTGCGTCGGCGAACCCGAGCTCCTCCTGCTCGACGAACCCGCCAGCGGGCTGTCGGGCGCGCAGATCGACGCCCTCGCCGACCAGATCCGCGGCTTCAGCCAGGACATGGCCGTCGTCCTCGTCGAGCACCACATGGACCTGGTCATGCGGGTCTGCGACCACATCGTCGTGCTCAACTTCGGCCGGGTCATCTCCACCGGCACCCCCGCACAGGTCCAGGCCGACCCCCTCGTCACCCAGGCCTACCTCGGCACCCCCGCGGACACCGGCGGCGCGCCCGCCGAGGGCCGGGGCGCCGCTGTGCCCGACCCCACGGACACCTCCGCCACCGGTACCGCCCCCGCCCCGAACCGGGGCGGGGCACCCGCCGCCGGTCCCGGCGACGCGAACGGAGCCGCCCGATGACCACCACGCCCCTGCTGTCCGTCGAGGAGCTCAGCGCCTCCTACGGAGCCGTCCGAGCCCTGGACCGCGTGTCCCTCACCGTCCCCGACAAGGGCGTGTGCGCCGTCCTCGGCGCCAACGGCGCGGGCAAGACCACCCTGCTGCGCACCCTCACCGGCCTCCACCCGGCCGCCTCCGGGCGCGTCCTGCTCGACGGCGAGGACATCACCCGCCTGCCCGCCGAGAAGGTCATCACCCGGGGCCTCGCCCACGTCCCCGAGGGCGGCGGCGTCATCGTCGAGCTCACCGTCGAGGAGAACCTGCGCCTGGGCGGGCTGTGGCGGTCCGACCGCCGCCGCCGGTCCGCCATGGACGAGGTCCTGGAGCTCTTCCCGCCCCTGGCCGAGCGGCGCGGCAGACCCGCCAGCACCCTCTCCGGGGGCGAGCGCCAGATGCTCGCCATCGGCCGCGCCCTCATGGCCCGGCCCCGGGTGCTGCTGCTGGACGAGCCCTCGCTCGGCCTGGCGCCCCTGGTCACCAGGCAGATCTTCACCCTCCTGCGCGACCTGCGCGACCGCACCGGGCTCACCGTCGTCCTGGTCGAGCAGAACGCGGCCGGGGCCCTGTCGGTCACCGAGACCGGGTTCGTCCTCAACCAGGGACGCGTCGCGGTCGGGGGCGCCTCCGCCGACCTGCTCTCCGACGACCGCACGCGCCACGCCTACCTGGGCTTTTAGAGGAGTCCCGCATGACCCACTTCATCAACCTGACCCTCAACGGGTTGGCGTCCGGGGCGGCCTACGCGGCACTGGCGCTGTCCCTGGTCATCATCTACCAGGCCACCCGCCTGGTGAACTTCGCCCAACCCGCGCTCGCCCTCGTCGCGGTCTACACGGCCTACACCGTCACCCAGCTCACCGGCTCCTACTGGCTCGGCTTCGCCGCGGCGCTCACCGCGGGCCTGGCCGCGGGCGCGCTGGTCGAACGGTTCGTCATCCGGCCCATCGCCCGCACCTCCCAACTCAACGCCATCATCGTCACCCTCGGCCTCCTCCTGGTCGTCCAGGGGCTCGTCGGGATGGTCTGGGGCAACGAGCAGCACGGGTTCGGGTACGCGTTCAGCTACGTGGGCCGCTTCTCGCCCGCCAACGCGTTCGCCCTGGCGTCGGTCGGCGCCGTCGCGCTGCTGCTGTTCGCCCTGTACCGGTTCACCCCGCTGGGCCTGCGCATGCGCGCCGCGGCCTTCCACCCCGAGGCCGCCCGGCTCAGCGGCGTGCGGGTCGGGCTGATGCTCACCGCGGGGTGGGCGATCGCCTCCTTCATCGGCGCCCTGGCGGGCATGCTCGCCGGACCGCCGTTCATCTCCCCGAACGTCTTCGACGTGGTGTTCGTCTACGGCATCACCGCCGCCGTCATCGGCGGCCTGGACAACCCGTTCGGCGCCGTCCTCGGGGGGATGCTCATCGGCCTCGGGATGTCCTACGTGTCCGGCTACGCCGGGCCCGAGCTGGCCACCCTCGCCGCCCTCGTCATCGTCGTCGCGGTCCTGAGCGTGCGCCCCGACGGCATCCTGTCCCGCCCGGCCGCGCGAAAGGTGTAGCGATGCCCTCACCCACCCGGCAGCGCGCGGAGCGCGCCGCCGCCCCCGGCTCCCCGAACCCCACCACCGCCTCCTCCGGCGGCGGGTGGCGCGGCCTGCCCGCGCCGCTGCGCCACCTGCTGCTGGCCGCCCTCGGCCTCGCCGCCGTCACGGCGCTGCTGCTGGCCACCGGAGACCTCACCGCGCTGCGCGTGGCCGCCGTCGGCTACACCATGCTGGCCGTCGCCGGGCTGCAACTGCTCGTCGGCGGCAGCGGCCAGGTCTCCCTCGGCCACGGCGCGTTCATGATGATCGGCGCCTACACGATGGCGCTGCTCATCCTGTACCAACCCATGCTCCCCCTGGCGGCGAACCTGCTGGTCATCGTGGGCGTCTCCGCCGTCGCCGGGATCGCTGTCGGCGCGGCCACGGCGCGCCTGCACGGCCCCTACCTGGCGGGGGCCACCCTCATCCTCGCCGTCGGCCTGCCCGGGCTGACCCACCGCTACCACGAGCTCCTCGGCGGCAGCAACGGCCTCAACATCCGCACCGCGGGCGCGCCGCCCCTCCTCCAGGGCCTGGTCACCGACAGCGAGTGGAAGGCCCTGGTCGTGTGGACCGCCGTGGTGATCGGCCTCGCCGTGCTGGCCACCGTCTCCACCGGCCGCCTGGGCCGCCGCATGCGCGCCATCCGCGACGACGAGACCGCGGCCGCCATGGCCGGGATCCCGGTCGGCGCGACGAAGGTGGTCGCGTTCGTCATCGCCTCGGCGGCGGGCGGCCTCGCGGGCGGCCTCCAGGCCTACGTGCTCGGCACCGCGACCCCCAGCACCTTCACCCTCGCGCTGTCGCTGACCCTGCTCGCGGCCCTCGTCCTGGGCGGTATCGGCAGCCTGTGGGGGGCGCTGTGGGCCGCGGTCGCCATCGTCTACCTGGAGGTCTGGGTCTCCGACCTGGCCGGCTCCCTGAGCCTGAGCCGCGACGCGGAGAACAACCTCCCGATCGTGTTCTTCGGCGTGGTCCTCATCCTCGTCCTCCGCTTCTGGCCCCTGGGCATCCACGGCGCGCTCCAGCGCCTGGCCGGACGCCTCAGACCCGCCGGATCCAGACCCCGCTAGGGGTGCTCTTCGGGACCTCCGCTCCGGTCCGTGTCCGGGCACCCGAAGGGCGGGAACCCTCGGCGCCTGCCGGGTCGGCTCGTTCCTCGCGAACCCGGCTCCGGCGCCTCCAGAACCCCGCGGGCGCCCGGACCGACCCCCGCGGGCCGGGGCCGACCCGAAGAACAGACCCCGCCAGGCGGTACCGGGGCGCCGCCCGCCCGGCGCCCTCCGCCACCTCCCGCGGCCGGCCCGCGGCCGACGCCCCTCCGGCCGCAGTCCGTCCGTCACTTCCCACCCCCCGAGAAGGAGAACACCATGCGAAACCGCAGTGGCACCCGGGCCGCCCTGGCGGCCTCACTGGCCCTGACGATGCTGGCGACCGCGTGCACCGGCGCCGGTGAGGTCACCGAGGGCTCCGAGGTCGACCTGGACGTCTCCACCGGCGTCACCGACGACACCGTCGTCATCGGCTCCCACCAGCCCCTGACCGGCCCCGCGGCCCCGGGCTACCTGGCGGTCTCCCAGGGCGCCCGCGCCGTGTTCGACTACGTCAACGACCAGGGCGGCGTGAACGGGCGCCAGATCGACTACCGGGTCGAGGACGACGCCTACGACCCCGCGCAGACGATCGACGTGACCCGGCAGCTGGTCATCGAGGACGAGATCTTCGCGATGGTGGGCGGCCTGGGCACCCCCACGCACAGCAGCGTCCTCGACTACCTCAACGAGGAGGGCGTGCCCGACGTCTTCCCGTCCTCGGGCGCCCTGGCGTGGAACAACCCCGACGAGCACCCGCTGACCTACGGCTGGCAGACCGACTACACGAAGGAGGCGAAGATCCAGGGCGAGTACATCGCGGAGAACTTCCCCGGCCAGAACGTCGGCTACCTGTTCCAGAACGACGACATCGGCGAGGACTCCCAGACCGGACTCGACCAGTACCTCGGCGACGAGGTCGTGGCCCGGGAGCACTACGAGTCCGAGGTGCCCGACCTCAGCGCGCAGATCGCCGAACTGGAGCGCGCCGAGGCCGAGGTGGTCGTGTGCTCCTGCATCCCGGCGTTCGTCGCGCTCGGCATGCTGGAGGCGGCCAGCATCGGCTACCAGCCCCAGTGGGTGGTCTCCAGCATCGGCGGCGACACCGCGACCCTCCAGGGTCTGCTGGCGGAGTTCACGCAGGACACCGACGCGGAGGGCGTCCCCGCCGACGAGTTCCTCGACGGCATGCTCATCACGAGCTACATGCCGCGCGTGGAGGACGAGGACGACGAGTGGGCCCAGTTCTTCATCGAGGTGTACGAGGAGTACGGCGAGGGCGGCACGCTCACCAACACGCACGTCTTCGGCATGACCCAGGCCGTCATGTTCGCCCAGGTGCTCAGGTCCGCGGGTGAGGACCTCACCCGCCAGTCGCTCATCGACGCACTGGAGTCCCAGGAGTGGCAGGGCCCCAGCCCCGTCCCCTTCGCCTCCAGCGACGGCGACCACGGCGGCCACCAGGGCGTGTACGTCGTCCAGTACGAGTCGGGCGGCGGCATCGAGATGGTCCAGGAAACGCGTGTGACCGACCGGGAGGGCGGATCCATCGAGGAGACCGACTTCACGGCCCTCGGCCCGGACGAGCTGCCCTTCCACGACTGAGCTCGGTGAGCGGTGGTTCCACAAGGCGGTGGCTCGGAGGGCGTTTCCTCCGAGCCACCGCCGACAGAACGGTGAAGGGCCTCGGGCCCCGGGCGATTCGCTCGGGGCCCTTCCCGTGTCTTCCACGTTTTCCACAGGTGGTGGTCTGGGGTGTCCCGGGGCGGGGTGGGGGTGGTTTCCTGGAAATAGGGGGGATCCCACCCACGCGCGTCTCGCCATGCCCTTAAAAACCCCACACCCCACGCCCCACACCCCAACAGGGATAACGAATTGAGGGGCAGGGAGGGGCCGGGAGGGGCCGCCATCAGGTCTCTCCCCTACGTCATTCCCGCCGGGGGCCGTTGGCGGCAACGAAAGCGCACCCGCTGCCGCGAAAGGGCGAGGGATTCAAGAAACGGTAGACGTTCGGTGGGGGTTGGGCGTCCGACGGAAAGCGGCACCAAAGGCGGGAGCTACTGCCGGAGGGCGGCCAACGCCCGGGGGGTGAGGGTGGTCGGGCTCTGCGACGTCGGC
>NYMS01000032.1 GCA_002529455.1 Glycomyces fuscus
CGCAGTAACGCAGTACAGAGGTAGAGCAGTACCGGCGTCCCGCCGGCAGGGGGGACGCCGCAGCAGGTGTGAAGTGTACGCAGTGAGGTCGAGAGGAGTAGATGCCATCGAGGATCGCCCGGGTGTGGAGATGTTCCGCTCGGGTACCGCAGGCCCCGGTTCGGAAGAAGGTGGTCCACGGTCACACAACCGCGATCCCCGCTTTCCCGTCCCAGTTTGACCTCGGGAAGCGGAAGACCGGCGATGGCCGGTAGATGGTATTGAACTCTCGGGCCCCAGCGCCGCTCGGCGCTGGGGCCCTCGGCGTGCGATGAGGAGAGAAAGAGAAACGCTTGTCCCGTCCCGAAGCCGAAGACCGGTTCGACGATGACGACTACCCCGCCTACACCATGGGCCGCGCGGCGGAGATGATCGGTACCACGCCGGCCTTCCTGCGCGCTCTGGGTGAGGCCCGGCTGATCGAGCCCCTGCGCTCGGCGGGCGGGCACCGCCGTTACTCCCGTTACCAGCTCAAGATCGCCTCCCGCGCCCGCGAACTCGTGGACGAGGGCACCCCGATCGAAGCCGCCTGCAGGATCATCATCCTGGAGGACCAGTTGGAGGAGGCGCAGCGGATCAACGAGGAACTCCGCGCCTCCGAGGCCGGTCAGCGCACCGACGAGCGGTCGACGCCCTAGCCGGTGCCCTGAGCCGTTGGTTCGCCGGCGCCGTGGGGCGAGGAAGCCGGGGATCTCCCCGGCCCCTCGTGCCGCACGAACGCCCGAGACCGGAAGCACCCCCGGAGAGCGGGCCCGCCCCGACCCAGCGGGGCGGGCCCGCTTTCTCTCCCGTCCGGTCGTGTCCCCCTCAGCGGTACCCCGGCACACCCCGCAGGCCTCGCAGGCCCGGACGGCGGGTAGACCGGTTCCTGACCGACCACGGGCACGACGATGAGTTTTCCCGCCCCGGAGAGTCTCACCCGTTGTCGACCGCACAGGAGGAACACGTGGCTCAGCTGCTGAGAGTCCAGAACTTCAACGTCTCCCGGGACGGAATCGGTGCCGGTGAGGGCCAGAGCCTCGAGAGTCCGTTCGGCGACGTCGACCGGCCCGAGAGGCTGTTCGCCTGGGCCGGAGCCACGGCGAGCTGGCCCAACCGTACCGACCCCGGGGGAAGCCGGGGCCTCGACGACTACTTCACGCGGGACCACGCACGCGGCATCGGCGCCGAGATCATGGGCCGCAACAAGTTCGGGCCCCAGCGCGGACCCTGGCACGACCACGAGTGGCGCGGCTGGTGGGGGAACGAGCCCCCGTTCCACACCCCGGTGTTCGTCATGACCCACCACAGGCGTCCTTCGTTCACGCTCTCCGACACCACGTTCCACTTCGTCGGCGGTGACCCGGCCACGGTCCTCGAACAGGCACGGGAAGCGGCGCAGGGCGGGGACGTCCGGCTGGGCGGCGGGGTCACCACCATCCGGCAGTTCCTCGACGCCGACCTCGTCGACACCATGCACGTGGCGGTCTCGCCGGTGGAACTCGGGTCCGGACTACGGCTCTGGGAGTCGCCCGACGAGCTGCTCGACCGGTTCCACCTGGAGGTCGTGCCCAGCCCGAGCGGTGTGACGCACCACCTGTTCTGGCGAAAGTGACCCGGGTCCGCCCGAGGACGTCCGGATACGGCCCGCCGCGAAGCACGACGTGCCGCGGCGGCCGTCCTCCCCGTCCACCGCCCCGGCGGACCCCCGGCCGGAGCGCTAGGCGGCCCTCCCGCCGGTCAACCGCACCGCCAGCAGGACGACGTCGTCGTCGTGCGCGTCCCCCGCGACCTCGTCGGTGATCGCTCCCAGCAGGTCGGGCAGCGGCTCGCGCGCCCCGGCCGCGAGCAGGCGCGCGGCGCGGGCGACGACCGTGTCCAGGTCGTGGTCCCGCTGCTCGACCAGCCCGTCGGTGAACAGCAGCAGCGTGCTGCCCGTTTCCAGCAGCCGCTGGTGGTCGGTGCGCGGCCGGTCCGGAAGCTCGGGGTGGAAGAGCAGGTCGTGCTCGCGCAGCTGCTCGGTGTCCCCTGCGGCGGAGGCGACCACGGGCGTCATGTGGCCGACGTTGGTCCAGGTCAGCAGCCAGCCCCGGGCCTGTCGGCGCAGATGGGCGTGCAGCATCGTGCCACTGGCGCCGACTCCCAGTTCCCGGTTGGCGCGTTCGAAGGCGGTGACGGCCCGCGCGGGCCCGTGGCCGGAGTGGTCCATGTCGGCCTGGCGCAGCATGCTGCGCACCTGGCCCATGAGCACGGCCGCGTGGATGTCGTGGCCGGTGATGTCACCGACGGTGAACGCCACCGCCCCCCTGCCGCCGTCGTCGGGCAGGGGGTAGGCGTCGTACCAGTCGCCGCCCACCATGTCCTCCTGCGCCGCGGGGCGGTAGAGCGCGGCGATCTCCAGGCCCGGGATCCGGGGAAGATCGGTGAGCATGGCCTGCTGCAGCGCCTGCGCGGTCTGCACGCGGCGGTCCACGAACACCGCCCGCTCCACCGCGCGGGCGGTGTACCCGGCCAGGGAACGCAGCACGGCCCGCTCCACGACGTCGATCTCGTGGGTGCTGTCCCATCCCAGTACGAGCGCGCCCAGGGGCGTGCGCGTACCGGGCAGCGGAACGAACACCGCGCTGGACAGTCCCAGGAGGGAGAACGCGGCCCGCACCTCGGGGGCGTAGTGCTCCAGCGCGTCGGTGTCGGGCACCTCCACGAGGGTGTCGGTGCGCACGGCCAGGGCGGTGGGCCAGTCGCTGCCCAGCTCGTACTCCTCGTAGACCACGTCCAGGCTGGAGGGGTCCTCGGTGTCGATGACGCGGCGCATCCGCTCGCCCTCGACCAGGACCAGTTCGACGTAGGCGGGTTTGAGGTCGCTGGTGACCAGCTCCTTGACGGTGCGCCGCACCTGGGCCAGGCCGGTGGTGTCGCCGAGCTCGTCGGCGGCGCGCAACAGCAGCTGGGAGCGTTCGAAGGCGCGCTGGGCCCGGCCGCGGACCTTCCGGGCGGTGTGCGTGAGGATGCGCAGGCGCAGTTCCCCGCTACAGGCCGGGGCCAGGTCGCGCAGCGCCCGGACGTCCTGGTCGCTCCAGGCGCGCGGCGCGGTGTCGATGGCGGCCAGGACGCCCAGCACGTTGCCCCGGTCGTCGGTCAGCGGCATCCCGGCGCAGGCCACCGCCCCCAGCCCCTCGACGGCGGCGGCGCGGTCGGAAGGGGCGGACCGGACGTCGTCGCACAGGATCATCGCGGTCGGGACCACGCCGTGGCGGCGCAGCGAGGGCGGCAGCGGGCCCTGGCGGGAGGAGGCCCACGGCTCGTCCAGCCCCACCATGCCCGGGAGGACCCGGCGGTGCTCCTCCAGGAGCAGGACCAGCGCCACCGGGACCCCGAGCAGGCGCGCGGCCAAACGGGCGAAGCGCTCCATTCCCTCGTCCGGCTCCGCGCCGAGCCCGGTGCGCTCCAGCGCGCGCAGGCGTTCCGGGGCCGCCAGCGAAGCTTCCCTGCCGGCGATTCTGTCGTCGTCCAACCGTTCCACCATCCATGCTGCTCAACCACGGCGGACTTCCCGCACCACGCGTCAAGGATAGGGACGACCGGCCGCGATCACCGGACCAAACGCCCACGTGGCGGCCACGGAGACGGTCGGGGAGCACCCGGTCGCCGGTCGGCACGCTCGAAGGGGCGGTGGCCCATGGCCACCGCCGCCGACCGCACCACCCGAGCGACACCCCTCCCGGGGAAGAGCGTTCCCGACCTCCTCGCTGACGGGTGACAGCGCAAGATGGTCTCCCGCGATGAGTTCTGCGGCGTCCGGCGGTCATACCGTCGAGACCGTTACCGAGGAGGGCCCCTGATGCGCAGCGTGACCTACTCGATGGCCGTGTCACTGGACGGCTACGTCGTCGGGCCGGACGGCTCCTTCGACTGGACGGCGCCCGACGAGGAGGTCTTTCGCCTCGCCACCGACGAGGTACGAGAGGTCGGCGTCCATCTGCTGGGACGACGGCTGTACGAGACCATGCTGTACTGGGAGACCGCCGACCAGAACCCGTCGCTCGACTACTCGACGCTCGAATTCGCCGCGATCTGGAAAGCGCTCCCGAAGGTGGTGTTCTCCACCACCCTGTCGCGGGTGCGGGGAAACGCCCGGCTGGCCTCCGGCGGCCTGGCGCGGGAGATCGAGCGGTCGCGGGCCGAGCCGGGGGAGGGTGACATCGCGATCGGCGGCGCGGCCCTCGCCGCCGAGGCGGCCGCGTCGGGTCTGATCGACGAGTACCGGGCCAGGGTCTACCCGGTGCTGCTCGGCGGTGGCACTCCCTTCTTTCCCCGGAGCGAGCGCCGGGTGGACCTCGAACTCATCGAGAACCGCACCTTCAACGCGAAAGTGGTCTACCTCCGCTACCGCGTGGTGCGCCAGCCGACTCGTTCGCCGAACCCCGGGAGGAGCGGGCCGGCCGGTGGGGTTTCTCGGTGAGGTGACCTGCGCGAAGCGGTGTGGACCACCGCCGGGCGAAGGCGGACCGGACGGACCGCACCGGACGCGTGACGCCCCCGGCGCCGACCCGCCGACGCGGGCCGACGCCGGGGGCCGCTGGCTCCGGAGCCGTGCGCCTGGTCAGAGGCGGTCGACCAGGAGCTGCCCGTCCGCGGCGCGCTGGCCGGTCAGGCCGCTGCCGTAGTTGGCCTCGACCCGCGAGCGCTCGGAGGCGTTGGGGTAGGGGTTGGTGCAGCTCACCCCGCCGGTGGAGCCCGACATCAGCGACGAGCACGGGCCGGGCTTGGCGTCGGGCAGGCCCAGGCTGTGGCCGAGCTCGTGCGCGGCGATGCGCACCGCGTCGTAGCCCGCGGCGGTGCCCTCACGGCCCATCCAGACGGTGACCTGGCCGCCCGGGCGCACCGGGCCCAGGTGGGCGCGGGGCCAGCCGTTGTCGGCGATGATGCGGATCTCGGCGCGCCGTCCGGCCGAGGTCGGCTCCAGGCGGACGTTGCTGACGCTGGAGTTCCACACGCGCACGGCCGAGGAGACGGCGGAGGTGTACTCCGCGGCCCGGCTGGCGTCGTAGTACAGGACGGTCTGGCGCAGTGCCTGGGACTGCTCCGCGGGCGCCGCGGTGGCCGGTGCGGTGCCCACCAGCGTCAGCGCCAGTGCGCTCAGGACGATCAGGAGGGGCGTGAGGACGCGTCTCAGCATGGGGGTCTCCCTGGGGGTGAGGGTGCTGATGTTTTTTGGTGACCCGGTGGGGTCGGCCTGATGCTATGTGTAGTGACGCATCGCCACAAGGTGTGCAGAACGTCTGATTGCGGTACTGCGCACCGACATGGGGGCCCTGGGGCGGAAGAGCCGCTGGAGGCCGGGGGCTGCCTCGGGAGGGCCCGATCGCCCGGGCCGTCGACGCGCACGGCCCCGCAGGCGGTTCGACCCCGGCGGCGGCCCGAGACGGAAATGGGAGCATCCGCCGTATTCTCGACCACCAGGACACCGTGCCCGGCCCGACCGCGAAAGGCCCGAGACGATGGAATCCCTCTTGACGGAAGGCACGACCCGAATGCTGGTGTACGCCTCCTGCCCGGCTTTCGTGTCGTTCGGTTTCCACGCGGTCCCGAAAAGGAGGAGGGGGGAGCTGGGCACGGGGGCCGCGTCGCTGCTCCTGGGACTGGGAGTTCTGGCGGCGGCCTCGGTTCTCCCGCACGTCCTCGTGGCCTGAACCCGTTCGGGTTCGCCGGCGCCCGCCGACCGCGGGGCGGCGGATCGCGTACGGAGCACAGGAGGACGGCCGCTGCCGGGCGGAGGTTGTACCCCGGCAGCGGCCGGACGGCGATGACAACGTCAACAGGTGTGGCGCCCGTCGCAGCCCCGCCTCGGGACCCAAGATAACTTACGGCGTTCTTCGCCGGAAGCCTTCTCCGGCCGGGTTTCGTCCTCGAAAACCTGCCGAACCGCCTTTTCCCGGCACAGGACGCCAAGGTTTTTTCTCACCCCAGAGCATTCCACTCCGGAAAAACAGCCCAAAGGGATGGGCGCACGAAATCCGGGGCGGTCACGGGTTTCCTTTCTCCTGTGGCGGGTAACAGGGCACGGCAGGCGGAAGCTCTCGCGGCTCGCGCCTGTTCGCCTGCACGGCAGGCTCCTTCCCTCCCCCAACCCGCGAACACACCCGGGGAAAGCCACTCATGACCGTCACACCCGTCTCCCAGCCCGTGCGCGTGCTGACCACTCCGCGCGAGATCGACCTGAGCGTGCGCGACCGACTCGCCAGGGCCCTGGAGAGAGCCGTGACGTGCGCGCCCGGGCACGTGATCGTGGACATGTCCTCGACCACCTTCTGCGACTCCTCCGGTCTCAGCGCGCTGGTGCGGGCGCTGCGCTGCGCGTCCGCCAGCGGTTCGACGGTGAGCGTGGTCGTGCCCCACCGCAGTGTGCGCCGCGTCTTCGACCTGGTGGGGCTGGGGAAGGCGGTCCCCCTCCACACGAGCCTGGACGAGGCACGATCGGCGGCGGCCGGGTAGGGATCCCGTCCTGGAGGGCGGCCCCGGTGGCGCCCTCCAGGACGGGCCGGAGGTTCAACCGCGGGCGGGCCCGCGCTCGCCCACGTCCTGGCGCAGCTGCTCCAGGGTGTTCTTCAACAGCCGGGAGACGTGCATCTGGGAGTAGCCCATGCGGTCGGCGATCTCCGTCTGGGTGTGGTCGCCGAAGAAGCGCAGCTTGAGGATCTCGCGCTCGCGTTCGGGCAGGCGGGCCAGGGCGGGCTTGAGCGACTCGCGCTCCACGACCCGCTCCAGGCCCTCGTCCTCGCTGCCCAGGTGGTCCTCCAGGCGGGTGCCGTCCTCGCCTCCGGAGTCGGAGGAGTCGGGGGCGTCCAGCGACAGGGAGCGGTAGGACTCCGAGGCCTGGACGAGCTCGACGACCTCCTCCTCCTCCAGACCCAGCTCCTTGGCGATCTCGGCGTTGGTGGGCATGCGCGCGTGGGTCTGCTGGAAGGTGTTGAGCACCTGCCGCAGCTTGATCCGGTTCTCCTGGTGGCGCCTGGGGACGCGGATGGCCCAGGTGTGGTCGCGAAAGTGCCGCTTGATCTCACCGGTGACCGTGGGCATCAGGTAGGAGATGAACGGCTTGCCGCGGTCGGGCTTGTAGCCGCGGATCGCCTTGACCAGACCGACCATGGCGGTCTGCTTCAGGTCCTCCAGCGGTTCGCCCCGGCCGTTGTAGCGGCGGGCGAGCTTGTTGACCAGTGGCTGGTAGAGGACCACGACCTGCTCCCGCAGCCTGTCCGCGCGCGGATCGTCCTCGTCCAGGCGGTGGAGTTCGGCGAGCAGCTCCTCGGCCGAGACCTCCTTCCCCGGGCGCGCTGCGCGCTGGCTGGGGATCAGGGTCGTGTCCTCGGTGGCGGTCGCCGACACGGTGTCCTGGGTGTGTGTAGCGGACAAGAGGAAACCCCCCGGTGCTCTGGTCCTGTGTGCTCCTGTCTGGTCTGTCTGCCTGAGGCAGAACACCGGTGCCTCCGCCCGCTTCGGGCCCCACGTCGAGGCGCTGCGGCCCGGCGAGCGGATCCGGTGCGAACACTACTGTTCCCACAGAAACAGCTTCAAAAGCCACAGAGCAAATTTTTTGTTGTCATGCGGCAAGTATCTTCAAAAGAAGGCTCCCACCAGCCGGAAGAGGGCATGCCAAAGGCCGCCGGGCCCGTGGGCCACCCCCTTGTGCCCACGGACCGGCGACCGTGTCTTCCCCGCTCGGCACACCTTCGCGGGTACTGCTCCCCCACTACCTTTCCGGCGCCGGCCCAAACACCGTGTCCGCCGTTTTCCGCTCCCCGGTACGCGTTCGGCCCGCCTCGGCCGGACGGCGGTGGCGCCGGGGCGCACCGGTGGCGACCGTCGGCGGACCGCCGGACGGCCCCCTGCGCGGGGGCCCGCACCGTCCCGCCGGAGGAGGTCCCCTGCGGACCCCGGGCCCGACCGGACCCGCGCCCCCCAAGGCAGGCGGCCCCCTTCCGCCGGGAAGGGGGCCGCGTCCGGCGGTGGCGGACGTCAGTCGAGGATGGCCGTCGCCTCGACCTCGACGAGCACGTCGGGCTGGAAGAGGTGGTCCACGCCGATGAGCGACGCGGGCGGCATCGGCGTCGGGAGTCCGATCTCCTCGGCGACCTGCTCGACCCCGGCCATGAAGGCGTCGATCTTCCCGGGTTCCCACGCCGTGACGTAGAAGGTCAGGCGCAGGACGTCGTCGAACGCCGCCCCCGTCCCGGCCAGGCCCGTCGCGGTGTTGCGCAGCGCCTGGGCCACCTGCCCGGCGAGGTCGCCCGGGGCCACCGGGGACGCGTCGGCACGGCGGGCGATCTGTCCGCTGACGTGCACGTGGCGCGTACCCGTGCCGACCGCGACGTGGTGGTACGGGGTGGGCTGCAACATGCCCTCGGGGGTGAAACGCTGAACGGTCATCGCTGGGTCCTCGCCGCTGGTGCCGATTAGGTCTAATATTGATACCTGGTATAAGAAGGAAACTGCAACGAAACCAGGTGTCATGACGGATACCGGACATGCGGCCCACGACGGCCTGGAGATCGCCGCACCGCACCGCGAACTCCTGAACCAGATCCTCGACAAGTGGTCGATGGAGGTGCTCAACGCGCTCTGCGAGCGCCCCTCACGCTTCAACGAACTGCGCCGCGCGATCCCCTCGGTGACCCAGAAGTCGCTCACCGCGACCCTGCGCCGCCTCGAGCGCAACGGCATCGTCCACCGTGCGGTGGTGGGCTCGCGGCCGGTCGCCGTGGAGTACCGGATCACCCCGCTGGGCAAGACCCTCCGGGAGCCGGTGGACGTGCTGCTCGGCTGGGTCTCGGCGCACACACCAGAGATCGAGCGGGCACGCGAGCGCTTCGACCTCGAACAGGACGGCGGCTGACACCCGGGGCTGCCGGGCCCCCACCGGGGCCGGGCCCCGTTCGGAGCCGCGCCGGAGGGCGCGCTCCCGTGCTTTCGCGGCGGCGGCGCGGTCGGCGGCGTCCGGCCGGTGTCGGGTTCGGCCGCGTGCCCCGGAGCAGGGGGGCCGACGCGTTCGGTCCGTGGGACGCTCCTGGGACCGCTTCCCGCGCTCTCCCGGCCGCGGCGGCGGGCTCGGGCCCCCCGGGGGGCCGTACCGGCGGCGGCGTCAGGATCCGCGGAGGACGGGGCGCCGTGCGGGGGCGGGTCCACCGGAACGCGCGGAAGGGCACCGGTGGGGCGTCCGCGGCGAGGCCTCGCGGGGTGGGGAGCACCCCGGCGCCCGCGCGGCGGGACGGTTCCTCAGTACTCCCGCGCCAGGCGGCCGAGGCCGCACACCGTCTCGCCCATCGCCTTGACCACGGCCATGGTCCGGTTGGTGCAGTCCAGCTTGGTGAGGACCTGTGCGACGTTGCGCTTGGCCCCGTGCAGGGAGATCTGCAGGTGCGCGGCGATCTCCTTGTTCTCCAGCCCGCGTGCCATGAGGGCCAGCGTCTGGCGTTCGCGTTCGGTCAGGCGGGTCGCCGGCCCCGGCACGTCGCGCAGTCGGCGCCCGTGCGCGGCGACCTGGTCGACCAGGCCGGGGGAAAGGTAGACGCGGCCCAGGTCCAGCTGCCAGAAGGCGAAGTGCAGGTCCGCCGGTGACAGGTCGTCGACCGAGACCATGGCGTCCGTGCCGGTCCCGTCGAGCAGGCACGTGGACGACCGGGCGGACGCCGGCAGCACGGACAGGTGCTTGCCCTGCGCGCCCCGCGCCGCGTCGCGCAGGGCCTCCGTGTCCTCGGTGCCGAACCGGACGTGGAAGACGAAGTCCCACCTGCGCTCGCCCAGGTGCGCGATGGCCTCGGCGGGACAGTCGAAGTGGGTCAGGACGCCCGCCGTACAGTCCATGGACCGCAGCGCGAGCAGGGTGGCCTCGGTGTTCGGCGAGTCGGGCCCGACCACCATGGTCTGGTGCTTGCGGTCGCACATGGGGATCAGGGGTGGACCGCTCTCCGGTACGTACGGGACCGGAAGCTGGTCGACGTGCTCGTGGGTGGAGGTCATAACGGCTCCTCGTGCTTGTCCGGTCGGGTGGAAGAGCAGGGGGAGGAACGCGGCCACCGCTACTCCGCGGTGTCGTGGCCCGCACGGGAGGGCCGTGCGACGGGTCCGGGACCCGCCTTCGGACCGGTTTCGTCCGCCCGGGTCCCGCACAGCCCCGCCCGGGCCTTGAGGAGCATCTCCTGGAACTCCGCCTCGGGGTCGGAGTCCAGGACGATGGCGCCCCCCGCTCCCACCGTCATCCAGCCGTCGGCCACGACCGCCGTGCGGATGACGATGTTCAGGTCGGCCGCCCCGCTCAGGGCGAAGTACCCCAGTGAACCGGAGTAAACGCCGCGGGCCCGTCCCTCCAGGCGCTCGATGATCTCCATCGTGCGGAGTTTGGGGGCCCCGGTCATCGATCCGCCGGGGAAGCAGGCGCGTGCCGCCCCCACGGCCCCCACCCCCGGCCTGAGCCTGCCCGAGACCGTGCTGACGAGCTGGTGCACGGAGGCGTAGGACTCCACCTGCATGTAGCGGGGGACGGTCACCCCGCCCACCTCGCACACGCGGCCCAGGTCGTTGCGGACCAGGTCCACGATCATGAGGTTCTCGGCGCGCGTCTTGGGGTCCCGCACCAGGGATTCGCGCAGCCTGGCGTCGGCCGCCGGGTCGGGGTGGCGCGGCGCGGTCCCCTTGATCGGCTTGGACTCGGCGGTCCCGTCCTCGCCCACGCGCAGGAAGCGCTCCGGGGACGAGCACAGCACGCTCGCGGGCCCCGCGCGGAGGAAGGCCGCGTAGGGGGCGGGGTTGGCCTCGCGCATACGCAGGTAGGTCTCCAGCGGGTCGCCCGAGCAGGGGAGGCCGATCTCGTCGGTCAGACAGATCTCGTAGCTCTCCCCGGCCTCCAGCTCCTCCAGGCAGGAGCGCACGTCCGCCAGGTACCGTCCGCGGCGACGCTCCAGGAGCGGGGCCGGGTCCACCGGGTCCGGGGCCGCGGGGGCGGGCAGGGAACGCCGCACGTGTCCCCCCGCCAGCGCCTGGACGCTGTCCAGCCACTGGTCGGCCGCCTCCACCGACTCGGGCAGGTCGCGGCAGGAGGCCAGCAGCCAGGTGGTGCCCTCCGCGTGGTCGACGGCCACGGTCCTGGTGGCCGACATCCACAGCGCGTCCGGCGTGCGCGCGGTGTGGCGGTTGGGGGATCCGCAGTCCGCCTTGGCCTCGTAGCCCATGTAGCCCACGTAACCGCCGTTGAAGTCGAAGGGCAGCTCCTTGGGGGAGGGTGTGTGCGCGGCGGACAGGCGGCGGTCCAACAGGTCGAAGACCGACCCCTCCTCCGTGTGCCTCGGGGCCCCCTTCCCGTCGCCGACGTGCAGGCGGCCCGCACCGGCGTCGTAGGTCAGCACCTCCGCGTCCGGCCCCGACGGCGCCCCGAGGAAGGAGAAGCGCGAGAGCCCTCCGATCAGGCGGCTGCTGTCGAGCCAGTAGGCGTACGGCAGGTCCGCGAACAGGAGGCGGAAGAGGTACTCGGCCGCGGGGGCGTGTTCCAGCCGCCGCCACCGCAGCAGCCAGGGGGTCCGGGGACGGGGCTCCACGGCTGGCGCGTGCCGCGCGGCGGGGCCGGTGTCCCTCCCCCTCGCGAGCGTCGACCCGCCACACGCCGTGGGGCGGGCCAGCGAGAAGAAGTTCTTCACCAGTCGGTCGCCGTGCTCGGTGGCGACCGACTCGGGGTGGAACTGGACCCCCCACCGCGCGTTCCGGGGGTCGCTGACGCCCATGACGACGCCGTCCTCGGTCCGGGCGTCCACGTCGAGGTGCTCCTCCACCTCGTCCGGCAGGCACAAGGAGTGGTAGCGCACCGCCGGGAACCCCTGGGGAAGGCCGGTGAACAGGTTGCGGCCGTTGTGCAGCACGCGCTCGACCGCCCCGTGCCTGGGCCGGGGCGAGTGCACGACGGGGCTGCCCGCCAGCCAGCCGAGGGCCTGGTGGCCCAGGCACACGCCGAGCACGGGTGCCCGCGTACGGGACAGGAAGGCGGAGGCATGGCCCAGGTCGGAGGGCCGGTCCGGGCGTCCCGGGCCGGGTGAGACCACCACGGCGCCGGCGTCGGGCCCGGGGCCCAGGAGCCGCGGGTCGTCGTTGCGGCACACCACGGGTTCGACGCCGGTCGTGGCCGCTATCAGCTGGAAGAGGTTGTAGGTGTAGGAGTCGTAGTTGTCGATGAGCAACGTGTGCATGGCTCTCCGAGCCTTTGTCACTGCTTACGGGAGTGGGGCGGGGACCGCCGGCTACGGGCCGGGGGTGCTCCGCGGTGGTGCGGGCGGGTGCTCCCGCCGAGAGTCGGCGCCCAGGGAGGCGCGGAGCTGGAACCGGCGGAGTTTCCCCGTGGGCGTCCTCGGCAGGTCGGGGACGAGGCGGACGCTCCTGGGCACCTTGTAGGGGGCGACCCGCCCCCGCAGGCCGCCGATGAGCTCGCTCTCGAGCGTTTCGGCGGAGTCCGCGCCCGAGGCGGGGACCACGAAGGCGTGCAGGCGGGTGGCCCCCCTCTCGTCGGGCAGGCTGGTCACCGCCGCCTCCCGCACCCGGGGGTCCGCGCGAAGGAGGTCCTCCACCTCCACGGGCGAGAAGGTGATGCCGCCGACCATCTCCAGGTCGTCGGTCCTGCCCCGGTGCACCAGGTCCCCAGAGGGGAGCACGGTCACCAGGTCGCCGGTCCGCAGCCAGCCGTCCTCGGGCAGGGTCCGCCGTGTCTCCTCGGGCAGGTTGAGGTAGCCCTTCATCAGGGTGGGCCCGGTGACGTGGAGCTCTCCGGTGCCGCCCGGGGCCACGGGGGCGCCGTCGCGGTCCAGCACCCGGACGCGGAACCCGGGCAGTGCGCGGCCCACGGTGTCGGGCACGTCGCGCGCGACGGTGTTGGAGCAGAAGCCGTGCCCCGCCTCGGTCGAGCCCAGCTGTTCCAGGAGGGGCGCCCCGAGCAGGCCGCGCACCCGCTCCCCCAGGTCCGGTGCCAGCCGCTCGCCCGCCGACACGGCCAGCCGCAGGCCGGCGAGGTCGGCGGACGAGGCCTCGCGCACGAGGCCGGCGTAGAACGAGGGCACCCCGTAGAGCAGGGTGACACCGTGCCGCGACACCAGCTCGGCGACCTCGGCGGCCCCGGGGCGCCCGGCGGTGTACACCGCCGCCGAACCCGACAGCAGGGGGAAGACGAAGGCGTTGCCGAAACCGTAGGCGAAGAACATCTTCGACACCGACAGGGTCACGTCCCTCGGCCCGACGTCGACGACGGGGCGCCCCACCAGCTCCAGGTACAGGGCGGGGTTGGCGCACCGGTGCACGACCCCCTTGGGCTGCCCGGTGGTCCCGGAGGTGTACTGCACGTACAGCGGGGAGTCCGGGTCCGTCGGCACGGGCGGGGCGGGCGCGTGGGCCGCGCCCCGCGCCAGGAGGGCGGCGCCGGTGAGCGCGGGCACGCCCGGGAACCGCTCGTGCAGGTGCTCCTGGGCCAGGACGAGCGCGGGCGCGCAGTCCGAGGCCATGTAGCGGTGCTCGTGTCCGGACAGCTCGGGGTTGACCGTGACCGCCACGGCCCCGAGCCGGGCACAGGCGAGGAAGGACACCACCCAGGCCGCACCGTCCGGCAGTGCCAGCAGCACGCGGTCGCCTGGTCCGACACCGTGCCCGGCCAGGACCGCGGCGCAGCGCGCGGCGGTCGCGTGCACCTGCCCGTGGGACCAGACCGCGTCGCCCTCCAGACAGGCGGGGAGGTCCCGCCATCCGCGCTCCTCGCACAGGCGGGACAGGTCGTGGGCGAAGTTCATCGCGTCTCCGCCCGTGTGCGCGCGGCCCCGGAGCCGGGCGCGGCGAACAGCTCCCGCGTCCGGGGGCCGCGGTAGGCGGTGGCCACGAGCTCACCGTCCACGCGGCCCAGCGGCCACCAGCCCTCCGCCAGCAGGGGCTCCAGGCCCTCCGGATCGGGGTCCCCGCACAGCGCGGGGCCCACCAGCCGGCAGGCGAGCCAGAGCAGGGCGCCGGAGACGGCGTGGGCGTCCACGTCCTCGTCGTCCACGGGATCCAGGTACGGCGTGCACAGGAGCATGGTCATGTGCAGGGCCAGTTCCAGGTCGGTCCCGCGTCCGGCGTCGAGCAGGCGTTCCCGGGCGCGGTCGCTGCGCTCCTCCACACCGGCGACCCACGCGGGGTCGACCCGGTCCGCCAGGCCCAGCGCCTCCGCCAGGCCGACCGCCCGGGTCCGCGCGGCGGCCGGGGCCGACCCGCCCTCGCACAGACCGCTGAGCAGCGCGCCGACCCGGGAGCCGCCCGGCCCCAGCAGGGCCCCCGGGTCCTCGGGGGGACTGTTCAGTTCATAGAGCCGTTCCATGTCTGCTTCACCTCGGGAAAGACCAGGTTCAGATCGTCCTCGACGATGGACCGGGCGCGTTCGGAGAAGATCCGCCGGCACTCGTCGTTGGTCAGCCGCTTGATCCCCCAGCGGCGGAACCGTGCGTTGTTGCGCGAGTCGCTGCGGCCGAAGAAGGTCATCGTGACCGGGACCATGCGGTCCACGACGCGCTGCATCTCCTCGCGTTCGGCGGGATCACGGGCCAGCCTGCGCGAGCCGTCCCGCCCGAAGCGCACGTGGAAGCGCTCCTCGGGCATCAGGGAGACGCACAGGTCGCGCAACGGCAGGTAGGAGCAGGAGCACAGGTCCTCCATCAGGACGATCTCGGCGAGGTCGATCAGCGCCTTGGACAGGACGTACTCCGGCCAGCTGGACAGCTCCTCCTCGAACACCGTCAGGGGCGGACGCGTGTAGGGGTCCTCCAGGGAGAGCGCGGCGGCCAGCTTGTTGAACTGCAGGTGGTGGCCGTACTCCTCCATCGCCATCCGGCAGGCCAGCCACTTGTCCTTGGCGGTGGGGGCGTGTGCGATCGAGGGCTCGTCGAACGCGGCCGCCCCGGCCCTCTCGTTGCGCACGTGGCTGTTGATGATCTTCCCCAGGCACTCGACGTATTCATCGCCGAGCGCGAATGCCTCCTTGGGGCCCCCAATCTCACCGGGCTCTGGGATCGGAAGTTTTTCTCCATATGAGGAAACGATCGCAGGCACCTCCCTAACGCGCTCTCGGCCAACCATAATTCAATATATGAGGACTCTGTTCAGGCGCAAGTGCCCATATGGCTACCAAGGATTGCATAAATTAGGCATGCCTTCCCTTGGTTCTCGTTCGGCGTTTGCGCGGATCCATAAGACCGATCCCTTCCGCGTCACTTATTCGGAGCGCCGTTATTACACTGCGTGACAAAAGGGAAACGGCTTCGCCCGGGCCGCCGGGAGGTTTCGGCCGGCCGTGCCGCCGCCGTTCGGGGCCCGCCCGGCACGCTGCGCCGCAGGTCACCGCACCGCAGACCACCGCGCCGCAGCCGCGCGCCCCCACGGCCCGAAGGCGCGTCGCCCGGCGCCGCCACGACGGAGAACCCCTGTCCCACAAGGGATCCAGTTCAAAAAACCGGACTGGGCACAGGCGGCGGGCGAGGCACCCGGGGCCGCCCCGGACAGAACACGGAACCGGCCCCGGATCCGGGGCCGGGGTACTGGCACGTGGCCCGAGCGGGCAGGTGAAGCGGTCCCGGGAGGGTCCGCGCCCGGGCCCTCCGGCCCCCGGCCGACCGGGGATCCGGGCCCCCGACCAGGGGAGGCCCCGCGCTGGTCGTTACAGGTCGGAGCCTGTTTCGCGGGGATCCGGATAGTCGGCCCAAGGTGCCTGAATGGTTAACGCCAGGCGGCGCGGAGTTTTCCGCCGGGGTGGATGGGTAACCGGATTAGGGGGTTGAAGCCCCACTTCGGACTTGGCACGATTGGCGATGTGTTAAACAGCGAACGAGACGCGGACACGCTTTGTGTCCTCGTCCAGGGCAAACGGCACGGAATTGGAAGTATCGAGGCGGAGATCGGCAAGCGCATTTCGGTCCCGCCCTCTCGTATCCGTGTCCTGCAACCCTTCCACGGCGGCCCCGTGTACGTCCTCGTGGAGGACGGCGGGCACGGCGGCGACCACCGATCGACCGCCCGTCGGGTGCGCGCGGCCACCGCCGACCTGCGCGGGTTCGTCCCCGACGGTGTGGTCGTGCTGCCCAGCGGCGCGGTCGAGGACAGGGGCGGCGGGGAGGCGGCGGTGCCCGCGCGGACGCTGCACGCCGCCCTGGGAGAGGCCCTCCACACGGACCTGCTGCCCGTCGCCGAAGCCGGCGCGCCCGCCCGCGGGACCCGCCCGCTGACGTCCGCCGCCTCCCGCGCGGTGGACACCGAGGAGGTACGGGAGACGGTGGCCGCGCTGCTGGGCCGCCCCGTCTCCGAGGTCGGCCCCGACGACGACCTCATCGGTCTGGGCATCGACTCCCTGCGCACGATGCAGTTCGCCAACGACCAGCGGGCCAAGGGGCGCGGGGTGCGCTTCCCCGAGCTGTTCGCCCGCCCCACCGTGCGCGCGTGGACCGAGATGCTCACGCTCGCCCCCGACACCGCGTCCCCGGCCGGAGCCGGACCGGCGGCGGCCGACGGCGAGCCCTTCCCCCTGACGCCCGTACAGCACGCCTACTGGATCGGCCGCCGTGACGACCAGGTCCTCGGCGGCGTCGCCTGCCACTTCTACGTCGAACTCGACGGCCGCGGGCTGCGCCCGCGGCGCCTGGAGAACGCGCTGCGCGCGCTGATCCGCCGGCATCCCGCGCTGCGCACGGCCTACACCGACGACGGCAGGCAGCGGGTCCTCCCCGAGGCCGCCGTGGACCCGCTGCGGATCGACGACCTGCGCCTCCTCGACGAAGCCGAGGCCGAACGGCGCCTGGAGGAGCGCAGGGAAGGCCTCTCCCACCGCCTCCTGGACATCGCCTCCGGACAGGTGCTCGCCGCCTGCCTCTCCCTGCTTCCCGACGGCGGACACCGGCTGCACCTGAACTTCGAGCTGCTGGCCACCGACGTCCAGAGCATCCGCATCGCCCTCATCGAGCTCGCGGCGCTCTACCGCAGCCCCCGGGACGAACTCCCCCCGCTCGGCACGGACTTCGCGAGCTACCTCGCCGTGCGGGAGGAGCACCGGGCCCTCTCGCGCGACGCGCACCGGGACTACTGGGCGTCGCGGGTCCGTGAACTGCCCGGCCCACCGGAGCTGCCGCTGGCGGTGGACCCGGCCCTGGCGGGTGTTCCGCGTTTCGAGCGGCGCGAGTACTGGCTCGACCCCGAGCGCGGGGAGCGGCTGGCCGAACTCGCCCGGACGCACGGGGCCACGGTGCCGGTGGTCCTGGCCACGGCGTTCGCCGAGGTGGTCGGTTCGTGGAGCGCTACGCCCCGCTTCCTGCTCAACCTGCCCCTGTTCGACCGCGAGGCCCTGGAACAGACGGGCACCGGTGTCGAGGGGACCGTCGCCGACTTCACCAACCTCGTCCTGGTGGCGATCGACCTCACCGGCACCGCCGCCTTCGCCGACCGGGTGGCCGCGACCCAGGCGTGCCTGCGCGAGCACATCGCCCACTCCGACTACAGCGGTGTGGAGGTGCTGCGTGACCTGGCCCGGCGGGGCGGTCCCTCCTCCTCCGCCCCCGTGGTGTTCACCAGCGCCGTCGGTATGGGCGAGCTGATCGAGCCGGAGGTCTGCGAGGCCCTGGGTGAGCCGGGCTGGATGATCTCCCAGACGCCGCAGGTGTGGTTGGACCACCAGGTGGTGGAGCGCGACGGCGGCCTGGCACTGGTGTGGGACGCGGTGTCGGGACTGTTCCCCGAGGGCGTGCTGGACGCGATGTTCGACGCCTACGGCCGTGTTCTCGAACAGGTCCTGGAGGGCGACTGGTCGGTACCGGCGGCCGCCGTGCCGGCGAAGGAGCACCTGGAGGCGAGGACACGGGTCAACGAGGCCGCCATGGCCGCTTCCCCGCTCCCGGACGGGGCCCCCGCGAGCAGGTCCCTGTTGCACGGCGGTTTCTTCGCGTGGGCCGAGCGCGAGCCCGAGCGCGTCGCCGTGGTGTGGGACGGGGGCGAGTGGACCTACGCGGAGCTGGCCGAACTCGCTCTACGGACGGCCGCACACGTGCGCGGACACGGCGTCGAACCCGGCGGCACGGTGGCGGTGAGCCTGCCCAAGGGCCCCGAACAGGTGGCGGCGGTACTGGGCGTGCTCGCGGCGGGATGCACCTACGTGCCCGTGGGGGTGGACCAGCCCCCCGTGCGCCGGGAGCGCATGCTGCGACGGGCCGGTGCCGAGCTGGTCCTGGACGACCTGGGCCCCGCGCTGAAGACCCAACCGTTGCAGCGTCCGGCGCGGGTCGAGGCGGACGCGTCGGCCTACGTGATCTTCACTTCGGGATCCACGGGCGAGCCCAAGGGCGTGGAGGTCACCCACCGCTCGGCCACGAACACCGTGGCCGACGTGTGCGCGCGCTTCGGCATCGGCGCCGACGACCGGGTGTTGGCGGTGTCGGCTCTGGACTTCGACCTGTCGGTCTTCGACGTCTTCGGACTGCTCGGTGTCGGCGGCGCGATCGTCGTACCCGGCGAGGAGCAGCGCCGGGACGCGACGGCCTGGTGCGCAGCGGTGCGGGAACACGGCGTGACGGTGTGGAACTCGGTCCCGGTGCTCGCGCAGATGCTCCTGGAGGCGGCGACCGGCGCGCAGGAGTCCCTGTCGGGCCTGCGCGTGGTCATGGTGTCCGGGGACTGGGTGCCGCTGGACCTGCCCCGTCGAACCCGGGAGACGGCCCCCGGCTGCCGCTTCGTGGCGATGGGCGGGGCGACCGAGGCGGCCATCTGGTCCAACTACGAGGAGGTGTCGGAAGCCGCCCCGGACTGGCCGTCGATTCCCTACGGCCGCCCCCTGTCGGGCCAGCGCTTCCGGGTGGTGGGCCCCGACGGCCGGGACCGGCCGGACTGGGTGCCCGGCGAGCTGTGGATCGGCGGCGCGGGCGTGGCCGTCGGCTACCGGGGCGACCCCTCCACGACGGCCGCGCGGTTCGTCACCGACGAGCAGGGGGTGCGCTGGTACCGCACCGGCGACCAGGGCCGGTACCGGCCCGACGGCCGGCTGGAGTTCCTGGGCCGCGACGACCAGCAGGTCAAGATCCGCGGCCACCGGCTGGAGCTGGGCGAGGTGGAGGCCGCCGCACGCGCCCACCCC
>NYMS01000033.1 GCA_002529455.1 Glycomyces fuscus
CGCAGTAACGCAGTACAGAGGTAGAGCAGTACCGGCGTCCCGCCGGCAGGGGGGACGCCGCAGCAGGTGTGAAGTGTACGCAGTGAGGTCGAGAGGAGTAGATGCCATCGAGGATCGCCCGGGTGTGGAGATGTTCCGCTCGGGTACCGCAGGCCCCGGTTCGGAAGAAGGTGGTCCACGGTCACACAACCGCGATCCCCGCTTTCCCGTCCCAGTTTGACCTCGGGAAGCGGAAGACCGGCGATGGCCGGTAGATGGTATTGAACTCTCGGGCCCCAGCGCCGCTCGGCGCTGGGGCCCTCGGCGTGCGATGAGGAGAGAAAGAGAAACGCTTGTCCCGTCCCGAAGCCGAAGACCGGTACCACACCGGCCTTCCTGCGCGCCCTGGGTGAGGCCCGGCTGAGCGAGCCCCTGCGCTCGGCGGGCGGGCACCGCCGTTACTCCCGTTACCAGCTCAAGATCGTCTCCCGAGCCCTCTGTCGGTTCCGCGTTACGGGCACGGAGCAAGTCCGCTGGTGATATGAGCTGGCCTCACAGCAGTCAGTCGCTCAGGTACTTATGTTCGATAAGTGAACCTTATCGGAGGCCAGACAACCCAGGTTGACGCATCCGGGCACGACGAGGCCCCCGCGCAACGTCTCGTTGCGCGGGGGCTTTTGTGATCTCGGCGTGACCTTCGGGATCGGAGTCGGCCGCCTGGAGAGCGCCTAAGTTACTCACGGGTTAGTTGGCACCTGGTGACACGCTCCTTACCGACACCCCGACAACCGCATCACCGAGCCACACACAGGACAGGGCCCGCGCGGCGCGCGGGCCCGGGGGTCAGAGAGATCTGGAACGGAATCCGGCGTTAACGGGGTTCCCGCTGGTCAGTGAGCCGAGCGTTTCCTCTGCCTCCGACCCCCGGCACCGGCACGCCCGCCTGCAGTGTCCGGGCAGCGGCGGTTTCGGCGGGTCCCGGCAGGGCGTCGTTCAGGAGCCGGACCGGTGAAGACGGCCACCGTGACGGGCCGTCATCACGCAAAGGCCGCGCCGATGGCGTCGCCGATCTCGTTCAGCACGTCGCGCGAGACCTGGACGTCGCGGGTGAAGGACAGGAATGCGTGGGGCACTCCCCCGACCGGTCGGTGCGTCACCGGCACTCCAGCCTCGCGGAGCGCTTCCGCGTACTGGATGCCCTGGTCGCGTAGCAGATCGAGCTCGGCAGTGACGATGAACGCGGCCGGGAGCCCGGTGAGGTCTCCCGCGCGCAACGGAGAGACGCGGGGGTCGGCGCCCTCGTCGGGGGTGTTCAGGTAGGCGCCCCAGAACCACTCGAGCCAAGGGCGGGTCAGCAGGGGGCCGGCAGCGTGGTCGTACATCGACGCGCTGTCGTCGAAACGGTCGGTTGCCGGATAGGCGAGGGCCTGGAAGGTGACGGTCGGTCCGCCGCGTCGCTTCGCTTCCTGTGCGGTGACGGCGGCGAGGTTGCCTCCTGCGCTCTCTCCGAACAGGGCGATGCGCTTCGGATCGGCGCCGAAGGTGCCCGCGTTCTGCTCGACCCACCGCAGCGCCGCGTAGGCGTCTTCGACGGCTCCCGGGAACCGGTGCTCCGGCGCCAACCGGTAGTCGACGGAGACGACGATGGTCTTCGACCGCGTCGCGACGACCCTGGCGAAGTGGTCCTGGGTGTCGAGGTCGCCGAACACCCAGCCGCCGCCATGGAAGAACACCGTCACCGCAGCGGGCGAGCCCGTCGGGATCGTCTCGGGTGTGTAGACGCGGATCGGGACGTCATGGTCGCCGTTGCGGAAGGTCGTGTCGCGAACCTCGCGAACCGGGACGACGTCACCGGCGAACGAGGCGAACGCAAGGCCGGCGGCGCGGTTCTCCGCCACGGTGAGGGTGTTGGCCGCGGGCGCGGGGGTCGCGGCCAAGTCGTCGAGCACGGTCTGGATCTGCGGGTCGAGTGCCATGAGCCTCACCTTTCACAGGTGCGGAAGCGATCTTGGAATGAACGCTCCAACCGTAGACATCGCGGGATTGGAAAGTCAATTCCAATCCAGGTAGGCTGCCTCTCATGCAGACGCGCAGGGACAAGGCCCAGGCCAAGGCAGCGAGCACCGAGGGTGGTCGCCGCACGCGAGACCGCATCCTGCACGCCGCCGCCGAGCTGATGTTCCAGCAGGGCGTCGCCGGCACGAGCATCCCCGACGTGCAACGCCGTGCTCAGGTGAGTGCCTCGCAGATCTACCACTACTTCGGCGACAAGAAGGGCCTCACGGCAGCGGTGATCGAGTACCAGAGCACCGTGAAGCTCGAACAGCAGCGGCCCCTGCTCGACCACCTCGACAGCATCGACGCATTGCGTGAATGGTGCGAGCGCGCCGCCCTCCGCTTGGACGCGGTGCACTGCGCCGGGGGGTGCGAGATCGGCTCGCTCGCGAGCGAGCTGTCGGACATCGACCCCTCAGCTCGTCTCGGCCTGGCCACGGGATTCGCCGCGTGGCAGGCGGCGATCGAATCCGGGCTTGCCCGCATGCGCGAGCGTGGCGACCTCGGAGCCGACGAGGACGTTTCGGCGCTTGCGGTCGCGCTGCTGGCCGCGATCCAAGGCGGCATGCTCCTGTCGCAGGTGAACCAAGACGCCACCCCGTACCGCCGCGCGGTCAACGTGGTCATCGACCACATCGCGGACCGTGTCGCCGCGGCTCAGGCTTCGTGGTCCACCGACCGCTGAGCACGAGCCGGCCAGTGGCCTTCGA
This sequence comes from Glycomyces fuscus, assembly GCA_002529455.1. Classification (GTDB taxonomy): domain Bacteria; phylum Actinomycetota; class Actinomycetes; order Streptosporangiales; family Streptosporangiaceae; genus Nocardiopsis; species Nocardiopsis fusca. Next base: position 2,745 of record NYMS01000033.1, read on the forward strand.
CGAGCCGCTACGGGCTTGCGGGCGACCGCGCCGACGAAGGTGTGGTGCATGATGCCGGGCACGGCCTGGTCGCCTGCGTCCCTGACCATGGCGCCTCTCGCAGCGCGAAGGCGCATCGCAAGCTGGGGCGCCAGCGCCAGGGCGTGAAGTAGGGGGTCGAGGAGGATTACCACAGGATTTGGCGGTGGAGCCGTGACCTTCGCGTCGGAGCCGTTCACACGCCGAGAACTTCAGCTCAGACGGGGGAGGACTACGGAAGCTTCTACGCTGACCGACAGAGCCGACCCTCGAGCTCAGGAGTCCCATGAATCAGCAAGGCGGCCACCCTTTCGAGTGGGAGCCGCTCCCGGAGATCCTGTGGGCGTGGTTGTGCAAGGTGGAGGCCGCCCCGGGGTCCACCACCGAGGAACTAGGTGGAACCTACTGGCTGCGTCACCTGGCGGAAGGGCCGGTCAAAGGGCCCGGGCAAGGTGGCCGAAGACCAGGGTTCGGCTTCGTCGCCCACCGTCCGGCCGCCGACAAGCACCCTTCCCAAGAATGCACCTGGCACCACACTGGCCAAGGATGCACGTGGCACTTGACCGAGGCCGGCCGCGCCCACATCCTGGCTCACCGGGAGGACTACGCTCGTCTCTACGGCGACTGAGTCCAGGGCGAGAAGCTGGAATCAGCCGTGGCGACCTCACCACCGAGCCTGTCGCCGATGCGGGCGGTGGCTCCGTCGCGGCTGGCTGCGTTCCGGCGGACCTCCACCGCCATACGGGTGGCACGTTCGCGCAGATCATCGGGATACTTCTTCGGCCCAGGCACCACCCACCCAGCGCGCCGGAAGAGCTTTCCCTCGGGGGCGAACCAAGTACGCCGGAAAGGGGCAGCGGGGTTCTCCAGCGGACCCCGGAGGCGCTCTGACCGCACTGGTAAGAGCAGTTACCGGAGGTCAGAACCGGTCGATACCGGGATGAACCACGCCGGATCGCTAGACCACTCCGAGAGCTCGGATTGGTCTACCCCCTGGCCTGTGGAAACGCGATCCCATTACCGCTAGAGGACTGCTATCTGCTCCTGTCCGCCTGGGCAAGGGAGACGAGGAAGACGCCCCACGCAGCCGAGGTGAAGGCGAGCTGGCCCCGCGAGCGGTTCTGGGTGTCGCGCACATCCGCGCCGGCGCTGTGCTCTCGGACCTCGACGCACTCATTGTTGCCGCCGCTGTAGGACGACTTGTGCCACTCAGCCACCGTTGATCCTCTTCATCTCGTTACGGATGGTCCTTAGCGTCTCATCCGGTGAGCTGCTCGCCGCCACCATCTTGGAGAGACAGGGAGAATTCGGTCCGGTGCGCTGGACGGCGACCGTTACCGGAGTCCGGATCAATGACGGAGGGTACTCCTTCCGCAACCCCGACACCTTCTCCGCATTGGCAGGTGACAGCCTGGCCCGCGTGTCCTCCGCGCTCGCGCCATGACGAGGCGTTTCGCGCCCGGTGTGATGAGGGCTCTGATGAATGCCGGATGTGGCGGAGCAGCCTTCTGGTTCTTCAGGCCACAGTGCCCGGTGGTGTCATCCCTGGGGGGAGCATCCTGGGAGATGGAGGCACGGCCGAGGCCGAAGAGCGCACACGGAGCGACCACACGGCCCCAGACGCACGAAAACCCCAGGGCGAGGACCTCGAAAACAGCCTCTGAACCGGGGTTTCACGAGTAGGCCCCCAGGGGCTCGAACCCTGAACCCACGGATTAAAAGTCCGTTGCTCTGCCAATTGAGCTAGAGGCCCGCGACACGGCTCGGAGCATGGTCCCGGCCGTCGCCGGAGCCAACTCTACCGTAGCCATACGGACTCTGGGCGGCTGGTACACCCGCGGGGCAGGGGCTCACCCACCGGCCGGGCGCACCGGGCCGCCACCCCGGGCCGCCGGGGTCAGGCGGGTGCGCAGCCCGAACCGTGGGAGCAGGGGACCTCACCGCGCCCGGCGCCCTCCTCCTGGCGGCGCCTCTCCAGCAGGACGGTGTCGCGCCAGACCCCGTGGTGGCGGGCGACGCGCTCGCGCACGCCCACCGTGCGGAAGCCCGCCTGGTGGTGCAGGGAGAGGCTGGCGCGGTTCTCGGGGAAGACCGAGGTCTGCAGCGTCCACAGTCCGGCGGCGTCGGCCTCGGTGACCTGCCGGTACAACAGCGCCTTGCCCACACCCCGGCCGCGCGCGTCCTCGGCGACGTACACGGACGTCTCGGCCACCCCGGCGTAGACCTCGCGGTCGGAGACGGGCGAGGCGGCGGCCCAGCCCACGACGCGTCCGCCGGCCTCGGCGACCCAGCGGTGCCCGGCCGTCCACCTGCCCCTCAACGCCTCCGCGTCGGGGACCTCGGTCTCGAAGGTGGCGTGGCCGGTGGCGATGCCCTGGGCGTAGATCTCCCGGACCGCCTCCAGGTCGGCGTCGGCCATGGCGCGGGTGGAGACGTCGGCGGGCAGGTCGGTGGGGCAGCAGGGGCGGGCGTTGAGCACGCCCATCACCGCGTCGGCGGCGTGCGGCAGGCCCGTGCAGCAGGTCGGGTTGACCGCCACCCGGGTCGAGGTGCCCGCCCTGGTGAGGGTCACGAACCCGACGTCGGCGAGTTTGCGCAGGTGGTGGGAGACCGTGGGCTGGCGGACGTCCACCATCTCGGCGAGCTCGCCCACGCTGACCGATCCCGGGGTGGTGGCGATGGCGTGCAGCAGCCGCACCCGCATGGGCTCGGCCAGGCAGGCGAACCAGGCGGCGTAGGTCTCGGCGTCCGTCGGGGGGAGCGAGCGTTCTGTGTGTTCGGGCGGCGCAAGGGTCATGCCCTCATTATCGACGAAGATCTATGGTTGCGTCCATCGACTCCCGTCGATAGAGTCCCGTTTCATAGACATCAGTCGATGAAAGAGGAGAAGCGTCATGGCCGACGAGCGTCCCGTCGTGGTGGTCGGAGCCGGACCCGCAGGGCTGGCGGCAGCGGCGGAGCTGGTCGCGCGCGACCTGCCGGTCCTGGTCCTGGAGAAGGGGGAATCCGCCGGAGCGGCCGTGGCCGAGTGGGGGCACGTGCGCCTGTTCTCGATGTGGCGCGACCTGGTCGACCCGGCCGCGGAGAAGCTGCTCACCGCCACCGGCTGGCGGCGCCCCGACGACGCGGGCTACCCCACCGGCCGCGAGTGGGTCGAGGCCTACCTGGCCCCGCTGGCCGAAGCCCTGGGCGAGCGGGTCCGCTTCGGCGCCGAGGTGACCGGCGTGAGCCGCCTGGGCCGGGACCGGGTCGTGGACGCCGGGCGCGGGGAGCAGCCCTTCACCGTGCGCCTGCGGACCCGCGACGGCCAGGAGCGCCTCCTGGCCCGCGCGGTCGTCGACGCCTCCGGCACGTGGGGCTCGCCCAACCCGGTGGGCGGAGACGGCCTGCCCGCGCTGGGCGAGACCGCCGCGGCCGCGCACCTGGCCTACCGCGTCCCGGACCTGGCCGACCCCGGCACCCGGGTGCGGTACGCGGGCCGCGCCACGGCCGTGGTCGGGCGCGGGCACTCGGCGCTGACCGCGCTGGTCGCCCTGGCCTCGCTGGCCCAGGAGAGCCCGGGCACCAGGGCGGTGTGGGTCCTGCGGCGCGGGGAGGTCGGCGACGCCTTCGGCGGGGGCGCGGCCGACCAGCTGGCCGCACGCGGCGCACTCGGACAGCGGGCCAGGGCCGCGGTGGAGGCCGGGCACATCGAGGTGGTGACCGGGTTCCGTACCGCCGAGGTCCGCACGGAGGAGGACGGCCGCCTCGTCCTGGTCGACGACGACGGCCGGGAGCTGGAGCCGGTGGAGGAGGTCGTGGCCCTCACCGGGTTCCGCCCCGACCTGTCCTTCCTGTCCGAGGTCCGCCTCGGCTTGGACCCCGTCCTCCAGGCGCCGGTGGAACTCGCCCCGCTCATCGACCCCAACCAGCACTCCTGCGGCACCGTCTACCCGCACGGCGCCGCCGAGCTGTCCCACCCGGAGGAGGGGTTCTTCCTGGCCGGGATGAAGTCCTACGGGCGCGCCCCGACCTTCCTGGCCCTGACCGGTTACGAGCAGGTGCGCAGCATCGCCGCCCACCTGGCCGGTGACCACGAGGCCGCCGCCCGGGTGGAGCTGGTCCTGCCCGAGACGGGGGTCTGCGGCGGCGCCGGGTTGTTCGACGACCCCGACGCCACCAAGGCCGACGCCGGAGGCTGCTGCGGCCCCGCGCCCGAGCCGGTGAGGGAGCCCGCCGCCGAGCAGGGCGGCTGCTGCGGCGCCCCCGCCTCCGTCCCGGAGACCGTGTCGATCGCACCCGTGCGGCTCCGGTGAGGCCGGTCCCGGGCCCGTCTCCCACCGGACGGGCCCGGGACCGCAACTCCGGAGCTCGTGCGGGTCCGCCACTGGGGCGGGCCCGCAGCGGCGGCCCTACCGGCGTTCGGGGGCGAACCGCCTGCGCCAGGCCAGCGCGACGTACACCAGGCCCACCAGCACCGGCACCTCGATCAGCGGCCCCACGACCCCGGCCAGGGCCTGGCCCGAGGCCACCCCGAACGTGGCGACGGCCACCGCGATGGCCAGCTCGAAGTTGTTGCCCGCGGCCGTGAAGGCCAGCGTCGCGGTGCGGTCGTAGTCCATTCCGATCGCCTTGCCCAAGGCGAAGGTGCCGAACCACATGATGACGAAGTAGGCCAGCAGCGGCACCGCGATGCGCGCCACGTCCAGGGGCTGGCTGGTGATCCGGTCCCCCTGGAGGGCGAACAGCAGGACGATGGTGAACAGCAGGCCGTACAGCGCCCACGGACCGATCCGGGGCAGGAGGTCCGACTCGTAGCGCTCGCGGCCCATCCTGCGCTCGCCGATCCGCCGGGTGAGGAACCCCGCCGCCAGCGGGACGCCGAGGAAGATCACCACGTTGAGCGCGATCAGCCAGGGTGAGGCGTCCAGGCCGCCGGTGTCCAGGCCCAGCCACCCGGGTAGCAGGTCGAGGTAGAACCAGCCCAGCAGGCCGAAGACCAGCACCTGGAAGACCGAGTTCAGCGCGACCAGCACGGCGGCGGCCTCGCGGTCTCCGCAGGCCAGGTCGTTCCAGATGATGACCATCGCGATGCAGCGCGCCAGTCCGACGATGATCAGGCCGGTGCGGTACTCGGGCAGGTCGGCCAGGAAGATCCAGGCCAGCGCGAACATCACCGCGGGGCCGACGATCCAGTTCACCACGACCGAGGAGACCAGCAGCCGGGTGTCGCGGGTGACGGTGTCCAGCCGGTCGTAGCGGACCTTGGCCAGAACGGGGTACATCATGACCAGCAGGCCGAGCGCGATGGGCAGGGAGATCCCGCCGACCTCCATGGCGGCCAGGAAGGCGTCCAGTCCGGGGACCAGGCGTCCCAGGCCCAGTCCGACGGCCATGGCGAGCAGGATCCACAGCGCGAGGAAGCGGTCGAGCGTGGACAGCCGCCCCGCGACCGGGGGGTCGGCGGCGGTGGCGGCCCTGTCGGCGGCGGACATCAGCAGGGCCTCCTGTTCGCGGCGGCACCGGTGGAGCGGGCGGTGGCGGCGAGCCCGGCCAGGGCCTCGGAGAGGTCCTCGATCCGCTCCGGGCGCAGCCGGTAGTAGGTGAACCGGCCGCAGGGCTCGGTCTCCACGACACCCGCCTCGCGCAGGATCCGCAGGTGGTTGGACAGGTTGGTCTGACGCGCCCCGGTCTCCTCGACCAGGTGCGTCGTGCACAGGGTCTCCCGGGCGAGCAGGGTCACGATCCGCAGCCGGAGCGGGTCTCCCAGCACCCTCATGAGGTCAGTGTCGACTGATATCAGCATTCGCTGATAATATCCCGCCACCCGGTGCCGACAAGCCCTCGGGTGCCCTCCCCCGCGGGGGACCGGTCCGGGCCCGGCGCCCTCGCGTCCCCGCACGGACACGCCGCCGCGACGGCTCCGCCGGGGCGGCCCCGGGGAGGGCCGCTCCGGCCCCGACCGCGCGGAGCCCGGTTCCCGGCGCGCCCCGTCCGCCACCACCGAAACGAAGCAGAGGCAGTGACCATGACCAGCTCCGACAAGCCGTCCGTCCTGTTCGTGTGCGTCCACAACGCGGGCCGCTCCCAGATGGCCGCCGCCTGGCTGTCCCACCTGGCCGGAGACCGCGTGGAGGTCCGCTCCGCCGGGTCCGCGCCCGCCGACGCCCTCAACCCCGCCGTGGTCGAGGCCATGGCCGAGGTCGGCGTCGACATCACCGACCAGCGCCCCAAGATCCTCACCACCGAGGCCGTCGAGGCCTCCGACGTGTGCGTGACCATGGGCTGCGGCGACACCTGCCCCGTCTTCCCCGGCAAGCGCTACCTGGACTGGGCCCTGCCCGACCCCGCCGGACAGGGCGTGGCGGCCGTCCGCCCCATCCGCGACGAGATCAGGAGGCGCGTGGAGAAGCTGATCGCAGAGCTCTCCCCGGGCGCCCGGTCCTAGGCGGGCCCGGCGGTTCCGCGCCCCGGGTCCGCACGCGGCCGGGCCCGGGGAACTCTTCGTGTCCGCCGTCCGTACCCTCCCCGCGGAGGGCGCGCTCCGCGAAGCGCTCCCCCGCCCCGGCGGCGGACCGGAGGCCCCGGACGGGGACCCCTTCCGCATGCCCCGAGGTCGCGGACCGGACGGGTTCCTGCGCCCCCGCCCGCGGTTTCGTGCCCGTCCGGCCGCGGGTGCGGCTGGTGGAGGCGGGGGCGGTCGTCCTTCGCACCACGGCGATGCCATGCTGACCCGGAGTTCTCAGTAAGCTTCCTGAGCACCCCCTTTCCCCGAGCGCGCCCCCGCCGTGCCCTGTCCACCGTCGCCGCGTCCCGCCCGAGGGAGGCGACCGAAGCAGCCTGGAGCAGACTCTGCCGTGTCCCTCTTCGAAGCAGTCGTCCTTGGACTCGTCCAGGGTCTGACCGAGTTCCTCCCGATCTCCTCCAGCGGACACCTGCGTGTGGTGTCGGCTTTCTTCGGGTGGCCCGACCCCGGCGCCGCCTTCACGGCCGTCAGCCAGATCGGCACCGAGCTGGCCGTGGTGATCTACTTCCGCCAGAGGATCTGGGCGATCCTGTCCACGTGGACGAGGTCGCTGTTCAACCGCGAGCTGCGCGGCGACGTCAACGCGCGCATGGGCTGGTACGTCATCCTCGGCTCCGTCCCCATCGTGGTCCTGGGCCTGCTCCTGGAGGAGCAGATCGACAGCGTCTTCCGCGACCTGCGCCTGATCGCGCTGAACCTCATCATCTTCGGCGTGATCCTCGGCGTGGTGGACACCTACGCGCGCAAGCACCGGACCCTGGAGGACCTCAACGTCCCCCGCGGCCTGACCTTCGGCCTGTTCCAGGCGCTCGCCCTGATCCCGGGCGTCTCCCGCTCGGGCGGCACCCTCACGGGCGGGATGCTGCTCGGCTTCAAGCGCGCGGACGCGGCCGAGTACGCCTTCCTGCTGGCACTGCCCGCGGTCTTCGGCGCGGGTGTGTACAAGCTGACCGACATCGGTGACGCCGAGTACGCCGGATGGGGTGCCACCATCGTGGGCACGGTCATCGCCGGCGTGGTCGGCTTCGTGGTGATCGCCTGGCTGATGCGCTTCATCTCCACGCACAGCTTCATGCCGTTCGTCTACTACCGCGTCGGCCTGGGCATCCTCATCCTGGCCCTGGTGAGCTGGGGCACGCTCGACCCGCAGGGCGGCGCGGGGGCGCAGCCCGCCGAGAGCGAGATCGTCAGCGAGCAGGAGACGCCGGAGGAGGACTCCGGGGACGAGCCGGAGGCCGACACCGAGGCCGGGAGCGGCCCCTCCTCCGAGACGGACGCGGAGCCGTCCGGGGCGCCCTCCGAGGAGCCCACCCCGACCGTCGACCCGGTCACCGGCTGGGAGATCGACCCCGAGGTGGGGCTGCCGCGCAACCCCGACACCGGGCTCTACCACGACCCGGACCTGGGCATGGACGTGGACTACGACCCGGCCACCGGCCTGGCCACCAACCCGGTGACCGGACAGACCTACGACCCCAAGGCGGCCGGATAGGACGTCTCCGGTGGATGCCGCCCGCCGCGTGACGGGGCGTGTGTCCACCGGACACCCCGGGGGGCTCCGCCCCGCGGGGTGGAGCCCCGCACCGGACGGGCCGGATCCCGCGGGGAGCCCTTCCGTCCGGGAGCACGTGCGGGGACCGGCGGCGCCGGTCCCCGCTGTCAGCCGCCGAGGCCCTGTACCGCGGTGTCCAGCCGCCGTGCGAGGGCCTCGGCCTCCTCCGGCCCCGGTTCCCCGCCGCCGCGCTCCGACAGCAGGTCCGCCCGGCCGATCACCCGCAGCGCCCCCGCGTAACGCGGGTCGTCGAGGTCGGCCGCCTCGACGACGTCGGCCCGCCCCTCGTGGACGACCAGCACCGGGTCGCCGTTCTCCGTACTCAGCAGCCGAGCCACGTGCTCGGCACGGACGATCTCCACCGTCGCCTCCTCGTGTTCCTCGTGCGACGCCTGTCATCCCCGCCTGCCCGGGGGACGGCCCCGGTGAACATCCCGGTTCCCCGTGGCCTCCCGGTCGCTCACCGTCACCGGCGCGAAGCAAAAATCACACCCATTCCGCGGACGCTTATCATCGCCGGGTGAACAACGGTCGGCATCGGTCCACTGTGCGGACCTCCGGGCCCCGAACTGGAGTTTTCCGAACGCCGTCCTGCCGGGGAATTACCGGACCATTTCTCCCCGACACCCGCTATGACCAGGGGATACGTCCGATTCCAGCCCTCCGCGGGACCGCGTGCGGACGCCGACCGCACCAGGAGGGCCTACCAGAACGGGACTTCGGTCACGAGTTCGAGACGGGAAAGACCGGTGTGAGCCACAACACGAGCCTTTCCCGCAAAACCGCAGGTCACAGTACCCATACCCAACCAAGCCCGGGGCGCTCCCAGATAAGCGCGATGCCGCTGGGACCCGTGTGCACTAAAGTTTCCTTGTTATGGGGCATTCAGCGAGAAGTCCGTCATCGGGGGACATAATCCGACCGACCCGGGAGAGCAATCCCGAGCTCACCAGGGCGCTCTCCGCGTACCTGGGGGTCGAACTCGCCCCCCGGGAGTTCACGCTCGCGGACGGGACCCGCGTCGGGGTCGACTGCGCCGACGGCGGTCAGCCGACCGTCCTGGCCCAGTTCTCCCCCCTGCACGGACCGATGAAGTCGGCCCAGCGCAACAAGGTCATCGCGGACGCCTTCAAGCTGGCCTGGCTGCGGGACCACCACTTCCCGGACGCACGTCCGCTCGTGGTGCTGGGCGAGCCCCTCGCCAAGCTCTTCGGACGCGGCGCGTGGCTGCCCGTGGCGTTCGCCTCACACCGGATCTCGGTCGCCCTCGTCGACGACCGTCTCAGGATTCGGGCACTCGATATCAGTATGTGATCAACACTTCATAACGCGTTAATAAGCAATCTCTAACGTTCGACACGTCAAGATTCCCGCGGGCCGTCGCCATGCTTGCTTCCACCCGCTCTCCATCGAAGGTCCTCGGGCACCCATGTCCGAAGACAGCCCTCTGGAGGGTGCCCCATGGGCTTTTCCCATGCGGTCGTCATCACAAGCGCTCGCGACCCGCACACCGCCACGCCCCCCGGCGGTCCCTCCGCGCGCCCCGCGGCGCTCCCGCCGCGCCCCGCGCCCAGCTCCGGCTCCGTGCCGCCCGGCCCCCTCCTCGATCGATGACGCCACGCCCCCGTGACCTGCGCACCTGTTTTTGCCCCTCCTGCACCCATTCACCGCCAGGACACGGTGTGCAATCATCCGATCACATATTCCGAGGAGAAGGTATGGCACGCCCAGCACGGCCGGAGACGGGCCCGGGTCCCGTGGCCCGGCGCCCCGAACACGCCTACCGAAGGCAGGACGCCGCGTGAGCGACGACCGTATCGAGGTGCGCGCACTCAGCAAGACCTACGAGGGCGGTGACCCGCACCGGCCCGCGCTCGACCGCATCGACCTGGACATCCCCCGCGGCGAGTTCGTGAGCCTCATCGGCCCCAGCGGCTGCGGCAAGTCCACCCTGCTGCGGGTGATCGCCGGCCTGGAGGACCACGACAGCGGCGACGTCACCGTCTTCGGCTCCACGCCCAAGCGCATGTGCGAGGCCAAGGCCGTGGGCCTGGTCCCCCAGACCCCCGCCCTGCTGCCGTGGCTGAACGTGCGGCGCAACATCTCCCTGCCCTCCCGGGTCAACCGCAGGGCGGGCAGGGGCAGCGAGGACCCGGACCAGCTGTTGCGCATGGTCGGTCTGGACGACGCGGCCCGCAAGTACCCGCACGAGCTGTCCGGCGGCATGCAGCAGCGCGTGGCGATCGCCCGTGCCTTCGGTCTGCGGCCCGACCTGCTGCTGATGGACGAGCCCTTCTCCGCCCTGGACGAGTTCACGCGCGAGGCGCTCCAGCTCCAGCTCCTGAACCTGTGGGAGCGCATGTCCACGACGGTCGTGTTCGTCACCCACTCGGTGCGCGAGGCGGTCACGCTCTCCGACCGGATCGTCGTGATGTCGGCCCGGCCGGGCCGGGTGCACGAGGTGCTGCCCGTCGACCTGCCCCGCCCCCGGGACAAGGCCGTGGTGACCGGACCGCACATGCACGCCCTGGAGGACCGCGTCCGCGCGTCCCTGCAGTCCGCCTGGGAGGCCGGAGCCGCCCCCGACGACCTCGTCGCCCTGTGAGAGGAGGAGAGACCATGGCCACCAGTACGACCGTCCGTCCCAGCCCCGGAGGCGAGGCGTCACCGAAGCGCGGTGCCTCGCGCAGGCGCCGGTTCGGCCTCGGGCTCAGCCTGTGGCTGCCCACCACCGTGGCGGTGGTGCTCGTCGGCCTCGCCTGGTCGGCGACCGCCGAGGAGCAGCCCTACCTCCTGCCTCCGCTGGCGGAGGTCGGGGGGATCCTGGTCGAGGACCCGCTGCTGTTCGTGAACAACGCCTGGGCCACCCTCAGCATCGCCCTGTCGGGCGTGGCCTTCGGCGCGGGCACCGCGTTCGTCCTGGCCCTGCTGATGTCGGAGATCCCGCTGCTGCGGCGCGCGGTCATGCCGCTCGCCGTCGTCCTCAACGTGACCCCGGTCATCGCGATCGCCCCCGCCCTGGTGGTGGCGTTCGGCTTCGGCATGACCCCCAAGGTCATCGTCACCGCGATCATCACGTTCTTCCCCGTGCTCATCAACGTGACCACGGGCCTGCGGTCGGTCTCCCGGCCCGTCCTGCACGTCTTCTCCACCCTGCACGCCTCCCGCCTGGAGGTGCTGCTCAGGCTGCGCATCCCCAGCAGCCTTCCCTACACCCTCGCCGCTCTGCGGGTGGTGTTCCCCCTGTCCATCGTGGGCGCCGTGGTCGCGGAGTTCGTCGCCGCCGGGTCCTCAAGCGGGCTCGGCACGATGATCCGCAACTCGGCCGCGACCGCCCGGTTGGAGTACGTCTACGCGGCCGTCGCCTGTCTGGCCGCCATGGGCGTGCTGATGCTCGCACTCATCACCGTCCTCGAACGCAGGCTGCTGTTCTGGCACGAGTCCCAGCAGCGCACCACCTCCTAAGGAACCCCCATGACCAATCCGCCCCACCGCCCCAGCCCCCGGCGTCAACGTTCCCTCGCGGCAGCCGCCGCGGCGTCGGTCCTCCTCCTCACCGCCGCGTGCAGCGGAGGGGAGTCGGCCGAGGAGGAGACCCAGGTCGCCACCGTCATCGACGAGGAGCGCTGCCAGACCAACCGCGACGCCGGGACGATCACCTACATCACCGGCTACCAGTACCAGGCCTCGGTCTCCATCCTGGAGGCCATCGCCGCCGACGCCCTCGGCTACTTCGAGGCCGTCTGCCTGGACGTGGAGATCGAGCCCGGCAGCGGCGACACCATCGGCAACTCCCAGCTGGTGTCGGCCGGCACCGCCCACTTCACCTCCCTGGGCAACGAGGCCGAGGTCCTGCAGGCCAACAACGCCGGGCACGAGGTCATCGGCCTCTCCACCTACGGCCACGTCCCCATCGCCAGCCTGCTCACCGGCACCGACATCGAGGAGCTCAAGGACCTGGAGGGCACCACCCTCGGCCACAAGGGCATGCTCCCCGCCCCGCTGGAGGCGATGCTCGTCGCCGACGGCGTCGACATGGACTCCCTCGACATCGTCGAGGTCGGCTACGACCCCAGCGTGCTGCCGCGCGACCAGGTGCAGGCGCTCACCGCGTTCCGCTCCAACGAGCCCTTCCTCCTCGCCGACATGGAGGAGGAGTACAACGAGTGGCTCCCCGAGGACTACGGGGTCGTGGGCTCCTTCGGCGTCATGGCCACCAACCCCACGTGGGCCGAGGAGAACCAGACGGTGGTCGAGGACTACCTGCGCGCCATCGCCCGGGCCTTCGACTACTGCCAGGAGAACGGCGAGGAGTGCGTCGGCTACGCCGCCGAGCTGGCCGAGGCCGGGTACGACGTCGACCACAACCTGCGGATCTGGAACGCCGAGCAGGAGCTGGTGACCGCCTCCACGCCCGACGACTCCACCCCCGGCTACATCGACCTGAGCCTCACCGAGGCCGAGGGCCAGACCCTCGTCGACAACGGGCAGCTGGACGAGCTGCCCGACCTGGAGCCCCTGTTCGACCCCCGGTACCTGGAGGCCGTGCACGTGGCCACCGAGGTGGACTGGCCCACCGAGTAGGGCCGGACACGGCACACAGCAGGACCGCGCGGCCGGCACCGCGCGCCGGGCGCGTGGTGCGCCCGGGCGCGGAGCACGTGCCGCGCGGCACACGGGTGGCCGCAGTGCGCGGCGCCCGAGAGCGGAATTGAGGATCCAAGGATGGCAGCAGCAGGCGGGCTTCCGGCCGCCGAAACCGAGTACGGCATCTTCCTGCCCATCGGCAACGGGGGGTGGATCGTCTCGGAGACCGCACCGCACCCCGAGGCGACGTACGAGTACAACAAGAAGGCCGCGGTCCTCGCCGACGCCTACGGACTCGACTTCGTCATGTCCATGGGCAAGTGGCGCGGCTACGACGGCGCGACCGACCACTGGGGGCGCACCCTGGAGTCGATCACGATGATGTCGGGGCTCGCGGAGGCCACCGAACACGTCAAGGTGTGGGCGACCGTCCACACGAACCTGTTCCACCCGGCCCTCGCCGCCAAGATGTACACCACCCTCCAGGACATCAGCGGCGGACGCGCCGGGATGAACATCGTGGTGGGCTCCTACGTGGACGAGTTCGCCCAGATGGGCCTGTGGCGCGAGGACATCGGCCACGGTGACCGCTACCGGTACACCGAGGAGTGGACCAGCGTCCTCAAGCGGCTGTGGACCGAGGACTCGGTGACCCACGACGGCGAGTTCTTCAAGCTCGACGACTGCCGCTCGCGGCCCCACCCCTCTCCGGCGCCGACGCTGATCAGCGCGGGCCGCTCCGACACCGGCCTGAACTTCCAGGCGCGGCACTGCGACGGCTCGTTCCTGACCGCGGAGGACCTGCCCGGCCTGCGCGACGCCAGCCGCGACGTCAAGGAGCGCGCCCAGAAGGAGGGGCGCAGCATCAAGACGTACTCGATGCTCACCGTCGTCATGGACGAGACCGACGCCGCGGCCGAGGAGCGGCGGCTGGAGTACGGCCGCGGCGCGGACATCGACGCCCTGGTCAACATGAAGCGGTCCTGGGGCCTGCCCCTGGACAAGGCCCTGTCGCTGACCTCCGAGCGGCCCGAGGACGAGGCGTTCCAGACGCCCTTCGTGACCGGGTCCCCGGAGACGGTGGCCGGACGCATCCGCGAGATCGTGGAGTACGCCGAGCTCGACGGCCTGATGCTGATCTTCCCGGACTACCACGCCGACCTCGCGGCGTTCGGGGAGAAGGTCATGCCGCTGCTGCGCCCCGACGGCGCAACGGCCGCGGAGCAGGGCTGAGGCCCTCCGCCGCGGACGCCTCCGGCCGCCCGCGGCGGTGACCTGGGGCCGCTGCGGTGCGGGACGCCCCCGCTGGGGGTTTCGCACCGTGGTGGCCCGGGGGCCGTGGCGCCCCGCCGGATGCCGCGCGGGGGCCCGCCCGCTCCCCCGACGATTGGGCCTCCCTCCGACCGGGTAGGCGCCCCCAGTGTCCTCGCAGGTCAGGCTGCTCTCCCCCGTTGAGCGGGGTGGAGCGGCCCGGCCCTCGCACGAGTCGGAGGGACTGACGATGAGCGTCAAGCGTGGCATCGAGGGACTACAGGACGTCCTGGGGGAAGTGGACTTCCCCGCGGACAAGGACCGGATCGTGACGCACGCCCTGGACGCGGGCGCCGACGAGGAACTGCTCAGCGCCCTGCGGGCGATGCCGCCCGCCCAGTACAACGAGGCCAACGAGGTGCTGCGCTCGGTGCCCCTGCCCCGCTCGGAGACGGACTCGCACACCGAGTCCGCCCGCGCGCAGCTGCGCAGGGAGCACGGGAAGCCCGGCATGGCCGAGTCCATGAAGGAGAGCCGCCCGGTCAACCCCATCGAGGAGGAGCTGGGCGAGAACCGCAAGGCCTGAGGCCCTTCGCCGTGGTCCCGGTGCCCCGACGGGCCCCGGGACCTTCCTGTGTACGGGCGGGGAACAGGCGGTGGCCCGGCCCACGCGCCGGGCCGGTGCCCGGAACGGACGAGCCGGACGACCAGCCGGCTCTCCCCCGGGGGTCCACCGTGTCCGGCACTCCGGACAGAGGCGGGCAACGGTCCTGGCCCGTGCGAGAAGACCCCGGCCGGAACGGACACATAGCCTCTGGACTGGACATTCATCCCATCTTCGGCGAGCATGGGCGAGGCGCGCCCGCGCCTAGGTGTGCCGGGAAGACTGGTCGGCGAGTCCTCACAGTCGTACGCCCGGAAAGTTGCACATGAGCATTGACCCGATTCTGCGCTCCGAGCGCCCCGGCCCGATCTCACGATTGGCCGACACACTGCGCAGCGACAGCGTCGGCGGCTTCCTGCTGATCGGCGCCGCGATCCTCGCTCTCGTCTGGATCAACTCGCCCTTCGGCGAGTCCTACGAGAACCTGCGGGCGATCAGCTTCGGGCCCGAGTCCCTGCACCTGAACCTGTCCCTGGAGACCTGGGCGGCCGACGGCCTCCTGGCGATCTTCTTCTTCGTCGTCGGCAACGAGCTCAAGCAGGAGTTCGTCCACGGAGAGCTGCGCAACCCCCGGCGCGCCATGCTGCCGATCGTCGCGGCGATCTGCGGCATGATCGTCCCCGCCCTGCTCTACGTCGTGATCAACCTCACCTCACCCGACACCGTCCACGGGTGGGGCATCCCGATGGCGACCGACATCGCGTTCGCCATCGCGATCCTCGCGGTGGTCGGCCGCGGGCTGCCGCCCGCGCTGCGGACCTTCCTGCTGACGCTGGCGATCGTGGACGACCTCGGCGCGGTCATCGTCATCGCGGTCTTCTACACGTCGGGCATCAACTTCGTGGCCCTGCTGGTGGCCGCCGCGGGCCTGGCGGTCTTCTGGTACCTCCAGCGCGGCAAGGGGCTGGCCGCCAAGCTCAACGCTTCGGCGGTGCCCAACTGGCTGGTCTACGTGCCCCTGGCCCTGGTGATCTGGATCCTGGTCCACGAGAGCGGCGTGCACGCGACCATCGCGGGCGTGGCCATGGGTCTGCTGATGCGCACCCGGAAGCTGCCCGGCGAGCACCACGACCCGAGCCACGGTGTGGAGCAGCTGCTGCGCCCCTGGTCCGCGGGTCTGGCCCTGCCGATCTTCGCCTTCTTCTCCGCGGGCGTGGTCTTCGACGGTGTCGGCGAGGTCCTCACCGACACCGCGGCGCTGGGCATCATCGCGGGCCTCATCCTCGGCAAGGTGATCGGCATCGCGGGCGGCTCGTGGCTGACCACCAAGGTGACCAGGGCCGAGCTCAACCCCAGCCTGAAGTGGATCGACATCGTCGGTATGTCGCAGCTGGCAGGTATCGGGTTCACCGTGTCGCTGCTGATCAGCGAGCTGACGTTCCCCGACTCCCCGGACCACCTGGCGCACGCCAAGACGGGCGTGCTGGTGGCCTCCCTGCTCGCGACGCTGCTGGCGACGACGATCCTGGGCGCGAGGGCGAGGCACTACCGGAAGCTGGACTCCCAGCGCACGGTGGGCACGGAGTCCGAGTAGGAGGCTCCGAGCAGGAGAGCTCGCGTAGGAGAACTCGCGTGGAGGAGTCCGCGTAGGAGCAGACCGGCTGGCGGCCCGTCTTCCCGAGGGGGAAGGCGGGCCGCCGCTGTGGGAGGCCGGGGGCTCCGCCCGCACCGAAGGGGACGGGGGTGGGAGTGGGGGCCGGGGCCGGAGTGCCCCCTCTGACGGCAACGGTCACCACAGGGGGTCGGGAGCGGGGTCTTCGGCGGACCTCGGCGGTGTACGCAGCCCTTGGTCGCCCACCAGCCCGGGCCCTACGGTTGCGTGGTCGCTGACGCGGCGGCGCTCTGCACCTTGCGCTCCCCTACGACGCGCGGTCACGTGTGGGGCTTGGTGGTCGCTGATGCCGGTCTGGACCGGGCTGGGCCCCCGTTCCCGGATGGCTGAGGGCGCGCTCCCAGGAGCGCTGACCCGAGCACGGCCGACCCCGGACAAGCCGCGCCGGAGGAAGGACCCCTCGGGCGGGCCGAGCCGGCGGATCTCGCTCGGCACGTTCGCTGGGCGAACCCGCTCTCACCCGGTCCTCACCCCACCGGTGACCCTCTCCACCAGAGAGCACCACGACCTCCACCCCCGGTGGCGCGCGGGACCCGCGAGTGCACGGGCGCACGGCTGGGCTCCACCGAAGGCCCTACCTGAACACGACAACGGGCAGCCCCCTCGACCTCGGGGGGCTGCCCGCAGCGCGTACTCCTACAGACTGACTCCCAGGACCCAGGTGACCATGGTGTACATGGTGACCAGGATCAGGAACAGCGCGATGAGGTTGAGCCACACGCCACCGCGCATCATCTGACCGATCCGCACGTGGCCGGAGCCGAAGACGATCGCGTTCGGCGGCGTGGCCACCGGGAGCATGAAGGCCATGGTCGCGGCGAGGGCCACCGGGATCACCAGGGACAGGATGTCGATCTGCATACCCACCGCGACGCCGCCGAGGATGGGCAGGAAGGTGGCCGCGGTCGCGGTGTTGCTGGTGAGCTCCGTCAGGAAGAGGACCAGCGCGGCCGCGACCAGGATCAGCACCCAGGTGGGCACGCCCTCCAGGATGGCGACCTGGCTGCCGATCCAGGTGCTCAGACCGGAGGCGGTGAACTGCGCCGAGATGGCCAGGCCGCCGCCGAAGAGGAGCAGGACGCCCCACGGCAGCTGCACGGCGGTGTCCCAGTCCAGCAGGCGGTCCCCGCGACCGACCGGGATGAGGAACAGCAGGACCGCGACGGTCATCGCGATACCGGCGTCGCTGACGCTGGACAGCCACGGCAGGAAGTTGTCGGCCAGGACCGGGACGAAGATCCAGGAGAGCGCGGCGAAGGCGAAGACCGCGAGCACGAGCTTCTCGCCGCGCGCCATCGGACCCATCTCGGCGAGTTCGGAGCGGATGAGCTCCTGGGCGCCCTTCACCTTCTTGATCTTCGGCGGGAAGACCTTCACCAGCACGAACCAGGCGATGAGCATGAAGACCGCGGCCAGCGGGAGGCCGACCAGCATCCACTCGCCGAAGCCGATGTGGATGTCGTGGGTCTCGGCGAGGTAGCCGACCATCAGGACGTTGGGCGGCGTGCCGATGATGGTGGCCACCGAGCCGATGGAGGACGAGTAGGCGATGCCGAGCATGAGCGCGGTGGCGAAGTTCGCGTCGGTCCTGCCGTCGCGGAACTGGGTGATCAGCGCGACCACCGAGAGGCCGACCGGAAGCATCATCACGGCGGTCGCGGTGTTGGACACCCACATCGTGATGAACCCGGTGGCGATCATGAAGCCGCCGACCAGCCCCGCGGTGTTGGAGCCGACCTTGGAGACGATGACCAGGGCGATCCGCTTGTGCAGGTTCCACTTCTGCATCGCCAGGGCGAGCATGAAGCCGCCCATGAACAGGAAGATGGTGTCCGACCCGTAGGACGAGGCGACGCTGCCGATGGGCGTGCCCTCCAGCAGGAGGGGGAAGAGCACCAGCGGCAGCAGCGAGGCGACCGGG
This sequence comes from Glycomyces fuscus, assembly GCA_002529455.1. GTDB lineage: Bacteria > Actinomycetota > Actinomycetes > Streptosporangiales > Streptosporangiaceae > Nocardiopsis > Nocardiopsis fusca. The sequence continues at coordinate 20,855 of NYMS01000033.1, forward strand.
ATCGGGATCGCCTCGGTGGCCCACCAGATGGCGATGAACGCGGTCACCGCGGCCACCGCGCGGCCGTTGGCCGACAGGACCGTCTCGCCGTCCTCGCCGTCGATGACGGGCATCGGCATGTCCGGCATGAGGAAGTAGACCAGCAGGCCGACCAGCGGGCCCGCGACCAGCCCGACGACGCGCGAGGGCGAGGGGCCCCTGGTGACTCTGCCGTCCTGCGTGGGGGATGAGGTGTCGGGCGCGTCGACACCCGTCTGGGACGCCATGGATTCCTCCTGAGTGGTGAGCCGCCGGGAAGTGACGCTGGCCTTTACCGTCGGGTTCCTCCCCGGTTACCCCGGATTGATACAGCGATGGTGTGTATCTCTTCCCCGCGTGGCCAAGGTCTCAGCGAAGATTTGAGGTTCCTCTGACATTGCGGAACCGTGGGTGGGTTGTGTGGGACACGCGGTAATCATGTGCAGGGTGTGGCTCGTGTGACCTGCGGGGTCGGAACCGCCGTTCCCCTGACCTAAGCTGCGGGTATGCATGGACCGAACCGGCGCACCGCCCTGAGGGGGACCGCGGGGGCGCTCGTCGCGGTCGCGCTGGGCGGTTGCGCGTGGCGCGAGTCCTCCCCCGCTCCGGCGTCGCTCGTCGTGGCCACGGGCCCGGCCGGGGCCGTTTACCGCGAGATCGGCGCGGAGATCGCGGGCCTGCTGGACGCCCGGCTGCCCGACACCCGGGTGGAGGCCGTCGAGACCGGCGCCTCGCACGACAACCTGCTGCTCATCGACGCGGGCGAGGCCCACCTGGGCCTGACCAGCCTCGACTCGGTCCTGGCCGACGAGGCGGCCGACGCCGGCCCCTTCCGCGCGATCGGGCGCCTCTACGACAGCTTCATGCACCTCGCTGTCCTGGACGGTTCGCCCGTGCGCTCCCTGTCCGACCTGGAGGGGCGGCGGGTCTCGGTGGGCGCGGTCAACTCCGGCACCGAGTTCACCGTGGCGCAGATCATCGCGGAGACCGGGCTGGGGATGGAGGAGGTGCGCCTGGACCAGGCGGCCTCCGCCGAGGCCCTGGGGCGCGGGGAGATCGACGCGATGTTCTCCCTGACCGGGCTGCCCACGCCCGCGGTCGCCGACCTGGCCCGCGCGCACGCGACGCGCCTGATCGACCTCGGGGACGCCGCGTCCGCCATGGCCGAGGCCCACCCCGAGAAGTACTTTCCCGCCACCATCCCGGCGACCACCTACGAGGGCGTGCCCGCCTGCCCCACCGTCTCCATACCGAACCTGCTGCTGTGCGCGGCCGACCTGTCGGACGACCTGGCCCACGTCATCACCGACACCGTCTACACCGGCGCCGGGCGCATCGCCCTCTCCCGCCCCGAGGCGGCGCAGATCAACGTGCGCACCGGCATCTCCACCAGCATGGTCCCCCTGCACCCCGGAGCCGCGCGCTGGTACCGGGACAACAAGCCCTCCTGAGGCTCACTCCTCGGAGGGCAGCCCGATGACCACGCCGAGGCCGGGCCGTCCGCCTCCGGGCAGCCCCCCGCCCAGCTCCAGTGTCCCTCCGGCCTCGCGGACCAGGCCGGAGACGATCGCCAGCCCCATGCCGGTCCCCTCCGTGTTCTGCTGGCGGGACGAGCGCCAGAAGCGGTCCAGGGCGGGGCCGCGCTCCTCCTCCGCAAGCCCCTCCCCGTCGTCGAGCACGCTGATCCGCGCGGGGTCGCCCGCCTCGGCCCGCACCTCCACCCGGGTCCCCCCGGACAGGCGCAGGGCGTTGCTCACCAGTTCGTCGAGGATGCTGCCCAGGCCCCCGGCCGGGGCGCACACCCGCAGTCCGTCGGGGACGTCCACGGTGACGGTGATCCCCCGGGCCTCCCCCAGGGCGCGCCAGCGCTCCACCCGGGTCCCCACCAGCTCGGGCACGTCCACGGTCTCGGTGCCCGTGACGCTCTCCAGGCGCGTCGCGGCCAGCAGGGAGTTGAGCATCCGGTGCATGGCCGTGGTCTCGTCCACCGCCACGGCGTGCGCCTCCCGGGCCTCCTCCGAGCTGAGGTAGGGCGCGAGGTTCTCCACCGCCAGGCGCAGGCTCGCCAGGGGGTTGCGCAGCTGGTGGGAGGCGTCGGAGACGAAGGAGCGCTGGCGTTCCAGGGCCCTGCGCACCACGTCGACCATCGTGTTGAAGGACTCGGTGAGGCGGCGCAGCTCCGGAGGGCCCCGCTCGGCGTCCACCCGGACGTCCAGGTCCCCCGAGGCGACGGCGGTGGTCGCGGCGTCGAGCCGTCCGATGGGGCGCAGGACCCAGCGCGACAGCGGCAGCGAGGCCGCCACCAGGAGCGTCAGGGGAACCAGGCTGGCCAGGGCGAGCCACCCCCAGGAGACGAGGATGTCGGTGCCGAGCCGGTCGGTGGGGGCGGCGACGATGACCGCCCCGGTCACCTCGCTGTCGCGGCCGATGGGTTCGGCGACCACGAGGGGGTCGGACTCCCAGGGCCAGACGGTGGTCGGAGGGGCGGGGCGCTCCCCGGCCAGGGCGACGGTGAGGGTCTCCGGCGAGCCCAGCCCGGTGAGCACGTCGCGCTGGTGCGCCGCGCTGCCGGACCCGGCGATGATCTCGCCGTCGGGGGCGACCACGACCACCGGGATGCCGTAGAGCTCCTCGTAGCGGGCCATCTCCTGGACGAGCGCCTCCGTGCGGCCGGTCTCCAGGGCGGTGCGGGCCAGGGCGGCGAAGCGGCCCGCGTCCCCCAGGCGGTCGACGTAGACCTCCTGGGTCAGCTGCTGGGCGATGACCGTCCCCAGGGGGATGACCGCCGAGGCGACCAGGACGAACGCGGCGGGCAGCAGGATGGTGAGCAGTCTGCGGAGCACGGCTCAGGACCGGTCGAGGAGGTAGCCGACACCGCGCACGGTGCGGATCTGCACGGCGTGGCCGAGCTTGGCGCGCAGCGATCCGATGTGGGTGTCCAGGGTCCTGGAGGAGGCCTCCCAGGCCGTGCCCCACACCTGGTCGAGGATCTGGTCGCGGGCGACCACCGCCGGGGAGCGGGAGGCCAGGAGGGCGAGCAGGTCGAACTCCTTGCGGGTCAGCTGGAGCTCGGTGTCGCCGACACTGGCCGAGCGGGAGCCCGGGTCGACGGTGAGCCCGCCGATCCTGAGCGCGGGCTCCTCCTCGGCGGCCTCGGCCCGCGCGGCGCGGGTGCGTCGCAGGACGGCGTCGATGCGGGCGAGGAGTTCGGCGACGCCGAAGGGCTTGACCACGTAGTCGTCGGCACCGGCCCGCAGACCGCGCACCCGGTCGCGCTCCTCGCTCCGGGCCGTGACGGCGATGATGGCGGTCTGCGGGCGGTCGCGGAGCTTGCGGAGCAGGTCGATGCCGTCCGCGTCGGGGAGGCCGAGGTCGAGGAGGACGACGTCGGCGGGCGGGGCGCTCAGGGCCCGTTCGGCGGTGGCGACCCTCTGGACGTCGAAGGACGCCGTCCGCAGGGCGGTCACCAGACCACGGGCGACCCTGTCGTCGTCCTCGACCACGAGAATGCGCATGTCCAGCATGTTAGGCAGTGTTCACCCCGGTCACGGCACGTCGCCGGGGGACAGCGCCCCGGCCCCCGTGCGGCGTCCCCGGCCCCTCGGGGGTCACCGCCCGCCTGCGGCGCGGCGCGGGGCCCGGGCGGCCCCGGGCCCGGCCGCCATTTCCGCGGCCATAACACCGGATCCGCAATTGCGTCCGCCCCGCGGCGTCCGCCTCTCCCCGAGCGCACCGGACGAACGCAAAGCGAACCGCCCCGGAACGGAACACCCGAACCCCGCGCCGCAATGGGAGCGAAAATCACCCGGATCCCGCGGACCAACGGCGGACACCCTTTCCCCGGAACACGGTTTCCGCGGCCCAGGGAGCGCGGCGGCCGCCTCCCCGCCTCCCGGCCGCGCCCCTCGGGACGTGCCCGGGAGGGCCCCGGGAGGGCCCCGGGAGGGCCGAGCGCCCCTGCGCACCGGACGCTACCGAGCCCGAAAGCCCGGCGGGCACGGGCTTCTCGCACACCCGCCCGAGGGGGGCCCGCGTCGGCGCCGGGAGCGCCGGGCACCGCACGGGGCCGGCGCTCCCGGCACCGAAGCGGAACCGCTCTCCGGCGTATCATTCGCGTCCTTTCGGGGCCCGTCCGGGGAACGGCCGTGTCCGGACAACATGAACACCACTCCAGTGGGCATGTACAAGTCGGCCCCTGTAATCATCGGAATACATAACTGGACCGGAGTCGGACCCGATCGCACTTTCAGAACTGCTCGGGAAACAGGAGCGACCAATGGTGGAACTGAGAGAATCGAGGCCGCCGCGTGCGTAGGAACAACCAGCGGGGACAGAGCGGACGGGAGTGCCCGTGAGAGGGCTGGGACACGAACCCGGTCGGTGGCGGAAGTCGAGCCACAGCAACGACCACAACGGGAACTGCGTCGAGGCCGTGCTGGGCGCCCCGCGGACGGTCGGTCTGCGCGACTCCACGCACCCCGTCCACGCGGCGCTCGCCCTGCCCGCGCACCAGTGGGTCGCGCTGCTCCGGCTCACCGGGCTCCGATGAACGGCGCGCGGTCCGGGAGGCGCTCCCCGGACCGCACCCGGTCACATCTGGGCGAGGTAGATGTCGGCGTCCCCGCGCACGGTCTTGCGGAGGCTGAGCGTGGCGGGGTGGTCGGACCCCATCACCTCGCGGTAGCCGTCCTCCACGGCGACGAACTCGGCGTCGACGTCCTCGCCCTGGGCCCTGCGGTCCACGAGCAGGTTGCGCCGGGCCAGCAGGGTCAGCGGATGCGACGCACCCAGCTCCCTCTCGCAGCCGCTCAGCGCCTCCTCGTCCCGCTCCCGGGCACCGGCCGCGTTCCCCATGAGGAAGTGGTCGTTGGCCAGGTTCACCAGGCAGGCCAGGGTGCTGGGGTGGTAGGCGCCGAGCCGGTCCAGGAACAGTTCCAGCGAGCGCTCGTCCAGCTGTCGGGCCTCGGCCACCCTGCCCAGCTGGCGCAGGATGATCGCCCGGTTGACGTCGGCCGCCCCCACGTAGGGGTGGCGCTCGCCCAGGAGCTTGACGTAGCGCTCCCCCGTGGTCTGGGCCAGCTCCAGCGCCTCGTCGTGCTGGTTGACCGCGCTCAGGGACATGGAGTGCACGAGCGCGGCGTACATGGTCTCGTTGTCGTCCACGCCGTACTTGACCCGGAAGCGCTGCCAGGTCCGCTCCGACAGGGCGAGCGCCTCCCGGTGGTGGCCGACGCGTCGGCGCATGACGGCCAGCGTCCGCTGGTTGCCCAGGACGCGGTTGTCCTCCTCCCCCATCAGGCCGATGATCCTCTCGACCTGGTGGGCCTGGATCTCCTCGGCCTCCCGGAAGCGGCCCTTCTCCATCAGCGCCTCGGCGTAGCCGTTGTTGGTGCCGAGGGTGCGCGGGTGGTCCGGGCCGAAGACGGCCTCCAGCCGGACCAGCGTGTCGCGGTACTGGTCGGCGGCCGCCTCCGGGTCGCCGCTGAGCAGGAGGTTGAAGGCGCGGAAGTGGGCGGTGACCAGGGTGTGCGGGTCGTCCTCCCCGAACAGGCGCACCCGGCGGTGGTAGGCCTCGGCCGCCGCCGTCAGCGAGTCGCGGAACCGGCCCAGGAACCGCAGGGTGCGGATGTGCTCGATCTCCGCCTCCAGGGTCTCGGGGTCCTCGGGGTTCTGCGTCTCACGCAGGGTCTCCAGGGTGGCGTCGCACAGTTCGAGGGCCTGCTCCAGGTGCCCCTGGCCGCGCATCGCCGTGGAGATCTGGACCGCCATGCCCAGGGTCGAGGGGTGGTTCTCCCCCAGTTGCAGGCGCCACCACTCGTGCGCGGTCTCGCCCAGGCGGCGGGCCTCGTCGAACTCCTGGCGCAGCACCGCGACCCGGCACATCTGCACCACCAGGTTGCGCGCCCAGGGGTCGGTGCAGTTCCACAGTTCGGAGGCCCACACGTGCGGCAGCAGCTGGGTGTAGCGCTCGGAGGCGTCCACCGCCACCACCTGGAGGTCGTTGCGGCCCAGCAGCTGGTGGGCGCAGTGGCGCATCTCCTCGCGCTCCTCGTCGCTCATCGGCGCCTGGACGGCGCGCTGCACCAGCCGGTGCAGGGAGACGGTGTTGCGCTGGTGGTCGATGTGGGCGAGGCTGTTGCGCCCGATGTCGCGGATCGCCATGCCGAGCCTGGCCGGGTCCTCCAGGGCGCCGCGCAGCTCCGCCGGGCCCTCGATGCCCCGGGCGAAGTTGAACAGCGTCCGGGGGATGGGCGCCGTCGCCATGAAGGAGCAGAGCTGGAGCAGTTGGAGCGCCGCCGGGTTGGTGGTGGCCAGCCGGTCCAGGGACACGTTCCAGGCGGCGGCGACGGCCACCGGGTAGGCGCTGTCCACCGGGCGCAGGAGGTCGAGCATCTCCTGGCTCTTCTCCGCGAACTGGCGCAGGTACTCCTCGGTGGCCATCCCGCTCTCGTGCAGCCACACGGCGGCCTGGTTGAGGGCCAGCGGCAGGTCGCCCAGCTCGTGCGCCAGCTGGTCGGCCTCCTCGTCGGTCAGCGACGCGGGTCCGCGCCGTTTCAGCAGCTCGATGCTCTCGGCCCGGTCGAACTCGCGGACGGAGAGGTAGGCGTCGCCGCCCCTCACCGTCCAGCTGGAGTCCCGAGAAGTGATGATCACGTGGCCCTCGCCCCCGACAGGAAGATACTGATCCAGTTCGGACCGGGCCTGCGCGTTGTCGAAGACGAGGAGCCAGCGCGGGTAGTCGACACCCTGGCGCAGGGCCTCCAGCACGTTCTCCAGGACGTGCCCGCTGCCCGCGCCCGCGCTGTCCAGCCTGAGCCTGGAGGCCAGGACGGAGAAGCTCTCCCGCAGCTGGTTGCTGTGGGCCGCGGGGACCCAGCAGATCAGGTCGTAGTCGGACGCGTACCGGTACAGGTACTCCTTCGCGAGTTCGGTCTTGCCGACCCCCGACATCCCGTTCAGGGCGGTGATGACCTGGCGCCTTCCCTTCAGGAGCTGTCCCCGCAGCGCGGAGAGCAGTTCCTCGCGCCCGGTGAAGGCGCTGTTGCGGCGCGGAACCTGGACCCAGACCGCGTTGAGCGGCCGGCCACTCGTGGACGATCGGGACGTACGACCGGTGGGTTGGTCGCCAGATTCTTGCATCATATCCTCATTTGACAGTTTTGTGGCCATATGAGTTTCTTTCCCCGACCGTTCAGAAAAGGGTGCTCTGTTCCGCGCCTTCCAGCCGTTCTTCTCGCCCACACGCGCAGATCCGGAAACCTTCGGCAATACTAGACCAGCGGGCGGCTGCGTACCCTGATCCGGCGTTTCCGCTGCGCCGCGGGTCGCACCCGCTCCGGCGACGTCGGCGTATTCCCTGATGGGTTCGGCGTAACGCCGGGTGAGGGCCGCGCTCTCCACCGCCGGGAGCATGGAATTGGCCCAGTGGTGGGACACCCGCGTCCTTTGGGGGAAATCGGCGTGCCTGCCCCGCAGCATGAGGCGGAGGGCGTCGAACCAGGGGTCCACCCACCGCAGGCGCTCCGCCGCCAGACCCAGCACCCGGCGGATGTCGGAGACCCGGCCGCCCAGCGACAGCAGGGCCCGCCGGACCCCCGGGCGGAAGTCCCACCCGACCGGTCCGTCCTCCTCCCCCCAGCCGACGCCGTGCACCAGCCCGCTGAAGAAGACCTCCGTCAGCTCCGAGGGCGTGGTGCGGCCGAGCACGTCCTCGCAGACCGCCTCCACCAGGCGCGGGTCCAGCGGCACGGCGGCCAGGGCCACCGCCAGGTCGAACGCCTCGGGGCTGGCCAGCTGCCGGAAGCGCCGCGCCTCCCGCTCCGCGTCGAAGTCCGCCTCCCGCGCGTGGGCCGCCCCGGGGAGGGCGGGGTCCTCCCCCGCGGGGAACCGCGCGGTGTGCGCCCACAGGCGCCCGCGGCCCCGCCCCACCGCGAAGACCGCCCAGTCGCGGATCGGCCGGGGGTCCAGCGGCAGCACGGGCACCAGCGCCCCCCGCGCGCATCCCTCCCCCTCCGCCGGGTCGGTGAGCGTGCGCTCCCGCGCGTACCGGGTGTTCGCGGCGCAGGGGCCGGCGGCCCGGGGCGCGCCCAGCTCCATGGGGGTGGTGGCGATGGCGCCGCGCCGCCACAGGCGGGGCTGGAGCAGGTGGAGGATCGCGACCGCGTCGCGGCCCGCGGTCTCGGCCACCCAGCCCTGGAACCCGCGGTCGCGCCAGGCGGCGCCGAGTCCGTCGGTGAGGAACAGGACCACGTGCGCGCGGCCCCTCCCCCCGGGGCGGCCGGGGCGCCCGTGCCCGTCGCGCAGCACCGGGGCGCCGGTGCGCCCGGAGTCGAAGTGCAGGGACACCACCTCGTGGAAGACTCCGGCGGAGCGCGCGAGCCGGACGAACTCGGCGGCCGGGGCGCGCTGGAAGAGCATGGTGACTCCGTCGTCGACGAGGAGGGTGAGGTCCACCGCCCGCTCCCGGCGCGCGCACGGCTGCGGCACCACCGGGACGCCGACGTCCTCGCGCTCGTCCTCGGACCAGTGGAGGCTGTCCAGGAGCGAGCGCGCGTAGTTGCGCGCGGTGCCCCCCGGGTCGATGCCGTCCGGCCGTCCCCGGGGCTCGGTGATGTGGAAGGGCCCCAGCGCGGCGACCAGCTCCTGGCGCCGGTCCAGGACCGGTTGGACGAGCCCGGAGGGCTCCACCGGCGGCCAGTTCCCCGGGCCCCGGTGCCCGCGCGGGGGCGTCCGCTCCCGGCCGGGGACCGTCCGCGGATCCGGGAGCCGCTCACGGGGGTCGCGCCCGGCGGCGGGGCCGTCCCTCCCGGGCTCCGCCCCGCCGTCGGGCCGCCCCGGCGCCGGTGGCCCGGCGGCTCCGGAACCCGTGCCGGACGGTGGGCCCGGCGAAGTCGTGGGAGGCCCGGCGGCCTCCCACGGGGGCGTGGCGGAACCGGCGGCCTCCCCCGGCGAAGGCCCGTCGGCGGGCGGTGCCGGGAACACCGGCCGGCCTCGGCGCGCGGCCTCGGCGCGCGCCTGGAGGGCCGCCAGGTGGAGTGCGTCCGCCCACTCCGTGGGCGTGAGGCCCCCCGCGGCACCGCCCGACCGGTCGCCGGAGTCCCGGGGGCGGTCGTCCCCCGGCTGGTGCGCGGGGCTCATCCCGGGGTTTCCGTGAGGCGGTGCCAGAGCAGGTCGGAGAGGTGGCGGACCTGCTCGGGCCCCGGCTCGCCCTGCCCCATGGCGCCGGCCAGGTGCACGGCGTTGAGCAGCTGGTCCACGGCGAGGCCGTGGCCGTCGGCGCTCCTGCGCAGGAACTCGGTGACCAGGGTCCGCGTGCCGGTGGGCGGGTCGCCGTCGAAGTGCCCGGCCACGGCGGCCACCAGCTCGTCCTCGTCCGGCAGCCCCACCCGGACCGGGATGCAGCGGCGCAGGAAGGCGGGCGGCAGGTCCCGGTCGTCGTTGCAGGTCACCACGGTGATGGGGAAGGCCGAGCACAGGACCTCGCCGCGTTCGACCACCGCCGTGCGTCCGGGGTCGTCGGTGGCCACCCGGATCGCCTCGGCCACGTTGGCCAGCCTGCCCAGCTCGGGGATGGCGTAGCCGCCGTTCTCGAACAGGTCGAGCAGGTCGCCGGGCAGGTCGAAGTCGCCCAGGTCGAAGTCGTCGACCAGGAGCACCCGGGGCAGCCGGGTGGGCAGGAAGGCGGTGCCCAGGGGCCCCAGGGTGAGGTAGCGGCCGATCGACTCGGCGCTGCTGCGCAGGTGGGCGTCGGCCTCGGTGCCGTTGGCCACCGCGTAGCGGCGGTCCCGGGCGCCGAGGGCCCGGTTGCGGGCGTTCTCCAGGTTGAGGTCGTGGATCTGGGTCAGGGGGTCGTAGGCGTACAGGCCCTCGCGCACGGTGCTGCGGCTGGTGACGGCCCAGCGCAGGACCCGGCCCAGGCCCAGCTCGCGGGAGACCTGGTGGGCGAGGCTGGACTTGCCGACCCCGGGCGGACCCACCAGCAGCAGCGGCCGGCGCAGGCAGATGGCCGCGTTGACCTTGTCCAGCAGCTGGCGGCGGTGCGGCCCCAGGGGAACGGGGAAGCTCCAGGGGCGGACGGGACCCAGGTGGCGCTCGCTCTCCGTGCCGGACACCGCGGCCCGCGGCCCCGGGTCGTAGAACGCGGGGTCCGCGCCGGTCCCGGCGGGGTCCCGTCCGCCGCCGTAGACGCGCCACCGGGGAGGCGGGGGGAGCTGGGCGGCGAGGTCCAGGTGCGGGCGGGGCTGACCTGTGCCGTGGAAGATCCACCACTCCGGCGCGGAGCTGGTCGACCCGGGTTCGGCTGGTGTGGTCATGGCAGGCCCTTCGAGCCGCGCCCAAGGGGGGCTGTCGGATGCTGTGGGAGGGTCATCGGTCGGGGGACAGGCAGAACCGGAAGGGTGTCGTGATAGAAGACGGCGACCTCGAAGCTTTCTTCGATGTACCCGGTATCGTCCGGGGAAACGCATCCGGAACGCGATTGGTGGAGCGCCTTGGGAAGCGCTCGTATTCTTTCGGGTGACACTGGCACCTCCCGTCCCACCTTTCCCAGATTGAGCCACGGACTCGCCCCCGGGCCATTGTCAGCGGAACGCCAGATCACGATCGGAACCCCGATCATGAGCGCCGACCAGACCGACATGTGGCATTCGTCCAGATGTGAGGGAACGGAGAGGGCGACGATCCTGTCGTCCCGGAGCCGTTCGGCCAGGGGCTCGCGGTAGGTCCGCCCGCCCTTGCGCGTCCTGCGCCCGGCCTCGTGCGCGGTGTCCAGGTGCAGGACCTCGCACGCGTTCGCGAGCCCCTCCCACCGGCGGGCGCAGGTCAGCCGGGCCTGCGCGGTGTCGCCGCGCACGGGGTCCACCAGCTCCTCCGCCCGGTAGACCACCTGGGCCCGGGACCCGAGCCTGCGGTCGCCCTCCCCGGCCTCCTGCCAGCGCTCGGCCTCCAGGCGGCGGAGCAGGTCCAGCTGTCCGACCAGCTCGACCCGCACGCCCTCGTGGTATCCCGTGCGGTGGTCCACCTCCAGCAGGGTGAGCAGGCCCCCGACGTGGGCGCCGATGCGCTCGGGCTCCATGTGCGGGGTGTGCCCGTGGCCGCAGAAGTCCGGTGCCCTCCCCCGCCTCTCGCTGAGCACCGTCCAGTACTCGACGTCGTAGCGGTCCCTGCTCCCGCCCTGGGTGACGTGCACGACGAGCCGGGCGGGCGTGCTCCGTCCCGGCGGCGCGGCCGCGCCCTCGCGCCGCCCGCCGCCCCAGAGCAGGACCACGTCGGCGCAGTCGCGCAGCGGGACGGTGCCCGGGAGCAGGGCGCAGAACACCCGCAGCGGGAGCTCGGCGCCCTCGGGCACGGTCATCTCGGCCAGGTCCACGAGCCGGTCCCAGGCCGTGTGCGGCGGCGCCTCGGCGGGGGTGAACCGGTCGGTCCGGGCGGTCTCGAAGGCCTCCGCGACCAGGTCCGGGGGGTGCTGCCCCAGCTCCCGGCGGACGAGCCGGACGTCGGCGTCGGTGGTCCCCTCGGGGAGGAGGCGGCACAGCTGCTCCCACTCCTCCGCGTGGACCAGCGGCTCCGCGGCCCGGGCCGCCTCCAGCGAGCTGCGGCCGTACTCCTCCAGGTAGAGGATCCAGCGCACGAGGCAGCCCAGGCGCACCTGCTCCCGGCAGAGGCGGACCAGGTGGCGGGCGAACTCGACCGCCGAACCCTCCATGCGCAGGTTGCGCCGGACCCGCGCCGGCAGCTGGTAGGCCAACTGCTCGCGTGCGTCCGGGAGGAGGACGCACCGGAGCGCGCACAGGGCGTCGACCAGGCCCTCCGTGCCGTCGTCCACCGGGGCCCGCGGCCCGGTGCCGCCGCGGGCGATCCGCACGTCCGGCGGGGGAGCTCCGCCCGCCGGCGGCCGTCCCCCCGCCGAGGCCTGGTCCCCCGCGGTGGCCATCGTCTCGCTCACCCGGGCGGGCTCCCCAGGAGCGGGGCCGCGGCCTCGCGGACCCGGAGCATCCCCGCGCCGCCGTCCTCCCTCTCGTCGAGGAGGTCCAGGACCTCGTCGAGGAGTCCGTACTCACCGTGGGCGAGGGTGACCAGCTGCGCGGCGAAGGAGAACAGGTCCTGGTCGGCGCGGAGCCTGCGGCGCAGCCGGGGGTCGAGCGCGACGTAGAGGTCCAGGCGCAGGTCGGGCAGGAGCAGGGTGCGCAGGTCGGTCATCGCCCTGGCGGTGCGCGTGAGCGCCTCCCGCCCGCCGTTGCCCGCCGCGCCCGCGGCGGTCCGCTCGGTCGGCCACACCCGGGGGATCGCCTCCATCGGAATCATCCAGCCCGCCCTGCCGCTGCCGGTCGCCTCGCAGAGCAGACCGAGAAGGGCGTTCCCCCTCTCCTCTCGGACACCGCTGCCGCTGAAGCCCGGCAGGACGGTGAACCCCGCGCGGGAGTCGACGTCGACCTGGACGTAGCCGAAACGGCTGCCCCCGGTGCCGACGACCCGCCCGGTCACCCAGAGGCCGTTCTCGGAACGCGGGAAGCCGAGCACGCGGACCCGGTCGCCGACGCGGTACCGCGCGGGGGCGGCGGGAGGGACGGGGGCGGGCCGGTCCAGGCGCAGTACCGCCGCGTCCCAGGGCGCGGCGTCCTCCCACCACCAGCCGTCGGCGGCGACCGTGGCCGCGGCCTCCCAGCCGGGGAGGCCGCGCGGGGCGTCCAGGCGCACGGTGCTGCCGGGCCCGGCGGGGGCGCCGGACCCGGCGACGGCCTCGCGGACGACGTGCGCGCAGGTGATCGCGTATCCGGGGGCGACCAGTACCGCGGCTCCGTGCAGGGACGTGCCGCCGCGGTCGGTGACGCGCAACTGCCAGTCGGGGGCGAGGGGGCGGGGGGCCAGGTGGGACACGGTGCTCCCGTTCGACGGGCGGGGCGCACGGGACGGGTCCGGACGCGCGGTTCCGCTCGGTGTTTCGGGTGCACCGAATTCTACCTGCTGTTTGTCAAAGTCCGTTGTCGTGAAGGAGAGCGTGAGATTTGATTGTTTTTATGGGGAAAAAGTGAATTTAGATAAACAAGTAAGGAAAAGGGGGGCCAGCGGCACCCGGGCCGTCCGCCTCCGGCAGCGGGCGGCCCGGACGCGCCTGGTCAGGAGGCCGGTACCGGTTCAGGGGTCCGGCGGCGGGGGCGTCCCCACGGCATGAGGCGGTCCAGGGAGAGGCGGCCGCCCACGAAGCCGAGGGCCAGGGCGGTGACGCCGAGGACCAGCAGGAGCTCGAAGCCGCCGACCAGCGGGTCGCCGACGTGGGCGAAGAAGTAGGCGCCGGCCATCATGAAGGCCAGGAGGAGTCCGGCCAGGGGCAGGGCGAACCCGACGATGAGGGCCAGTCCGGCGCCCACCTCGATGCTCGCGCCCAGGAGCGCGGAGAACTGCGGGAAGGGGATCCCCATGGACGCGAAGCCCTGGGCGGTGCCGTCGAGGTCGGACATCTTCGGCCAACCGTGGGCGATGAAGACGACGCCGACCACGGCTCTGGCGAGCAGCGCGGTGACGTCCCCCACGCGGGACACGAGCGGATTCTCGGTCATAGCGGTTCCTGTTCTGTGAGCGGGTATCCCAGGAGAGGGCCGGAGCCTCGCACCGTTGCTTGAGACTACAACCTTTTCCTGGGAAAGCAGATGATAGTACGCATCCGCCCGGACACATAGAGTGCCAATGAGGGATATTTCTCCCCCGCGGCGTCCGCCCTGGTGAGTGGGTGTAACAGAACGTGGTTCAGTCCTGGCGCACGGTACCGTCCGGCTCCGTGTACCGCGGCTCCCCGCCCTCCGGGTCGAGCACGCCGAGCATGGACTCCGCGATCCCCCGCAACTGCTTGACCTGGTCGTCGGTGAGCGCGTCGAAGAGCACGCGCCGGACCTCGTGCACGTGGCCCGGAGCCGCTCCGCGCAGCACGGCCATGCCCCTCGGAGTGAGCTCGGCGAGGGTGGTGCGCCGGTCGCCCGGGCGCTTGAACCTGCGGATCAGGCCGTCCTCCTCCAGGCGGGCGGCCGCGTGCGAGAGGCGGCTGGGCGAGGAGCGCAGCCTCCCGGCCAGCTCGGTCATCGTCATCACGCGCTCGGGGGCCTCGGACAGCTTCACGAGGATCTGGTAGTAGGCGTGGGACATGCCGGAGTCCCGCCTGAGCTGCCGGTCCAGCGCCCCCTCCAGCAGGTGGACCGCGGCCAGGAAGGCCCGCCACGTCTGCTGCTCGCCCTCGTCGAGCCACCTCGTCTCGGCCATCGGGCCCGTGCCCCCAGGAATAACTTGAGAGTTCAACTGTGTTTTGGTCAAATATCCCATCTCCCAGCCACCGGAGGACCGCCATGGCGCAGCAGCCGACGCGCATGCCGACCCTGTATCTCAGCCACGGGGCGCCGCCGCTGGCGGACGACACCGAGTGGACCCGCCAGCTGGCCGACTGGTCTGGTGGCATCGCCCGCCCGAGCGCGATCCTCGTGGTGTCGGCGCACTGGGAGGACGCTCCGCTCACCGTCGGCGCCACGGCGGACGGGGTCCCTCTGACCTACGACTTCTGGGGTTTCCCGCAACGCTACTACGGAGTCACATATGCCGCCCCGGGCGCGCCCGCGCTCGCCCGGCGCGTCCGCGAACTCGTCACCGGTCCGGGTGAGCCCCTGCGCCAGGCCCCGGCGCGCGGGCTCGACCACGGCGCCTACGTCCCCCTGAAGGAGATGTATCCGGACGCGGACGTCCCGGTGCTCCAGGTCTCCATGCCCACGCTCGACCCGGTCCGGCTCCTGGCCCTGGGCCGCCGCCTGGCCCCGCTGCGCGACGAGGGGGTCCTCATCATCGGCAGCGGGTTCACCACGCACAACCTGCGCGAGATGTCCCCGCAGCCCCACGGGGAGGCGCCCTCCTGGTCGGTGGAGTTCGACGACTGGGTGAACCGGGCCGTGGCCGACCACGACGTGGACGCCCTGCTGGACTTCGGGCGCAAGGCCCCCGCCGCGGCGGTCGCGCATCCGCGCAACGACCACTTCGCGCCGCTGTTCGTCGCCTTGGGCGCCGGCCTGGACGGGCACGAGCGCTCCCTGTCCACGGTGGACGGCTTCTGGCACGGGATGGCCAAGCGGTCCTTCCAGTTCGAGTGAGGACCCGCCCCGCGCGTGTCGGCGCCCCCTGGAACACTTCCCCCATGACGGACACACGTGATCCCGCGGACGCGCGCACGGTCGAGGAACTGGTGTCCTCGGAGGGCAGGGCCAGGTACCTGTGCTTCTGGGGCCACCAGCCGCCCGCCTCCGGAGGCGTGTCGGCGAGCTGCCTGTCGCAGTGGTGGCCCGCCGGCTTCACGGTGGAGGGGGTCGCCTACCGCACCGCGGAGCACTACATGATGGCCGCCAAGGCCCGCCTGTTCGGCGACGCCGAGGCCGAGGAGCGGATCCTCGCGGCGGGCCACCCCCGGGACGCCAAGGTGGTCGGCCGCCAGGTGCGCGGTTTCGACGAGCGGGTGTGGGAGGCGGCCCGCTTCCAGATCGTGGTCGAGGGCGGCGTCGCCAAGTTCGGCCAGAACCGGGACCTTCGGGAGTTCCTGCTCGGCACCGGCAGGCGGGTGCTGGTGGAGGCCAGCCCCCGCGACCGGGTGTGGGGCATCGGGCTGGGCGCCAAGAGCGACGACGCGCTGGTCCCGGAGCGCTGGCGCGGCCTCAACCTGCTGGGATTCGCCCTGATGGAGACCCGCTCCCGCCTCGCGGGGACCCCGTAACGCCAGGTCCGATTTCCGCCGGATCCGCGCGGGCGGGACCGGCATGATCGAACCCATGAACGAACAGCACCTGAGGAACAAGGCCGCGCTCGTCACGGGCGGAAGCCGCGGGATCGGCGCGGCCGTCGCGCTGCGGCTGGCACGGGCGGGCGCCGACGTCGCCCTCACCTACGAGCAGGACGAGGAGGCCGCGGCCCGCGTGGTCGGCCGGATCGAGGCCGCGGGGCGCAGGGCCCTGGCCCTGAGCGCCGACAGCGCGGACGCCGGGGCGGTGGTCGGGGCCGTGGAGGACACGGTGGAGGCGCTCGGCCGCCTGGACGTACTGGTCAACAACGCGGCCCTGTTCCCCTTCGGCCCCCACGAGGAGGTCACCGCGGACCAGGTCGACCGGGTCCTGGCCGTGAACGTCCGCGCCCCCTTCCTGGCCGCGCAGGCGGCGCTGCGCCACATGGGCGAGGACGGTCGCGTCATCACCGTGGGCAGCAACGTGGCCGAGCGGATCCCCTTCGGCGGGCTCACCCTGTACGCCATGAGCAAGTCCGCGCTGACCGGGATGACACGGGGCCTGGCCCGCGACCTGGGCGCGCGCGGTGTCACCGTGGTCCAGGTCAACCCCGGGCCCACCGACACCGACGCCAACCCGGCCGACGGCCCGGGCGCCGACGGCATCCGCTCCCTCGTGCCGCTGGGACGCTTCGGCCGCCCCGAGGAGGTGGCCGAGACCGTCGCCCACCTGGCCGGTCCGGGCGGCCGGTTCGTCACCGGCACGGTGGTGAGCGTGGACGGGGGGATCAGCGCCTGACCCGGGCGGGGGCGGAGCCTTCGGGCTCCTCCCCCGGACCGGGGTCGGGCGCATTCCGCGCTGAATCAGACGTATCGCGTTCGACGTTGTGTTATCAGGCCATTTTTCCGAATCGGATCCTGTGATCACCGTCGGATCACCCGGATTTCATCCGCCATATCTGTGGTTACGACTCCGGCGTACCCCTCCCAGGAGTAGAGTCCGGAACGCGGACAGCATGGTGCTTCCGGCACCCGCACCCGTTCCCCGGAGCACTCCGGGTCTCGGCGTTCCCGCCGCCACCCGTCGCACGACCGCGCGGCCCGGCCGCGTACGCCCGCCGCACGCTCCGGGAGACCGATCCCCCACGCGCACCCGCCGGTGCCGCGCGGGCCGGGAACGCACCGTCCTTCTTCCATCCAGGACGAACCACACTCCAGGGACTTCCCATGGCCTATTACCGCATCCAGTTGCGCGACGGCTCCAACCACACGCTCCAGGCGGTGCGCATGCGCACCGACGCACGCAGCCTCTACCTGGAGGAGCGCACCGCCGGGGCGTGGACCGAGGTGTTCTCCAACCCGCTCACGGAGGTGGAGCGCGTCCAGCGCCGCTTCACCGAGAACGACGGCACCTGGACCTGGCTGAGCGAGCGCCTGCCCGCCCCCATCGGCGGTGTCCGGGCCTGGTGAGGCCCCGGCCGGGCGGAGGGGATCCGCCCGGCCGCCGGTACCACCGCTACCAGGGCAGGACCCCGTAGCTCTCCGGGTCGCCGGCCGAGGCCAGGTGCCCCCAGAGCACCCCGGTGGGCCCGTCCTCGGGCAGGGTGGCCAGGTGCAGGCTCACCCGCGCTCCCTGCTCGGCCGTGCGCGTGCCCGTGTTGCCGTTGAGGTCGGTCCCGCAGTACCCGGGGTTGGCCGCGTTGACCTTGATCCCGGCGGGCGCGAGCGCCTTCGCGTACAGGGCCGTCACCATGTTCACCGCCGCCTTGGACGCGGGGTAGCCGGCACTGCCCTCCATCGAGAAGAACGGGCTGGCCGGGTCGGTCATCGTCCCGATCGAGCCGATCTCGCTGGACACGTTGACCACCCGCGCGGACTCCGAGCGGCGCAGCAGGCCCAGGAACGCGTCGGTGACCGTCACCGTGCCCACCACGTTCACCTCCAGCGTGCGCAGGAACGAGGCGGGGTCCGTCTCGCCGACACCGCCCCGTCCCAGTGCCACCCCCGCGTTGTTGACCAGCACGTCCAGCCGCCCGAACTCCTCCTCCACCCGGGCCGCGGCGGCCCGGACGCTCTCGGCGTCGGTGACGTCCAGCGCCAGCGCGCGGACGTCGGCCCCCTCCCCCCGCAGGGCCTTCTCCGCCTCGGCTCCGCGTTCGGCGTCCCGGAACCCGGCCAGCACCGTCATTCCCTCCAGTCCCAGCAGTCGCGCGGTCTGGAATCCGATCCCCTTGTTCGCCCCCGTCACGAGGGCGATCCTCCGTGTCTTCGCCATGAGTCCCACCATGGAGGGGTTCCGGACCGTGTGGAAGGAACGGACGAGACTGGTATCGGCGGTACCACTGTCAGGAACGCGTTCGTGGGGCACTCTGGGAGGAGGCGGACCACAACGAGGAGGCGTGTGATGGTGGACCGGGGAGAACTCGCCGCGTTCCTGCGCGACCGGCGCGGCAGGATCGGTCCCGGCGACGCCGGGCTGCCCGACACCGGGCGCCGCCGCACCCCGGGCCTGCGCCGCCAGGAGGTGGCCCAGCTCGCCGGGATGTCGGTGGAGTACTACGTGCGCCTGGAGCAGGCGCGCGGCCCCAACCCGTCCCGGCAGGTGCTGTCGGCGCTGTCGCGCGCCCTGATGCTGACCGCGGACGAGCGCGCCTACCTCTTCCACCTGGCCGGTGCCGCGCCGCCCGCCACCCGCGGCCCCGACCGCGAGGTCCCCAGGGCGGTGCGGCACCTGCTGGGCGGCCTGGCCACCACCCCCGCCTACGTGCTGGACGCCAAGTACGACGTGCTCGCGTGGAACCGGATGGCCACGCACTTCATCGGGGACATGGCGCGGCTGCCCGAGGGACGGCGCAACCTCATCGAGTGGATGTTCTCCCAGCCGGAGGACGACCCGCACTGGGACGACCCGAACCACACGTGCTTCGTCGGGCACACGGTGGCGGACCTGCGCGCCGCCTACGCCCGCTACCCGGGCGACCCGGGCATCGCCCGCCTGGTCACCACCCTGCTGGGCACCTCGCCGAGGTTCACCCGGATGTGGGAGTCGCGCGAGGTCCGCGAACGGCGCGGGTTCAGCAAGAGGGTGGACCACCCGCTGGCGGGGATCCTGGAGTTCGAGTGCCAGGTGCTCCACGTGCCCGACACCGACCAGCGGGTCATGATGTACTGCCCCGAGCCGGGGTCGGCCACGGAGCGGTCGATGGCGCGCCTGGCCGCCGGGTCCCCGGAGCCCGCGCCCGACGGCGTCTCCCCGTCGTCCACACCGTTCGGCC
Organism: Glycomyces fuscus; assembly: GCA_002529455.1. GTDB lineage: Bacteria > Actinomycetota > Actinomycetes > Streptosporangiales > Streptosporangiaceae > Nocardiopsis > Nocardiopsis fusca. Next base: position 39,887 of record NYMS01000033.1, read on the forward strand.
CGGCGCCCTGCGGCCCCGACGGGCCGGTCGAGGCCCCGCCGCCCGCCGTGGAGTACGAGGTCCACCCGGTCCGGCGCCCCTGACGGAGCCGGCGCGGCGGAGGGAGCCTCCGCCGCGCCGCCTCCCCCGGAGGAACAGGCCCTCGGCCGCGGATCGGCCGGTCCGCTCGACCCGTGCCCGGTCGTCCCGTGCGCGGGGAGGGAACGGGGTGGCGGGGCCTTCCGAAGGGCTCTGGCGGAGGCCCCGCCGCCGCGGGTCAGCCCTTGACGGCGCCCGCGGTCATGCCTCCGCGCCAGAAGCGCTGGAGGACGATGATGGCGATGATCAGCGGGATGACCGACAGCATGGAGCCCGTCACCACCCGCATGTACATCTCGATGTCGCGGCCCTGGTAGGACTGCCAGGTCACCAGGCCCAGGGTGATCGGGTACAGGCCCTCGTCGGCGAGCATCACCAGCGGCAGGAAGTAGTTGTTCCAGATGCCGACCATCTGGAACAGGAACACCGTCACCAGCGCGGGGGCCATCATCCGCAGCCCCAGCGTGAAGAAGATGCGCCCCTCACCCGCGCCCTCCAGCCGGGCCGCCTCGACGACCGAGTCCGGCACCGAGGCGTCGGCGTAGATCCGGCACAGGTAGAGGCCGAACGGGGAGATGAGGCTGGGCAGCAGGACCGCCCAGTAGGTGTTGGCCAGGCCGATCTGGCTGAACAGCAGGTACAGCGGCAGGGCGGTGGCCGCGGCCGGGACGAGCACGCCGCCCAAGACCAGGCCGAAGACCAGCTCGCGGCCCCGGAACGCGTACTTGGCCAGGGCGTACCCGGCGGCCGCCGCCAGCAGGGTGGCCAGCAGCGCGCCGACCACCGAGTACAGGAGGCTGTTGAGGGTCCAGCGCCAGAAGATGCCGCCGTTGTAGGTGAGGACCTCGCCGATGTTGGTGAACAGGGCGAACTCCTCGCCCAGCCCGAAACCGAACGAGTTGAACAGGTCCGAGGTGGTCTTGGTCGCGGCCACGAACACCCAGTACACGGGCACCAGGAAGTACACGGCGGCGACCGCGAGGATCGCGGTGACCAGGATCCTGGACGCGGCGGGCGCTCCGGTCGCGCCGCCCCGGCGCGGGCGGCGGCGCCGGGCGGGAGCGGCGCCGTCCTTCTTGACGTCGGTCTCGGTCGCGGTCATCGCTGACGGTCCTTCCTGTCGACCAACCAGAGGAACCCGAACGAGAGCACGAACGCGGTCAGGGCCACGATGACCGACTGCGCCGCCGCCACGTTGTAGTCGTTGTCGGTGAAGGCGGAGTTGTACGCCGCCATGTTGGGCGTGTAGGCGGAGTCGATGTTCACCGTGAACGCCGACAGGATCTGCGGCTCGGCGAACAGCTGGAGGGTGCCGATGATGGAGAAGACCGTGGTCAGCACCAGGGCGGGGCGGATCAGCGGCAGCTGGACGTGCCAGGCGGTCTGGAGCGGTCCGGCCCCGTCGATGCGCGCCGACTCGTACAGCTCGCCCGGGATCGTCTTGAGCTGCGCGATGAGGATCAGCATGTTGTAGCCGATGAACAGCCACGTGATGATGTTGGCGATGGACCACAGCACGCTGTTCGGTCCGAGCAGGTCCAGTTCCAGCCCCACCAGCGCGGCCACGTCCAGGATCGGGGACAGGCCGGGCACGTACAGGAAGCCCCACAGCAGCGAGGCCACCACGCCGGGGACGCCGTAGGGCATGAAGTACAGGGCGCGGAAGAACCCGGGCCACTTCGCCGACGCCGACTCCAGGAGCAGGGCCAGCACCAGCGCGAAGCCGAGCATGACCGGGACCTGGACGACGCCGAAGAGCAGCACGCGGCCGATGGAGTCGACGAACGTCTCCTGGCCCAGGGCCCTGGCGTAGTTGGCGAACCCGGCGAAGACGGTCTCCCGGCCCTCCTCGCCGAACAGGCCGTGCCGCCGGACCTGGATGAAGCTCTGGTAGACCGCGTACAGGATCGGCAGGAGGAAGCACAGCGTGAACAGGGCCAGGAACGGCCCGACGAAACCCCAGGGGACGAGGGCTCCGGTCCGGAAGCGGCGGCGGCGCGTCGGGGCGGGGGCGGTGCGGGCGGCGGCGCCCGCGGCGTCCCCGGCGGACATGGTGCTCGTGGTGGCGGTCATGACGCGCTCCTCACCGACAGGCCCTTGTTGCGGATGTCGTTGACGGTGTTCTCCTGCGCGGTGGCGAGGGCGTCCACGAAGGAGGTGCCCTCGGCGACGGCGGAGCGGAACGCGTCTCCGACGTGGTCCTTGGTGCTGGAGAGGGTCGGTCCCCACTCCCAGTCGGCGGAGATGTACTCGGTGGCCTCGGCGATGACGCTCGTGTAGTTCTGGTCCGAGAAGTAGGGGTCGGGCCCCTGGTTGCGGACCGAGTCCTGGTTGAGCTCCTCCGAGGCCGCCCAGCCGATGCCGCACTCGGTGATCATGGCGTCCACCGCGCGCTGGTCGGTGCTGAGCCAGTTGGCGAACAGCACCGCCTCGTGGGGGTGGGGCGCCCCGGTGAGCACGACCGAGGCCGAGCCGCCCCAGGTGCCCTCCCGCCGCTGCCCGCCGTCCCACCGGGGCATGTTGGCGACCCGCCAGCGGCCGGGGTTGTCGGGATCGTTGCCCTTGATGATGGCGTCGCCCCAGCTGCCGACGGTCCAGGTGCCGATGGTGCCCTGCTGGAGGCCCTGGAACCAGCCGGTGGACCACACGGGGTGGGTGAGGTTGAGGACGCCCTCGCGGACCAGGCCCTCCCAGAACTCGGCCACCCGGACCGAGGCGTCGTCGACGAGGTTCACCGACCACTCGCCGCCCTCGGTGCTGAACCACCGGGCTCCGGCCTGCATGCACATGGCCGCGAGCCAGTCCGCGTCGCCGACGGGGAAGGACTCGATGAGGGAGCCGTCCCCGGCGGCCGCCACGCGGCGGGCCGCCTCGGCGTACTCCTCCCAGGTGGCGGGGGCGCCGTCCACGCCCCACTCCTCGTACCTGTCGGCGCGGTAGAAGTAGGTCATCGGCCCCGAGTCCACGGGGATGCCGTAGTGGCCGCCGATGTAGGAGGCCTGGAGCCACTGCCACTCGTCGTAGCGGTCGGCGTACTCCAGCGCGCCGTACCGGCCGAGGTCCTCCAGTCCGTTCTCCAGCAGGAACGAGGGGAGCTGGAAGAACTCCACCTGGGCCAGGTCGGGCTGGTTGCCCGCGACCAGGGAGTTGAACATCTTGGCGTAGCCGCCGTCGAGTCCGCCGGGGATGGTCACGGCCCTGACCTGGATGTCGGGGTGCTCGGCGTTCCAGATGTCGGCGACGGCCTGGAGGTTGGGCCACCACGTCCAGTACGTGAGCGTGACGTTCTCGTCGGGGCCCTTGGGGGGAACGAGCGGCCGGTCGTCCGCGGGGCCGACGGTGGCGGCGCATCCGCCGAGCGCGGCGGCGGAGCCGAGCGCCGACGCCGTCGCCCCCGCGCGGAGCAGGCCGCGCCGGGACAGCCCGGCCGATGGGGGGAGGGGTACTTTCATGCTGCTTCCTCGCAAGGGGCCTGTGGGGGAGGGGGGCGGGTTCGGGCGCCCCCGGGGTCTGGAGGTGCCGGAGGCGGGGCTGCGAGGAGGACTGCGCCGTAGGCGCCCGTCGGGGGCGGTGGCGGGCCCCGGTGTGGGCACGAGCCGTCTCACCGGAGGCGCTACCGTGCTTCCTCGGACCCGGCCCCGGTCCCGGGGCGTCCGAACACACGAGCGGAACGAGTAGGGCGACAGGGACTAGCGCACCTCGAAGGAGAGGCGGTGCGCGATGGCGCGGCTGGAGGAGCCGACCGCGAGGCGGTAGACACCTGCCGGGGTGCGCCAGGAGTGCGTAGCGAGATCCCAGACCGCGAAGGCCCGCAGCGGGACGTCGAGGTGGACGGCCGCCTCCGCGCCGGGGGCGACCCGGACGGAGGCGAACGCGGCCAGGGCGCGGACCGGGCGCGCGGGGCCCGTGCCGTCCGCGGGGGGCTCCACGTAGACCTGGACCACGTGGCGTCCGGGGCGGGCGCCGGTGTTGGCGAGCGTGGCGGTGACGCGGACGGGACCGGTGAGCAGGCCCCCGTCGCGCTCGGGGAGGGTCCCCTCGATCAGGGCCCCGGGGATCTCCCAGTCGGTGTAGCCGAGCCCGAAGCCGAAGGGCCGGTGGGGCTCGCGCCCGTCGCGGTCGTAGGCGCGGTAGCCGACGAACACGCCCTCGTCGTAGGTGAGGACGCCCTCGTGCGGGCTGGTGTCCATGACGGGGACGTCGGCGTGGTCGCGGGGCAGGGTCCAGGGCAGGCGGCCGGTGGGCTCGGACCGGCCGGTGAGGGTGTCGGCCAGGGCGTGGCCGTACTCGTGGCCGCCGAACCAGGACCACAGGACGGCGGGGACCTCGTCGAGCCAGGGCAGGAGCACGGGGGCGCCCGCGTTGACGACGACGGCGGTGCGCGGGTTGGCGGCGGCGACGCGGCGGACGAGTTCGTCCTGGCGTCCGGGCAGGGCGAGGGTGGGGCGGTCGTAGCCCTCGGACTCGACCTCGTCGTTGGTGCCGACCACCACGATCGCGGCGTCGGCCTCCTCGGCGGCCCGCACCGCCTCGGCGACCTCCTCCTCGGCGGAGGGCCCGGGGGGCAGGTGGCGCAGCTGGGTGATGACGCCGCGGCCGAAGCCGCCGAAGTCGGCCACCTCCAGCTCGACCTCCACGTGGACCGTGCGGGGGGCGTCCACCCGGACCTCGGTGCGCGGGCCGTCGGGGTGGCTGTGCCGGGACTCCAGGATCTCGGCGTCGGAGGCGGTCCGGCCGCCCTCGGACAGGACCTCGCCGTCGACGCGGACGGTATGGCGGCCGACCACGCCGACCTCGACCAGGTGGACGCCGGGTTCGCTCAGGTGGAGCGCGGCGGTGACGACGGCCCTGACCGCGCGGGGGTCCTCGACGTCGACGTGGACGGCGGTCCGGTCGAGCGCCCGGGTGCCGACGGGGGCGCCGGAGGCGTCGAACAGGGCCAGGCCCAGGCCGGTGACGAGGTCACGGGAGGCCACCGGCAGGAGCCGCCGGGGGTCGCCGCCGCGCACGACCGTGAGCTCGACACCGTCGGGCAGGACCTCGCGGAGCCCTTCAGCGGGGCTGACCAGGTACTTGGAGTTGACGTGGGCGCTGCCGCCGCCCTGGGTGTAGGCCTCCACGGCGTTCGGTCCGATGAGCGCGACCCGGCGCACGCCGCGGGTGTCCAGGGGCAGCAGCCCGCCCTCGTTGCGGAGCAGGACGTGGCCGCGCGAGCCGATCTCGCGCAGGATGACGCGCTCGTCCTCGCCCTCGACGGCGGGCGCGGTGCCGCGGTCGAGCCTGCCGACCCGGGAGGCCAGGCGCAGCAGGCGCACGACCTTGTCGTCGATGACCGACTCGGGGACCTCGCCGGAGCGGACGGCCGCCAGGAGGGCGTCGTCCTCGGCCCAGGGGCCGCCCGGGCCGGGCATGACCAGGTCGAGCCCGGCGTTGGCGGAGGGCGCGGTGCTGCGGGTGGCGGTCCAGTCGCTGACGACCACGCCGTCGAAGCCCAGCTCCTCCTTGAGCAGTCCGGTGAGCAGGCGGCGGTGGTCGGTCATGCTCTCGGACTCCACGCCGTCGTCCACGCCGTTGTAGGCGGCCATGACCGTCCAGGCCCCGGCGTCCAGGGCGGCCTCGAAGGGCGGCAGGTAGACCTCGCGCAGGGTGCGCTCGTCGATGCGGGCGCGGTAGCTGGTGCGCTCCTGCTCGGTCTCGTTGCCGATGAAGTGCTTGGGGCAGGCGCCCACGCCCTCGCCCTGAACGGCGCGCACGAAGGCGGCGCCGAGCTCGCCGGTGAGGACGGGGTCCTCGGAGAAGCACTCGAAGTGGCGGCCGCCCGCGGGCGAACGGTGGAGGTTGAGGACGGGGGCGAGGACCACGTCCACGTCCTTGCGGCGGGCCTCGGCCGCGAAGAAGCGGCCGGTGCGCTCCATCAGCTCGGTGTCCCAGGCCGCGGCGACGGCGGTGGGGCTGGGGGTGCTGGCCGAGTGGTCCAGCTGGGTGGCCTCGGTGCCGCGTACCCCGGCGGGGCCGTCGGAGACGGTGATCGGCAGCAGTCCGGCCTCGGGGCTCCCGTGCAGGGTCCACCCGGTGCGGCCGGTCAGCAGGCGCACCTTGTCCTCCAGCGGGAGCCGGGTGAGGCGGGCGTGAAGGTCTGAAGTCATGAGCCCCTGCTCCTGTGACGTACGTCTCTTGAGCCGGAACCTTACTTACTTAACATTCATTAAGCAAGAGGGGCAGGGAAAGCTGGATACCGTGGACGGTGGGTCCCCGATCCCCGTAGGGCCCGGAGTACCCGACGGGGTACAGGAAGTGGAGAGCCAGCATGAGCGAGACGACCCCAGCACCGGACACCCGCGCCTCCTCCGGTACCGAGGCGCCGGCACCGCGGAGGCGGGTGAACCGGCGCGAGCAGATCCTGCGCACGGCCGCCGACGTGTTCGCCTCGCAGGGTTTCCACAACACCTCGCTGGCCGACATCGCGGCGACGCTCAGCATCACCCCGGCGGGCGTCCTGCACCACTTCGGCTCCAAGACCGACCTGCTCACCGCGGTCCTGGAGCTGCGCGACGACACCGACCCGGCGCCCGAGGGCAGCCGGATGCTGGACCACCTGGTGGCGACCGCCGAGCGCAACGCGGAGCGGCCGGGGACCACGCAGCTGTACGCGGTGCTGTCGGCGGAGAGCGCCACCGACGAGCACCCGGCGCAGGAGTGGTTCCGGGACCGCTACACGGTGCTGCGCCGGGAGATCGGGGACGCCGTGCTGGACCGGCTGGGGCCGGAGCACCGGGAGGCCGCGGCCACGCCGGGGCCGGACGGGCGCACCCCGGCGGAGGCCGCGGCGGCGGCGGTCATCGCCGTGATGGACGGGCTCCAGGTGCAGTGGCTCCTGGACCCGGGGGCCGTGGACATGGCCGCCGTCACCGAGCTGGTGATCGACTCGCTCGTGGCCCGGCTGTCCCGGCGGGACTGAGCGGGGCGGGACGCGCGAACGCCGCGGGGGCGGCGGGAACCGTGTGGTTCCCGCCGCCCCCGCGTTCGGTCTTGCGTGGGTGTCCGGTCAGCCCCTGGGCCCTCGAACACGAAGCGGAGCCCCCAAGGGGTACCGTTCGGGCGCCCACGGGGTTCTGGAGGATCCGTAGGTGGGACCGCGAGGAACGAGCCGTCCCACCAAAGGATCCGAAGGTTCCCGTACCCCGGGCGCCCGAACACGGGGCGAAGCGAAGCGGAGCCCCCAAGGGGTACCGTTCGGGCGCCCACGGGGTTCTGGAGGTGGCGCAGGCGGGTTCGCGAGGAACGAGCGAACCCGCCGCAGACACCACCGTGCCTGCTACAACCCGATTCCCGTGCTCCGGGCGCCCGAACACGGGGCGAAGCGAAGCGGAGCCCCCAAGGGGTACTGCTACTGCTCGCCGTGGACGGAGCCGGGGGTGCCGGATCCGTCGGTCACCTGCGGCTCGCCGGTCGCGCTGTTGGCCAGCCACTCGTCCCAGGACATCTGCCAGAAGCCCCAGCCGTTGTTCCACTCGAACTCGCGGTCGGTGCCGGTGGTGTCCAGGATGTCGCCCATCAGGGTGTTCTCGAAGAACCAGCGGGCGTCGTCCATGCGCATGTTGGTGCAGCCGTTGGAGGTGTTGGCGACGCCGATGTTGCCGTTGTAGGAGGCCTCGTGCACGAACTCGCCGCTGCTGGAGGTGCGGACGGCGTACTGGACGTCCACGTTGTAGGCGCCGGGGGAGTCCTCGGGGATGCCCACGGTGGTGGAGTCCATGGTGATGTGCTCGTAGCGCTCCATCAGCACGTGGGTGCCGCTGCTCGTGGTGTCGAAGCGGCGGTTGGCCTTGCCGTTGCTCACCTCGATGGTGCGCTCGTGCTCGCCGTCGACGGTGATCACCATCTCGTGGTCGGGCACGTGCATGGTCGCGATCAGCTCGCGGCCGATCTCGAAGTCGATGCGGTGGTTGCTCACGCCGTAGACGCCCTCGGAGGCCTCCACGCCCGCGAGGTGGAGGTCGACGCTGACGGACTGGTAGGGCTCCCAGTACTCCTCGGGGCGGAAGACCGCGGTCGAGTCGTTGGTCCAGTTCCAGGCGCCCTGGATCTCCTGCTCGGAGACGACCTCCATGGAGTTCTCGACCTGCTCCTTGTTGGTCACCGGCAGGTCGAAGTTGATGACGATCGGCATGCCCACGCCGACGGTGTCACCGGAGACCGGGTAGTTGGACGCCAGCTCCAGGCGCTGCCCGGGAACCGCCTCCAGGGTGGTGAACTCCTGGACGACCTCGGTCTCCTCGCCGGAGTCGTTCTCGGCGGTCGCGGTGACCACGACCTCCGCGCCGGGGCGCAGGTTCCAGTCGCTGACCCACTCGGTCGCGTCGCCGTTGAGGGTGCCGGTCATGGCGTAGAGGTCGGGGTCCTCCGCCTCGCTCCCGCCCTCCGCCGCGGCCTCGGTGGCGACGACCTGCTCCACCTGGACGTCCGTGATGACACCGCTCTCGGCGGTGACCCGGACGGGGGAGTTGGGCGCGACCTCCTCGGCACCGTCCTCGGGGGTGATCACCAGCTCCGCGGGGTCAGCGCTGGCCGCGTCGGTACCGCCGCTCTGGGTCTCGGCCTCACCTGACGTGCAGGCCGTGGCAGCCAGTGCCAGTGCCGCCAGTCCGATACCGAAACGACGCGCCACCGCCGGAGGTGTCTTGCCCGTCACGTCTGGTTACCTCCATGTCATGCCTGAAACGCCGTCCACGCAAGTAAGACGCGCACCTACCGAAAAGGTTCTGAAATCTCACGCATCGGTATAGAGCGGTTATCTGGGGCGTGGGGCGTGGGGGACACCGGAACCGAAGACGATACACCCCGGGGGTACACCTCGGCTCCCTCCGGGTACGAGGTTACGGCCACCCCTAACTCGTCTTGGACACCGGGGCGACCCTCCTCCTAGAATCTTGTTCGAACGCTCAGGTTTCCCCTCCGGAGAAACCTGGCCAAACGCCCAGTTCCCTCCGGGAGGACGCAGTGCCGTGGCTCTGGCTGGCCGGGGCGATCATCGCCGAGGTGATCGCCACGACCTCGCTCAAACTCTCCGAGGGCTTCAGCCGCCCGCTGCCCTCGGTCGTCGTCGTGGTCGGGTACGTCGGCGCCTTCCTCATGCTCAGCCAGTCCCTCACCCGGGGCATGAACCTCGGCGTGGCCTACGGCGTGTGGGCGGCCGTGGGCATCGCGCTGGTCGCGGTGATCGGCACCGTGCTCTTCGGCGAGTCGCTCACCTGGGTCCAGGTCGGCGGGATCGCGCTGATCATCGCGGGGGTCATGGCCCTGGAGCTGGGCGGAAGGCATTGAACGGCCACGACGGGGCCGTCGGCGGGGACATCGCCGACGGCCGCAGGCGCAAGGGCGAGCGGCGCCGCCGACAGCTCCTGGACGCCACCATGCGCGTCATCGAACGCGACGGCGTGGCGGCGGTCAGCCAGCGGCGCGTGGCCGCCGAGGCCGGGGTACCGCCCAGCACCGTCACCTACTACCACGCGACCGTCGACGACCTGCTCGTGGACACCCTCACCCGGGTCAACGACACCTACGTGGCCGCCCTGACCGCCCTGCCCGACGACGCGGACGCGGCCCTGCGCGCCCTCGCCGGGATGATCGCGGCGGGCACGGGCCCCGAACGGGCCCACGTGATGGCCGAGTGCGAGCTGTTCCTGCTCGCCGCGCGCCGTCCGGCCCTGCACCCGCAGATCGAGCGCTGGAACCGGGCCGTGGACGCCTTCCTGGCGCCCCACCTCCCCTGTCCGGAGGACCGCGCGGGCGTGGGCGCCGCCATCGACGGGCTGTTCGTGCGGGGCTGCACCGACCCGGACCTGACGGCCGAGGACGTGTACCGCACGCTCAGCCGCCTGCTGTCGCGCGTGCCGCGTAGCGCGCGGGCGGAGCCCCCAGAACGGCGGTGAACTCCCTGGTCAGGTGGGACTGGTCGCTGAAGCCCAGTTCGGCGGCCAGGCTCCCCCAGTCGGGCACCGCGCCCTTCCTGGCCCGCTCGGCGGCCTCGTAGAGCCGGTACCGGCGGATGACCGCCTTGGGTCCGAGGCCGACGTGGTCGGCGAAGCGGCGCTGGAGCAGCCGCACGCCCACCCCCTCGCGCCCGGCGAGCCCGGACACGGTGACCACCGAGGGGTCGGCGGCCACCCGCTCCACGACGTCGCGGGTGTCCTCCGCCGGGTGGCGGTCCGCGGGGACCAGCGCGGCCAGGGCGCGGTCGACCTCCGCCATCAGGGCGACGGGGTCGGGCGGCGCCGCGCCGTCGAACACCCCGTCCGCGCCGAGGACCCCCTCCGCGCCGAACACCTCCGACGCGGGGAGCCGGGAGTCCACGATCGTGTTCATGGGCCCGCCGAGGAACGGGCGGAACCCGGCGGGCCGGAACATCACCCCGAGCCCCCAGCCCCGGCCCTCCAGACGGCGCTCGGTCACCTCGGTGGTGGGGCCGTGCACCGTCGCGGTCCCGTCGGCGAACACGAGGTTCACGACGGGGTGGGCCAGAACCCGCTGGGTGTAGGGCTCGCGGTCGGCCAGGTTCCACGAGGCCAGCCAGTAGCGGTCCACGAAGCGGGCCACCCGCTCGGAGGGCGCGTGTCGGTCCAGGCGGAACCGGGCCAGTCCGGCGGCCGGGTCGAGGATGCCGCGCGCGTCCTCCTCCACCCCCGCGGAGTACGGTCTCACGGCTCCAGCCTAGGCGGTGTTCCCGGGGCCCGCGCTCCGCTTCGGCCCGTGTCCGGGCGCCCCGGACGCGGGAGCCCTCGGCTGGAACCCAGTGCACGGACGGCCCCCTCGGAACGGGCGTCCGAACACGCGTGCGGCCCGTCGCGTTTCTTCAAGACGGGGCCCCGCTCGCGGAGGGCAGGATGGTGGCACCGCGAGAGATCCGAGGGGAACACCGATCATGAGCGACATCTCCGAGCGCTACGCCCGCCTGTCCGAGGACTTCGCCGGGACGGTGGCGGCCGTCCCCGCCGACCGCTGGTCGTCGGCGTCCCCCTGCGAGGGGTGGGACGCCCGCGACGTGGTCCGCCACGTGGTGGACACCCAGGGCATGTTCCTCGGGCTGGTCGGCCGCGAACCGGGCGACATCCCCTCCGTGGACGAGGACCCCCGTGCCGCCTGGGACGCGGCCCGCGCGGTGGTCCAGGGCGACCTGGACGACCCCGAGCGCGCCAACACCGGGTTCGACGGGTTCTTCGGCCGCACCACCTTCGCCGAGGCCGTGGACCGGTTCCTCAACTTCGACCTCGTGGTGCACCGCTGGGACCTGGCCCGGGCCACCGGCCAGGACGAGCGCCTGGACCCCGACGACGTCCGCTGGGCGCACGAGGCCACCGCCGCCTTCGGGGACCAGATGCGCGGGAACGGGGTCTGCGGCCCCGAGCTCACCCCGCCCGAGGGCGCCGACGCCCAGACCCGGTTCCTGGCCTTCGTCGGCCGCCGCGCCTGGTAGCGGCCCCGCACACCCCGTCCCGGGAACCGGCGTGAGCCCCCCGGATCCCGGGCGGGGCGACCGCGGACGCCGACGCGTCCGGAAGGCCCCGGCGTACCGCTCCCCCGCCTCACCCCCTCCGCCTCACGCCGTCACGGGAGACGCCCACCAGCAGCCGCAGGACCAGCAGCCCCGCCACCGCCAGCAGCAGCCAGGCGACGGCGTTGAGCACCTGCGCCCGCGCGGACATCTGCGCCCAGTCCACCTGGGGGCCGTCGGTGACGTTGAACAGGCCCACCGACATCAGCCCGGTGGCCACCGCCAGCACGGTGAGGACGGCGCGGTGCGCGAGCGTCTGGACCAGGTGCCGGTCCTCCGGGTGCGCGAACGGCCGCACGCGGACGGTGAACCGGCCCCTGTGCAGCTGGTCGGTGATCCGGTCCAGCCTGCGCGGCAGGCGGCGCAGCGTGGGCAGCATCGCCGCCAGCTCGCCCATCGCGAGCTCCTGCAGGTTGCCCCCGCTCAGCTGCTCCGACACACGCGCCTCGGCGAACCGCCGGGCCTCGGTGACCGTGTCGAACCCGGGCGACAGGTGCACCAGCGTGCCCTCCAGGGTGGCCAGGGCCCGGAAGACCGCGGCCAGCTCACCCGGCAGCGAGAGGCCGAACCGGGTGACGATGAGCAGCAGCTCGGTGAACATCCGCACGCTGGCGGTCATCCCCTGGTGCAGGTAGCGCGCCATGAACTGGCCCAGGGCGCGCCGCAGCCGCTCCTCGTCCACCTCCGAGGAGTCGGTGACCACGTCCAGCAGGGTGTCGGTGAGCAGCACCGCGTCAGACCGGTCCAGGGCCAGCAGCATCGTCTGGAGCGACTCGCGGGTCCGCCCGTCCAGGCGGCCCACCGAGCCGTAGTCGAGCAGCCCGACCCCGCCGTCGTCGAGCAGCAGGATGTTGCCCGGATGGGGGTCGGCGTGGAAGATCCCGCGGAGCATCACCTGTTCGAGCAGGCAGGCCAGCAGGGTCGAGGCGAGCCCGTGCCCGTCGGCCTCGGACAGGTCCGCGGTGCCGATGGGCACGCCGCGCAGCCGCTCCATCACCAGCACGCGCCGGGAGGTGTAGGACTCGTACACCCGGGGGACGCGCACCGGGGAGTCGTGCGCGGCCTCGGAGACGGCGGCGATGTTGGCCGCCTCCACCTCGAAGTCCAGCTCCTCCCGGAGCGCCTCGGCGAACCCGTCGGCCAGGTCGACCACGCCGATCGCCGGACCCCACTCGGTGGTGGCGTCGAAGCGCAGCGCCAGCCGGCGGATGATGTCGAGGTCGCGGTGCACGACCGGGCCGATGCCGGGTCTTTGCACCTTGACCACCGCCTCCTCCCCGCCGCGCAGCCGGGCGGTGTGCGCCTGGGCCACGGAGGCGGCCGCGAGGGGCTCGGCGGAGAAGTCCTCGAACACCTCGTCCAGCGGACGGCCCAGCTCGCTCTCCACGGTCGCGCGGATCTCGGCCGCGGGCACCGGGGCCACCTCGCTGTGCAGCCTCCCCAGCTCCTCCACGAACACCGGGGGCAGCAGGTCGCGCCGGGTGGCCAGCACCTGCCCGAGCTTGACGAAGACCACCCCCGCCTCCTCCATGGAACGGGCCAGGGACCGGGCCAGGCGGCGCTGGCCGGAGGCGCCCCCGTCTCCCTCCCTGCGGCCGGTGACGTAGCCCCACAGCCCGTGTCTGGCGAGGATCCACGTGATCTGCCGGTACCGGCGCATGCGCCCCCACCAGTCCAGGGCCGCCCGGACCATGTGGACCGGGCGCAGCCGGGTGCCCCGGGGCAGGGCGAGCTCCAGGGCGACGAAGACCAGCATGGCCGCGGCGGCCGCGAGCAGCAGCACGACCTGGCCGAACCCCGCGGGCGGTGTCGACTCCCTCGACGCGATCTCCATGAGCCTCTGGAAGGAGCCGTAGTACAGGAGCGCCGTGGCGACACCGCCCAGCACCATGCCGAGGGCGCCCGCGAGCACCAGCCGGGGCGCGCTGAAGGGGACGCCCATCATCCGGCTGGCCAGCACGCCCAGGCCGATCAGCAGGCCGACGAACACGAACAGGGAAAGGATCTGGGTGATCCCCTCGCTGAGGTAGGACACGATCGGAACGCTCACTTCGCGAGGTCTCCGCGCGGGCGGAGGAGGCGGCCAGGGGGTGCGACGCGGATCGTGTGGCGGGAGGAGACGGCGTCGTCCTCCCCAACGATGCCACCTCCGGAGCCGGCGCGGCGAGGCCCGCCCCCTCCTGTGGAAGACCCGGAGGGCCACGGGGAGGCTCCCCGTGGCCCTCCGGGCCGGTTCCGCGCCTCGCGCGCGGGCGGCGGGCCGTCCGGCCCGCCGCCCCGTCAGCGGATCAGCAGGTCAGCTCCCAGGAGCACTCCAGCTCACCGCTGGGCTGGGCGGGGGCGCCCTGCGACCGGACGCTCATGGGCGTCCGGTGGCCCAGGTACTCGGCCAGCCGGACGGCGACCGCGTCCTGCACCGGCGTGGGGGCCGGGCCGCTGTAGCCGTTGTTGACGATGCTGAACACCAGCCCGTCACCGCCGTCCTGTCCGCCCACGTACCCGGACAGCGCGCTGATGCCCGTCATGGTGCCGGTCTTGGCCAGGACGACGCCCGCGGCGGCGGTGCCGCCCATGCGGTACCTCAGGGTGCCCCCGGTGAACGGGTCGCTCACGCCCGCCACCGGCAGCGAGTCCGCCCAGATCCCGTGCCAGGACGCGTCGCGCGTGCTCACGAGCAGGTCCACGACCGTGTCGGCGGTGACCAGGTTGCCCCGGGACAGGCCCGAGCCGTCGTTGAGGACGAGGTCGGAGGTGTCCACCCCCAGCCCGGACAGGGACCGCTCGACACCGGCGAGCCCGGCGTCCCAGCTCCCCTCGCCCGCGACCTCCCGTCCGATGCTCTTGACGAGCATCTCGGCGTGGGCGTTGTTGCTGAACTTCATGAAGGGGACGAGGATCTCCTCCAGCTCGGGGGACTCGTGGTCGGCCACCAGGCGGGCGCCGTGGCGTCCCCGCCCGGGGGCCTCGCCGAACTCCACGTCGCCCCCGACGGTGACTCCGTGCCGCTCCAGCGCCCGCGCGAACAGGTGCCCGGCCAGGCCCGCGGGCTCGTCCACCGTGCGCAGGGCGGTCACGGGGGCGGCGTCCGCCGGGATCGTGCCGGTCACCGTGATGGTGTTGGTCCCCACCGGTCGGTCGACGACCACGCTGCTGGTGCCGCCCGCGGGTCCGGTCACGGCCCGGTTGTCCAGCTCGGCGTAGCCCTCGGCGGCGCCGAGGTCCACGGCGGCGGGCTCGCCCGCGGCGCCCGGGGTGACCACGACCTCCGTCACGCCGGTGTCGAGGCGCTCCCCGTGGGCGACGGTGAGGGCCGAGATCTGCGCGGAGTAGGCGTAGGGCTCGTCCTCGGGCCACCAGTCGTCCACGAGGCGCTCGGAGTCGAACCAGGTGTCGTCGGCGAGGACGTCGCCCCGCACGGTCCTGACGCCGGAGGCGGCCACGTCGGCGGCCAGAGCGTCCAGGTCGTCCGCGGTCAGGGTGGGGTCGCCTCCGCCCACCAGGTACAGGTCCTCCACGGAGCCCCGGTACCTGTGGCCCTCGGCCACGACCTCGGTGGCGAAGGTGTGGTCGGCGCCCAGGACGTCCAGGGCGGCCGCCGCGGTGAACAGCTTCATGTTGGAGGCGGGCACCAGCCGCTCGCCGCCGTCGCGCGAGTACAGCACCTCACCGGTGCCGGGGTCGGTGACGGTCACCCCGGACACCCCTCCCTCCAGGGAGGGGCCGTCCAGCAGGGCGTCGATGTCCGCGCGCAGTTCGGCCAGGCGCTCCTCGGCCGCCGCCGTGTCGGCGTGGGCCGGGAGCGCGCCCAGCGGCGCCGCGACGAGCACGGGGACCGCCACGAGCGCCGCGGCCCGGGAGGCGCGGCGTCGGACCGGGACGCGGCGCCTCCCGGCCGGGGGATCACTGGGGATGGCGGGGGTTCTCAACTGTGTGTCTCCTAGCGGTCACTGACACAAAGGGCACCGCACCCTAACCCGCTCCGGGCCCCCTGTACCAGCACCCCGGACGCGGGTCGGTTACGTGAAGGACGCGTGGGGTTGCCCAGGCCCAGGTGATAGACGTGCACCTGTATCCGTTACAGACAGAATTGTCCGGTTCCGGCCTTCTGCTGCGGACGCGGAGTCCGGAGGCCGCCGCGTGGAAGCGCTCCCTCCGTGCCCCCGTCCCCCGCCCCGGTACGGAGGCGGACCGCTCCGGGACGGCCCCCGCGGGCCGGAGCCCCCCCCGCCGCGGGCGGCGCACACGGCGGCGGGCCGGTGCCGGGGGAGCTCCCCCTGCACCGGCCCGCCGCCGCCTTCGGCGCGGTCCGTCCGGACCCCGGGTCAGATGAGGTCCCTCACCTGGGAGTAGTGGCAGGCGTCCCGGTGGCCCGCTCCCCGGTCCATCAGCTCCGGGGGCTCCTCCACGCACCTGGTCCGCTGGGCCTCCGACAGTTCGTTCGCGAACTTCGGGCACCGGGTCCGGAAGCGGCAACCCGACGGCGGGTCGGCCGGGCTGGGCACGTCGCCGGTGACGACGATCCGCTCCCGGGTCCGCTCCTTGACCGGGTCCGGCAGGGGGATCGCCGAGATCAGCGCCTGCGTGTACGGGTGCGAGGGCGCCCCGAACAGCTCCTCGGCCGTCCCCGTCTCCACGATCTTGCCGAGGTACATCACGGCGACCCTGTCGGCGATGTGCTTGACCACCGACAGGTCGTGCGAGACGAACAGGTACGACAGGCCCAGGTCGTCCTGGAGGTCCTCCAGCAGGTTGATCACACCCGCCTGGATGGACACGTCCAGCGCGGAGACCGGCTCGTCCAGGATGAGCACCTTGGGGTTGAGCGCCAGCGCCCGGGCGATGCCGATGCGCTGCCGCTGGCCGCCCGAGAACTCGTGCGGGTAGCGCGAGCCGTGCTCCGCGCTGAGCCCCACCAGGTCCAGCAGCTCCCTGACCCGCTGCTTGGCGGTGCCGTTGCGCTGACCGTGGATCCGCAGCGGCTCGGCGATGATGTCCGAGACCGTCATACGCGGGTCCAGGGAGGCGAACGGGTCCTGGAAGACCAGCTGGAGGTCGCGGCGCAGCGGCCGCATCTGCCGGGGGGACAGCGTGTGCAGCGGCTGGCCCATGTAGCTGACCTCGCCCGACGTCTGCTTGATCAGCTGGAGCATGAGGCGGGCGGTGGTGGACTTGCCGCACCCGGACTCGCCGACCAGGGCGAGGGTCTCGCGCTCGTGCAGCTCCAGGGAGATCCCGGAGACCGCCTGCACCTCGCCGACCTTGCGCTTGAGGAGGCCCTTGGAGCGGATGGGGAAGTTCTTCACCAGGTCCGTGACGGTCAGGATGGCCTCGCGGCGGCCCCCGTCCGCGGGCTCGGCGGTCTCCGCACCGATCTCGGAGAGCGCCTCCTCGGCCTGCTTCTCGGCCCCCTCCACCTCCGCGACGGTGTCGGCCTCCACCGCCGTCCGCCGGAACAGGTCGGCGGGGGCGGCCTCCCCCAGCTCGTCGCTGAAGTGGCAGGCCGCCGTGTGCGCGGCGGTGTCCGCCACCGGGACGCTCACCCGCTCCCCGCTCCCGTCGAGCGCGAGCAGGCGGGGCTCCTGTTCGCGGCAGACGTCCCGCGCCATCGGGCAGCGCGGCGAGAACGCGCACCCGGCGGGCAGGGAGAGCAGGGAGGGCGGGGTGCCCACGATGGGGGTGAGCCGCTCGTGCCGGTCCTCGTCCAGGCGGGGCAGCGACCCCAGCAGACCGAGGGCGTAGGGCATCCGCGGCCGGTAGAAGACCTCCTCCACGGGGCCCATCTCCACGAGGCGGCCGCCGTACATCACGCCGATCCTGTCGACGTGCCCGGCCACCACGCCGAGGTCGTGGGTGATCAGCACCAGGGCGGCGCCGGTCTCCTTCCGTGCCGCCTCCAGGGCCTCCAGGACCTGCGCCTGGACGGTCACGTCCAGGGCCGTGGTCGGCTCGTCGGCGATGATGACGTCCGGCTCGTTGGCCATCGCGATGGCGATCACCACGCGCTGGCGCATACCGCCCGACAGCTCGTGCGGGTACTGCTTGAGCCGCTGCTCCGGGGTGGGGATGCCCACCAGTTCCAGCAGCTCCAGCGCGCGGGCCATCGCGGCCTTCTTACCCACCCTGCGGTGGGCCAGGACGGCCTCGGCGATCTGGTAGCCGACGGTGTAGACGGGGTTGAGCGAGGTCAGCGGGTCCTGGAAGATCATCGCGATCTTGTTGCCGCGGACCTTGCTGATCTGCGAGTCCTTGAGCCCGACGACCTCCTGGCCCAGCACCTTGGCCGAGCCCTCGACGCGGGCGTTCTTGGGCAGCAGCCCCATGATCGCCATCGAGGTCACGGACTTGCCCGATCCGGACTCGCCCACGATGCCCAGCGCCTCGCCCCGGCGCAGGACGTAGGACACCTCGCGCACGGCGGGCAGCGGCCCGTCGTCGGAGGGGAAGGTGACGCTGAGGTCGCTGACCTCCAGGACCACGTCGGCGGTCCCGGCCGGGGCGGTCTCCTCGTTGCTCATCTGGTCAGTCGTGGTCATCGCCGCACCATGGTCTGTCGTGGGTCGAGGGCGTCGCGCAGCCCGTCGCCGATGAAGTTGATCGTCAGGCAGATCACCAGCAGCAGCAGGCCCGGCGGGTAGAACAGCCAGGGCCTGGTGGAGGCCGCCGTGCGCGCGTCGCCGATCATCTGGCCGAGCGAGATGTCGGGGGGCTGGATGCCGAACTGGAGGAAGGACATGCCCGCCTCCAGCAGGA
Organism: Glycomyces fuscus; assembly: GCA_002529455.1. Classification (GTDB taxonomy): domain Bacteria; phylum Actinomycetota; class Actinomycetes; order Streptosporangiales; family Streptosporangiaceae; genus Nocardiopsis; species Nocardiopsis fusca. Next base: position 58,266 of record NYMS01000033.1, read on the forward strand.
TCGCCACCGCGATCAGCAGGGTCGCCGCGACGATGATCGGCCCCGCCGCGTTGGGCAGCAGGTGGCGGACGATGATCCAGCCGGGCGAGGCCCCCGAGGCCCTCGCCGCCTCCACGAACTCCTGTTCGCGCAGGGACAGGACCACGCCGCGCACCACACGGGCGATCTGGGCCCACGAGAAGAAGCCGATGATGAGGGCCACGGCGTACCAGGTGGTCCCGGCCCGGGCGTTGCCCGCGATCGCGGCGACCATCACCAGCAGCGGCACGATCATGAACACGTCGACGACGCGCATCATGAGCGAGTCGATCCGGCCGCCGTAGTAGCCGGCCGTGGCACCCCACAGGGAGCCGACGACGGTGCCCATGACCGACACCGTGAACGCGACCTTCAGCGTCTGCTGGGCGCCGCGCATGAGCTGGCCCAGGACGTCGTGCCCGGCGGTGGTGGTGCCCAGCGGGTGGTCGGCGTTGGGCGGCACGCTCGGCGGGATCTCCAGGTGGACGGTGTGGTCCCACCGCCAGAGGAACGGGCCCACGAAGGCGCCCAGCACGACGACCACCAGGACGACCAGGCTGACCATGGCGGCCCGGTGCCGGACGAACCGGGACAGGATCATCTGGAACTGGGTGCGTTCGGCACCCCCGACGCTCTCGGCGTCGGCGCTGCGCGGCGCCGCGGGCGCCCTCTTCTCACTCATAGCGAATCCTCGGGTCGAGCACGCCGTACAGGATGTCGGCGATGAGGTTGGCCACGATGACCATGACACCGCTGAGCAGCAGCCACGCCATCAGCGCGTACGAGTCGTTGGCCTCGACCGCGGCGATGAAGAACTCGCCCAGTCCGCGCCACTGGAAGACGCGTTCGGTCAGCACCGCGCCGTCGATGATCCCGGCGATGCCGACGGCGACCACCGTGGTCAGCGGGATGAGGGCCGTGCGCAGCGCGTGGCGCCGGATGACGACGCGGTTGGGCAGGCCCTTGGCCCGGGCGAGGCGGACGTAGTCGCTGTTGAGCACCTCGAGCATGGAGGTCCGCTGGTACCGGCTCCACGAGGCGAAGCTGGTCAGCATCAGCACGATCGTGGGCAGGGTCATGTAGGCGAAGGCGTTGGTGACCAGACCCCACAGGTCCTCGCCCCGGGCCTGGTAGACGCCGTCGCCGATCGTGGCGAGGACCTGCTCCCCGACGAGTTCGTTGAAGCCGACCCCGGCCTGCTGCATGATGCCCGCGAACCAGAAGACGGGCATCGACAGGGCCAGGAAGCCGATGAACGTGAGCGTGTAGTCGAGCTTGGAGTACTGGCGCATCGCGCTGACGACGCCGGCCAGCACGGCCAGGCCCAGCGCGAAGACCATCGCGGCGGCCACCAGGCGCAGGGTGGTCCCCAGGCGCTCGGCGATGTTGGCGCCGATGTCGTAGCTGTTGCTCTGCGTGGAGGGGCCGAACTCTCCCTGGAGGAGTCCGATGTCCCCGTTGCCGCCGATACCGGTCACCCAGAGCCAGTAGCGCTCGGGCATGGACCGGTCGAGGTAGAGCCGCTCCTCCTGGAGCTCGATGACCGCGGGGTCCGGAGGCGGCTGCTGCATCCTGAGTTCGGTGAGGGGGTCACCTGAGACGTCGATCAGGACGAAGGTGAGCACGGACGCGAGGATCAGGATGGGTATCGAGCCCAGGACGCGCCGCACCGTGTAAACGAGCATGGGTGTGATCCTTCAGGGGTGGACGAGGACCGGCCCGGGCCCGGGAGGATGCCCCGGGCCCGGGCCACGGGCCTTCACCGCCAACTACTCGGCGAGGTCCCACTCACCGATGTTGTAGGTGGCGCGGTAGCTGGACTGCAGGTTGTCCTCGACGTTGGCGAGCCTGTCGCTCACGAAGAAGTAGTTGGGCTCGGCCACGATCGGCAGGACGTAGGCGTCCGGGACCACGGCGGCCACGGCGGCGTTGGCGTGCTCGGCCGCCTCGTCCAGGTTGGCCGCCGTCGCGGTGGCCTCGGCGTGCTCGTCCACCTCGTCGTTGGAGTAGCCGCCGAAGTTGCTGGTGCTCTCGCTGTGCCAGAACTGCTCGGGGCTGGAGGCGAAGTACGGGCTGCCGCTCCAGCCGAACTGGACGATGTCGTAGTCCTGCCCGGCCAGCATCGTGCCCAGGTCGTCGGTCATCTCGATGGTGGTCTCGATGCCGATCTCGGCGAGCTGGGCCTGGATCAGCTGCACGGAGTTGTTGCGGATGACGGTGTCGGTGCTGCGCAGGCGCAGCGGGCCGACCTGCTCGCCGTCGAGCATGAGGGTGTCGCCGTCGAGCTCGTAACCCGCCTCCTCCAGGATCTCGATGGCGGCATCGACGTCGCCGCTGCCCTGGCCGGACTCGGAGAGGTGGTCCTCGAAGTACTCGCTCGTGCTGCCGAAGATGTGGTTGTTCTTCAGCTCGTACTCGGGGTAGCCGGCCTCGAAGTTGCGGCTGGCGATCTGGTCGCGGTCGATCGCCGTGAAGACGGCCCTGCGCAGCTCGACGTCGGAGAGCCACTCGTTCTCGACGTTGATGTCGATGTGCTCCCAGATGTTGCCCTCGGCGACGGTGAGGGTGGCGCTCTCCATGTCCTGGAGCTGGGTGATGACGTCCTCGCTGTACTGCGCGGGGTTGGCGCCGTCGATCTCGCCGTTCTGGAAGGCGGGGACGAAGGTGCCCTCGTCGGTGTTGTACGGCATGATGATGCGGTCGAGCGCGGGCTGCGTCTCACCGAACCACTCGGGGTTGGGCTCCTTGACGACCTGGTTCTCCAGGTCGCCGTCCACGATCTGGTACGGGCCGCCGGACCACTCGGGGCGCGTCTCGTGCAGCCAGGCGTAGTACTCGCCCAGCTGCGCGGGGTCGTCGACGTCCCAGCCCTGCTCCTCGGCCAGGTGCGCCGGGTAGAAGCCGCCCGCCACGCTGTGCGCGTCGAACATGCCCACCCACTCGGGGTTGGCCAGCCCCTCCTTCAGCCGGAAGGTGGCCGTCTTGCCGTCGACCTCGACCTCCTCGACCATGTCGGCCGCGGTGGTGCCGCGGGAGTCGCAGGTGTCGCAGTAGCCCTCGGTGGGGGACGCGGACATCATCATGGTGACCCGCAGGTCCTCACCGGTCATCGGCGTGCCGTCGTTCCACACGGCGTCCTCGGCGAAGGTGAAGCTGAACTCGAAGGGGCCCGCGTCCGGGTCGTCGTTGATGAGCGTGGGCTCCTCGGCGAGGACGTCCATGTCGTACTCGTAGGTGCCGTCGGGCTGGTACTGCCCGGTGAAGGGCACGACACCGGAGAGCGCCTGGATGACGTAGACGCTGCCTCCGGCGCTACTGATGGCTCCCCAGGCGGCGGGAAGGCTGTTGATCACCCACGTGACCTCCTTCTCCTGCTCACCCTCGTCACCGCCGCCGCCGCAGGCGGTCAGCATCATCAAAGCGGAGGTGCTCGCCGCTGCGAGCGCGAGCGTCTTCCTTCGTTTGTGCATCAGTTACACCCTTGATCACTAATACGAGCCGAACCTCGGGGTTGCGTGGTTCGCACACGCCCCGCAGAACTTAGGCGATTAGTCGATCAGAAGACCATTGAGCGAAATGTCTGTATAGCCCTACTGCCGGATTCGTGACCCATCCGCAACCGGTTCGCGCCCATCGCCCCGAACCGACGACACATAGTCCCAACCCCACGGCAACACGAATGTCACCGCAGGTCAGAGCCCGATCCTAGGCCACTCTTCCACTCTCTTGATTCGGACAAGCCCGAAATACATTGCGGGCCAGTTAAGCCAGTCAACAATGTTTAAGGTAAAGTAAACGACGTTTAACTACGCGTCCGTTCCAAACGATTACGGAGAGGGAAACGGACAAAAGTCACCAAAGCTCACATATAATCCCGAATGTTCGCACCGATCCCCCCGTCGCCCTCGGGGCGACTTCCCACAGAAACGGAACACGTTAAACATAGGATGACGTGATGTTAAGAAGACATGGGAGTCGAAACCACCCACACAGGGGCGGACTACCCCAGGAAGGTACTGAAATCCACAGCTCCGGCTGTCCGAAACCGCCAGCCGCACACCACGGGAGCCGATAGGGTTTCGAACGGCGATCGCCGTCATCCCACCCGCGGTGTCCAGCGAGAGAGGCCCCTGCCGTGTCCGAAACAGTCCGCATGGTCTGCCCGGTAGGCCGCAAGCACGTGGAGCTGTGGGCCGGATACGCTCTGGTGGCCCTCGGCGCCCTTGCGATCGCGGTCGACGTCTCGCACTGGGCCAACATCACCCTCGGCGTCCTGCTGGCCCTCATGGGCGCCGCCCTGGCCGCGCACGGCCACATGATCAAGGCGCCCGTCCTGGAGGTCTCCGACGGCGAGTTCCGCTACCAGCGGGGCCGCTACATCGTGCGCGTGCCCTTCCACGACATCGGCTCCTACTACGTGCTGCCGGGCCGCATCCGCTCCCTGGGGCTGTGCGACACCGCCGGGCGCCCCAAGCGCTTCCCCTCGCTCCAGAGCCGCCGCACCTCGCGCGCCTACCTGCCGCTGACCGGGATGACCAGCCCGGCCCGCGTCGAGTCGTTCATGGCGATGGCGGGCATCCCGCCGCGCGGGCGCTCGCTGACCTCCTGAGCGCCGCGGACCCCTTCCCGGCCGCGCGGCCCCGCCCCACGGGGATCGCGCCCGCCCCTTCCGGGGACCGCGGCTCCCCCTCCCGGGGACCGCGGCTCCTCCGCCTCCGGGAAGCCTCCGGGAACAGCGGCGACCACTCCGAGCTGCCACGACATATACCGACACATCGGGCAATTACCCACCACGCCCCGTACGGACATACCGCCGCAAGGCCATGTCCTCTACTCTCGATGGGGTGAAGCAGTCCAGAATCACCGCCATCCTGACCGTAGCGGGGATGCTCGCGGCCATGTGGGTCTTCGAGATCCTCGACAGCTTTCTGCTCCTGGGAACGCTCGACCAGCGGTACGGCCTGCGCGCCTGGGACCTCCAGGGGCCCTGGACCGTGTTCACCGCGCCGTTCATGCACGGGAACCTGGAACACCTCATCGGAAACTCGCTGCCGTTCCTCGTGCTGGGCGCACTCGTCGCGTTCAGCGGTCTGGGGCGGCTCCTGCTCACCACGCTGATCGTCATCCTGGTCAGCGGTGTGGGCGTGTGGCTGTTCAGCTCACCGTTCTCCCTCACCGTGGGCGCCAGCGGCCTGGTCTTCGGCTACTTCGGCTACACGGTCCTGCGCGGGATCGTCGAGCGCAAGACCATCGACATCGTCATCATGATCTGCGTGATCCTCTTCTACGGGACGATGATCTGGGGGGTCCTGCCCCAGTACCCCGGCGTCTCGTGGCAGGCACACCTCTTCGGCTTCATCGGCGGTCTGCTCGCGGCCTACCTGCTGCCCAGGCGGGAGCGCAGGAGGCAGCTCAACCAGGGCTACGGAGGCGCCCAGGGCGGCTACTACGCCCCCTGACGGCGCTTCCGGAGACCCTGCGCGGCCCCCGGAACGCGGACGGGCCGCCCCGCGAGGGGCGGCCCGTTCTCGTGTGGGCGGGGTCCCGGGGCCGAAGGGGTGTCCGGAACCGGCGGGCGTACGGGGACGCGGCCCCGTACGCCGCTAGAACTCCAGGCCCTCGGCGTCCTCGCCCAGGGTGCGCTCCAGGAACTCGGGGTTCTCCGAGAGCCAGGCGCGGGCGCCCGCCTCCGGGTCGTCCTCGTGCTCCTGGAGGGTCAGGACCTCCAGGGTGGCGAGCTCCTCGTCGTTGAGCTCGAAGTTCTCCAGCCAGCCGGTGAGCTCGGGGTAGTCCTCACCGAATCCGTCACGGCCGACGGCGTGGATGGTCTCCGCGTCGCCCATCAGGCCCTCGGGGTCCTCCAGGTCCTTCAGGTCGTACTGGGCGTAGGCCGGGTGCGGACGCCACAGGGTCACCACGATGGGCTCCTCCTCGGAGATCGCCGAGTCCAGCTCGGCGAGCATCGCGGCGGTGGAGGACTCGACCAGCTCGAAGTCCTCGTCCAGGCCGTAGCCCGGCATGGCCTCTTCCTTGGTGACGCGGGTCAGACCGGCGCCCGGGTCGATGCCGACGATCCGGCCGTCCAGGTCCTCGACGTGGTCGGCCAGGTCCGGGATGCTGTTCACGTCCTCCACGTAGGAGGGCACGGTGATGGTCAGCTTGGCGTTGTCGTACCAGGCGCCGAGGTCCTCCAGCTGGTCCCCGTAGTCCTCCCAGTAGTCGGCGTGCGTCACCGGCAGCCAGGTGTCGAGGAACAGGTCGACGTCACCGTTGGCCGCGCCCTGGTACATCGGGGCGACGTCCACGTCGGTGACCGTGACGTCGTAGCCCTTCTCCTCCAGGAGGACCTTCCACAGGTTGGTGGTGGCGATCCCCTCCTCCCAGGCGATCAGCGCGATGTTGATCTCCTGGGGGTCCTCACCGCCGCCCTCGGGGCCGGTCAGGCTCTCACCACCACCGCCGCCGCAGGCGGTCAGGAGGAGCGCGGCGCTCATGCCGGCTGCGGAGAGGGCCGTCATGCGCTTACGGCTGTACATCTTGGGGTCCTTCCCTCGGGGAATTCGGTGTGCGGGGCTGGATGGGGCGGGCACGCCGCCCGGGCGGCCTAGGCGGCGGCCGCGCGCGGGCTGTTGCGGGTGACGGCCGCGGTCAGGCGGTCGAGGAAGATGGCCAGGATGACCACGGCGATACCGGCCTCGAAGCCGAGGGCGCCGTCGTTGCGGGTGATGCCCTGGTAGACCTCGCTGCCCAGGCCGCCCGCGCCGACCATGCCCGCGATGACGACCATCGACAGGCCGAGCATGATGACCTGGTTGACCCCGGCCATGATGGTGGGCAGGGCCAGCGGCAGCTGGATACCGGTGAGGACCTTGCGCCTGGAGGCGCCGAAGGACTCCCCGGCCTCCACCAGCTCCTTGTCGATCTGGCGGATGCCCAGCTCGGTCAGGCGGACGCCGGGCGGCATCGCGAACACGATGGTGGCGACCACGCCGGGCACGGCGCCGATGGAGAAGAAGAAGATCGCCGGGATCAGGTACACGAACGCGGGCAGCGTCTGCATCAGGTCCAGGACCGGCTTGACGATCTTGCTGACCAGGTCGTTGTAGGCGGCCACGACGCCGATCGGGATCGCGATGACCACGGCGATGGCGCTGGCCACGAGGACGAGGCCGAGCGTGTCCATGGCGTTGGTCCACTGGTCGACCGACGCCACCAGGGTGAGGGCGACCAGGCCGAACAGACCCATGCGCCACCCGGCCACCGAGAACGCCAGGAGGCTCAGCAGCAGGATCATCAGCAGCGCCCTGGGCTGGGTCACCAGGGCCGGGAGCACGAGCCAGCCGAGCAGGACCAGCACGAGCCAGCCGCCCGCGACGACACCGGTGCGCGCGCGGGTGCCCCGGTCGAGCACGCCCAGGACGGTGACGGCGGCCAGGAAGAACAGCGAGATGCAGAAGTAGACGTCCACGTACTGCTGGTCGAACAGGTTCATCGCCCACAGGAAGAGCTGCGGCGGCAGGCTGTTGACGACGGTGACGCCGAAGGCGAACTGCGCCTGCAGGAGGTAGAGCAGCGAGACCGCGGCGACGATCACCGCCAGCGGCAGCCGCCGGCCGCGCAGCAGGGGGACGGCGATGATCACGGCGGCGACGAAGGCGAGCTGCCCGGCCGCCGGTTCGGTGAAGAAGCCGGCCAGGGCGCCCACGGCCCAGCGGATGAACTCTCCGAGAGCGTCGAAGACGACGCCGAAGTTGCTCTTGAGCCAGGAGTTGAGGGCCTCGAAGCCGTCGCCGACGGGCAGGGACGGCGGGAAGTCGACGGGTGTCACTGGTTCTCCTTCCCGCCCGCGAGCGCGGCCAGCACGGAGTTGCGCGTCACCGTGCCGAGCACGGTGCCGTCCCCGTCGACCACGCGGAGGCGGTCGGCGGCGGCGGAGCTGGCGTACAGGTCGGCGACCAGGGTGTCGGCGGCGACCTCGGGCGCGGAGGGGTCGGCCTCGGGAACGCCCGGGTCGAGCACCGACGCGGCGGTGAGCACGCGGGTGCGGTCGACGTCCTCGATGAAGCGCTCGACGTAGTCGTTGGCGGGATCGCTGAGGATCTCCTGCGCGCTGCCGATCTGGGCGACGCGGCCGTCGCGCAGCACGCAGATCCGGTCGCCGAGGCGCATGGCCTCGTTGAGGTCGTGCGTGATGAAGATGATGGTCTTGCCCAGGCTCTTCTGGAGTTCCAGGAGCTGGGTCTGCATGTCCCGCCGGATGAGCGGGTCGAGGGCGCTGAACGCCTCGTCCATGAGGATGATGTCGGTGTCGGCGGCCAGTGCCCTGGCCAGGCCCACACGCTGCTGCATGCCTCCGGAGAGCTGGTGCGGGAGTTTGTCCTCCCAGCCGCCGAGCCCCACGAGTTCGAGGGTCTCCCCCGCCCTGCGGCTCCGCTCGGCGCGGGACAGGCCCCGCAGCTCCAGGCCGTAGGCGGCGTTCTCCAGGACCGTGCGGTGCGGCAGGAGCGCGAAGTGCTGGAAGACCATGCTGATCTTCTCGCCCCGCAGTTTCAGGAGGCTCTTCCTGCCGAGCGCGGTGATGTTCACGCCGTCGACCTCGACCGTCCCCGCGGTGGGTTCCAGGAGGCCGTTGAGCATCCGGATCAGGGTGGACTTCCCCGATCCGGACAGGCCCATGACGACGAAGATCTCGCCCGGTTCGACCTCGAAGGACACGTCGATGACGGCGGCCGTCACGTCGAGGTCGGCGATGGTGTCCCTGTGGCTGCCGTCCGAGAGCCGCCCGACGGCGGCTCTGGACTGTCTGCCGAACACCTTGTACAAGTGGTCTGCGCGTACTGCTGGCACGGTCTCCTCTAGAGGGCTGTCCCGGCCGCGAGGCGTGCCGGGGCAACTGTCCGCCCCATCGCCGACCCGCGGTTGTCACAGGTAGCCGGCCTGCGCGGAGCCCCCTTGCGCGCCCCCTCATCAGGGCGAACCGCTACCTGGTTCACGTCGGGGCGCAACCTTACCGAGGTGCGTACCTACACTTCAGGCGTTAAGTAACCAGCAAATAACATGTTTAAACAGCATAAAAACCGTCCGCCGACCTGTGGCAGCGGATGCGGGAGCCCGAGAGCGCTTATTTGTGATCTATGCCACACATGGAAAAATAGTGACCTTGGTCACATACTAGTGACAGATAGGACAAACGACAGTCCGTGTCCGGACATGACCGTACCGTAAACGGACTGCCCTGTCTGCCCTCCGCCCCGGCTAGACGTCTTCGGGGCTGATCCGGGTGCGGATGAAGTTCTGGTGGGACCTGGACGGCGTCGGTCCCCGCTGCCCCTGGTAGCGCGACCCGTATCCCGCGGAGCCGTAGGGGTGCTCGGCCGGGGAGGACAGGCGGAACATGCACAGCTGGCCGATCTTCATGCCCGGGTAGAGCTTGATCGGCAGCGTGGCCACGTTGGACAGCTCCAGCGTGACGTGCCCGGAGAAGCCGGGGTCGATGAATCCGGCCGTGGAGTGGGTGAGCAGCCCCAGGCGGCCCAGGGAGCTCTTGCCCTCCAGCCGGCTCGCGATGTCGTCGGGGAGGGTGACGACCTCGTAGGTGGACGCCAGCACGAACTCGCCCGGGTGCAGGACGAACGCGTCCTCGCCGTCGGTCTCGACCAGCCGGGTGAGGTCCGGCTGCTCGACCGAGGGGTCGATGTGCGGGTACTTGTGGTTCTCGAACACCCGGAAGAAGCGGTCCAGCCGGACGTCGATGCTGGAGGGTTGGACGAGGCCGGGGTCGAAGGGGTCGATCCTGACCCGCCCGGCGTCGATTTCGGACCTGATATCGCGATCGGAGAGCAACACGGTCCGAACCTACCGCCTGGGGCAACGCAGCGTAGCGGCGATCCCCGGCCGGGTGGCGGTCCGCGCCGAGTTGCCCACCCGGCCCGGAGTTGGGCTAGGATGGCAACCGTTGCCAGCCGGATCCTTCCGGCGGTGCCGCGCGGATGTAGTTCAATGGTAGAACTTCAGCTTCCCAAGCTGATAACGCGGGTTCGATTCCCGTCATCCGCTCCACGCAGCGCAAGGCCAGGTAGATCGGTGAAAACCGAACACCTGGCCTAACGCGTTTCTAGGGGTCCGTACGGGCCGCGTGCCCGTTACGTGCCCGATGTTCGGACCGCAGCACCCGCAGAGGGTGAGCCCTCACCGTCGCCCGCACGGGTTCGGCGCAGCTCCTCGGCGGCCCTCTCCCCCAAGCGGTCGGCCAACTCCTGAGCGCGTTCGTCGCGCGCGTGGAGGTAGACCATCGCCGCCCGGGGACTGGAGTGCCCCATCCGGTTCATCAGCTCCCGCAGGGACGCCCCGGCCTCGGCCGCGTAGGTGTTGCCGGTGTGCCTCAGGTCGTGGAGGTGGACGTCCTCCAGACCCACGGCCGCGCAGGCGTCGGCCCAGTACTTCGTGAAGTTGCTCCGGCGGAGCTGGTTGCCGCGCACGCCGACGAACACGAACCCGTTCGGCCCCGGAGCCGAGTACTCGTCCAGGTGGCGGCGCAGGTCCGGGAGGATCAGCGACGGGAGGCGCACCGTACGGGCGCCCGCCCGGGACTTGGGCTTTCCCTTCTCCAGGGTCCCGATGTCGTAGACGGTCTCCCGCACGGTCACGGTCCGCCTGTCCAGGTCGAGGTGTCGGCGGCGCAGGCCCGCCAGTTCGCCCCATCGCAGACTGCCGAACGTCGCCAGCAGCACCAGCGCCCGGTACCGGGGGTTGATCGCCTCGGCCAGCTCGAAGACCTGGGACACCGACAGCACCGGGCGTTCCTCGCTGTCCTCCTGGCCCGCGCCGTCGATCTGACAGGGGTTCTCGCGGATCAGCTTGTCCTTGACGGCGGTGTTGAGCACGGCCCGCATGAGCCGGTACGCCTTGGGGACCTGTCCCCTCCCCCGGGCCTTCCTGCGCTTGGCCGCCCGCCACTTGCGGATGTCGGCCTCCTGGATGTCCTTCAGGCTCATGTTGCCGAACGTGGGGTTGAGGTGGAGGCGGAGCAGGTCCTCATAGGTCCGGCGGCTCTTGGGGGTGAGTTCGCGGCTGTCCACCCATTCCGCCGCGTACTCGGAGAAGAGGTCTTCGCCCGCGTTGGGGTCCCACCAGCCGTCACGGTTGATCTCGGCCTCTCGCAGGGCCAACCAGCGGTCCGCCTCCTTCTTCGTCGCGAAGGTGTGCGGGGCGGGGTGGTCGATCCCGTCCGGCCCCGGGTAGCGGACCTGGTAGCGCCCGGAGGCGAGCTTGCGGATACGGCCGAACCGGCGCTTCTTCGCGGCCACTACGCGGCCCTCCTCGTGTGCGACCGCAGCGGCTCCACGACACCGGCGGTGATGAACTCGTCCAGCGCCGATTCCGGGATGCGCACGTGGCGGCCGACCCTGACGAAGGTGATGCGCCGTTCCTCGATCAGGCGACGGGGGTAGCGCTCGGATGTGTTGAGGCGTTCGGCCGCCTGCGCGACGGTCAGGAGACGGTCGGTCGGACGGGTCTTCTTGCTGGTCATCAGGCAGCCCTTTCCGTTGCCGAGGGGATGGGGGTTCGAGCGGCGTCGAGTTGGGCGCGGCGTTTGAGGGCTTCGCCCACCGCGCGCAGGAGGCGTTGCTCCCGGGGAGCCACGTCGGGGTCTGTGGGTCGGGCCAGCTCCCACTCGAAGGAGCCCGAGGCGACCGAGGTCAGCGCCGGGGGACGCGGGTTGTCCTCGTCTGCCTGGTCCTCGTTGGTGGGGTTGACCCCGAGGGCGTTGAGGACCCAGGCGAGCCGGTCCGCCTTGTGATCGGCCAGGGTCTTGCCCGACCACTTGCGCGAGACCAGGACGCGGCGACCCGCGTAGCCCAGGTGTTCGCGACGGTGCGCCTTGGACCGGCAGAAGCCGAGGCGTAGCCCTGCTTTGGGCTGGTCGGGTTGGATGCCGTAGCGCAGCCAGTTGGAGCAGCGGGGCGAGCACGGCTCGAAGCGCAGAGCGTCCAGGAGCCGGTCCACGTGCTGTTCCTGCCGGGTGGTCTCTACCTGGTGGCAGTCGGCGATGTCCTTGGTCAGGTACTTGGCCAGGTAGCGCACACACCGGGATGCGTCCTCGGACCCGGCCACGACCCCTTTGGCGTCCACCTGACGGCCGAACCGCACCACGTGATGAGGCTCCGCGTCCGGGTCGTCGTCCAACTCGTCCAGGGCCTCATCCCACGTGGGCAGCACTTCCCCCGTGGCCGGGTCGAGGTAGGTCCCGGCATCCTCGTCCCACACCGGCAGGTGATCACCCTCGAAGCGGACCGTGTCGGCGGCAGGCCACCACACCTGGTGGTAGGTCGCGGCAGCGATCTGCCGCAGCTCCGCCCGGGGAATCGTGCCCCGGGTGGCCATGTGCAGGTGCGGAGCCAGGCGCCGTTGGGGCTCCACGGCCGCGAAGTACTGGACATCGAACCCCGCGACCCGCCGCAGGTTCTGCACGAACCGATCCACCAGCTTGGAGAAGTGCAGGGTGTCCCGAGCCGCACGACGGTAGTCGTACGTCGAGGGATCGACCGGGGTGCCGTCCGAGCGCACCCGCCCATAGGAGTCCAACGTCAGGGTGATGAACAGCGAGGGCCGAAACACCTTGCCCGAGGCCGGATCGGTGAAGGCCCGCCCGACCGTCTTCCTCGTCATGGGCCGCTTGGGCAGGTCGGGCACGTCCTGACGACGTTTGGTCGAGCGCACCCGACGCGACCCCGACAAGCCCGAGGAGTCGCCGGAGCGGGTGACCGAGCCGCGTAGGCCGGAGGCGGTGATCTCCTCGTCCAGGTCCGCGATCGCCGCATCCAGAGCGGACAGTTCCTCGGCCGAGGCCGATCCCGTGGCGGCGAGACGATCCCGTTCGGCGGTGACCATCGCCCGCTGTTCCACCCAGGAGCGTTGTTCCTCGGACGGCGGATCAGGGGTCACCACGGGTTCGGTGGCCAAGTGCCAGCCCTCTTCGCACTGAGTTCTGCGAAGCGACCGCTTTCTCTTCGCGCAGGCAGGGCAGCGGGATTCCAGGGTGGACCCGCACGGAACGTCGATCACTTCGGTGGCACCGGTGGCGGAGTTCGTGCGTCGAAGGGACACTGGGCGGATGCACACGCCGTGGTCGGCGGCGACCTGTTCGGCCACCTCACGCGCGAGCGGTTGCGCGAGGCGTTCGGCCCGGGTGGACTTACCGGTAGGCGTCGGCATCAGCCTGTCTCGTACCGGGTTCTTTAGAGGCTCGGAACCAACGCTTCCCCTTCCGTTGAACCCGACAGGTGATGGTAGAAGCCGTCCTCGAACTCCGCCGGCGGGACCAAGCCGATCTCGCCGTGCAACCGGCGATGATTGAACCAGTCCACGTACTCGGCCACCGCGATCTCCACCTCGTCCAGGCCCCTCCACGGGCCCCGGTTGCGAACCAGTTCGGCCTTGAACAACGAGTGGAACGCCTCGGCCAGGGCGTTGTCGTAGGAATCGCCCGTGGACCCGACCGAGGCCACCGCCCCCGCCTCGGCCAGGCGCTGGGTGTAGCGCACCGCGAGGTATTGCACGCCCCGGTCGGAGTGGTGGACCAGCCCGTCGATACGCCGGTCCACGTGCTGGCGGTTCCACACCGCCATCTCCAACGCGTCCAACGCCAGATCGGTGCGCAGCGACCGCGACACCTGCCAGCCCACCACGCGGCGGGAGAACACATCGATCACGAACGCGGCGTAGACCCAGCCGTTGAAGGTGCGGATGTAGGTGATATCGGCGACCCACAACCGGTTGGGCGCCTGGGCAGTGAATGCGCGTTCGACCAGGTCCGGGCGAGTATCGGGAGCCGCACCCGGCACGGTGGTGCGCGGGCTCTTGCCGCGGGTGATGCCGCGCAGACCCGCCTGCTTCATCAGCCGGTGGACGGTGCAGCGGGCGACCCGGTGGCCTCGGCGGTTGAGTTCGGCGTGGACCTTGCGCACCCCGTAGACGCCGTAATTGTCGGCGTGCACCGTGCGGATCTTGGCGGTGGTGGCCTCATCGGTGCGCGAGCGCAGCGACGGAGCCCGCGATTTGGCCGCGTAGTAGGTAGACGGGGCGATCTGCAGGGTGTGGCAGATCGGCTCGACCCCGAACTGGTGCCGGTGGACGTCGATGTAGGCGACTACTTGGTGTGTGGGCGGTCGAGCTCCGCCGCGAAGAAAGCCGACGCGGATTTGAGGATCGCGTTGGCCCGCTTCAGTTCGCGGTTCTCGCGCTCCAGTTCGGCCAGGCGCTGGGCCTGGTCGGTGGTGGTGCCGGGGCGGTGGCCGGCGTCGACCTCGGCCTGGGTGACCCAGTTGCGCAGCGTTTCGCGGTTGATGCCCAGCTGGTCGGCTACCCGGGCGATGGCCCCATCGCGAGTGGCCGGGTTCTGTCGGGCGTCCACAGCCATCCGGATCGCTCGTTCGCGCAGTTCAAGCGGGTACTTCCTCGGTGCTGGCATGTCTCTCATCCTTCCCAGGGTTGAGAGCCTCCA
>NYMS01000034.1 GCA_002529455.1 Glycomyces fuscus
TGCCGGGTGTAGTCGCTGGTCGGGTTCTCGTACACCGCGTCACTGTCCCCCATCTCCACCACCTCACCCGCACGCATCACCGCGACCCGATCACTCACCTGACGCACCACCGCCAGATCATGGGCCACGAAGATGTAGGTCAACCCGAAATCGTCCTGCAACTCCGAGAGCAACCGCAACACCTGATCCTGCGTCGACACGTCCAACGCCGACACCGGCTCATCACAGATGATCAGCTTCGGCTTGAGGATCAACGCCCGCGCGATCGCGATCCGCTGCCGCTGACCACCCGAGAACGCATGCGGAAAACGGTTGTAGTGATGAGGCTCCAACCCCACCCGCTCCAACAACTCCTGCACCTGACGGCGCACCTTCCCGCCGTCACGCTCCCCCTGCACCCGCAACGCCGTACCGATCGCGTCCCCCACCGTCACCCGCGGATTGAGCGAGGAGTAGGGGTTCTGGAACACCATCTGCACGTCCCGACGCAACGGACGCAGCGCCCGCTCGGACATGTGGGTGATGTCGCGGCCCTCGAACTCCACCCGCCCCCGCGTGGGCTCCAACAGACGCATCACCATCCGCGACAGCGTCGACTTGCCCGACCCCGACTCCCCCACGATCCCCAACGTCTCACCGCGGTGCAGGTCGAAGGAGACACCCTTGACCGCCCAGAAGTCCGTGGCCCTGCCCCAGGTCCCACCACGGACCCTGAACCGCTGCGCCACCTCCTCCACCCGCAGCAGGGGTTCGCCCCGCCCCTCCTTCGGTTCGGGGGTGAAGGGCCGGAAGACCTCGTCCGGCCCCCTCCTCCCCGCCTCGCCCGCCGTGGCCGAACCCGACCTGCGGCGTTTCTCCTGGTCCTGCCGCTGTCCGCGCTCCGCCCGGTCCCGCGCCCGCCGCCGCGCGCGGGAGAGGTCCACGCGCGGTACGGCGGCCAGGAGTCCCTGGGTGTAGGGGTGCTCGGGCTCGGACAGGACCCTGCGCACGTCTCCGCGCTCGACCGCGACGCCGTGGCGCATGACCACGACCTCGTCCACCGAACCGGCCACCACCGCCAGGTCGTGCGAGACCAGGATCAGGCCCATGCCCAGATCACGGCGCAGCTCGTCCAACAGGTCCAGGACCTGGGCCTGTACCGTCACGTCCAGGGCCGTGGTCGGCTCGTCGGCCAGCAGCACCTTGGGCTCGCACATCAGCCCCATCGCGATGACCACGCGCTGGCGCATACCGCCGGAGAACTCGTGCGGGTAGGAGTTGATCCGCCTGGCGGGCTGGGGGATGCCCACCCGCTCCAGCGACTCCACCGCACGGGCGTGGGCCTCGGCCTTGGAGGCCTTGGGCCGGTGGATGCGGTAGGCCTCGATCAGCTGGTTGCCGATCGTGTACTGCGGGTGCAGCGACTGCATGGGGTCCTGGAAGACCATGGCGATGTCGTTGCCGCGCATCCGCCGAAGCTTCTTGTCCGAGGCGCTGACCACGTCCTGGCCCGCGACCTCGATGGCGCCGGTGATCTTCGCCTTGCTGCCCCGGTGCAGACCCATGAGCGCCA
>NYMS01000035.1 GCA_002529455.1 Glycomyces fuscus
TGGCGCTCATGGGTCTGCACCGGGGCAGCAAGGCGAAGATCACCGGCGCCATCGAGGTCGCGGGCCAGGACGTGGTCAGCGCCTCGGACAAGAAGCTTCGGCGGATGCGCGGCAACGACATCGCCATGGTCTTCCAGGACCCCATGCAGTCGCTGCACCCGCAGTACACGATCGGCAACCAGCTGATCGAGGCCTACCGCATCCACCGGCCCAAGGCCTCCAAGGCCGAGGCCCACGCCCGTGCGGTGGAGTCGCTGGAGCGGGTGGGCATCCCCCAGCCCGCCAGGCGGATCAACTCCTACCCGCACGAGTTCTCCGGCGGTATGCGCCAGCGCGTGGTCATCGCGATGGGGCTGATGTGCGAGCCCAAGGTGCTGCTGGCCGACGAGCCGACCACGGCCCTGGACGTGACGGTACAGGCCCAGGTCCTGGACCTGTTGGACGAGCTGCGCCGTGATCTGGGCATGGGCCTGATCCTGGTCTCGCACGACCTGGCGGTGGTGGCCGGTTCGGTGGACGAGGTCGTGGTCATGCGCCACGGCGTCGCGGTCGAGCGCGGAGACGTGCGCAGGGTCCTGTCCGAGCCCGAGCACCCCTACACCCAGGGGCTCCTGGCCGCCGTACCGCGCGTGGAGGTCTCCCGCGCCCAGCGGCGCGCCCAGGACCGGGCCGACCGGGCCGAGCGCGACAAGCGCGAGGGCAAGGTCACCGAGCCGGGCCAGTTCGCGGCCTTCACCCCCTCCTCCGTCGGTGAGGGCTCCTCCGGGGAGGCGCCGCTCCTTCGGGTGGAGGAGGTGGCGCAGCGGTTCAGGGTCCGTGGTGGGACCTGGGGCAGGGCCACGGACTTCTGGGCGGTCAAGGGTGTCTCCTTCGACCTGCACCGCGGTGAGACGTTGGGGATCGTGGGGGAGTCGGGGTCGGGCAAGTCGACGCTGTCGCGGATGGTGATGCGTCTGTTGGAGCCCACGCGGGGGCGGGTGGAGTTCGAGGGCCGCGACATCACCCACATGTCCGAGCGGGCGCTGCGTCCGTTGCGTCGGGACGTGCAGATGGTGTTCCAGAACCCCTACTCCTCGCTCAATCCGCGGGTGACGGTGGGGGACGCGATCGGTACGGCGTTGCGGGTGCAGGGGGAGCGTGACGGCGGGAAGGTGCGCCGTCAGGTGCAGGAGTTGTTGGAGCGGGTGGGGTTGGAGCCTCATCACTACAACCGTTTTCCGCATGCGTTCTCGGGTGGTCAGCGGCAGCGGATCGCGATCGCGCGGGCGTTGATCCTCAAGCCGAAGCTGATCATCTGTGATGAGCCGGTGTCGGCGTTGGACGTGTCGACGCAGGATCAGGTGTTGCGGTTGCTCTCGGAGTTGCAGGACGATTTCGGGTTGACCTACATCTTCGTGGCCCATGATCTGGCGGTGGTGCGTCAGGTGAGTGATCGGGTCGCGGTGATGCGTGCGGGTGAGGTGGTGGAGATGGGGGACAGTGACGCGGTGTACGAGAACCCGACCAGCGACTACACCCGGCA
>NYMS01000036.1 GCA_002529455.1 Glycomyces fuscus
GCCGACCTCCTGGCGCAGCTGCTCCAGAACCCCCGACAGCAACCGCGACACGTGCATCTGCGAGTACCCCAGCCGGTCCGCGATCTCGGACTGGGTGTGGTCCCCGAAGAACCGCAACCGCAGGATCTCCCGCTCGCGCTCGGGCAGCCGCGCCAGCGCCGGCTTGAGCGACTCGCGCTCCACCACCCGCTCCAGCGCCGCGTCCTCACTGCCCAGGTGGTCCTCCAGACGCGCGCCCTCCTGCCCCTCGGCGTCGGAGGAGTCCGGCGCGTCCAGCGACAGCGAACGGTAGGACTCCGAGACCTGCGCCAGCTCACTGACCTCGGCCTCGGGCAGTTCCATCTCCCGCGCCAGCTCCGCGATCGTGGGCGTACGCGCGTGCTCCTGCTGGAACTCGTTGGTGATCCGGCGCAGCTTGACCCGGTTCTCCTGGTGGCGGCGCGGCACCCGCACCGCCCAGGTGTGGTCCCGGAAGTGCCGCTTGATCTCCCCCGTCACCGTGGGCAGTAGGTAGGAGATGAAGGGCTTGCCCCGGTCGGGGTCGTAACCGCGCACGGCCTTGGCCAGCCCCACCATCGCGGTCTGCTTCAGGTCCTCCAGCGGCTCGCCGCGACCCCCGTAGCGGCGGGCGATCTTGTTGATCAACGGCTGGTAGAGGACCATGACGCGCTCACGCAGCCCCTCGGCCTGCGGGTCCCCCTCCTTCAGACGCCCGAGCGCGGACAGCAGCTCCTCGGCCGTGGCGTCCTCACCGAGGACCGGCCTGCGCGGCCTGGGGATGACGGTCTTGTGTTCTGCGGCGATTTGGGCCTTTTGCGCGGTGTTCGCGGACAAGAGGAAACCCCCCGGTGCTCTGGTCCTGTGTGCTCGTGTCACCTGTCAGCACCTGCGGCGCGTCCCGCTCCCCACCCGCTGTCGAGAGCTGTGGTCGAGCGGGGGACGACCGCCGTGCGGGGAGTACGTTCCCTCAGAAACGACTTCAAAAGCGACAGGGAGAAAAAAGTTGTCGTGCGGCAAATATCTTTCGATACCCGAGCGGCTACTCCGCGTACACGAAAGCGGCCGCCCCACTCCGCGCCCCACCCCCGAAGGCCCGAGGGGGCACGGCCTCCACGCCCCCTCCGGCCCGGCGTGTCGGGCGCGGATACCAGGCCCCTACCGCCAGGTCGGGCCATAAAACACCTTTGCCGAAATTTTCCTTTCCGAACTCACGTTCGAATCGTCATGGCCGGTCAGCGCTCCGTGGATACGGGACCGAGCCACCCGGACAACGGCGAGGGGGCGCCCCGCGCCGTGCGCGGAACGCCCCCGGACCCGTGGGGAGCACCCTGGGTCAGCCGACCGGCTCCTTGGTGCGCTCGGATCCGGTGACGGCGCCCTTGCGCCGCTCCCTGCGGAGCTCGCGGCGCGCCTGCCTGCGGGCCGCGCCGCGCTGCCGGCCCCACTCCACCAGCTGGTAGAGGACGGGGACCAGGATCAGCGTGAGCACGGTGGAGGTCACCAGACCGCCGATCACCACGATCGCCAGCGGCGCGGAGATGAACGCCCCGCCGCCGGTGATGCCCAGGGCCATCGGGGTCAGCGCCGCGACGGTCGCGAGCGCCGTCATGAGGATGGGCCGCAGACGGTGCCGGGCGCCCTCCACGATCGCCTCCCTGAGCGGCATCCCGTTGTTCTGGTTCTGGTTGATCAGGTCCATCAGGACGATGGCGTTGGTGATCACCACACCGATCAGCATCAGCATGCCGACCATGCCCGCCACACCGAGCGGGGTGCCGGTGACCAGCAGCAGCCCCAGCGAACCGGTGATCGCGAACGGCACCGAGATCAGGAGCATCAGCGGCTGGAGCAGGCTCTTGAAGGTCGCCACCATGATCAGGTAGCAGATGACGATCGCGGCGAGCATCGCCAGCATCAGCTGCGCGAAGCCCTCGCTCTGGTCCTGGCTGACGCCGCCCAGGGTCGCGGTGGCGCCCTCGGGCAGGTCCATCGTGTCCAGGGCCTGCGTGATCTCGGCGCTCACCGCGCCCAGGTCCGAACCGGTGGCGCTCGCCGACACGGTGGCGCTGGTGACGCCGTCGATCCGGGTGAGCTCCGGCGGCTGCCGCACCTCCGCCACCTCGGCGACGTCGGACAGCGGGACCTCCTGCCCCGTCGGACCCGTGATGGGCAGGTCCTCCAGGTCGGCCACGGTCTCGGGTGCCTCGTCGACGCGGACCACCATGTCGCGGCGCGTGTCGTCGAGGGTGACGGTCCCGACGTTCTGTCCGTTGAAGGCGGCGGTGACCTGCTGGCCGATCATGGCCTCGGTCATGCCCCGCTCGGCGGCCTCCTCGCCGTCGACGCGGACCTCCAGCGCGGGCTGGGACTCGGCGATGCTGTTGGCGACGTCGTCGGCGCCGTCGATGCCGCGCAGCTCGTCCTCGACCATCCCGGCCGCCTCGGCCAGGGTCTCCTGGTCGTCGGCGCTGACCCGCACCTCGATGCCCGAGGCGCCCATGGCGGCCATGGTGCTCAGGCGCGGCTCGTACTCGGTGTCCAGGTCCTCCAGGTCCGTGCGCAGCACCTCGCGGTTGCGGAGCTGGTCGGTGTCCGGGTCCGCGGTGATGCTGTAGTCGACCTGGGCCGCACCGCCGCCGCCCATCATGGCGGCCATACCGCCGCCGCCGACGTTGGTCTGGTAGGACTCCACCCAGGCGTACCCGGCGAGGAGGTCCTCGACCTTGGCCGCCTCCTCGTCGGCGACCTCCAGGGACGTGCCCGGGGGCAGCTCCTGGACGACCGAGTAGGTGTTCTCCTCGGACTGGCCCATCCAGTCGGTCTCGATGCCGCCGGCCATGAGGACCGTGCCGCCGAAGATGGCGGCGCTGGCGATGAGCGTGGTGACGGTGGCGGTCCTGCGCTTGGTGGTGATCCAGCGGATGACCGGCAGGTAGGCGCGCTGGAGCGGGCTGCGCACCTCCCGCTCGTACTCCTCGCGCTCGATCTCCTCCTGGGTGGCGTCCCCGACCTCCTTGGGGCGCATGAACCAGTAGCACAGCACCGGGATGAGGGTGATGGAGACGATCAGGGAGGCGACCAGTGCCAGGCTGGCGGTGACCGCGAACGGCAGGAAGATCTCGCCGATCTGTCCGCCGACGAAGGCCAGCGGCAGGAACACGGCGACGGTCGCGAGCGTGGAGGAGACCACGGCGGTGGCGACCTCGCGCACGCCCTGCTTGACCGCGGCCATCCGCTCCTTGCCGTAGTCCAGGTGCCTGCGGATGTTCTCCAGGACCACGATGGAGTCGTCCACCACGCGTCCGATGGAGATGGTGATGGCGGCCAGGGTGAGCATGTTCAGCGAGAAGTCGAACGCCTGCATGCCCAGGAACCCGATCAGCACCGACACCGGGATCGACACCGCGATCACCAGGGTGGAGCGGATCGAGAACAGGAAGACCAGGATGACGACCACCGCGGCCAGCAGGCCCATGCCGCCCTCTTCGAGCATCGCGACGATGGACTCGTTGATGTAGGGGGCCTGGTCGAAGACCACGCTGATGTCGATGTTCTCGCCCAGGACGTCGGCCTGCTCGTCCAGGACCGCCTGGACCCCCTCGGACACCTCGACGGTGTTGCCGTCGGGGGTCTTCATGACCATGACGCCGATGCTCGGGTCGCCGTTGACGCGCGCCAGGCTGGTGGCCTCGTCCTGGACGAGTTCGACGTCGGCGACCTCGGAGAGCTGGACCGGCTCGGCCGGGGCCGCCGGGGGCGCGCCGGGCGCCGCGGCGGACATGTCCGCGCCCGCGGCGGCGGGCTGGAGCCAGACCTCCTCGACCTGCTCGATCGAGGTGAACTGGTCGCCGGTGGTCACGCTCAGGCTGCGGCCGTCGGACTCGACGTCCCCGCCCGGCTGCAGCAGGCCGCTGGACTGGAGGGCGTCCACGAGGCTCTGCGAGGACAGGCCGTTGGAGGCGAGTTCGTCCTCGTCCGGCGTGATCACCACGTCGGACTCCACCGCGCCGGTGACCGTCGCCGAGCGCACGCCCTCGACGGACTCCAGCTCGGGGATGAGGTGGGTCTCCAGCGGGTCGACCATGGCCTGGTCGTCGCCGTCCTCGGCACCCGCCGCGAGCATCACGACCGGCATCATGTCCGTGCTGAAGGACATGACGCTGGTGTCGACGCCGTCGGGGAGCATGCCCCCGACCTGGTCGACGGCGATCTGGGTCTGGCGGACGAGGTCGTCCTGGTCCTGGCCGTAGTCGAACTCGACCGTGACCTGGGACGAGCCGGTGCTGGAGGTCGAGGTGACCGTGGTGACGCCCGGGACGCTCTGGACGGCCTGCTCCAGCGGCTCTGTGACCTGGCTCTCCACCACCTGGGGAGCGGCCCCCTGGTAGGTGCCCGAGACCATCACCATCGGCAGGGACATGTCGGGGAAGAGCTCGCGTTTGGCCGACGTCGCGGCGAGGACTCCGAAGAAGAGGACTGCCAGCGTGATGAGCAGGACCAGCGCCCGGTTGCCGAGCGACATGACCGCAGCGCGGTTCATACCCGGGCCCCTTCCACGCTGTTGGCAGCGGTCCCCGTCCGGGGGAGACCCGTGACGCGGGCCCTTGCGGCCGATCTGGACATGAGAGGTTCTCGCTCCTAGTTCACTGCGGACCACGGGGCGGGCCGTGATGTGTGGGTCGTCGAGCGCGTGTACGCGCCGGGGCAGCACACAGTCGTCCGCCGGTGCTGGGACCGGGCTCGAACGTGCGGTGACGGGGGTGCCGGTGTTGCGCCGACCGGGTGCGGGACGTCCGTGTCAGCCGTCTCTGCCGGGCCTCGTGCGTCTGCCGGGCGCACTACTCACCATACGTCGCGTTATATCGGGAGTTGGGCCTCCCCCGCACGATTCAGGGAAGTCTCAGGGAAGCGTCAGCCTTCTGTCAGGGTCCGTTTCTGACCAAAGTAGGTGTCCTCATCCGTAAGTCGGAGCCGGACGGGGTGAGATGCGGCTTTCCGCGGCCACGCAAGGGGCGCGCCCTGTAACGGACATCACGGTTGCAACTTCCGGCCAGCCGGAAAAGGACCCGGACGCGCGGGGCGCGGAGGAGCACCGGGGGCGGCGGGGCAGACGCGGCGGGGAGTCGCGCGTACCCGGAGCCGCGCGCGGGGCGGCGCTCAGGCGGGCCGCCGCTCCCCGGGGGCCTCGTGCGGCTGCGCGGTCCCCCACACCACGCGCAGGAGGTCCTCCAGGGCGTGGGCCAGGGAGTCGTCCACGAGGGCGTAGCTGACCTGGCGCCCCCGGGCGGAGGTGCGCACCAGGCCGCAGTCGCGCAGGCAGGAGAGGTGGTTGGAGACGTTCTGCCGGGTGAGCCCCAGTTGGTCGGCGAGCCCGGCGGGGTAGTGGGGACCGTCGAGGAGCGCCAGCAGGAGGCGGCAGCGGGTGGGGTCGGACAGTGCGCGGCCGAGCCGGTGGATGGCGGACAGGCGCTGCTCGGAGGTCAACATGAAAACCATTGTACATGGATTGCTGTATAGACAGCGTAGACTGTATAAACAGTGAGGACTGAACCATGGGCGCCGTGAACGGCGGCGCCGGGGAAGGGCGTCGGGAGGGGCACTGATGGGCCTGGGACACGGGCACGACCACGGGCACGGGGCCACCGCCGGGGCCGCCAACAGCAGGCGGTTGGCGGTGGTCCTCGGGATGATGCTCGTCGTCGCCGTGGTCCAGGTGCTCGGCGCCGCGTTCAGCGGCAGCCTGGCCCTGCTCGCCGACGCCGGGCACACCGTCACCGACTCCTTCGGGGTGGCCCTGGCCCTGGTGGCCGTGTGGATCGCCGCGCGGCCCGCCACCAGCAGGCGCACCTTCGGCTACCAGCGCGCGGAGATCCTCGCCGCCGCCGTCAACGCGCTGGTGCTGTTCGTCCTGTGCGGGTTCATCGTGGTGGAGGCGGTCGAGCGGCTCCGGGCGCCCGCCGACGTGTCCGGGCCGGGCATGATCGCCGTGGCCGCCTTCGGCCTGGTCGTGAACATCGGCGCGCTGTTCGTCCTGCGCGCGGGCGCCCGCGCGAGCCTCAACGTCAAGGGCGCCTACCTGGAGGTCATGGGCGACGCGCTGGCCTCGGCCGGGGTGATCGCCGGCGGCGTCGTCGTCTGGGTGACCGGCTGGGACCGGGTGGACACCCTCGTCTCGCTGGGCATCGCGGCGATCATCGTGCCCCGCGCGTGGTCGCTGCTGCGCGAGGCCGTGCACATCCTGCTGGAGGCCACCCCGCAGGGCATGGACCTGAGCGAGGTGCGCGACCACCTGCTCGGGCACCCCGCGGTCCTGGACGTCCACGACCTGCACGCCTGGACCATCACCTCCGGGGTGCCCGTGATGTCGGCGCACGTGGTGGTCGCCGAGGAGCACCTCCGCGACAGCGGCCGCATGCTGGACGAACTCCACGCGTGCCTGACCGGCCACTTCGACGTCGAGCACTCCACGCTGCAGCTGGAACCGCCCGGCCACGCCGACCACGAGGGCGCCCGCCACCCCTGACCCCCGACGGGCTCCTCCGGGGCCGCCGCTCCCGCCCTCCGGGAGGCGGCGCCGCGGGCGGTCGCGCGGGCCCGGGTCCCCGCTGGTGGAGGCCGCCGCGGGCGCCGCCTGCACCCCCGGGGCGCGGTTACGATGCTGGGCGGGCCGTGGACGTGCCACCATCGGAACCTTCCGGCACGGTCCCCCGCGCCCAGGAACGCTAAGGAGGCACTGTGGCACCCTTCCCGACCCGCGTGGTCAGCCGTGAGTGAGAACCGGCTGGGAGCGGGAGTCCGCGCCCTGCGCAGGCTGCGCGTCTCCCTCCTCCCCCTCAGGGCGGCCAGGCTGTCGTACAGGCTGCGCATGGAGCTGTCCTCCACGCGCGAGGCCAGCACGTGGCGCCAGCCCGCGCGCGTCTTCCTCATGGTCTACGTGATCGTGGACCTGCTGGGCACCGTGCTGCTGATGACACCGCTGACCACGCCCGACCACCGGGGCCTGGGGTTCGTCGAGGCCTTCTTCACCGCGACCTCGGCGCTCTCGGTGTGCGGGCTGAGCGTGATCAGCGTCGGCAACGACCTCAACACCTTCGGCCAGGGGGTCGTCCTGGTGCTCATGCAGGTCGGCGGCATGGGCATCATGACCCTGGCCTCCCTGCTGGGCACCGCGATGATCCGCCGGTTCGGGCTGCGCATGCAGCTCACGGTGCAGACCGAGACCCGGAGCCTGTGGGTGGGCGACGTGCGCGGCCTGGTCAGCCGGGTGGCCCTCATCTTCCTCATCTGCCAGGGTCTGACGTTCCTGCTGATCACGCCGAGGATGTGGCTGGGCTACGACATGCCCCTCGGCCAGGCCGTCTACTCGGGCTTCTTCCACTCGATCTCGGCCTTCAACAACGCCGGCCTGTCCCTGTACGGGGACAGCATGATGCGGTTCTCCGGCGACGCGTTCATCCTCGTGCCGGTCGCCCTGGCGGTCATCCTCGGCGGCATCGGCTTCCCCGTCCTGTTGGAGCTGCGGCGCGAGCTGCGCACCCCGCGCCGGTGGAGCCTGCACACCAAGCTCACCGTCACCACCACCTCGATCCTCTTCGCGGCCGGGGCACTGCTGGTCACGGTGATGGAGTGGCACAACCCCCAGACCCTCGGGCAGATGCACTGGTGGGCCAAGCTCGTCGACGGCTTCTTCCACGGCGTGATGCCCCGCAGTGGCGGCCTCAACTCCGTCGACACCGGGGAGATGGAGGACGCCACGCTGCTGGTGACCATCATGCTGATGTTCGTCGGCAACGGCAGCGCCGGAACGTCCGGGGGCATCAAGGTGGCCACCCTGGCGGTGATCTTCCTCGTGGTCTCGGCCGAGGTCCGCGGCAACGACAAGGTGCACGTCTACGGCCGCCAGCTCTCGCCCGACGTGATCCGGCAGTCGCTGAGCCTGGTGTTCCTGTCCGCGACGGTGGTGGCCTTCACCACGGTGCTGCTGGTGCGCACCACCCCGTTCGAGCTGCTGCCGGTGATGTTCGAGGTGGTGTCGGCCGTCGCCGTGGTGGGCCTGTCCACCGGCATCACCGCCGACCTGGCGCCGTGGGCCCAGTTCCTGCTGGCCCTGCTGATGGTGGCCGGGCGGATCGGCCCCATCACCTTCGTGACGGCGCTGGCCTTCCGCGACCACCGTCGGCGCTACGATCTCGCGGAGGCGCGGCCGATCATCGGCTGAGAGCGCTCCGAGGGAAGGAAGGAACGCCGTGCAGCAGCACAGGAGACTCACCGACAAGCGGGTCCTGGTCATCGGCCTGGGCCGGTTCGGCAGTTCGCTCGGTCTGGAGCTGGTCAGCCGGGGGTGGGAGGTCCTGGGCGTGGACTCCAGCCCCCGCCTGGTGCAGTCCTTCGCCGACGCGCTCACGCACACGGTGATCGCCGACGCCACCGACGAGGAGGCGCTGCGCCAGGTGGGCGCGGGCCAGTTCCACAGCGCGGTGGTGGCCATCGGCACCCACCTGGAGGAGAGCATCCTGGCCACCTCCCTGCTGGTGGACATGGGGGTGTCCAACATCTGGGCGAAGGCGACGAGCCGCCGCCACGGCCGCATCCTGGAGCAGGTCGGCGCCACCCACGTGGTGCTGCCCGAGCACGACATGGGCGAGCGGGTGGCGCACCTGCTGTCGGGCAGGATGCTCGACTACGTGGAGCTGGAGGAGGGCTTCTCGCTGGGCAAGACCAAGGCACCCAAGGAGCTCATCGGCAAGACGCTGCGCGAGACGCGGGTCCGCCAGCACTACGGCATCACCGTGGTCTCGGTGAAGCGGATGGGCGAGGAGTTCACCTACGCCACCCAGGAGACTGTGCTGAACAAGGGCGACGTGATCGTGGTCGCAGGGCGCACCGACGACGTGGAGCGCTTCTCCGAGTCCACCTGAGCCGGGCCGGAGGGCGGCGGGAGACGGCTGGAACCCCTGGGGGGCGGTGGAAGCCGGTCCGCCGGGAGGTCCGCGGGAGACCGCCGGGCACGGCCGCCTCCGCGCCCGGCCGCCCGTCCCGCGCACCCGTGAGCAGCGGTTCCGGAGCCGTGTGAGCGTCCCACTCCAAACAGACAAATTGACAACCGTTTTCATTCTCCCGACAATTGACCCATGCGAACTGGGACAACCGTGCGGGCCGCCGCCCTCGGCGCCGCGGCACTTCTGACGATCACCGCCTGCGGAAGCGGCGACGAGGGGGCGGACGACTCGGGTGTCTCCCCCGCCGACGCCGACCTGACCGTGGTCACCGGCGTCTACCCCCTGGAGTGGCTGGCCGAGCGGATCGGCGGCGACCGTGTGGCGGTCGTCCAGCTCACCGAGCCGGGCACCGAACCCCACGACCTGGAGCTCACGGGCCGCCAGGTCGCCGAGGTCAGCGAGTCCGACATCGCCTTCTACGTGGAGGGCCTCCAGCCCGCCGTGGACGAGGCGATCGCGCAGGAGGCCTCCGAGAGCGCGTTCAACGTCGCCGACATCGTGGAGCTGCACCCCGCCGGGGAGGGCGGCCACGACCACGGCGACGAGGAGGGGCACTCCGAGGAGGAGGGCCACGGCCACGCGGAGGACGGGGCGCACGCGGAGGAGGAGGGCCACGACCACGCCGAGGACGAGGCGCACTCCGAGGAGGAGGCCGCCGCCGAGGAGGAGCACGACCACGGCGAGTACGACCCCCACTTCTGGCTGGACGTGGACCTGATGGCCCAGACCGCCCAGGCGCTCGGCGACCGGATGGCCGAGGTCAACCCCGGGGGCGCCGAAGGCTACGCGCAGGGCGTGGAGGCCGTGACCGCCGAACTGGAGGCGATCGGCCAGGAGTACGAGGAGGGGCTGTCCTCCTGTGAGCACGACGAGGTGGTCGTGGGGCACACCGCCTTCACCTACCTCACCGAGGCCTACGGCCTGGAGCAGATCGGGGTCAGCGGGGTGGACCCCGAGACCGAGCCCTCCCCCTCGCAGATCGCGGACATCACCGACGTCGTCCGCGAGCGCGACATCGAGACGATCTTCACCGAGCCGCTGATGCCCGCGGCGACCGCCGAGACCATCGCCGCGGAGACCGGGGCCCGGGTGGAGGTGCTCGACCCGCTGGAGGGCGTCACCGAGGACTCCCCCGGCGACGACTACCCGTCGATCATGCGGGGCAACCTGGAGGCGCTGACCACCGCGCTGTCCTGCTCCTGACCCCTCGACCCGCCTCACCGTACCGGCCCCGCCGGCCCGGGCACCCGCCCCGGCCGACGGGGCCGGCGGGCGTTCGCGCCCCCGCCCTCCCGCCCGCCGAAGCGGCCTTCGGGCCACGTGGACACGACGCACGGGCACGTCTCGGGTTACATGGCGCTTACATACCACCGAACCCTCGGACAAGTGGCGAGGATCACGCTATGCTTATGAACGTGTCGGTGCCAATGCACGTGCATTTGGCGGTGCATAAGCACGGACGTTCCCCTCGACGAAAAAAGGAGCAGCATGACCGCACACAACGGCATCCCCGCGACCCAGCTCACCGAGGCGGCCTGGCAGAAGGCCCGGCGCAGCAATTCGCAGGGTGCCTGCGTCGAGATGGCCCGCCTCGGCGACGGCTCCATCGCCGTACGCAATTCACGCTTCCCGTCCGGACCGGCGCTGGTCTACACCCAGGAGGAGATCGACTGCCTCATCCTGGGCGCCAAGGACGGGGACTTCGACAACCTGCTCAGCTAGGAACTTTCGTCCCACCGGGTGCGTTCGGCCCCGAGGCACACGGCAGGAGGGGTTACCGCCCGGCGGTGACCCCTTCCTCGGCCCCCGCCCGGCCGGCGGCGTCCCGGTCCGGCCCGGCCCGGCCCGCGTCAGGACCCGCGGGGTGAACAGCCCGGACGGAAGTGCCCGAAAACCCGGAAAGGCCCGCCTCGGCGAGCCTCTCGTGTCCCCGACCGCGTGCTCCGGGTCCCTCTTCCCGTCCCACGCCGGTGTTCAGGCGTCCTTGTCCAGGTCCTCCAGCATCTCCTCCAGCAGCTCCAGCGTCTCGTCCGGCGTGGCCGCGGCGACGCTGAGCCGGGTCATGGCCTTGGTGTAGGCCTCCACCACGGACCTGCGGTCGATGATCTCGCCGTCGGTGAGCTGCTCCAGGTAGACCATGTCCGCGAGCTCGAACTCCGAGTAGCGCAGGAGCGTGAAGGAGCCGGCCTCGGCCGCGTGCGCGCCCACCGCGAAGGGGACGATCTGGAGGGTGATGTTGTCGTACTCCTTGCTGAGCTGGATGAGCCACTCCAGCTGACCGCGCATGATCTCGCGCCCGGCCTCGGGTCCGCCGATGGGTCTGCGCACCGCGGCCTCGTCGAGGATCACCCACATGCGCATGTTCGTGTCGGTGCGCAGGCGCCTCTGTCTCCGGAGCCTGGCGTCGACGCGCTGCTCGGTGACCTCGTCGGTCTCCACGCCGCCGGAGATGACCGCCCGCGCGTACTCCTCGGTCTGCAGCAGGCCCGGGACGAACTGGGACTCGTAGATGCGGATGTGGTCGGCGGCCTCCTCGAAGCCCACGTAGCGGATGAACCACTTGTGCAGTGACTCCCCGTACTCCTTCCACCAACCGGGCTTGTTGGATTCGCGCGCGACTTCGAGGATTTCCTTGATCCTCTTGCGGTCGGAGACCCCGTACATCTTGAGGAGGTCCTCGATATCGCGCAGCTTGAAACCGACCCGGCCGAGTTCCATACGGCTGATCTTCGACGCCGATGCCCGAATCTTGTTCCCGGCGTCCTCCCGGCTGATACCGCGCGCTTCGCGAAGCTGGCGCAGCTCGTGCCCGATCAGCATGCGGCGCACAGTGGGGCCGCTCCCCTGGCGCAATCGAGCGATATCCACGTTCGCCGCCTCTCCGTCATTCCTCGCACAAGGGTATCCATGCCATGGGACACCTTTGCCGTGCGGACAAGACACTACAGGTACACGATAGAACGATAGAGCAGTGGTGCCTTCGGGCACCGGACTCGTCGCCCCTCCGACACCTCCGGGGAGGGCTCCGCCGCCGGAGGGGTCCGGCGGGCGCCCCGCGGGAACCCCGGGACTCACACGAATTGCGCCCAAACGAACTTTCCGCCGGGCGGTGTGGGAATCACGCCCCACTCTCGCGCGAAAGCACTCACCAGGGCAAGACCCCGACCGCCCTCGAGGTCGAGATCGGTTTCCCTTCTCTCGGGCAGCCGGTCCCCGCCGTCACGAACCGCACAGATGAATTCACTGCCGCTGCGCATGAGCGAGAGCTGAATACCGCCCTCGCCCTGCCCTGTCAAGAGCAGGGGGCCGCCGTGCCGGAGCGCATTGGTGACCAATTCGGAAACGACCACCGCGACATCGCTGGACAAGTAGTGCATCTCCCATTCGTGGAGAAGCGCCTCCGAAATCTCGCGCGCCGCCCCCACCGAGTGGGGGCGCAGCTCGAAGCTCCACGTGACGGCGTCGTGCCGGTCTCCGCAGACGGGGGTGTTCCAGCGGCGGGAACCGTGCGTCAGGACCTTGAGCCACCAGCCACCGGCCGGCTCGGCCACCGCCTCCGCGCACTCCATGCCTTCCACTCCTCCCTGACGCACCGCTGTGTGGGCGTCGGTGACACGGCCGGGGCGGGTCGTGCCCGCGTGCAGGTCGGGCGCGTGCTGCTGCACGACTCGAATGCACGTGCATCTCGTTCTTTCAGGCAATCGTAGGCCAAGCCCCGGCGATGTGCAGGCAAACGGGGAGACGACTTCGGCCGATCCGGGAGGCGGATCGGCGCGGGATCCCCCTGCCCTCGGGCGGGTCGCCCCGAGCACACCCGTACACCTACCGACCGGTTGGCATGTGGATAGGATCTTCTCGCGCCCACCACGCGAACTCTTGGAGGTAATCCCATGTCACCAACGCCCCGTGTGGCCATCGTGACCGGTGCGGCCCGTGGGATCGGTGCCGCCGCGGCTGAGCGCCTGGCGCGCGAGGGCCGGTCCGTCGCCGTGCTGGACCTGAGGGAGTCCGACGCCCAGGAGGTCGTCGACCGCATCACCGCCGCGGGCGGCACGGCCCTGGCCGTGGGTTGCGACGTGTCCGACCCCGACCAGGTGACCGCCGCCGTCGACACCGTGGCCGAGCGCCTCGGCCCGCCCGCGATCCTGGTGAACAACGCCGGTGTCCTGCGCGACAACCTGCTGTTCAAGATGTCCGTGGAGGACTGGGACACCGTGATGAACGTGCACCTGCGGGGCTCGTTCCTGATGAGCAGGGCCGCCCAGGCCCACATGACCGAGGGCGGCTGGGGCCGGATCGTCAACCTGTCCAGCTCCTCCGCGCTGGGCAACCGGGGCCAGGCCAACTACTCCGCGGCCAAGGCCGGGCTTCAGGGGTTCACCAAGACCCTGGCGATCGAACTGGGCAAGTTCGGCGTGACCTGCAACGCCGTCGCGCCCGGCTTCATCGAGACCGCCATGACCAAGGCGACCGCCGAGCGCATCGGCGTCAAGTACGAGGACATGAAGGCCTTCAAGGAGGCCGAGATCCCGGTGCGCCGGGTGGGCGTGCCCGAGGACATCGCCAACGCCGTCGCCTTCCTCACCGGTGAGGAGGCCGGGTTCGTGTCGGGCCAGGTCCTCTACGTCGCCGGCGGCCCGCTGGACTAGGTTGGCCGGAAGTGTTGCCGGTGTGAGGTGTGAGGCCCTGACCTGCGATGATCTTGTACTTATAGCCAATGTCGGCGCTCGAAACTCGCTATAGGTACAAGATCACGGCGAACAGGGCGGGCCGGTGAACCCCTTTCGGCCACCGCACCAACCGCCCGGGCCCCCGTGTGCCCCGTCCGGAGTCCTCCGGGCGGGGCACAGGTGCGTACGGGCCGGGGCGGGGCGGGGCCGGGGGTCATTCGCCGGGCGGCCGGGCGGCGCGGGCCTCCTCCATCGCCGCCGTGACCGTGGTCGCCAGTTCCTCCGCCAGGGCGACGCCGGCGGTGTAGTCGGGGCTGCCGTCGGTCAGGACCGCGATCAGGTACTCGCGGCCGGGCCCGGTCACGTAGCCGACGCTGTTGACGTTCCACAGGCCGCCGTTGGCCTCGCGCGGGGTCCAGCCGTTCTTGAGTCCCACGGTGTCGCCGGGGCCCGCGCTGGCCGAGACCCCCCAGGACTGTTCGGCGGCGACCGACTCCATCAGCCCGCGCGCGTAGTCCCGGCCCTCCTCCGCCAGCGGACTCCCGTCGCAGTGGAGGGCCCGCAGCAGCCGCACCTGGTCGGCGGCGGTGGTCATGGTGGCGCCCCAGACCCCGCGGGGATCGGGGTCGGTGTTGGTGAAGCCGAGGGCCTCGGCGCCCTCGGCGAAGCCTTCGGTGAACCCGATCCGCGAGTACAGGCCGTTGGTGACGTCGTTGTCGCTGTAGCGGATCATGCGGGAGACCTGGGAGCGCTCGGCCTCGGTGAGGTCGCGGCCCTCCTCCTCGGCGTGCAGCAGCAGCATGGCGAGGATGGTCAGCTTGGCCGTGCTCGCCGCGGGGAACTGCCGGTTCGCGCCGTGGCTGAAGGTGGCGCCGGTGCGCAGGTCCTGCACGGCGACCGCGAAGTCGGCCGGGTACTCCTCCCCGATCGCCCCGATCCGCGCGGTGAGCTCCTCGCGCTGGGCGGTGGTGAGGCCCCGCCCTCCGTGGGCGGGCGCATCGACGGGCGTGAGGGGCACCAGGGGGAACGCGCCCTCGGAGACCAGCGGCCGGAACAGGGCGGGATCCGGGCGGGGAGGTGTCCCCCCGGAAGCCGGGGCGGCGCCGGGAAGGACGAAGGCCATGAGCACCGCGAGGACGGCCGTCGCGACGGCGACGGGCCGGGCTCGGATGCCGGCGGGGGGATACCGGAGCACGCTATCACCGGTTCGCTGACACGCGGATGGGCTGTGGTCCCGCCATTATCCAATGAAATGTCGCGAATACGAACATCTCGATACCCAATCGGTACCGGACGCCCTCTTTTCGTCCGCTCCCGGAGGCGGATCCTCAGCGCCGGGTGTCCTCGTCGATACCGCGGGCCACCAGGGCCTCCCCCGTCGCGTCGGCCATCCGCAGCAGCTGGACGATGACCGGGACCACGAGCAGGTGGGGGCGGCCGGACAGGCCCCGCGCGCGGTAGGCCTCGCGTGCGGCCTGCCAGGCGGAGGCGGCCATCGGGATGGAGCGGACGGTGAGCGCCAGGACGAGGGCGATCCGGTCGGGGTTGGCGCCGACGTGCCTGAGCGGGCGGGCCATCCGCTCGAAGAGGTCGAGCATCGCGCGCACGCGGGTGGTGAGCGTGACGAGGTTGGCGAGCAGGACCAGCGCGGCCAGCTGCGCGCACAGGCGAAGGGCCGTCTGCCAGTCCGCGAACAGGAGCTGGAACAGGCCGATGGCCAGCAGGAACGGCCACAGCGCGCGCAGCGCGGACCGGGCCCGCCCCAGCGGGACACCGGCCAGCGGGTGGAGCACGAGCGCGGCGGCCAGGGCGCCGACGGCGATCCGGAAATCGGCCCAGACGATGAGGCCGACACCGATCAGCAGCAGCGCGAGGAGCTTGGCCCCGGCCGGGACGCGGTACAGGAACCCGGTGCCGGGGACGTAGAGGCCGACCGTGCTCACCGCTGGTCCATGAGCTTGGTGTAGTAGGGCACGGCGTCGCCGGGGGCGCCGTCGAAGACCACCCGGCCCGCGTCCATGACCAGGACCCGGTCGAAGCCGTCGAGCAGGTCGAGGTCGTGGGTGAACAGGACGACCTGCTGGTCCAGGCCGTCCAGGGTCCGGTGCACCATGCGGGTGTTGCGCAGGTCGAGCAGGGTGGTGGGCTCGTCGCAGACCAGGACCTCGGGCTCGGTGACCAGCACCGAGGCCAGGGCCAGGAGCTGCTTCTGCCCGCCGGAGAGCAGGTGTCCGGGGTGGTCGCGGTGGCCGTCGAGCCCGTAGCGGACCAGGGCAGCCTCCACCCGGCGGGCGGTCTCCTCCCGGCCGAGCCGCAGGGAGCGCAGGCCGATCTCCACGTCCTCGGCGACGGTGGGCATGATGATCTGGTTGGCGGCGTCGGAGAAGACGAAGCCGACCCTGCGCCGGATGTGCTTGGCGTGACGCCGGGTGTCCCACTCCCCCAGCGTCACCCGGCCCTCGTCGGGAACGACGAGGCCGTTGAGGGTGCGGGCGAGCGTGGACTTGCCCGATCCGTTCGCCCCGATCACGCCGATGCGGTGCTCGGCGAGGTCGAGGGTGACGTCGCGCAGCACGGCGCGGTCGTCGAAGGAGTGGGAGACGCCCTCCAGGCGCAGCATCAGGCGTCCTCGCGGTCGGTTCCGACCTCCATGACGGGGCGGCCCGCGGGCGGAACGGGGTAGGCGCGGTGGACGGCGCCGGCGATGAGCGCGGTGACCACGGCCTTGGCCAGGTCGCCGGGCAGGAAGGCGACCATGGAGTAGGCGGCGGCCAGGAACCCGTCGCCCATGACGACGGCCATCCAGGGGACGCCGATCGCGTAGATGACGAGGATGCCGCCGACGACGTTGATCGCCAGGCCCGCCCAGAACCGGTAGCGTCCCCGGCCGCCGCGGACCATGAGGTCGGTGAGCAGTCCGATGACCAGGGCGGCGAAGACCCAGCTGACGATGAACCCGGCCGAGGGGCGGGCCAGGACGCCGACACCGCCCATGCCGCCCGCGAAGAGCGGGAGCCCGGCCAGGCCGAGCGCCAGGAAGGCGGCGACGGCGAGGGTGCCGCGCTTCCAGCCCAGGAGGCTGGGGGCGAGCATGATGCCCAGGGTCTGGAGGGTGATGGGCACCGGCGAGAACGGCAGCGGGATGGCGACGGTGACGCTGAGTGCGGCGATGAGCCCGGCGAACACGGCGATGAGCGCGAGGTCGCGGGCGGTCAGCCCCTTGTGGCGGAGGCTGGTCCTGGTCGTGGGCATGGGCGGTTCCCTCGGGAGGTCGTGGAGGCGGATCTTTGCCCATTGTCCGTTATGGCGGTGACCAGGACGAAGGCCGGGGCGCACAGTTCTGCGGGCCCCGGTGTTGTGGGGGATCGACTGAGACGGGGGTCACGGTCCGGGGTCGGGAGGGGGTTTCCGGCCCCGGCCGCACGGCCGGGGCCGCGCGCGGCCTCCCCGGAGGGGCCGGACCCGGGCGACCGGCGGCGCCGGCCGCCCGGTGTCCTCTACCGGTAGCCCGGGGCCGGGTCGGGACCGGGCTCGGGGTCGGGACCGGGTGTGGGATCCGGCCCCGGCGTCGGGTCCGGGTCGGGACCGAGTGTGGGGTCGGGTCCGGGGGCCGGATCGGGGTCGGGCCCGGGGCCGGGGTCGGGGGTCGGGTCGGGGTCCGGCATGGGATCGGGATCAGGCGCCGGGCCGGGGTCGGGGGTCGGGTCGGGGTCCGGCGCGGGGTCCGGATCAGGCGTCGGACCGGCGTCACACGTGGTGAGTTCGGCGTCGAACGGGTGGTAGTGCAGTTCGAGGGGCCGGATGGAGCGCATGTCGCGCTGGCTCTCGCGCGGGCCGCCCACGTCCTGGACGAAGACCCTGGCGACCACCGTGCCCTCGATGTTGGCCGAGGAGTAGTGGTCGACCTCCGCGTCCGGGGCGTAGACGGTGCCCTCGATGCTGTCGGTGCCGACGGGGATGGTGACCGTCCGGGCGCCGGAGAAGTTCCACAGGGTGTACGGAGCCGTGGACCCGCTCAGCCCGGCCCCGGTGGGCCCCTCCCACGTGAAGTCCCCGCCGGCACCCGAGGTGTCGACGTTGATGATCAGCGGGGTGTCCTCGGTCGGCGGGGCGTCGAAGGTCAGCTGGGTGAGCGAGTTCAGTTCCTCGGCGGTGAGGTTGAGGACGTTCTGCTGCCCCGGTGTCAGGCTGACGTGCAGGTCCGCCCCGGCCGGGATGCCGTCCGGATCGATCGGGTCACCGTTGGGCGTGGTCAGCGTGGCCGTGGTGGAGCAGAGGGCGAAGCCGGACGAGTAGGTGCGGAACGCGGCGAAGGCCTGCTCGAAGTCGATCAGGTCCGGCGCCGGGCCCACCGAGTCGGCGGGCTGCATGGTGCTCAGCTGGACCCGCGGATAACCCTCGTAACCGGCGCCCTCGGGGGTGATCCGGGTGTTGGCCGAGGCGTTGTTGAGGTCGGTGGTGTGGACGTCGGCGTCGCCCAGGTCGCCGATCTTGACGTAGGCGCCCGTGGGGATGCTGAGCACGCCCTGGGGGTCGCTGTCCTCGAAGTCCACCTCGCCCTGGACCAGCAGAGCCACGGGGTTGCTCTCCCCCGGGGCGGTGAAGGAGCCGTCGTTGTGGATCCGCACCCGGTAGTCCCGGCCGAAGGACAGGTCGCCGCCGACCGCGATCGGACCCTCGGACTCGGTGCCGGCCAGGTAGGCGTCCCCCTCCGAGACGGCGTTGAAGCCGAGGGCGGGAGCGACGGGGTTGACCGTGACGGCCGCTGCGGCGGGGGCGGGGCCCCACCAGCCGCGGAACCCCGGGGCGGCGGAGAGGGTGCCCGCGGCCAGGGCCAGGGTGGCGGCCGTGACCAGGCAGGTTCGGCCGATTCCCGGGGAGGCCGACCGGCGCACATGCTTTGCGTTACCAATCATGCACACATTGTGACCATGCCATGACCCGAAGGTGGGAAGGCGCGACGGGGGCGGGAGGAGACGTCAGCGCCTCCCCAACGGCGGGTACGGGACCGGTCCCGGCCCCGTTCCGTGTCGGTGGAGGGCCGTGGCCGTGGGACCCGGTGGCGTGGAGGGCGCGGGAGCTCCGAGGACCCGGTGACGGGGATGCAAGGACGACGGCTTCCTCGGCTACTACCAGCGCGTCAACGAGGGCCCGGTCGGCTTCCGGGGCACGGACGTGGCGGGGAAGTAGGCGGCGGTGCCCCGCGCCGGTCGCGCGGGGCGCCGCGCGGTCAGTTCCGGGCCTCCCCGGCCCGTCGGCGGATGCGGGTGATGGGCACCGGCAGCACGCACACGGGGACGGGCAGGCGCAGCCGGTGTCCGGTGTCGGCGGGGACGCCCGTGTCGGGGTCCAGGCGCAGGGAGGCCAGCGAGTCGCCGTTCTGGGCGGCCACGACCAGGTGGTCGGGCTCCTCCCGGTGGCCGCGCACGACGGTGAAGTTGCGCGGCCACGGCCCTCCGGCCGGGGTGTTGGCGACGTGCTCCAGGCGGGCGCCGCCGTCGCGGACCGCGAAGGTGGCGATCGTGTCCGCGCCCCGGTTGGACACGTGGACGCGGTCGCCGTTCGTGAGGATCTCGGCGGGGAAGTTCTCGCCCGCGGCCTCCTCGCCGGTGGCCTCGACGGAGCCCAGGTGCTCGGCGGTGCCGGTGCCCGCGTTCCAGCGCAGGACGTGCACGCGTGAGTCCAGCTCACCGGCGACGTAGAGGTACTCCCCCGCGACGGCCGTGTGCCGGGGCCCGGTGCCCGGGGGCAAAGCGACGGTACCCACCTGCTCGCCGCCGCGCAGGACGCGCAGCTCGTCCGTGCCCAGGTCGGCCACCAGCAGGTGGCGGTCGTCGGGCGCGGCGGCGCTGTGCGCGTGCGGCCCCTCCTGGCGGTCGGTGACCGGGCCGCTTCCGGAGTGCGCGAGTTCCGCCACCGCCTCGCCCGGCAAGCCGTCCCCGGACAGGGCGTACACGGCGGCCACGCCGTTGGCGTAGTTGGTCACCGCCAGCTCGGAGCCGCGCGCGAGCACGTGGCAGGGCGACCCGCCGCCGGTCGGGGCCTGTCCCAGCTCGGTGAGCGCGGCCTCCCCGTCGATCCGGAAGGCGGTGACGGTGCCCTTCTCGCGCTCGTTGACCGCGTACACCGTGGGCGGGTCCTCGCGGAAGGCCAGGAAGGACGGGCCCGGGGTGCGGGCGGCCGCGCCGCCGTCGGCCATCTCGCCGGTCATGGGGTCGAACCAGACGCGGTAGATCCCCTCGCCCTCCCCCGGGGGGTCGGAGTCGGGGGTGTAGGTGCCCACCAGCAGGAGCCGCCTGCCGCCCACCGAGCCGTCCGTCGATCCGCCCACCGGGGGCCTCGCTTCCCTCGCGCCTGTGATGTCCGCCCGACAGTGGTCTACACCACTGAGGTACAGAGCGCATGCTACAGGCCGCGCGACTGCGGCCCCTGCCCGCGCTCTGCCTTCGGAAGGGGCGCGGAAGGCCCGGAGGTCGGGCCGGGACCGGATGTCAGCGCCCGGCAGCGGCGACAGTGGCCAGGATGTACTCGGGCCGCTTGAGGTCCTGCCAGGTGAAACGGGCGATCCTGACGTCCGGGTACCAGCGTTGGAGGGCGTTCTGCCGCTCCCGGTCCCGGGCGAGGGCCTGCGGGAGGCTGTGGGGGCCCAGGCCGTCGGCTTCTCCGATGAGCCCGGACTCCCCCCACCAGAAGTCCACCACCGCGATCGTCCTGCCCCAGCCGTCCACGAACCGGCGTTGCATTTCGTCGGGGGGCAGACCGCCGTCAGTACAGACCAGGCGGACCCGTGTCTCCAGCGCGCTCTGGGCCCGGGAATCGGCCAGGGGCCACCAACGGCGGACGTCCACACACCCCCTGCGTCCACGGTTGGCCTTTTCCAGTGCCTCGAACTCCTCGTGTCTGACGAGTCCCTGGTTCAGCGCCGAGTCCATCAGGCACACGGCGGTGTCCCGGTCCACGCGCAGGAGGGTGTCGCGCAGGGTGCGTCCCGGCCCGGTGGTCCTGATGCCGCCGCCGATCCCGGTGACCTCTTCCGGGAGAACGTTCCAGCTGTGCAGGGTGATACCGGTGACGTGGCGTTGGGCCCCGAGCGCGGGGATGACCATGTGGATCTCGTGGCCGTCCCACGACGGCAGCCCCTGCATGCCCCACAGCCGTGCGGCGGTCTCCCCTCCCGCGAAGGAGCGCGGCCCGAGGGCCAGCTGCGCGGCCATGACACCGCTGCGAAGCCCGTCGGGGCTCGTGGACGGCGGAAGGAGAGAGCCCACGGAGTACACCTGCCGGTACGGTCTCTCCCACTGTCCGCTGCGCAACAGGCAGCGTATGTCGGCCTG
Organism: Glycomyces fuscus; assembly: GCA_002529455.1. Taxonomy (GTDB): domain Bacteria; phylum Actinomycetota; class Actinomycetes; order Streptosporangiales; family Streptosporangiaceae; genus Nocardiopsis; species Nocardiopsis fusca. The sequence continues at coordinate 21,004 of NYMS01000036.1, forward strand.
GCGGAGTCCGTGGGCGTGGGCCTGCTGCCAGCTGAGAACACCGTACTGGCGCATCGCGGTCGCCTTGGCCGCGGCGAGGGGCGCATCGGACAGCGGTGGGTGAGATGCCACGGGCCCACTGTCCACGCCTCGGGTTTCGGCTACCAGAGGAAGAGCGAACCTGTGGATAACGTGCCCCACCTCGGATGATCTTGTACTTATAGCGAGGCTCGGCGCTCCAAACTCGCTATAAGTACAAGATCACCGCGGGTCAGGGCCCTCGCGCCGCACCAGCCACGTTTCCGGTCAGTCCGGAATCGGCACCTGCTGGCAGACACCCGGAGTGCAAGGGCGCCCCGGCGGCCACGGCCCCTACCTGCGCTCGGCGGCCTTGACGGCCTCGACCGCCTTCAGGATGCGCTTGTCCGAGACCGGGTAGGCCGTACGCAGCTCCTGCGCGAACAGGCTCACCCGGTACTCCTCCAGCATCCAGCGCAGCTCCGCCACGTCCGGGTCGTCCGCCCGGCCGGGCGGCAGGCTCCCGCGCAGCCTGGCCACGGCCTGGCGCATCTGCTCGACCTTGGACATGTTCACCTGGTCGCGGCGCGGGTTCTCCGGCAGCTTGTTCAGCCGGTACTCCACCCCGCGCAGGTAGCGGTGCAGGTCGTCCAGGCGGGCCAGTCCGGTGCGGGTCACGAACCCCTCGCCCACCAGGTCGCCGAGCTGGCCCTGCACGTCGTTGAGCGAGGGCAGCACGGCCAGGGACGTGGTCCCCTTGACCTTCTTGGACACCTTGCGCCACAGCACCAGGACGCGCGCGGACCTGTCCAGGATCTCAGCGAGGGTGTCGCCGAGGTCGGCGCGCACCCGGTCGGCGAGCCTGGCGAAGTCATCGCCGTTCCAGACCGGGCCGCCCTCGCGGGCGAGCAGGTGGTCGACGGCGGCCGTCTCGGCGTCGTCGAGCATCCTGCGGATCGAGCCGTGCGGGTTGTCGGCCAGGGCCAGCTTGTCGGGGTTGTTCAGCCCCTTGCTCACGGCGTTGGCCACGGACGGCACGGTGAGCAGCAGCAGTCGGCGGGTGCCCGCCCACATCGCGGCGCGCTGCTCGGGACGGGTGTCGAAGATGCGGACGGCGACGCTGTCGCCCTCGTCCACCAGCGCCGGGTAGCCCTTGACCTTGGGCCCCAGCGCCTTGCGCTCCAGGGTCTGCTCCAGCGGACCGAAGTCCCAGGAGGTCAGGCCCTTCTTCTCCACGCCCTTGGCCTCGGCCGAGATCGCCTCGCGCAGGCGCGGCTTGAGCTTGGCGCGCAGCTTCTCCAGGTCCTTGGACTCGGCCAGGGTCCTGCCCCGGTCGTCCACGGCCCGGAAGGTGATGCGCAGGTGGTCGGGCACCCGGTCCAGCTGGAAGTCGCCGGGGGCGATCCTCTCCCCCGCCATGCGGGTGAGCTCGGCGGCCAGCGCGGCGGTGAGCGACCCCTCGTAGGGGGTCAGCGCGCCCAGCGCCCGGGCGGCGTTGTCCGGGACCGGGACGAAGTTGCGGCGCAGCGGCTTGGGCAGGGACCGGATCATCGCGGTCACCAGCTCGTCGCGCAGGCCCGGGATCTGCCAGTCGAACCCCGTGTCCTCCACCTGGTTGAGGAACTTCACCGGCACGCGCGCGGTGACGCCGTCGGAGTCGCTGCCCGGCTCGAACTGGTAGCTGAGCGGGAAGGTGAACTCGCCCTGGCGCCACACGTCCGGGTAGTCCTCCTCGCTGATCGCCCCCGCGCCCTCGTTGATGAGCTCCTCGCGGGTGAAGTCCAGCAGGTCGGGCTCGGTGCGTCGGGCCTTCTTCCACCAGGCGTCGAAGTGCGCGGCCGAGACCACCGAGTCCGGTAGGCGGGCGTCGTAGAAGGCGAACAGCGTCTCGTCGTCCACGACGATGTCGCGGCGCCGGGCGCGGTGTTCGAGGTCCTCCACCTCGTCCAGGAGCTTGCGGTTGTCGTGGAAGAAGTGGTGGCGGGTCTCCCAGTCGCCCTCGACCAGGGCACGGCGGATGAACAGCTCCCGGGACAGCTCGGGGTCGATCCCGCCGTAGGAGACCTTGCGCTGCACGACGATGGGCACGCCGTAGAGGGTGACGCGCTCGAAGGCCATGACGGCGCCGCGCTTGCGCTCCCAGTGCGGCTCGCTGTAGCTGCGCTTGACGATGTCCCCGGCCAGCTCCTCGGCCCACTCCGGCTCGATCCGGGCCACCATGCGGCCCCAGAGCTTGGAGGTCTCCACCAGCTCGGCGGCCATCACGTAGCGGGGCTGCTTCTTGAACAGCGCCGAGCCGGGGAAGATGGCGAAGCGGGCGCCCCGGCCCCCCAGGTACTCGTGCTTCTCGGGGTCCTTGAGGCCCACGTGCGACAGGAGCCCGGCCAGCAGCGACATGTGCACGCCGCGGGGGTCGGCGGCCTCCTCGCGCGGGCGCGGCACCTCCACGCCCATGGAGCGCAGGACCTGTCTGAGCTGGCTGTGGATGTCCTGCCACTCGCGTACGCGCAGGTAGTTGAGGTACTCCTCGCGGCACAGCCTGCGGAACTGGTTGCCCGACAGCTCCTGCTGCTTCTCGCGCAGGTGGTTCCACAGGTTGAGGTAGGCCAGGAAGTCCGACTCCTTGTCGGCGAACCTGGCGTGCGCCTGCTGGGCCTGCTGCTGCTTGTCCGTGGGCCGCTCGCGCGGGTCCTGGATGGACAGGGCCGCGGTGATGACCAGGACCTCGCCCAGGCAGTCGCGCTCCTCGGCCTCCAGGACCATCCGGCCCAGGCGGGGGTCGATGGGCAGCTGGGCCAGGCGGCGGCCGGTCGGGGTGAGCCTGCGCTTGCCCCCGGACTCGTCGGGGTGCAGGGCGCCCAGCTCGGTGAGGAGGTTGACGCCGTCCTTGATCTGGCGGTGGTCGGGGCCGTCCACGAACGGGAAGGCGGCGACGTCGCCCAGCCCCAGGGCGGCCATCTGGAGGATGACCGAGGCCAGGTTGGTGCGCAGGATCTCGGGGTCGGTGTACTCGGGGCGGGAGAGGAAGTCCTCCTCCGAGTACAGCCGGATGCAGATGCCCTCCGAGACGCGGCCGCAGCGGCCCTTGCGCTGGTTGGCGGAGGCCTGGGAGACCGCCTCGATGGGCAGGCGCTGCACCTTGGTGCGGTGGGAGTAGCGGGAGATGCGCGCGGTGCCGGGGTCGATGACGTACTTGATGCCGGGGACGGTCAGGGAGGTCTCGGCGACGTTGGTGGCCAGGACGATGCGCCGTCCGCTGTGCGAGGACCACACGCGTCTTTGCTCACCCGTGGACAGGCGCGCGTAGAGCGGCAGGATCTCGGTGTTCGGGAGCTTCTTCTTCTCCAGTGCCTCGGCGGTGTCGCGGATCTCGCGCTCGCCGCTGAGGAAGACCAGGACGTCGCCGGGGGCCTCGCGGCCGAGCTCGTCGACGGCGTCCAGGATGGCCTGGGTCTGGTCGCGGTCGGTGCCGCCGCCGGGGTTCTTCTCCTCGGGGTCGAGGATCTCCTCGGAGATGGGCCGGTAGCGGACCTCGACCGGGTAGGTGCGCCCGGAGACCTCGACGATGGGGGCGTCGTCGAAGTGGCGGGAGAAGCGCTCGGGGTCGATGGTGGCCGAGGTGATGACGACCTTGAGGTCCGGGCGCCGGGGCAGCAGCTGTTTGAGGTAGCCGAGCAGGAAGTCGACGTTGAGGCTGCGCTCGTGGGCCTCGTCGATGATGAGCGTGTCGTACTGGCGCAGCATGCGGTCGTGCTGGATCTCGGCGAGCAGGATGCCGTCGGTCATCAGCTTGACCAGGGTGCTGTCGCTGGAGGAGTCGGTGAAGCGGACCTTGTAGCCGACCGTCTCGCCCAGCGGGGTGCCGATCTCCTCGGCGATGCGCTCGGCGACGGTGCGCGCGGCCAGCCGCCGGGGCTGGGTGTGGCCGATGGTGCCCATGACGCCGCGCCCCAGCTCCAGGCAGATCTTGGGCAGCTGGGTGGTCTTGCCGGAGCCGGTCTCACCGGCGACGATGACGACCTGGTGGTCGCGGATGGCCTCGGCGATGTCGTCGCGGCGGGAGCTGACCGGCAGGGACTCGGGGTAGGACAGCTCCGGCACCGACTCGCGGCGCAGGTTCACGCGCAGGAGCGCCTCCTCGACGTCCCGGGCGATCTGGTCGGTGACGGAGGCGCGGCGGCGCTCGTCGCGGATCTTGGCCAGACCGTCGATACGCCGACGGAGCCGGTGGCGGTCCGAGGGCATGAGGTCGCGCAGCCGGGAACGCAGTGTGTCCGCGGCGGGCGCGGGCGTGGTGGTGCTCATCAGTAGTCAAGGGTAGAAGGGGCGGCAACCGGTTTTCGCCGCCGGGGCGCGTGGTCGCCACGCGGCCACGGGGCGGGGGCGCCGCGGGCACGTACCGGCCAACACCCGGCGGGCCCGTTCTGTTCCGCGCGCCACGCCGGACCCGGCGGGTCACCGGGTCCGGCGGGTCACCGGGTCCGGCGTGGCCCGCGCGCCCGAGCGGCGCCCCGCCCTCCAGCCGGACGCGCCGACCACCGTGAGGGCGGCGTCCCGGTCGGCGCGCTAGCGGACGTGCTCCTCCAGCCAGCGGTGGACGGTCAGCGCGGTGTCCGGCCCGTGCTCCTCCAGCATGGTGATGTGGTCGCCCTCCACGTCGACGGCCTCGTGCGGCAGCGGCCAGTCGAACCGCCAGTCCCGGCCGCCGATCGGCGTCCCCGAGGCGTCGAGCATCTGGCGGCCGGGGCGCACGGCCAGGGTCGGCACGGCGGTGGGGGCGGGAGCCCAGTCCTCACAGAGCCCGATGTAGCGGCCCATCGCGGTGACCCGGGTGGCGTCCATCAGCCCGAACCGGGTCTCGCGCTCCAGCACGCCCGCCTGGATGATCGGGAAGGCGGTGGGCTCCTCGGGCATGGGCGTGTCCATCAGGACCACCGCCCCGGGCGCGTGCCCCCGGGCCTCCATGAGGGTGGCGACGCCGTGCGTGACCCATCCGCCGGAGGAGCGGCTGACCAGCACGTAGGGTTCGTCGCCGACCACCGCGCGCACGGCCTCGGCCTGCACGGCCAGGGCCGCGTCCAGGGTCCTGGGCAGCGGGTCGCCCCGGGTGAAGCCCGGCTGGGGCAGGACCACGACCTCGCGCAGCCCCTGGAGGGCGGCGCCGAAGCGCGCGTACTCCTGCACACCCGACACCATGACCAGCGACGGCAGGCAGACCAGGCGCGGGCGCGCCGGTCCTCGGGCCACGGTGACCGGACGCGGCGGCGGGCCGAAGTCCTCCGGGCCGGTGAAGTCCGGGCGCAGGAGGGAGGCCGCCTGGACCATGCGGATGCCGTCGGCGACCCTCCCCTGGCGGCACGACTCGCGGAACAGCGGCACGGCCCCCTCCAGGGGGTCGGTCGCGTCCGGGGGCGGGGCGGCCGCCGAGGCCCCCGGCTCGGGCAGCTCGCCGGCCAGGTGGCGGGCCAGCCGGGCGGGCGTGGAGTGCGCCAGCACCACCGACGCGGCCAGCCGAAGCCCCGTCGCCGCTCGCAGCTCGTTGCGCAGCTCCACGGCGGTGAGCGAGTCCATGCCCAGTTCCAGGAAGTCCTGGTCGGGGTCGAGTCGCTCGCCCCCGGGGCGGCCCAGCACCTCCGCGGTGCGCGCGCCCACCAGTTCCAGCAGCAGGCGCTCGCGCTCCTCGCCGGTGCTGCCCGCCAGCACCGCGGACATGTCCGGACCCGAGGAGGACCCTTCCCCGGAGGCGCGGCGGCGGGGCGGGCGGACCAGTCCGCGCAGCAGCGGCGGCACCTGTCCGGTACGGGCGGCGCGTGCACGCACGCCCTCCAGGTCCAGCGGCAGCGGCACCAGGTGGGGCGCGTCGGAGTCCAGTGCGGCGTCCAGCAGGTCCAGGGCCTCCTCCGGGGCCAGCGTCCGCGCCATCCCCAGGCGGCGCAGCCGCGAGATGTCGGCCTCCTCCAGATGGGAGCCGGACTCGCCCAGCCGCTCCCACAGGCTCCAGGACAGCGACTGGGCCGCCATGCCCCGGGAGCGGCGGTGGTGGGCCAGGGCGTCCAGGAAGGTGTTCGCGGCGGCGTAGTTGGCCTGCCCGGGGCTGCCCAGGACGCCCGCCGCCGAGGAGAAGAGCACGAACGCCGACAGGTCCAGGTGCTCGGTCAGCCGGTGCAGGTGGTGTGCGGCGTCGGCCTTGGGCCGCATGACCGCGTCGAGGTGCTCGGGGGTCAGTGCGGTGAGCACGCCGTCGGCGATGGATCCGGCGACGTGCACCACGGCCCGCAGGGGCCGCTCCTCGGGCAGCGCGCCGAGGACGGCGGCCAGGGCGTCGGCGTCGGACACGTCGCACGCGGCGAACGAGGCCCGGGCTCCCAGGGCGGCCAGCTCCTCCACCAGCGCGGTCGCGGCGGGATCCGCCCCGTCCCGGCGGCTGAGCAGCAGCAGGTCGCGCGCACCGTGGTTCTCGACCAGGCGGCGGGCGACCGCGGCCCCCAGCACGCCCGAGGCGCCGGTGACCAGGACCGTTCCCCCTTCCAGGTCGGCGGGGACGGGCTCCTCCGGCGTCTGGGCCCGGACCAGGCGGGGGACGTGCGCGGTGGAGCCGCGCAGCGCCAGCTGCGGTTCGCCGCAGGCCAGGGCGCGCGTGAGCGTCGCGGCCGCGGTGTCGGAGCCGTCCAGGTCCACGACGGTGAAGCGGTCCGGCTGTTCGGCCTGCGCGGAGCGCAGCATGCCCCACAACGGGGCGTGGACGAGGTCGGCGACGTCTTCCTCGGGGGCCGTCGAGACCGCGTTCCGGGTGACGACGGCGAGGCGGTGGCCGCCCGCGCCCTCGTCCTCGGTCCATTCCCGGAGCAGGTCCAGTGCCCGGCGCAGCCCGAAGGCAGCGGCCTCGGGCACGTCGGCGCCCGAGGAGGCGGGCGTCTCCTCGGCGGCCTCCACCCGCGCGGAGCCCCCCTCCGTGACCGCGGCGGCGAAGGGGGCCAGGACGACGGTCCCCCCGGGCAGTTCGCGCAGTTCCTCCAGTCCGGTGACGAGGTGCACGACGGTGCCGGTGCGGGCGAGCGCCTCGGTCAGGCCGGTGGTGTCGGGTGCCAGGACCGCCAGGGCGGGGAGCGCCTCGGTGTCGGCGAGGTCCACGGAGGGCCACTCCAGGGCGTACAGCTCCCGGGGCCGGGCCCGCCGGGCCTCCTCCTCCACACGCGCGGCGTCGACGGGGCGTACGGACAGGGACTCGGCGGTCAGGACGGGGGCGCCGTCCGCGTCGGTCATGGTCAGCGCGTACTCGTCGGGGCCGACGGGGCTGGCGTGCACGCGCAGGGCACCGGCCCCGGCCGCGTGCAGGCGCACCCCCGTCCAGGTGAAGGGCAGCCGGACCCGGCCGCCCTCCCTCGGCGCGGTCAGGGCGATGGCGTGCTGGGCCGCGTCCAGCAGGGCGGGGTGCACTCCGAAGGCGGCGGCCTCCTCGCGGTGGTCGTCGGGCAGGCGCACCTCTGCCCACACGTCGCCGTCCTCCCGCCAGGCCGCGCGCAGCCCCTGGAAGGCGGGACCGTAGCCGTAGCCGTCGCGGGCCAGGTCGGGGTAGAGGCCGTCCACCGGCACGGGTTCGGCGTCCAGCGGTGGCGCGGCCCGCCCGGGGGCGGGCGCGGTGCCGTCCCCGGGTTCCAGGAGGCCCTCGGCGTGCAGGGTCCACCCGTCGGCCCGGTCGGCGGGGCGCGCGTGCACGCGCACGGAGCGCCTCCCGGAGGCGTCGGGTCCGGACACCGCGACCTGGAGGCGGGTGTCGGCTCCCGGCCGCAGGACCAGGGGCGCGAGCAGGGTCAGCTCCGACACGGTCGGCAGGCCCACGTGCTCGGCGGCGTGCAGGACCAGGTCCAGGTGGGCGGCGCCGGGCAGGACGACGGTGCTGCCCACGGCGTGGTCGGCCAGCCAGGGGAAGGCGGCCAGGGACAGCCGGCCGGTGAACAGGCGGCCGCCCCCGTCCGGCAGGTCCACGACGGCGCCGAGCAGCGGGTGCCCGGTCGGGTCCGCGCCGGAGCCGCGCACGTCCGGTGCCCGGCCGGGGGCCAGCCAGTACCGGTCGCGTTGGAAGGCGTAGGTGGGCAGGTCCACGGTCCGGGGCGCGTGGGGGGCGTGGGCGCGCGTCCAGTCCACGGCCACGCCGCCCGTGTGGGCCCGGGCCAGGGCGGCGAGGAAGTCCCCGTAGCCGCCCTCTCCCCTGCGCAGGGTGTGCAGGACCGCGGTGGCCTCCCCACCCGCCGCCTCCACGGTCTGCTGGATGCCGTAGGTGGTCACCGGGTGGCTGCTGACCTCCACGAACGCGGTGAACCCGGCCTCGTGCAGGGCGCGGATCCCCGGTTCGAACAGCACGGTCCGGCGCAGGTTGCGGTACCAGTACTCGGCGTCCAGGTCGGTGCCGTCGATCCGCTCGCCGGTCACGGTGGAGTACAGGGGGACGCTGGCGGGCCGGGGCCGGATGTCGGCGAGCGCGGCGACCAGGTCCCCGCGCAGCGCCTCCACGTGCGGTGAGTGCCCGGCGACGTCCTCGTGGATGCGGCGGACCCTGATCCCGTCCGCCTCGCAGTCGTCGACCAGCTCGGCGACGGCCTGTTTGTCCCCGGCCACGACCACGGTGCCCGGGCCGTTGACGACGGCCACCGAGAGCTGCCCCTCCCAGGGTTCGATGCGCTTGGCGGCCTCGTCGGAGGACAGCGCCAGGGTGGCCATGGCGCCCCGGCCGACCAGGGAGGTGAGCAGGCGGCTGCGGGTGGTGACCACCCGCGCGGCGTCCTCCAGGCTGAGGGCCCCGGCCACGTGGGCGGCGGCGATCTCGCCCTGGGAGTGGCCGATGACCGCCGAGGGCCGCAGGCCGTGGGCGCGCCACAGGTCAGCGAGGGCGACCATCACGGCGAACAGCACCGGCTGGACCACGTCGATGCGGTCCAGGCCGGGCGCCCCGGGCTCGCCGCGCAGGACGGAGGTCAGGGACCAGTCCAGGTGGGGCGCGAACGCCTTCTCGCACTGGTCGATCCGGTCGGCGAACTCGGGAACGGTGTCCATCAGGGGCACGGCCATGCCCACCCACTGCGATCCCTGGCCGGGGAAGACCAGGGCGGTCTTGGCCTGTTCGCGCACGCGCCCGCGCACGACGGCGTCGGTGTCACGGCCCTCGGCCAGTGCGCGCAGGGCGGCGCGGAATCCGTCGTTGTCGGCCGCCAGGACCACCGCGCGGTCGGGCAGGTCGGCGCGGGCGGTGGCCAGGGTGTGCCCGACGTCGGCGGGGGCCAGGTCCGGATGGGCGTCGACGTGCTCGGCGAGCCGGGCCGCCTGCGCGGCGAGCGCCTCCCCGCCCCGCGCCGAGACCGGCCAGGGCACGAGGTCGCAGGCCGCCGGGGGTGCGTCGGCCGGTGCGTCCGGGGCCGGTTCGGCCGGGGGCGCCTCCTCCAGCACGACGTGGGCGTTGGTGCCGCTCATCCCGAAGGCGGACACGGCGGCCATGCGGGGGCGGTCCTCGCGGCGCGGCCAGGGCCGGGCCTCGCGGAGCGGGACGACGGTTCCGGCCGACCAGTTCACCCGGGGGGTCGGCTCGGTCAGGTGCAGGGTGCGCGGCAGCGTCCCGTTGCGCAGCGCCAGCACCGTCTTGATGACGCCGGAGACCCCGGCGGCCGCGACGGTGTGGCCGATGTTGGACTTGAGTGAGCCCAGGTACAGCGGGGCGTCGGGGGTGTGCGCCCTGCCGTAGGTGGCGATGAGGGCCTCGGCCTCGATGGGGTCGCCCAGGGCGGTGCCGGTGCCGTGCGCCTCCACCGCGTCGACCTGGTCGGCGGTGGCCCCGGCGGCCTCCAGCGCCTGGCGGATGACCCTGCGCTGGGCCGACCCGTTGGGCGCGGTGAGCCCGCTGCTGGCACCGTCCTGGTTGACGGCCGCGCCGCGCACCAGTGCCAGGACCGGGCGCCCGTTCCGGCGGGCGTCGGAGAGGCGCTCCACCAGGAGCACTCCGCAGCCCTCGCTCCAGCCGGTGCCGTCGGCGCGGGCGTCGAAGGCCTTGCTGCGGCCGTCGGGCGAGAGCGCGCGCTGGCCGCTGAGCCCGGCGAACACGGCCGGATCGGTGACCACGCTGACCCCGCCGACCAGTGCGCGCTCGCACTCGCCGCGGCGCAGGGACTCCACGGCGGCGTGCAGCGCGGTCAGGGAGGAGGAGCAGGCGGTGTCGAAGCTGACCGCGGGGCCCTCCAGCCCCAGGGTGTAGGAGACGCGGCCCGCGGCGACGCTGGGGGCGGTGCCGGTGACCAGGTGGCCCTCGCTGCCGTCGGCGACGTCCACGGCGCGCGGCCCGTAGGGGACGGCGACCACCCCGGCGAACACGCCGGTGCGGGTGCCGCGCAGGGTGGTGGGGTCGGTCCCGGAGCGTTCGACGGCCTCCCAGGCGCACTCCAGCAGCAGGCGCTGCTGGGGCTCCATGGCCTGGGCCTCCTTCGGGGAGATCCCGAAGAACGCGGCGTCGAAGCCGGCCGGGTCGTCCAGGAAGGAGGCGGTGCGCACGTAACTGCGGCCGGGCTGGTCGGGATCGTCGTCGAACAGCCCCGCCAGGTCCCACCCCCGGTCCTCGGGGAAGGCCGAGGCGGTGTCGCGCTCGGCGAGCAGCAGGTCCCACAGCTGCTCGGGGGTCTGGACCCCGCCGGGGTAGCGGCACCCCATCCCGGTGATCGCGATCGGCTCGGTCGCGGCCTCCACCAGGCGCCGGTTCTGCTCGCGCAGGCGCTCGTTGTCCTTGACCGAGGCGCGCAGCGCCTGGACCACCCGCTCGTCCGGGCGGCCGTCGGCTGGATTGTGCATCGGGTGTCCTTCGCTTCCTCAGTCTCGGTCGTACACCATGCGCACGAGGTCGTCGACGTCCATGGAGTCCACGTCCGCGCCCTCCGCGTCCGCGTCGCCCGCCGCCGCGGCCCCGGTCCCCTCGTCCGATCCCAGGGCGAGCAGGGCCTCCAGGAGTCCGGCGGAGCGCAGCCGGTCGACGGGGATCCGGGCGAGTGCGGCGCGGACCCGCTCGTCCTCCCCGGCCTCCTCGCGGGGACCGGCGTCCCGGGGGGCGAGCTCCGCGCTGAGGTGTTCGGCCAGGGCCCGGGGTTCGGGGTGGTCGAACACGGTGGTGGCCGACACCTCCAGGCCGGTCGCGGCGCTCAGGCGCACGCCGAGGCGGACGGCGCCCAGGGAGTCCAGCCCCACCTCCAGGAAGCCCTGGTCGGAGGGGACGTCGCGCAGGGAGGGGTGGCCCAGCAGGGCGGCGGTCTCCTGGCGCACCAGGTCCAGCAGGGCCTCGGTGCGCTCACCTCCGCCCAGGGCGGCGAGGTCGGCGCGTGCGACGGGCGCGGGACCGCCCTCGGCGGCGGGCGCCCCGGTGCCGGTCTCGACCACGACGCGGCCCCCGGCGGGCGGGTTCATCCAGTAGCGCTCGCGCTGGAAGGGGTAGGTGGGCAGCGCGACCGTGCCGGAGCCGGGCGGCAGGTAGGCGGCCCAGTCCACGTGCGCGCCCCGGGTGTGCAGGGCGGCCAACCCCTCGGCGAACTCGTGGGGCTCGTCGCGCCCTCCGCCGAGCAGGGCGGTGGCCCGCGCCTCCCGGTCGCCGCCCAGGCAGGACTGCACCATGGAGCTGAGCACGCCGCCCGGCCCGACCTCCACGAACTCGGTGACCCCGGCCCCGCGCAGGTGGGCGATGCCGTCGGCGAAGCGGACGGCCTCGCGTACGTGCCGTACCCAGTAGCCGTGCTCGCGGACCTCCTCCCCCGCTCGGGTCCCGGTCAGGTTGGACACCAGGGGGAGGACGGGCCGCTGGTAGGAGACCCGTTCGGCAGCCCGGGCGAAGGCTCCGAGCATGGGGTCCATGAGCGGGGAGTGGAAGGCCCGGGAGACCGTCAGCCGCTTGGTGCGGCGGCCCTGCCCGGCGAAGTGGTCGGCCAGGGCGGTCACGGCCGCCTCCTCCCCGGACAGCACGACGCCGTCGGGCGCGTTGACCGCCGCGACGGAGACCCGTCCGCCGGAGCGGGCGACCGCCTGGCGCGCCTCCCGCTCCCCGGCCTGGACCGCGACCATCGCACCGCCCTCGGGCAGGTCCTGCATGAGCGCGCCGCGGGCCGCGACCAGGGTGGCGGCGTCCTCCAGCGAGAAGACGCCCGCCACGTGCGCGGCGGCGAGCTCGCCGATGGAGTGTCCCACGACGTGGTCGGGGACCACGCCCAGCGACTCCAGCAGCCGCACCACGGCCACCTCCACCGCGAAGACCCCGGCCTGGGTGTAGAGGGTCTGGTCCAGCAGTCCGGCCTCGGGGGTGCCCTCCTCGGCCCACATCACCGTGCGCAGCGGGCGCGGCAGGTGGCGGTCCAGGGCGTCGGCCGTCTCGTCCATGGCACGGGCGAACGCGGGGTGGGCCCGGTACAGGTCACGGCCCATGCCCGGGCGCTGGGACCCCTGGCCGGAGAAGACGAAGGCGACGGAGCCGCCCGTGCCCGCGCGGCCCCGCACGAGGTTGGGGGCGGAACGCCCCTCGGCCAGTGCGTCCAGGGCGGCGGTGAGGCCGTCGGTGTCGGAGGCCAGGACGACGGCGCGGTCCTCCAGGCGGGCGCGGGCGGTGGCCAGGGTGCGGGCCGTGGCCGCGAGGGCCGCCCGTTCCCCGGTGCCGGGGGCGTCCCCGGACGCCTGTCCCGAGGCCGTGGCGGTGCGCAGGTGGGCCGACAGGCGCGCGGCCTGGGCCCGAAGCGCCCCCTCCCCGCGCGCGGAGACCACGAAGGGCAGGGCCAGCGGGGCCGGTGCGGGGGCGCGGTCGGCCTCCCCGCCCTCCTGTTCGGCGGGGGTCTCGGCGGGCGGCGCCTCCAGGATGACGTGGGCGTTGGTCCCGCTGATCCCGAAGGAGGAGACCGCCATCCGGGCGGGCCGGTCCGGGGAGGGCAGCGGGTGCGCCCGGGTGGCGAGGCGGATCACGTCGGCGTCCCAGTCCACGTGGGCGGAGGGCTCGTCGGCGTGGAGGGTGGGCGCGACGGTTCCGTGCAGCAGGGACTGCACCGCCTTGACCACCCCGCTCACCCCGGCGGCGGCCTGGGTGTGGCCGATGTTGGACTTGAGCGAGCCCACCAGCAGCGGACGCCCGCGGCCCTCACCGTAGGCCTCGATGAGGGCCTGGGCCTCGATGGGGTCGCCCAGGGTGGTCCCGGTGCCGTGCGCCTCGACCGCGTCGACCCCGTCCGGGGGGATCCCGGCGTCGTGCAGCGCGGCCCGCACCACGCGCACCTGGGAGGGCCCGTTGGGCGCGGTGAGCCCGTTGGAGGCGCCGTCCTGGTTGACCGCGCTGCCCCGGACCAGGGCGAGCACGCGGTGGCCGTTGCGCCGGGCGTCGGAGAGTCGCTCCAGGACCAGCGCGCCCGCCCCCTCGGCGAAGCCCGTGCCGTCGGCGCCCGCGCCGAAGGCACGGCAGCGGCCGTCGGGGGACAGCCCCCGCTTGCGGGTGAACTCGGCCAGCACTCCGGGGGTTCCCATGACGGTGGCGCCGCCGACCAGTGCCAGGGAGCACTCCCGTTCGCGCAGGGCGCGCACCGCCAGGTGCAGGGCGACCAGGGAGGAGGAGCAGGCGGTGTCGACGGTCAGGGCGGGGCCCGTGAGCCCCAGGGTGTAGGCGATGCGACCGGAGGCGACGCTGGGCATGGTCCCGGTGAGCAGGTGCCCCTCCTCGGGGGCGTCCGACATCCGGGGGCCGTACTCGGCGGCCATCAGCCCCACGTAGACGCCGGTGGGCGTCCCGGCCAGCGAGGAGGGGTCGACGCCGGCGCGTTCGAGGGCCTCCCAGGAGACCTCCAACAGCAGCCGCTGCTGGGGGTCCATGGCCGCGGCCTCCTTCGGGGAGATGCCGAAGAACGCGGCGTCGAACTCGGCGGCGCCCTCCAGAAAGCCTCCCTGGGACATGGCGGACAGGGGCGAGGAACCGCCGAGCACGGCGTCCAGGTCCCAGCCCCGGTCGTCGGGGAAGGGCCCGACCGCGTCGGTGCCCCGCTCCACCAGGTCCCACAGCCCCTCGGGCGAGTCCACGCCCCCGGGCAGCCTGCACCCCATGCCCACGACGGCCACGGGGTCGGCCCTGCGGTCCAGCTCGCGGTGGCGGCTGCGCAGGCGCTCGTTCTCCTTGAGGGCGGAGCGCAGCGCGGCGACGAGTTTGGTGTTCTGGGCGCTATCGGTAGCCATCGGCCGTCTCCTGTTCACCGTCGGACGCGGCCCCCTCCCGGCCCAGGGCCAGGTGCAGGAGCTCCTCCACGTCCATGTCGTCGATACCGCCCGCGTCCCCGGGCTCCGCCGCGGCGTCCCGCGCCGGGGCCGGCTCGGCGCCGCCGCCCTCCCAGGCGTCCCCGGACTCGTGCGGACCGGCGCCGTCGGCGGGGAAGAGCAGGTCCTCCAGGAGCCGGGCCAGGGCGCGCGGCGTGGGGTGGTCGAACACCGCGGTCGCGGGCAGGCGCAGGCCGGAGGCGGCGCACAGCCGGTTGCGCAGCTCGACCCCGGTCAGGGAGTCCAGGCCCAGCTCGCGGAAGGGCCGGTCGGCCGGGACCCCGCCCGCGTCCTCCCGGGCCAGGACGAGCGCGGTCTGCTCGCGTACCCCGGTGAGCAGCAGCCTTCCGCGCTCGGCCGGGGCCAGCCCGGACAGGCTCCGCTCCGACAGCGGCGGCTCACCGCCGCCGCCCGCGTCCGCACCGCCGCCCGCGTCCGCGCCCCCGTCCCCGTCCCCGGGGAAGAGCTCGCGCAGGATGGGCAGGCCGGTCCCGCCCTCCGGTGTGAGCAGGGCGGGGACCAGTGCCTCGCCCCCCAGGTAGAGGGCGGCGTCCAGCTTGGCCAGGGCCCGGTCGGCGGGCATGGGGAGCAGTCCGCCGCGCCCCAGTGCGCCCAGGTCCCCGCCGTCCAGGTGAGCGGTCATCCCGCTGGTCTCGTCCCACAGCCCCCAGGCCAGGGACAGCGCGGGCAGCCCGCGCTCGCGGCGCAGGCGGGCCAGCACGTCCAGGAAGACGTTGGCCGCGGCGTAGTTGGCCTGCCCCGGGCTGCCCAGGGTTCCGGTGACCGAGGAGAACAGGACGAACGCGTCCAGGTGCAGGCCGGCGGTCAGCTCGTGCAGGTTCCAGGCGGCGTCCACCTTGGGACGCAGCACCGTCTCCAGCCGCTTGGCGTCCAGGGACAGCACAGTGGCGTCGTCGAGCACGCCCGCGGTGTGGACGACGGCGCGCAGCGGCCGGTCCCCGGGCAGGGAGCCGAGCAGGCGGGCCAACGCGTCGCGGTCCGCGGCGTCGCAGGCGTGGACCTCCACGTCCGCGCCCAGGCCCCGCAGCTCGGCGGTGCGCTCGTCCTGGCCGCGCGCGGCTGCGCCGGTGCGGCTGATCAGGGTCAGGTGGCGCACCCCGTACCCGGTGACCAGGTGCCGGGCCACCTGGTGGCCCAGGGTTCCGGTGCCGCCGGTGACCAGGACGGTACCGTCCGCGGGGAAGGGCGAGGGGACCCTCAGGACCACGGCCCCGTCGGGACCGGCGAGCGCCCGGTCCGCGTCGCGCAGGTCGTGGACGTCGACCGGGAGCGGGTCGAGGGTGCCGGACGCGAACAGCTCCATGACGCGGGCGAGCATCTGCCCGAGGCGCTCGGTGTCCACGTCCGCCAGCCGGAAGGACTCGTAGCCGCGCCCGGGGTGGTCCGCGACCGGGGGCGGTGCCCCGTCGCGGGGGCCGGTGCCGGTCATCTCCACGAACCGGCCGCCCACGCCCCCGCCGTCGGAGGGCGCGGCGAGCAGGCCCATCAGGGTGTCGACGCCGTCCCCGACGACCGGGTCCAGGACCACGTCCACGCCCCTGCCGCCGTTGGCCTCGCGCAGGGTGTCGGCGAAGTCCGGGTCGCGGGGGGAGGCCAGGAAGTCCTCGGACAGCCCCAGGCCGGTCAGCAGCGGCCACTGGCGCGGATCGGCGGTGGCGAGGACCCTGGCTCCCATGTGGCGGGCGAGCTGGACCGCGACCGGACCCGCACCGCGGGCCGCCTCGTGCACCAGGACGCTCTCGCCGGGGCGCACGGCCGCCAGGTCGACCAGGGCGTGGTAGGCCGTCAGCGCGGGGAAGGGGACCGCTGCGGCCTCCTCGAACCCCCAACCCTCGGGCAGTCGGACGAGCCCGCGCCGGTCGGCGACGGCCACCGTCGCGAAGGCGTCGTCGAACAGGCCGGCGACGCGGTCGCCGGGGGCCAGGTCGTCCACCCCGGGGCCCGTCTCCAGGACCACGCCCGCCCCCTGGACACCCGTGTACCGCCCGGAGGCGCCCCCGGCGGGGGCGGCACCGGCGGCGCGGACCGAGATCCGCACCTGGCGTGCGTCCAGCGTGGCGGTGGCGCCGGGCGCCGCCGACAGCGCGGGGCCGCCCGGACCGCCGAGCTCCAGCCGCCAGGCCGGGGCGGGCGGGACGGGGACGTCCTCACCGTGCGCCGGGACCAGGCGCGGCACCAGGACCCGGCCCGAGCGCAGGGCCAGCTGGGGCTCGCCCAGCTCCACCGCCGCGGGCAGGACGCGGTGGGAGTCCTCGGAGCCGTCGGAGTCCACCAGCACGAACCGGTCGGGGTGCTCGCGCTGGACCGACCGCAGCAGGCCCCACACCGGCGAGGCCGCCGGGCCGCCCAGCCTGTCCTCGGGCGAGGTGGGCATGGAGCGCCAGGTCACCAGCACCAGGCGCGCGTGCGCGAACCGGTCGTCGGACAGCCACGTGCGTACGGTGTCCAGGATCACGCGCAGCCCCTCGTACACCGCGGAGGGGACGGGGTCGTGGTCGGCGTAGACCGCGCGCGGGGGCAGTTCGGCGTAGACGGTGTCGGGAACGGGTCCGCCGGGATCCAGGGACTCCAGGGAGGCCAGCCCGCTGGGCACCCGAGCGGCCGGTTCCGGCGCCGGGACCGTGTCCCAGCGCACCCGGTAGAGCCCGGGCTCCTCACCGGGGGACGGGGGCAGGGCCTCGGCGTCGATCGGGCGCAGCGCCAGCTCGTCCACGCCGACCACCAGGGTTCCCCGCTCGTCGTAGGCGGCGAGGCGGTGGCGGTCGCCGCCCAGCGGCTCCAGGACCACCCGCAGTTCGGCGGGTGGTCCGTCGCGGTCGGGGACGCGCATCCCGCTCCACGCGAACGGGACCAGGGGCGCGCCGCCCTCCCCGCCGCCGAACAGCAGCACAGCGTGCAGGGCCGCGTCCAGCAGCGCCGGGTGGGGGCCGTGGAAGGACCCCGGAGGGCACTCCCCGGGCAGGGAGACCTCGGCCAGCAGGGCGCCGTCCCCGCCACGCCACACCGACCGGAGCCCTCGGAAGGCGGGCCCGTAGGCGTAGCCGCGCCGCGTGAGCCGCGCGTAGTCGGCGTCGGGCGCGAAGGACACCGGGGTCGCATCCGGGAACGGCCAGGCCCGCACGGGGGCGGCCTCCCCCGCGGTGCCGGGCTCCAGCGCGCCCGAGGCGTGCCGCGTCCACTCCCCCGCGTCCGGGCCTCGCGAGTGCACGCTCACCGCGCGGCGCCCGTGCGCGTCGGGCGCGGCGACGGTCACCTGCAGGGAGACCTCCCCCCTCCGGGGCAGCACCAGGGGCCGCTCCAGGGTCAGGTCGGCCACGGCGGGGGCCCCGGTGCGCGCCCCGGCGCGCAGGACCAGCTCGGCCAGCGCCGTTCCGGGCAGGACGACCCGGCCCAGGATCCGGTGGTCCCGCGTCCAGGGGTGGGCGGTTTCGCCGATCCGCCCGCTGAACACGGTGCTTCCGTCGACCAGTTCCAGGCCCGGCCCGCCGAGCGGTTCCGGGGCCGCGGCGGCGGGAACCGCCGGCGCGGCCGGCTCCACCCAGTGCCTGCGGCGCCGGAAGGGCAGGTCCACCATGGTGACCGGGGCGCCCTCGTCGACGACCCCCTCCAGCACCAGGTGGGCGTTGGTGCCGCTGATCCCGAAGGAGGACACGGCGGCGCGCCGGGGGCGCCCGGTGTCGGGCCACGGCTCGTTCTCGTTGAGCAGGCGCACTCCGGCGCCCTCCCAGTCCACCCGCGAGGTGGGGGTGTCGGCGTGCAGGGTCCGGGGCAGACGTCCGTGGCGCAGGGCCTGCACGGTCTTGATCACCCCGGCGACGCCGGCCGCGGCCTGGGCGTGCCCGATGTTGGACTTGAGCGACCCCAGGCGCAGCGGCTCCCCTCCGTCGGCACGGCCCCTGCCGTACACCGCGATGAGCGCCTTGGCCTCGATGGGGTCCCCGAGCCGCGTGCCGGTCCCGTGCGCCTCCACCGCGTCGATCTCGTCCGGCTCCAGCCCGGCGTCGGCCAGAGCGCTCTCGATCAGTCGCTGCTGGGCCTGCGGGTTGGGTGCGGTGAGCCCGTTGCTGGCACCGTCGGAGTTGACCGCGCCGCCCCGGATCAGGGCCAGGACCGGGCGTCCGGCCCGGCGTGCCCGGGAGACGCGCTCCAGGAGGAGGATCCCGGCGCCCTCGGACCAGGCTGTTCCGTCGGCGCCCTCTCCGAAGGCCCGGCAGCGGCCGTCCGCGGACAGCCCCCGCTGGGCCGCGAACTCCAGGAGCATGCCGGGTGTGGCCATGACGGTCGCCCCCCCGGCCAGCGCCATGGTGCACTCGCCCCGGCGGACGGCCTCCGCCGCCTGGTGGACGGCCACCAACGAGGAGGAGCAGGCGGTGTCGATGGTCATGGCCGGACCGTTGAGCCCCAGTACGTAGGCGATGCGGCCCGAGGCCACGCTCAGGGTGGACCCGGTGAGGCGGTACCCGCCGTCGTTGCCGCGCACGGGGTCGGCCAGGCGGGGGCCGTAGTCGCTGGGCATGGCCCCGACGAAGACGCCCACGCTCTCCCCGCGCAGGGCGTCGGTGGACAGCCCGGCGCGCTGGACCGCCTCCCAGGAGGTCTCCAGCAGCAGCCGCTGCTGGGGGTCCATGGCGTCGGCCTCGCGCGGGGAGATCCCGAAGAAGTCGGCGTCGAAGAGGTCCGCGTCGTAGAGGAAGCCGCCCCGGCGGGTGTAGGTGCGCCCGGGGGCTCCCGGCTCGGGGTCGTAGAGCGCGTCAAGGTCCCAGAACCGGTTGTCGGGCAGGTCGCCCGTGGCGTCCACGCCGTCCTCGACCAGGCGCCACAGCTGCTCGGGCGAGGAGGCGCCGCCCGGCAGGCGGCAGGCCATCGCGGTGATGGCGACGGGGTCGTCCTCGGCGGGGGGCCGGACCGGCTCCGTGCGCGGTGCGGGGGCGGGGGCGGGGGCGAGGGCCGGCCGCGGCGAGGAGGAGGTGATCTCGTCCCTCCCGAGTTCGGCGACCAGGAAGTCGGCCAGCTCGGCCGGGGTGGGCACCTCGAACAGGACGGTGTCCTCCAGGCGGACCCCGGTCTCCTCCTCCAGCGCGTCGCCCAGTTCGAGCGTCATGATGGAGTCGAAACCGAGGTCGCGGAAGGCCCGGTCCTCCTCGCCCGGGTCGAGGTTCTCGCGGTCCAGGACGCGGGCGGTGTGCTCGCACACCAGTTGCAGGACCGGAGCCGTGCGCTCCCGCCCCTGCTCGCCGGCTCCGGGCTCCGGGTCCGGGGCCCGGGAGGCGGGGCGGCGCGAGGCCAGGTCGTCGGGCCAGTAGCGCTGCCGCTGGAACTGGTAGGTGGGCAGGTCGGTCCGCCGTGCGCCGGTGCCCTCGAACAGGACCGGCCAGTCGATGTCCACACCGGTGGTGAAGGCCCGCGCCGCCACCGTGAGCAGCTGGGCCTGGTCGCCGTCCCCCCGGCGCAGGGTCTCCAGCGCGTACCCCCGCACACCCGCGGCCTCCATCGAGCGCCGTACGCCGTAGGAGAGCACCGGGTGCGGTCCGACCTCGATGAAGACGCGCCGCCCGTCCGCGAGGAGCGCGTCGACCGCCGGGGCGAACAGGACCGGGTTGCGCAGCGCCGTGTACCAGTACCCGGCGTCCAGGGCGGGGCCGTCACCGTCCACGCGTCCGCCGGTGAGCGTGGAGTAGAAGGGGATCTCCGGAGTCTGCCAGCGCACCTCGCCCAGCGTCTCGGCGACGACGTCGCGGATCCGCTCCACGTGCGCCGAGTGCGAGGCGTAGTCCACGTCCACCAGCGCCCCGTGCACGCCGCGGTCCACGCAGCGCTCCACGGCCTCGCGCACCGCGCGGGGACTGCCCGAGACCACCACGGACTCGGGACCGTTGACGGCGGCCACGTACAGGTCGGGGATGTCCGCCGCGAGCCCGCCGGCCTCCTCGGCCGAGACGCCCAGCGAGGCCATCCCGCCGCTGCCCGACAGCGCGGTCAGCGCCCGGCTGCGCAGCGCCACGATCCGGGCCGCCTCCTCCAGGGACAGCGCGCCGGCCACGCACGCCGCGGCCAGTTCGCCCTGGGAGTGCCCCACGACCGCCGAGGGCCGCACCCCCAGCATGCGCCACACCTCCGCCAGGGAGACCATGACCGCCCACAGCACCGGCTGCACCACGTCCACCCGGGCGCTGTCGCCCGTCAGCGCGGGCGCCTCGGCCCCACCGCGCAGCACGGCCGAGACCGACCAGTCCGTGTGGGGCTCCAGGGCCCGCTCGCACTCGCGCAGGCGCCGGGTGAAGGCCTCGGCCAGCGCGCCCTCGCCGTCGAGCAGGTCGCGGCCCATCCCCGCCCACTGCCCGCCCTGGCCGGGGAAGACGAGCACGGGCCCGGGGCCGTCGGCGCCGGGGGCGGCGCCCGCGCCGTCCTCCAGGCGGACCGACTCCAGCTCTCGGTCGCTGTCGTCCCCGGGAGCCAGGACCACCGCGCGGTGCTCCATGACGTCGCGGGTGGTGGCCAGGGACAGTCCCACGTCGTGCGCCCTGACGCCGGGGCGCGAGGAGACGTAGGCGTGCAGCGCGGAGGCCTGGGCGCGCAGGGCCTCGGGCGAGCGGGCGGTCAGCACCCAGGGGACCGGGTCCAGGACGCGCTTGGTCACGGGGTCGGAGCCGCTCCGGTCGGGCACGGGGGCCGGGCCGAGGACCAGGTGGCAATTGGTGCCGCCCATGCCGAAGGAGGACACCCCCGCCAGCGGGGTGTGGGTCGGCCAGGGCTCGCGCCGGGTCTGTACCGACAGCCCGAGTCCGTCCAGGTCGATGTCCGGGTGGGGTTCGGCGAAGTTCAGGGTGGGCGGGATCTGCTGGCGGTCCAGGCTCAGCACCGTCTTGACCAGGCCGACGATGCCCGCCGCGCCCTCCAGGTGCCCGACGTTGGTCTTGGCCGAGCCCACCCGCAGCGGCTCCTCGCGGCTCCGCCCGAAGACGCCGCCCAGGGCCGCCGCCTCCACGGGGTCGCCCGCCGGGGTTCCGGTACCGTGCAGCTCGACGTAGGCGACCTGGTCGGGGTCCTTGCCCGCGTCGGCGTAGGCCGCGCGGACCACGGCCTCCTGACCGTCGACGGTGGGGCGGGTGAGGAACTCCCCCGCTCCGGAGTTGTTGACCGCGCCGCCGTGGATCACCGCGTGGACGCGGTCGCCGTCGGCCAGGGCCCGGCCGAGGGGTTTGAGCACGACCACGGCGCCGCCCTCGCCGCGCACGTAGCCGTTGGCGCGGGCGTCGAAGGTGTGGCAGCGCGCGTCCGGGGAGAGGCCTCCGAACCTGGCGACGGTCTCGGTGCTCTCGGGGACCAGGATCAGGTTGACCCCGCCCGCCAGCGCGAGGTCGGAGTCGCCCCGGCGCAGGCTCTCGACCGCCAGCTGGACGCCGACCAGCGAGGAGGACTGCCCCGCGTCGACCGTCAGGCTGGGCCCGACCAGCCCCAGGACGTGGGAGACCCGGTTGGCGATCATGCTCCGGTGCGTGCCGGAGAGCGTGTGGTGGGTGATCGCCCCGGGACCGCCCCGGTCGTACAGGAGCGCGTAGTCGGAGCCGATGGCCCCGGTGAACACGCCCACCCGCAGGCCGCGCAGCGCGCCGGGCGCCGTCCGGGAGCTCTCGACGGCCTCCCAGCTCAGCTCGAGCATCAGGCGCTGCTGCGGGTCCATGGCCAGCGCCTCGCGCGGGGAGACCCCGAAGAAGGCGGCGTCGAAGTCCTCGGCGTTGTCGAGGTAGCCGCCCCAGGAGCTCCCTCGGCCCGCGGGGGGCTCGCCCAGTCGGGCGGGCGGCGGACCGACGGCCTCACGCGCCTCGCACAGCAGGCGCCAGAAGGCGTCGGGCGTGCGCGCTCCCGGAAGCCGGCAGGAGAGCCCGACGACTGCGATGGGCTCCCAGGGGCCGTGGGCCGGAGCTCCTTCTGATCTGCCGCTCACGATCGCTGCCTTTCCTCTCGCCCGCCCGTCACCCGTCACCGCCCCCGACGAACGCCCGCGACGCGGTTCCCGCCCCGCCACCGGGGGACGCCCGCCCCTCGCGTCCGAGGCGAACCGGGCTTTCCCGGGCGTTCGTGCATATGCACACGACGCGGGTTTCCTCCACCGCGTGAAGGGCCGTTTCGGTGTGGCGGATGGTTCTCATGTCCGCGGACGGCCGCCAAGAGAGCAAGGAGTAACTTGCCCCACAATGGGCCATTGGGGACTAACAGACACCAACCCGAAAGAGCGTAACGGTTGTTCACAACCACTGACAACGAACTTCGCTTTTTCGGACGAACGATTCGGACATCCGGATGGGGAATTAATGCATGTGAAACCGGGTGCGGAACACAAAACGCCCGGCGCCCCTCAGGGCACCGGGCGCCAGGCCGCGGAGTCGGCACACGGAATCTCAGTCCCCGTGCCGCTCCCTGACCTCCTCGACGTACCGCATCGCGACCTCCGGGTCGAACAGCCAGTCCTTGAAGTCTGAGGGGTTGTCCCACCCCTGGATCCAGCGGTCGCCGACCTCGCGGTACCGTGCGGCGGCCTCCATCACCGCCCCCAGGTGGGGAGGGAGTTCGCGTTCCCACAGCGTGGAGGCGTACTCGGCCCACTCCTGGTTGTCCTGACCGAATTGCCAGAACCGGTCGAATGCCGAGACCAGGAAGTCGTCGTCGAAGGGCTGGTCCGCGCGTTCGACGATCGCCTCCAGGTAGGCCTGGGCGCACCGGGTGGAGTTGTTCCAGCTCTGCCCGGTGTAGGGGTCCATGGTGACGACCACGTCTGCCATGCCCAGGACACTGCCCCCGCCGGGCAGCTTTCCCACCGGGTTGCGGACCTGCGGGGTGAGCTCCTCGACCAGGGTGCTCCTGCCGTCGGTGAGGTTGGCGTCCTTGATCCGCTCGAAGGCGTGGGGCGCGTGCTTCCTCAGCAGGTCCTTCATCCGGCGCAGCTGCTCCTCCTGGCCCGGCCGGTCCGGCCAGGCGTCCATCGGACCGCCCTTGCGGTCCACGAGCAGGAGGTTGTGGCAGGGCCCGTCCTGGCCGAGCATCGGGATGAGCATGAGGTTGCCCGCGCTCTGGGCCGTGGCCGCCCAGCCGATGTTGTCGTCGCCCTCGGGGTCGGGCCACACGTCGTAGATGTGGGCCTGGGCGATGGACCGGGGCCTGGCCCCGCTGAAGCGGCTGGTGTCGTTGTCGAAGAGCTGGCCCAGCTCACCGTGTCCGACGGCCACGATGATCAGTTCGAACATCCGCGAGAAGTAGTCCAGGTCGGTGACGGTGACCCCGTGGATCACCACCTTGCCGCCCCGGTCCTCGAAGAACTCCAACCAGTCGGCCATCTTCACGCGGCGGTCGACGGAGACCGTGTACCCGTTGCCCGGGTGTGAGCTGCCCTTGAGCGAGCTCACCGTCCCGTTGTCCATGTACATGAACAACTTCTGTTCCCGGATCTGGGGAGCCAGCGCGCTCCAGAAGTCGAGGTCGAACTTGCGCTCGTACTCCAGAGCGGTGGGATAGGTGAACTGGGCGACCGAACAGCGGCCGGTCCGAATCTCCAGAGAGGACTGCCCCGTGATCACCGTGACGTCGTAGCCATGGGTCAGGAGCCCGTGAGCCAGGTGCAGGCCGGCATGACCCGCGCCGACGATAAGGATCTTGCGCATTGTCGCTAACTTTCCTGGGGGAGTCTACGGGGCGGTGGGGAGGACGGGGTCTCCCCGTCCGTCAGGCTACGGGCTCGCTGGTGCGGTTGTGCTCCAGTGCGTACCTGAGCAGCGTCTTGAGCACCTCGCCCCCGGACAGCCGGTTCCGGGCGTCGAAGTCGATGATCGGCACCTCGGGACTGACCTCCAGTGCCTCGCGGACCTGTTCGGAGGTGTAGTCGAGGCGGCCCTCGAACTTGTTCAGCGCCACGATGTAGGGGATGCGCTTGTTCGTCTCGAAGTAGTCGACCGCGTCGAAGGAGTCGGCGAGCCTCCGGCAGTCGACCACCACGACGGCGCCCACGGCACCCCGGACCAGGTCGTCCCACATGAACCAGAAACGCGCCTGGCCCGGTGTGCCGAACATGTACATGACCAGTTCGTCGTCGATGGTGATGCGACCGAAGTCCATCGCGACGGTGGTGGTCGTCTTGTCGGGTGTGATCGAGGTGTCGTCATGACCGATGCTGGCCTCGGTCATGATCGCCTCGGTCGTGACAGGGGGAATCTCCGACACCGAGCGCACCAAGGTCGTCTTGCCGGCTCCGAAGCCGCCGGCGATGACGATCTTGCTCGACATCTTCTTGCGATTCGACCTCTTGTCACTGGAAAAGTCGTTCGAGACCACGAAGAGCCCTCTCCAGAACCTGGTTTTCCGATGGACTGCTGCCGGTGATGGTCGGGTGGATGTACACCAGGTCCTGTTCGGCCAGGTCGCTGACCAGAACCTGCGTGACGCCCAGGGGGATGTTCAACTCGGCCGACACCTCGGCCAACGACCGGGTCTCCCGGCACAGCTTGTAGATACTGATCGACTCCGGCATGAGGGTGCCAGGAGGTTCCTGCCCGGGCTCGGACGTCGAGACCAGGGTCTGCACCATCAACGGATGCCGCGACCGTGTCCGCCCACCCGTGAAGGTGAACGGGCGGACACGGTTACTCCTTCGCCTGCGGAAGCTCATAGCCGAGGCAACCTCTCCTCCCGAACGGGCACCGTCGTCAGTTCTGGATGACCTCGCGCAGCTGCGAGCGCAGCTGCGGCGTGAGCACGTGGGCGACGTTCTCCACGAGCTTGGTCATCTGGAAGCCGACGATCTTGAGCTCGGTGCCCGGAGCGGTGAGCACCGCCATGCAGGAGCCGTCGCTGATGGCCATGATGAACAGGTGGCCGTGGTTGAAGCGGACCAGCAGTTGTTCGCACTCGCCCCGCTGGAAGAGGTTGGCCCCGCCGACGGCGAGGCTGTGCAGGCCGCTGGCGATGGCCGCGAGCTGCTCGGCGTGCTCCTCGGGGAAGTCGCTGGAGTGCGTCAGGACCAGTCCGTCGGAGGAGACCACGACGGCGTGCTCGACACCGCGCACGTCCCGGACGAAGCGGTCGATGAGCCACGAGAAGTTCTCAACACTGTCGTTCACGGATTCAGTCATCGCTGTGCCTTACCTGCCTGGGCCGAGGGTCGTGTTCGCTGCTTGGGGTGTCTGTGCGGGCGCGCCGGGGAGGGGCGCCCTGGACGGGGTCGGGAGCCGTCACTTCTGGTCGTCCTTGGACTCGCCGCCGCCCTCACGGGCCTCGCGCTCACCGTCGAAGAAGTCGCCGAGCTCGTCGCGGATCTGCTCGGCCCTGGCCTCGCCGGTCAGCTTGGGCGGCGTGTCCTCGCGGGCCTTGGCCGGGGCGTCCGGCTTCTGCCCGGGGCGGGGCATCATCCGCAGGGGCGATCCGTGCGGGGTGGCGCTGCGCCGGGGGAGGCCGGCGGAGGTCACCGCCGGGCCGCTCGCCGCGGGGGGCTTGCCCGTGCCGTTGGCGGGGGGGCGGACGGGGGCCGGGGCGGGCGCGACGGGCCTGGCGGGCGGGGTGCTCGCCGGGACGGTCGACGTGCGGGCCTGTCCGGGGGTTCGCGGCGTGGCCACGCGCAGCAGCTCCTTGGGGATGATCGCGTAGGCGCTCACCCCGCGGAAGGAGCGGGATTCGAGCCTGGCTTCCAGCCCGTGCTTCTTGGCGATCCGGCTGGCGACGTACAGGCCCATGTGGCGGGGCACGTCGTCGTCCAGGACGGGGTCGCCGGCAAGGCGGTTGTTGAGTTCGGAGAGCTGGCCCTCGGGGATGCCCACACCCTCGTCCTCGACGACGATCATGAGGCGTCCGTCGTCCATCTCCTGGGCGCTGATGACCACCTGGGAGTGCTCGGGCGAGTTGGCGGTGGCGTTGTCCAGCAGCTCGGCGAGCAGGTGGCTGATGTCGTCGGCCGCCATACCGGTGATGGAGGTCTGCGGGATCTTGCCGATCCGGACGCGGGGGTAGTCCTTGATCTCGGAGGTGGCGGCGCGGGCGACGTCGAGCAGGGGGACGATCTCGTCGTGGGCGTCGGACTCGCCGCCGTCGTGTCCGGTGAGCACCAAGAAGTTTTCCCCGTTGCGCCGCATACGGGTCGCGAAGTTGTCGATCTGGAAGAGCTTGTCGAGCAGGTCGGGGTCCTGTGCGTCGGTCTCCAGCTCCTCCACCATCTCCAGCAGGGCGTCCACGAGCGACAGGTCGCGCATGGCCAGACCCGCCAGGGCCTCGTTGAGGAGGCTGCCGCGGCCGTCGGAGGGCGCGGAGGCGCTGTGCGCGGCCGGCGCGATCGCCTCCAGGAGCCTTTCCGCGCGGTCGGCCGCGGGCTCGGTGGCGGCCTCGGGCGCGGGCTCGGAGGACTCCCGGTCCGCCTCGGCGGAGGCCTCCTGCGGCCGCTCCCGCTCCTGCTGCTCCCTGTCGGCGTCCGTGTCGGACTCGGCGCGGGCCAGGGCCCGGTCCTCGCGCTCGGCGGGCTCGGTCCGGGACTCGGCGTGCTCGGCGAAGAGCGTGCCGGCCGAGTCGGCGCTGATCACCTGCGGCTGCTGTCCGGCGGTGAGCACGATGACGTGCTGGACCGGCTGGCCGTAGGGGTTGTACTGGCCCGGGTAGAACACCGGCTGGCCGTGGAGGACGTAGCCGGGCGGCTGGAAGGGGGCCGGGTAGGCGTTCTGGTACGTGACCAGGGGCTGGGGCGGGTACTGCGCCGGGTAGGAGCCGGGCTGCGCCGGGTAGGGGTGCTGGCCCTGCGGCGGGTGGTGGGGCGCGTAGCCGCCGTACTGCGGCGGCGCGGGGTAGTGCCCCGGGGCGGCCTGCGGGTGGGGCGGGTAGGGGTGGGGCTCCTGCCCGGCGGGGTGGTAGGTGCCGTACTGCGCGCCCGGGGCCGCCTGGTGGGGGGCGGGGGCCGCGTAGGGGTCGTGTCCGAACGGGCCGGGCCCCGGCTGCTGGGCGTACCCGTGCTGGCCCTGGGCCTGCGGGGGCGCGGGGCGCTCCCCCGGCCCCTGGTGGGGCTGGTGCGCGGGTCCGGCCCACGCCTGGGGAGGCTGCTGGTACCCCTCGGCCGCCGGGACGCCCGGAGACGGGGGCGCGGCGGCCTGCGGCGGTTCGGGCTGTTGGGGGGCGGCCTGCGGGAGGTCCTGCTGCCGGGGGTCCGGCTGCTGCCCCGCCTGCTCGGGCCGGGAGGGCCGGCCCTGCTCCTCGGGGTCGCGCGTCTGGCCGTGCGGCGCCTCGGCCCGCTGCCGCCCCGCCTGCTCGGGCCGCTGGGCCGATCGCGGTTCGGTGTCCGCGGGCGCCGCCTGCGTCTGTGCCGCGGGGGCCTGGGGCCGCTCCGCGCGCTCGGTCGGTGAGGAGGTGTCAGTCATGGTGTCCGTGGTGGCGGTGATGGGTGGGGTACGCGGTTCGGGCTCGTCCAGGCCCACGCCGCGCCACTGGCCGACCGGGGTCGCCCCGGTGTCCACGTCGTCGACGTTCACTCGCCGGGTGGTGTAGGGGTTGGGGACGCTGGTCCTGGAGGAGGGTCGGTACCCGTTCTCGGCGGAGCCGGAGAAGGGGCCGGTCGCGGGGGGCGCGGCGTCGCCGCGCTCCGTCGCGCCCGACTCGGGAGAGGTCCCGGCCGTGGGCTGGACGCCTTCCCGGTCCGACGTGCGGCCGGAGTTCTGCGAGTGCGGATGCACGGGATGATGCACGGGATTTCCTTGCTGGGTCTCCGGTGAGGGGGGTTCCTGGGCTCTGACCATACGGGAGATGGCCCGTCGGAACCGCCCCTCCCGCCTGGCTCCTTGCCCGTCCTCCGCAGAGCTCATCGGTCCGCTCCCGTGAGAGCGCGGGGCGAAGCTGTCTCGCGGCGACGGCGCCTCTGCCACAATCTCGTCTCCTCGAATCAGGTGGGCGGATCGGCGGCGGCCCCGCGTCACCGCCCTGACCGGGGAGGTGGCCGCCTCGGGGCCCGCGTCGGACCCCCGTGGCAGCCGGGTGCCCCGTACGCCGGAGGAACGCCTCGGCGGGGGTGGAGCGCCCCCGCACCAGCGGGGACCAGACGGGTGCGACACCCCATCCGGAGACAAGTATCCATGCCCCGCACAATTCCTGTACTTCCACCGAGAACCGTCGTTCGGTTCGTCAGACTAACAAAGGTCGACGGCCTTGGCAGACGAATCGGGGAAGCATCGGAAAAGCACCCGAGAAGGCATCTCTGACGTGCGGAAACGTCCTCGTGGAGGTGCTGTGGCTCCAGATGCTTTTGTGAGATTTATGGAGTCGTGTCTGTTTCCGGCCAGGTGTCAGCAACCCGTCCGCCCCGGCGCTACACGTCCAGTCCGGTCTGCCCCGCACGCGCGTTGACCAGCGCGGACATGTTCCCCGGCGGCTGGGCGTTGTCCCGGATCAACTGGTGGGCCTCCCCGATCTCGTCGAACTCCACGATCCTCGTCACACACGGGTCGAGCTGACCGCCCGCGACGAGGTCGATCACCATCCGGCACTGCGCCGGGGAGGCGAAGTGCGACCCCTGGAGGCGTTTGAGCCGCATCCACAGGAAGCGCAGGTCCACATCGGCCTGGAAACCCGAGGTGGCGCCACACAGCACCACCATCCCGGCGTTGTCGCACAGGTAGAGCGAGGTCGGCAGGGTGTCGGCGCCGGTGTGCTCGAACACGATCCGGGGCGCGCGCCGCTCCCCCAGCTCCTCCCAGAACCGCTTGCCGAAGGCGCGCACCCCGCGCATCCAGGAGGCGTAGGCCTGGGTGTCCTTCTCGTCGGGGACCCTCCCCCAGTGGTCGAACTCGGTCCGCTGGATCACGCCGACCGCGCCCAGCTCGCGGCACAGCCGCGCCTTGGACTCGGTGGAGACCACCGCGACCGGCTTGCCGCCCACCTGGCGGGCCAGCTGGATGGCCGAGGTGCCCAGCCCCCCGGCCCCGCCCCAGATCAGCACCGGGTCACCGGGGCGGACCACGTTGGGCTCCCAGCCGAAGAGCTGTCGGTAGGCGGTGGCCGCGCTCACCAGGAAGCCGCCCGCCACGTCCCAGGGCAGGTTCTCGGGCTTGCGGTGGCACTGGACGTCGCGCACGAGGGTGAACTGGCCGAAGGAGCCGAAGTTGTTCTCGTAGCCCCAGACCCGCATGCTCTGCGAGGCGACGGGGTCGCGGCCCATGCGGATGTCGTCGGCGCTCTCGTCCCACTGGCCCGGGGCGATGACGACGTGGTCGCCGACCTCCACGCCGCGGACCCCCTCGCCCACGGCCCAGACGACCCCGGCTCCGTCGGAGCCGCCGATGTGGTAGTCCTCCGTGGCCCCGGCCTTCTCGCGCATGGTGATGACGTCGACGGGGTGGCCCATGGCCGCCCAGACGTTGTTGTAGTTGATGCCCGCGGACATCGTGTAGACGAGGACGTGCCCGGGCTGGAGCCGGGGTACGGGGACGACCTCGCGCGCGAAGGCCTCGCGGGGCTGGCCGTAGCGCTCCCGCCGGAGGGTGAAGGCGTGCATGCGCGCGGGCACGTGGCCCAGCGGAGGCACCTCGCCGAGGTCGTACAGGTCCTTGGGCATGGGGAGGTTCCTTTCAGCGACCGGGGGTGGGGAGGGGGCGGCCGTGCTCACCGGACGGCGGATCCGCCGCAGGTGCGCACCCCGCGGCAGGGCGCCGCCGGGGGCGCGTCCGGGGTCGGTGCCGCGCGCGGGAGCGGGCGGCGGGGCGCCGGTCCGGCGCGGAGTGCCCGACTGCGCGGGGTGTGCCCCGTCGCGTACGGACGCGCGGAGCCCGGCACGGGAGGAAGCAGGCGCGTCCGCGCGCGCCGAGGCCCGGGAGGACGCACGTGCACCTTCACGTTCGCGAAAGCCAGTCCGGAAATAGGCGTGTGGACTGACCGAATCCGGTTCCACAGTGGCGCGGGAACGCCGCCGCCGGGGCGCGGCGGCCCCGCGGCGTCCCTCCGCGAGGCGGGGCGCCCGGGGCGCGGGACAGCGGGAGCAGTGGTCATGGCTCTCCTGTCGTTCTTTGTCACCCTGTTCGCCACCGCGCCCGGAATCCTTCCGGGAGCAGCTCTGAACTGGGAGTACAACGCCTTTTCCCGACCTGGTGAACATACGCGGCCGTGTCCGGCGAACCGCCGCGGCGGCGGGACCGAAATGTTTTCCACGTCGTCGGAGAGGGCGTCGGGACAGCCCTTCCGAAGGCGTTCACGGCGGAAACAGGAGGCGTTTCCACCACCGTCCTTCTCACGCACAGGAGACTACCCTCCCGCGTTCCGCAAGGACATGAACGGTCACCATTCCGACAAAGAGGAGAGAATACGCACAGCGGGGGCGGAGCCGCCCGGCCCCGCCCCCGGACACCGCGCGGAGCCCGGCTCCCCGGGCCCGCGCAAGTTCCTACCCGGCCGCCTCCAGACCGCCCTGGAGCAGCGACAGGACGATGTGGTTGTCGCGGTAGATCTGGTTCCGGGCGGCGGGGTGGTCGTCGGGGAAGGACTCCACCCGGGCGCCCTCCAGGGCCGGGGCCAGGTACTTGTAGGTCCAGATCGGGATCCGCGGCAGCAGCTCGTTGAAGACGACCGCCATCGTCTTGAGGGCCTCGGTCTGCTCCTCCTCGCTCTGCGCGGTCTTGGCGACCTCGACGAGCTCCTCCAGGTCCACCTCGCCCCGGCTGGGGCTGTCCACCTTCAGGTCGAAGCCCTGTCCCGGGTTCTCGCCGGTGCGTGCGTTCTCCACCAGGAAGTTCATCTGGAAGGCGCCCCAGTACTGCGGGATCTCCGGGTTGCCCCAGTGGCGCACGGCCACCTCGAAGTCACCGGCGGCCCAGATGCCCCAGGGGTTGTCCGCGGGCACGTTGCGCGCGGTCGTCCTGATCCCGAAGGCGTTCCAGGCCTCCTCCACCTGGGTGGCGGTCAGCTCGAAGTCGCCCCAGCCCGCGACGCCGATGATCTCGTAGCCGGCCTCCTCCCCGTCCGGGGTGTGCCAGATCCCGTCCTCCTTGGCCCAGCCCGCCTCCTCCAGCAGTTCGGTGGCCCGGTCCAGGTCCTGGTCGTAGGTCGCGAACCCGGCGAGTTCCTCGGCGGTGAAGATCTGCTCGGTCTGGAGGTCGACCAGCCCGGAGTAGTACCGCACCCGGTCGTAGGCCTCGCCCCGCGCCACCTGGCCGATCTGGTCGCTGTCGAGCAGGTGTTTGAGCGCCTTGCGCACCCGCACGTCCCTGAGCTCGGGCTTGGCCTCGTAGTTGAACATCAGTCCGCAGCCGTCGTAGCCGGGGTGCTCGACCCACCGGAACCCCTCGACGGCGCGGAACGCCTGCTGGTCGGCGGCGGACGTGGCCAGGGTCGAGTAGTCGACCTCGCCCTGCTGGATGAGCAGGGAGGCCTGGCGGTTGTCGCCCTTGTGGACGACCACCTCGTCGAAGGCGACCTCGGCGCCCTGGTATCCGGTCTGCTCGCGCACCAGGGTGATCCGCGCGTCGGACATCTGGGCCGGGTCGAAGGTGTAGGGGCCGCTGGTGATGATGTCCTGGGGGCTGAACTCGATGAACTCGGCGTTGAACTCGGTGTGCTCGTCGTCGCCCTGGCGGACGCCGTCGGCCACCATCGCGATCGCGCGCTCCCCGAAGTCGCCGTAGGTCGACTTGGAGAAGATCCGGTGCTTGACGACCTGGAGCTCGATCCCGGGGAAGGGGTTGTCGAAGCGCGCGCGGACGCTGAGGTCGTCCAGCCGCTCCAGTTCGGTGATCTGCGGGAAGCCCACCGACCAGGCGGGCGCCTCCAGGACCCGGATGGCGTAGTTCTGGTGCAGGTCCTCGGCGGTCAGGTCGGTGCCGTCGCTCCACTTCAGGCCCGGGCGCAGGGTCACGACGAGGTCGTCGCCCTCCCAGGCGCTGCTCTCCAGGAGCAGGTAGTCCCACTCGTGGGTCTCCCAGTTGTAGAACGCGCCCGCGGGCAGGAAGAGGTCGGCGTACACGGAGTTCATCAGCAGCGCGCCGTCCTCCACGGCGACGTTGCGCGTCTGGGCGTCCAGGTCGAAGTCGAAGACGCCGGTGAACCGCGCGACTCCGTCCGATCCGGTGCCGCCGCCCGCGCAGGAGGAGAGCAGGCCCGCGCCGGCCGCGCCGGCCGTGCCGAAGCCGATCGCCCGGAGCAGGCGCCTGCGGGTCAGGTCGCCCGTCAGGGGGCGGGGGGTGGGGGTCATCGGCGCTTCCTTTCGAGTAGGACGGCGAGCAGACCGAGGGAGAGCACGACCAGGCCGATCACGGCGGTGAGGGCGCTGATGACGAACTCGGCTGTGCCGGGGGGAGTGAGGGCGGTCGTGAGTGCGCTGGTCAGGGTGAGGAAGGCTCCGGCGAGCAGGGCGAAGCGTCCGACCACGAGGAGCACGGCCTCACCCCCCGCCGACGACGTGGCAGGCGAGCAGCCGGTCGTGCGCGGGGACCAGCGGCGGCCGGACGGTGTCGCAGTCACCCCGCTCGTAGAGGGGGCAGCGCGGGTGGAAGTCGCATCCGGACGGCAGGTCGGTCAGGTCGGGGACGTCGTCGCCGCGCAGCCGGAACCGTTCCCGGGTCCGCGCCAGGTCGGGGTCGGGTTCGCACACGGCGGAGACCAGCGCCCTGGTGTAGGGGTGGCGGGGGTCGTTGACCACACGCGGGGTGGGGCCGTGCTCGACCACCCGGCCCAGGTACATGACGGCGATCTCGCCCTCCCACGCGAAGTACTTGGCCACGGCCAGGTCGTGCGTGATGAACAGGAAGCCCACGTCCAGCTCGTCGCGCAGCCTGCCGAGGGTGTTGAGCAGGCTGACCCGGATGGACACGTCGAGCATCGATGTCGACTCGTCGGCGATGATCACCTCGGGGTCCAGCGCCAGGGCCCGGGCCACGGCGACGCGCTGGCGCTGGCCGCCCGACAGCTGGTGCGGGTACTTGTCGAGGTAGTCCCCGGCCGGGGTGAGGTCGACCCGCTCCAGCAGTTCGGCGGTGGCCCGGCGGGCCTCTCGCCGGTTCCCGACCAGGCCGTGGCGGCGCGGTCCGGCCGAGACGGTGGAGTGGACGGTGCGCACGGGGTTGAGCGAGGAGTAGGGGTCCTGGTGGATGTACTGGACGGAGCGGCGGAAGCGGGCCCGCTCGCGCCGGTCCATCCCCGCCACGTCCCTGCCCCGGAAGAGCACGGAGCCGCGTACGGGTTCGGCCAGTCCGGCGGCCATGCGGGCGCTGGTGGTCTTGCCGCAGCCGGACTCGCCGACCAGGCACAGCACCCGTCCGGGGCGCACGTCGAGGTCGATCCCGGCGACGGCGGGGACGTCGCCGCGTGGGGTCGGGAAGGTCTGGTGCACGCCGCGCAGGCTGAGCACCGGCGGGGCGTCCCCGGTGCCGCGGGCGGACGCGGCACCGGGTTCGGGCTGCGCGGACGCTGGGACGGTCCGGTCAATCACGGGTGGCCCCCTCGGTGGAGAGTTCGTTCGAACGCAGGCAGGCCGCGGCGTGGCTCAGCCCTTCGGGGCGCTTCCTGAGCACGTCGAGCTCGGGGCGGGTGGACGTGCACCGCTCGACGGCGTGCGCGCAGCGCGGCGCGAAGGAGCACCCCGCGGGCAGCGCCGCGATGCCGGGCGGGCCGCCGGGCAGCGACTCCGGGACCCTCAGGTCGCCCGTGACCGGGGGCACCGAGTTGATCAGCGCCGAGGTGTAGGGGTGCCGGGCGCGGTGGAAGATGTCGCGGGTGGTGCCGGTCTCGATCATCCGGCCCGCGTACATGGTGCCGACGCGGTCGGCGAGCTCGGCGGCCAGTCCCAGGTCGTGGGTGATGAAGACCATCGCGAAGCGCAGTTCCTCGCGCAGCTCCGCGAGGCGCTCGACGATGGAGCGCTGGGTGAGGATGTCCAGGGCCGTGGTGGGCTCGTCCAGGATGAGCAGCTGCGGCTCCAGGGCGAGGGCGAGCGCGATGAGGGTGCGCTGGCGCATGCCGCCGGAGAGCTCGTGGGGGAAGCTGTCGAGCACCCGCGCCGGGTCGAGCCGCACCATGCGCAGCAGCTCGGCGGAGCGTTCGAGGACCTCGGCGCGCGGGCGGCGGCCCCTGTCGTGGGCGCGGAAGGTGTCGAGGAAGTGCTCGCGCACCCGCAGCACGGGGTTGAAGGCGTTCATGGCGCCCTG
This sequence comes from Glycomyces fuscus, assembly GCA_002529455.1. Lineage (GTDB taxonomy): Bacteria > Actinomycetota > Actinomycetes > Streptosporangiales > Streptosporangiaceae > Nocardiopsis > Nocardiopsis fusca. Next base: position 55,458 of record NYMS01000036.1, read on the forward strand.
GAAGACCATGGCTGCCTCGTTCCAGCGGAAGCGGCGCAGGTCCTCGCGGGCGAGGGTGCGCACGTCGGCGAGGCGGCCGTCCTTGCGGCGGAAGAGGATCTCGCCCGAGGAGACCTCGCCGGTGCGCGGGAGCAGCCGGAGCAGGCCGAGGCCCAGGGTGGTCTTGCCGCATCCGGACTCCCCCACCAGGGCCATGGACTGGCCGGGGTGGAGGTCGAAGGAGACGTCGTGGACCGCGGTGACCCGGCTCCTGCGGCCGGTGCGGTAGGCCACGTCGACGCCGCGGACGGAGAGCAGGACCCCCTCGGCGGACGGGGCGGCGGTGTGGTCGGTCACGGCTTACCTGTCCCGGAGTCGTGGGTTGAGGGCCTGTTCCAGGGACCGGGTCATGGTGACCAGGCCGATCTGGAAGAGCATGATCATCACCATCGGGGCGATGAGGAAGGGTGCGGCCTGGGGCAGCAGGAAGGCGTTGTTGTCCCAGGCCTGCTGGATCATCAGGCCCCAGTTGTCGGCGGTGCTGGGCAGCAGGCCGAGCAGGTACATGCCGACCACCGCGTAGATCGCGTTGGTGACGGCGATGATGAAGTTGACGAAGATGTAGCCCGCCATGTTGGGCAGCACCTCGACGAAGAGGATGCGGGCGGTGCCCAGGTCCTGGAGGCGGGCGGCCTCGACGAACTCGCGCTCCTTGAGGGTGAGCACCTGGGCCCGGATCGAGCGCATGAGGTAGGGCCAGGTGACCAGGCCGATGATGAGGGAGACCACCAGCGGCGAGGCGGTCCGGTAGAAGGACGCGACGACCAGCATGAGCACGATGAAGGGGATGGTCATCGTGATGTCGGTGAGCTGGAGCAGGAAGTGGTCCACGCGTCCGCGCACGTACCCGGCGACGCCGCCGAGGACGACGGCGACGGCCACGGTGGTCAGCGCGGCGACGAAACCGACCCAGATGGGTTCGCGCCCGCCCAGGACCAGCTGGACGAAGGTGTCCTTGCCCTCGTGGTTGGTGCCGAGCCAGTGCTCGGAGGTGATCGGGCCCCAGATCGCGGTGACGTCGGTGGGGTTGTGGGTGTCGACGAACAGCGGTCCGACGAAGGAGAAGGCCAGGACGCCGAGGACCAGGCAGAGGCCGACGAACCCGCTGGTGCTGCGGGTGAGTCCCTGCCAGACCGATCCCCAGACCCCGGGTCCGGCGGCGGTGGTGGTGGCGACCATGTGGGCTCCTACTGCTGGGAGATGCGCGGGTCGAGGCGGCTGTAGAGCAGGTCGGCCGCGAGGTTGGCGAGCACGACGCAGGACGTGATGATGACGAGCAGCCCCTGGAGGAGCGGGTAGTCGCGGTAGTTGACGGCGTCCAGGAGCAGGCCGCCGACCCCCTTGTAGACCAGGACCTGCTCGACGAAGATCGCGCCGCCGACGAGCGTGCCGAAGGAGATGGCGATCTGGGCGACCAGGGGCAGGACCGCGTTGCGCCCGACGTAGGAGACGGCGACGCGGCGGTCGGGCAGCCCCCGGGCGCGCGCGACCGTCACGTAGTCCTCCCCGAGGACCTCGGTGGTGGAGGCCTTCATGACGAGCATCCAGGTGCCGATGATGGCGAGCACGTAGGTGAGGATCGGCAGGGCGGCGTGGTAGAGGGCGTCGCCGACGAACTCCGCGGTGGGGCCGGGGCGGACGCCGGGGCTGATGGTGCCGCGCAGGTCGATGGGGTCGAACCACCCCAGGTACATGCCGCCGCCGAAGACCAGGAGCATCGCGATGAGGTAGTTGGGCACGGCGCCCAGGACCGAGGCCAGGACGCTGAGCACGTGGTCCAGGAAGCGGTTGCGCCAGTAGGCCATCACCATCCCCAGGGCCAGGCCGAGGACGACGGCGATGACGGTGCCGACGCCGATGCTGAACAGGGTCCAGGGCAGGTAGGCCCCGATGGCCTCCATGACGCTCTGGCCCGGCCGGTTGATGGTCATGCCCAGGTCGAGGGTGGCCAGGCCGGCCAGGAAGTCCCACCACTGCTGGTACAGGGGGGCGTCGGGGTCGTAGGCCAGCGAGTTCATCGCGATGGCCCGGGCCTCCTCCATCGACATGCCGCCCTGGGTGAGGCGCCCGGCCATCACGTCGATCGGGTCGCCGGGCATGGCGCGGCCGAGGAAGAAGGTCGCGTTGGCGACGACGAACACCACGACGACGGCCTTGCGGACCTTGACGGCGGCGTAGTGGCGCCAGATCCGCAGCGGCAGGGGGTCGGGCGCGTCGGCGCGGGCCGGCGCGTCGGCGCTCCCGGCGTGCGGCGGCGGTGGGGAGGCCGCGATTTCGGTGGCCACGGGGCTCCTTCGGGGGGCGGCAGGGACTCCGTTTCTATTAGGAAAGTTTCCTAATAGAGGATTCACGGTAACCCGGCCCATGTGGTCCAGACCACCTTCGTGACCAAACGGCGTCTTACACGCGACCCGATCGGCATCACAAAGCGAACAAATGGCTACAAACCGTCACATATGACCGCGCGAGGATTGGCCGCACCCGGCCACATGCGCACACATATGACTTTTGTGGGTGTTGTCCTCACTCAGGTGGTTCGTACGGTGACGTCTCCGAAGCACACGACCCCGTTCCCCGAACGGGCCGAGAACGCGGAGGCGACCCCCGTGCGCACAGCACGCGCAACCACCCTGGCCTCGACCGTCCTGGCGACGGCCCTGGCCGCGTCCCTCACCGCGGCCTCCCCCGCCGCCGCCGACCCCCTGGACTCCCCCGCCGACGACGCCGCGCTCGCCGAGTTCCACGACCAGGAACTGGCGTGGGCACCCTGCACGGAGGAGGTGCTCCAGGGGCTGGAGTGCGCCGACGTCGAGGTCCCGCTCGACTACTCCGACCCCGGGGGCGAGCGCATCACCGTGGCCGTCAGCCGCGCCCGTGCCGCCGACCCGGAACGGCGGCGCGGCATCCTGCTCACCAACCCCGGAGGACCGGGCGGGCACGGGCGCAGCCTGCCCCTGCCCCTGGACCCGCAGACGGGCACCGGATTCATCGGCGGCATGCGGGTCACCGAGGTGTACGACGTCATCGGCATGGACCCGCGCGGCAGCGGCGGCTCCTCACCGAGGCTGGACTGCGGTACAGAGGCGCCGCCCCTGTACACGGATCCGACGGACGAGGAGATCTCCGAGGCCACCCGGTCGGCGATCCGGTACCAGCGTGCCTGCGAGCAGGCCGAGGGCGACGTCCGCCCGCACATGACCACCGCCAACACCGCCCGGGACATGGACGTCATCCGGGCCGCCCTCGGTGAGGAACAGGTCAACTACCTGGGCTACTCCTACGGCACCTACCTGGGTGCGGTCTACGGGAGCCTGTTCCCCGAGCGGCTGGACCGCAGCGTGCTGGACTCGTCGGTGCACCCCGACGGCATCTGGCGCGACGTCTTCATGATGCAGGCACCGGCCTACAGCGAGAACATGGACCGCTACACCGCGTGGGCGGCGGGGTACGACGACGTCTTCGGCTTCGGTTCGACCCAGGAAGAGGTCTACGCGACCTTCGAGGCGACCGCTGAGCGGCTGCGGGAGGAACCGCTCGAGACCGCCCCCGGCGTGTTCTACGACAACCACCTGTTCAACCTGGACGTGGGCATGAACTCACGCTTCCGGGACCGGTGGGACGTGGTCTCGGAGTACCTGGGGTACATCGTGCACGGCGAGCCCCTGCCCCAGCCCCTCGCCGCCCAGGCGAGCGCTCTCGCCGAGGAGGAGTACGGCACGGCCACCATGGATCTGCAGACGGCGGTGCTGTGCGAGGCCGAGTGGCCGGGCAGAATCAGCACCTACCACACGGACGCCCGAGAGTACCGGGAGGAGCACCCGTACGGCAGCGGCGCCTACTGGGCGGTTCCCCAGCCGTGCACCTTCAACGGCCTCGACCGGCCCGAGCCCCCGGTGGAGTTGGAACGGGAGGGTTACCCCGAGGCACTGGTCATCGCCGGTGAGTTCGACGCCAACACGGCCTACGAGGGCGGTCCGGCCATGGCCGACCGGCTGGACAGCTCTCTGGTCACCGTCGCCGGTGACGGCGGGCACGGCTTCTACTTTCCCGGCGGCCTGGACTGCGTGACCGAGGCAGTGGACGCCTACCTGGTGGACGGGGCCCAGCCCGAGGACCTCGTCTGCCAGGGCCTGCCCCCGGCGGAGGTCGACGGGGAGATCGAGGTGGAGGCCGAGGACCTCGTGGCGCTGCGCGACCGGACCGGCCCTAGCGGCCTGGGGATCTGACCCCGGAGACGGCGGCGGCCCGCATCACCCGGCGAGGGGTGGTGCGGGCCGTTCCCACCACGGCCGCCTGGAAGGAGGCCTGCGGGCCTCCCCCGCGGAAGCCTAGATGCCCGAGCCCTCCAGCGAACCGGTGACCTGCTCACCGAACATGTTGTAGGCCAGGCACAGGACCTCGCGGTCGTTCAGCTCGTTCCAGCCGTCCTCGGTCGGGGAGAGCGGCTCGTAGTCGATGACGGAGTCCGCGTAGGGGAGGCCGATGAAGGCGTCGAACTCCGCGCGGCACATCTCGTCGGCCAGCTGGGAGACCCGGTCGGCGCCCGGGTAGTCGCCGGACTCCTGGATGTCCCCGACGTGGTAGATCTCGTAGTCGTGCGGCTGCGAGCAGTCGACCTTGGGCACCTCGGAGATTCCGTCGCCGGACCTGTCCATCTCGTTGAAGCAGTCACCGAGCACGAGGGTGCCGACGTTCACGTACTCGGGCTCGGCCGTCTCGGTCTCCACCGGTTCGGGACTCTCCGCGGAATCGGTCGGCGTCGCGGTGTCCACGGGCTCGGGGGTGACGGTCTCTCCGCCGTTCTGGAGGGCGGGGGGCAGGAGGGGAAGCGAACCGCAGGCCGTAGCCGCCAGGGTGGCGCCGACGGCCAGGGTTCCCAGAGCGACACGGCCGAACAGAGGGCGCGTTTCGGACAGCATGGGGACTCCACTGGATCGTTCGGTACTGGTGCCGACGGGGGACGGAATCGGCGACACCCATCCAGATGCCCGGGACTCGGAGAAGGTTGTGTCCCAGTTCGGGAGGGATCGGGTTCTGGTGCGCTCTGGGCACCGCGTGGCGTCTGCCGCCGCGGAGGGGCAGGGGAGGCGGGGTGGGGGCAGGGCCCCGCGGTCCCCCGCGGTCAGCGGTTGGCGCCCTCGAGGGTGCCGGTGACCATCTCGCCAATGTCAGCAGTGGTGACGTAGCAGATGATCTCGCGGTCGTTGAGCTGGTCCCAGGTCTGCTGGGTGGGGTAGAGGTAATAGGCGTAGATCTCCGACTCGGCGTAGGGGACGCCGATGAAGTTGGTGAAGTTCTCGCCGGTGCAGAGCTCCTCGGCCTGGGTCATGGTCGCCTCGTCGCCGGGATACTCGGCCTCGGTCATGTCGTAGGCGAAGAAGAACTCCGAGTCGTGCTCCTCGGCGCAGTCCACCAAGGGGATGTTGCTGACTTCACCGCCGGAGAGAGCAGTGTTCATCTCCTCTTCGACGAAGCAGTCGCCGACGTTGAGCTCCATCACGTTGCCGCCGCCGATGACGGACATGAGGACGCCGCAGCCGCTGAGGGCGAACACGCCTCCCGCGGCGAGAACGGAGGCACCGAGGGTACGCAGGACGGGGGAGAAATTCGACATGGGGATACTCCGGAAGTTATGCATGGGGACCGCCACCGTGAGGGAGGTGGCGAGAGGGTAACAATTCACTACAAGGGGGTTTATGTCAATCTTATATCTGCGAAAACGCCGAGAGGTCCACGGGATGTCACTCCGGGCATCCGTGCTCCTTCTCTCGCCTTCACCCCTATGGGATGCCGCGGACGCGAAGTAGCACATCACAGACTTATGACATTTTTCAGAGCCACGTCGCTCCGCCTTCGCCGTCACGGAAGGTGACACGCGCGTGCGTATTCCGGAACGGAAACGCAGAAAGGCGACGCAAGGATCCGGGCCGAACCCGAAGAGTCACGACGCGCCGACGGGAGAACACGGTCGGCGCGGGGGCGGGAGGGGGGATTCCCCGGAAAGCACGAGGGCCCCGGTCGTTTCCGACCGGGGCCCTCGCCTCGTGTGCGTCATCAGGGACTCGAACCCCGGACCCGCTGATTAAGAGTCAGCTGCTCTGACCAACTGAGCTAATGACGCCTGCTGTTCACCGCCCTGCCTCTCGGCGGCGGCGACATGGTCAACTCTACCGGACCGAAGGAGTGCTCCACGCCGCGAACCGCGCGATGTGGGGCACACCACCGGGGCGCCCCCGCGGGGAGGGCGGCCCGGCCGGGAGGGCGGCCCGGCCTCAGACCCGGAGTCGGCGCGCCTGTCCGGCGAGCAGGGCGACCGCGAGCAGGAGGACGCCCGCCGCCACCACCGGCACGGGGCCGGGACCGGTGCCGGTCATTCCCATGGGATCGGCGGCGGCGACGCCGTTGACGGCCAGGTACCACAGCATCGGGTACAGCACCTGGAACAGCGTGGGGGTGCGGCCCAGCGCCCCCAGCGCCGCGGCCAGGGCCGGGACGAACACGGCTCCGGCGCACCAGGCCGCGACGGCGGCGGTGTCACCGGCGGCCGCCAGCCGCACCAGTGGGCCGGCGCCGGAGACCACGGCGAGCAGGACACCGGCCGCCCACCCCGCCAGTTGGCGACGGGCCGGCCGGGGGTAGGCGGCGAGCAGCGCCTCCACGCCCGTGCCGACCTGGACGGTCCAGACCCGGGCCCACACCAGCGCCGGCCAGATCCAGCAGGCGGGGAGCACGACCGCCCGCACCGCCTCCACGGGGAGCAGCAGTCCCGCCGCGCCGAGCACCGCCGAGCCGAGCCACCACCACACCGACACCCCCGAGACCAGGATCCGGAACTCCGCCGAGACCAGGTCGCGCGGCACGAGCGCGCGGAGGGCGCGGACGGTGCGGGCGCCCGGCACCTCCCGGGTCCCGCTCCAGGGCGCGGACCGCGTACCGCGCACGCGAAGCCACACGGCGGGCAGCAGTGCCAGGGCGACGGCGGCGGCCACGATGAGCAGCCGCTCGGCCAGGAAGGCCCCGTCGACGGCCAGCCCCTCCCACGGGATCGGGGTGAGGGGCTCCTCCACCTTGGTGAACCCGAGGCTGAACTCCCCCTCGACCGCGATCCCGGCCCGCTCCATGCTGGCGGCGAAGGGGTCGGCCAGCGTCTGGACGCCGATACCGCCGAACGGTGCCCGGCTGCTCTGGCCCCCCAGCGCCACGACCGTCCAGACCGGGATCCACAGGATGTCGCCGAGTCCGCCGCCCAGCCCGGGAACGGTGTCGAACAGCAGTGCCGCCGCCGCGACCGCGACCACGACGGGGACCGTGACCACCAGGAAGGGGACGAGCAGCCCCACCGGGTCGACGGCGGTGTCCTCACCGCGCGTCCACCACATCACCAGGGCGACCGCGACCAGTACCGCGACCATCGACAGCAGGACCGCGACGTTGCTGAGGAGTTTGCCCGCGAGGTAGGCCGGAGGGCGCAGCGGCGTGGCGGCCAGCACCCCGCCCACACCGGTGCTCCGGTCACGGGCCACCGAGCCGCGGGCGACGTAGAAGCCGCCGAGGGCCAGCCAGAGCGCCCCGCCGAGGGCCACCGCGGCGCCCACGTAGGCCATGTCGTAGACCCCGCGGTACCCTCCGGCGTCGACCACGGTCCAGTGCCCGTCGGCCGCGGGCACCGCCAGGTAGGCGAGCACGGCCGAACCCAGCAGGGTCACGGCGTAGGAGGGGCGGCGGACCCGTTCCCGGAGGTCGCCGAGTGCGAGCCGCGGGATCATCGCGCCGCCCCCGTGGCCGCCCTGTAGGCGTCCTCCAGTTCCGGGGCGACCGGGACCGCGTCGGGCGCGGGCCGTCGCCCGGCCAGGAGGCGGACCCGGAGGAGGCCGTCGTCGCGCAGGGCGCGGACCACGGTGTGCCGCTGTCGCAGGGAGGCCAGGGCCGCCGGGTCGGCGGCGGTCTCCCACACCCTCCCCCTCAGCTGCTCCGACAGCTCGGCCGGGCGGCCGCGGCGGACCAGGCCTCCGCCGACCACCATGGCCACGTCGGTGGCGACCGCCTCCACGTCGGTGACGATGTGGGTGGACAGGACGACCACCCGGTCGGCGGCCAGTTCGCTGAGCAGGGAGTGGAAGCGGGAGCGCTCCTCGGGGTCGAGGCCGACGGTCGGCTCGTCCATGACGATCACGCGCGGGTCGTTGAGCAGGGCCTGGGCGATGCCCACCCGCCGCACCATGCCGCCGGAGTAGGTGCCCAGGCGCCGGTCGGCCGCGCCGTCGAGCGCGACGAGCTCCAGCAGTTCCCCGATGCGGTCGCGGGCCGCGCGGGCGCCCACCCCCTTCGCCGCGGCGAGGTAGGACAGGAACTCGCGGGCGGTCAGGTTGGGGTAGAAACCGAAGTCCTGGGGCAGGTAGCCGAGGGTCCGACGCAGGGTGTGCGGCCGCGCGGTCACGTCGGCCCCCTCGAAGACGACGCGTCCACGGGTGGGCCGGGCGGCCGTGGCGATGATCCGCATCAGCGTCGACTTGCCCGCCCCGTTGGGGCCGAGGAGTCCGAGCACGCCCGGTCGGAGGCTGAGGGTGACGCCGTCGACGGCGCGGCGGCCGCCCCGGTAGACCTTGGTGACGTCGGTGAGGTCGAGCATCGGCTCACCGGCCGGTCAGGTCGGTCGGCTCGCCGTCGGTGCGGTCCGCGGAGACGGGGTCGGTGTGGGTCCCGTCGGCGACGACGTCGGGCACGTCGCCGTCGAGGGGGAAGGTGGTCGTGTCCGGTTCGGCCCGGGCGGCGTCGGGCCGGCCGCATCCGGGCAGCAGGCCCGCCGCCGCGATCGCGGTGGGCGCCGCCGCGGCCGGACGTGCCTTCGTCGTGGTGATCGTTCGCATGCGCCAAGGAAACCGGTTCCGCGATCGCGGATCACTACGCGTGGACTCCGTCCTGGGGGTGGGGCCGGCCCCACCCCCGCGTCGGCCCGGACTTCACCCGCCGGACGATTCGGGGCCGGCGCCCCGTCCGGCTCTCGCCGGACACGGCGACGGCCCCGGGCGGAAGGCGGTGCCTTCGACCCGGGGCCGTTGTCTGTGCGCCATCAGGGACTCGAACCCCGGACCCGCTGATTAAGAGTCAGCTGCTCTGACCAACTGAGCTAATGGCGCCTGCGTCCCATGGTACCGGCCCTGCGGGCCGCCCCTGGGGACGTCGTTAACTCTAGCAGGACCGGAGGAGGGCCGCGAACCGGTTCCGGACCAGCAGGAGGGCGGTCCTCTGTCGGTTCCCCCGCCCGGAGGACCTGGGGCCTGTCTCCTGGACGGGCCCTCGGCTCGTGGGGCCGGTTCGGGCGGCCACGGGGTTCCGGAGGCGGCGGAGGCGGGTTCGTGGGGAACGGGTGAACCCGCCGTAGGCACCGCTGTGCCTGCTTCGACCCGGTTCCCGTGCTCCGGGCGCCCGGACACGGACCGAGGCGAGGCGAAGGTCCGAAGAACGCTGCCTAGGCGAAGGCCAGGACCAGCGCGATGATCACGGCGATGACCAGGACCACACCGACGACCGCCAGCACGATCGGCATGACCGGGCGGCGCGCGGGCTCCTCGGTGTTCGGGTTCTCGTCGACGAAGCGGCGGAAGTGCTGGGTGGTCCCCGCCGGGTCCATGTTGGGATCGTTGTTCTGTGTCATGGGGTTGACCCTAGCGACTCGTGGGAGTGATGAGGACCCCCGTGGGTATATCTCATCCTTTTCACTACACGCTCTTGGTCCTGGCGGTCGCCGCACCTGCGGTGACCGCTCTGCGCGACGCGGCGCCTACCGCGCGTCCACTCCGGGGCGGCCGCTCCTCACCCGGGTGAAAGCCGAACGTAAGATCCCTGGTCGACACTCGTGTCGGGAGGACGGGGGCCGGCCGGTACTTCCCCGCGGTCGTGTCGCCCCTCCCGGGGCCCGGCACGCAGCACGGCGGCCATCCGGGCCGTGGGCGTGCTCCCGCGTGCCGGGTCCGCCCCCTCCAGCGTGCGCACCAGGTCCGCGGCGGACCGGTCCGGGCGGGTGTCGAGCCAGACCGCCGCCATGCGCAGCGGCAGCGGCAGGCACCCCAGGAGGTGGACGAGGCGGTGCAGCACCGGCTCGGCGCACCGGTCCCGCCCCTCCCGCGCGCGCAGCAGGTCCACCGCCGCGGACGGGGAGAGCGGTCCCACCGGGAGCGCCCGCAGACCGTCGCGCACCAGCAGGTCGGTCAGCCAGTGGCGGCTGGTGACGACCGCCGCGCACCCCGGATCGCCGGGGAGCAGGGGACGCACCTGGCGCGCGGAGGCGGCGTTGTCCAGGACCAGCAGGACGCGCCGGTGCGCCAGCAGCGTGCGCAGCCTCGCGGCCGCCTCATCGGCGTCCATGGCCTCGGTGCCGCGGGCGCCGGTGGACAGGGAGCGCACCAGGCGGCGCAGCACCTCGGCCGGGTCGCGCGGGTTCCCGTCGCCGCCGCGGAGGTCGACGTAGAGCTGTCCGTCGGGGAAGTGCGGCGCGGCCGTGTGCGCCCAGCTCAGGGCGAGGGCACTGGCTCCGGCACCGGCGGGGCCGCGCACCAGCGCGCTGCCGGGTGCGGTGCGGGACGGGTCCACCAGCCGGTCCAGTTCGGCCAGGGCCTCGTCGCGTCCCACCAGCACGGGGGGCGCGGCGGGGAGCTCGGCCGGGGCGAGGGCGGCCGACACCCGGTCGGGCGCGTGGACCGGGCCGCCGAGGCCGTCCCGTCCCTCCTCGCCCGCCTCCGCCCGGGCGCCCGGCCCGGCGGCCGGTCCGGCGGGCGCTGCGGGGTCGGGCGCCTCCTCCGGTCCGGCGTGGGGCCCGGAGGCCGGGGAGGGGGGCCGGGATCCGGTGCGCTCCTCGACGGAGGCGCGCTGGCGCGGGACGCGGGTGCGCGGGGCGCGGTCGAGGTCGCCGCGCAGGATGCCGTGGAAGGTCTCCTGGAGTTCGCGGCCCGGGTCCGCGCCCAGGTGCTCGGCCAGCGCGTCGCGGGTGCGGGCGTACACGCGCAGGGCCTCGCTGGGGCGGCCGCAGCGGTAGAGGGCGGTCATCTGGACGCGGATGAGGGGCTCGCGCTCGGGGTGGTCGGTGGCGATGGGGCCGATCTGGTCGGCCACGCGCTCGTGGTCGCCCCGGTCCAGGGCGGCGCCGAACCCCTCCTCGGCGGCCCGGAGGAGCTCCTCGTTCAGGGGCGGGACGTCGCGCTCGTGCAGGACGGGGCTGACGATGTCGGCCAGGACGGGGCCCCGCCACAGCCGCAGGGCGCTGATGAGCAGGTCGGCGCGGGCGGAGGGGTCGGCCTCCTCGTCGGCGCGGCGGACCAGGGAGCGGAAGCGCAGCAGGTCGCACTGGTCCTCGGCGAGGTCGACCCGGTAGCCGCCGTCGCCGCCCGTGATGAGCGGGGTGCCGCAGTGCTGGTCGAGGACGGCGCGGGCGCGGGTCACGTGGACCTGGAGGGCGCTGCGGGCGGACGGGGAGGGCGGGGTCCCCCAGACGCGTTCGATGAGGTGCGCGGCGGAGACGGTGCGCCCGGTGTTGAGCAGGAGCGTGGCCAGCACGGCACGGCGCTTGTCCCCGCGCAGGCGCAGCGGGGCGCCGTCCATCTCGACGCCGAACTGCCCGAGCAGTCCGACGCGCAGCCCACCGGCGGTGTGTCCGGACGCCCTCTGCCGGGCCTGTCCGACCGTGTCGTGCCACCGCCTCGCCGGGTCGCTCAGCGACACAGCACCATCCCCCCCGCGGAGCGCGCGTGCGAGCGGGTGAACCGCGGCGCTCCCTGGCTCCAGGGTGCCGCCTGAGCTGGGATATCGCAATCACGACCCCCGCACTTGCCGCTGCGGCCGTCCCTTGGAATCCTGGATTCTCCCGCTTTTTCCCCTCACCTCGTTGACTCTTCATCACGACCGAAAGAAACTTTCCTCCATGGCGGAAATTCCGAAGCCTACGGGCGGACGGGCGGAGGCGGAGCACGCCTCCGCACCGCCCGTCCCCACGACGGTCCTGCGCATCCGGTCGCTCCTGCCCTCCCTCGCACCCGCGGAGCGACGGGTCGCCCAGCACGTCGTCGACGACCCCGAGCGGGCCGCCGCCTCCTCCATCACCCAGCTCGCCAAGGACTGCGCCACGTCCGAGGCCACCGTGATCCGGTTCTGCCGCACCATCGACTTCAGCGGCTACCGGGAGCTGCGCCTGGCCCTGGCCACCGAGGCCGGTCAGGCGCGGGGCGCCCGCGGGGCGGCGCCGGAGCTGTCCAGCGACATCAACCCCGACGACACCCTCGTCACGGTGGTCCAGAAGATCGCCTACACCGACGCGCGCGCGGTGGAGGAGACCGGCGCCGCCCTGGACGTGGAGGTGCTGCGCACGGTCATCGACACGATGGCGGGCGCACGGCGCATCGACGTGTACGGGGTGGGCGCGAGCGCGTTCGTCGGGGCCGACCTCCAGCAGAAGCTGCACCGGATCGGGCTGACCTCGTTCGCGTGGTCGGACGCGCACGTGATGCTCACCAGCGCGGCGCTGCTGGACGAGCGCGACGTGGCGATCGGCATCTCCCACAGCGGGACGACCATAGACACGGTGCAGGCGCTGACGGAGGCCGGGCGGCGCGGCGCCCGCACCGTCGCCGTCACCAACTTCCCCCGGTCGCCGATCGGGTTCGCCGACCACGTGCTGACCACCGCGGCCCGCGAGACCACGTTCCGGTCGGGGGCCACCGCGAGCAGGCTCGCGCAGCTGACCGTGGTGGACTGCCTGTTCGTGGGTCTGGCGCAGAGCCGCTACACCGACAGCCGCACCGCCCTGGAGACGACCTTCGAGGCGGTGCGGGGACTGCGGATCAACGACGACCGCAGGCGCCGCAGGGGTGAGGCCCCCGGCGGCAGGAGCACGGACGCAAGCGACGGCTGACCGTACGCGTCCCGCCCCGCCGCCGCCCGGTTCCGGCCGGCGGCGGGGCGGGCGACCGACCGACGGAAAGGAACGGCACCGGTGCGGACCGAACAGGAGAGCGCTGTGCACGACGACGGGCGCGGGACCCGGCCGGAAGGCGGGGACGCCCCCCGGGGGGCCGGTGCCCCGCCGTCCTCCGGGGGGACCGAGGGCGGTGCGGCCGTGATCGTGCGCGCGCCCACGGAGGCCCGCAACTCCGGCACCCACGACATCGACCTGCTCCCGGCTCTGGACGTGCTGCGACAGATCAACGCCGAGGACGTCACGGTCCCCGCTGCGGTGGGCGCGGTCCTGCCGGAACTGGCGCGGGCCGTGGAGCTGGGGGTGGCCGCCCTGGAGGGCGGGGCGGCCATCCACTACTTCGGCGCGGGCACGTCGGGGCGGATCGCCGCCCAGGACGCCGCCGAGCTGCCGCCGACCTACGGTGTGCCCGCCACGTGGGTGGTGGCCCACCACGCGGGCGGCGGGGAGGCGCTGGCGCGGGCCGTGGAGGGGATCGAGGACGACTGGGAGTCGGGCCGGGCGGACGCCGCCGGGATCGCCCCGGGGTCGTTGGCGGTGGGTCTGGCCGCCAGCGGGCGCACCCCGTACGTGGGCGGGGCGCTGGAGGCGGCCCGGGAGCGCTCGGCCGCGACGGTGCTGATCAGCGCGAACCCGCAGGCGCCGCTGGCGCGGAACGCGGACGTGCACGTGGGTATGGCCACCGGCGCGGAGGTGATCGCCGGATCCACCCGGATGAAGGCGGGCACGGCGCAGAAGCTGGCGCTGAACGCGTTCTCCACCGCGGTGATGGTGCGGATGGGGCGGACGTACTCGAACCTGATGGTGGGGGTGGACGCCACCAACGGCAAGCTGCGCGGCCGTGTGGTGACCATCCTGACGCAGGCCACCGGGCTGGACGAGCGGGTGTGCGCGGAGGCCCTGAACGCGGCGGAGGGCGACACCCGCGTCGCGCTGGTGTCGCTGCTGGCCGACGTGGACGCGGCCGCGGCCGCCCGCGCCCTGGACGCGGCGCGGGGCCGGGTCCGCCCCGCGCTGGCCGGACTGGGCCTGCCGGTCCCCGTCGCCCCGGAGTAGGCGGAGCAGGCTGAACGGAGCGGCCCGGGGCCCGTGTGGTCCCGGGCCGGGTTCTCCCCGGGTAGGCAAGCTGCCTGGCGGGGGCGGGGGCGGGTGCGGGGCGGGGCGGTCCGGGGCCCGTGCGGGCCTTTCGCCCGGGTGGGTGCGGACCCGCGCGGGTTCTCCGCCCGCGCGGGTTCTCCACAGGCTGGAGGTCCCTCTGGCACGGGGTGGAGCGGACGGCGTAGGCTCGGTTGCGGGGGCCCCGCGCCGCCGCGTGAGGGGCTTGGTCCCCCCGTATCCGAGTGTCCCGTGCCGCCGCCCGCCCCACCAGCCCCCCGTCCGCGGCTGTGGACGGCCCCCGTCCGGCTCAGCCGCGTTCGAGGGCGGTGCCGATCAGACCGATCGGCGGGGAGCCCAGGTCCAGCAGGGCCCGGTGGAAGCGTTCGAGGGTGAACCCCTCGCCCCAGCGCTCGCGCGCCCTCTCCCTCAGCCGCAGGATCTCCAGCTTGCCCTAGGTGTAGCGGCCGTAGGTGGGGTCGAAGGTGGCGCGGCGCGCCTCGGACAGGGCCGACGGCCCCTGGAGCGGCGTGTCCTCGGCGAAGCGGGCGGCCGCCTCCTCCACGGTCATGCTCCCGCTGTGCATGCCGATGGCCACGGACAGGCGGGTGACGCGGATGAGCGCCTCCACCCACACGCCGGTCTCGTAGTGGTCGGCGGTCCAGGCGGGGTCGCCCAGGCGTTCGGCGGCGTAGGCGCCGAAGCCCTCGTCCACGCACAGCTCCTCCACGTAGTGCGCCCAGCCCTCGGCGAAGGTCATCGAGTGCAGGGCGCGGCGCACCGGTCCGGGCGCCCGCCGCAGGGCCCGGCCGTGGGAGAAGTGGCCGGGCGCCACCTCGTGCACGCTCACGGCGGGCAGGGTGGTGTGGCTGAACATCTCCAGCCACTCGTCGGCCTCCTCCCGGGTCCAGGAGGCGTCGGGCGGGGTGATGAAGTAGAAGGAGGGCGTGTCGGCCTCCCACGGACCCGACCACGCCATCATCGCGGTGGCCCAGCGCTGGGAGGGCGGGGAGACGTCCACCCGGCACTCTCCGTCGTTGTGGGGCGCCAGGCCGCGCTCGGCGGTGAACGCCACGGCCAGTTCCGTCCACCGGCGGGCGGCGTCCAGGACGCCGTCGGTGTCGGGGTGCTGCCGGGTGAGCTCGCGGACGAACTCCATGGTGTCGCGCCCGGGCGCGAGGCGCCCGACGGCCTCGGCCAGGCGTGCGCGCAGGCGGTCGCGTTCGGCGTCGGCGCGGGCGGCCAGGTCGGCGAGGTCCACCTCGAGGGCCTCGCCGCTGCCCATGAGGCGGGCGAGCGGCTCGGCGCCGAGCCCGGCGCTGCGGGGCCCCTCCCGCACCGCCTTCTCGACGTGGGCGACCAGGCGCGCGTGCGCGGCGAGGGCCGCGTCGCGGACGTCGGCGGGCAGGTCCTCGGGGAGCCCGTCGGCCACCCCCCGGACGGCGCCGAGGAGGGACTCGGCGAGGGGAGCGGGCAGGCGGTCCAGGGCCGCGACCGCGTTGTCGACCACGCGCGGCCACTCGGCCAGGTGGGCGGTGCGGGCGGCGTCGCGCTCGGCCCGGGGCGCGTACCCGCGGTCGTAGCCCGACAGGTCGAGCTCGTTGACGTGGTACAGGGGGTTGACGCGGTGCAGCTGGAGTTCGCCGAGCTCGTAGCGCAGGGCGTTCTCGAAGGCGGCGAGGTGGGCCTCGTCGTGCGGGTCGTCGAGGGGGTCGCCGCCGAGGCCGGACAGGGCGGCCCTGACTCCCTCGGGCGACAGGTCGGCGACCCTGCCGTCGTACTCGTGCATACCGGCGCCCTCGCGCATGCTCCCCGGCATGAGGTCGGCCAGGCGCCTGAGCCGCGCGGGCAGTTCGTCGTGCTGTGACTGGAAGGACATGTGGTGACTCTAGTTCCGGCGCGAACGGCGGGGGCGGCCGGTGCGCACCCCCGGTTCCGCGCCCGGGATCCCCGGCGCGGAACCGGGGTTCTCGGCCCGCGGCTCCGGCGGCGGGGGCACGGCGCCACGGGCTCTGGGCGGGGAGCGCGGCGTGTGCCCGGTGCACGGCGGCCGGGGCCGCGGGGGCCGGGGCGGACGGATCCGGTGCGCCGTACCGGAACTCCGCAGCGGGGCCGGGCGTCTTCCCAAGCGTGACGATCCCAGATCCCGCCACACCCCAGAGCTCTCCGTCCGACGACGACACCGGCGTTCCCCGCGACCGGCCCTCCCCCGCCTCCGGGGCCGCCGGAGGCGGCGCCGCCGCTGACGACGCCTCCGGCGCCGGGGCCGACGGCGCTTCGGGGACCGCCGACGGTTCCGGGGGTTCCGGTGGCCGACGCGGACGCCGGACCTGGTCGCGGCGCCTCGCCGTGCTGGCCGTGGTCGCGATGGTGATGGGCTGCGCGCCGTTCGTGTGGGTGCTCTCCTCCACCTCCGACCACCGCCACACCGCCGCGTCCGTGCCGGAACGCCCGGTGGCCCTGGTGCTGGGCGCCGGTGTGCGCCCCGACGGCCGGCCCAGCCTGCTGCTGGCCCGGCGCCTGGACACCGCCGCCGACCTCTACTTCGCCGGGAAGGTCGACGTCGTGCTGGTGACCGGGGACAACAGCGTCGAGCACTACAACGAGACCGACACGATGAGCGCGTACCTGGTGGCGGCCGGGGTCCCGGCAGAGCACGTCGTCGGCGACTACGCCGGGTTCTCCACGTGGGACTCGTGCGTGCGGGCCCGCGAGGTGTTCGGGGTGGAGGAGGCCACCGTGGTCACCCAGGACTTCCACCTGCCCCGCGCCGTACGGCTGTGCCGCTCGGTGGGCGTCGACGCGGTGGGCGTGGCCGACTCCAGCCTGGAGGACCGCACCTTCGCGACCGTGTACGGGTGGCTGAGGGAGGTCCCGGCGGCGGTGGCGGCGCTGGGCTCGGTGGTGCTGCGGCCCGACCCCACGTTCCTGGGCGACTACGAGACCGGCGTGGACGAGGCGCTGGAGCGGGAGCCGGATCCGGCGGGCGGCTGAGCCCGCCCCGGCCCGGCGGGCGGCCACGACCGGCCGACCCGCTCGGTACCGGTGCGCCGGGGTCCCCGCCGCACCGGTGGACCGGGCGCGCCCTACCGTCCGCCGCCGAAGAGGCGTCCCAGCAGCCCGCCGGGCTGGGGGGCGGCGGGCTGCTGCGGGGCGGGGGCCTCCTCCGGCTCCGGCTCCGGGTCCACCCCCGCGAGCGCGCGGAAGTCCTCGGCCTCGTCCGGCAGCGCCCAGGCGCTCAGGGTCCGCGCGAACTCCTCGTCCTCCCACGCGGAGTCGGGCAGCTCGGCGATCGCCCAGAGGACCTTGAGGGTCTCCTCGTCGTAGTCGGCCTCGGCGTGCTCCTCGGCGGTGTGGCCCTTGCTGCGGGGACCGAGCACCAGTTCCAGGCCGACGCCCGTGACGAGGGCGCGCGAGTCCTCCTCGCCCTTGATCAGGCCGGGGAGGATGTCCAGGCGCAGGCGGCGGGCGCGGTCGCCCGCGCGGCCCAGCGCCAGGAAGCCCAGGACCTGCGGGGAGTGCCCGCCGCAGTGCGGCCAGGACTCGTTGAACAGCCCCTGGTAGCCCAGGGAGGTGCCGCCGCCGCGGCCGACGCGGCGCAGCGCCTCGCGCGGGGTGTTCTCACCGTGGATGAGCAGCATCGCCACCGATGCGGCGAAGGAGTTGTACAGGTTCCCGCCCGCCATCTGGTGGGTGAGGCCGACGGAGACGTCGATGTCGTTCGGGTCGGCCAGCAGGCCGAGGGCGAACAGCTCTGCGGGCAGCGGGTCGCCGCCGCTGTCCAGCGCGTTCATCACGTCGCGCAGGCTCGTGGGCGCCTGCGGGGCCGGGCGCAGGTCCTTGGCGAGCAGGACGTGCGAGGCGCCGGTGATCTCGGCGGTGATGCGCTCGGCCTCGTCGGGCAGGAAGGCCAGCAGGTAGCTCACCCACTCCCCCGCGCGGTCCATGCCGCCGCGGTTGGCGCCTCCGTGGAGCAGTGTGAGCAGGTCGGGGACGCGGGCGAGGACGGCCTCGTAGGTGTCCAGCTCGGCCTGGAGGAGCGCGGGGCCGTCGGGCCGCTCCATCACGGCGAGCCGGTTGCGCATGCGGTGGTGGTGCTGCTCGTCCGGGGCCTCCTCGGCCCAGTCCCGGTACTGCTGGCGGACCTTCTCGACGTCGTTGGAGGTCGCCCAGGCCACCTCGTCGCGCCACTGGGCCAGGTCGCGGGCCTCGGGGAAGCGGTCCTCGGCGTGCCCGGCCACCAGCTCCAGGAGGAGGCTGAGGGGGCGCCAGCGGTCGGTGGCCGGGGTGGACTCGGCGCAGGCGAGGTCGACCAGGAAGTCGACCGCCCTGGGCGCGGCGAGGTGCCCGGGCGCGGGGAAGCGGATGATGTCGTGGAGCTGCGAGAGCGCGCTGTCGCTCCCGGTGAGCCGGCCGAGGAGCTCGGGGATGCGGGCTCCGCCCTCGGGGGCCAGGGCTGCCCAGTCCACGTTCTGCGCGCCGTCGTGTGGGTCGTTTTCCGTGGTCGCGTTCATGTGCCGATTATCGCGGCTGGGCCGGTCCGCGCGAACCGGCCCGTGGACGGGGAGGGGCGCGGGTCCCGGCGGTCGCCGCAGATGTCGCGGTCCACACCGGGACCGAAGGCCCTCTTCGCCCGTGTCAGGTGGGGTGGGTGTCACCGACCTCGGTGGTCAGTGCGCCTAGGGCTCGCTCCGGGCGGGGGCGGGGCGCAGCACGGCGTCGCGCAGGGCCTTGACCGCGGCGGCGACCTCGCGGGCGTAGCCGATCACGGTGGAGCGGCGGCGGGCCCCCATGCTGGAGTCGCCCACCCCGACGGCGTCGATCCCCGCGGCGCGGGCGAGGGCGACCGTGCGGGGCAGGTGGAAGGACTGGGTGACCATGGTCGCCTCGCGCACGCCGAACAGGTCGCGCACCCGCACGCAGGTGTCCCAGGTGCGGTAGCCGTGGCGGTCGGCGTCGATCCGGTCGGCGGGCACGCCCTGTTCGACCAGGTACGCGGTCATGGTGTCGGTCTCGCGGCGGGACACCTCGCGGTTGTCGCCGGAGACGATGATCCGCTCGACCCCGCCGTTCTCGTACAGGCGCACGGCCAGGTCCAGGCGGCGGGCGAGCAGAGGCGAGGGGCCGTCGTCCCAGGCGGCGGCCCCCAGGACCACGGCCACGGGCCGGCGCGGGACGGTGTCGACCTCCCCGCGGCGCCCGGCGCTGGCCAGGAAGGTCCAGGCGTAGGGGGCCAGCGCCAGGGCGCACGCGCCCGCTCCGACCGCCGCGATCCACAAGCCCACCCTGCCGCCCCTTCCGTCGTCCGGCGCGCGGGGTCCGGCCCGCCCGTACGCGGGGTCGCGCGCCGCACCCATCATGGCGCACCGGCGGAGCGGAGGTATCCGAACGAAGGCACGCGAACCCGCGCGAGGCGCGGGAGGCGGGGACGTGTCGGGGCGATCCGCCCGGCCCGTCCCGCCGAGGGCGGTGGGACCATCCCGGACGCCGGGTTCAGCCCCCCAGACCCGTGAGGCCGCCCCAGGAGAAGGGCCGCTTGTACCGGACCGTCAGGGAGCCGCCCTGGCAGGAACCGGTGACGACGAAGTGCGGGGCGGACGCCCGGCGGACGGAGTCGACGCTGTTGCGCAGCGCGCCGAACCAGGAGGCGTCCGCCTGCACGTCGGCGGTGGCCTCCTCGGGCAGGATCACGTCGCACGAGCCCCAGGAGGCCTCGACGTGGACCTCGATGACGGGGGCGGCCAGGGACGCCTCGCGGAAGTCGAGCCGGGTGGAACCGTACTTGTTGTACACCTCGACGCGGCGCGGCACCCGCCACGCGCCCCTGCGGACGACGCTGCTGCTCTGGGAGCGGAGGACGAGGGCGTCGCCGTCGCGGCGCTCCGGGAGGGCGCCCCCCGCCGGCGACACGGTGCCGGGCAGCGCCTCGGCGCCCGTGGGCAGGTCGGCGGTGACCGGTTCGAGGTCGGCGTAGGTCTTGGCCGCGTAGACGGCGTTGAGCCGCTCGTCGAGCTCGTCGAGGGTGATGCGCCCCTCCGCCGCGGCCTCCCGCAGGACCTCCGCCACCTGGTCCCGTTCCGTGTCGGAGACACGCATCCGGCTCATGTCGTTGGAGGCCACTGTGCTCGTCCCGGTCCTTCCCGCTCTTTTGTCACCACCACGGTAGAGCATGGGTGGAAGCGGACACGGAGCGGAACCGGCACCACCGCCGCGAACCCGGACCGGGCCGCGTGCGGGAACGGCCGCCGGACCGTGTCCGGCACCCGCGCCGGGCCCGCTCCAGGTTCGCGGCCCCGCGCGCTTTGGGGAGGTCGGGGACTGGGTACCGCTTCTCTAGGGTGGTTGAGGACTCTGCCGGGGTAGGACGGACCCCGGCAGAGTCCTGAACCACGCGTGGTCTCCGTCTCTTCGGTACACGATCTCGCGTCGGTGCGCGTCTGCACAGAGCGTGTCCGCAACCGGCCACGCCGCGTACCGGCCGTACACCGCTCCCCCGCCGCGCGCCCCGGCCCACGGGCCCGGCGCTCCCCCCTCTCCCCCTCCGGGTTTCGGTCCTGTCCTCGCCGCACGATCGGACCCCCCTCATCCTTCCCGCCAACCCCACGCGGAACAGGCACTCTTGCGGTGTCCTCCCCTCTCATTCACCGGGTTTCGGCCTACGACATAACCCGGTTTTAGGACACAACGCCCGACAGAAGAACCGCAGGTCACGGGGGGCCTTGCGGACCACTCTCGAAAATCTCCGCACGCCCCTCGAACACACCTTCGCAAACACGGTTCTGAACTGGGAAAACGTGAAGTCCTCGACTCCTCCCGAACCTGACGGGAAACGCACCGGGAGCGGCGTTTGCCGGAATTCCGCGGCGAGCATCCTTCCTTTGGGAGCCGCGGCCGAACGGGCCGTCCTCCCAGGCCAGACCATCCGCTCCGACCTCCCCGAGCACCACAGACACCACCTTGGTCGAAGACCGGAGGAAACCACGACGTGTCCGCCCTCGCGATCGCCCCGACGTTTCTCAGCGACTTCACCCGCCTCACGCCCGACGTCCAGCTCAACACCCTGGCCGTGATGCGCGCCTGCCAGGTCGGCGACCAGCCCGACCTGGAGTCCGTCGCGGGCGCCGCCGACCCGGGCGTCCGGGTCGTCAGCATCGCCCCCGACTGGTCCGGCGTCGTCGTCCCCGACGCCGCGGATCGCGGTCGGCCCGGCGACGGCCGCCTCGCCGACGGCACGCGCTACCGCCTGATCACCGTGCGTCCGCGCGACGAGGCCCTGCGCTTCGCACGCGACCTGCGCCCCGAGGCGCCGGCAGGCCCCGGCGGGGCCGACCCCACGCCCAGCGGCCCGCCCGAGCTCGCCGGCGCCCTGCGGGCCCCCTTCGACCAGTGGCAGCTGACCCTGCACCCCGACCAGCACCGGATCACCGAGGCGCACTACAACGGCTCCACGCAGGTCACCGGCGGCCCGGGGACCGGCAAGACCGTGATCGCGCTGCACCGCGCCGCCTACCTGGCCGAGCGCGACGCCGCCGCCCGGCCCGAGGACACCCGCGAGTCGGTGCTCCTGACCACCTACAACCGGACGCTGGCGCAGTCCCTGGCCGAGCGCCTGGACCAGCTCCTGCCCGACCCCGGCGTGCGCGCCCGGGTGCGCGTGGCCACCATCGACAGCCTCGCCCGCTCGGTCGTGCAGACCCACACCAGCGTGGCCCCCCGCCTCGTCGGCAAGGACGAGCTGGCCCGGCGCTGGCGCGCGGTGGCGGTCGCCGACGGCCTGCCCTTCTCCGGCCGCTTCCTGGTGGACGAGTGGGAGCAGGTCATCCTCGCCAAGGGCCTGGAGCTGCTGCCCGACTACATCCGCTGTGAGCGCAGCGGCCGGGTGCAGCACCTGGCGCCCGAGCACCGCCGCCAGGTGTGGGAGACCGTGCGCCGCTACGTCGGCGCCATGCGGGTGGAGGGGATGTGGTCCTACCCCCAGCTGGCCGCCGAGGCCGCGCGGATCCTGGGCCGCGGTGAACCGCTGTTCCGGCACGCCGTGGTCGACGAGGCCCAGGACCTGCACCCGACGCAGTGGCGGATGCTGCGCGCCGCCGTCCCGGAGGGGCCGGACGACCTGTTCATCGTCGGCGACCCCCACCAGCGGGTGTCCGACAACCGGGTGTCGCTGGCCTCGCTGGGCATCAACGTGCGCGGGCGCGGCCAGCGGCTGCGGGTGAGCTACCGGGTGACCCAGGAGATCCTGGACTGGAGCATGCCGATCCTGGACCGCCGTTCGGCCCTGGGCATGGACGACAACGCCGACACCCTGGCCGGGTACCGCTCGCTCCTGCACGGACCGGCGCCGGTGGTGCGCGGCTGCGAGGACCGCGCCGAGGAGCTCGCCGCGCTGGGCGACTGGGTGCGGGTGTGGCTGGAGGCCGGGGTCGGGCCGGCGGAGATCGCGGTGGCCGGGCGCAACCAGTGGGTGGTGCGCGGCGTCGCCAAGGAGCTGGAGGCCAGGGGGATCCCCACCGCCCAGCTGGAGGACGGCGGCGCCGCCGGGGCGGTGCGCGTGGGGACGATGCACCGGCTCAAGGGCCAGGAGTTCCGCTGTGTGGCGCTGGTCGGCGTCAGCGACCACCTGCTGCCGCCCAAGGCCGCGATCGAGGCCGCCGACGGCGACCAGGTGGCGCTGGAGCACGCCTTCCAGCAGGAGCGGACGCTGCTGTTCGTGGCCTGCACCCGGGCCCGTGACGCGCTGTACGTGTCGCACGTGGGCCGGGCCAGCCGTCTGATCGACTCCGGCGTGTGAGGGCGGCGAGGGCGGGGAGCCGTCACGGCGGCGCCCCGCCCTCGCCTGCCCCGGGCGGCCCGGGGAACCGCTGCCCCCGGAAAGGAGGAGCGGGGCGCCGTCGCCGCGGCGCCCCGCTCCGGTGCGGCGGCGGGGTCAGGCGCCGCCGTACCGGCCGTTGAGGCCGGGGATGTTCATGACGTCGGTGCTGGCCAGCGGGTCGTCCACGTCCACGTCGGTGACGATCATGTACGGCAGCAGCAGCGGGGGCGGGAAGTCCGGCGTGAAGGTGAGCGGGATCCCGAGGATGCGCACGTGCATGCGGGTGATGTGCATCTGGACGGTTCCGTCCATGGTCATCGTGGGCAGGCCGAGGCTCATCCGGGTCCCGGCGTCCTCGAACCACAGTTCGGCGTCGACGAAGTCGGCCCTGCTCATGGTGAGCCGGATGTACCTCCGGGGGCCGTCGAGGGTGGGGCACTCCACCACCCCGTCGTAGCGGGCGCCGCTCATCGTCAGCCGGTCGGCGGTCAGACCGGAGGTGCGGACCGAGCCGCTGAAGCAGTCGTGGGCCTCCTCCACCGGGACCTCGGGGAGCGCCCCCTCGTCCTGGGCGGCCTCGCAGGCGCGGACGGCGTCCAGGAACTCCTCCTCGGATCCGGCCAGGGCGGACTCGCCGGTGCGCATCTCGCACTCGTCCGGGTTCGCCTCCTCCCGTTCCTCGCCGTCCTCCTCCGGCTCCTCCCCGGACTCCCCGGCCTCCTCCTGCCCGTCCTCCCCGTCCCCGTCGCCCGTACCGGGGGCGGCCCCCGGTGCGCCGGGCCGGTCGGTGGGGTCGTCGGTGGGGCTGGCCGAGGGCTCGCCGGAAGGGGAGGGGGAGGGGGAGGCCGAGGGCTCCTCGGCGGGCTGCTCCTCCTCGTCGCCCGGGGGCAGGAACCAGTCCCAGGGCCAGTCGGCGGGCGCGGAGGCGCTGGCCAGGGTCACGGCCAGCGCCAGGGGCAGGGAGAGCGCGGCCAGCGGCCGGGTCCCCGGCCGGGGGTCGCGGACGGCCTCGTCGGGGCTCCCGGTCCCCCCGGACCGGCGGCGTCCCCGCCCGCGCCCGGGGCGGCGGTTCACGTGGGGCGCCCACGCGAAGACGAGGGATCCGCCGACGATGCCGAGCAGCATCCCGACGGCGAAGCCGCCGAAGTTGGAGGTCACGAAGGACACCAGGGCGAGCATGAGCCCGACCACTCCGAAGAAGAGGTGCTGCGCGGTCTGGAACCAGCTCAGCACGCCCAGGGTGATCAGCAGCACCGCGATGAGGGGGCCCGACACACCGGCGATACCGGTGTAGGCGATCAGGTCGATGGGCAGGATCAGGCTCTGCGCGGCCGGCGCGACCAGCAGCTCGACTCCGGCGGCGACGAGGAGGAGTCCGCCCCAGAACGGGCGTCCGCGCCGCCAGTTCCGGAAGCGTTCCCGGCCCCTGCGGATCAGGGTCAGTGCGTGGGCCATGGGATCAGAAGCACTCGTGTTCGCCGGGCCTGACGGCCAGGCGCAGACCGGACAGCTTCAGGGAGCCGGAGGTGACCGCCCAGGTGGTCAGCTCCATGTCGGAGACGGTGATGCTCTCGGACTGGAGGCCGAAGCCGCCCGCCGGTCCCTGGCCGCCCTCGGCCCTGTCCAGCGTGCTGGCGTCGCGGCCGATCTCGATGGAGCCGAACTCGGCGTTGCCCCGGAGCTGCTCGATGTCGAGGACGAGGTTGGTGCCCTCGACGGGGGTGGACTCGCCCGCGGTGATGACGAGGGTGGCCTGGCCGATGGGCAGGTCCCACAGGGAGGACATGCACAGGTTGGTCAGCTCGGCGGATCCGACCGAGGACAGGCCGATCGGGCGGGAGGAACCGTCGACGGAGGTGGCGGCGTCGCCGTACTGGGTGAAGCCGGTGCCCACGAGCTGGTCGGCGGACATCTTGAAGCTGTCCCCGGACACCGCGAAGGAGGCGGCGAGCAGGCCCTGGGTGGTCATGCCTCCGAGAACCGCGGCGGCCGCGAGCCCCGGGACGGCCACGAGGGCGAACCTGCGCCAGCGCGTTCCGCCGCCGGCTTCGTGCTGCTCAGGCGCGTCCTGGGGCGCCTCGGGCGCCTCGGGCGCCTCGCCGGAAGCCTTGGGCATGAGTACCTCCAGTGTTCCACCGCCCGTGGGCGGTGAGGGGGAGACGAACTTGCGCCGAAGCACGCCACGCGTGTTACATGGAACACACCCTACTCGGCGGTAGTGACGAACATTACAATAGTTGTTGTCACATTTCTAGATGGCGCATTCAATGTTGCGGACTCGTATCCGGCGCACTACGGGCAACCGCGACTGACCTGGAGAGAGACCAGCCGTGCCCCCAGAGCGCAGAACAGACCCCACCGCCAACGCCACCGCTTCCGACGACGCCCCCGCCTCCCCGACCGCGACCGAAACCAGGACCGAAACCACGGCCGCGGCCGACGACCGCTTCGACTACGACGTCCTCGTCGTGGGCTCGGGGTTCGGCGGTTCGGTGAGCGCCCTGCGCCTCACCGAGAAGGGCTACCGCGTCGGCGTCCTGGAGGCGGGACGCCGCTTCACGCCCCAGACCCTGCCCTCCTCGTCGTGGGACCTCCGCAACTTCCTGTGGGCGCCCCGGCTCGGTATGTACGGCATCCAGCGCATCCACCTGCTGCGCGACGTGATGATCCTGGCGGGCGCCGGTGTCGGCGGCGGTTCCCTCAACTACGCCAACACGCTGTACCACCCGCTGGACCCCTTCTTCGAGGACCCGCAGTGGCGGCACATCACCGACTGGAAGTCGGAGCTCGCGCCGTTCTACGACCAGGCCCGCCGCATGCTCGGCGTGCGCACCAACCCCACCGTCACCCCCTCCGACGTGCACCTGAAGGCGGTCGCCGAGGACATGGGCGTGGGGCACACCTTCCGTCTCACCCCCGTGGGCGTGTGCTTCGGCGACGGCCGGGACGGCGACGGAAGCCGGGCCGAGCCCGGCGCGTCCGTGGGCGACCCCTACTTCGGCGGCGCGGGCCCGGACCGCCGGGCCTGCACGGAGTGCGGGGAGTGCATGACCGGCTGCCGCCACGGCGCCAAGAACACCCTGACCGAGAACTACCTGTACTTCGCCGAGCGCGACGGCGCCGAGGTGCACCCGCTGACCACCGTCGAGCGCCTGCGCGAGCTGCCGGGCGGGGGCTTCGCCGCCGACACCGTCCGGACCGACGCGCCCCGGCGGCGGGAGAACGCGCGCACGTTCACCGCCCGCCAGGTCGTCGTGGCCGCCGGGACCTACAACACCCAGACGCTGCTGCACCGCATGCGCGACTCGGGCGCGCTGCCCCGCCTGTCGGCGAGGCTGGGCACGCTCACCCGCACCAACTCCGAGGCGCTCGTCGGCGCGATGAGCCGCCAGGTGCCGCCGCCGGAGGACCTGACCCGGGGCGTGGCCATCACGTCCTCGATCCACCCGGACGAGAACACCCACATCGAGCCGGTCCGCTACGGCAAGGGCTCCAACGCGATGGGGCTGCTCACCGCGATGCAGGTGCCCGGCGGCGGACGGATCCCGCGCTGGCTGCGCTTCCTGGGGCTGGCGGCGCTCCACCCCGCGGTGTTCGCCCGCAGCTTCTCCAACCGCCGCTGGTCGGAGCGGGTCATCATCGGCCTGGTGATGCAGTCGCTGGACAACTCGCTGACGACGTCGGTCCGGCGGGGGCTGCTGGGCGGGAGGAAGAAGCTGACCTCCCGGCAGGGCCACGGCGAGCCGAACCCGACGTGGATCCCGGCGGGGCAGGAGACCGCCACCCGGCTGGCCGAGCGCATCGACGGCTTCCCGGGCGGCACGTGGGGCGACGTGTTCAACGTCCCGATGACCGCGCACTTCCTGGGCGGCTGCCCGATCGGCGACAGCGCGGAGACCGGGGTCATCGACCCCTACCACCGGCTGTACGGCCACCCGGACGTCCACGTGGTGGACGGCTCGGCGGTCACCGCGAACCTGGGGGTGAACCCGTCGCTGACCATCACCGCGCAGGCCGAGCGCGCGATGTCGATGTGGCCGAACAAGGGCGAGGAGGACACCCGGCCGGAGCAGGGCGAGCGGTACCGGCGGATCCGACCGGTGTTCCCGGCGCGTCCGGCGGTTCCGGCCGGCGCCTTCGCCGAGCTGCGCTTCACCCCTTCCCTCCCGCTGTCGGTGGTGGACTCCCCGTCGCGGTCCGGGGACGGTGGGCCCGAAGGGGATCCGGTGCCCGAGGAGGGCGCGGTGCCTGCGGAGGGCGCGGTGCCCGAGGAGGTCGGGGCCGTGGCCGTCGGCGAGGCGGCCGCGGCCACGGGGGACGAAGCACGGCCCTGAGACCGGGCCTGCGGAGCCGGTCGTCCACAGGATGAACAACGGCCTGGTGGGGCCGGGGACGCCTGTCCAAGCTGGATCTCGGGGGCGCCGCGCGCCGCCGTCGGGCGGGTGGGGCGCCCCCGAGATCCGGTCTCCCCGGTCCGCCCCGCAGCCGCCAGACCCCGTTCCCGGCTGTGGAGAACCCGCACGGTGGGGCCGCCCGCACGCGCCTCCGGCGGTCCCTGTCCGGCCGCGGGTTCGGCCGGTCTCCCCCGCCCGAGCCCTACCTGACCGCCCCGTCCCGGCCCGCGCCCTCCCGGCCCTCCCCGTCCTTCTCCAGGTACTCCATCGCCAGGGCGAAGTGCTCCCCCATGACGTTGGTGAGGTTCTCCGCCATCGCCTGCGCCAGGACCGCGTCCACGGCCTGCTGCGCGAGCGGGCGCACCCGGCGTATCAGCTCGGCCATCTCCGCGGTCTCCTCGCTCCTGACCACCGTGCCGGGCGCGTACTCGGCGATGATGTGGTCGGCGACCAGGCGGACCATGTGCTCGGCGACGTGGCCGACCTTGTCGCGCAGGTTCTCGGCTATGTCCAGCACCGAGTCCACGGTCATGCCCAGCTTCACCAGCTCCACCCCGGCGTGCAGCAGCCTCGGGCTGGGCACCCGGAAGCGCAGCCCGTCGCGTTCGAGCACGCCCAGGTCCAGGGAGCGCTTCACCGTGCGGGGCGTGACGCCGTGGCCGAAGAGTTCCCGCAGGTCGCCCAGGGTCAGGTAGCCGGCGATCTCGTCGCTCCAGGCGTCCCCTATCGCCGACTCGAAGCCCAGGATGTCGGAGAGGTCGCCGCCGCGCTCCCAGACCCGGAACATCTCGCCGATGTTGGCGAAGGTGTACCCGCGCCGGAGCAGCTGGCCGATCAACCGCAGACGTGCCAGGTGCGCCTCGGAGTAGATGCCCACGCGCCCCTCCCGGCGGGGAGGGGCGAGCAGGCCACGGTCCTGGTACACCCGGACGTTGCGCACCGTCGTGTCGGCGAGCCGGGCGAGTTCGTCAATGCGGTATTCGGCCATGGGTCCAGCCTAGGGACAACCGCGAACCCTACTCGTCAGTAAATTTCTGGCTCCACCCCATTGCATTGTGACAATGCCCGTTGTAACGTTCCGGCAAGAACTGTGGAGGAGATCACATGACGACCCCCCCGCCCCGCCACCTGCGACGACTGCCCGGCCAGAACGCCATCGTCACCGGAGCCTCCGGCGCGTTCGGCAGTGCCACGGTGGCCGTCCTCCGCCACCTCGGCGTGAACGTGGTCGGCATCGACCGCAAGCCCGCCCCCGGGGTCGTCGGCTGCGACATCACCGACGACGGGCAGGTGCGCGAGGGCGTCGCCGAGGCGCTGGAGCGGCTCGACGGCCGTCTGGACCTGCTGATCCACTACGCGGGCGTCGGGCCGGCCGTGGACATCGGCCAGGCCCCGGACGTCCACGTGCACCAGGCGCTGGAGGTCAACCTGCTGGGCACCTGGCGGGTCACCGCCGCCGCGATGCCCGCGCTGCTGCGCAGCAGGGGCCGCGTCGTCGTCACCGCCTCGCTGCTGTCGAACCTGCAACTGCCCTTCGCCGGGGCCTACACGGTGTCCAAGCGGGCGCTGACCGCCTACGCCGACTGCCTGCGCGCCGAGTACGGCTCGCACATCGGGGTCACCACCGTCTACCCCGGCTACGTCGACACCCCGATCCACAACAGCTCCCGGGCCACCGGGGTCGCGCTCGACGGCCTCGTCCCCGCCGAGAACGAGCGCGACACCGTCATGGCGGTGGTCCGCGCGGCCGGGGCCAGGTACGCCCGCCGCGACGTGGCCTCCACAGCGCTCGGCACCGCCGGGCTCCACCTGTTCCGGCACTTCCCCGGCACCACCGAACAGATCGTGTCGCTCCAGGTGGGCCTGCTCCTGGCGGACGGTGCCTTCGGCGACGCGGAGATCGCCCGGGGACTCCACTCGCGGCACGGCAGCCCCCCGGCCCGGCCGGACGCGTCCTGAGGAGGAACACAGACATGACCGCAGAGATCACCGCCAAGCCCAAGATCACCGACCGCGAGGACATCGCCAAGCGGCTGCTGCGCGGCTCGGCCAAGGCCTCCTTCGACCCGCTCGTCGAGATCGACTGGGACGCCCCCGTGGACCAGGACATGTGGGCGATCCGCCCCGAGCGCCTGTCGCTGTACGGCACCTACCTGTGGGACCGGCTCACCGAGGAGCAGCGCAAGGAGCTCTCCCGGCTGGAGATCGCCAGCATCGCCACCATCGGCATCTGGTTCGAGACCATCCTCATGCAGATGCTGGTCCGCCACGCCTACCACCACGACCCCAGCTCCAACCACGTCCAGTACGCCTACACCGAGATCGCCGACGAGTGCCGCCACACGGTGATGTTCGCGAAGATGGTGGGCAAGCTCGGCTGGAAGACGCACAAGCTCGACCCCGTCGCCTTCCACCTGGGCAACCTCTTCAAGACCATCGCGCACGGCCCGCTGATCTTCGCCGGGGCGCTGTTCGTCGAGGAGGTCCTCGACCAGCTCCAGCGCGAGGCGGTGCCCGACGAGCAGATCCTGCCCCTGGTGCGCGCGGTCTCGCGCATCCACGTGGTGGAGGAGGCGCGGCACATGCGCTACGCCCGCGAGGAGTTCCAGCGCGACTGGGCCACGCGCGGCCCGCTCAACAGGGCCTACAGCCGGATCATCCTCGGCCTGGTCACCTACTACTCGGCCACCCGGCTGATCAACCCCAAGGTGTACGCGCAGGTCGGGCTCGACCCCCGCGAAGCCTCCCGGGTCGCCCGCGACAACCCCCACTGGATCGGTACCAAGACCTGGGCCGCCCGCAAGGTGGTGAGCACCCTGGACACCGCCGGTGCCATCTCCGGGCTGGGCCGCTACTTCTGGAAGAAGGCCGGACTGCTCGGCTGACCCCTCCCCGGCCCCGGCCGCCCCCCGCGGGCGCGCCGGAGCCGGGCCCCTCGGGGGCCGGACGCCTCCCCGTCCGCCCCTCCCCGCGGGCCGCGCTCCGCCTCGGACGCCGCGGCCCGCGGGCCCCGGACCCCATCGCCGGAGGACGAAACGCGCCACGTCCTCCGGCGGTGGTCCCACCTCCCGGGGGCGTAACGCGCCACGTCCCCGGGAGCCCTCTCCCCGGAGGCGAACGCGCCGCGTCCTCCGGGGTGGCAACTCCCCCGGGGGCGAAACGCGCCGCGCCCCCGGGGGACACACCCGCCGATCCGGACCGCGACACGTCCGGGCCGGTCCGCACGAAGGGACCAAGACGTGACCGAAGCACCACCCCACTTCCGGGTGGCCGTCATCGGCTCCGGCTTCGCCGGGATCGGGATGGCCGTCCGCCTCAAGCAGGCCGGTCTGAAGGACTTCGTGGTTCTGGAGCGCGCCGGCGGGGTCGGCGGCACCTGGCGTGACAACTCCTACCCGGGCGCCGCCTGCGACGTCCCCTCGCACCTGTACTCGTTCTCCTTCGCGCCCAACCCGCACTGGAGCCGCAGCTTCTCCCCGCAGCCCGAGATCTTCGACTACATGAAGCGGGTCGCCGGGGAGTACGGGGTGGTCGAGCACGTCCGCACCGACCACGACGTCAGGTCCGCGCGGTGGGAGCCCGAGGGCAACCGGTGGCGGATCGAGACCAGCCGCGGGACGGTCACCGCCCAGTTCCTCATCAGCGCGGCGGGGCCGCTCGCGGACCCCTCCTACCCCGACATCAAGGGTCTGGACACCTTCGAGGGGACGATGTTCCACTCGGCGACCTGGGACCACGACCACGACCTCACCGGCCGCAGGATCGCGGTGATCGGCACCGGGGCGTCCGCGATCCAGTTCGTGCCGAGGATCCAGCCCAAGGCCGGGAGACTGACGCTGTTCCAGCGCACGGCCCCCTGGGTGATGTTCCGGCACGACCGCGACATCACCAGGCTGGAGGGCTGGCTGTACCGCAACATCCCGCTCACCCAGCAGATCGCCCGCAAGAGCATCTACTGGGGCCGGGAGACCTACGTCCTCGGCTTCGCCAAGAACCCCAGGCTGCTCTCGATCGTGGAGGGGCTGGCCCGGGCCAACATCCGCCGCAGCGTGAAGGACCCCGAGCTGCGGGCCAAGCTCACACCGAGCTTCCGGGCGGGCTGCAAGCGCATCCTGATGTCCAACGACTACTATCCCGCGCTGGCCCGGCCCAACGTGGACGTGGTCACCGACGGCATCGTCGAGGTGCGCCCCCACGCCGTGGTCACCCGCGACGCCTCGGGACGCGAGACCGAGCACGAGGTCGACACGATCATCCTCGGCACCGGGTTCCACGTGACCGACCCGCCCGTGGCGCAGCGGATCCTCAACGCCGAGGGGCGCTCGCTCTCCGAGCACTGGGGCACGGACGTGCAGGCCTTCCGCGGCACCACCGTGGCCGGGTTCCCCAACGCCTTCATGCTGGCGGGCCCCAACACCGGGCTGGGGCACACCTCGCAGCTGTTCATGATCGAGGCCCAGATCCGGTACACGATGCAGGCGCTGAAGTACCTGTGCCGCAACGGCCTGGACCGCCTGGACGTGCGCCCCGAGGCCCAGCACGACTACAACGAGATGATCGCCAGGTCCATGGAGGGCACGGTCTGGGTGACCGGCGGCTGCGACAGCTGGTACCTCAACGACCAGGGCCGCAACACCACGCTGTGGCCGACCTTCACCTGGGACTTCGCGCTGCGCACGCGCTGGTTCGACCCCCACAACTACGATCTGCGGGTGGACCGCTCCCACCACCACGGCCCCCGGCGGTCCGCGGCCCGTGGTGTGACGGCCTCGGAAGGGAAGCGGTATGAGCGGGTTCGGTGACGGGGAGGAGGAGTACCGGGGCACGGTGACGGTCGTGCTGCCCGGCACCGGCGGCGCGTCCGACGGCGGCGCGGAGCGGGCGGCGGGCACGGCGGACGAGGGCACCGCAGTGCGGGTCCAGGCCCACCTGGCGGGCCACTTCTCCCCCCTGACCGGCGACTACCGCTGGCGGGGGCGCCTGTCCCCCAGCCCCGAGGTGACCGAGGCCTTCCGCGGCGGTGTGCGTACGGTCGTGGTGCGCACCCCCGACGGGTTCGAGGGCACCGGGGTCCTGGACGAGCCCAACCTGTGGGGCGGCCACCCGGTCAACGGGGCCGGTTCCCCGCCCTTCGCCGTGCCCCACGTGGACCTCGGCGAGTCCGACGACTGAACGCGTCCGCGCACGCCCCGGGCCCGCGCCGACCCGGGGCGGCCCCCTCCAGGCCCCGGCGCAGCCTTCCCCCGAGTGAGAGGTATCCCCGATGGCAACCCGACACGTGGGTCAGGTCCGAGAACTCCAGGTACGCTCCGCCGACGGCACGCGGCTGCACGTCGAGGTGCGCGGTCCCGAGGACGGGCCGACCGTGGTCCTCGCGCACTGCTGGGCGACGTCGCTGGCCTCGTGGGGGCCGGTGGTGCGCGAGCTGGACCCCTCCCTGCGGGTGGTGCTCTACGACCAGCGCGGCCACGGCCGCACGCAGGCGCCGCTGACCAGGGCGGGGTACAGCGCGCGGAAGCTGGCCGAGGACCTGTGCGCGGTCCTGGAGGCGACCGTGCCCGAGGGGGAGAAGGCGGTGGTGGCCGGGCACAGCATGGGCGGGATGACCATCATGTCGGCCGGTGCGGACCCGGTGTTCCGGGAGAGGGCCGCCGCGGTGCTGCTCACCAACACCGGCTGCAAGGAACTGCCGATGCGGTCGACCGCGATCCCGCTGCCCGGCCCCCTGGGGACGCTCGGCGCGCAGATCTTCCTCAAGGCCCCCGTCCCGCTGGGCCCGCGCAACGCCGTCACCACGGCGGTGCTGAAGTCCATGGTGATGGGGCGCGAGGCCGATCCGCGCATGGTGCGGCTGTGCATGAGGATGGTGCACGCGTGCGGTGGCGTGTCCCGGGGCTCGTGGGGACGGGTGATCTGCACGCTGGAGGCGGAGGAGACCGCCCGGCAGATCTCGGTGCCCACGGTGGTGATGGTGGGGACCGACGACAAGCTGACCCCGCCCTGGCACGCGCACCACATCGGGTCACTGCTGAAGGACTGCCGCGAGGTGCGGGAGGTCCCCGGCGCCGGTCACATGGGGCCGCTGGAGTACCCGAAGGCCCTGGCCGAGGCGGTGGACGGGCTCGCCGCCGAGCACCTGGCGCCCCGGTCACGGGTCGCCTGACGCGGGTCCCCCGGCCACGCGCCCCCGGCCGGACGGCCGGGGGCGCATGCGTGCGCGGGGAGCATGCGGTCGACCCGTGCACCCGCCTCGGGAACCGCGCCGGTGCCCCGGCTTCCCCAGGAGGTAGGTCCTTGGTGTCCGGGGCTCAGCGCAGGTGTCGGTGCACCTCGGCTGCGAACCGGGGTACACCGGCCCGCTCCAGCAGGGCCAACACACCGGGCACGGTTGTCGGCTCCCGCCGGTAGGAAGCGGCTTGCTTCTCCAGCACACCGAGTGTCAGCCCCGGGTAGAGGTCGAGCTGGTCGAGCAGGAAATCGTCCGGGTGGACCGCGAGGAGGTCATAGGGCTTCAACGCGGTATCGGGAAAATCCCTGGTGTTGAAGGTGACCACGACCTCGGCATTGGCACGCACGGCTCCGGCCAGCACATGCCGGTCCTTGGGGTCGTTCTCCATACCGTCGATCAGTGTCTCGTAGCCTCGCACCGTCGCGTCCGGGAAGGCTCGGTTCATCTGAACGATCCTGCGGTCCACCTTGCCTGGGTCGATACCGCGTCGTACCAGGTTGCGCCGGAGTTCGCACAGGACGTCGGCAGACCACAGCGGTCAGTAGGCTCCGGCGACCGCGACTCTCAGAAGGGTGTCGCACAGGTAGGCCGGATAGAGCACACAGGTGTCAAGGAAGGCGGGGAAAGCCACGAGCAACCGTTCTCACCTGGTGTTCTCAGGAGTGGCGGTAGCCTCGTACAAACCGTCCTCCTCCGCTTCCGCGGCCATCTGGTCCAACACCTGCTCACGTTCCCGACGGGTGCTCTCCTGGTAGGCCAGGACGTCGCGGAGCAGGATCCGCCGGTGCCGACCGCGCATACTGTGCGGGATTTTCCCTTCCTCCAGCAAGCGCACCAGGGTCGGGCGGGAAATGCCCAGGAGGTCGGCGGCCTCCTGGGTGGTCAGCATCGTGTTGTGGGGTGCGATGGATATCGCCAGCCCCTGTGAGAGAGCGGACACCACGTCGCGCAGGACACCGTAGAGCTCGTTGGGGATCTCGATCTCGGAGCCGTCGGGGCCCACCAGGCGAGCGCGTGAAGCCGCCTGGGGGTCTGTCAGCTCGCGCGCGAACCTGGCCAGCTCCGAGCGGTCGTCCGGCGGGAGGAGGGTTCTTTCGCGCAGTGCACTCACCATATCCCCATCCTACCCTTATTCGAAAAAAACGAAAGCGTCCCCGAACGTGTGGGGACACCGCGCCGCCACCGGCGCACGTGCGTCCCGGCCACGTCCCCGCACCGGCGGGCGTTCCGTTCCGGGCCCCGCCCCGCCAGGAGTCCGACGGGGCCCGACGGCACGCGACGGGCGGGGCCGCCCGACGGGAGGGCGGCCGTCCCGGGGCGGACCACCGCCGACGGCGGCGGGGGCGAACCCGTACGCGGCGGGCTCCCGTACGGCGCGCGGGGACCGACCGGGGACGGCCCCCGCCCCCGCGTACGGCCCTTCGCCTCAGGCGACGGCGCCGCCTGTGTCCAGGGCCGCGACGATCCGGTCCCGGGAGGCGGTCACCTCCTCGCGCAGGCCGTCCACGTCCACCCCGACCAGGCGTCCGTGCGCCTTGCGGATCCGACCGGCCACCATGACCGTCTCGATGTTGCGGGCGTCGGCGCCGAGCACGAGCGTGCCCACCGCGTCGTTCAGGGGCATGGTGTTGACGTCACCGGCGTCGACCACGATCAGGTCCGCCTGCCGCCCCGGCGTGAGCGACCCGGTCACCTCCCCCAGCCCGATGGTGCGCGCGCCCTGGCGGGTGGCGAAGTCGAGCACGTCGCGGGTGGTGATCCGGTCCGGCACGGGGTCGCCGCTCCCGTACACCCCCCGCACCGCGCGCATGCGCTGGATCGCGAGCAGCGTCCGCATCTGCGTGAACATGTCGCTGGCCAGCGCCACCTCCACGTCGATGCTCAGGCCCGGCCGGACACCGGCCGCGAGCGCCTCGTCGATCGCCGGAACGGCGCTCTCCAGCCCGATCTGGGCGTCCGAGGAGGGCGCCAGCGACACGGTGGCCCCGGTCTCGCCGACGGCCCGCCACGCGGACGGGGTCAGGCCGGTGGCGTGGATCAGGCACACGTCGGGACCGAGGAGGTCCGCGTCGGCCCAGCCCAGGACCGCCTCGGAGGAGGCGGCCCCGAACACCGCGTCGACGCTCACCCCGAGGCCGAGGTCGCGGGCCACCGCAGCCAGCTCCCTCCCGTAGGCGAGGTCGGGACCCGCGACCTCGTCGGTGGCCAGGGCCGCCAGACGGAACGTGACCAGGCCGCCCCCCGCGTCCCGGTGGTCGGAGCACAGCCGTTCCAGGTCCCCGGGCCACTGGCGGTCCCAGTCGCCGAAGTGCGGGCCCATGGAGGCGTGCACCCCCCGGACGCCGGTGTCGGCGAGCGCGCGGACCGCCGCGTCGGAGTGGGCGCGCGTGCGCGAGTTGTGCGAGAAGTCCAGCACCGTGGTGATCCCGGCGTCCAGCGCGGTGAGCGCCGCGAGCCGGGTCCCCACGTACATGTCGTGGGGCGTGTACAGGGGTGCGACCCGGCCCAGGGTGGACGCCACGTACGAGCCGAGGTCGGACACGTCGGGAATGCTGCGGCGCATCTGCGCCTGCCAGGCGTGGCGGTGGGTGTCGACGAACCCGGGGGCGACGACGCGCCCGGTCGTGTCGACCACGGTCGCGCCGGCAGCGTCCGGGTGCGCCCCCAGGTCCGGGCCGACCGCGATGATCCGGTCGCCCCGGACCAGGACGTCGCCGCGTTCCAGGTCCCCGGCCCCGGGGTCCATCGTGACGACGGTCCCGCCGGTGAACAGCGTGGCGCTCATGGTCCTCCTCCGTTCTGTCGGATGTGGTCTCCGCCGGGTGCGGTCGGCGCCTGCCGGGTGCGCTCAGCGGCGGTGGAAGACGTAGCTGGCGTGGTGGAGCACGCCGTCGACGAAGCGGCCGTAGGCCCAGAACCCCAGGTCGTCCCGGTAGACGATGCGGTCCCCCTCGATCCAGAACGAGCCCTGGTAGGCGTGGGGGCGTCCGCCGCGCGCCTCGTCGTAGCGGCCGTCGGCGGTCAGCTCCTGGTGGATGAAGCCCGTCTCGTCGATCCACATCCCCAGGTAGGGGCTGTCGCACGGGCTCTGCCGCGGGTCCGGCACGGTCTGGGGCTCGACGACACGGCGGCCGTTGAACAGGGCGATCTCACCGTCGACCACGATCGCGGCGGCCTGCTCCGGGCGCCAGATCACCTGCTCCAGGGCCCGGGCCCCGGGGTGGTGCCCGGAGATCACCGCGAAGGTCGCCGGGTTTCCGGGCGCCAGCGTGCCGACCCGGTCGGAGGGGAGCCGGCGCAGTCCGGCGACGGTGTCGTTCTCGACCACGCCGGGGACGACGGTCAGGCCCGTGCAGTCCACGACGACCGCGCCGTCGTCCTCGGCGGCCGTGTACAGGCCGGTGCCGACGCCGACGATCTCCTTCCCGCCCAGGAGGATGTCGGCGCCGGTCAGGTCGCCGATCACCGGGTCGAGCGTGTGCACGGTGGCGTTGACGAACAGCAGCGGGCGGTGCGGCTCGGCGGCGACGGTCCTCAGCAGGTCCTCGTCGAAGAACGTGGTGCTCATGGTCCACTCCCGAAGGGTGTGTGCGTTTCAGGGACGCTCTCCACCCTCGGCGCTGGAGGGCCGGACGAACAGGCCGGGCTCTACCAGGGTGTGGCACACCCTGGCTGGCTGCGCCCCGGCTGCCTAGGCTGGCGGACATGCCCCACACCGAACTCGGAGCCTTCCTGACCGCCCGCCGCTCCCGCCTCGGCCCGGACGACGTCGGCCTCGCCTCCAGCGGCAGGCGCCGGGTGGCCGGGCTGCGCCGCGAGGAGGTCGCGGTGCTGGCCGGGGTGAGCGTCGACTACTACACCCGGCTGGAGCAGGGCAGGGAACGCCACCCCTCCGCCTCGGTCCTGGACGCCATCGCCCGCGCCCTGGTCCTGGAGGACGACGCCCGCGACCACGTGTTCCGTCTGGCCGGGGTCGCGCCGGAGCCCTCTTCCGCACCCGCCCGGCCGCGCGTCGACGCGCACCTGCGCATGCTGCTCGACTCCTGGCCGGACACTCCCGCGATGGTCATCGACCGGCGCCTGGACCTCCTGGCGACCAACGCGCTGGCGGACGCGCTGTACACCGACTTCGCCGAGGCCGACAACCTGGTGCGGATGGCCTTCCTGGACCCGGCGGGAGAGGGCTTCTTCGCCGACTGGCAGCGGACCGCCCGGGCGTGCGTGGCCAACCTGCGGCTGGCCCTGGGGCACGATCCGCACGACCAGAGGGTGCTGGAACTCGTGGAGGAGGCGGGCCGGGACAGTCCCCGGTTCCGGAAGCTGTGGGAGGAGCACGAGGTGCGCGGCAAGTCCCACGAGGCCAAGACGTTCCGGCACGGCGCGGTGGGTGAGCTGACCCTGTCCTCGCACACGTTCGACGTGCGGGGAGAGGAGGGGCTCCAGTTGGTCGTGTACCGGGCCGAGCCGGGCAGTCCCGACTTCCAGGCGCTGCGGTTGCTGGGGTCCCTGGCCGCCGACCCGGCCCCGCGGTCGTACCACTCGCGCTGAGCCGGTGCGTGCTGTTCTCAGCGGCCGTCCCCGCGTGCGCGGGGAGCACATCAGTGAACCCTATCGGAGGTCAGGCAACCTGAGTTGACGTATTCGGGCACACGGAAGCCCCTCACGCAACGGGTCGTTGCGCGAGGGGCTTCGTGATCTCGGTGGGACCTTCGGTCAGCAGCTGACGAGGCCGTCGAACCTGCCGGGATAGCCCCAGGGCGCACTGTAGGAGCTATCAGAGCCAATCGTGATGCAGTGGGAATCGACCCGAAAGGCGAGCAGGACCTTGACGCGCACGCTGTGGCTGCAGTTGTTGTATATGGTCAGCTCGTCCGTCCACCCACTGTCGTCGAGGGCGGTGGTAACGCAGTTGGGGACCGCCGTTGGGGACCGCCGCAGCGGCCTGCGGAGCTGTCGCTGCGGCGGCGGGAGTGGACCAAGCCAGAAGCCCGGCCACATACCGGCAGGAACCCATCGCTCCCCTGCCGGTTGTCCCTCAACCAATGGGAACCGGGTCTGCGAAGAGCAGCAGAACCTCGGCCTCAGAAACCTCAGTCAGGCCGACAGGCGAGGCCACCCAGTAGGACATCGTGCTCTCCCCGAACCAGATGAGCAGGTGCGGGTTGTGCCGCTGGAGAGCCGCGGCTCGGGCGTGCTCGCGGGCGAACTCCGAGCGGTGTCCGCCCAGGCGGGGCAGGCGCGCTGCCCGGCGCCAACGGCACGAGGGGTGCTCGCAGGAGGGGCAGAACGGGCCGACCAGCGGGCTCCGTCGGGGCAGGCGCCGGTAGAGCGGGTCGCTGGAAGGGCGGGGCGTGGGGATAGGATGCGTCACTGATCCTGCTTTCGTACATGTCGCAGTGTCGGATTTTGGGATCTGAGGGCCCGGAAGGCGTTGGCGCGCTTTCTGGGCCCGTTTCGTGTCTTGGGTGCGCTGTCTACCGCTGGGTGTTCCAGAGGCTGTCGGTCAGGTCGTAGGCCAGGAAGAACCAGACCTGGCGGTAGTCGCGGATGCCGTTGTCGCCCCAGGAGGTGGCGAAGGCGTCGATCATGGCCAGGCCGCGCCCGGACTCGGCGGCCGGGTCCAGCCCGTGGGGGTTGGGAGCCAGGTGGCGGCGCTGGCCGAGAGCGGTCGTCCTGCCGTCGCGTGCTCCCTGGTCGCGGCAGGTCAGGCGCAGGCCGGTGCGGGTGCGCTGGCAGGTCAGGGTGTAGACGCCGAAGGGCTGGCCCGAGCGGGAGTGGCGCAGGGCGTTGTTGGCCAGTTCGCTGCCCAGGAGAGTGAACAGGTAGCGGTAGTCGCGGTCGCGTTCGGCGGCGCAGGTGTCCAGGAACGCGCGCACCAGTGGCATGTACTGGGCCGATCCGCCGAAGTCGTAGCGGCGCGTCTTGTAGTGGGCGCGGTCGGCCCGGCCGGTGAAGTAGTGGCGGCACCGGGGCGGAACCAGCTCAGCGAGCGGAACGGTCACCTCGGGCAGCGCGGGCATGGGTGCGGTTGCGGGCATGACGAACAGACTCCTCGCACGTGTGGAGCGACAACGGGGGTTCGG
>NYMS01000037.1 GCA_002529455.1 Glycomyces fuscus
AGTTGATCAGCGGTTTTCCCACCGCCCGGCTGCGCTCCCGGTTGGCGTCGATGGCCCACACCCTGGGGGTGGCGGTCATCGCCGTGGATCCGGCTTATACCTCCCGGTGGGGTGCCCAGCACTGGCAAAACCCCTGTCCACCAAACGCAGGAAGGTCTCCCGGCACGATGCGGCCAGCATCGCGGTCGGGCGGCGCGCCCAGGGCCACCCGGTCCGGCGACGGACGGCACCGCCCCCACACCACCGGAGTGGTGGTGTGGGGCATCGGACCGCCCAGGCCGCACCGGGTAGTCATGGGCGTGAGGGAAACCGCCCACCCGTCACGGAGCGTGCACGCGATGCGCGTGGCCGGACGGGGCAGGAACGCGGTGACCCAGCCCATCCAGCACCGTTCGGGATGGGGCGCGGTGCCAGCGTGACCCCCGGGGTCACTTCTGATCACTGTTCAGGAACGGTAGCGTTACCGGTCATGATGTCCTTTGACGATGATCTGCGGCTGGCCCACGTGCTCGCCGACGCTGCCGACGACATCGCGCTCAAGCGCTTCCGGGCGCTTGACCTCGTCGTCGACACCAAACCCGACCTCACCCACGTCACCGAGGCCGACCGGATGGTGGAGGAGACGCTGCGCGGCGTGCTCTCCCGCGCGCGGCCCCGCGACGCCGTGGTGGGCGAGGAGTACGGCAAGACGGGCAACAGCAACCGGGTGTGGGTCATCGATCCCATCGACGGCACCGCGAACTACGTCCGCGGCGTCCCGGTGTGGGCGACCCTCATCGCCCTGCTGGAGGGCGACCGTCCCGTGGTGGGCGTGGTCTCGGCCCCGGCGCTGTACCGCCGCTGGTGGGCCTCCCGGGGCGGCGGCGCCTGGCAGGGCCGCAGCCTGTCGAAGGCCTCGCGCTGCCACGTGTCCAAGGTGTCGGAGCTGTCGGAGGCCTCGCTGAGCTTCTCCTCACTGACCGGCTGGGAGAAGCAGGACCGCCTCGACTCCTTCCTCGGCCTGACCCGCTCGGTCTGGCGCACCCGCGCCTACGGCGACTTCTGGTCGCACGTGATGGTCGCCGAGGGCGTCGTGGACGTCTCCGCCGAGCCCGAGCTGTCGCTGTGGGACGCCGCGCCGCTGCCCGTCATCCTGGAGGAGGCCGGCGGACGGGCCACCAACCTGCGCGGCGAGGGCTTCGAGGACGGCGGCGCCCTGGTGTGCACCAACGGGGCGGTCCACGACCAGGTGCTGACCTGGCTCAACGGCGGGCCCACCCCCCTGCGCCGCACCTGACGCCCACCCCGACCACAACCGTGTGAACACAACCGGACACCGTGCGTAGTAACGTGCGGTGCTGTGCTGACCACGAAACCCCTCCGTGCCGCCCTGTGCGCGGCCGCGGCCCTGCTGGCCACCGCCTGCGGCGGCGGCCAGGGGCACGGCCCCGAACAGCTGCGCGAGATGATCGCCGACACCGTGAGCTCCTCCGTCCGGGGCGAGGGCCCCGGGCTCGGTGTCCCCGGCACCGCGTTCGACCCCTCCAGGTACCCGTGCGTGCCCTCCGTGGACCGCCGAACCGCCGACCCCTGGCGCACCGAGGTACCGCGCTCGAAGACGCGCGGCCCCGTCGAGCTGGGCGTCCTGGCGCCGGAGGGCGGGGACACCGTCTCGGTGACCGTCTCCGTCGTCGGACCCGACGGCGGCACCGCGGTCACCGAGGCCGCGGTCGCGTCCGGCGACTGGACCCGGGTGCGCTATCCCGACGACTTCGACGGCGCGGAGGCCGCCGCCCCCTCCGCCGGGGCGCACACGGTGGTCTGGTCGGACGGCGGCTCCGGGGCGCCGCTCACCTGCGACGGCTTCGAGGCGGTCTGAGCCCCCCGGCCCCGTTCGGCCCCCGTCCGCCCGTCCCCCGGGGCTTGGCCGAAAACGGCGGCCCGAAATTCCTTCGCCGGAGCTGAACCGAAACCGCCCCCAGCCACGATGAGTCTGGTGAAACCCCGCCACCCCCGCGGGTATCCCGTCGCCGCCGTAGCGGCGCCCGGATCTCACAGACATCACGGGAAGGGGCCGAATGCTGCGTTCCCTCACAGCCGGGATCGTGCTGGCCTTCGCCGGTTCACGGGCCAACGTGGCCCGGACCATCCTGTCCTGCGCGGGCATCGTCGTCGGTGTCGGCGCGCTGATCCTCGTGGTCAGCGCCAGCGACTTCGGCCAGCGCTTCGCCACCGCCTACAGCGAGGCCAACGCGGGCCGTCCGGCGACCCTGGAGGTCATCGTGGACGGCCGGGTCACCGACCGCGCCGCCTTCGAGGAGGACCTGGTGCGGGCGGGCGGCCAGGACATCTCGATCTACCACACCCCCTCCGAGACCCCGGCGATCCGCTCCGGCGACTCGGTCCTGGCCGACGTGCAGTTCCTCGGGGTGGACCCCACCCTGGGCGACATCCGGCGGATGAACCTGGCCGAGGGCCGCTGGTTCACCGAGGCCGACGCCGGGTCCCTGGCGCCGGTCATGGTCGTCAACCAGCAGCTCGCCGACGCGCTGGGCGACCTCACCCGCGTCCAGGTCGGCACCGACCGGTGGATGGACGTGCGCGTCGTCGGCGTCCTGGAGAGCTCCGCGCTGGACTTCGGCTGGTACAGCGCCTACCTGCTGCGCGCCCCCTCCTCCGAGGAGCTGCTCTTCGGCACCTCCACCGGCACGCGGGAACAGGAGGAGGAGCCGGTCGACCCGTTCCTCATGGGTGACATGACCACCTACCAGGTGCGGATCGACCCGCGGGACCCCGCGGCGCAGGACCCGTGGGGCGAGGTCTTCGCCGACCGCCTGGCGTCGGCCTCCTGGCGCTGGGGCGTCGAGGAGCGGGACTCCATCATGGCCTACCGGACGGACTACGCCGACGAGGTCGGCCAGGTCATCACCTACATGTCCTGGGGCCTGACGGGCATCGCCGCCGTCACCCTCACCACCGGCCTGCTGGGCGTGCTCAACGTGGGCCTGGTCACCGTGCGCGAACGCCGCCGCGAACTGGCCACCTACCGCGCCCTGGGCGCGAGCCGGTTCACCCTGTTCGTGGCCGTGGTCATGGAGTCGGTCGTGGTGTCCCTGGTGGCCGGGCTCATCGCGCTCGCCGCCTGCTGGGCCCTGCTGGCCGTGGGCGGCGCGGTGCTGGAGGGCTTCGTGCCGCTGCCCGCCGACGTCCCCCTGAACATCCCCGCGTCCGGAGTGCTCGTCGGTCTGGGCAGCGCCGCCCTCGTCGGAATGCTGGCCGGGATCATCCCCGCGATGCGGGCGCTGCGCGCGTCCGTGGTCGCCGGACTCCGGGAATAGGAGACATCACGTGAAGAAGTGGATCATCATCGGCGCGGTCCTGGTCCTCGTGGGAGGGCTGACCGGCGCCGGCTACCTCCTGGTGTCCCGGCTGGGCGGTGCGGGCGCCGGGGAGGGCGCCGTCCTGCCGGAGGCCGCCCTGGACGTGGGCGGGGAGCCCGTCGAGGTGGTGATGGGCGAGATCGGCTCCGTGCTGGTGCTGGACGCCGTCGTCCGCGCCGAGCCGGGTGAGGCCGTCAAGGCCCGCAACGGGGGCACGGTCGCCCACCTGTGGGTGGGCGAGGGCGCCGAGGTCGAGAACGGCGCACCGATCGTCAACGTGAGGGTGCCCGGCGGGGACGCGCCCGCCGCCGGGGAGGACGGTGCCGAGGCCCCCGCGACCCGGGAGGTCACCCTGTACGCGCCCGCCGCCGGAACGGTGTCGGGGCTGGAGGACGTCCTGGTCGGCGACGTACTGGAGCCCGGCGCGGTGGTGGCCACGGTCGCCCCCGAGGAGTTCCGCGCCGTCGCGTCGATCCCGCCCAACGACCTCTACCGGTTCTACGAGGACCCCGAGGACATCCTGCTCCAGATCGACCAGGGGCCGCCCGCGGCCGCGTGCGAGTTCCTGTCCCTGGGCACGGCCGAGGGCGGCGGCGCCCCCGAGGACGGTGGCGGCGAGGGGGCCGAGGGCGGCGGTGGTGGCGGCGCCGAACTGGCCTGCCGGGTGCCCGCCGACCTGGAGGTCTTCGAGGGCGTGCAGGGCCAGCTGTCGGTCAGCACCGGCGAGGCCGCGAACGCGCTCGTCATCCCCGTGACCGCGGTGCGCGGCACCGCCGGGTCGGGCGAGGTCGTGGTGGTGGGCGAGGACGGCACCGAGGAGACCCGCGAGGTGGAGCTGGGCATCTCCGACGGGTCGTCCGTCGAGGTCACCGAGGGTCTGAGCATCGGCGAGTCCGTCCTGGACCCGATCCCGCTCGACCCCCGGTTCGACGTGCCCGGCGCGCACACGCCCGAGGACGAGTTCGGCGTGGAGGGTGAGGGCTAGATGTCCGTCGACGCACCGGCCCCCGAGGCCGCACGGCGCCGCCCCGGTCCGGCGCCCCTGCTGGAGGTGGAGGGGATGACCCGGCACTTCACGGTGTCGGGGACCCGGATCGACGTGCTGCGCGACTGCACGTTCCGGGTGGGGCGGGGCGAGGTGGTGGCCATCGTCGGCCAGTCCGGCTCGGGCAAGTCCACCCTGCTCAACGTGCTGGGCCTGCTCGACCGGCCCAGCGGCGGCACGTACACGTTCGACGGCGTGGACACCACCCGCCTGGGCGAGGGGCCGAGGTCGCGCCTGCGCGGCGAGGG
The DNA here is from genome assembly GCA_002529455.1 of Glycomyces fuscus. Classification (GTDB taxonomy): domain Bacteria; phylum Actinomycetota; class Actinomycetes; order Streptosporangiales; family Streptosporangiaceae; genus Nocardiopsis; species Nocardiopsis fusca. The sequence goes on from NYMS01000037.1 coordinate 4,653, forward strand.
GATCGGCTTCGTGTTCCAGCAGTTCCACCTGCTGGAGCGGCGGACCGCCCTGGCCAACGTCGGCGTTCCGATGGTGCTCGGCGGCGTGCCCCTGCTGCGCCGCCGGACGCGGGCCCGCGAGCTGCTGGAGGCCGTGGGGCTGGGGCACCGGCTGCACTCGCAGCCGCACCAGCTCTCCGGCGGTGAGCAGCAGCGTGTGGCCCTGGCGCGGGCGCTGAGCCGGGAACCCGCCCTGATCCTCGCCGACGAGCCCACGGGCGCCCTGGACGCCGCCAGCAGCACCGTGATCATGGACCAGCTGCTGGAGCAGGCCCGGATCCGCGACGCCGCGGTGGTCGTGGTGACCCACGATCCCAAGGTGGCCGCGCGGGCCGACCGCGTGGTCGAACTCGTGGAGGGCCGCACCCGCTGAGCACGCGCCGCCCGGGGAACCGGGCGGCGCACCGGCACACGAAAAACGCCGGGCGCCAAATGCGCCCGGCGTTTTGCTGGTAGCGGGGACAGGATTTGAACCTGCGACCTCTGGGTTATGAGCCCAGCGAGCTACCGAACTGCTCCACCCCGCGTCGTTGATCTCTATTTTAGAGGCTTTCACCTCGGGTGGCAAATCGGTTTTCCCTGGAGAAAGCCGATTGAGATCGCACCCGGCGCCTGCCGGTTTCCCGAGCGCCTGTGGCAATCCTACCAGGGCTTCCACCCTGGTCTGACCGCCCGGACTCCCCCGTGGGGGCGTCCGCTTCCGCTGTCCTCCGAAAAGGAGGAAACCGGAAAACCAACGGACCCGGGATTTCTCCCGGGTCCGGGTCTGGTAGCGGGGACAGGATTTGAACCTGCGACCTCTGGGTTATGAGCCCAGCGAGCTACCGAACTGCTCCACCCCGCGTCGTTGTGTCTACACAGTAGCGCGGCCCGAACAAAAACCCAAATCGGCGAACCGGGGCGCCTCCGGCGGGGACGCGAGGCCCCCCGGGCCCCGGGGCACGAGCGCCGGGAACGCCGAGGGGGCGGGGGTCCGCGGACCCCCGCCCCCTCACGGAGCGGTCACCGCCGGGAGACGGGCCTAGTTCTCGTCCAGCTGCTGCTGGATGTCCTCCAGCGCCTCACGCAGGCGGTCGTTGGCCTCCTCGTTCGACTGCTGGGCCTCCTCCCAGGCCTCGACGGCCTCGTTGAGGGACTCGGTCAGCTCCTGGTCGCCGCCGCCGTCACCGCCGCCGGCCTCCTCCTCCGGGGCCTCCTCGGGAGTCTCCTCCGCGCCCTCCTCGGGGGGCGCGCCCCCGCCGTCGAAGAGGTTGCTGAGGGCGTCCGGCAGGCTGTTGCCGATGGCGACCTCGTCGCCGAAGCCGACCATGACCTGCTGGAGCAGCGGGAAGGAGGCCGCTCCGCCGCCGCCCGCCTGGACGTACAGCGGCTCGACGTAGAGCAGGCCCCCGGAGAAGGGCAGCGTGAGCAGGTTGCCCCGCGTCACCTCCGCGTTGGACTGCTCCAGCGGCAGCAGCACCTCACGCACGTCGGCGTCGGCGTCGAAGGCGTTCTGCACCTGGCCGGGGCCGAGGATCACCGTGCTCCGCGGCAGCTCCAGCAGCTTGAGCTGGCCGTAGTCGTCGGAGCGCGGATCGCTGTCCACCGCCATGAAGGCCGCCAGGTTCTCACGGCCGCGCGGCACGAACGTGCTGGTCAGCGAGAAGGTGGACTCCTCACCCGGGTACTGGATGGTCTGCCTGTAGGGCGGCTCGGGGTTCTCGGTCTCGCTGGTCGGGTCGCTGGGAACCGACCAGAAGTCCTGGCCGCCGTAGTAGGCCGCGGCGTCCGTCACGTGGTACTCGCGCATGATCTGGCGCTGCACCTTGAACAGGTCGTCCGGGTAGCGCAGGTGGTCGACGAGCTCATCGCTCATCTGGTCCCTGCTGACCACGGTCCCGGGGAAGGCGTCCATCCAGGTCTGGAGGACCGGGTCCTCCTCGTCCCACGCGTACAGGGTGACGGTGCCGTCGTAGGCGTCGACGGTGGCCTTCACCGAGTTGCGGATGTAGTTGACCTCGTTGCCCGGCAGCGCGCCCACCTGCTGGGCCGAGCCGTCGGTGAAGGTGTCGGTCACCGCCTGGGTGAAGTCGATCCGGTTGGCGTACGGGTAGCCGTCGGACGTGGTGTAGGCGTCGACGATCCACACGACCCGGCCGTCGACGACCGCCGGGTAGGGGCGGCTGTCGGTGGTCAGGTACGGGGCCACCTTCTCCACGCGCTCCACCGGGTCGCGCTCGTAGATGATGCGCGAGTCGTCGGTGATGGCGCTGTTGAGCAGGATGTTCGGTTCCTGGTACTTGATCGCGTACAGGATCCGGTCGAAGAAGCTGCCCAGCTGCACGCCGCCGTCGCCGCTGTAGCGGTTGTAGGCCTGCGAGTCGTTGCCCTGGTCCTCCTGGGCGCTCCCGCCGCCCTCGCCGCCGTCCTGGCCCCCGTCCTCCGAGGGAGCCTCCTCGGCGGTCTGCTCCGCGGCCTCCTGGTCGGCGTCGGCCGGGGCGCGGGCCTCGTCCGGGCTCGGGGTGACCTCGGGCTCGACGGCGTCCTCCGGGGTCGGGACGTCGCCCGTGTCCTCCTCGGCGTCGAGGGGGTAGTCGTACTCCTCCTCGGCCTGGACGATGACGTAGTCGGCGCCCTCGCGGCCGTAGTAGACGCGCGGCTCGTACTCGCCGACGACGTCGCTCAGCTCACCCCGGGGAGGGATGTTGTACTCGGTGAAGACCGGGCGGCCCTCGGCGTCGATCTGGGTGCCCGCCGCGGCGACCATGCCGTAGCCGTGGGTGTAGATCAGGTGCCGGTTGAGCCAGTTGTCCTGGTCGGAGGGCGGCCCGTCCAGCTCGCGGACGGCCACGATCGTGTCGATCAGGTTGCCCTCGGAGTCCGGGTAGCGGTCGACCTCCAGCACCTCGGGGAACTGGTAGAAGCCGCGGACCTGCTGCATCTGCTGGAAGGTCTGCGAGACCACGGAGGGGTCGACCAGGCGCACGGTGGTGTCCTGGGACTCCTCCACCAGGTCCTGGGCGCTGAGCTCGGTGGTGGCGTCGTAGGCCTGCACCTCGGCGTCGGCGATGCCGTAGGCCTGGCGCGTGTACTCGATGTTGCGCTCGATGTAGGGGCTCTCCAGGCGCTGCTCGTTGGGCGCGACCTGGAAGCGCTGGACGACCTCGGGGTAGGCCACGCCGACCAGCACCGCGGACAGCACCAGCAGTCCGAGGCTGGCCATGGGCACCATGATGTTCTTGAAGTAGATGTTGGCGAAGAACAGCACGGCGCAGATGGCCGAGATGACCGTGAGGATGAGCAGGGCGGTCTTGACCGCGTTCACGTCGGTGTACGAGGCACCGAAGGTGTAGCCGCGCTCGGAGAAGACCAGGCCGTAGCGGTCCAGCCAGTAGGACGCGCCGCGCAGCAGCACGAACAGGCCCAGCAGCACCGACAGGTGCACGCGGGCCGAGGGGGTGGCGCGCTGGCCGGAGTCGTTCTGGAGGCGGACCCCGCCGTACAGGTAGTGCACGATCACCGCGGCGATGAACGCCAGGACGACCGCCGCGTACAGGTAGCCGAGCAGGATGCGCAGGAACGGGTAGGTGAACGCGAAGAAGGCGACGTCCATGCCGAACTCGGGGTCGTTCACCCCGAAGTCGGTGCTGTTCACGAACTGCAGGTAGGACCGCCAGTCACCGCTGGCCGCGGCTCCGGCCAGCAGCGCGAGGGCGCCCACGGCGATCCAGAAGAACAGCTTGCGGTGCGGGTCGATGGACTGCCGGTAGCGGTCCAGCCCCTGCTGCTCCAGGCTCATCGGCCGGATGCCGGGCCGGGAGCGGTAGGCGAAGAAGATGCTGGCGCCGACGATGACGGCCATCACCAGGCCGGCGACGGCGAACAGCAGCACACGGGTCCACAGTTCGGTCAGGAAGACCGAGGTGTAGCCGACGGACTCGAACCACTTGAAGTCGGTCCAGAAGTTCGCGGCGAGCATCAGCCCCGCGATGATGACGACCACGGTCGCCGCGACTGGCGCGAGCAACCTTGATCGGCGAGGCATACGCGCAGGTGGTGCGCCGGGCGATCGGAAGCTCACGCCTCCCCCTCGTTCTGGCTTGGTAGGTGCGTTCGGTGCGCATATGGCGCTCTGTTACTGAAAACTTAATCGGTGGCCGCCGGGTTCCCGAAATGGCCCTCGTCAGGGTGACAAGGCTGCATCGTTGGTGTATCGGAGTCGCATCCGGCAGGCCACGTGGCGACCCTACTGGCCGAGAACAGGGCCTCGCGCTTCCCGCATCGGTCACTATGGAAACGTGTCGAACATTCGCGAAGCCGTCATGGACCTCGAACGCCACGCCGCCGAGCAGGGCTGGGACCGGCCGCTGGGCCTGTACGCCCTGGTGCCGACCGCCGAGCTGCTGCGGGCGGAGCCCGCGCTGGCCGGCCTGCTGGGCATCGACTCCCCCGCGGACCCCGGTGAGCTGACCCCCGTCGAGCAGGAGCAGCTGCCCGCCGACGTCCCGCTGGAGGAGGCGCTGGGCCGCATCCTGTGGCCGGAGGGCGTGGCCGGGTGCGCGCTGGTGATGGAGCGCCTGGTGGTCAAGGGCACGGACGAGACCCTGGCCCCGGACGAGGAGCCCGGCTCCTCCGGCCGCGAGACCGAGGAGATCCGCATGGTCGCCGGTGTGCTGCGCGACGGCTCGCGGCACTGCGCGATGCGCATGCGCAGCCACGACAGCGAGTCGGAGGTGCTCAACGGAGCGGACCTCATCCCCGCGCTGACCTCCGCGCTGGCGCTGACCCTGGACGTCGACGAGGAGTCCGGGCAAGGCTGATCCGCGCGCGGCCCGGCGGCCAGGGGGCCGGTCCGGGCGCCCGCGGGGTTGCTGGAGGTGCCGGAGGCGCGATCGCGAGGAACGGGCCGTCGCACCGGAGGCTCCGAAGGTTCCCGCTCTCCGGGCGCCCGGACACGGGGCAGGGCGAAGCGCAGCCCCGCAGAAGCACCGCCCCTACCCGCAGCGCGGCAGCTCCCCCTCGCCGGTGCGGATGGTCTCCAGCGCCTCGACCGCGTCGGTGAGGGTCTCCACCCGGACCACCTCCAGTTCGCCGTAGGCGGCCGACTGGGAGACCTGGGAGCAGCTGTCGGCGGCCACGAAGAAGTACTCGGCCCCGTCGCGCTGGGCGCTGACCATCTTCTGGGGGATGCCGCTGATCCCGCCGACGCGGCCGTCGGCGCTGATGGTGCCCGATCCGGCGACGTCCGCGCCGCCGGTGAGGCTCTCCTCGCTGAGCCGGTCCATGATCCCGAGCGCGAACATCATGCCCGCGCTGGGTCCGCCGATGTCGCCGACGGTGATCTCCACGTCCACGGGGAAGTCGGTCTCGTCGGCGATGAGCACGCCGATCGCCGCGCCGCCCGAGTCGCCCTCCTCGCTGGCGACCTCCACCTCGACGGTCTCGCCGTCGCGTTCCAGGGTGAGCCCGACCGGGTCGCCGGGCTCGCGCCCACCGACCATCTCCACGACCGCGGCGCTGCCCGCCGGGACGTCGGGGTCGCCGCCCCGGGTGGGCACGGGCTCGCCGTCCACGGCCACGACGGTGTCGCCCGCCTCCACCACCCCGTGCGCGGGCATGCCCTCGACGGTGCCGCTGACCACGGGGACCGCCTCGTAGTCCATGCCGAGCTGGGTGAGCGCGGCTGCGGTGGCGTCGGTCTGCGAGTCGTTCATCTGCACCGTCTGGCGCTCGGTGACCTCCTCGGGCGTGCGCCCCGCCGGGAAGAGCAGCTCCTCGGGCAGGACCGCCTGCGTGGGCGAGAGCCAGGCGGTGACGACGGTGAGGAAGTCGAGCCGGTGCTGGGGCCCGCCCGCGTACTGCACGGTCACCATGGACAGCGCGCCGTCGTGCTCGTAGCTCTCGGCGCCCTCGATCTCGATGACCGGGCCCCGGTCGGTCTCCCCGACCGTGTTGACGGTCAGGCCCGGCGCGGCGACCAGGTAGGGCACGGGCAGGTGGAGACTGCCGATCCCGAGCCCGACGAGGAGGACGAGCGCGACAACGAGGGTCATGGCACGACGAAGCATGCCCCCCAGCCTATTGCCGCGCCCCGACCCGGTCGGGCCCGCCCTCGGTCCGGCCCGGCCGGGCGGTCCGAAGCGGGGCGGAGCTCCCGGGGGCACCGCCTAGGGAGCGCCCACCCACTCGCTGCGGCCGTCCTCGAAGTCCTGCTGCTTCCAGATGGGCACCTGGGCCTTGAGGTCGTCGATGAGGCGCCGGCAGGCCTCGAAGGCCTCCTGCCGGTGCTCGGCGGCGGCGGCCACGACCACCGCGATGTCGCCGATCTCCAGCCGGCCGACCCGGTGCACGGCGGCCATCCGCACCACCGGGCGGCCCGGGACGGAGGTGTCGCTGAGGACCTTCTCCATGACGACGCGCAGCTGGGCCTCCACCGTCGGGTGCGCGGAGTAGGCGAGACGGGCGACGTCACGGCCGTGGTCGTGGTCGCGGACGGTGCCGACGAAGACCGCGGTGCCGCCCGCACGCGGGTCGGAGACCGCGGCGAGGACCTCGTCCACCGACAGAGGGGTGTCGCGTACTGACGCGAGAGTGATCTCTTCCACGACATGACCGTACCAACCGGACGTTCCCCCATGTGGGGACACGGGCGCTCGTTCCGTCGCACGCGCACCCGTACGCGCACGGGCCCCGGGCGTCACACCCCCTTGCGCTTGCGCAGGTGGCGGATGGCGGCGGCGGTGCCGATGGCCGCCGCGGCGGCTCCCGCGGCTCCCGCGGCGGTGATGGTGACCTCCTTGCGGCCCAGGCTGCGCCCCACCAGCGCGGGCCTGCCGCTCCGGGACTCCAGCAGGGCGGCCAGGGCGGCCCCGTTGTCGTAGGCGGGCTTCCAGCCGGCGTCGCGCAGCACCGCGCAGTCCACCACGCACGGGTAGACGAGGAACTTCAGCTCACCCTCCGCCGCCGGGGTGATCCGGGCCTGGTGGAGGCGCCGGACGGCGCCGAAGGCCAGGTTGGCGGGCACCTCGAAGTGCCGCATCCCGGCGACGGCCTCCACCTCCTCCTGCGTGAGGGAGCCCTCGCTGGCCACCGCGACCACGCCCTCGGGGCCGTCCACCCCGTGCAGGGCGCAGAAGGCCAAAGCGCTGGCCAGGTCGTCCTCGTGGCAGAACTGCCAGTGCTGCCGGTGCCCCTTGACGGTGAGCAGGCGCGGGGCGGAGAAGTGGCGGCTGAGGAGGGTGTCGAGCCCGGGGCCCACGAGCGGGGCCGGGCGCACGACGGTCACGGTGAGGCTGGGGTGGGCCCGGCGGGCGCGCTCGGCGAGGGCCTCGATCTCGGCGAAGTCGCCCATGAGCCCCTCGCTGTTGTCGGACACGCGCGCCGCGTTCTCCGCCAGGGGCACGGGGTTGTCGGGGGCGGCGCCGTAGACCATGGTGCTGGTGACCAGGACGACCCGCGGGACCCCCGAGGCCGCCGCGGCGGTCAGGACCGTCTGGGCCGCGCGGATGTTGTGCGCGCGGCGCCGCGCGGGCCTGGTCTCCAGGGAGCGGTCGTCGGCGGTGTGCACGAGCACGTCGACCCCGCCGAGCCGGGAGACCAGTCCGGGGTCGCACACGTCGGCGATGCGCCACGTGACGCCGCGCAGGTCGGCGAACTCGCTGTCGATGGCGACCACCTCGCGGAGGCGCGCGGAACCTTCTGGCGCGGCCAGGCGTTGCACGAGGAGCCTGCCCACCCCGGAGGCGGCACCGGTGACTGCGACCACCGTGCCCGCTCCCTCGGAGGGGCTGTGCTCTGGGCGAACCTGGCTGCTTTCGGTATTCACTCCGGGCGACTCCCAGCTAACGTGACAGTGGAGACCAAACCTAATCCTGCCTGAGGTCTGATTGTGAGCGACCTGCCATTCGGTTTCAGCATGCCGAACGATCCCGATGACGAGTCCGGACGCCGTTCTGGCGACTCCGGCTCGGGTGCCGGCAGCGGCGGCCCGGGCGGAGGAGGATCCGGAACGCCGGACGGCTTCCCGTTCGGCGACCCGCAGCAGATGGCCAACATGCTGCGCCAGTTCGCCGACATGATGTCGGCCCAACCCGGTCCCGGTCCCGGAGGCGACCAGAAGTCGTCGTCCGGGGTGAACTGGGACATGGCCAAGGACGTCGCGCGCCAGACGGTCGCCCAGGAGGGCGACCCGAGCGTTCCGGCGTCCGACTACGCCAGGGTCGAGGAGGCCCTGCGCCTGGCCGACCTGTGGCTCGACCAGGCTACCGACCTGCCGTCGGGCGTCCACACCGCCCAGGCCTGGAGCCGGTCGGAGTGGATCGAGCGGACGATGGACTCGTGGGTGCAGCTGTGCGACCCGCTGACCAGCAAGACCGTCCGGTCGATGGGGCAGAACCTGCCCGAGGAGATGCGGTCCGTGGCCGGTCCGCTGCTGGGCATGATCCAGCAGATGGGCAGCATGATGGTCGGCCGCCAGGCGGGCCAGGCCGTGGGCGAGCTGTCCCGCGAGGTCGTCGGCACCGCCGACATCGGGCTGCCCCTGGCCGGCGAGGGCAGCGCCGCGCTGCTGCCCTCCGGCGTGGCGCGGTTCAGCGAGGGCCTGGAGGTCCCCGAGGACGAGGTGCGCCTGTACCTGGCCGCCCGCGAGGCCGCCGTACACCGGCTGTACTCGCACGTGCCGTGGCTGCGCTCGCACGTGTCCCGCCTGGTCAGCGAGTACGCGGACGGGATGTCCTTCGACATCAGCGGCCTGGAGGACCGGCTCGGTGAGATCGACCTCACCAACCCCGAGGCGCTCCAGGAGGTCCTGGGCGGCGCCGGGAGCGAGGGCCTGCTCCAGCCTGAGGACACCCCGCAGCAGAAGGCGGCGCTGGCCCGGCTGGAGACCACGCTGGCCCTGATCGAGGGCTGGGTGGCCACCGTGGTCTCGTCCGCGGTGTCCGGCCGCCTGCCGCAGGCGGACGCCCTGGCCGAGGCGACCCGGCGGCGCCGGGCGACCGGCGGGCCCGCCGAGCACACGTTCGCCGCCCTGGTCGGTCTGGAGCTGCGCCCGCGCCGCCTGCGCGAGGCGTCCGCGCTGTGGTCCGCCCTGGAGGAGGCCCGCGGCGTGGAGGGCCGGGACGCGGTGTGGGAGCACCCGGACCTGATGCCCACCGGCGACGACCTGGACGACCCGCAGGCCTTCGTGCGCGGGGGCGGCGGCGCGTTCGGCGACGCCGACTTCGACATCTCCTCGCTGACCGGGGAAGCCCCCGGCGGCAAGGAGGGGCCCGCCGGCGACGCGTCCGGCGGGGCCGGGTCCGCGGAGCCCGGCGAGGACGCCTCCGGCGATGACCGGGACGACCGGGGAGAGGGCGCGTAGGTGTCGTTGCACGCGGACGCCCGGGCGGTGCTGGGCGCGTGGACCGCGCCCGACGCCCGGCAGGAGGAGCTGCGCCGCTCCTACCTGGACCACCTGGACGCGCACGAGGACGGGATGTGGCGCTCCTGCCTGCCCGGGCACGTGACGGCCAGTACGGCGATCATCTCCGCCGACGGCTCGCGGGCGGTGCTCACGCTGCACCGGATCCACCGGATCTGGCTGCAGACCGGCGGGCACTGCGAGCCGGAGGACGCCACCCTGGGCGCGGCGGCGCTGCGCGAGGCGGCCGAGGAGTCGGGCATCCGGGGGCTCACCCTGCTGCCCGAGCCCGTCGGCCTGGACCGCCACCCGGTGCCCTGCGGGGGCGGAAGCCTCCACCTGGACGTGCAGTACGCGGCGGTCGCCCCGGAGGACGCGGTGCTGGTGCGCGACCCCGACGAGTCGGCCGACCTGGGCTGGTTCCCGGTGGACGACCTGCCCGAGCCCTCCGACGAGGCGTGCCGCTCCCTGGTGCGCGCCGCCGCCGGGGCGGTGGCCGAGCACCTGCGCTCCTCCGGCCGGCCCCTGGGCACGGACCGGGGTAGGCGCTGACCGGGACGTGACGCGGGGGCGGACGCCGCCCCGCCGGGCGGGTCCCGCGGCCCCGTGGCGCACGGCGGCCCCGCCGGAGGTCTCCGACGGGGCCGTTCGCCCCGGGGTCAGCCGCAGTTGGTCTTGTAGCGCTCGGTGGCCTGGTTGCCGATCAGCCCCCGCCAGTCGACGCAGGAGCCGCTGGCGTACACGTACACCGGCCCGGCGTAGTGGCTGTACTCGCCCGTGTCCGACTTGTAGGAGCCCTCGTCCCCCGAACGGCGCAGACCCGCGCTCATCGGCATGTCGAAGCCGGGGTCGGTGCGGACGGTGACCACGCAGTTGTAGCCGTTGGAGCTGTTGTAGGTCAGGTACACGGTGCCCAGGTCGAAGCGGACCGGGGCGGAGTTGACCACCGAGTAGCCCGAGCCGCAGGCGCCGTTGTAGGCCGCAGCGCTGGCGGGGGAGGCCGTGACCACACCGGCGGCCAGGAGCATGACGGTCGCGGCGGCGGTCGCCAGGGTCTTCTTGAGTGTCCTCATGGGGGTGTCCGTTCCAACTGGGTGGGGCCCGCGGCCCTCGTGACCGCAGAAAAGTACCCCAGAACACCCGGACAAAGGGAAACAATAACGGCGAAAAAGCCTTTTATTCCTGTCCGCATCAACGACGTTTCCTCCGATGGTCGGACGATCCCGCAGTTCGGGGTTCCGACCGGGGGAATCCGGCGGCGCCGCTCTCCGGTTCTCTCCGTGGACGCGGCGGGGCCGAAACGGCGTGCGGCCCTCCCGTGCGGCTCCGGGGAAGGGCTCCGCGCCCGCGGCCCCCGCTCACCGGCCGCTCACGGGGGCGGGCAGGAGCGTCGGGCGCACCGGCCGGGGGGTCCGCCGCGGCCGGGACGGCGTTCACTCCTCGAAGGCGACCTCGGCGGCGTCGAGCTCCTCCTCGTCGTCCCCGACGCCGAAGGGCTCGCCGGACTCGGAACGGGAGGCGGCGCCGAAGCCCTCCAGGTAGCCGCGGGCGCGCTCGGCCTTGGGGTAGCGGCGCACCAGGTCCCAGAACTCCCGGCCGTGGTGCGGGATGAACAGGTGCGCCAGTTCGTGGATGAGGACGTAGTCCACGACCCAGGAGGGCATCCCGGCGACGCGGCGGGAGATGCGGATCGTGCGGGTCTCGGGGGTGCACGACCCCCAGCGGGAGTTCTGGTTGTCCACCCAGCGGACGCTCTCGGGGAGCTCGGTGCCGCCCAGGTAGCGGCGGGCCAGTTCCAGCGCGCGTTCGTGGAGCTCCGCGTCACCGGGGTTGCGGCGCCCCTCCCGGGCCTCCAGCCGTTGCAGCATGCGGCCCACCCAGCGCTTTTCCTCTGCGCGGGAGAACGTGGCGGGCACGAGGACGACCGTGGTGTCCCCGTCCCTGTAGGCCGACACCGTGCGTCGGCGACGAGGACTGCGTCGTACCTCGACTTTGGTGTTCGAGAGCACGAACTTTACGGTAGCCGAGCGAGGCGCTCCAGCACAGGTGTCCGCTGTCCTGTTATGTCGTCGATCTGCCGTCTTCTCCGACTCCCGGAACGCAACCGAAAAACACGACCCCGTAGCACATTCCGCCCTGACCAGGGTCGTTTTTCGGCTGTGGGACAGGCCACGGCGGGGTTTTCCGAGGCACCGCGGTGCCCTTTCGGATACACAAAAGAGACCGGACGGTGACCCCCGGAGGGGCCCCGCCCGGTCCCGGACCGGCACCGTGATCAGTTCAGGACGTTCCGTGTCCCGTCACCCCGGGGCGGGGGACGTCAACACAGACGTGACCACGCGATTTCCATGAGCGCCTGTTCGGCACGGCGCTCCTCGCGCTGGCGGGCGCGTAGCTGGCGGGCGGTGAGCCTTCTGCCCTGCTGCTCGCGCGTCTCGACGTCCGTCCGCTCGACCACGCGCATGAGTTCCATCATCATCATCTGTCTTCGATCCTTCGGGTCTGTGGGGGTTTCACAAGGCTGTGGCTGGAACGGTCAGGCCGCGACCGGGGCGGGGTTCTTCCGGGGGCGGCCCCTGGGGCGCTTGCGCGCCACGACCTGACCGGAGACGAGCAGCTGCCCGCCCCAGACGCCCCAGGGCTCACCGCGCTCCAGGGCGTCGGCCAGGCACTGCTCCCGCACCGGGCACGCGCCGCAGACGGCCTTGGCCGCCTCGACGTCGGCGGGCGCCTCGGCGAAGAACAGGTCGGGCTCCAGGCGGCAGGGAACTTCGGTGTCGCCCAGCCAGGGCGTTTCCAGGACCGACGCAAGCATCGGTGCCCTCCAAGATCTTTGATCGTTTCGTACAACGCGGTCGGTGACTGGTCACCGGAACCGGTCCGGTGAGGGACCTGGACCTGCGATGCCGCCGCCCTGTCCCTCGTCCCTGGGGGACGGGGAGCGGGCGAAGATACAAAGAAGGCCGCGGCCCCTGTCGGGGTCCGCGGCCACGGTCGAAACTCTCGGCCTGTCCTGCTCTAGGCCGGAATCCTCCGTGGACACTCCCCCGATGCGCCGTAACGGCGCTGGGTAGCTTCTCCTGCGTGCTTCGTCTGGCGCTTGCCGCGATCAGAAGCGGGCTCGGACCCGGCGGCGGGCACACCACTGCCGTTGCCGAGGACGGTCCGCTCGACCTGGGGCACCGTCAGCGGGGAACGGGATCCGAGGAACCCGGAACCGCCGTTGGCGCAGCCGTTGCCGGCACCAGCGATGGCGGCCCCGCCGAGAACGGCGAGGACGTCCTTGTGACCGCCCAGGAGGGTGCCCTGAACAGCGGTCGGGGACAGCTGACGCGACGGCATGGCAAAGCCGGTGACGAAGCCGGTGGTCTCCGTGATGCTGGTCATTGGATCGGGCACCTCCTTCACTGTCGGGCGGCGGGATCTTGCACCCGCGCCGGGAGCGGTCATTGCGACGGTCTTACAGTAGGGGTTGGCGCAGAAAGAGAGCAACCTATTTTTGACCTGCGGAAACGTCCGCATCCGGCCATCGGTTCGCGGGAATGCCGCGGCGCCCGGAAGCGTTGCCTTGTGGACATCCCCCGCCCGCCCTGCCGACGCCCTCCCCCGCGACGCGGCGAGGCCCTGGTCACGGCGGGCGCCGTGACCAGGGCCTCGCCGTCCGGGCGTCCCGCGGCACCGCCGCGGCCCCCGCGGGCACACGCCCCGGACCCCGCCCGTCGAACCGGGCCCCAGCCACTGGGGCCGGTCCGGGCGCCCGCGGGGTCGTGGAGGCGGCGGAGGTCCCGGAACACGCCCTAGAGGGGTTCCGGAAGGGTGTCGGACCAGCCCTCGGCGTCCACCACGCGGATCAGCCCCTCCTGCACCACCGAGCACACGAGTTCGCCCTCGCGGGTGTAGACCAGCCCCCGTGCCAGGCCGCGGGCGCCCTGCGCGGTCGGGGCCTCCTGCGCGTACAGCAGCCACTCGTCGGCGCGGAACGGCCGGTGGAACCACATCGCGTGGTCCAGGCTGGCCATGGAGATCCCCGCGAAGGAGCGGCCGTGGCGCAGCAGCACGGTGTCCAGCAGGGTCATGTCCGAGGCGTAGGTCATCAGGCACACGTGACTGAGGCGGTCGTCGGGCAGCTTGCCGTCCACCTTGAGCCACACCGGGTTGTTGGCGGTGCGCAGCCGCGGGTCGCGCTCGGCCTCGTAGGACAGCGGCCCCACCGGGCGGAGCTCGATGGGGTGCCAGCGCACGAACCCGGGCACCCGGCCGAAGGCCTCGCGCAGGCGCTCGCGCGTGCTCGGCAGCTCCTCCGGCGGCGGGACGTCGGGCATCGGGATCCGGTGGTCGAGGCCCGGCTCCTCCTTGTGGAAGGAGGCCGACAGGGTGAATATCGGCTTGCCGTGCTGGACGGCCACCACCCGACGGGTGGTGAAGGAGCGGCCGTCGCGGACGCGGTCCACCTCGTAGACGATGGGCACCGAGGGGTCGCCGGGGCGGATGAAGTACGCGTGCAGGGAGTGCACGTGGCGCTCGGTGGGGACGGTGCGCCCCGCCGCGACCAGCGCCTGTCCCGCGACCTGGCCGCCGAACACCCGCTGCGGCCCCTCCTCGGGGCTGCTGCCCCGGAAGATGTTGTCCTCGATCCGCTCCAGGTCCAGCACGGTCAGCAGGTCGGCGAGGGACTGCCCCCGCATCTGCGCGTCGGCGCTCTCACTCATCCGCCGCTTCCTCCCCGTCGTCTCCCGGACCCCGCTCCACGACGTCCGCCGGTTCCGCGCCCGCCACCAGTGCCAGTACCGCCTCACCGTAGCGATCGAGCTTGACCGAGCCGACACCGGACACGGCCGAGAGCTGGGCGAGGCTGCCGGGCTCCTGCTCGGCGACGGCCTGGAGGGTGGCGTCGGTGAAGATCACGTACGCGGGCACCTTCTGCTCCTGCGCACACGCGCGGCGCCAGTCGCGCAGCCGCTCCAGCAGGGCCTCGTCGTAGCTGGAGGGGCAGTCCAGGCAGCGGCCCAGCTTGCGCTCGGCCGCGTCGGTGAGGGTGGTCGAGCACACCCGGCAGCGGGCCACTCCGCCCTTGCGCCGCTCGGCGCGCCGGGAGGCGGTGGACGGGGAGGCGGGGCGGAGCCCGTCGAGGAAGCGGGAGGGCTTGCGGGTCTTCCGGCCGCCGGGCGAGCGGGCCAGGGACCACGACATCGCCAGGTGCTCGCGGGCCCGCGTGACGCCCACGTAGAACAGGCGGCGCTCCTCCTCCACCTGCTCGTCGGTCTCGGCGTAGATGATCGGCATCATGCCCTCGGTGAGGCCGACCAGGAAGACGGCGTCCCACTCCAGGCCCTTGGCCGCGTGCAGGGAGGCGATGGTGACGCCCTCGAAGCCGGGCGCGTGCTCGGTGGCCATGCGCACCTCGAGCTCGTCCACGAGGTCGGCCATGGTCGCCGGCCTGCCGTCGGGCCGCGGCGTCGCGGCCATGTCCTCGGCCAGCTGGGCCAGCGCCGACAGCGACTCCCAGCGCTCGCGGGCCTGGCGCCCCTCGGGCGCGGTCTCGGTCAGGCCGAGCTGCCCGAGCAGCTGGCGGACGGTGCGCACCAGGGGCTCGGCCTCCTCCCCCGCCGCCCCGTGCCGGGCGCCGCGCAGGGTGTGCACGGCCTGCTTGATCTCGGGGCGCTCGAAGAACCGGGTGGTCCCGCGCATCGTGAACGGCACGCCCTCGTCGGTCAGGGCCTGCTCGTAGGAGGCCGACTGGCCGTTGGTGCGCACCAGCACCGCGATCTCGCTGGCCGGGGTGCCGCCCTCCAACAGGACGCTGATCTTGCGGGCGACCCCGGTGGCCTCGGCGGGCTCGTCGTCGTACTCCTGGTACATGGGGTCGGGGCCGTCGGGGCGCTGGGCCTCGAGGGTCAGGTGCTGGGCGGAGGTCGTGCCGCGCGCCTGGGCGATGACGTGGTTGGCCACCCGCACGACCTGGGGCGTGGAGCGGTAGTCGCGGACCAGCCGGACCACGGTGGCGTGGGGGTAGCGGGCGCTGAACCCGGTCAGGTAGCCGGGGGTGGCCCCGGCGAAGGAGTAGATGGTCTGGCTGGGGTCGCCGACCACGCACAGGTCGTCGCGGTCGCCCAGCCAGGCGTCCAGGAGCAGGCGCTGGAGCGGGTTGACGTCCTGGAACTCGTCGACGACGAAGTACCGGTACTGCTCGCGCACGCGCTGGGCGATGGCCGGGTACTCGTTGATCATGCCCGCGGTGAGTTCGAGCATGGACTCGAAGTCGAGGAGGTTGTGCTCGCGGCGCAGGTCCTCGTAGGCCTCGAAGACCCGGGCCACCTCGCCCGCGGGCATCGGGGGCTGGCGGCCCGCCTTGACCACGGCCTTGTCGTAGTCGGTGGGGCGCACCTGGGTGACCTTGGACCACTCGATCTCACTGGCCAGGTCGCGCAGGCCGGTGCGGTCGGGCTGCAGGCCCACCGAGTGGGCGGCGCGGGAGACCACCTGGAGCTTGCTCTCGATGAGCGTGGGCTTCTCGCCGCCGACCACCTGCGGCCAGAAGAAGGAGAGCTGGCGCAGGGCCGCGGCGTGGAAGGTGCGGGCCTGCACGCGGGGGGCGCCCAGGGCGCGCAGCCGCCCGCGCATCTCCCCGGCGGCGCGGGCGGTGAAGGTGACCGCGAGGACCTGCTGCTCGGCGACCACACCGCTGGAGACCGCGTACGCGATGCGGTGGGTGATGGCCCGGGTCTTGCCCGTTCCGGCACCGGCCAGGATGCACACGGGGCCGCGCAGCGCGCGCGCGGCCTGGGTCTGCTCCGGGTCCAGTCCCTCCAGGACGCGGTCGGGATCCATGGTGCTCCTGCATCGGGTCGGGGTGGATGGGGTCCCAGTCTCTCAAGTATCGGCCGTGGCGGGGAGCGGATCGGCCCCGGGCCCGCCGCCGGAGCGGCGGGAGGCACATCAGACATTCCAGAACCAGTTGGTCCTGTGAGGCGTCCCACGTTGTGTCGCACGGTCTCGGGAAGCGGTCCGGACCCCTCGGTGTTGAGATGACCGGACCAACCCATCGACCGTAGACGAGAGAAGGACGTGAGCGACATGACGAGCGCGGCGACCGAACAGTTCACGATGTACACCACCCCGTGGTGCGGGTACTGCAAGCGGCTCAAGAGCCAGCTCGCCCGCGAGGGGATCACCGGCCGTGAGGTGAACATCGAGGAGCACCCGGAGGCCGCGGACCTCGTCATGAAGGTCAACGGCGGGAACCAGACGGTCCCGACGCTGGTCTTCAGTGACGGCGCGGCGATGACCAACCCGTCGCTCGCTCAGGTGAGGCAGAAACTGGCCGAGCTGTCGTAGGACGGTACGCGGGCCGCGGGTCGCGCCCTCGGGGGCGCGGCCGCGGCCCGCACCGCGGGGCCCGCCTTCGGCGGTGCACCTCCGACGGCGCTCGGGCCGCGAAGAGCTCGGACGATGACGACGGGGAGTGTGGAGTTGGGGGAGGACATGAGGCCTCATGACATAGCGGTCGCCGACACGGTGGACGCCGGCGTGATCCGCCGCACCCCGGCCGGGTGGCGGGTGGGCGGCGGCGAGGAGGTGCCCGACCTGGTGAGCGCGATGGTCCTGGCGGACCTGCTGACCGGCGGGTCGGGGCCCCGGACCCCGCGGTCCCAGGCGCCCGGCCGGGCCCCGGAGGGAGCCTCGGAGGTGGAGCGGCTGCGGCACACCATCGCGCAGCTGGAGCACGCGCTGCACTCGCGCGTGGTGGTGGAGCAGGCGATCGGGGTCCTGGCGGAGCGGCACACGATGGCGCCCCGCGAGGCCTTCGAGCGGCTGCGCTCCTCGGCGCGCTCGCGCGGCCGCAAGGTGGCCGACCTGGCGCAGGACGTGGTGGAGAGCAGCACGAGCCCCCTCACCGTGCTGCCCGACGAGCTGGGCTCCTCCCCCGGTTCGCGCTAGCGGGCGACGGGCCGCGCGGGGAGGCGCGGCCGACGCCCCCGACCGGCCCGCGCCGCGCCTTCGCGGCGCCGCGCGGGCCGGTCCGGGGTCACCAGCCGCCGGGGAGTTCGGCGCCGTACCAGTGCTCGATGAGGGTGCGGGCGATCGAGACCCGTCCGGGCAGCACGATCTCCTCCGAGTGCACGGCCTCGGCCAGCTCGGCGCGGGTGAACCAGCGGGCGACGGCGATCTCGTCGTCGGTGCGCTCGGTCTCGCCCACGGCCCGCGCGGTGTACCCCACCATCAGGCTGCGCGGGAAGGGCCAGGGCTGCGAGGACAGGTAGCGCGGGCGCTCGACCACGATCCCCACCTCCTCGGCGACCTCGCGGACCACGGCCTGCTCCAGCGACTCCCCCGCGTCCACGAACCCGGCCAGCACCGAGAAGCGGCGGGCGTCCCAGTTGGGGTTGTTGCCGAGCAGCATCTCCTCGCGGCCGTCGCGCTCGCGGTGCACCAGCATGATCACCGCCGGGTCCATGCGGGGGTACTGCTCGGTGCCCTCCGCGTCGCACACGCGCACGTGCCCGGCCGCGGCCGGGGTGGTGCGGGAGCCGCAGCGGGGGCAGAACCCGTGGGTGGCGTTCCAGTTCGCCAGGGCGACGGCGCGGGTCATCAGCCCGGTGTCGCGGTCGCCCAGGAGCGCCCCGACCTCGCGCAGGGAGGCCGGGGCGGCCCGCTCGGTGGCGGCGAGCTCCCGGCCGGAGCGGACCGCGAAGTAGGCGTCCCGCCCGTCGGTGCCGAGCAGGTAGCGCTCGCCCTCGGGGGCCTCGTCCGGGGGGACCAGGACGAGTTCGGGGCCGTCCCCGGTGGTGACCAGGGCCCGGGACTGCTTGGCCATGAGGGCCCGCCAGCCGTGGCTGCCCGGGTCGCCGCCCTCCAGCACCAGCACCCGGGTGCCGGGGGCGGCCCACGCCTCGGCCAGCCACTCCCCGTCCAGGCGCCGGTGCGCGGCGGGGTCGACGGAGGAGCGGGAGAGGGAGGGAGTCGCGTCGGCGTCCATGGGTCCTTCCAGGTCGGCGGGCCGCCTGGCGGGGCCCGTGTCTACAGCGTGCATAACACCCCTCGGGGCCGCGCGCATCCTGGCGCGGCACCCGCGCACGGGGGGCCGTCCCGCCTCCGCGCGGTCACGGCTCAGCCGGCGCCGCCGAGCTCCTCCCACAGGTACGCGGCGCTCTCGGCGCCCTTGAGCAGGAGGGGGAGCTCCACCTTCTCGTTGGGGGCGTGGATGCGGTCCTCGTCCAGGCCGACGGCGAGGAAGACCAGCGGCGCCCCGAGGATGTCGGCGATGTCGGCCTCGGGGCCGCTGCCGCCCTCGCGGGTGAAGAGGACCTCCTTGCCGAAGGCGCGCTCCATGGCCGAGCGGGCCGCCTTCAGCGCGGCGGAGGACAGGTCGGAGGCGCAGGCGCGCACGCCGGGGCCGCCGAACTCCGTCTCGGCGCGCAGGCCCTCGGGGACGGACGCCTCGACGTGGGCGCGGACGCGGTCCTGCACGTACAGCGGGTCCTGGCCGGGGACCAGGCGGAAGCTGACCTTGGCGTGCGCCGAGCGCGGGACGATGGTCTTGCCGCCCGAGCCGGTGTGTCCGCCCCACATGCCGTTGATCTCGGCGGTCGGGCGCAGCCAGATCCGCTCCAGCGTGCTGTAGCCCCTCTCGCCCCAGGTGGCGGTGGAGGCGGCGGTGGCCAGCCACTCGCGCTCGTCGAAGGGCAGCCGGGCGATGAGGTCGCGCTCCTCCGGGCTGGCCTCGACCACCCCGTCGTAGAACCCGGGGACGGCCACCCGGCCGTCCTCGTCGTGCAGGCCGGACAGCAGGTCGCTCATGGCCTTGAGCGGGTTGGGGACGGCGCCGCCGAAGGAGCCGCTGTGCAGGTCGCGCCCGGGGCCGTACAGGCTGATCTCGACGTCGGTGACGCCGCGCATGCCCACGCACATGGAGGGGGTGTCGGCCGCCCACATGGTGGTGTCGGAGATGACGGCGACGTCGCAGGCCAGGCGGTCGCGGTTGGCGCGCATCAGGTCGGCGAAGTGGACCGAGCCCGACTCCTCCTCGCCCTCCACGAGCAGCTTGATCGTGACGGGCGGGGCGTCGGCGCCGGAGGCGGCCAGGGCGGCGCTCACGCCGAGGGCGTGGAAGAGCACCTGCCCCTTGTCGTCGGAGGCTCCGCGCGCGAACAGGGAGGTGCCGCGCTCGGTGGGCTTGAACGGGTCGGTCTCCCACTCCTCGACGGGGTCGACCGGCTGGACGTCGTGGTGTCCGTAGACGAGCACCGTGGGGGCGCCGGGGTCGGCGGCGGGCCACTCGGCGAACACGGCGGGCAGGCCGGGGGTCCGCCACACCTCGACGGTGGGGAAGCCGGTCGCGGTGAGGTGGTCGGCGAGCCACCGGGCGGAGCGGACCACGTCGGCGTGGTGCGCGGGGTCGGCGGAGATGGAGGGGATCTCCAGCCACTCCTTGAGGGAGGAGACGAACTCGTCCCGGTGTGCCTCGATGTGGGCGCGTACGTCCATGGACCCGTCCTTGCTCGACGTCGTTGTCGGGAACGAGCCTAGGACCTGCGCGAACCGCTCCGGCACGCGGGCCGGAGCCGTTGCGCGCCCGTTCCGCGGGCGGGCCCGGCCCCGGCCCGGCCCGAGGGGGCGCGGGTCGCCCTGACGCGGAGCGCCGCGTGGGCCCGGGAACCTTTCCGGTCGCGGGACACTCGAAGTGCACGGGCGGGACGCACCCGCCCGCCGACGAGAGGAATGCACGTGGACACCGTTCCCGCCACCGCGGTCGCCGAGAGGTTCGGCCGCCTCTTCGACACCCTGGACACCGACCGCGACGGGGCCATCACCTGGGAGGACTACCAGCGCCTGGTCGACCGCTACGCGACCGGGTACGCGCTGGACCCGCGCGACCGCCGGGCCCAGGCCGTCCACGCCTCCTACCAGATGCTCTGGCTGGAGCTGCTCCGCCACGGCTCGCCCGTCGAGCCGCGCCTGGACCGGGACGCGTTCGTCGCGGCGATGCACGCGGCCTCCGAGGACAGGAGCCGGTTCAACATGACCGAGGGCGTGGCCGAGGCGGTCTTCGACCTCCTCGACACCGACGACGACGGCTCGGTCAGCGAGGCGGAGTACGTCAGGTACGCCGAGGTCCTGGGTGCCTCCTCCTCCGACGCCCTGGACCGGTTCAAGGGCCTGGACACCGACGGCGACGGTTTCATCAGCCGCGCGGAGTTCGTCCTGTCGGCCCGGGAGTACCTCTTCGGCGAGGACTCCGCCTCCCCGGGCGGGTTCGTCTTCGGCGTGATCTGAACCCCGTCCCCGGGCCCGGGGCGGCCGGAGGCGTCGGCGGCGGTGGGGCGCCGGGAGGGTTTCCGGTGCCCCGGCCCTTCCACCCCGCGGTACCCGCCGGACACGGCCCGGCCCCCGCCCCCTCGCCCCCGCGAAGGACGGGGGGCGATCCTCACCGGCGCCGGGGGACGGCTTGCGGTCCGCCGGGCGGCGGACCCCTCACCCGGGCTCGGGCACGGCGTCGATGAGCGCGGCCAGCCCCTCTGCGTCGAGCAGGTCCGCGGGGCGCACGGTCAGCCCGGCCCGCACGTAGTGGAAGGCTGCGCTCACCTCCTCCAGCCCGACCCCGGCCAGGTCGGCCCAGGCCAGCCGGTAGGCGGCCAGCTGCACGCCCACGGCGCGGCGCTCGGCTCCGCTGCCGGGCGGGCTCCCCGTCTTCCAGTCCACCACGTCGTAGCGGCCGGAGGCGGGGTCGTGGAAGACCGCGTCCATGCGCCCCCGGACGAGGCGGTCGCCGATGACCGTCTCGAAGGGCACCTCCACCTCGACCGGGACGCGCGGACCCCACTCGCTCTCCTCGAAGCGGCGCTGGAGGTCGGCGAGGTCCTCGTCCTCCCCGGCCGTCTCGTCGGCCGCGCCGGGCAGCTCGTCCAACAGGGCGGCGTGCTGGCCGAAGCGCTGCTCCAGCCAGGCGTGGAACGCGGTGCCCCGGCGCGTGTGCGGCGCGGGCGGCCGGGGCAGCGGCCTGCGGATCTGCCGGGCCAGGGCGGAGGGGTCGCGGGCCAGCCACACCATGGACGACACCGACAGGTGCCCGGGCAGCTCGACCTGGACCGTGCCGTTCCCGGTCCCCTCCCCCTCGGTGCGGCGGTGGGCGAGCAGCAGCTCGGTGTCGCGCTCCCAGCCCCCGATGCGGCGGCGCAGCCCGGGCGGCGGCGGGGCCCCCTCCGCCGGGTCGGTCTCCCCCGCGAGCAGGCGTGCGCGGGCGCGCTCGACCATGGCCGCGCCCTCGGCGATCTCGGCGCGGCGCGGGGCGGCGGGGTCGGGCTCCCCGTCCTCCCCCGCCCCGGCCGTGTCGGCGGGCGGCCAGACGGCGGAGCCCTCCTCCTCGTCGTGCGGGTTGGTCTCGCCCTCCTCGGGCGGGGGCGCCCACTGGACGACCTTTCCCGCCCCCCGCTCGCAGGCCTCCCGGACCTCCTCCAGGAACACCGAGGGCCCGCGCGGGGAGCTGCCGGTCCTGCCCCACCAGTGGCCGGTGCACACCAGCGCGAAGGAGGCACGGGTGACGGCGACGTAGGCCAGGCGCCGCTCCTCCATGAGGTGGCGGTCGGCCTCGGCCTGCTTGAAGTCGGCGATGGCGTCCTTGTCCACCCCCGCGAGCCGGGGAAGGCTGTCGCGGTCGCCGCGCAGCGGGTAGGGCAGCAGGTGCTCCGCCCTGACCCAGGCCAGGGAGTCGCGGGCCTTGGCCGGGAACAGCGGCGCCCGCTGCCCGGCGCTCACGCCGGGCACGACGACGACCGGCCACTGCAGGCCCTTGGCGCCGTGCATGGTCATGAGCTTGACGCTGTCCGAGCCGCCGACGCGCTCGCCCGGAGCCAGGCCGCTCTCGTTCTCCTCGGCGGCGTTGAGGTAGCTCAGGAAGCTGCCCAGCGTGGGGTCCTCGCTGTTGCCGACGAAGCGGACCGCGTGGTCGACGAAGGCGTCCAGGTCGGCGCGGGCGGACAGGGGGTCGCGGCCGGTCCGGGCGCCCACCTCGATGTCCAGGCCGAGCATCCGCTCGGTCTCGGTGACCAGGTCGGGCAGCGGCTGCCCGACGAGTTTGCGCAGGGAGCGCAGCTCCTCGGCGAGGCGGCCCAGGCGCTCGTAGGCGGCCGCGGAGTAGTTCTCGGCGGGGCCGGGGTCGTCCACGGCGTCCACCAGGCTGCCGCTCTCGGCGGTCAGGTCCAGGACCGTGCGGCGCAGGATGTCGTCCTCGGTGCTCTCGCCGGGGTCGGGCGCGGTGAGGTCGCGCCGGGTGTGGCGGGCCAGCTCGGTGGCGCGGGCGCCGAGGGCGGCCAGGTCGCGCGGGCCCAGCCGCCAGCGCGGGCCGGTGAGGAGGCGGGCGAGCTCGTTCCCGGCCGAGGCGTCGTGGACCACGCGCAGGGTGGCGATGATGTCGCGTACCTCGGGCACCATCATGAGCCCGCCCAGGCCGACGACCTCCACGGGGATGCCGCGCGCCTCCAGTGCCTCGCGCAGCGGCGGGAACTGCGACCGCTTGCGGCACAGCACGGCGACGTCGCCGGGGCTGGTCCCGCCGTCCTGCGCGCTGCCGGACTCGCCCTCGGGCCAGGGCAGGAAGTCGGGGGCCACGCGGGCGCCGCCCGCCGCGTCCGGTTCGGCGTGGACCAGGCGGTGCACCTGGTCGGCGATCCAGGCGGCCTCCTCGGTCTCGGTGCGGAACAGGGCGGCCATGGCGGTGCCCCGGCCGCGCCGGGCGGGGCCCGGGTGCAGGACGGGGACGTCGCGGGCCTCGGCGCGCAGCTCCTCGGAGATCCGCTCGGCCACGCCCAGGACGCGCTCGCCGTTGCGGAAGCTGGTGGACAGGCGGCGCACCGGCGCCGGGCGGCCGGGCGCGGCGGGGAAGTCGGTGGGGAACCGGGTGAGGTTGGCCGCGATGGCGCCGCGCCAGCCGTAGATGGACTGGCACGGGTCGCCGACGGCCGTCACCGGGTGGCCCTCGCCGAACAGGGAGCGCAGCAGGACGAGCTGGGCGTGGCTGGTGTCCTGGTACTCGTCCAGCAGCACCACCCGGAAGCGCCCGCGCTCGATGAGCCCGACCTCGGGGTGGTGCTCGGCGATACGGGCCGCCAGCGCCATCTGGTCGCCGAAGTCCATGGCCTCCCGGACGTGCTTGGCGTGGTTGTAGCGCTCCACCAGCGGCAGGAGCTGCTCGCGCCTGCGCTGGGTGTCGGCCAGCTCCCGGGTGGGCGCGGTGGGCCTGCGGGTCATGGCGTCCAGGCCCGCCTGGATCCACCGCCCGATGCCGCGCACCTGGTCGGTGGTGG
Source organism: Glycomyces fuscus (assembly GCA_002529455.1). GTDB lineage: Bacteria > Actinomycetota > Actinomycetes > Streptosporangiales > Streptosporangiaceae > Nocardiopsis > Nocardiopsis fusca. The sequence goes on from NYMS01000037.1 coordinate 28,371, forward strand.
TCAGGTGGTCGGCGATCTCCCCCGACAGGTGCAGCACCCGCTGGGTGACGGTGTCGGCCCCGACCGTGATCAGGTCCATGGGTCCGTCGTACTCGCCGACGACCCGGGCGGCGAGCTGCCAGGACTGGCCCTCGCTGAGCAGCCGGGAGGTGGGCTCGACGGCCTCGCGCAGGGCGTGGTCGGCGACGACGCGGCCGGCGTAGGCGTTGTAGGTGGACACGGTGGGCTCGCCGTCGAGCAGCTCCTCGGGCAGCTGCTCGGTGGCGCGCAGCTGCTCCAGGCGTTTGCGCACGCGCTCGGCCAGCTCGGCGGTGGCCTTGCGGGTGAAGGTCAGGCCGAGGACCTGCTCGGGGCGCACGTGGCCGTTGGCGACCAGCCACACCACGCGGGAGGCCATGGTCTCGCTCTTGCCGGACCCGGCGCCCGCGATGACCACGCCGGGCTCCAGGGGCGCGGAGATGACCTGGGACTGCTCCGCGGTGGGTTCGGGCTGCCCGAGGAGGCGGGCCAGTTCCGGCGGGGAGAAGCGGGGAGGGGGCGGGGTCCGGGGTTCGGGGCGGGAGCGGGGGTGGGGGTGGGTTTCAGACATGTCTGCCCTCGTCCTGGACCGGACAGCAGGCGCGCACGGCGCATGCGTTGCAGCCCTTGTTGCGTGTGGCGGTGAAGCGGGCACCGCCCATACCGGTGGCGACCTCGCGCACGAGCGTCCCCGCCCATCCCGGGTCGGGGTCCTCTCCGAGCGGGGCCTGGGGCTGCTCGCGCGCCTCGTGTTTGAAGGCGGCCCCGCCGACCTGCACGAGGGAGGCCCCGCCCGGCTCGGAGAGGCCGAGCTTGGCGAAGGCGCCCCGGAGCACGGCCATCTGGTAGACGCCGAGCTGGGGGTGACGGGCCAGGTCGTCGGCCTTGCTCCCGCCGGTCTTGATGTCCACGACCACGGCGCGCCCCTGGTCGTCGCGTTCGAGGCGGTCCACGCGGCCGGTGATCTCGATGCCGCCCACGTCCACCCGGAAGCCCTCCTCGGTGACGACCAGTTCGCGGTCGTTGGAGGCGTCCCAGGACAGGAGCCTGCGGACCATCTCGTCGGCGCGCCGGCGCTGCTTGTCGGCCTGCCAGGGGCCGCCGAAGTCCAGGTCGGCCCAGATCTCGTCCATGCGCCCGCTGATCTCGTCGGGGGTGCTGCCCTGGGCGACCAGGACGGCGACCGCGTGCACGACGGTGCCCAGGGCCGAGGCGGAGTCGCCGGAGGAGGCGCCGGCGGCGCGTTCGAGGAGCCAGCGCAGCTGGCAGTTGGTGAAGCTCTCCACCTGGGAGGGCGAGACGCGGATGGTGTCCTCCTCCCCCGCCAGGGGGCGGTCGTCGGTGAAGGGGGTGAGGGCGTACCACTCCGAGGGGTCGGCGCCGCGCACGCCCTCCTCGGCCAGACGGGCCAGGTGGGTGGCGGCGGCCTCGCGCAGCGGTCCGGGCGCGGAGGGGTCGGTGACCACCGAGCGCAGGTCGGCGACGAGCGCGGGCAGGGACAGCCAGCGCAGGCCGGTGCTGACGGGCTCGGGCTCGCCCAGGCCCATCTCGGTCAGGAAGCGCGAGGGCCGCTCGTCGGCGTCCTCACCGCCCACCGCCGTCACCACCAGGGAGCGGCGGGCGCGGGTGAGGGCCACGTAGAACAGGCGGCGCTCCTCGTCCAGGAGCTTGGAGGCCAGGGCCGCGCCGGAGGAGTCGGCGGAGTGCGCGTCGGAGTCGACGAGCTCCTCCACGCCGAGCAGGGAGCCGCGCAGGCGCAGGTCGGGCCAGTGGCCCTCCTGGACCCCGGCGACCACCACCAGGCCCCACTCCAGGCCCTTGGAGCGGTGGGCGGTGAGGATGCGCACCGCCTCGCCCTCGGGCGTGCGCTCGGCGAGGCTGTCGCCGGGGATCTCCTGGGCGGCGAGGTCCTCCAGGAACCCCGCGGGGCTGCCGGGGGGCAGCCGGTCGCAGTAGCGGGCGGCGCTCTCGAACAGGGCGACCACGGCGTCCAGGTCGCGGTCGGCGGCGGCGCCGCGGCGGCCCCCCGCCAGGCTGGCGCGCAGCAGCCGGTCGGCCAGGCCGCTGTCGCGCCACAGCTCCCACAGGACCTGCTCGGCGTCGGCGCCCCTGGCGGCCAGCTCGCGGACGGTGCGCAGCGCCTGGGCGACGCGCGTGGCGGGCGCGGCGACCTCGGGGTCGACCAGGACGAGCTCGGCCGGGTCGCGCAGGGCGTCCACGAGCAGCCGCGAGGACGGCCGGTAGGCGCCGGAGGGGGCCCCGGTCCCCGCCCCGGCGCCGGTCTCCGTCGCGGCCCCGTCCCCCGTGCCGGTGTGGGCTCCTCCGCCGCCGTCCGCGCGCGCGCCCTCGTCCGCGCGCCCGCCGCGCGCGCGGTCCAGGTCCAGGCGTCGCAGCGCGCGCACGAGCCTGCGCAGCCGTACCGTGTCGGCCTCGCCGAAGGGGCTGGTGAGCAGTTCGCGCGCGGCGTCGTCGTCCAGCTCGTCCGGGGACAGGCCGTAGCGGATCAGCGCGAGCATGGGGCGGACGATGGGCTCGGCGGCCACGGGCAGGTCCTCGGCGCCCACCGCGACGGGGACCGAGGCCGCGGTCAGGGCGCGGCGCAGCACCGGCAGCTGCCGGGTGGAGGAGCGCACCAGCACGGCCATGTCCGACCACGGGACGCCGTCCACCAGGTGGGCGCGGCGCAGGGTGTCGGCGACGACCGCGGCCTCCTGCGCGGCGCTGTCGGCCAGGAGCACGCGGACCTCGCCGTCGGGCACGCCCTCGGCGGGGGCCAGGTCGCGGTGCTCGTTGACGTGACCGCGGGCGGAGGCGACCGCGGGCAGGCGCCGGGTGAGGCCGCGGGAGGCCGACAGCAGGGCGCGCCCGCTGCGGCGGCAGGTGCGCAGCGCGACCACGGGGGCCTCGGTGCGCCGGGCGGTCGGGAAGCGGCGCGGGAAGTCGAGGATGCCCCGCACCTCGGCGCCGCGGAAGGCGTAGATGGACTGGTCGGGGTCCCCGACCGCCACCAGGTCGCGGCCGTCCCCGGCCAGGGCGCGCAGGAGTTCCTCCTGGGCGGGGTCGGTGTCCTGGTACTCGTCGACGAACACCGCCTCGTGGGCGGCGCGCTCGCGCTCCCGGACCCCGGGGTCCGAGAGCAGGTTGGCGGCGACCCGCACGAGTTCGGCGTAGTTGAGCGTGGGCACGGGGGCGATGTCGAACCGGCCGGTGTAGCGGTCCAGGAACCCGGCCGCGGCCACCCAGTCGTCGCGGTCGCGCTCACGGCCGAGCGCGGCCAGCTCGGCCGGACCCATGCCGCGCTCCTGGGCGCGCATGAGGAAGTCGCGCAGCTCCTCGGCGAACCCGCGGGTCTCCAGGGCGGGGCGCAGGCGCTCGGGCCAGTCCTGCGCGCCGTCCAGGGCCTCGCCCCGCAGGAGCTCGCGGACCTCCATCAGCTGCTCGGGGCCCGAGAGCAGGCGCGGCGGCAGGTCCCCCATGCGCTGGAACTCGCGCCGGATCAGGGCGTAGGCGTAGCTGTGGAAGGTCAGGGCCAGCGGTTCGCGGGTGGTGCGGCGCAGCCGGGCGGTGATGCGCTCGCGCAGCTCCTGGGCGGCCTTGCGGCTGAAGGTGAGGACCAGCACGCGCGAGGGGTCCGTGCCCCGGCGGTCGATGCGGTCGACGACCGACTCGACGATCGTGGTGGTCTTGCCTGTTCCGGGCCCGGCCAGGACCAGCAGGGGCCCGCCCTCGTGCTCGACCACGCGCCGCTGGTTCTCGTCCAGCACCGGCGGCGGCTGCACCTGGTGGGCGCGCCGCACGAGACGGTACGGAGATGTGTTCACACCCCCCAGTTCACCAGAGGGTGGCGACCATCCCGCACGTCATCCCCGCCACAGGGGGCCGCTCAGCCTCCGCCCTCCCCCTCCCAGCGGGCCCTGCGCATGTCCACACGGTCGCTTCCGGGGCGCATGGGCGTGCCCTCCGCCGCGTAGTGGGACAGGGCGCGGACCTCGTTGCAGGCGGGCGGTCTGCCGTCCGCGCGCACCACCCGCCACCAGGGCACCGCCCCGCCCCAGGAGGACATGACCGAGCCGACCTGGCGGGGTCCTCCCCTGCCGACGTACTCGGCGATGTCGCCGTAGGCCATCACCCGTCCCGGCGGGATGCGCTCGACCACCGCCAGGACCTCCTCGGCGTAGTCGTCCGGCCCGCCCTCCGCGTCCTCGAACACCCCCGCAGACTAGCGCCACCCGCCGACACGGCGGGGGGCCGCCTCCGCGACGGAGGCGGCCCCGTGGCGCGGTGCCGGTTCAGGCGGTGATCTGGTCGCCGTGCTCGCCCCAGGCGAGCTCGGGGTCGCGCTTGCGGGCCTGGGACGCCTTGAGGAGGCCGAACGCCCCCAGCAGCGCCACGACGGCGCCGAGGATCCACGCCGTCCAGGCGGCGGCGGTGAGGTCGGCGAAGCCCAGCAGCCACGGCAGCACGAAGACCAGGACGCCGATCGCGAGGACGCCCGTCTCGCTCGACAGCGCCCCCGGCCGGGTGATGGAGACCACCGAGGCCATGATGACGCCCAACCCGAGGACGAACATCGCGCCCCCGCCGAAGCCGTACATCCCGTGCCAGATCCAGCTCATTCCCAGGGCCAGGCCGGCGAGGATCGCCGCCCAGTCCGCCCAGCGTCCCTTGCGTCCCATGGAGACACCTCCCGAGAAGCGGGCCGCCGTGGGCCGACGGCCCCTGCCCGGAGTCCTACCCACCGGACGGGCTGAGCAGGCACGGAAGGCGGCCGGGGTGCGGGGCGGGGACACGGCGGGGCGGTGCCGAAGACCCCTCCGGTACCGCCCCGCGCGCTCCGCCGGCCCGTCCGTCAGTAGGCGGGCAGGCTCGGGTCGACCTGGTTGATCCAGGCCAGGACGCCGCCGCCCACGTGGACGGCGTCGGAGAACCCGGCCGCGTGCACCGCGGCCAGCGCCTCGGCGGAGCGGACGCCCGACTTGCAGTGCAGGACGATGCGCCTGTCCTGCGGCAGCTGCTCCAGGGCCCTGCCGTTGAGGAACTCGCCCTTGGGGATGAGCGTGGCCCCCGGGATGCTGACGATCTCGTACTCGTTCTTCTCCCGGACGTCCACGAGGAAGATCTCCTCGGGCTTGTTGTCCAGCAGGTCCTTGAGCTCGCCCGCGGTGATCGTGGAACCGGCGGCGGCCTCGGTGGCCTCCTCCGACACGGCGCCGCAGAAGGCCTCGTAGTCGATGAGCTCGGTGACCGGCTCGGTGTCGGGGTCCTTGCGGACCTTGACCTCGCGCCAGGTCATCTCCAGGGCGTCGAAGATGAGCAGGCGGCCCACCAGCGGGTCACCGATGCCGGTGATCAGCTTGATGGCCTCGTTCACCATGACCGAGCCGATGGAGGCGCACAGCACGCCCAGGACGCCGCCCTCGGCGCAGGAGGGCACCATGCCGGGCGGCGGGGGCTCGGGGTACAGGTCGCGGTACTGGGGCCCGTACTCGTTCCAGAAGACGCTGACCTGGCCGTCGAAGCGGTAGATCGAACCCCACACGTACGGTTTGTCGAGGATGACGCAGGCGTCGTTGACCAGGTAGCGGGTCGCGAAGTTGTCGGTCCCGTCCAGGATCAGGTCGTAGCCGGCGAAGATCTCCAGCGCGTTGTCCGACTCCAGGCGCTCCTGGTGCAGGATGACGCGGACGTTGGGGTTCACCTCCTGGATGCTGTCCCGGGCGGACTCAGCCTTGGGGCGGCCGACGTCGCTCTGTCCGTGGATGACCTGGCGCTGGAGGTTGGACTCGTCGACGACGTCGAAGTCGATGATGCCGAGCGTGCCCACTCCCGCGGCGGCCAGGTAGAGCAGCGCCGGGGAACCCAGGCCGCCCGCGCCGACGACCAGGACCTTGGCGTTCTTCAGGCGCTTCTGCCCGTCCATACCCACGTCGGGGATGATCAGGTGACGCGAGTAACGGCGCACCTCGTCCACGGTCAGCTCGTCAGCTGGTTCCACCAGCGGCGGCAGCGACACGGTGACTCCTCATGTCTGTTCGGGTTGCTTCGCCCCGCCCGTACCGCGGGGGCCACCGGGCGAGGGGACGGGAGGCGAAGCGTGCTTGCACTCATACCCAACCTAACGGGTGGGGTTTTGCATTCCCGTCACCGGGAGGCGTGGAGCACACCCGCCGCGGCCCCGTCCCTCCCCGGCGTAACCAACAGCGCGGGCGAGTTCATCCCCGGGCGGGCGCGTACCGGACCGGGCGGCGGGTAGTGGTCGGGCGTACGCACGGCGACGACGCTGGGGAGGCCCCTGTGGCACAGGAGAACCGTTCCGCGAGACGAGGCCCGGCCGCCGGCGGGGAGCCCGCGCCCGAGGTGCCCGAGGCCGACGCGGTCGAGCAGCGCGTGCCCGTCGCGGGCGACGCGGGCGGGGACGGATGGGAGGACCCGTCCGAGGAGAGCTTCGAGCGCGCCTCCGAGGCGGACGTGGTGGAACAGGCGCGCGAGGCGGGCGACGACGAGGAGGAACGGCGCTGACGGGGGCGGTCCCGCCCGGTTCCGAGCCCTGTTTCCTCTGCTTCCTCCCGGCCGCGGATCGCGGCCCTGACCACCTGTTCGGCCGGTGCCGCACGGCGCCCGCCCCGGTCCCGAACCGGCTTCCCCCTGCTCACAGGGAACTTACGCCGGAGTAGGATGAGGGGGACCGCTGTGGGGCGCGCCACTGGCCGCGTCCGGCAGCACTAGCCACGCAGATGTCCGGTTATGGCGTGCATCTGCCATGCCGAGTTCGGAGGGTCGGTGTGACAGCTCCTTCAGACTCCCGCGCCCGGGGTACCCGCTTGCCCCGGGTCAGACGCCGCCGCCAGCTCCTGGCCGCGGCCCAGGAGGTCTTCGTCGCCCGCGGGTACCACGCGGCGGCGATGGACGAGATCGCCGACCGCGCCGGAGTCAGCAAACCGGTGCTCTACCAGCACTTCCCGGGGAAGCTGGAGCTGTACCTGGCCCTGCTGGAGGAGCACTCCGAGGCGCTGGTCGAGAAGCAGCGCGAGGCCCTGGAGAGCACGGACGACAACCGCCAGCGCGTCATCGCGAGCTTCCGCGCCTACTTCGACTTCGTCGCGGGCGACGGCGAGGCCTTCCGCCTGGTCTTCGAGTCCGACCTGCGCAACCTCCCCGCCGTGCGGGAGAAGAGCGAGGAGACCTTCCAGCGCTGCGCCGAGCTGATCGGCGAGGTGATCCGCCAGGACACCAGCATCTCCGACGAGCAGGCGCACCTGCTGAGCATCGGGCTGGTCGGCATGGCCGAGACCAGCGCCCGGTACTGGCTCAACAGCCGCGGCTCCGTTCCCAAGGACGCCGCGGAGCAGCTCGTGGCCCGCCTGGCCTGGCGCGGGATCAGCGGCTGGGACCTGCACCGCAAGGCCGGAGAGCAGGGCTAGCGGCTCCGGCGGGGCGGCCCCGCCGCCCGGAGGCGGGGGAGGGCCCCCGTGCGCGCACGGGGGCCCTCGCCTTTCCCGTGAAAACTCCCGGGGCACACCCGCAAACCACGAAAGGGATTTCTTCCCACCATCGGGCAATGAATGCCCCAAAAAAAGGTAATCCCTTCCGCTTGTATGGGACAAGCGGTTCGATTGTCGCCCTCCGGGTATCGCCGGAATGAGAAGTAACGCACTTCTCTTCGCCGTATCCGCCCGGTCCTTCTTCGAAGCCCCGGCGGAGCAAGCGATTTGGGGGTGAAGACGTTATGGACATGGGTCAGGGCCTGATGACGGCCTGGCAGGCGGTGGCGAGTTTCGTGCCGCTGCTGATCGGCTTCCTGGTGATCCTGGTCCTGGGATGGATCATCGCCTGGCTGGTGGGCAAGGCGGTCGCCAAGGGTCTGCACGGTGTCGGACTGGACCGCGCGCTGCACCGCGGGGGTGTGGGCGAGTACTTCGAGCGCAGCCGGTGGAGCGCCAGCGAGCTGTGCGGAAAGATCATCTACTACGTCGGGCTGCTGTTCGTGTTCACACTCGCGTTCAGCGTCTTCGGACCGAACCCGATCAGCACGCTGCTCAACGACGTCATCGCCTGGATTCCGCGCGGCATCGTCGCGCTGGTGATCGTGGTGGTGGCCGCGATGATCGCCAAGGCGGTCCGCGACATCATCTCCGGCGCGCTGGGCGGCCTCTCCTACGGTCGTTTCCTGGCCAACGCCGCGGGTGTGTTCATCCTGGCCCTCGGCGTCATCGCGGCGCTGAACCAGATGGGTGTGGCGGTGACCGTCACCGTCCCGGTGCTGATCGCGGTCCTGGCCACGATCGGCGGCATCCTCGTCGTCGGCGTGGGCGGCGGCATGATCGAGCCGATGCGCTCGCGCTGGGCCCGCTGGCTGGACGTGGCCGAGCGCGAGACCAGCCGCATGAGCGAGGAGAGCAGCTACCGGGCCGGACGCGAGGCGGCCCTGGGCCGTCCCGCGGTCTCCGACCGCACGGAGCCGCGCGAGGGCGCGACCTCCCAGAGCGCACGGCGCGGCGCGGGCGGCGAGCCGCCCGCGTCCTAGCGGACACGGGGCGAGGGCGGGGCCGTGCGGCCCCGCCCTCGCCGTGCGCCGCCGCGTGCGCCCGCGGCCGGCCGCCCCCCGCGGGGGCCTAGAGGAATTCCGAGTCGCGCAGTTCCAGGCGTGAGAGGTGCTCGATCCGCCGGAAGGTCAGTACGACGGAGGCGATGATCGGGAGGAAGGCCAGCCAGAAAGCGGCGTTCCCGGGCCCGGTGAAGACCATCGACACCAGCGCGACGACGAAGATCAGTGCGAAAAGCGCGAAGTCGACGCGGTCCTGTTGGATCAGGACGCCGACCGGTGGGCGCGCCGCCCCATGCCGACCGCTCCTCATTCGCCTTCCTTTCTCGCGGCTCTGCGGGCCGCTCCGCCAGTTACGGCGCCTGTGGGTCCGTTTCCCGGACCGACATAACGCCGCCGGTCCCGGGTTCCATTCCGCAGGGCCCTGGTTCTGCCGCGGTGCACCCGGCCGGAATCGGCCGCCGTGGAGCCACCGGTGCTTTTCAGCGTACGCCCGGTGACGGGTTTCCACCGGAGAACGGGCAGGGTCGGGGGCCACGAGGAGCTCGAGTTGTGGACCACACCGGTCTGCGGACGCCACTAAACCTAGCGGACGAAACCGCGCTCCTTGGCCAGTCGGCAGATCGCGAGGATGCGCAGGGTCTCCCAGTCGTACTCGACCGCCTCGGAGTCCCAGCCCCGCTCGAGGCAGCCGTCGAGGAATCCGTGCAGGTAGGTGCCCAGGGTCCGGGCGTTGAGCCCGCTGCCGGAGGAGGTGATGCCTTCACACACCTGTGCGGCGTGCTGGTCCAGCTCAGCGCACATCCAGGGCTCGATCGGACCGCCGAGGGGGCCGATCCGGTGGAAGTCACGGGTGAGTCCGGCCAGCGGATGGCGCACGGAGGTCCCACTGGGCATGGAAGTACCTACTCGGGTGGCTCGGGAGACGGAAACTTCATCGATTTTACGGCCAGCGACCAATGAATCGTCACGAAAGTGTTGGATATTACCCGCGCTTGACCAAGGTTCCCCAGGGCCCGGTCAAGGTTGGGCAAGGGATCCGGCCGCCGCCGCGGCTCAGGCGGTCAGCCCCATGGCCTTGAGGCGGGCGGAGTGGCGGTCGGTGAGCGAGGCGAACATCCGGCTGACCGCGGCGAGGTCGCCGAGCCCCGTGCCGTCCGGGGCGCGCCCGGGCTCCCCGGCCAGGAGCGCGGCGAGCTGGGGACGCGACACCGCCACCGCCTGCGCCTGGCTGAGCGCCTCGCCGACCAGGCGGCGGGCCCACAGGGACAGGCGCCCGACCAGCCTGGGGTCCTCCTCCACGGCGGCGCGCACCGTGGCCGAGACGAACTCGGCCCGGCCGGTCTCGGCCAGCACGCCCTCCACCAGGGTCCGCGTCTCCTCGTCGGCCAGCTCGGCCACCTTGCGGTAGAAGTCCCCCGCGATGCCCTCGCCGACGTAGGTCTTGACCAGGCTCTCCAGCCAGCTCTGCGGCTCGGTCCTGTCGTGCCAGGCGTCCAGCGGCTCCACGAAGGGCCCCATCGCCTCCTCGGGCACGACGCCCAGCGCCTCCAGCCGGTCGCGGAGCGACTGGTAGTGCGCCTGCTCGGTGGCGGCGAGGGCGGCCAGCTGACCCTTGGAGCGCAGCGACGGGGCCAGGCCCGCGTCGTCGGCGAGGCGGAAGAAGGAGCCGAGCTCCGCGTAGGCGAGCAGGCCGAGCAGGTCGATCACGCCGGGCTCGGCGGAGGGGCCGTGGGTCATGCCCGCCAGGGTATCGCCAGGCCGCCCGGGCGCGGAACCGGGGACTAAACGGACCGAGGGCACGGTTGTACACGCCGGGAGCGGGTACGGTCCATGCCGTCCACAGCCAGGTGAACTGGTATGTCCACCTGGCACGTCACCAGCTAGACTCTGCGTGATGACCGGCGTGTGCGTCCGACGCGAACATCTCCCTCGCACACGCGCGATCTCCCACGCACCGGCGCCGCGGAGGCGGCGCCCGCACAGGCGCGGACCCCACCGACGGTGGCCCGGACCGCGCGAGGAAAACAACGAACCACGGATGCTCCCCGTCCCGGGTGGGGACGGTCCCGTTCCGCGGCCGGCGAACCCCTGCGCCGCACGGGTCCTCACGGCAGCGCCACCGCACCGTTCCACGAGCGGAACGACCGGTGAGCCGCGCCCCCCGCGACGGCCAGGAGCCGTCCGCGACCGCATCCCGCCGCGGCCACGCCAACGTTGCGGCCCGCCAAGATGGAGGCTTGAGCCCTGAGCAGCACAGAAGTGACGACCAAACCGACGACGACCTTCCGCGACCTCGGTGTGAACACCGAGTTCGCCGACGCCCTGGAGGCCGAGGGGATCATCGAGCCCTTCCTCATCCAGGAGCTCGCACTGCCGATCGCGCTGAACGGCAGCGACATCATCGGCCAGGCCCGTACCGGCACCGGTAAGACCCTGGCCTTCGGCCTGCCCCTGCTCCAGCGGGCGCAGAAGGACCCCGGGACGCCCAAGCGGCCGCGCGCCCTGGTCGTGGTCCCCACCCGCGAGCTGGCCATCCAGGTCGCCGCGGACCTGACCACCGCCAGCAAGCGCAGCGGGACCCGCATCCTGACCGTCTACGGCGGCCGCTCCTACGAGCCCCAGGTCAACGGCCTCAAGGAGGGCACCGACGTCGTCGTCGGCACCCCGGGCCGCCTGCTGGACCTGGAGAAGCAGAAGCACCTGCGCCTGGACGGGGTGTCCGCGGTGGTGCTGGACGAGGCCGACAAGATGCTCGACCTGGGCTTCCTGCCCGACATCGAGCGCATCCTCACCAGGATCCCGAGCGAGCGCCAGACCATGCTCTTCTCGGCCACCATGCCGAGCGAGATCGTCTCCCTCTCGCGCAAGTACCTGCACCGCCCCACGCACGTGCGCGCGGGCGACGACGACGAGATCGACGGCTCGGCCATCACGGGGCAGATCACGCAGCACGCGTTCCGCACCCACCAGATGGACAAGATCGAGATGCTCTCCCGCCTGCTCCAGGCGGAGGACCACGGCCAGAGCATGGTGTTCTGCCAGACCAAGCGGGCCTGCGACCGGGTGGCGGGCGACCTGGAGGCGCGCGGGTTCGCCGTCGCGGCCGTGCACGGCGACCTGGGGCAGAGCCAGCGCGAGCGCGCCCTGCGGGCCTTCCGCAACGGCAAGATCAACATCCTGGTCGCCACCGACGTGGCCGCCCGGGGACTCGACGTGGACGACGTCACGCACGTGGTCAACTACGAGACCCCCGAGGACGAGAAGACCTACACGCACCGCATCGGCCGCACCGGCCGGGCCGGGCGCAGCGGCACCGCCGTCACCTTCGTGGACTGGCAGGAGATGCCGCGCTGGAAGCTGATCAACGCCGCCCTCAGCCTGCCCTTCCACGAGCCGGAGGAGACCTACTCCACCTCGCCGCACTTCTTCGAGGCGCTGCGGATCCCGGCCGGCACCAAGGGCAAGCTGGCCCAGGACAGGCGCGACGAGCACGCGGGCCTGGAGGCCGAGGAGATCGAGGACATCGGTGACACCGGCATGGCGCGCGGCGAGCGCGGCGGCCGGCGGGGCCGGGGCCGCGGCGAGGGCGCGCGCACCGAGACCGTGCGCACCGAGACCGCACGCGGCGAGAGCGGGAGCGACGAGGGCGGGAGCGGCCGGAACCGGGGCCGCTCGCGCCGGCGCACCCGCGGCGGTCGGGGCTCGGCCGGTGCCGAGGCCACGGCGGACAGGAAGGTCGAGGCCACCGCCCCCGCGGTCCAGGAGTCCTCGCGCGAGGGCGCGGCGCCCTCCGACGAGGGCGCGCGCAAGGTGCGGCGCCGCCGCCGCACCCGCGGCGCGGTCCGCAGGGACCCCGAGAACACCTGACCCCTCCCGGCGCCCGCCCGTGGCGGGCGTCGCGGCCGTGCGCCCCGCGACCCGCGCGGGGCCCCGAGGCCGGCGTTCGCACCGGTCGGCCGGTGGCAGCGGCCGTCGGCCACGGCCCGGGTTATGCCTGCCCGGGCCGGCGATCGTCTAGGGTGGCCCGACGTGAGTACACCTCAGTTCATCGATCTGCCACCGGGCGTGCGACGCGCCGACCTGAACCTGTCGTACGGTCCGGTGGCCGCCCTGCGGGCGCTGCCCACCTCCGGCAGCCCCGAGCTGGCCCCCGCCGTCCTGGTGCACGGGTTCACCGGCAGCAAGGAGGACTTCATCGCCCTCCTCCAGAGCCTGGCCCAGGCCGGGCGGGAGGTGGTCGCGATCGACCTCCCCGGCACCTACGAGTCGCCGGGCCCCGAATCCCTCACCCCTCCCCCGGGAGTGCGCAGGCCGGACTACCGCCTGCCCTCCCTGGGCGCGGTGGTCGCCGAGGTCATGGACCAGGTCGGCGACGGCGGACCCGTCCACCTGCTGGGCCACTCCTTCGGCGGGCTGGTCTCACGCGAGGCCGCGCTGGTGGAGATGGTGCCGCTGGCCTCGCTCACCCTCCTGTGCTCGGGCCCCGGCGCCCTGAGCGGCCCGGGCGCGGGCACGGCGAGCGGCCTCATCGCCGCCGTGTCCATCAACCCCACCGCCGAGCGGCTCCGCGAGCTGTGGGAGGAGCAGTTCGACTCCGTGGCGCGGGCCCGCAGCCCCCGGTCCGAGATCCGCGACTTCCTGCGCGAGCGGCTGCTGAGGAGCAGCGCCGTGGGTCTGATGCACATGGCCGAGGACCTGGTGGCCGCGCCGGACCGCGTGGACGAGCTGGCCCGGGTGGACGCCCCCAAGCTGGTCCTGTACGGCGAGAACGACGACGCGTGGCCGCTGGAGGAGCAGGACCGGATGGCCGAGCGGCTGAGCGCCAAGCGCCTCGTGGTGCCCGGCACCGGGCACTCCCCCAACGTGGAGGCACCCGAGACCGTCGCGAGCGCGCTGACCGCCTTCTGGAACGAGGCGGAGTCGGTGGGCCGCCGCTGACCCGGCCCCACCGCGACGGCCGCCGCTGACCCGCCACGAGGACGGCGCGGCGGCCGCATGCTCCAGCCCCCGCCCGGACACGGGCGCCGAGCGCGCTCGGCGCCCGTCGGGAGCGGTGGCGGGCGAGGGTGGGGGGAGCCGGAGCCCCGGAGGGGCGGTGCCGCCCGGACGCGCACGGAGGTGTGGTTCCGGGCAGGCTCCGCTCAGACCCAGGAGTCGAAGTTCTTGCCCTCGGCGGCCGCGGTGGTGGCGGGGCCGCGGTCGGGCAGGATGCGCGTGTCCGGGGGCAGGGACAGCAGCGCCTCGCCGATGGAGGCGAGCTGCGTGGTGTAGTCGATGTAGGTGTTGCCGACCATGCCGGGCTCGCCCTTGCGCAGGGTGTCGCCGCTGAAGACGACACCGCGCTCGCTGACGTAGTAGCCGACGGTGCCGGGGGAGGTACCGGGCAGGGCCAGGACGTCGATGTGCAGCTTGCCGATGTCGAGGGCGCCCTGGCCCTCCACCTCGATCTCGGGGCGGTGCTCGGCGCCGTGGTGGCGGCGCCAGGCGCGCATCTCGCGGGGGTGCAGCGCGATGGGGGCCTCGGCCTCCTCGGCGACCTTGATGGCCGACTCGATGTGGGGGCTGTAGGCGTTGGTGCAGGCCACCAGGTAGACCTCGCGCTCGCCGACGGCCTCCAGGATCGCCTCGGCGTCGTGGCCGGGGTCGATGACGACGACGCCCTCGTCGTCGGCGTCGATGATCCAGGTGTTGCTGACGACCTCGTACTCCTCGCCGTCGAACTCGAAGGTCCCGGCGGTGCGCACGCGCGTGATGCCGTCGTCGTCGGGGCCGGTCACCCCGGCCTCCTCGCCCTCGTCGGCGAAGACGTCGGCGGTCTCCGGCTCCCGGGCCTCGTCGGCCTCCCCGTCCACCGCCCCGGCCTTCTCCGCCTTCTCGTCCCTCTCGGCGGAGACCTCGTCGTCCTCGTCCTTCGCCCTCCCGGGCTCCGCGGCGGCGTCGTCGGCGGCTTCCGCGGAGGCCTCGGCGGCCCCGGCCGCGTCCTCGCGCCCGTCCTCGGCGGCCCCGTCCCCACCGGCGGAGGCGGTCTCCTCGTGCTCCGCCGCGGCCTCCGCAGCGGAATCGGTGGCCTCCTGGCCGTCCTGCTTCTTCGACTTCCGCTTCCAGAACACGGCTCAGACCTCTCGAGTTCGTCCGGGTATGGGTGGTTGCGCTGCGACCATTGTCGCGCTCCCGCACAGTGGTCGGTACCGTACCGGACACCGGGAGTACGACACGCGGTTCACCCCCGCAGGAGCGGGACCCCCGTCGCGGGCGCCACGAGCTGTTCGAACGCCTCCGGGGCGGTGGTCCTGCACCCCAGGCGGCGGCCGGTGAGGCTTCCGTGGTCGTCGCTGGAGCCGGTGACCGCGACGCCGAGGTCCCCCGCCACTCCCCGCCATTGGCGGGTCTGCTGCCGGTTGTGCGAGGGGTGGTCGGCCTCGATCGCGCCCAGGCCCGCACCGGCCATGCGCTCCACGAGTTCGAGGGGGACCGCGCCGTTGAGGGAGCCCTCGGCCCGCGCCGGGTGCGCCAGCGAGCAGACCCCGCCCGCCGCCCGGACCAGCTCCACCGCGCGGACCGGGTCGATCGCGTACCGCGAGACGTAGGCGGGACCGCCGGAGCCGATCCAGCGGTCGAAGGCGTCCTGCACGTCCTTGGCCGCGCCCGCCTCCACGATCGCGCGGGCCAGGTGCGGACGGCCGATGGTGTTGGCGTCGGCGTACTCGTCGTGGCCCGCGCCCGCGATCTCCAGCACCCGTTCCCAGCTGACGTCCACCTCCTGCTCGCGGAGCTTGCGCACCATCTCCTCGGCGCGGGAGGCCCGGTCGGAGCGGACCCGGCGCAGTTCCCCGGCGAGCACGGGGTCGTCGGGGTCGAACAGGTAGCACACCAGGTGGACGCTGGACCCGGCGTAGGCGCAGGAGAGCTCCATCCCGGGGACCAGGGTGAACCCGGGGGGCAGGTGCTCGGCCGCCTCCCCGATTCCGCCGACCGTGTCGTGGTCGGTGAGGGCGAGCACGTCGAGACCCGCGGCGACCGCGTACTCGACGACTTCGGCGGGGGTGTCGGTTCCGTCGGAGACCGAGCTGTGTGAGTGCAGGTCGATACGTGTCACCGGGCGATTGTACGTAAGCCGCGTCGCGGCGCGCTCCGCCGGGGCGAGGCCCTCCCGCTCAGTCCGCGTCCCGCCGGGGCGCCAGCGCCCGGGCGAGGAAGGGGCTGGGGGCTCCGAAGGGCGGCTCCAGGGAGAGGCCGCCGTCGCGGATGTCGCGCAGGTCCCGCAGGGCGCTGATCTCGCACATGAGCATGCCGGTGTCGGCGGAGGCGAAGACCAGCCACAGCCACTGGGCGAGGGCCTCACCGGCGTAGACGGCGCGTTCGGGGCCCACGGACAGGTTCCACAGGGCGATCTCGTGGCCGTCGAAGCGCACCTTGGCGTCGGCGGCGGAGGCGTCGAAGCCGTCGCCGGGGTCGGGGCCCTCCAGACCGGCGAGGCGGGCGCCGAGCCCGACGCCCGGGTCCTCGGCGACGATGACCACCTCGCCGACACCGCCGACCGGATCGGGCCCGGACAGGGCGACGGCCGTGGCGAGGGCGCCGCTGCGCTCGTCACCGGCCTCGGCGAAGCCGGTGACCACCCAGTTGGCGGGTAGCGGCCAGGGAATCCAGACCGGGACGTGCGCCTGGGGCAGGAGTGCCTCCAGCGCGGCCGCCCCGGGGGCGCGCACCTGCTGCAGGGGCGCCACCGGACCGTGGGCGTCACACTGCCAGGCGCTGGTCCACAGCCCCGGAGGCTGGACCGCGCGCCCGCAACGGGGACACGTGGGCTCGGACTTCATGCTGCTCACGGGTCTACCCGAGGGGAGCCCCCGGAAAACGCGTCGTGGGCGGACCGCCGAGGCGGCCCGCCCACGCGGGAGGATGAGCGGTCCTCCTACTGCTGCTGGCGCTTCTTGTTGGCCGCCATCCGGCCGCGCTCCTTCTGGTCCAGGACGACCTTGCGGATGCGCACGTTCTCGGGGGTGACCTCCACGCACTCGTCCTCGCGGCAGAACTCCAGGGCCTGCTCCAGGGACAGCTTGCGCGGCGGCACCAGGCGCACCAGCTCGTCGCCGGTGGCCGAGCGCATGTTGGTGAGCTTCTTCTCCTTGGTGATGTTCACGTCCATGTCGTCGGCGCGCGAGTTCTCGCCCACGATCATGCCCTCGTAGACCTCGGTGCCCGGCTCGACGAAGAGCGTGCCGCGCTCCTGGAGGTTGAACATCGCGAACGCGACGGCGGCGCCGGAGCGGTCGGCCACCAGGGACCCGTTGGGGCGGGTGCGCAGCTCACCGAACCACGGCTCGAACTTCTCGAAGACGTGGTGGGCGATACCGGTGCCGCGGGTCTCGGTGAGGAACTCGGTGCGGAAGCCGATGAGGCCGCGGGAGGGCACCAGCCAGTCCATGCGCACCCAGCCGGTGCCGTGGTTGACCATGTTCTCCATGCGGCCCTTGCGGACGCTGAGCAGCTGGGTGATGGCACCCATGTACTCCTCGGGGGCGTCCACGGTGAGGCGCTCGACGGGCTCGTGCACCTTGCCGTCGACGACCCGGGTGACCACCTGCGGCTTGCCGACGGTCAGCTCGTAGCCCTCGCGGCGCATCTGCTCGACCAGGATGGCCAGCGCCAGCTCTCCGCGGCCCTGCACCTCCCAGGTGTCGGGGCGCTCGGTGGGCAGGACCCGCAGGGAGACGTTGCCGACGAGCTCCTTGTCCAGGCGGTCCTTGACCAGGCGCGCGGTGACCTTGGCGCCCTTGACCTTGCCGACCAGCGGCGAGGTGTTGGTGCCGATGGTCATGGAGATGGCGGGCTCGTCCACCCGGATCAGCGGCAGCGGGACCGGGTTCTCCAGGTCGGCGAGGGTCTCGCCGATCATGATGTCCTCGATACCGGCGATGGCGACGATGTCGCCGGGGCCGGCCTTCTCCGCGGGCTTGCGCTCCAGGCCCTCGGTCATGAGCAGCTCGGTGATCTTGACCTGCTGGGTGCTGCCGTCGGTGCGGATCCACGCGACCTGCTGGCCCTTGCGCATCTCGCCCTGCTGGATGCGGCACAGTGCCAGGCGGCCCAGGAACGGGGAGGCGTCCAGGTTGGTCACGTGCGCCTGGAGCGGGGCCTGCGGGATGTACTCGGGGGCCGGGATCGTGTCCAGGATGGTGCTGAACAGCGGCACGAGGTTGTCGTTGTCGGGCACGGTGCCGTTGGCGGGGCGCTCCAGGGAGGCCTTGCCGTCGCGGGCGCAGGCGTAGACGATCGGGAACTCGATCTGCGACTCGTCGGCGTCCAGGTCCATGAACAGCTCGTAGGTGTCGTCCACGACCTCGGCGATCCGGCTGTCGGGCCGGTCGACCTTGTTGATCACGAGGATGACGGGGAGCTTGGCCTGGAGGGCCTTGCGCAGCACGAAGCGGGTCTGCGGGAGGGGGCCCTCACTGGCGTCCACGAGCAGGACCACGCCGTCGACCATCGACAGGCCGCGCTCGACCTCGCCGCCGAAGTCGGCGTGGCCGGGGGTGTCGATGATGTTGATGACCACGTCCTCGCCCTCGGGCGTGGTGTAGTGGACGGCCGTGTTCTTGGCGAGAATGGTGATGCCCTTCTCGCGCTCCAAGTCGTTGGAGTCCATCACCCGGTCGTCGACGTCCTGGTTCTCACGGAACACACCGGACTGCCAGAGCATGGCGTCAACGAGGGTCGTCTTGCCGTGGTCCACGTGGGCCACGATCGCGACGTTGCGGAGGTCGCTGCGGCGTGCGGAGCCCTCGACGGGCGTAGCGCTGGACATGGGAAAGTCTCGATCTCCTGGTACTGGGAAGAACCGCAGAGTGCCACGGCCCGCTGCCAGTTTATGCGGTCATGGTGGCCTGGTGGGGAAACGTGCAGGCCGCCGCTGTTCTCGCGGCCCCCCTCGGGCCCGCTCGCCCGGAGTCCGCCGTCCGCTCCCGCGCGCACGGCGGCGCCCGCGCCTGCGGCGCGGGTCAGGAGCGGGGGACGGCGCCCGGGGCGAGCAGCGGTTCGACCAGGTCGAGGAAGGGCACGTCGGCGGGCAGCCAGTCCGGTCCGCGCAGTTCGTCGGCGGCGAGCCAGCGCAGGGACAGGTGCTCCAGGGGGCGGGGCTCCCCCGAGACCAGTTCCGCACGCCACAGCCGCAGCACGGCGGGGCGCGTGTGCCTCCTGGCGGGCGCGGGGAAGGGCGCGTCGGCGCCGAGCTGGTGCAGGGGGCGGACGCGGACGCCGAGTTCCTCCCGGCACTCGCGGACCAGGGCCAGCTCCGGGGTCTCCCCCGGGTCGACCTTGCCGCCGGGGAACTCCCACCGGCCGCGCAGGGCCTCGGGCTCGGCGCGCTGCGCGGCCAGGACTCGGCCGTCACGGACGAGGACCACGCCCACCACGATCAGGGTCTGTTGTTCCACAGTGCCCCAGCGTAGCCAGGCCCTGTGACGTTCCGGGCGGCGGGCGTGGACCCCGGGCGCCGGCCTCCGATGTGGCCGCTCGTCCGGCCGGGGCGGGAGGCGCCGCCCCGGAGCCGGAGACCGGGGCAGAGCCCGGTTCGACCGGTGGACGTGCGGAGCGGATACCGGCGAACGTTCACGTTCTTTTCTCGTGGTGTGCGGTCAGGGGGCGTCCGCGGCCGGGGGTTCCTCCGCCGGCCGGCCGGCCGACCGCAGCCGGTGCGCCAGGGCCGTGTGCCTGCGCCCGGAGGAGGCGTTGCGCACCGCCTGGGCCAGGGCGCGGCGGGAGCCGACGAGGACGACCAGCTTCTTGGCCCTGGTGACGGCCGTGTAGAGCAGGTTGCGCTGGAGCATCATCCAGGCGCTGGTGGTGACGGGCACGACCACCGCGGGGTACTCGCTGCCCTGGGAGCGGTGCACGGTGATGGCGTAGGCGTGGGCGAGCTCGTCGAGCTCGGCGAAGTCGTAGGCGATCTCCTCGTCCTCGTCGGTGCGGACCAGGACCTCCTGGGCGACCTCGTCGAGCCCCGTGACCACGCCGAGCGTTCCGTTGAAGACGCCGTTGGCGCCCTTCTCGTAGTTGTTGCGGACCTGGGTGACCTTGTCGCCGACACGGAAGACGCGCCCGCCGAACCGGCGCTCGGGGACGTGCTCGCCGGAGGGCGTCACCGCGGCCTGGAGGGCCGTGTTGAGGTTGGCGGCGCCGGCCGGGCCGCCCTTCATGGGGGTGAGGACCTGCACGTCCCGGCGCGGGTCGAGGCCGAACCGGCGCGGGATGCGGCGGGCGACCACGTCCACGGTCATCTCGGCCGCGTCCTCGGACTCCTCGCACGGGAAGAGGAAGAAGTCGGACATGCCCTGGAACTCCGGCGGTTCGCCGCCGTTGATCCGGTGGGCGTTGGTGATCACCCCGGAGTGCTGGGCCTGGCGGAAGACGTGGGTCAGCCGCACGCTCGGGACGGGCGAGTCCCCGTCCAGCAGGTCGCGCAGCACCTGGCCCGCGCCCACGGAGGGCAGCTGGTCCACATCGCCGACGAACAGCAGGTGCGCCCCTGGCGGGACCGCCTTGACGAGCTTGTTGGCCAGGATCACGTCCAGCATGGAGGCCTCGTCCACCACCAACAGGTCGCAGTCGAGGGGGTTGTCGCGGTCGTAGGCGGCCTCGCCGCCCGGGCGGAGTTCGAGGAGCCGGTGCACCGTGCGGGCCTCGATGCCGGTCATCTCGGTGAGACGCTTGGCGGCGCGTCCGGTGGGCGCGGCCAGGACGATCGTGGCGTGCTTGGCCATGGCCAGGGTGACGATGGAGGCGACCGTGAAGGACTTGCCGCAGCCGGGCCCGCCGGTGAGCACGCACACCTTCTCCGACAGGGCCAGCCGCACGGCCTCGCTCTGGGCCTCGGCGAGGTCGGCGCGCGTGCGCGAGCGCAGCCAGTCCAGGGCCACGTCCCAGTCCACCCCGGCGAACGCGGGCATGCGGTCCGCCGGGGCGTGGAGCAGGCCGCGCAGGCCGGAGGCGAGGCCGATCTCGGCGCGGTGCATGGGCAGCAGGTAGACGGCGCGCACGGGCTCGCCCTCGGGGCCGGGCACCGTCTCGCGGACCACGCCCTCGGTGGCCACGAGTTCGGCCACGCACTCGATCACCAGCCCGGCCTCCACCTGGAGGATCTTCACGGCCGCCGAGATGAGCTTCTCCTCGGGCAGGTAGACGTGCCCGTCGCCGGTGGACTCCGAGAGGGTGAACTGGATGCCCGCCATGACCCGCTGCGGGCTGTCGTGCGGGATGCCGACCGCGCGGGCGATGGTGTCGGCGGTCTTGAAGCCGATCCCCCACACGTCGGTGGCCAGGCGGTAGGGCTCCTTCTGCACGATCTGGATGGAGGCGTCGCCGTACTTCTTGTAGATGCGCACGGCCAGGGAGGTGGTGACCTCCACGCCCTGGAGGAAGACCATCACCTCCTTGATGGCCTTCTGCTCCTCCCAGGCGTCGGCGATGAGCCGGGTGCGCTTGGGCCCCAGGCCCGGGACCTCGATGAGCCGTTCGGGGTGCTCCTCGATGACCTCCAGGGCGTCGGTGCCGAAGTGGTCGACGATCCGCTCGGCCATCTTGGGGCCGATGCCCTTGATCAGGCCGGAGCCGAGGTAGCGGCGGATGCCCTGGACCGTGGCGGGCAGGACGGTGGTGTAGTCCTCCACGTGGAACTGGCGGCCGTACTGCGGGTGGGAGCCCCAGCGGCCGCGCATGCGCAGCGCCTCACCGGGCTGGACGCCCATGAGGGAGCCCACGACGGTGAGGAGGTCGTGCGCGCCCCGGCCCGTGTCGACCTTGGCGACGGTGTACCCGTTCTCCTCGTTGGCGTAGGTGACCCGCTCCAGGACGCCCTGGACGACGGCTGGTCGGAAGGTCGTGTCGGACACGTGGCCGTCCTCTCCTCGTTCACACCCTCTCCTCCGGGGCCCGCGGGGCCGGTCCGCCGGTCTGCGGCGCGCCGTCGCCCAGCGCCGCGAGCACGCGGTCGCGGTCGGCCCGGCGCAGGCTCCCCGCCACCAGGACGTAGGAGTGCCTGAGCATCTCCAGGATCTCGTCCTCGGGCACCGTGCCGTCCAGGAGCACGGAGTTCCAGTGCTTCTTGCTCATGTGGTACCCGGGCGTGACCGCGGGGAACTGGGCGCGCAGCTCCAGGGCCAGCCCCGGGTCGCACTTGAGGTTGGCCGTGGCGGGGCCGTCCCCGTCGCCTCCCCCCATGAGCAGGGCGAACATCTTCTGTCCGGCCACCTTGTAGACCAGGCTGCCGGGGCCGAAGGGCTCGGTCTCCTCGGCCTCGGGGAACCACAGGGCGGCGTCGATGAACTGTCCGGGGGTCATGGCCAGGCTCCCTTCCTTCCTCTCCCCCCGACAGTGCCAGAGGCCGCCGACGTTCGGCAGGCCCCGCGTCGGCCTGTGGACGGCCCCGCGCGGGAGCGGTCAGTCCGGGTCGTCGGCCAGCGCGGCGACCCGCAGGGCCAGCTCCTGGGCCCGCACGAGGGAGGCGAGCATCTCGCCGCTCTGCTCGTGCACGGCACCGGCCTCGGCCGCCTCGGCGGCGATCGCGTCGAGCTCCCGGGCCGACCTGCGGTCCTGCTCGTCCAGTTCGGCGGCGCGCACGCGTTCGGCGTAGTCCTCCAGGACGGCGATCCGCGCCGCCATCTCAGCCGTCTCGGCCGCCAGGACGGCGCCGGCACGGGCGGCGGCCTCGCGGCTGCGCTCCCCGGGCGTGGGCGTCCGGGCGATCCGCTCCCTGACCCGGGTCTGGTGGAGGAGGCTGCGGGCGACGGACCACTCCACGTCGGCCAGCACCACCCGGTTGCGGACGGTGTCCAGCAGGAGGCCGCGTTCGTGGAGCGGGGAGCCCAGGACCGCGTCGACGGCCCCCTGCGCGCGCTCCAGGAGGGCGCGGGACCCGTCGTCGAGCGCGCCGGGGGACACGAACTCCCCCTCCGCGGAGGCCACGATCCGCACGGGGTCGCGCTCCCTCTCCGCGCGCTGGTGGCGCGCGCGGGCCAGGGCCGCGCCCGCCACCGCGAGGGCGGAGGCCGCCATGAGGGCGAGCTCGGCGCCGAACGACAGGTCCAGGACCATCCAGCACACGGCGAGGGCCCAGAAGAGCGCGTAGGCCACGCGCGCGAGCGCCTTGCCGCGTTCGTCCCCGCCGGTGCCGCGCGGGGCGCGTCCGCCGCGCACCGTGTCCAGGGCCAGGCGCAGCGCCCGGGCGCGCTCCTCGGGGAGGGAGGGGTCGAGCGTGGGCCTGCCCTCGCGTCCGGGCTCGCCGACCAGGCCGACCAGGGGCAGGAGCACGGACCGGACCCGGACCCCGCGCCCGGTGAGGACGAGCACCCCGTGGGCGTCGCGTTCGGCCAGCCCCTGGGCGACGAGGGGGGCGCCCTCCCCCGGCTCGCGGACGTCGGGGCACCACACGTCCCGCCGGTCGCCGAGGGGTGTGGCGAGGCGGATCGACCGGCGCATGTCGGAGGTGAGGATGACCTGGTACCCGCCGGGGAGGGTGAGCTCCATCGTGTCCTTCCCGGTTCGGGCGCGTGGCCACGCATGAGCTTTACGACATCTTTATACCGAAACCTCCTGCTGCGTGGAGGTTTTCGGGCGCACGGACCTCCGACCGCCGTGCCGGTGGCGGATAGGATCCGGCGCAGCAGCGTCCCCTGTGTCCCCAGTGCAACGGGAGTTCCCATGAAGGCGCGAGGCGTGCGCAGGCTCGACCCCCTGGAACCGGGCGACCCCCGCGAGATCGGCGGCCACCGGGTGCGGGGGCGGATCGGCTCCGGGGGGATGGGCACGGTCTACGCCGCCGACTCCCCCGGCGTGCACGGCTACCTGGCGGTCAAGGTGGTCCACGCCGAGCAGGCCGCGGACCGGCGCTTCCGGGAGCGCTTCGCGCACGAGGCCCGCCTCCTGGCCAGGGTGAACAGCCCGTCGGTGGCGCGGTTCGTGCGCGCCGACGTGGAGGCGCCGCGGCCGTGGATGATCACCGAGTACGTGCCGGGGCCCACCCTGCGCCACCACGTGGAGCGGCACGGCCGCCTGCGCGGGGGGATGCTCCTGGGGCTGGCCGTGGGCACCGCCGAGGCGCTGCGGGCCGTCCACGCCGCCGGTGTGGTCCACCGCGACCTCAAGCCCAGCAACGTGGTGCTCTCGGACCGGGGGCCCAAACTGCTCGACTTCGGGATCGCGCACCCGGTGGAGGACCCCGACCCCACCAAGTGGATCCGTCTGCGGCGCATGCGCCGCGCCTACCGGGACCTGCGGCTGCCGTCGCCGGAGGGGCTGGCCGACGAGCGGGTCAGCGAGCGGGTCGACAGGCTGGGCACGCCGGGGTGGATCAGCCCCGAGCAGTACCGGCGCCAGCCCACCGCGCAGAGCGCGGACGTGTTCCTGTGGGGTGCGACGGTGGCCTTCGCGGCCGCCGGGCACGACCCGTTCGGGCGGGCCGGGGCCAAGGAGATGGCCCGGCGCGTGATGTTCGAGGAGCCGGACCTGGAGTACCTGCCGCCCGGCCTGGAGCGGCTGGTGCTGGCCGCCATGTCCAAGGACCCCGAGGAGCGGCCCGGCTCCGCGGAGCTGCTGCGCGCCGCCCTGGCCCTGGAGAACGCGGAGGGCGGGGTGCGCCCGTCCGGCGGGGACGGGGGCGCGGCGGGGGCCGTCCCGGGGGCGGCGGCCGTGCGGGGGCTGCTGGAGCGGCGGTGGACGGAGGTGGCGGTACGCCCGCCGCAGCCCCCGCGGGCGGGGCTGTTCGGCCGCGGCTCGGACTGAGGGGGCCTCCGGGGAGGTGCCTGGGTGCCGGGGGCCGAAGGCGCGCGCTGGTCCGGGCGGGCCCGGCTCGGGAGTGCGGGCCGGGAGGCGGGCGGCACGGGGCGGGAGGGCCCCGGCTTCCGGCGGACCGGCGGGGAGCGGTCTCCGGTGGGGCGCTGTGGACGGCCCCCGCTCAGAGGAGCCCGTAGTGGGCCCGGCCCTCGCGGGAGAGCATGTACGCCGCCATCGTGGCCGCGAAGCCCAGCGGGACGAGCGCCAGGACGTCCCCCGCCAGCACGCTCCACAGCAGGAGCGCGCCCGCCGCGCCCTGGAAGAGCACGACGCCCCAGAACACGCCGACCGTACGGCGCCGGATCCTGCTCGCCAGGAACGTGGACAGCAGCCCGTACACGCCCGTGACCGCCGCCATGACGACCATCATGGCGCGCACCGCCTCGACGCCGGCGGCGAGCTCCAGGCCCTCCTCCGCGGCGAGGTCGGCCTGCTGGCGCAGGACGTCCTCCATCACGTCGGCCGGGGCGCTGAGCCCCATGAGGAAGAGGGCGGACAGCGCCAGCCCGCAGGCGCCGCCCACGAACATCAGGGTGCGGACGACCGCCACCTTCCTGGGGAGGGGGGCGTCGGGGCGGAGCGCGTCGAAACCGGCCCCGGGGCCGGGAGCCCCGTACGGCGGAACGCCGCCCCCGCCCTGCGTCCCGTTGGGGTCGTACGGGTCCTGGCCAGAGGAAAACACGGACGTCCTCCGAGGGATGTCGAGACGGCTTGTCCCACCCATGGTAGGGGGCCGGGAGGCGGGCGGCGCGGGGCCGGGCGGACCGCGGGAGCCGTTCGGTCACGCGGCGCGATAAGGGCAGGCCGAAAACCGGTATCGGAACCGCAGATTCTGCACATCGTAACCGTGCGAACCGTGTGCCCCCGGCTCCGGCACCTCTAGGGTGAACCACTCCGGACCCGTCCCCGCCCCCGGCGGAGCCCCCGTCCCCCGCCTTCCGAAGGAGTCCCGCAACGATGTCCAGACTCGTGCGCGCCTCGGCCGCGCTGGTGCTGACCGGCGCCCTGGTGGTGCCGTCCGCTCCCGCGGCGAGCGCGTCCGTTCCCATGAACCCCGGGGACGGCGCCGACTTCACCCTGACGATCCTGCACGCCAACGACCCCGAATCCCAGCTGCTGTCCGCCTCCGGGCAGGAGGGCTTCGGCGGCGCCGCCCGCTTCACGGCGCTGCTCGACCGGCTGCGCGAGGCCGAGGACGGCGGCGCCGGGGCCGGGGAGGACGAGGCCGGCGAACGCGGCGTCGTCACGGTCAACGCCGGGGACATGTACCTGCCGGGGCCGGAGTTCGCCGCCTCCCGGGAGGAGGGCGCCCCCTTCTACGACGCCCTCGCCGCCGACCACGCGGACTACGACGCGGTCTCCATGGGCAACCACGAGTTCGACTTCGGCCCGGACGTGTACGCGGACTTCCTCGAACAGCTGGGCGGGGACACCGCGGTGGTCGCCGCCAACGTGGACGTGTCCGCCGAGCCGCGGCTGGCCGCGCTGGCGGACGAGGGCCGGATCGCCCCCAGCACCGTGCTGGAGGTCTCCGGCCACGAGGTCGGCGTCGTCGGCGCGCTCTACCCCGCGCTGGACACGATCACCAGCCCGCGCGACGTGGTGGTGGACGACCTCGTCGCCCCCGTCCAGGCCGAGGTCGACCGGCTGACCGGCGAGGGCGTGGACAAGGTCATCCTCGTGTCGCACCTCCAGGGCATCGCCTACGAGGAGCGCCTGGCCCGTGAGCTGACCGGCGTCGACGTCATCGTCGCGGGCGGCGGCCACGAGGTGATGGCCGGCCCCGGCGACGCCCTGGTGCCCGGGGACGAGGTCACGGCGCACCCGGAGACCGGCGCGCCCCTGACCTACCCGCTCGTCGCCACCAACCCCGAGGGCGTCGGGGTGCCCATCGTCACCGCCGGGTCGAACTACAAGTACGTGGGCCGCCTGGTCGTGAACTTCGACGGCGGTGACCTGGTGTCGGTCTCCGACCGCTCGGGGCCGGTCCGGGTCTCCGGCACCGGCGAGGACGCGGTCGAGCCCCACCCCGAGGTGGAGTCACAGGTCACCGCGCCCGTGTCCGAGTACGTCGCGGGCCTGGCGGAGACGGAGGTCGCCACCAGCGAGGTCGACCTCAACGGCGTCCAGAACCCCGGCGTGCGCACCCAGGAGACCAACCTGGGCAACCTGGTGGCGGACGCGCTGCTGGACACCGGTGTCCGCAACGCGGAGGAGTACGGTGTGCCCGCTCCGCAGGTCGGCATCCAGAACGGCGGAGGCATCCGCAACGCCTCGGTGATCCCGGCGGGCCCCCTGACCGCGCTGGACACCTACTCGATCGCCCCGTTCGCCAACCAGGTGGCGGTGGTCCCCGACCTCCCGCGCTCGCAGGTCAAGGAGCTGCTGGAGCGGGGTGTGGCCGCGGCGCCCGCGGCCAGCGGCGCGTTCATGCAGGTCGCCGGGGTCAACTTCGCCTACGACCCGGAGCGCGCCGCGCAGGTGGTGGACGGGGAGGGCTCCGTGACCACCCCCGGCGAGCGGGTCCGCAGCGCGATCCTCCACGACGGAACGGTGATCGTCGAGGACGGAGAGGTCGTGGACGGCGACCCGGTCACGGTGGTGACCAACGACTTCTCCGCCCGGGGCGGCGACATGTACCCGTTCCGCGGAGCGGACTTCACCGTGGTGGGCGCGACCTACCAGGGCGCGCTGGAGAGGCTGCTCACCGGGACGCTGGGGGGCCGGGTGACCGAGGCCGCCTACCCCGAGGGCGGTTCCGGCCGCATCGTGGTGGGAGAGCGGGCCACCGTTCCCGGCGGTGACGGCGGTGGAACGCCCACCGACCCGCCGACCGGCGGACCCACCGACGGCCCCACCGCCCCGGACGGCGTGCCGGGTCCGGACCCGACGGACCCGCAGCCCACGGACGGCCCGGGCGGCGACGGTTCCGGCAGGCCCGGCGGGAACGCGGACGGCTCCCTGCCGCGGACCGGCGGCGCGCTGCTCGGCCTGGTGGCGGCGGCCGTGGTCGCCGTCGGAGCCGGCGGCGCCGCGCTCTACCTGGGCCGCAGGCGCGAGGGGGCCGCCGGCGCGGACTCCCCCGGCTCGGACTCCTGACACCGGCCCCGGCCACTGGCCGCCGAACCCCTTCCGGAACCTCACGGTACCGGCGGCCGGCGGCCTGAGGGGCACCGCGCCCTCGTCCGCGGCCCCGACCGGCCCGGCCCCGCGGGGCCGGGCCCGGACACGGCCGGACGGCCTCCCGGCACCGCGCGAGCGGGGTCGGGCGGTCGTCCGGCCGTCGCGTTCCGCGGCCCCGCGTGCCCCTGGTGCCGCACTGCCAGGGCCGGTCCCGGGCCGGCCCGGTCCCCGCCGGGGCCCGGGTCAGGGGCAGCCCGCGATCTCGCGCGCGGCCTCGGCCATGTCGTCGCGCTCCTGCTGGTCCAGTCCGTTGTGGTCGAACCACACCAGCACGAAGTGGCAGGCGTCCTGGATGTCCGCCGCGGTGTTGTCCTCGTTCTCCAGCATGGCCATCGCGGCGATCATGGCGATTCCGGCGCTCTCGAAGGCGGCCACCCGCACCAGGTTGGTGTCCATCGAGGAGGTGCACTGGAAGAGGCTGGTCCCGTCCTCGGTGCCGGAGTCGCAGACCTCGTCGGTGATGTCCTGGCGGGCGTCGATGTCGAAGTCGCGCCGCAGCTCGTCGATCAGCTCCTCCGAGCTGATGAGGTCCTCCGTCGCGGAGGTCGGTTCGCCCGTCGGCTCCGGCGTGGGCTCGTCGGTGGGCGCGGGCTCCTCGGTGGGGACCGGGTCCCCCGACGGCTCCCGCTCCGTCGGCTCGCCGCTGGGCTCCGGCGAGGGCCCGGGGTCGTTGGCCGCGGCGACGCGGCCGGTCATCATGCCGCCGAGGGCGATGCCTCCGCCGAGGAAGGACGCGCCCGCCAGCACCGCGATCACGGCGAGCACGGCCAGCAGGCCGGTGCCGTAGCGGCCCGGCCGGGACGGGCGGGGCGGCTGGGGAGGCTGCCCGTAGGGGCCCTGCGGCCCTTGGGGTCCCTGCGGGCCCTGGGGCCCCTGGGGGCCCGGGGATCCTGGGAAAGCCGAAGACCGCTGGGGAGCGGGAGACCCCTGAGGTGCCTGAAATCCCTGCGAAGGCGGGGACCCCTGGGGAGCTTGGGAGGTGTGTGGCCCCTGACTCTCCTGTGCTGCCTGGGGGTTCGGCGGGGCTCCTGGAGGACCGTGGGGGCTCTGCTGGTTCTGGGGCACCTGCGGGTTTGGGGGCCCCGAGGGGTTCTGGGGGCTCTGCGGGTTCTGGGCCCCGCGGGGCGGCTGCCCTTCCTGAGGCGTGTACGCCCCCGGCGGTCTCCAGTGCGGCGACGAGCTGTCGGGGTTCACGTACGTTCTCCTCGCTGTCGGGGGTGGTGACGGGCGCGTCGGTCCCACGCTTCGTTGGCCTGACGCCGACTCGCCAAAGGTTTTGTGATGGATCGTCCCATTTTCTCAACCACACCTCCCACCGGGGGCACGGTCCGGTCGGCATGGAACCTGACACAAGCTTCCCATTATCACCATGTAAGAGTAAAGAAACGGCCCAAGATGGCGAATTGAGCCTTTTGCCCGGTATGTGATTAGAGTATTTTCGACCAACCTTGGGACATCCGGCGCGCATAATAGGGAAATGCGCGCCCCCGGACCTACGATCGGCAACATGACCTGCGTTTTGCTGGCCGAAGACGATGTCTCGATCTCCGAGCCTCTCGCGCGCGCGCTCCGACGCGAGGGCTACACGGTGGACGTGACCGTCAACGGCATTGAGACACTCGACCGTGCCCGTGCGGGAGACATAGACCTCATGGTCCTGGATCTCGGGCTGCCCGAAATGGACGGGCTCGAGGTGGCACGTCGGCTCCGGGCCGAGGGTCACGGGACGCCCATCCTCATCCTGACCGCCCGTGCCGACGAGGTCGACACCGTCGTCGGCCTCGACGCGGGCGCCGACGACTACGTCACCAAGCCCTTCCGGCTCGCCGAACTCCTGGCGCGCGTGCGCGCCCTGCTGCGCCGGGGAGGCGCCGAGGTGCCCGTCGTGCACGGCGTGCGCATCGACAACGACTCCCGCCGGGCCTGGCTGGGCGAACGCGAGCTCCAGCTCACCACCAAGGAGTTCGACCTGCTGCGCGTGCTCGTCCGCGACGCGGGCAAGGTGGTCACCCGCGAGCAGATCATGCGCGAGGTGTGGGACACCAACTGGTGGGGCTCGACCAAGACCCTGGACATGCACATCTCCTGGCTGCGCCGCAAACTGGGAGACGACGCCAACCAGCCGTCGTACATCACGACCGTCCGGGGTGTGGGCTTCCGGTTCGAGCGAGACTGACACGACCTTTCGAGGCGCTCCGCGCCGGTCGGCCGCCTCCGGGTCGGACGGACATGAGGTGACATGCGCAGGCGGATGGTTTTCTCCACCCTGGTGGTGACCGTCATCGCCGTCATGCTGCTCGGGCTGCCTCTGGGCGCGCTCACGTACAAGCTGGTGTACGACGAGAGCACCCGCCAGCTCCAGGGCGAGGCGGAGCTGGTCGGTGCCGAGAGCGACACCATGCTGGAGCTGCACGGCGAACTCAACCTGGGTGAGTTCGACCGCGACCACCCGAACCGCTTCATCCGGATCACCCCGGCGGGGGAGCCCACCTCGGTGACCGCGGGCGATCCCGCCCTCAATCCCGAGGCGCCCGACTCCCCGAGCATGCTCAAGGCGACCGCGACCACCGGCCGGGGCACGCTCGTCGAGATGTGGATGAGCGCCGAGTACGTGCAGCAGAGCGTGGTCCGCGCCTGGATGGGGATCGCGTCGCTGTCCCTGCTGGCCATCGGCGTCGCCGTCGGCCTGTCGATGTTCCAGGCCCGCAGGCTGACCCTGCCCCTGCTCGACCTGGCGGCCACCGCCGAGCGCCTGGGCTCGGGCGTGACCACGCCGTGGGGCCACCGGTACGGGATACCGGAGGCCGACCGGGTGGCGGAGGTCCTGGACCGCAGCGCCGAGCGCATCGCCGGGCTGATCGCCACCGAGCGCCACTTCGCGACCGACGCCTCGCACCAGCTGCGCACCCCGCTGACCGCGCTGACGATGCGCCTGGAGGAGATCCTCGCCGAGGCGGACAACCCCGAGGTGGTCCGCGAGGAGGGCGAGGCGGCCCTGGCCCAGACGGAGCGCCTGGTGGAGACCGTGGAGAGCCTGCTGGGACGGGCGCGCAAGAGCCAGAACCCCGAGGTGGAGGCGGTGGAGCTCGACCCGGTCCTGCACCACATCCAGGAGGAGTGGCAGCCGGTCTTCCAGTCCGCGCGGCGCAGACTGCTGGTCACCGGCGACGCCGGGCTGACCGCGATGACCGTCTCCACCGACCTGGCGCAGATCATCGCGACGCTGGTGGAGAACGCCTACAAGCACGGCGCGGGAACGGTCACCATCCGGCGGCTGGACACCGGGCAGTCGGTGCGCATCGAGGTGAGCGACGAGGGCGACGGGGTGCCCGAGCACCTGTCGAACCGGATCTTCGAGCGCGAGGTGAGCGGAGGGGGCGGGACCGGGCTGGGGCTGGCCCTGGCCCGGCACATCGCCGAGTCCGAGGGCGCCCGTATCGAGCTGGTGCAGACCAAGCCGCCGGTCTTCGCGCTCTTCCTGCCCGCGGGCGCGGGGGGCCTGTCGAAGATGACGGGACCGGTGTGAGGGCACCCGCCCCGGCGCTGTGAGCGCGCCCGCCCCGGAGGCGGGGAGCCGGGCACCCCCTGGGAGCGCAGGGGGTGCCGCGAGGTCCTTCCGGGCTCAGGCGCCCGCGGCGGCGGCGGAGTGCTCCGTCCGGGGCGTCCTGCCGCGGACGACCAGGTCGCTCCACAGCGACCGCACCCGGGACAGGCTGTAGGCCGTGGTGACCTCCTCGTGGGCGCGCGCGGCCTCGGCGGAGAACCGGCCCTCGCTGACGGTCGCGTGGATGGCCTCGGCCATCGCCACGGCGTCGTCGTGGATCCAGTGCGGGTCGTAGATGGTGTCCGCGCCCGGCCACGGCAGCAGCGCGGGCACGCCTCCCGAGGCGGCGCACTCGGCGGGTGCCAGGTGGAAGGACTCGTCGTCGCTGGTGGAGAGCATGAACCCCACGCGCCGCAGCCAGGTGGCCACGTCCGGTCCGAAGGGGTCGAACACCACGCCGGAGGCGAGGTTCTCGTCGCGCTGGATCCGCCGGTAGACGCGCTCGAAGTAGGCGCGCTCCTCCGGCCGGTTCCAGATCCACCAGTAGTCCCACGGCTGCTTGGTCTTGACCGACAGCGTGTACCGCGGGTCCATGCGCCGCAGCTCGGCGAGGACGTCCAGGCCCCGGTCCAACCGCTTGCGCGAGGGCGCGATGCCGACCATGCCCAGGGAGTACTCGGCCCCGGGGAGCTTGGGCCGGGCGAGCTGGCCGTCGTCCACCCAGTTGGGGACCACGACCACCTTCCCGGCGGGCCACCCGGTCAGCTCGCGGGTCAGGTCCGCGTAGTGGGGGCTCACGCACACCACCGCGTCGACCTTGTCGATGTCCAGCTTGCGGGGCCACTCCGCGTAGAGCTCGAAGCGGTGCAGCCGCACGATGAGACGCTGGTCGGGGCGCTTCCACTTGGAGTAGAACAGCGCGTTGGGCCCGCACCACTCGCAGATCACCACGTCGGCCCAGGCGGCCAGCTCCCGGGAGCGGTACTGGTCGTGGGTGCTCAGCCCCTCCCACTCGTCCATGCGCACGTCGAGGCCGGGCAGGGAGTCGAGGTACTCGGCCAGGCGGGTGAAGAACTTCATGTCGTGCCCGGCGATGACCACCTTGAGCGGCCGTTCGGGGTCGGCGCCCTCGGGGGCGGGCGGCAGGGCCTCGGCGAGGTAGCCGCGCAGCCGCTCGGCGGCCCGCTCCAGGGTGTGGTCGGCCGCGGCCTCGCGGCAGCGCGCGGCGGCGTCGGCGTAGACCGCGCGGTCGCCGTGGGCGCGGGCCACCGCGTCGGCGACCGAGGCGACGTCGGTCCCGGCGAACAGCGGGTAGTCGGCGCCCAGCATGGCCTCGTGCATGGGCGTGCGGTTGAGCACCACCGGCAGGCCGAGCGCGCCCAGTTCCAGCACCTTGGTGGACAGCTCCAGGCTGGAGTCCATGGACGGGTCGCGCCAGGACAGCCCGAAGCCGCACTCGGCGGCCTGGCGGAGCGCCTCGGCGCGCGACATGCCGCCGCGCCAGTCCACGTTCGGGGTGCCCTCCAGGGCCCTGCGCATGTTCCTGGCCCAGTCGGCGGGTTCGGCGTGGATCTTGTCGCCGATCATCACCAGTTCGGCGTCCACCCCGCGCCGCGCCAGCTCGGCGGGCAGCTCGGTCATCTCCAGGGTGTTCCAGCGGGGCGCGAACTTGCCGGTGTAGGCCAGGCGGGCGCGGGCGTGCGTCCCGCCGTCGGCGCGCACGTCCTCGGGTACGACCACCACGGGCGGGAACAGGACCGACCGGCCGCAGGTGGCGGGCACCGTCGACTCCAGGAAGGCGCGCAGCTCCTCGGTCTGGCAGAGCAGGAACCGGGAGGCCAGCGCGATCTCGGTGAGCTCGGCGGCGGCGGTGGCGGACAGCTCCCCCACGCTGTGCGGGAAGTCGGTCAGGTAGGTCCACAGGCGGCCCGCCAGCGCCTCCTCCTGTGCGGCCAGCCCGGCCAGGCGGCGCCCGCGCACGACGACGAGGTCGAAGGGCCTGCGCTCGTGGTGCCTGGTCATCAGGGTGACGGCCTGCTCCGGGGTGAGCCCCTTCGGCCCCAGGTCGGGCAGCGCCTTGTCCTCGTAGGGCCGCAGCAGCCGGACCCCGGGCACCCTGGTGAGGGGCTCGGTGAGCCGGTCGGTGCGCACGGGCGCCTTCAGCAGCAGGGTCACCTCGCATCCGGCGGCGGCCAGGGCCTGCGCCATCGACTGCGCCCAGACCGCGGAACCGTCGATGATGTTGAGGTCCACGTCCCCGTACAGGAGTGCGCGCGGAGGCGGTGTGCTCACGTTCTTCCCTTCGGATGCTTTCTCGTTGCCCGTACGGCTCATCCGACGGCGCCGGTCGAGGCATCCGCCGCGTCGGACACGGGGCCCTCCGCGTCGTCGCCCGTCCCGTGGTCGGGTCCCAGGGCCAGGAGCCGGGTGCCGCGGCGGTTCCACTCCGCCGGGTCCCAGCCGCGCCTCAGCAGCGCGGTGCGGACCAGTTCCGGAACGACCGCGCTGACGAAGACGTACTGCCGGTCCGCGGTGCCCGGGCGGTCGAAGAAACCGTGCTCGCCCGGCTCGGGGACCTCCTCGTCGACGGTACCGACCGCGTCGGCGTCCGAGCACTCGACGGCGCACACCAGGTCGGCGAGGCGTCTGCGGCCGACCGGAGCGGTCCACAGGTGCGACCACGGCGCGGTGGCGCGCTCGGCCAGGGCTGCCCAGTACTCCCCGGCGCGGGCGCCGGGCTCGTCGCGAGTGAGCTCCTCGGGGGTGTCCGGGGCGCTGAAGCGCACCGTGCGCACGGTGACGCCCTCGGCGCGCAGCCGCTGGATCCCGGGCAGGCGGGAGGCCGCGCCGGGCACGACCACCTCTGTCGGCCTGAGCGCGGCGGCCAGCAGGTCGTCGGCGAGGCTGTCGGCCTCGGCCTCCCCCGCGGGGTCGGCCAGGACGGCCACGGAGCGGCCGCGCAGCGGCAGTTGCGGGCCGGGGGTGCCGGGCGGGAAGTCCAGGCCGTCCAGGATCTCGGCGAGGCGGACCGGGGTGGCCTCCCGCAGGAAGACCTGGCGGAGCATGCCCCGCTGCTCGGCCGCGGTGGGCTCCTCGGCGCGCATGCGCGGCACCGTGACGGCGAGGCCCTCCCCCGCGGTGACCGCGCGGGTGCCGCAGGCCCAGGCGCGGCGGTGCAGCCGGGCCTCCTCGGCGGTCAGGGCCGGGACGACGGCGACGTTGGCGGCGCGCAGGGCGTCGGCCAGGTCACGGGAGCCGGCCTCCACCACGCCCGCGCCCAGCTCGGCGAGGACGTCGGGGACGGGCTCCTCGGGGCGCACGCGCACGAACACCGCCTCGGGTCCGGGCGCCAGCTCGGAGGCCACGGGGTTGAACAGGTGCAGGGGGACCCCGGCGTCGCCCCGGTGGACCCTGTCGAAGCCCAGCTCGCGCAGGGCGGGCGGCGAGGGGACGTCGTCGAGCAGGACCGTGGGGATGCCGCGGGAGGCGGCGGACTCCAGCACCCAGTGCAGGGCGCGGGTGCGGTCGGCGACCGCGGGGTCGCCCACGTGCGCCCACGGCGATCCGGGGGCGGCGGCCGAGGCCGAGACCAGGACCAGGTCCACGTCGACGCCGTCCATGACGATCTGGGCGTCGTGCGGGCGCAGGGGCACCGAGCGCACGTAGGGGTCGATCGCCTCGGCGATGGAGGGTCCGACGACGGTGGCGACGACCAGCAGGTCCTCCCTGCCGCCCGTCAGACCGGTGAGCAGGCGCGACTCCTGGCGCTCGGCGTCGAAGGAGCGTACCGGCTCGGCGCCGCCGCGGCGGCGCTCGGTGTGCCGGGTGGTGCCGCTGCGCCGCCAGAGGCGGTAGAGGTCACGGGGAAGTTTGACCAGGGACCGGCCGGGGCGCTTCGCGGCGGCCGTGAGCGCCTTGCCCACCTGGAGCGAGGTGGAGCCCTCCAGGGCGGCGAGCCGTGTGCGCGCCTCCTGGAGCTGGGCCTCGCGCTCGGCCAGCGCCTGCCGGAGCTGTTCGGTCTGGCTCTGTTCACGCCGTTTCACGGTCTGCCACCTTGTGTTCGGTTCGGTTCGGCGAAACCACCGCGCCGTGCGTCGGGTCCGACTGCGACGTGCGGTGCACCCTGCGCGCGCCCGGCCGGGTGCGGATGCCCTTGGCCAGGCGTGTCGCGGGCCCGGCGGGGCCTCTGGGGTGCGGGACGGATGGAGGGTCGTGTGCCATCGTGGATCACCTGGACCGCTGCGGGGGGATCGGGGCCGCGCTCCGGCGGACCCCGCGGACCTGGGCCGGGACCGCGCCCCGTACGGCGCGTTCCCGTGCCCCGCCGTTCCTGGGTGCGGGAACGGCGGGGCGGTGTTCGTGTGCCATGGGGTTCACCTCGACCACTGGGTGAGCACGGAGGCGATGCGCTCCCCGGCGCGGCCGTCCCACAGGGGCGGGGTGTCGTCGCCGATCCGCTCCGGGGTCTGCCCGTGCAGGACCTTGGTGACGGCCTGGAGGAGGTCGGCCTCCGTGACGAGCTGGTTGGTGCCGTGGGTGATGGTGACGGGGCGCTCGGTGTTGGGGCGCAGGGTCAGGCAGGGGACGCCGAGGATCGTGGTCTCCTCCTGGACGCCGCCGGAGTCGGTGACCACGGCGGCGGCGCCGCGGGTGAGCGCGACGAAGTCGAGGTAGCCCAGGGGTTCGAGGAGCCGCACGCGCGGGTGGTCGCCGAGTCCGGCCCGGTCGAAGGCGGCCTTGCCCCGCGGGTGCACGGGCATGACCACGTCGACGAGGTCGGCGATCTCGTGCAGGCGCGCGGCGAGGCGGGAGACGGTGTCGGGGTCGTCCACGTTCGCGGGCCGGTGCAGGGTGGCGGCGACGTAGCGCTCGGGCAGTCCGAGGCGCTCGCGCAGGGCGTCGGCGTCGAAGCGGTCGAGGTTGCCCAGGAGGGTGTCGATCATGGGGTTGCCGACCAGGTGGACGCGGGAGGGCGGGACGCCCTCGGCGGCCAGGTGGCCGACGGCCTCCGGGCTGGTGGCGAAGCACAGGTCGCTGAGCTGGTCGGTGACCCGGCGGTTGATCTCCTCGGGCATGGTGTTGTCGAAGGAGCGCAGGCCCGCCTCCACGTGGGCGACGGGGATGTGCAGCTTGGCCGCGACCAGGGCCGCGGCCACGGTGGAGTTGACGTCGCCGTAGACGACCACCATGCCGGGCCGGCGCCCGGTGAACTCCTGTTCCAGGCCCACCATGAGCGCGGCGGTCTGGGCGGCGTGGGAGCCCGAGCCGACGCCGAGGTCGACGTCGGGGGTGGGCAGGCCCAGGTCGCGGAAGAACACGGCGGACATGCGGTCGTCGTAGTGCTGGCCGGTGTGCACGACCGCCTGGTGGGCGCCGCGTCCGCGCAGGGCGGAGACGACGGGCGCTGCCTTGACGAAGTTCGGGCGCGCGCCGACGACGTGCACGATCCCGGTCTCCTGGCTCCCCAGGGGGGCACTCGTTGCCACGGCTCTCACGTTTCCTTCTGTTGGGGTGGTGTTCCCGCCGTGACCGGCGGGGTTGGTGTGGTTCGGCGACGTTCCTTGCCCGAGCCGTCCCGTCCGTGTCGCCGTGGTGTCACCGTACGGTCACGTCCGCGTGGTTGTGTGACTGACCGTGCATGACACCCAAGCTTCCGAATCCCAGGTTCCGCGCCCGCGCACCCGCTGGCCGCGGGCGGTGACGTTCACCCTCTCGTTGGCCTGGCGACACCTGCGGTCCGAACCGGCCCGACTGCCGCTGCTGGCGCTGCGGCTGACACCCGGTCCGCCGCGGCGCGCTGCGCGCGCCCTGGCCTCCCGTGCGGGCGGCCGGGCCCGCGCCTACGCCCTGTGGGACCAGGGCCGGCGCGCGGACGCCCGCGAGGCGGTGCTCGCCGCGGCGAGCGGTGCCTCCCCCCGCCGGGTGGGCCGCCTGGTGGCGGCCTGCCTGGCGGCGGGAGACGCGGCCACCGCCCGGGAGCTGGTCGAACAGCTCCCGGAGGGCACTCTCCGGGAGGCCGCGGAGTACCGGACGGCCCTGGCCACAGGGCGCGCTGTCGCCGCGCCCCCGTCCACGTCGCCTGACCGTCACGCCATCACGTTAACCCGCGATCCACGAACGCCGCCCGACGCCACGGTGAACGCTCGGCGACCGGAGCTGCCCGAGGGTGAACGCTGGCGTGTGGCCGGGGATCCGTCGTCACCCGGGGCGGGCCTGAGGGTGCTCCACCTGGTGACCAACGCGCTGCCGCACACCAACGCGGGCTACACCCAGCGCACCCACAAGATCGCGGTCGCCCAGCGGGAGGCCGGGATGGACGTGCACGTGGTCACCCGGGCGGGATACCCGCTGGTCAAGGGGGTTCCCGACCCGCGCACGCTGGTGCGGGTGGACGGCGTCCCCTACCACCGGCTCCTCCCCTGGACGGCGCCCGCCGACGCGGCGCAGGAGCTGGCGGCGGGGGTGCGGATGGGGTCGGAGCTGGTGGAGGCGCTGCGGCCCGACGTGCTGCACGCCGCGAGCAACCACCACAACGCCCGCCTGGCCCTGGAGCTGGGCCGCAGGTTCGGCCTGCCGGTGGTCTACGAGGTGCGGGGCTTCCTGGAGGAGTCGTGGCTGTCCCGCGACCCCTCGCGCAGCGTGGACGACGCCTTCTACCGGGCCGAGCGCGCGAGCGAGACCGAGTGCATGCTGGCCGCCGACCTGGTGGTGACCCTGGGCGAGGCGATGCGCGCCGACATCGAGGCGCGCGGCGTGCCGCGCGAGCGCCTGCTGGTGGTGCCCAACGCGGTGGACGCCTCCTTCCTCGCGCCGCTGCCCTCGGGCGCCGGGGTGCGCGGGGAGCTGGGGATCGGCGCCGAGGACTTCGTGGTGGGCACCACCACCAGCTGTTTCGGCTACGAGGGTCTGGACACGCTGCTGGAGGCGGTGGCCCTGATGCGCGAGCGCGGGGAGGCCGCGCACGCCCTGGTGGTGGGGGACGGCCCCGAGCTGCCCGCGCTGCGCTCCCTGGCGGCGTCGCTGGGTCTGGAGGGGGCCGCGCACTTCACCGGCCGGGTCCCGGCCGACCGGGTGCGCGACCACCACGCCGCCCTGGACGTGTTCGCGGTGCCGCGCCGCGACGAGCGCGTGTGCCGGCTGGTCACCCCGCTCAAGCCCGTGGAGGCCATGGCGGGAGGGCTTCCGGTGGTGGCCAGTGATCTTCCCGCCTTGCAAGAGATCGTGGAACCGGGAGTGACCGGAGAGTTAATTCCGGCAGGCGAATCGGCGACTCTAGCCGATGTACTGACAAAGCTCGCTTACAGTCAGGAAAAGCGGATCTCCTACGGCCGTGCAGGTCGCAGCCTCGTCGGCGCTGACCGCACCTGGGCCGAGGCCGCATACCGCTACAACCAGGCGTATCGGGTTCAGATTCGAAAAATGACCGAACCAGGCCAGAACCCGTAAGCGTGGACAACACGTGCCTACACTCGGACGTCTAACGCACTGAGCAATGGCACTCCCCGCTATTTACGCCCGTTCACTAGATGAATGCGAGTGTGACCACGAAGTGGATGCCGCAGCCTCCAACCCAGCCCTTGTTTCCGAGCAGTCCGCCGGTGCGGTCAGCGACCTCGTCGTTCTCGGCCTCGGCTACGTCGGCCTGCCGCTGGCGGCCGAGGCCGTGTCCGCTGGCCTGAAGGTCACCGGTCTGGACGTGAGCAGCCGCGTCGTCGACGGGCTCAACAACGCCGTGTCGCACGTGGACGACCTCTCCTCGGAGGACGTCCGCGGGATGCTGGACCGCGGCTTCACCGCGACCACCGACCCGGCCTGCCTGGCCGCCACACGCACCATCGTGATCTGCGTGCCCACGCCGCTGTCGGCCGAGGGCGGCCCCGACCTGGGCGCGGTGACGTCCGCGGCGGAGGCGATCGCCGCCCAGCTGCAGCCCGGCACCCTGGTCATCCTGGAGTCCACCACCTACCCCGGCACCACCGAGGAGGTGGTCCGCCCGCTGCTGGAGAAGTCCGGCCTGGTCGCGGGCGCCGACTTCCACCTGGCCTTCTCGCCCGAGCGCATCGACCCCGGCAACCCGACCTTCGGCGTGGCCAACACGCCCAAGGTGGTCGGCGGCCTGACGCCGGAGTGCGGAGAGGCCGCGGCGGAGTTCTACGGCGCCTTCGTGAACACGGTGGTGCGGGCGCGCGGCACGCGCGAGGCGGAGATGGCCAAGCTGCTGGAGAACACCTACCGGCACGTCAACATCGCCCTGGTCAACGAGATGGCCATCTTCTGCCAGGAGCTGGGCGTGGACCTGTGGGACTCCATCGCCGCGGCGGCCACCAAGCCGTTCGGCTTCCAGGCCTTCTACCCGGGCCCGGGCGTGGGCGGCCACTGCATCCCGATCGACCCGAACTACCTGTCGTACAAGGTCAAGACCCTCGGCTACCCGTTCCGGTTCGTGGAGCTGGCCCAGGAGATCAACGGCCGCATGCCCTCCTACGTCATCCAGAGGGCGCAGGAGCTGCTCAACGACTCCGGCCTGGCGCTGTCGCGGTCCAAGGTGCTGCTGCTGGGCGTCACCTACAAGGCCGACATCGCCGACCAGCGCGAGTCCCCGGCCCGCCCGGTGGCGCGCAAGCTGGCCGCCAAGGGCGCCACGCTGACCTACCACGACCCGCACGTGGAGTCCTGGCAGGTCGACGGTGTGGACGTGCCCCGGTCCACCGACCTGGACCGCGCCCTGGCCGAGGCCGACCTGACGATCCTGCTCACCGACCACAGCGAGTACCGGCCCAAGCGGCTGGAGGAGTACGCACGCCTGCTCCTGGACACCCGGGGCGTGCTGCGCCGCCCCGACCCCGAGACGGACGGTGCGGTTCCCTCGCAGGTGCGGCGCCACGTCACGCGCGAGGGCATCCAGGTCCTGTGACCTGAGGAGCCCGGACGAACAGGCACGCCGGTGTCGGACCCACACACCGTCCATCGGCGTGCCTTTCGGCGTTCACCTTCCCCTGGCCGAAGGTTCACCCGCTGCACTCCGTGCGGCCACCGGGCTTTCCTCGGCGCGTCTCTCCCGATGAATACCGTGACGGAAAGCTGATATCGCCCCGAGAGGAGCGGTCCGGCCCGGCCGACCCTTCCCAGAGGGCTTCAGACGGTGACACAGGTAGGTGAACTCGATGCACGCGCTTGTGGCCACGGTTGTGCACCACCCGGAGGACGCACGGATCCTGCACCGGCAGATCCGCGCCCTGTTGGACGCCGGACACACCGTGACCTACGTGGCGCCGTTCCGCGAGTGCGGGGTGACCCCGTGGTCGGAACTGCGCTCGGTGGACGTGCCGCGCGCGTCAGGACGCGAGCGGCTCGCCTCGCTGCGCGCCGCCCGCGCGGTGCTCGCCGAGCAGGCGCCCCTGGCCGACCTGTTGCTCTTCCACGACCCCGAACTCCTGCTGGCCCTGCCGTCCAAGCGCCCGGTGACGGTGTGGGACGTGCACGAGGACACGGCCGCGGCCCTGCTCACCAAGGCGTGGGTGCCCCGGGCGCTGCGGCGCCCGCTGGGCACGGTGGTGCGCTCCTTCGAGCGGCACGCGGAGCGGCGGATGCGGCTGCTGCTGGCCGAGGAGGGGTACCGCTCCCGGTTCCGCCGCGAGCACCCGGTGGTGCCCAACACCACCGAGGTCCCGGAGTTCCCGGCGCGCGAGCCGGGCGACGACCGGATCGTGTACCTGGGCCAGGTGTCCGAGGCCCGCGGCGCGCGCGAGCTCGTGGAGCTGGGGCGCATGCTGCGCCCGCACGGGGTGCGCCTGGAGGTGATCGGCGGCGCCGACGCCGGGGTGCGGCCGCTGCTGCGCCAGGCCCAGCAGGAGGACGTCCTGCACTGGTACGGGTTCGTGCCCAACGACCGGGCGCTGCGGATCTGCGCGGGCGCCATGGCGGGGCTGAGCCTGCTGCACGACACCCCCAACTACCGGCACTCGATGCCGACCAAGGTCGTGGAGTACATGGCGCACGGCCTGCCGGTGGTGACCACGCCCAACCCGATGGCGCAGGGGCTGGTGACCGGCCGCCCGGAGGGCCCGTCGGGTCTGGTGGTGCCGTTCGGGGACGTGCCGGCCGCGGCGGAGGCGGTGCTGCGGCTGCGCCGGGACGAGGACCTGCGCCGGAGCCTGGCGAGCACCGGACACCAGATCGCGCGGACCTCCTTCCACTGGCCGGTCCAGGCGCGCCTGTTCGTCAAGCGGCTGGAGTCGTGGGCGGACGAGGCCTCGGACGGACCGCTGCCCGTCGTGCCGCCTCCGCGGAGCCGCCAGCGCACTCCCGTACGTGATTGACCTCACACTCATCTCTCCGAGAAATATCTTCCTCGTCAACAAGTGTTGTGGCCCGTGTCGGAGCCGACTCCGCACGGCCCCCCGCCACACCACGAGCACGACGAGGAAACACATGACTGACGCGCTGGTTCTCGACAAGGCGGCCCAGGATCTGCTCTTCCGGGACGCACGTACCGCGAACAGCTTCACCGACGAGCCGGTGACCGAGGAGCAGGTCCGCGCGATCCACGACCTCGTCAAGTACGGGCCGACCGCCATGAACAACCAGCCGCTGCGGGTCACCGTGGTGCGCTCGGCCGAGGCCCGCGAGCGCCTCGTGCCGCACATGGCGGGCAACAACGCCCCCAAGACCTCGACGGCGCCGCTCACCCTGATCCTGTCCGCGGACTCCGACTTCCACGAGCACTTCCCGAAGACCTTCCCCGTCGCGCCCGACGCCCGGGACAACTTCTCCGGGATGCCCGTCGAGGCCCGCGAGAGCATGGCCCTGCAGAACGCGTTCCTCCAGATCGGCTACCTGGTCCTGGGCGTGCGCGCCGCCGGCCTGGCGGCCGGGCCGATGACCGGCTTCGACGCCGAGGGCGTGCGCCGCGAGTTCTTCGGCGAGGACTCCACGCTCCGGCCGCTGGTGGTCATGAACGTCGGCAGGCCGGGCCCGGACGCGTGGTTCGACCGCCTGCCGCGCCTGGAGTACGACGAGGCCGTCACCGAGATCTGATCCGCGACCCGCCCACCGGGTCCCGGGGGCCGGGCACCGAGGGGTGCCCGGCCCCCGGTGTGTTCGGGGCCGGGTCGCTACCCGGCCGCCCCCGGGGCGCCCCGCTCGGCGGCGAGGAAGAGCAGCAGGCACACGTCGTCGTCGCAGTCCTGGTACTTGACCATGGCGTCCAGCAGGTCGTCCGCCGCCTGGTCCGGACCGCCCTGCCAGTACGGCGGCCCCCCGAAGCCCTCCACCAGGCGCGCGATCCCGTCGTCGATGGACTCACCGCGCCGCTCGACCAGGCCGTCGGTGTACAGCAGCAGGGCGGCGCCCGGCGGCAGCTCGACGGTGTGGTCGGTGTAGGTCAGCTCCACCGGCAGGCCGAGCATCCCTCCGGACGGGAGCCGCACCGCCTCCGCCCTGCCCTCGCCGTCCCGCCACAGCGGCGGCGGGTGCCCCGCCGCGGCCATCACCATCTCGGGGTTCCCCGGCCGGAAGCGCACGATGACGGCGGTCGCGAACAGGTCCGGTTCGAGGTGGCCCAGCAGCCGGTGCAGGCGCTCCAGCAGCAGGGCCGGGCTGCGCTCCTCCAGCGCGTACGCGCGCAGGGCCGTCCTCAGCTGGCCCATCATCACCGCGGCGTGGATGCCGTGCCCGGTGACGTCGCCGACCACGCCGATGAACTCGCCGTCGCCCCGGGAGAAGACGTCGTACCAGTCGCCGCCCACGTTCATCCCGCGCGTGGCGGGCAGGTAGCGGGCCGTCAGCTCCATTCCCGGGGTCCGGGGCAGCTCGGTGAGCATGGCGCGCTGGAGGGTGCCCGCCGTGTCGCGCTCGCGCTCGAAGCGGCGCGCGTTGTCCAGCGACGCCGCCACCCGCCGCGCGAGCTCGCCCAGCAGGACCTCGTCGTCGGCGTCCAGGGGGTCCGCACGGTGCAGCAGCAGCACCCCGATCGGCCCGGAGCCCGTGAGCAGGGGCAGGGCCAGCTGCCCCTCCTCGGCGAGGGCGTCCGTCGGCCGCCTCCTGGCCGCGGCCAGGAGCACCGTGTCCGGCACGGCCGCCTCCCGCCCGTCGGAGGCGCACAGGTGGCCGTCCTCCCCGTTGAGCCACACCTCGGCGGCGTCCGCGTGGCCGGGCACGAGCAGGTCCTGGAGACGGGCGAAGATCTCCGCCTGGTTCAGGGAGGTCATGAGCCTCGCGCTGGCCGTGGAGAGGAACGTGAGCCTGTTGCGGGCGGCCTCCGCCTGGTCCCGTGCCGACCGCTCGGCCGCCAGGAGCCTCTTCTGCTCGTCGCTGGCCTCGGCGAGCTCGGCGTGCAGCGCGAGCACGCCCTGGTTGGTCTCCTCCAGCTCGCGCTGGTGCCACTCCAGGTCGCGTGCGCGCTCGGCCGCGGCGGCGGCCACCCTCCCCGCGCGCTCGGAGGTGCGCAGCAGCTCCGCCGCCAGGAGTTCGGCCTCGGACCCTCCCGTGTCCGCGTCCGCCGCCGCACCCGCGTCGAGGGGCTCGGAGAGGGGCAGGGCGGACTCCCAGCGGCTCTCCCCCGAGCCGTCGCGGACGGTGGCGCGCAGGCCGAGCCCGTCCTCGGACAGCTCCACCGCCAACGCGGCCGGACCGTCCGGCCCCGCC
This sequence comes from Glycomyces fuscus, assembly GCA_002529455.1. Lineage (GTDB taxonomy): Bacteria > Actinomycetota > Actinomycetes > Streptosporangiales > Streptosporangiaceae > Nocardiopsis > Nocardiopsis fusca. The sequence goes on from NYMS01000037.1 coordinate 72,134, forward strand.
GCACGCAGCGCCCACGAGGAGGCGGCGTCCAGGAACTCCAGTTCGGCCTCGTCCCCGGCGCGGGCGGCGCCGAGGACGCGCGCCACGGCCGCACGGGCCAGCGCCGCGTCGACCGCGCCGCGGACCCGCAGGTCGAGCAGCGGTTCCCTCATCGTCCTCCTCCCTCGGGTCGTACGGTGTGCGTGACCACGGCGACGCTGGTGTCGTCGCGCAGCGGGCGGGCGGCGCTGCCGGAGTCCCGGAACACCGCTCCGGCCGTGACCGCCGCGTCGTGTCCGCGCAGGCGTTCGACGCCCTCGGGGTTCCACCGTCCCGGCAGTCCGTCGCTGTGCAGGACGAGCATGTCGCCCGGGGCCCACTCGCGCAGCGCCGGGGCCGGTGTCCTCAGGGTGAAGGCCCCCACGATCCCGGGTTGGGAGAGCAGTGTCTCCCAGCGCCCGGCCCGGTACAGGCGCGCGCCGATGTTGCCGACCCCGCAGAAGGTGAGGCGGCCCCGGGACTCGTCGACCGCGGCGATCGCGACGGCCGCGCCGCGCGTGCGCCGCAGCGCCTCGTGCAGCCCGCGCAGCAGCGCTTCGGGGGCCCCTCCCCTGCTGCCGGTGACGAAGCGGGCGGCCGTGTCGGCGGCCTCCGACGCGGCGTCACCGTGCCCGAGCCCGTCCGCGAGCATGACCGTGCGCACTCCGCCGCCGCCGTGGAAGGCCAGGGCGTCCCCGGAGAGGCTGTGGCCGCCCAGGGGGATGTGCATCCCGCCCGTGGCCGCGCGGGCCCCGAAGAGCGCGCGGTCGGCGGGCCGGGCGAACCGGGCCACCGCGACCGTCCCCCTGCCGGGGCTGCTCTGGACCTCGAAGAAGTCGGCGGCGCGCGCGCAGGCGCCGAGCCCCGCCCCCAGGGAGTCCGCCACGGTGGAGAAGCCGTCCTCCATGGCGCGGGGGACGTCGGGGATGCCGGGGCCGTGGTCCAGCGCGAGGATCTGCAGGGCCCGGGCCGTGCCCCAGGGACCCTGGGCCTCCTCCGCCACGAAGCGCCCCCCGCCCGCGTACCTGCACATGTTGGTCGCCAGCTCGGACGCGGTGAGGGCCGCGGCGTCCGCCGCGGCCCTGTCCAGACCGAGGCCGAGCGCGGCCTTCCGGGCGGCCCTGGCCGCGTCGGACACGCGCGTGGCGTCGGTGACCGTCAGGTCCCAGACCCTGGTCATCGGGCTCCGCGCCCGTAGGGGTCGGCCCAGGAGGTGATCGTGACCCTGGCCCCGCCCTCGGGGAGGTTCTGGATCTCGAACTCCTGGACGAGGCGTTTGGAGCCGCTCAGGCCCATGCCCAGGCCGCCCGCGGTGGAGTAGCCGTCGGTCAGGGCCATGTCCACGTCGGAGATCCCCGGACCCGAGTCGACGAAGGACACGCACACTCCCTGCCCCGCCGGGCCGTGCACGACGCGGATCTCGGTGGATCCCCCTCCTCCGTGCACGAGTGTGTTGCGGGCCAGCTCGCTGGCCGCGGTCACGAGCTTGGTCTGTTGGACCAGGCCGAACCCTGTCTGCTGTGCCAGGGCGCGCACCTGTTGGCGGACCGCCGTCAGGTCGGTGTCCCTGCGAATGGGCACGCGGATCGGCTCCGCGGAGGCCTGGCTCACGTCGCGCCCCGTTCCGGCCGTTCCCTCCGCTCGATGGTGACCCCGAAGCTGGCCGCGGCCTCGGTGACCGTGCGGGCGGTGTCCATGCCCGGCAGGGTCAGGCCCAGCTCGACCAGGGTGATGGCCACCGCCGGGCGCATGCCGACCAGGACGGTCCTCGCGGCGAGGAGCCGGGAGGAGGCCGCCACCTCGGCGAGGACGCGTGCGAGGAAGGAGTCGACCATGTCGAGCGAGCTGATGTCGATGATGAGTCCGCGGGAGCCGGTGTCGGCCACCGCGGTGGTCACGTCGTTCTGGAGGTCCACCGCGGCCTCGTCGGGCAGCTCGCCCTGGATGCTCACGAGCAGCAGCCCGCCGAGGTCGAGGACCGGGATGGTGGGAGGACTAGTCACGTACCTGTCCAATCAGCTCTCAGGATCCCTGCATGGACGGTGCGTTGCTCTCACGGCGCTCCAGCGCCCACTCCAGTGCGTCGGCCAGGCTGGCCCGGGTGGTGACCGGGCCCAGGTCGAGTCCGAGCTGGACGATGGTCTGGGCGATGGCGGGGCGGATACCGGAGATCACGCACTCCGCTCCCATGAGGCGCGCCGAGGCGACGGTCTTCATGAGGTGCTGCGCGACGAGCGAGTCCACCGTCGACACGCCGGTGATGTCCAGGATGGCGATGGTGGCCTTGTGCTCGACGATGGCCTCCAGGAGGTTCTCCATCACCACCTGGCTGCGCGCGCTGTCGAGCATGCCGATGAGCGGCACGGCGACGAGGCGGTCCCAGAGCTTGACGACCGGGGTCGCCATCTCCAGGAGCTGCTGGCGCTGGCGCTGGATGATCTCCTGGTTCTCCTGGAGCATGCTCTCGATGACCATGACCCGCAGGGTGGAGAACAGCGTGACGAGCTGGACGCGGATCTCGCACAGCTCCTCGGGCCCGGTGCCGGGGGCGTCCGCGACCAGCAGGTCCATCGTGGCCTCGCCCAGGGTGCTGACCTCGCGGTCGACCTGGCCGGTGGACAGGCCCGACCTCGCGCGCGAGGCGGTCATCGCGACGAGCTGTTCGCGGACGGGGTGGAAGCCCGGGGCCTCCAGGTCGTCGACGCGTCCGCTCTCGGCGACCACCGCGAGGGAGTCGACGACCGCGTGACAGGCCTCGACGGCCTCGTCCCGGGTGACGGTGAACACCGTCTGGAAGAGGGGAAGGTCCGCCCACCGCTGGGCGATCTGCTCCCTGCGGCGCCGGAGGAAGGCGGACACGATCCGCGCGCCCGACCGGTTGTGGTCGGATGCTCCGTCAGTCATACATCTCCTCGTGGTCACTGCACGTCTTCGGAAGGGGTGGGTCGTACGTTGTTTGCCGCGTGGCAATTGTCTACCAGACGGAGGTCCGGTGGGGAGGGGACACGGTACGCACCGGCCCGGGGCGCGGTGCCGCGCCTACGCCCCCTCAGGACGGCCCCGCCAGTCCAGACAGACCACCAGCGCGTCGTCGACGGACTCGTGCTCACCCCGGTACTCGGCCAGGTGGCGCAGAACCTCCTGGGGAACGGAGGCGCTGGGCACCAACCTGGTGGCCAGGATGGCACGGGACAGGGCCCGGTGGCCGAAGGTCTCCTCCTCGGAGGCCCCCCGGGCGTCGAACACCCCGTCGCTGACGAACACCAGCCGGTCGCCGGGCTCGACCCTGAAGCTCTCCGCGGTGTACACGGTGTCCTCGGCCATACCCATGGGCAGCTGGGCCTCGAAGGGCATCTGTTCGACCTGGTCACCGCGCAGGCGGTAGAGGAGGGGCGAGCCGGCGTCGACCACCTGCACCTCACCGGTGGCCAGGTCGAAGCCGAGCAGGAGGACGTCCAGGTAGCGCTCTCCCCGGTAGTGAGCGTAGACGGCCTTGTCGGCGAGGGCCACCTGGTCGGCGAGCGGGATCCCGCCGCGGCGGGCGTTGCGCAGGGCGTTGACCGCCAGGCTGGTCAGGAGCGAGGCGTCGATCCCCTCGCCCATGCCATTGGTGATGCCCAGGATGAGCTGGTCCGGCGCGGCCGACCAGTCGAAGTTGTCGCCGCGTATGGAGTAGGCCGGTTCGAGCTGGGCGCCGATGCTGTACTCGGGGCACTCGAAGCCCCGGCCGGGCAGCAGGTCCCACTGGACCTCGGCGGCCAGGGTGAGACGGTCCCTGCGGCGCAGCGCCCGGTAGACGTCGGTGTCGCGCTCGGCGACGAGGATCTCGTGTCCGAGCACGTCGGCGATCCGCTCCAGCTCGGTGAGCACCTCGGCGGAGTAGTCGGCCGCCTTCAGCTCGACGGTGAGCACGCCCAGACGGTCTCCGCGGGCGCTCACCGGGAGGTGCACGGTCACGGCCTCGAACCCGAAACTGTCCTCGACGAAGGTCTCCTGAGCACCGAAGACCCTGCCCACGACGCTGTTGAAGACGGAGTACTCCCCCGCGCACTCGTCGGGCGGATCGGGGACGTGGCAGAGTACCTTGAGTCCGTAGTCGGCGAGGAAGAGTTCGGCGGACGCCGCCGCGTAGTCCTCAGCGAGAGCCTCACGGAGGACCGCCATGAGCCCGTGGGGTTGGGCTTCACGAAGGGACCGCGCTACGGTCTCGGATCTGTTCACTGGCTCGACCTGCGTTTTCTGTGCCGATTGGAGAAGTATCCCGCGCACCGGCACGGGTACGGTCGGCGGGAACGGAACCGGTCGTTCCGTTATGGTCGTAGAGATACCCGATTTCCGAGCGCGGACGGGTACGGCTCACAGACGCGATGTGTGAGAGTGGAAAGTGAGTCCTGAATCACAGGAACCGACAGCCGAAGCAGCCCGTGCGGCATCCACCGTCACCGAACTCATGGAAGTGCTCTGGGGGCGCGGTCGTGAGGTCGCCGCCTCACCGGTCTCTCCTCCGCAACTCAAGGTCCTCTTCATCCTCGAGGAGGAGGACGGCGTGAACCTGCGTACTGTGACCGAGCGCCTGGGTTCCACCCCTCCGTCCGTGAGCAGGCTGTGCGACCGCCTCCAGGCGGTCGGCTTCGTGACCCGGACGCCGAGTCCGAACAGCCGTCGTGAGCTGAGGCTCTGGCTGAGCGAGAGCGGCCGGACCTTCCTGCGCGACCTGAGGGCCCGCAGGGAGGCGGAGCTCCACGAGGTCATCGCCCGCATGCCCCCGCGGAAGCGTGCGATGCTCCTGGAAGGGCTGACGTCCTTCCGCGAGGCGGCGAGCCGTTCCGACGAACACTCCGGCAGCTCCGACCAACCGAACTTCCGTACGGCCTGAGCCGCTGGTGCGGATCGGACGGGCGGCCCGGCGCCACGCGGGGGTGGATCCTCCGCTCCCCTGCGACACCCGGGGCAGCTGCCACCCCGGGGGCGGGCTTCCCAACCGTAAACAATGCCGACACGCGCAACTATTGTCAAGCGGCAACAGTTTTCCGACGACAGAACGGGGCGGCGGCGGCCGTCCGGCCCGCGCACACGCGCGAAGGGGCCGGACACCCGCGGTGCCCGGCCCCTTCGTCACGTCTCGTGCGGCCACGGTGTGACCTGAACGGCCGCGGCCTCCCGTGGTCGGTGCGCGGCCGGGAGGAGCATCCGACGCCGTTTCCCGCGGAGGACACGCCCGTGCCCCCTCCCGAGCGCTCCTGCGGACGCCTCGCCCGGTCCCGGCCTCGGCTCCCGTGGCGGCCGGATCCTCGTGCGTGTGCGGCGACGGGACGGCTGCGGGCCTCCACGCACCGGACCCCTGAACGGCACGACGGCCACAGCGGCCCCGGGGCCCGCCGCCTCCGGGCGCCGGTGCCCGCCTCCACGGGCCGGCGCGGCGGTCGGACCCCCGGGCCGGGAGGAGGGGTGGCGCGCGCCACGGCCCCGCGCGGGGCTGCCGGGCGCGGAGCGGTCGGGTGTTCGCAGGCCCGGACCGGGGCCGGCCGGACACGGCCGTCGTCCCGTCCTCGGGCCCGGGAGCCGTCGGGGCCCCGGCCGCCCGTGTCCGCTTCCCCGGCCCACGCCCTCGACCGGGGCCGGTCGGGGGTCAGATCACCGGCGGGCGCCCGGCCCGGGTCATCCTCCACACGGTCGACCAGCTGATCGGGGTGCGCGGACCGGCCTCCTCGCGCCAGCCCTCCCGGAAGCCCGCGAACCACGAGCGCAGCGCACCGCGGTCGCGCTCGCGCAGCACGGTCAGAGCGATCCAGGTGCCGAGGTAGACCGCGGCGAGGGGCCAGGGCAGGTTGCGGCGGGCCAGCCACACCCGGTTGCGGGCGTTGAGCCGGTAGAAGTTCTCGTGGCGGGTCGGCGCCACCGCCGGGTGGTACATCACCGCGTCGGCGTCGTACTCGATCCCGTAGCCCGCGTCCATGATCCGCCAGGCGAGGTCGGTCTCCTCGTGCGCGTAGAAGAAGTCCCCCGGCAGGCCGCCCCCGGCCTCGAAGGCGGTGCGCCGGATCGCGCACGCCCCGCCGAGGAACGTGGTCACCACGCTCGACTTGCGGGAGTCGCCCACGCGCAGGCGCGGCACGTGGCGGCGCTGGTCGGGGCCGCCGTCGGGGTCGGCGATGCGGAAGGACAGCGCGCCCAGCGACGGGTCGGCCGCGAAGCGCTCGCGCACGTGGCGGGCCAGGTCCGTGGAGCGGTACCAGCCGTCGTCGTCCAGGAAGAGGATGATGTCGCCCCTGGTCGCCCGCACACCGTGGTTGCGCCCCTCGGGAATGCCCACGTTCTCCGGCAGGCGCACCCGCGTGACGCCCTCGGGCAGCTCCGGCAGGTCCGCGCCGTTGCCGACGACCACGACCTCGACGTCCGCGTCCTCCTGCTCGAACACGCTGGTGATGGCCCTGCGCAGTTCGGCGGGACGGTTGCCCATTGTCAGCAGCACGCAGGACAGGGTGGGCGCGGACACCTGGGGGCGGCTCCGTTCGGCTCTGGGCACTGGGGAGCCCGTCACCTCGGGTTTCTCCGGGCTCGAGGAGGGCGGGATCACGGGTGTGGCCATGGTTGCGACCGTTCAGTGGACGACATGTTGCGGGAAGGTTGACACATGACCAACGCTCGCAGAAACAGACTAACGAAAGAATAAAGGGAAGGTGGACGGGACCGTGGAAAGGGTAACCTGCACGACCCCGTTCGTAACGTCAATGTCACCGGCGCGTTGTTCGTGTCGCTCCGGCCCGTTTCGGGAGGGGGGCGACCGAACTGTCCTGGACGGCGTCCCCGCCGCGGGCGGACCCGGGATCCGGTCGGCGCCCGTCCCGGAACCGGCCGCGGCGGGCGCCCCGGTTCCGCCCGGGACGCCCGCCGCCGAACGCGAGGACTACTCGAGGCGACGCGACGCGAGCACGCTCACGAAGTGCGCGAAGCTCATCAGCACGCCCACGGCGGCGCACGCCGCCACCAGGATCCGGGTGGCCGCCAGGTCGCCGAGGAAGGCGTCCGCCACGGCCGCCACCACGACGATCAGGGACAGCTCCACCGCCTGGATGAGGCGGTGCACCTTCAGCGCCGAGGCCAGGCGGCGGGCCAGGCTCAGCCCGGACGAGCGCGGGCGCATCGCCTCGTCCGAGATCTTCTCCGGCAGGCCCGCCTTGGCGCGCGCCACCACCACGTTGTCGGTCTCGGCCTTGATGAGCGCCACGCCGATCGCCGCGGCCATGCCCAGGACGACCCAGCCGCCCGCCTCCCACTCGCCCTGGGCGCGCACGCCCAGCCCGACGAGGAGCGCGATCTCGGACACGTAGTGGCCGATCCGGTCCAGGTAGATCCCGGCCACGCTGGTGCGGCCGGTGTAGCGGGCCACCTCGCCGTCGGAGCAGTCCAGCAGCAGGTACACCTGCACGAACAGAGCCGCCACGATCGCCGACCACAGGCCGCCGAAGGCGACCACGACCCCGGCGAGCACGCCGAAGGCCATCATCAGGTAGGTGATCGGGTTGGGGGGAACGCCGAGCCGGACGAAGAACGTGGTCAGGTACGGGGACAGGTCGCGCATGTAGAGGCGGCCCGCCCAGTGCTCCTCGTTCGTCCTCTCCTTGATGCCGGCGGGCTGGCCGCCCGCGCGGACCTCAGCGACCGACGGCTTCGACATAGTCCTTGACGCTCCGTCCGATCTCGTCCTCGGAGAGGTTCAGGTGTTCCAGGATGGTGAACCGGCCCGGACGGGTGTCCGGGGCGTGGACCACCGCCCGCGCGAACTCCGCGTCGTCGAGTCCGACGTCGGAGGGCACGATGGGCAGCTCGTGGCGGATCAGGCAGTCGCGGATCTCGCGCATCCGCGCCTCCGGCCAGTCCAGGTGCCGCACCCGCAGGAAGGACGCGTACAGCGCGCCCAGCCCGGCGAGTTCGCCGTGGTTGCTGGTGCCCGGGTGGAGCTGGGTGATCGCGTGCAGGATCTCGTGGCACGCACCGCTGGCCGGGCGGCTGGACCCGGCCACCGACATGGCCATCCCCGAGAGCACCAGGCCCTCGGCGAGCACCGTGAGGAAGGAGTCGGACTCCACCGAGTCCGGCCGGTGCAGGACCGCCTCGGCCGCGACCCTGGCGAAGGTGACGGCCATACCGTCCACCGGCTCGCCGTTGACCCGGCCCGCCAGCTCCCAGTCCTCGATGGCGGAGATGTTGCTGACCACGTCGCCGATGCCCGAGCGCACCAGGTGCGGGGGGGCCGCCCGGACGTAGTCGACGTCGATGACCACGGCGATGGGCATGGTCACGCCGATGGAGGGCTTGCCGCCCTCGTGCTCCAGCGAGCTGACCGGCGAGGCGATGCCGTCGTGCGCGAGGTTGGTGGCCACGGCCACCATGGGGATCCCCGCCATGGTGGCGGCGAACTTGGTCACGTCGATGGTCTTGCCGCCGCCGATCCCGGCGACCGCCTCGTAGGCGCCCGAGCGGAGCTTCTTGCCCAGCTCGGTCGCGGCGTCGACGGTGCCCTCCTCGACGTGGAAGACCTCGCAGTGGGGCAGGTCCAGCTCGGCGGCGATCTGCGCCCCCTGGCCCGGGCCGACGGCCACGGCGATGCGGCCCTCGGTGGCGATCCTGCGGTCGGCGAGCACCGTCCCGAGGGAGGCGACGGCTCCCCGGCGGACGTCGATCGCCAGCGGGGAGGGGAGCATGCGGGCTAGTAGCGGCATGCGATCTCCCTCGCCTTGGCCAGGTCGTCGTGGTTGTCGACCTCGACCCAGTCCACCTCGCCGATCGGCGCCACGGAGATCTTCTCGCCGCGGTTGACCAGCTCCTGGTAGCCGTCCTCGTAGTACAGCTGCGGGTCGCGCTCCCAGGTGGCCTTGAGGGCGTCGGCGAGGCGGGCGTCCAGGGACCCCTCGATGAGGGTGGCGCCGATGTACTCGCCCGCGGCGGTGGCCGGGTCCATGAGCTTGGTGATGGTGCGCAGGTGGCCCTCCTCGTCGAGGGTCACCTTCATCTCCTCGTCAGCGAGACTTTTGACGTTGTCCACCGCGAGGAGGAGTTCCGGTCCCCGTGCGGCGAGTAGCGTTTCCTCGACGCCCACGGGGTGAACCGTGTCGCCGTTGACGAGGAGGACGCCCTCGGAGAAGAACTCGCGCGCGGTCCACAGGGAGTAGGCGTTGTTCCACTCCTCGGCCTTGTCGTTGTGGCTGAGGGTGAGCTTGACGCCGTGGCGCTCCTCCAGTGCCTCCTTGCGCGCCTCGACCGCCTCCGCGCGGTAGCCGACCACGACGACGACGTCGGTCAGTCCGGCCGCCGCCAGGTTGCGCAGCGAGATGTCCATGATGGTCGTCTCGCCGTCGACGGGCACCAGGGCCTTGGGCAGGGTGTCGGTGTAGGGGCGTAGACGGCGCCCCGCGCCTGCGGCGAGAACCATTCCGAGCATGAGGGCGTGTTCCTCCTTAGTTCGGGGAGGGCTCTCACGCCTCCCCGTTCGTTCCGGCGGCCGGTCGGCCCCCGTCTGCGTGGCATGGCCGGGTGGTCCGCGGACCACCCTGGTCCGTGTCGCCGTCGCCGGGGGCGGCGTCGGCGCGTACGTCGGCCACCGGTGTCGCGCTCCAGGTGCGCACGGCCTCGCGGACGAGCAGCACCGCCAGGTATCCGGCGAGTATGCCGTAGGCGGGGGCGAGCGCGTGCAGCGCTCCTGCGACCGCGATGATGAGCATGCGGCCGTCCCAGCCGAGAGCCGCCGCGCGCACCCCCTCCGGGCGGGTCGAGCCGACCGCGGGACGTGCCACGTCGTCGCCGTGGTGGCAGGCGACCGCTATCAAGAGTACGAACACCAGGGGACCCGGTACACCGGACGCCGGCCCCAGGACCGCCAGGTACCCGTACTCGGTGACGCGCAGGACGGGTGGCACGAGCCAGTCGGACCGTCCGTCGTGGGGATGGCCCGAGGCCAGTCCGGACAGTAGCAGGGCAGCGACCGGTGCGAACAGGGTAATGCCTGTCAGCCGTCCGTGGCCTGCCGCGAGGAGCGTCCCGACGACCAGGAGCCCGGTGAGCGCGGTGAGCAGGGGCGGTACTCCCCCCGGGGCGATCCGGCCGAGCAGGAGCGCCATGTGACTGTCGTCACGGAGGAACCGCACGTCGGGGCGGGTCGGATCACGCCGCTGCCCGCCCGGGGCCCCGTGCCCCGCGCTCGCGTTCACCGCCGGTTCCCGACGGGATCGGCGAGTCGGGCGGTGGCCGCGACGACGCAGCCGACGACGAGGGTGACGAAGGTGACGCGCGCGTCCCAGAGCGTCGCGGTCACCGCGATGGCCAGGAAGCGCACGGGCTGGGGGAAGGCCGCGATCCGGCGCAGCGTCGAGGGGGCGGCGTCCTCGGCGCGGCCGTCGGCGGCGGGCTCCGCCACGGCCGTCCCGTCCGCCCCGGCCCTCCCGCGGGCACCGGGGGCACCGGGAACCGCGGTGTCCCCTCCCACGGGGACCCCGTTCACGGAGGTCCCGTTCGTGGAGGCCCCGGCCGGGGCCCGGGCCGGGCGGGGGCCGCCCGCCGCGCCGTCCACCACGGTGGTGCCGAACAGGCGCGCGGTCAGTTCCGGGTCGCTGGCGCGGGGCCCCTGGGGCGGGCGGGGCGCCAGACCCCCCAGAAGGCCGCCAGGAGGCCTCTGGGCGGACGACGGGGACCCCTTTCCTCCCGGCCCCCGCCCCGGGTCGGCCGGAGCGGACCCGGCCGCCAGGAGCGATTCGCGCAGGGCCAGGGCGACGAGCGCGCCCGCGGCCCACCCCCAGGCCCCGTCGACCCCCGCGGCCACGGCGCCCGCCGCCAGGCCGAGGTAGACCGCGTACTCGCGCAGCTGCGCCAGCATCGCCACGAGCCACAGGGTGAGGGCGTCGCGCCGGTGGGCCCGCATGCGCTCGCGGACCGCGTCGCAGAACAGGACCGCGCCGAGGAAGGCCGAGCCCGCCAGGCCGCCGACCGTGTCGGCCCGGGAGAACCAGACCGCCGCGCCGACGGCCCCCAGGACCCCGATCCGGGCCACCCCGGCGCGGGTGACGTGTCTGCGTTCCAGCATCCGCGCGGCCGACCGCGCCACGGTGCCGCTGTGGGCCATGGACGTGTCCCCTCCCAGCTCTGCTGAGAGACACCGTTCCTCACTGTGGGTGACTGTTCAATCACTGACACACATGCGGACCGGTGGAGCGCGGCACGGCGGGGCAGCGCCTTTTCCGGACATGTGGCCACACGCGAGACGCGCACCGCCGGAAGGACTCCGGTGGTGCGCGTCAGCGCGTTCGGCGGGGGCGCGGGGCGGCCCCGGGCCGGTTCAGGCGGCCTGGCCGCCGTCGCCGCCCGCTCCGCCGTCGTTGTCGGCCTCGGCCTTCCTGGCCTTCTCCTGCGCGCGCTTCTTCTTCTCCGCGTCGCGCTTCTTGCGCTCGTCGATCTCGGCCTGGGTGTCGTCGTTGTAGGCGGCGAGCGCGGCGTCGATGTCGGTGTCCAGGGCGAGCCCGCCGCCCTTGACGTAGAGCCCGCGGTTGCAGAAGCGGCGCAGGTCCTTCTCGTTGTGCGACACCAGGACCATCGTGCGCTGGTTGGCCAGCATGCGGTCGATGGCCTCGTAGCACTTGCGCTTGAAGGCCTTGTCGCCGACCGCGAGCACCTCGTCGACCAGCATGATCGGGTGCTCCAGCTGGGAGATCAGCGCGAAGCCGAGCCGCACCTTCATGCCGCTGGAGTAGTGGCGCACCGGGGTGTCCACGAACTTGGACTTGATCTCGGCGAAGTCGACGATCTCGTCGAAGCGCTCGTCGATCTGCTTCTCGGTCATCCCGTGCAGGGAGCCGACCAGGTACACGTTCTCGCGGCCGGTCAGGTTGTCGTTGAACCCGGCCCGCAGCTCCAGCAGCGGGGCGACCTTGCCGTGGACGTGCACCTCGCCCTCGTCGGGGATGAGCACCCCGGCGATCAGCTTGAGCAGGGTCGACTTGCCGGTGCCGTTCTTGCCCACGATGCCCACGCACTCGCCGCGCCCGATCTCGAACGTGACGTCGCGCAGCGGCCAGAACTCGTCGCCCTCGGCGTTGGGGTCGCGCTTGGTGCCGTGGATGAACATCTCGCGCAGGCTGCGCTTGCGTCGGCGGTTCACGGCGAACTTGACGCCGAGGCCCTTGGCCTCGATGACCGGCCCGGTGGTGGTCCCGGCGCCGTAGGTCGTCTGCGCCATCACAGCTCCTTCAGGACGGACATCTCCAGACGGCGGAACGTCCAGTATCCGATGATCAGCATGAGAACCGAACCGACCACCGACGAGGTCAGCGCGAGGGTGCTCGGCGTGAGTTCCTCGAATCCGGCGAACCACACCGCGCGGTGCATCTCGAAGATACCCAGCAGCGGGTTGAGCTGGAAGAGTGCCTTCGCCCACTCCGGGACCGCGGCCGAGGAGAGCACCATCGTGGCCGGGTAGAGGATCGCCGAGCCGTAGAACAGCAGGCGGGAGGCGATGCGCACCAGGCGCTCGACGTCGCGCAGCAGCACGTTGACCGCGGACAGGAAGAGGGTGAGGCCGAGTCCGAAGACGAACTGGAGCACGATGGCCAGCGGCAGCCACAGCAGCACGCCCTCCCACGAGGGCCTGCCGCCGAGGAAGATCACGAAGAGGATCAGCACCGGCCAGGTGAGCAGGTACTCGACGAGCTTCGTGCCGACCGTGGCAGTGGGGAAGATCTCCCGCGGAACCTTCATCGTGGTGATCAGCTTGGAGTGCGTGATCATCGCGCGGGGTGCCTCGGACAGGATCGACCCGAAGGTGTTCCAGGGCAGGATCCCCGCCACGAGGAACAGCAGGAAGCCGCCCTGTGCCAGGGCCTCCTCCGGCATGCCCCGTTCGGCGTTGAGGATGACGCCGAAGACGAAGAAGTAGACCATCGTCAGAGCCAGGGGCTCCAACATCGTCCAGGCGTACCCCAGTACGGACTGCTGGTACTTGACCTTCAGGTCGCGCCGGACCAGGAGGCCGACGACCTTCCGGTGCTCCCAGACGGCCAGCGCCCTTGACGCCACCGCCACCTCCAAGGGTTGATGTCTCGTCCGGCCCACGATGCGGCCGGACGGGCGTGCTCGTACTCGCCTGCGCGCACCGGCCGACATACGCGGTCCACCCCGCACGGCGTACCGAAACGGGGGAGCGTGTCCGGGCGACCGGGGGATGTCACGGACCGCGCCCGGCTCAACGACCGCTTCCGGGAGGAGGTCGGCACCGGGCACGCCATACAGGCGTCCATAGGTTACCGCTGCGAACGACGGGCTGTGCCACCCCACCTGTCACCAATGCACGTTTTGTACCTTCGCCCGATGACCTCCCGAACCGGGCGCGCGGGACGGGGCGCCGGGCGGAGGCGCCGGTCGGAGGAAGCGCCGGGCGGGGGCGCGGCGCGGCACGTGGTCGGCTAGCCTCGGCCGGGAGCGCACCGGGCCGGGGCCGCGGCCGACCGCGGCGGGCGCGGGGACGCGGGCAGCACGGTGACGGCGGGCCCCGGGGACCCCCCGTACATCCAGGAAACCCGAACGCGGCCGGGCGCACCAGGGGCATCCGGCCGCTGTGGACGGCGGCCGTGGACGACGGAAGAGGTGGAGCCATGCGTCCGCGCGTGATCGCGGCGGTTCTGGCCGGAGGGGTGGGTGCGCGGATGGGCGCGTCCGCGCCCAAGCAGCTGCTGCCCCTGGAGGGGCGGCCCATCCTGGAGCACGCGATCGCCGCCTTCGAGGCGTGCCCGGACGTCGACGAGATCGTCGTGCTCATGGTGGAGGAGTATCTGGACCGGGTCCGGGAGATCGTCGACGCGGCCGGGTTCACCAAGGTCAGCGCCGTCCTCCCCGGCGGCGCGACCCGCACCGGCACCTCCCTCGCCGCCCTGGCCGCGATGGGCGGCGCGGCCGACACCGACCTGGCGCTGCTGCACGACGCCGCGCGCCCGCTCGTGAGCCCGGCCACCATCAGCGCGTGCGTGGCGGCGCTGGAACGGGCGGGCGCGGTCGGGGTCGCGGTGCCCAGCGCCGACACCGTGGTGCGGGTGGCGCCCGGCCGGTCCGGCGGCGAGGTGATCGCGCAGGTCCCCCCGCGCGCGGAGCTGCGCAGGATGCAGACCCCGCAGGGCTTCCGGCTCGGTGTGGCACGCCGCGCCTACGAGCTGGCCGCGGCCGATCCGGGCCTGGTGGCCACCGACGACTGCGGCGTGGTGCTGCGGTACCTGCCGGAGGAGGAGGTGCGGATCGTGCCGGGCGAGGAGAGCAACATCAAGGTGACCAACCCGGGCGACGTGGAGGTCGCCGAGGCGCTGCTGCGCCGCATGCGCGAGCGCGCCGCCCTGTCGGGGGCGGACGCGTGAGCCGGGTCTTCGAGGCGACCGAGGTGGTCGGGCACCGCGGCGCGGGGCGCGGCGTGGTGGACGGGGCCCGGGAGAACACGGCGGAGTCCTACGCCGCCGCGGCGCGGGCCGGGGCGGACTGGGTCGAGATCGACGTGCGCCGCACCGCCGACGACGCGCTGGTGCTCCACCACGACGCCGCCCTGGATGACGGCCGCGCGATCGTGGAGCTGACCGCGCGCGAGTGCGCCGGGGCCGGGGTGCTCGGCCTGGAGGAGGGCCTGGCCGCGGTCCCGGCCGGGGTGGGACTGGACGTGGACGTCAAGTCGGTGATGGAGGACGCGGTCGACGCACCCTCGCGCCGGACGGTCTCCCTTCTCCTGCCGTACCTGCGCAGGGAGGCCGGACGTCGCCGAGTGTTCGTCTGCTCCTTCGACCCGGGCGTCCTGCTCGCCGTCCGCGAGGAGGTGCCGTCGGTGCCGACGGCGTGGATGCCGTTCGTGCGCAACCCCCTGGACCAGGCCGTGGCGGGCGCCGCCGGGATGGGGTGCCCGGTGGTGGCGATCGACGCGCGCTCGTTCGGACTGTCGGGGGACGCGCCCCGCCGGGGCCGCCGGTCGGTGGAGTACACCGTGGACCTGGCGCACCGGGCGGGGATCGAGGTCCTCTCCTGGTGCCCGGACCCGGTGGACGCGGCGCGGTTCGCCGAGGCGGGGATGGACGCGGTCGTGGTGGACGACGTCCCCGGGACGGTGTCCGCGCTCAAGGGCGGCTCTCCCGGGAGGCCCTGACCCGCCCGGAGCGGGCGGCCCGGCCGATCGGTCGGGCGGGTCGGGCGGCCGCACCGGCCGGGCCGCGCCGGCGGGAGGCCTCAGATACGGCCGAGGAGCTCGGCCTTCTTGGCGGAGAACTCCTCGTCGGTGAGCAGCCCCCTGGTGTGCAGCTCGCCCAGGCGCTCGATCTGCCGGAAGATCCACTCCGTGTCGGGGAGGGCGGCCGCCTCCCCGGAGGCGGCCCCGGCCCCGGCTTCGGGCCCCGGCCCGCCGTCCTCCGCGTCCGGGTCCGCGGGCCGCGCCTGGAGGCTCTTGAGCTGGTCCGCCGACCTCGCCGCCGCGTCCAGCCACCACCGCGGGTCCCTGAGCCTGGCGACGGCGCCGCGTCCCTCGGGGCCGCCGGGTCCCGGCTCCGACACGGCCCACACGTGGGCGGTGATCGTCGCCGCCATGAGCAGGGTGTCGTAGCCCTCGGTGCCCTCGTCGGCGACGAGGGTGCGCAGGTCGTGCTTGGGTTTCCCGGCGTCCTTGCCGCCTCCGTCGGCGGTGACCAGGCGCATGTAGCCCCACTCCCAGCCGTCGGAGGGCGCCCAGTCCACCCCGGTGATCTCGGAGAGGTCGTACTCGCGGCGCTGCGCCTTGCGCTTGCGCCCGCCCGCCTCGCCGCCGGACCAGACCAGGCGCACGGTGGAGCCGTCCAGGGTCGCGGTGCCCTCGGAGGTCTGGATGTGGAAGGGCAGGCGGGGCACCAGCCGGACGGCCGTGTCGGGGGCGGGGGGCCCGCTCTGCTCGGCGGCGAACCGGATCTGGTCGGCCAGGTACTCGGCGACCAGTTCACCGCTGGCCTGGCCGGTGAGCCGGAACGGCTGGGACTTCTCCTTGAGCATCGCGCCGACCGCCGCGTAGGGGTCCGTCCGCTCGTGCAGGCGCAGCCGCAGCAGCCACCCCTTCCTGCGGCCCGCGCCGGGCTGGAAGTCGACCTCGGCGATCGCGCTCACGGGGAGTTCGAGCTGGCCGATCCGTTTGAGCAGGGGGTCCTTGAACCAGCCCCGGGCCTCGTACCTGATCGCGACCGTCTCGCCGTCGAACCGCCACACGGCCTGGTCGCCGCGCAAGTCGTCCATGACACCCACTTTCCGTTCCCTGTCCCTGTCCCCTACCTAGCAGAGGGCCCCCTCCCGTACGGGAGGGGCCCGGACCGGAAGCCGCCGGAGGGGAGGGCGCTCAGGCCCGGGCCGCCTGCGCCGTGCGCGAGTCCGAGCCGAGTCCGGGCGGGCTGGTGATGAACCCGGCGCCCCACGACATGTGCATGGTGGCCAGCGCGAGCGGGATCATCGGCAGGCTGGCGGCGGGCAGGCCGCGGCCGAGCGGCACCGACGCGGCGGTGATCAGGGCCAGGTAGGCGGCCGGGACCAGGAACAGCGGCCAGAAGAGGAAGCCGCCGACCAGTCCGACGACCACGCCGGTCAGGGCGAGGGGCGGGGCCAGGTAGCGCAGGTTGATGGTGCCCTTGTGCTGGCGGGAGACCACCCTGCGCCAGCGGCCGTAGTGGAAGTACTGCTTGGCGAGCAGGCGCACGTTGCGCCGGGGGCGGTAGGAGACCCGCATGCGCGGCTGGAACCACACCGTGCCGCCGCTGGTGCGGATGCGGTGGTTCATCTCCCAGTCCTGGGCGCGCAGGAACGCCTCGTCGTAGCCGCCGACCCGCTCCAGCGCCGAGCGCCGGAAGACGCCCAGGTACACGGTGTCGGCCGGCCCGCCCTCGCCGCCGGTGTGGAAGCGCGCGTTGCCCACGCCCACCTTGGAGGTCATGGCGGCGGCGACCGCCCGCTCCCAGGGGGTCGTGCCCTCGGCGGCCATGATCCCGCCGACGTTGTCGGCTCCGGTCTCGCGGAGCGTCTCCACGGCCACCCGCAGGTAGTCCGAGGGCATCATGGCGTGCCCGTCGATACGGGCGACGATGTCGTGCGAGGAGGCCCCGATGGCGGCGTTGAGCCCGGAGGGGGTCCTGCCCGTGGGGTTGTCCACCACCTTGACGCGCGGGTCGGCGGCGGCGAGCCCGTCGGCGACCTCGCGGGTGCGGTCCGAGGAGGGGCCGACCCCGAGCACGACCTCCAGTTCACCCGGGTAGTCCTGGGCGAGGACGTGCTCCACCGCGGCGGCGAGGTGGCGCTCTTCGTTGAGTACGGGCATGACGACGGAGACAGGCGGCCAGGACACGGGCACTTCCCAGGGTCAAGACGTGTCGGGACTGCGTAGGAGCGTGTCGTACGCGCGTCAACGGTACTGCACGCGTACGGCGGCGACGGCCCGGCGGAACCCCGCCGGGCCGGGCCGGTGCCTCAGCCCTGGTTCTTGACGGGCAGGCCCTCCGCGTCCTTGAACGAGCCGACGATGATCATGATCAGGTCGATGAGCGTCCAGACGCCGACACCGCCGCAGGTGAGGATCATCAGGACGCCGGTGCCGATCTTGCCCGTGTAGAAGCGGTGGACGCCGATCGTGCCCAGGAACAGGCAGAGCAGGAGGGCCACGAGCCAGTTCCTGCTGGAGACGGCCTCGGGGTGGGGCTGGGGATACGTCACTGGGACTCCGTGTCGCGAGAGGGATGTGACCGGGGGCGGGCCGGTGCGCGGCGTGCGCGGGTCGGCGGCCCCGGGACGGGGGTCACGGCCGGTCGGGGACCGGACCTCGTTATCCTGCCTGCCCGAACAGGGATTTCGGTCACATGGTGATACCGGATACGGCTCAGGATGGAACACGCGTGCCGAACCTCCGCGCAGTTCACGGCGTCACACCGAGGAGACGGACAGGCAAAGGGGAGGACAACACGCCGGGGGTTGACATCCCGCGCGCTTCGGCGAATCGGGTGACAACCTAGAGATAAGGACACCGTTGACCGGGTGGGACGGGGACGCCGATGAGCGATGACAGGGCGGGACGGCACGAACCCGCGGAGGAGTTCCGCCGCCAGCGCTCCCAGCCCCTTCCTCCCGAGCGCTCCCCCAGGTCCGGCCGGGTGACCGTGCCCAGCGCCGCCACCCGTCGGCGCCGCACCGGCCTGCTGGTGATGAGCGCGCTGTCGGCGCTGGTCCTGATCGCCTCGGGGACCTCGTGGGCGCTCACCGGGTGGATGTCGGGGGCGCTGAACCGGTTCGACGTGTTCGGCGGGCTGTCCGAGGACGACCGCCCCGAGCAGACCGGCGGCCTGACCTTCCTGGTGATCGGCTCCGACAACCGGGACGAGATGAGCGAGGAGGCCCAGGAGGAGCTGAGCGTGGGCTCCACCCCGGGACAGCGCTCCGACAGCATGATGCTGGTGCGGCTCAACCACGACCGCGACCACGTCACCGTCGTCGGCATCCCCCGGGACCTGTGGGTGGAGATCCCCGGCCAGGGGCCCGACAAGATCAACGCCGCCTACGCCCACGGCGGCCCGCAGCTGGCCGTGCGGACCGTGGAGTCGGTGACCGACGTCCGCGTCGACCACTACGTCGAGGTGGACTTCAACGGCTTCGTGGACGTGGTGGACGCCCTGGGCGGCATCGAGGTGTGCCTGCCCGAGGCGATCCACGACCCCAAGGCCCATCTGGACATGGAGGCGGGCACGCACCGGGTGGACGGGACCGAGGCCCTGGCCTTCGCCCGCACCCGCGCCACATCGCGCGGCGACCTGGACCGGATCGAGCGCCAGCAGCAGGTCCTGTCCGCCATGCTCGACCAGGCGATGAGCACCGAGACGCTCTCCGACCCGGCCAAGCTGACCGACTTCCTGGACAGCGCCCTGTCGTCGGTGACCGTGGACCAGGGACTGGACACCGGCACCATCAACGAGCTCGCCTACCAGATGCGCGACCTGGACATGGGCGAGGTCACCTTCACGCAGGTGCCCATCGCCGACATGGAGTACTGGACGCCGCGCGGCGACGTCGCCGTGCTCTGGGACGAGCCCGCCGCCCGCGAGCTGTTCGCCGCGGTCCGGGCCGACCGGACGATCGGCGGGCCTTCGGAGGAGGCGCGGTCCGAGCCCGAGCTGCGGCCCGGCGACATCCGGGTCCAGGTGTTCAACGGGATCGGCACCGCCGGCCTGGGCGCGCAGCTGGACGCCGATCTGGCCGCGGCCGGGTTCCAGGTGTCCTCCCCGGCGCAGAACTGGAGCAGCCTCGACGTCGCCACCACCCAGGTGCGCCACGGAGCGGACGACGCGGACGCGGCCGAGTACGTGGCCGGGATGATCCCGGGCTCCCGGACGGTCGAGGACACCGCCCTGGACGGTGAGCTCCAGATCGTGATCGGATTCGACTACACGGCGTTCGAGGCCCCGCAGACCGCGGACGCCGCCCCGGCGGAGGAGCCCTCGGCGCAAGAGGACTCCGGCGCGGTCTCGACCGCCCGGGAGAACGTCTGCGGGTGACGCGAGGGAGATTCACCGTGCTGCACCACCTGGTCGGCCTGCTCGGCGGCGTCGCCCTGGCCCCTGTGCTGTGGGTCGCCGCGGCCTGGTCGGCCGGGCTGCTCCCCCGGTTCGCGGAGGGCGAGGTGACCGTGGCGACGGTCTCGTCGGCGGTGGTGCTGGGGCTGTTGGGAGTCGTGTGCGCCTACCTGGTGGCGTCGCGGCTGTCGCCGCTGGTGGCCGGGGCCAGCGGGGCCCTGCTCACGGCGCTGAGCCTGTGGCCGGTCGCGCACCCGGTGTCCATGGACGCGGCGCTGTCCTGGCTCAACGAGGACAGCTCCCTCTACCCCTCGGGCGCGGGCCTGGCCGTGGCGCTGCCGCTGGGGACGCTGCTGCTGTTCTCCGCCGCGATGCCCGTCCGCTGGCGTGCCGCGGACGACGCGGCCCCGCCCTCCGGCGGTCGGGTCGTGGCCCGCGCCAGCCGGGAGGAGTACCGGCGCGGGGGCGGTCCCGCCGGCTTCCCGGAGGGCGGGGCGGTCGGCGACACGGTCCCGGACGCGGTCCCCGACCTCCCGGACCCGGCGCGGACCGCCGACGACCCCGGCGGCGGGTTCGGCGACGGGTTCGGCGGCGATCCCGGCGGCGGGTTCGAGGACGATCCGGACAAGACGACCACGCCCTTCCGCCGCGGCGGGAGCGGTGCCGTGTGGACCCCCCTGGACGAGGGCGGCGGCGAGCGCAGGTGGAGATTCGGCCGCCGACGCTGAACGCGCCCCTGTGCCCGATACGCCACGCCCACCGGTAGCCTGAGCGCCTGACTGTTCACGCGGTGTTCGGTCGTGCGCCACACCCCGACGCGTAAGGTGATGCATCGCGCCCCGGGCACACCCGTAGGCCGAACAATGTCCGTTTTCTGCCCTCAAGCAGGGTGTTGACCGCCTTCGGCGGGCACAACCAGCGACACGGGAGCGGACGAAAGCGAGGAAGGACACAACCAGTGGTCGAAGCGGACCGTATGCGCGTCTCCGTCATCGGTACCGGGTATCTGGGTGCCACCACCGCGGCCTGCCTGGCCGAGATGGGGTTCGAGGTCCTGGGGCTCGACGTCGACGAGGCCAAGATCGACATGCTCCGCTCCGGCAGGGTCCCCTTCTTCGAACCCGGACTCGACGAGCTGCTCACCGCGAACCTGGGAACCGGCCGCCTGCACTTCACGACCTCCTTCGCCGAGGCCGCGGAGTTCGCCGACCTGCACCTGATCTGCGTGGGCACCCCGCAGCGCGACGACTCCGGCGCGGCCGACCTGCGCTACGTCAACGCCGCGGTGGACCAGCTGGCCCCGCACCTGACCCGCCCCGCGGTGGTCGTGGGCCGCTCCACCGTCCCCGTGGGCACCGCGGCGACCCTGGCCGCCCGGCTGTCCGCGCTGGCCCCCGCCGGCGAGGAGGCCGAGCTGGGGTGGAGCCCGGAGTTCCTGCGCGAGGGCTTCGGGGTGGAGGACACGCTGCACCCGAACCGGATCGTGATCGGCACCGACTCCCCCCGGGTGGAGAAGGCCGTGCGCGCCCTGTGGCAGCGCCAGATCGACGACGGCGTCCCCTTCCTGGTGACCGACCTCCAGACCGCCGAGCTGGTCAAGGTGGCGGCCAACGCCTTCCTGGCCACGAAGATCTCCTTCATCAACGCCATGGCGGAGGTGTCGGAGGTGGCCGGGGCCGACGTCATCCAGCTGGCCGAGGCGCTGTCCCACGACGACCGCATCGGCGGCAAGTTCCTCGGCCCGGGCCTGGGCTTCGGCGGCGGCTGTCTGCCCAAGGACATCCGCGCGTTCATGGCGCGCGCCGACGAGCTGGGCGTGGAGCCCGCGCTGTCCTTCCTGCGCGAGGTGGACGCGATCAACCAGCGCCGCCGGGCGCGCACCATCGACATCGCCCGCCAGCTGATCGGCGGGAGCTTCGCCGGGCGCACGGTGACCGTGCTGGGCGCGGCGTTCAAACCCAACTCCGACGACATCCGCGACTCACCCGCCCTGGACGTGGCCTCCACCATCGCCTCCCTGGGCGCCCAGGTGACGGTGTACGACCCGCAGGCCCTGGAGCGGGCGCGCGAGGCGCACCCGGAGCTGAACTACGCCGACTCCATGCTGGCGGCGGCCCGCGGCGCCGACGTGGTGCTGCTGCTCACCGAGTGGGCGGAGTTCCGCGAGGCCAACCCGGAGGAGCTGTCCTCGGTGGTGGCCCGCAAGCGCATCGTGGACGGGCGCAACGCGCTCGACCCCACCTTCTGGCGCGCCTCGGGGTGGACCTACCGGGCGCTGGGCCGCCAGTAGCCCGTCCCGCGTCACGCACGACGGCCGGACCCCGCGGGGTCCGGCCGTCCGCTTTTTCGGACGGACCCCGGGCCGTCACCCCCCGACCATGATTGACTTCACTCCGTAGTTGCCTGTGTACGCCCGGCGCCATGCCGGGCGTCCGAGGACGGACGGAGTCCCACCCGTGAAGCTTCCCCTGACGGCCGGCACCGCACTGGCCCTGCTCCTGGCGGTCCAGCCCGCCCACGCGGTGCCCGCGCCGCCCGCGCCGCTCGCGCCGGAGGAGGCGCACTGCCCGGTGCTCGATCCGCCGCCGAGCGAGGAGGACCTGGAGCGGTACCTGTGCGGCGACCGCCGCCTGGGCCCCGCCGACCTGCCCGAGGACGGACCGGTCGGCACGCTGTTGGAGGGGTACGACCGGCTCGGCGACCTCACCCCCGTCGAGTTCCTGGACCGCTGGGCCACGCCCGAGGGCTGGGACTACCCCGAGCACATGGGCTTCGTGGTGGAGGACGGCGAGCCGGTGACCGAGCTGCGGGTCCTGCCCGAGGGGTGGCTGCTGGACCGGTTCGGATCCCCGCGCGGCACGTTCCTGGCCCCCGCGGGCGCGCCGTACGGGCGGCGCGCCCTGCCGCCGGACTCGCTGAACACGTGGCCGGACGGACCCGAGCACAACTACAACTGCTACGAGGTGACCGAGGAGTTCACCGCCCTGGTGGGACCGATCGCACCGCACTTCGAGCAGCCCGGCGGCGGCGAGCAGGTGCTCGTCCCCGCCGAGGGGGTCGTGGAGGAGCCCGAGGCGGAGTACGCCTCCGTCAGCCAGCTCATGGAGGGCGGCCACCTGGAGCAGCGCCCGGCCGGGGAGTGCGTCGTGCCCCGGGGCTACGCCGGCTGACCGGACGCGGCACGGGGGCGGACGGGCCCCGGCGCGTCCGCCCCCGTGCGGTCCGGGGCGCACCGGTCCGGCGTCCCCCGCGGCCGGTGCGGGCCTCGCGGCGCGGACGGCGGTCGGCGCGGATGGCGGTCCGGTCACGGACGGGCCGGTGCGTCGTCGGCCGGGGCCGGGGTGCCGGACTCCTCGCCCGTCCCGGGCGGCAGCCTCCTCAGGGCGACGGCGACCAGGAGCGCGACCATGAACGGCAGGTTGACGAGGAAGACCGAGCCCCACCAGAAGAACTCCAGGAGCAGTCCGCCGAGGATCGGCCCGGCGACCGCGCCGCCGGTGAAGGCGACGGTCCAGGCACCGACCGCCGTGCCGCGCTGCCGGGGGTCGGTGAACATGTCGCGGACCAGGGAGAGCGTGGAGGGCGCCAGGATCGACCCCGCCGTCGAGGCCGGTCTGGGTTCCATGGCCTACAACTTCGTCACCGGCTACCTCGTCCAGTACCTCATCGACCCCGAGGCGCTGCCGACCGTGGACCAGGCGGTCGAGGGCCTGCGCCTCCTCCTGCCCGCCGGGGACTGAGCGGGCACGCGGGAGCCCCGGCACCCGCGACGGGTACCGGGGCCGTCCGGACACGGGGCGAAGCGGAGCGGAGCCCCAAAGCAGGCACCATTCGGGCGTCGGCGGGGCCCTGGAGGCTGCGGGCTAGCGTCCGAAGCCGGTGGGCCTGCCCCCGCTCTCGACCTCGCGGCGCAGCCGCTCGCCCTTGGCGTGGGCCTGCTCCTTGAGCTCCTCCTGGAAGCGGGCCATGCGCTCGGCGAGCGCGGGGTCGTTGGCGGCCAGCATCCGCACCGCCAGCAGGCCGGCGTTGCGGGCCGCGCCCACGGCCACGGTCGCCACCGGCACCCCGGCGGGCATCTGCACGATGGACAGCAGCGAGTCCATACCGTCCAGGTACTTGAGCGGCACCGGGACGCCCACCACCGGCAGGGTCGTCACCGAGGCCAGCATGCCCGGCAGGTGGGCGGCCCCGCCCGCACCGGCGATGACCACCTTCAGGCCGCGACCGGCGGCCTCGGCGCCGTAGGAGATCATCTCGTGCGGCATCCGGTGCGCGGAGACCACGTCTGCCTCGAAGGGCACGTCGAACTCGCGCAGGGCCTCGGCCGCCTCCCGCATCACCGGCCAGTCGGAGTCCGAGCCCATCACGATGCCCACCACCGGGCCCCTGGCGTCCCGTCCGTTGGCGCTGTCGGTCACTGTTCGTCTCCTCGCAGGTAGGCGGCGGCGTCTCGCGCGCGCGCCAGCAGGTCCCGGTAGTCCTCACCCATCACGGTGACGTGCCCGATCTTGCGGCCCGGACGCACGTCCTTGCCGTAGAAGTGCACCTTCACCTCGGGGTCCTTCGCCATCACGTGCAGGTAGCGGCGGTAGACCTCGGGGTCCTCGCCGCCCAGCAGGTTGGCCATGACGGTGTAGGGCGCGTTGGTGCGCGGCGAACCCAGCGGCAGGTTCAGCACGGCCCTCAGGTGCTGCTCGAACTGGGAGGTGCGCGCGCCCTCGATGCTCCAGTGCCCGGAGTTGTGCGGGCGCATGGCCAGCTCGTTGACGACCACGCCCTCGGCGGTGTCGAACAGCTCCACGGCCAGGACCCCGGTCACGTCCAGCGCCTGGGCGATCTCGATGGCCAGCTGCTGGGCGCGGGTGGCCTTGTCCTCGGACAGGTCCGGGGCCGGGGCGATCACCTCGTGGCAGATGCCGCCGCGCTGCACGGTCTCCACGACCGGGTAGACCGCGACCTGCCCGTGCGGGGAACGGGCGACCTGCACCGCGAGCTCACGCGAGAAGTCCACCTTCTCCTCGACCAGGAGCGGCACCTCCTCGGCGGCGGCGCGGTCCACGACCCCGCGCGCCTCGTCGGCGTCGCCGACGACCCACACGCCCTTGCCGTCGTAACCGCCGCGGGCGGCCTTGAGGACGACCGGCCACCCGGTCTCCCCGGCGAAGGCGGTGACGTGCTCCAGGGCGGTGACGGCCCGCCAGCGCGGCGAGGGGGCGTCCAGTTCGGCCATGCGGGTGCGCATGCGCAGCTTGTCCTGGGCGAAGCGCAGGGCGTCGCGGCCGGGGCGCAGCAGGCCCCCGGCCTCCTCGACCGCGCGCAGGACGGGCTCGGGCACGTGCTCGTGGTCGAAGGTGACCACGTCGTTGGCCTTGGCGAAGGCCAGGACGTCGTCGAGGCCGCGGTCGTCGCCCAGGGCGACGTCGCCGCACACCAGCGCCGCGCTGTCGGTGGGGCTGGCCGCCAGTACCGAGAAGTCGACCCCCAGGGCGATGCCCGCCTGGTGGGTCATGCGGGAGAGTTGGCCCCCTCCCACCATTCCCACGCGCGGGACGGTGCGGTTACGCTCGCTCACAGTTCCTCAACTCACATGCTGCTCGTCAACCGCGGTGACGGGACGGCCCCGCTCGGCGGGACCTGGCCGGATCGGCTCGGAACCCGCGGCCGGGGCCCTTCTGCGACCCCCGGCTAGAGTCTAGGGCGTGTGGACGCGACGGCTCCAAGCCCCCGTCGCCCCCGGTCGGCGGCCCGTCCGAGGCGGACCCGCGTGGAGGCGGACCGGGCCACCCCGACCACCCGACTGGAGGCGCAGACCGTGCGGAACTTCCTCTCCCGCCACCCCCGGATCGCCACGCTCCTCCGGGAGCTGGGAAGGTTCGGCTCCGTGGGCGCCGTGGCCTACGCGGTGCAGTTGGGGACGACCAACCTGCTGTGGAGCGCGGCCGGGGCGGGCCCGCTCACCGGGCAGGTGGTCGGCACGCTGTGCTCGATCGCGGTGGCGTTCGTCGGCAACCGGTTCTGGACCTTCGGCGACCGGGCCCGGACCGGCTACGGCCGCGAGACCGTGCTGTTCCTGCTGATGAACGGCGTCGGGATGCTCCTCCAGGTGGCCTGCCTGGGCGTGTCGGTGTACGTGCTGGGGTTCGAGGGCCCGCTCGCGAGCAACATCGCGGGCAACGTGGTCGGGGTGGGCCTGGGCACGCTCTTCCGGTTCTTCTCCTACCGCACGTGGGTGTTCCCCGAGCAGGGCGGCGACCCGGTCCGCGAGCCCGCGGAGGTCCCCTCCGGCGAGCCGGTCGCCCGGCCCGGGGTCGGCGACCTCTGACTCTTCGGACCTCCGCTCCGCTTCGGTCCGTGTTCGGGCGTCCGGGGCACGGGAATCGGGTCGAAGCAGGCACAGCGGTGTCTGCGGCGGGTTCACTCGTTCCTCGCGAACCCGCCTCCGCCACCTCCAGAACCCCGTGGCCGCCCGAACCAACCCCCACAAGCCGAGGCCGACTGAGAAGACGGACCTAGCGGGTGGCGGCCGCACTCCTGCGCCGCACGCCGCGGCGGCCCGCCAGCCACACCACCGCCAGCGCGTACAGCCCCACCTGGATCAGGGTCAGCACCAGGACCAGCGGCGTGCCCGCCCCCAGGGGCAGGCCGGAGCCGACCATGACCCCCGTGCCGATCTGCTCCATGCGGCCCTCGAACACGCACAGCGTGAACTGCACGAGGCTGTTGACCACGTGCAGGCTGATCGCCGCCTCCAGACCGCCGGTGCGCCAGGTCAGCCAGGACATCCCCAGCCCCATCACCGCGAGCGCCGCGGTCGTCCACGGGTCGTCCGGGTGCGTGGCCAGGTACAGCGCCGCGAACAGGGTTCCGCTGGCCAGGATGGCCGGGCCCGGGGAGCGCAGGACCCGCGAGACCGCCGTCCCGCCGCGCCGCTCGCCGGGGCGGGCGCCGAGCGCGCCCACCAGCTGCATGAGCATGCCGCGCATGGTCAGCTCCTCGGCCGCCGACTGCAACGGCACCAGCAGCACGATGGCGATCATCGCCGCGGCGAACACCTCGGTCCCGCCGGAGGCCTCGCGGGGCACCAGGCCGGGCTGGAGGAGTTCGGCCAGCGGCAGGAACGCCACGACGCACAGGGCGACCGGGACGACCGCGACCGCCGTGCAGCGGACCAGCCAGCCCCAGCGCAGCCGCCCCTCGACCGACATCAGGGAGCCGGTCCGGCGCCACTGCACGACGCGGACCAGGAAGAGGACGATGGGGATGAACAGCGCCGACGCCAGGAGCCCGAGGGCCATCTCGGCGATCACGCTCAGGGTGACCGAGTCCGGTGCCAGGCCGCTGCCGCCGATGATCGCCACGATCGTCACCGACAGGATGACGGCCATCCACAGGAAGAACACCAGGACCGCGAGGACGGCCAGG
The DNA here is from genome assembly GCA_002529455.1 of Glycomyces fuscus. Classification (GTDB taxonomy): domain Bacteria; phylum Actinomycetota; class Actinomycetes; order Streptosporangiales; family Streptosporangiaceae; genus Nocardiopsis; species Nocardiopsis fusca. The sequence continues at coordinate 99,145 of NYMS01000037.1, forward strand.
GTCAGCGGCGTGAACCACCAGCGGAAGCGGGACGTGCGGCCCAGCCTGTGGTAGGACTCGTCCTCGGGGAGCTCCGCGCGGGCGAAGTGGTTCCTGCGCACCGGCCTCGGCGGCGGCCAGGCCCACACGTCCGGACCGGTGCCGGCCACGGCGTAACCCCCGGGCGGCGTCAGCCTCCCCCCACCGGGAGGATCCGCCCAGGTCTGCTCCTGCGTGTAGGACCCGGCAGTCCGCCCCTCCGGCCCCTCGGGCGCGGCGGGCCAGGACGAACCAGGCGGTGGCGGCACATTTCCCATCGTGCGCCGAGACTACTATCCGGGCATGTATTGCCAGCGTTAAGGCCACGCCGTTATCGCCTGGTCACGGCACGCACAGGGCGGTGCGCGCGGCGCGGGCCCACGCCCCACCCGCCCCGTCTCCCCCGCGACATCCCTCACACCCTTCCCCCCACCCCCTTCCGGACACCCGGTGGCGCACCGTCATGGCGGCGGCCACACGGTACGGGTCCCGGGACGCGGAATGCGCGGCACGGCGCCCTCGTTGAAGCAGGTGGCCCGCGAGAGCGACTCCGCAGGCCGCCGCCCCGTCCCGCTGACCTACGATTGAGCACATGTCCTCCACACCATCCACCGAGCAGGTGCACAAAGCCCTGGCCACGGTGCAAGACCCGGAGATCCGCCGTCCCATCACCGACCTCGGCATGGTCAAGAGCGTCGACGTCGCCGACGACGGTGCCGTGAGCGTCGGCATCTACCTCACGGTGGCCGGATGCCCGATGAAGGGCCGTATCGAGAAGGACGTGACCGAAGCGGTGACCAAGGTCGCCGGTGTCACCTCCGTGCGCGTCGAGCTCGACGTGATGAGCGACGAGCAGCGCAAGGAACTCCAGACCAAGCTGCGCGGCGGCCAGGCGGAGAAGGAGATCCCCTTCGCCAAGCCGAACTCCCTCACCAGGGTCTTCGCCGTCGCCTCCGGAAAGGGCGGTGTCGGCAAGTCCTCCGTCACCGTGAACCTGGCCGCGGCCATGGCCGCCCAGGGCCACAAGGTCGGCGTCGTGGACGCCGACATCTACGGCCACTCGGTGCCCCGCATGCTCGGCGCGTCGGACTTCCCGACCAAGGTCGAGGACATGATCCTGCCGCCCACCGCGCATGACATCAAGGTCATCTCGGTCGGCATGTTCACCCAGGGCAACCAGCCGGTGGTGTGGCGGGGCCCGATGCTGCACCGCGCCCTCCAGCAGTTCCTGTCGGACGTGTTCTGGGGCGACCTGGACGTGCTGCTGATGGACCTGCCCCCGGGCACCGGTGACATCGCCATCTCCACCGCCCAGCTGCTGCCCAACGCCGAGCTGCTCGTGGTGACCACCCCGCAGCAGGCCGCCGCCGAGGTGGCCGAGCGCGCGGGCGCCATCACCGCCCAGACCCACCAGCGGATCGCGGGCGTCATCGAGAACATGTCGTACTACCTGCCGCCGGGCGGCGGGGAGCCGGTGCACCTGTTCGGCGAGGGCGGTGGCCGCACGGTCGCCGACGCCCTCACCAAGACGCTGGGCATGGACATCCCGCTGCTGGGCCAGGTGCCGCTGGACACCCGTCTGCGCGAGGGCGGCGACGAGGGCAAGCCCCTGGTGCTGACCACGCCCGAGGCCGAGGCCAGCAAGGTGATCTCCTCGATCGCCGACACCCTGGTCGGCAAGCCCCGCGGACTGGCCGGCATGCAGCTGGGCATCTCCCCGGCGGGCCGTTAGGCAGTGTTCCTTCGGACCTCCGCTCCGCTTCGGTCCATGCCCGGGTACCCAAAGAACGGGAACCTTCGGTGTCCACGGTGAGACGGCTCGTTCCTCGCCGTCTCACCTCCGCCACCTCCAGAACCCCGCGGGCGCCCGAACCACGTTCCTTCGGACCTCCGCCTGCTGAGGCCGGTTCGAGGAACAGCCACCGGACTCCACCCGCTCGGGGCCGCGGCCCCGAGCGGGAAAGAGGCCCCCGAGCTCCGTGCTCGGGGGCCTCGCCCGTACGCTGGGCCGGTCAGTCGGACGAGCCCAGCGTGACCGTGGCGGTATCGCGCCGGCCGTCGCGCTCGTACTCGACCTCGACCTCGTCGCCCGGGCTGCGGCTGCGCAGCATGGCGAGCAGCTCCTGGCCCGAGTTCACCGGGCGCCCGCCCAGGGAGAGGATGACGTCGCCCGGCTCCAGCCCCGCCTCGTCGGCCGGGCCGCCGCTCTCCACCGCGTTCTCGCCGCCGGCGATGACCGCGCCCATGACCGGGCTGTCCAGGTCGATCTCGGCCCCGATGTCGGCGTAGCTGGTCTCGCCGTACTCGATGAGGCGGTTCACGACGCGTTCGGCCTCGACCGACGGGATCGCGAAGCCCAGGCCGATGTTGCCCGTGGGCTCCCCCATGTAGCCCATGGTGACGATCATCGAGTTGACCCCGATGACCCGGCCCTCCAGGTCCACCAGCGGGCCGCCGGAATTGCCCGGGTTGATGGCGGCGTCGGTCTGGAGCGCGTAGAAGCGGCTGGCGTCCTCCCCCTCGCCGGAGCTGACCGGGCGGTTGACGGCGCTGATGATGCCCTGCGTGACGGTTCCGGAGAAGCCCAGGGGCGCGCCGATGGCGATCACCTCGTCCCCGACGATGACCTGCTCGGAGTCGCCGAACTGGAGCGGCTCGACGTCGATCGGGTCGTCCAGCGACAGCACCGCGAGGTCCGAACTGGGGTCGGAGCCGACCACGGAGGCGTCGGAGAGGCTGCCGTCGCTGTACTCCACGACGATGCCGTCCGCCTCCAGGCCGGAGGAGACGTGGTCGTTGGTCACCACGTAGTCCCCCTCGATGACGAACCCGGAGCCGCTGCTGGGAACGCTGGGGTCGGCGCTGCGGATGAACACCACGCTCGGGCTGACCCGCTGGGCCACACCGGCGATGGTGTCGGGGTCGCGCCGGGGGGCCTCGGGCGGCGGCTCGTTCATGACCGGGCCCTCCTCCTGCGCCGCCTCGGCGCCGGAGGAACCGCTGAGGAGGCCGCCCGCGACACCGCCCGCGCCCCCGGCGATGAGCGCGACGACGAGCATGCCCGACAGCGCCATCCACACCGGGACGCCGCGCCGGGGCCGCTTGGGCCCGGCGGGCTGCGGGGCGGCGTGGTGGCCGGTCGCGTGGGGTCCGGGGGCGCCGGCCTGGCCCGCGGGGGCGGAGTGCCCCGCCTGGAAGGCCGCCGCGTAGCCGCCGTGGGCGGCCGTCGGGCCGGTGGGGGCCGGGTGCTGTCCGGGAGCCGAGGGAACACCGGAGTTCACGGGGTTGCCGGAGCCCGAGGGGGCGGCGTAACCCGAGGGACTACCGGGACCGGAGTGGGTGCCGGGACCAGAGTAGGCGGGGGCTGAGGGATTACCGGAGCTGGTGTAGGCGGTGGGGCCGGAGGGATCGCTGGAACCAGGGTGATTGGCGGGATCACCGTAAACGGTGGGACCCGAGGGATTACTGGGGCCGGAGTGATGGGCGGGACCAGGGAACCCCCCGCCGACGTGGTCGGGCCGGGGGGCGCCGGGCTGCTCGCCCGGTCCGGGGTTCGGGGTGTGGTTCATGGGCTCTCCGCTGCCGGGAGGCGGGGCGGGGGCGGCCTGCGGGCCGGGAACCCCCTGTCCGGGCTGCGGGGACGGCCCGGGGTGAGGCGGGAACGCGGGGCCGCCCTGGTCCGCGGAGGTGTTCCGGGAGGGTCTCAGCGGCGTTCCGGCGGCCCGGGCGGGCCACCGGGGGCGTTCCGCGGGCGCCTGGTCCGGCGCGCGGGCCGGATCGGGCGCGGCGCGCTCGGGGGGTGCTCCACCGCCCGGCGGGGTCGCCCGGCCGGGCTCTCCCCCGTGTTCCGGGCGGCCGTTTTCCTCGCTCAAGACCTGCTCCGTATGTCGCTCGGCTGTGGGACGGCACGCGACCGGCCGGGGCCTAGAGGAACCCCAGCCGGGACAGACCGCGGTGCACCCGGGCCCAGAAACCCGAACCCGGCCCGGGCAGCGCGGTCACGGCGGACGAGGCCAGCCCCGCGGGGGCGTCCGCGAGCACGGTGTAGACGAAGCCGTTCGCCTGCCACATGCTCTGGTACTGGCCCACGGCGCCGCCGAAGATCGTGCCGTGTTGTGGTGTGACGCCGCTTCCCCCCGTCCCGGTTCCGGCGTATCCGTTCGGGTGTGAGGGGGAATGCTCACTGTTCAGCTTCCCACGTTGGGTGAAAACCGACACCTGGGACAGACCGTCCGAGTAGACGGCGTGTACGACACGGTGCCCGCCGTGCTCGGTGGACCGGGCGTCGACCAGCCGCAGGTTCCACGCCAGGTACTCCGGGAGGGGCCACTCCTGGGCCCGCAGGCCGGCGCGTTCGGCCCCGGTCAGGGTGTCGCCCCAGGGGGAGTCGCCGATCGCGTCGTCGGGCCAGTCCTCCTCGCCCAGTTCGAGCCCGGTGAGGCGGAAGCTGAGCGCGTGCTCGCCGTCGGCGCCGTAGACGCTCCTGCCCAGGAGCAGGCCGGTGGCGGTGTCCACCCAGAAGCGCCCGGCGACGGTGCCGTCGGCGCGCTCGGCCTCCACCAGGCGGGCCTCCCTGCCGTCCAGGCGGGTGGGGCCCGCGTCCGAGACGGCGTAGGTGTCGCGGAGCATGCTGAGCAGGCGGTCGTCCAGCGACTCCAGGGCCGAGGAGGCGTCCACCACCAGGGCGGACTCCTCGTCGCCGACGGGGGCCAGGGCGATGCCGTCGCCGGGCCTGCTCACCACGCGCACCCGCAGTTCGCGCTCCTCGGCGCCCTCCGTGTCCTCCGGTCCGGTGATCTCGCGCACGGCCGAGTAGGCGACCTCGTCCTCCGCGGCGGCGGCGCGGTGCAGCACCGGCATCCCGTCGTCGCCTCCCTCGGCCGGGACGGCGGTGGGCTGGGGGTGCGCTGCGGCCGTGAGCAGCAGCGCGCACAGCAGCGCCACGACGAGGATCGTGACCGGAGCGGAGTTGGCGGAGGAGGGTTCCTCCGCGCTCACCGGGTGGTTTCGGTGGGGCCGTGCGGGGTCTCGGCGGCGGTGGGCCACGCGTCGACCACCGGGATGTGGCGGCTGGTCACCGCGTGCTCGACCGCGTAGTCGGACAGGCGGGGCTCGACCACGGGCGTCTCCTCGGCGTCGCCCCCGGCCACGAAGGCGCTGCCGAGCAGGGCCGTGGCCACGGCGAAACCCGCGACGGCGTAGCGGCCGCCGGGAAAGGCCGGGAACAGGTGCGCGAGGCGGTCGCCGCGGCGGCGGCGCTCGGCGGCGGCACGATCCGGCCGGGACGGGGCCGCGCCCTCCGCGGCGGACGCCGTGCCTCCCCGGACCGGGGGCGCGGCGGCCAGGGCGTCGCCGGGGAAGCCCCCCAGGGGACGGGAGGAGCCCAGCGGCGGGCGGGCGCCGAAGACGGATCCACCGCCGGAGGGGCCGGAGGGGCCCCGGTCCGAGGGTCCGTGGTCGCGGGACAGGCTGGTGAGCCGTCCCATGAAGTCCATGTCGGGCTCGGGCTCGCACAGGCCGTGCAGGCGGCGCTTGAGGCGGCGCATCATGTCGGCCTCGAAGCGGCAGGACTCGCACTTGGCCAGGTGGATGAGGGCGCTCTCGTGCTCGACCTGGCCGAGTTCGCCGTCGATGAGCGCGGAGAGCCGCTCTCCGAGGTGCTCCATACTCACTCCGCCTCCCCGTTGATGACGTTTCCACCGCTGTGCGCCTCGTTCCCGGCGGCCAGGGACCGCCGGTGCTCCAGGGCCCTGCGCAGCTGGGCGCGGCCCCGGTGGATACGGCTGCGGACGGTGCCGAGCTTGACGTCGAGCGTCGCCGCGATCTCCTCGTAGGAGAGCCCCTCGATGTCGCACAGGACGACGGGGGCGCGGAACTCGGCGGGCAGCGCGTCCAGGGCGGACTGGATGTCGGCGTCGAAGTGCCGGTCGTCGTAGCGCTGCGCGGGAGAGGGCTCGCGGCCCTCCAGGCGCTCGTCGGCGTTCTCGGCCAGGCCCTCGAAACGGATGCGGGCCCTGCGCCGGGCCATGTCCAGGAAGAGGTTGGTGGTGATGCGGTGCAGCCACCCCTCGAAGGTGCCGGGAGTGTAGTTGGCCAGCGAGCGGAAGACCCGGATGAAGACCTCCTGTGTGAGGTCCTCGGCGTCGTGCTTGTTGCCGGTCAGCCGGTAGGCGAGCCGGTACACGCGCGGGGAGTGGGTCCGCACGACCTCGTCCCAGCTCGGGGGTTCCCATGCCTCGAATTCCACGGCAGGGCCGGACTCTGGCACCGCTGCTCCCTTCATCCCGTCGATTCGCCGCCAGGCTGGTCGGGGGGAGTTTGCTTCGTGGCGATCAACGTACGTTCATCCCGTTTCAACGCCCGGGGACGTGGATTAAGTTCCCGCCGCAACGCTCGGAGTTCGGCCCGGATCAGGCTAGTCTTTTGCCAGGGACATGACCTGGCCGCGACCGACATTCTACGGTGGGTGACCATCCCCTGGTCAGACCCCACCAGACACATGACGCTGTGGGAGGCCGTTATCGCCAGCCCGGAGGAGACCGCGGCCCGGATCACCTGGGTCCGCGCCGAGCAGTCCCGGTTCGAGCAGGACGCCATGGAGGACGAACCCCTGGCGGAGGCCTACGAGGCGGGGAGCCGGTCGTCGGCCCCGCCGGTGGACGCGGCGACGGGCACGGCCCTGCGCTTCCTGGCCGCCTCCATCGGCGCCCGTTCCGTGGTGGAGATCGGCACCGGGTGCGGTGTGTCGGGGATCTGGCTGCTGCGGGGGATGAGCCCGGACGGGATCCTGACCACGGTGGACACCAACGCCGCCTACCAGGACTACGCGCGCTCGGCCTACTCCCGCTCGGGTTTCGGCCCCGGGCGGGCCCGGCTGATCCGCGGGACGGCCCTGGACGTGCTGCCGAGGCTCACCGACGGCGGGTACGACCTGGTGTTCGTGGACGCCGACACGGTGTCCTACCCCCTGTACATGGACGAGGCGCTGCGCCTGCTGCGCCGGGGCGGGATGGTGGTGTTCAACGGCGCCATGGTGTCCTCCAGCGAGCCGGACGGCCCGCTGCGCGTGCCCGACCCCCGTGAGACCGCCGTGCGCGAGGTGATCCGCCAGGTACGGGAGGGCGAGGAGTTCATCCCCATGCTGATGCCGGTGGGCTCGGGGCTGCTGGCCGCCATCCGCTAGACGGCGTTCTCCGGTCCTGCGCGGGTCCTTCCGCCGCCCGGTCCGGGCGGTGGGAGGACCCGCGCAGGACCGGTCGGCCGCGCGGTTCCCCGAGCGGGTCCGGGTCCGTACCCGGAAGCCCCTCAGCGCTGGGCGAGCCAGCGCAGCAGGGTGCGCGTGGCGAAGGCGGTGCCGCCCTTGGTGAGCAGGCCGCTCTCCTTGGCCGACCGGCCCGGGCCCGCGATGTCCAGGTGGGCCCAGGGCACGTCGCCGGTGAACGCGCGCAGGAACAGGGCCGCGTCGGTGGCGCCCGCCGGGCCGAAGTCGCGGCGGGTCCCGATGTTGGCCAGGTCCGCCACCCGGGACTTGGTGGTCTCGGTGTACTCCTCGGTCAGCGGCATCCGCCACAGGGGCTCGCCGGAGGCCCGGCCCGCGGCCTCGATCTCGGCGGCGAGCGCGTCGTCGGTGCTGTACAGGGCGCCCGTGCCGGTGCCCAGCGCGACCTTGGCCGCACCGGTGAGGGTGGCCACGTCCACGAGCACGTCCGGGGCCAGTTCGGCGACCGCGTAGCCCATGGCGTCGGCCAGGACCAGGCGGCCCTCGGCGTCGGAGTTGAGCACCTCGACGGTCGTGCCGCCGTAGGTGGTGAGCACGTCGCCGATCCGGGTGGCGTCGCCGGAGAAGGCGTTCTCGGCCAGCGCCAGCAGGCCGGTCACCCGGACCGAGGCGCCCACGGCCGACAGCGCGGACAGCACCGCGAGCACGATCGCCGAACCGCTCATGTCGGTCTTCATCAGCGACATGTTGTCGTTGGGCTTGAGCGAGAGGCCGCCGGTGTCGAACGTGATGCCCTTGCCGACCAGCACCACGTGCGCGGCGGGGTTCTCGGGGGTGTAGGAGAGCTGGACCAGGCGCGGGGGGCGCGAGGAGCCCCGGCCGACGCCGAGGATGGCGCCGAAGCCGTCGTCCTCCAGCTCCCGCTCGTCCCAGACCCGCACCTGGAGGCCGGAGTCGGCGGCGACCTCACGGGCGCGGGCGGCCATCCACTCGGGGTCCTTGGTCAGGGACGGGGTGTTGATGAGGTCGCGGGCCAGGGCGGTGGCCGCGGCCAGCCGGGTCCCGCGCTCCAGTGCGTCGGCGAGGTCCCCGGCGCCGCGGCCCACCACCTCGATCACCGGGGTGGGGCGCTTGTCCGCCGGGGGCTCGGCGGTCTTGAGGCTGAAGGTGTAGGAGGCCAGGAGGGCGCCCTCGGCGAAGGCGGTGGCGGCGTCGCCGCCGACCCCCGGCCAGGCCAGGGCGGCGCGCTCTCTTCCCCGGGCTGCCCGGGACAGGGCTGCACCGGCCTTCCGGAGGTCGTCGGGGGAACCCGAACCGACCCCCAGAAGGGCCAGCCGTACCAGCCCCTGGTCCCGGGGCACCGGGAACTGGGCCAGCTCACCGGGTTTCCCGGCGAGCGAGTAGTGCGCGAACAGATCCGTGAGCGGAGCCGGAAGCACCTGTGTCAGGCCGCCGTCGGCCACCCCTTCGACCTCCGCGGGCCCGCCCTCTCCCGAGAGGACGGGAAGGACCAGCAGGTCCGCGGTGGACTCGGCGAGGCTCCCCGGACGGGGCTGGATCTCCGTGGCGAATGGCACAGGCCGCTCACAATCGTTCGCTGTCATGGGGGTCTACGACCTCGGGGGGCCGCCGGGCGCTCCGGCCCGGGTGGGGGAGGAGGAACGTGGTGCCGGAGCTAGCCGACGACACCCTTGAGCGCGTCCCGGAGTTCGGTCGCCTCGGCCGGCGTCAGCTCGACGACCAGGCGTCCGCCCCCCTCCAGCGGGACCCGCATGATGATGCCGCGACCCTCCTTGGTGACCTCCATCGGCCCGTCGCTGGTCCTCGGCTTCATCGCCGCCATGCCATTCCCCTTTCTAGGTGTTCCTCGCGGGTGACCGGGGCCGACCCACAGCACCGGCGCCGATCCGCTCGGGTCGTCTCGGCTCCGGAGCCGTGGGCCGGTTCCGTGTGACTCGTGCCCGTGTGGCTTAAGGGACGTGAATCACTCTTCGACCATTATCTCGGAGGTTGGCCCCCCTGTGTGCGCCAGGCGGCGGCCGGACCGCCTCCGGTGGCTTCCACCAACGAAGAAACGTCGGTCAGTAAGGTTATATCGGTACTGGCCGAAACCCGGTGAGTGCGCGGGAATCCGCGCGGGCCCGCACTCGGGGGCAGCGGGCCGGACCCGAAGTCCGACTTCCTCTGGACAACAATCCCGACCTGCGCTTTCGTCCCCGACGGAAATGCGTTTCCCCGTGGTCCGCGGCCGAACGGCTCCGGTTCGAAACCGTCTCCCGGCGGTCGGACCAGCGCCCGGAACGGGCGGCGATCCGGACGACCGGATCAGTTCAGAGCGCCCGTCGAGGTCATCCGGGTGCCCTCGTCGGTGACCGAGGACCACTCCGCCCTGAGTCCGCCGTCCGCGTCGGGCAGCACGGTCAGCTCGGCCTCGTCGACGCACCGGTCCTCGGGGTCGGCGGTCTCGGTGTAGGCGTAGACGCGCCGGTCGTTGTCGCCCGCGGACAGCACGAGCGTCCCCGAGCAGGCGAAGGTGGTCCAGGCGGTGCTGCCGCGCTCGGCGCCCTCCTCGATCCGCACCTCGGCGTGCCAGTCGGCGACGTGCCGGCCCTCGGTGTCCACCTGGACCATCTCGCCGGCCCAGGCGCCGACGAAGTCCTCGGCGGGGGCCACGGGTTCCTGCCCGGCGTCTTCGCCGTCGGCCAGCAGGGCCCACGCGGTGGCCCCTCCGCCGACCAGGAGGACGGCCAGCGCGGCCACGCCCAGGACGGTGAACTGGCGGCGGCGCCTGCCGCTGTGCCGGGTCGACCTGGGCGGCGGCCACAGGGACAGCTGCTGCACGGGGGAAACGGCTGTCACGGAGGAAGCGGGCCCTTCGCGCCGATCGTCGGCTCCCGACTCCAGTTCGGCTGCTGTGTCCATCCTCGCCATCCTCAAAGGTGATGCACCCGCTCCGGCGGAGCGGGGGGAACGCGGATACAGCGACCGAGGATAGAGCACCCGAACCCACAGGTTTCGCCCGATAACCATGCGGTGACTGTGATGCACGGCATAGGAAAGGGCGAACACCAGGTCAGACAGACGCCGCCCACTGTGGCCCGTGTCACAGGCCGGGGCGGGAGGTCAGCGTTCGCCGCCGCCGACCGGGGAACCGCCGGACCCTCCCGTCGGCCCGGAGTCCTCCCCGGTTCCGGCGTCCGCCGGCTCCCCGGGGGCCCCGCTCCCCTCGGGTCCCCGCGCCCTCCCGGAGTCCTGGGCGGACCCGGAGTCCTCGGAGCCCTCCGGACGCGCGGCGTCCTGCGCGGTCCGCGCGCCCTCGGCGCTCCCGGGGCCCTCGACGGCCTCGGTGGGTCCGGTGGTTCCGTGGTCACGGGCGGCGGGGTCCGCCGGGCGGGTCCCGCCCGCGGGACGGAAGGCCCCGCTGCCGAAGCCCGCGACCGCGGTGCTCCCGGCTCCGGAGGGGCCCCACGCCCCCCGTTCGGGGGCGTAGGCGTCGCCGGGCAGGTGCGCCCCCGGGATCGGCCCGGTGCCCTCCGGCACGTACGAGGGGTCGAGGCGGGACAGGCGCCACTCCAGGTCCTGGATGCGCTCCTCGCGCTCGCGCAGGGTGGCGGTGAGGCGCAGCAGCAGTTCGTCCACGGCGCGCACGTGGTAGCCCCACATGGCGAGGGGCAGCATCAGACGGCCGAGGTCGAACGCCTGGACGGGGCGGTCCTCGGGCAGGGCGAGCGGGGGGTGGTCGGCCTCGAAGCGGGCGAGTTGGCCGCCCTTGCCGAGCACGATGTAGACGACGCCCACGAGGACGGCGAGCGCCGCGGCGGCGACGAGGACCATGATGAGAACAGGCACGGACACGATCGTGCCACACGCCGCCCGGGCGGGGCACGGCCGTCGCGGTCCGGCCGGAGCCGGACCGCCGGGGACGCTCCCCCGCCGGCCGCGCGGGGCGGGGCGGGCTCGGAGGCCGGGGCCGCCGGCTCCGCTCCCGGCCGGGGCGGCTCCGCGGCCCGCGCGCCGCCCGCCTGCCCGCCGCTCCCTACTGCTCCGGGCCGGGGTACTCCTCCGACTGCTGGCGGTGGATGTCCAGGTGGGACTTGCGGATGATGTCGACCACCTCGTCGAGGTCGTCGGTCACCTGGACCAGGTCCATGTCGTGCGACTTGATCAGCTGGTTCTCCAGCAGGCTGGAGCGGATCCAGTCCCGCATCCCGCCCCAGAAATCGGTGCCGACCAGCACGATCGGGAAGCGGGTGACCTTGTTGGTCTGGACGAGGGTGGCCGCCTCGAACAGCTCGTCCAGGGTGCCGAAGCCCCCGGGCAGGACCACGAACGCCTGGGAGTACTTCACGAACATCGTCTTGCGGACGAAGAAGTACCGGAAGGTCACCCCGATGTCGACGTAGTCGTTGAGCGTCTGCTCGAACGGCAGCTCGATCCCGAGCCCGACCGAGAGCCCGCCCGCCTGCTGGGCGCCCTTGTTGACCGCCTCCATCATCCCCGGCCCGCCGCCGGTGATGGTGGCGTACCCGGCCTCCGCCAGCTTGGCGCCCATCTGGACGCCGACGTCGTAGTAGCGGCTCCCGGGCCGGAGGCGGGCCGAGCCGAACACGCTCACCGCCGAGGGCAGCTCCGAGAGCAGGCCGAAGCCCTCCACGAACTCCGACTGGATGCGCAGTACCCGCCACGGGTCGGTGTGCACCCAGTCCGTGGGGCCCCGCTGGTCGAGGAGGCGCTGGTCGGTGGTGGTGTTGGGGATGGAGTCGCCCCGGTAGGTGAGGGGACCCGCGCGTCGTACGTTCTCTTCTTCTTCCATCATGACGTAAAGCTATCCGCGTGGAACCGGATCACACCTGAACCACACGTGTCACAGCGATGACCACAAACAGCCTTTTCGCCGCCCCGGCCGGTGTCCCGACTGGTCACGCCCCCGCGGACGGGGACGCGACGGGGCTCAGCGGGTGCCCGACAACCAGGCGGCCATGCGCTCCTCGGCCTCGTGGATCCTGGGGATCTCGGCGTACTCGTCCTTGGTGTGGGCGAGCGTCGGGTCACCGGGACCGTAGTTGACGGCGGGCACGCCCAGCTCGGAGAAGCGGGAGACGTCGGTCCAGCCGAGCTTGGCGCGGGCGCTGCCCTCCCCCACCGCGGTGACGAACGCCGCGGCCGAGGGCTCGTCCAGCCCGGGCCGGGCGGGGGCGGCGGCGTCGACCACCGTGACCTCGAACCCGTCGAAGACCTCGCGCAGGTGCGCCTCGGCGTCGGCGACGGACAGGTCGGGGGCGAAGCGGTAGTTGACCCTGACCACGCACTCGTCGGGGATGACGTTGCCCGCGACCCCGCCCTCGATGGCCACGGCGTTGAGGCCCTCGTGGAAGCGCAGCCCCTCCACCTCGGGCTCGCGCGGGGTGTAGGCGCGCAGGACGTCCAGGACGGCTCCGGCGCCGTGGATGGCGTTCACGCCCATCCACGAACGCGCGCTGTGGGCGCGCTTGCCCCGGGTGGTGACCTCCACGCGCATGGTGCCCTGGCAGCCGCCCTCGATGACGCCGCCGGTGGGCTCCATGAGGACCGCGAAGTCCCCCGACAGCCACTCGGGGTGGTTGCGGGCCAGGCGGAGCAGGCCGTTGCGGGAGGCGTCGACCTCCTCGTTGTCGTAGAGGACGTAGGTGACGTCGTGCACCGGCTCGGCGACCAGGGCGGCCAGCCTGAGCTGGACCGCGACACCGGCCTTCATGTCCGAGGTGCCGCACCCGTAGAGGCGGTCGCCGACGACGCGGGAGGGCACGTTGTCGACGATGGGGACGGTGTCGATGTGCCCGGCGATGACGACGCGGCGGGGGCGGCCCAGGTCCGTGCGGGCGACGACGGCGTCGCCGTCGCGGTCCACGCGCAGGTGGGGCAGGGCCGACAGGGCGTCCTCGACCGCGTCGGCGAGGACCTTCTCGTCACCGCTCTCGGATCGGATGTCCACGAGGGCGGCGGTCAGGGCCGCGGCGTCCGAGGTCAGGTCCAGCATGTGTCGCCCCGTTTCGGTGAGGTTGGGAAGCCGTCGGGCGGGGAGGGTCCGTTCCCCGTCCGGATCACTGTCCCCCCAGTCTGGGGTAACCGGGGGCGCGAGCAGAACTCGTCCTGGAACACGGCCGGGGCGCCCCTCCGTGCTCGGAGGGGCGCCCCGGTGCGGCACGAACGGACCAGGGCCCGTTGTGAGCCGGCCTCGGCTTGCGGGCGCCCGGACAGGGGCCGCAGCGAAGCGCAGGTCCACAGCGAACACGGGCGCCCGCGGGGTTCTGGAGGTGGCGCAGGCGGGTCGGCGAGGAACGAGCCCACCCGCCGGAGCCGCCGAAGGTTCCCGCTCCTTGGGCGCCCGGACAGGGGCCGCAGCGGAGCGCAGGTCCGGAGAAGTACCGCCTAGGCGTTGACGCCGTGCTCGCGGAGCAGGTCGTTCAGCGCGAGCTTGTCGTGCTCCTGGCCCTCCTTGAGGCGCTTGAGCACGAGCAGCACCGGCATGCCGAAGTCGCCGCCGGGGAAGCTCTTGGTGCGGTTGGCGGTGACGCACACCGACCAGGCCGGGGCCTCGCCGCGCGGGAGCTCCTCACCGGTCTCGGCGTCGAACACGCGGGTGGAGGAGGTGAGGATGGTGCCCGCCCCGAGCTTGGCGCCCCGGCGCACGCGGGCGCCCTCGACGACCATGCTGCGGGAGCCGAGGAACGCGTCGTCCTCGATGACCACCGGGGAGGCCTGCGGCGGTTCGAGGACGCCGCCGACGCCGACGCCGCCGGACAGGTGGACGTTCTCGCCGACCTGGGCGCAGGAGCCGACCGTGGCCCAGGTGTCGACCATGGTGCCGGAGCCGACGTAGGCGCCGATGTTGGTGAAGGACGGCATCAGGACGACGCCCGGGGCGAGGTAGGAGCCCCAGCGGGCGATCGCTCCGGCGACGACGCGGACACCGTCGAAGCGGGTCTTGAGCGGCATGCGGTCGTGGTGGTAGAAGTCGCCGACGTGCGACTCCTTCATCTCCAGGACCTTGAAGCCGAGGAGGATGGAGCGCTTGGCGCGCTCGTCGACCACGACCTCGTCGGTGGAGGGGTCGACGAAGGCCACGCGGGCCTTGCCCTCGTCGATCTGGTCGATCGCGCCGATGATGGTCTCACGGGCCTCGGTGTGGCCGGGCGTGAGTTCGGCGCGGTTCTCCCAGAGTTCGTCGATCCGGTCGGGCAGCGGGCTGGAGTACGAGCTGGTCATGTGCACACACGTTAGCCGCTCGCGGCGGGTGCGGGGGCACCCCCTCCCCGAGGCGGCCGTCACCCCCCGTGCACGGGCCCCGCCGCCCGCCACGGCGGCGGCTACAATGCGGCCGTGGCGCCGCGTGCGCCCCCGCGCGACGCTCCCCTCCGGTGCGGCGCGCCCACCCGTCGCCGACCCTTGGTTCGCCCGTGCCCAGTAAGCGCCGGAGGCTCTCCGCCTTCGTCAAGATCCTGCTCGCCCTGGTCCTCGTCTGCGGCTCGCTCGTCGCCGGGGCCTACTACGTGCTGACCACGTTCGAGCCGATCGACACCACTCCCTCGCCCGAACCCGGCTGCCGCCTGACGCTGTCCGACGGCCGGTACTCGATGGAGGGGCCGCAGGCCGTGAGCGCGGCCACCGTGGGAGGCGTGGCGTTCAGCCGGGACCTGCCCCCGGAGGCCGTGACGATCGCCTACGCGACGGTGTGGCAGGAGTCGGCGTTCTACAACGTGGAGTACGGCGACCGGGACTCCCTGGGCCTGTTCCAGCAGCGGCCCTCGCAGGAGTGGGGCGACCCGGAGCAGATCCTCGACCCGGTCTACGCCAGCAGCTCGTTCTACGAGGAGCTGGTGGAGGTGGAGGACTGGAGGTCCATCCCGGTGTTCGAGGCGGCCCAGGCGGTGCAGCGCAGCGCCGACGGCTACGCCTACGACCAGCACGAGCGCCTGTCCGAGCGGATGGCCGAGGTCTTCACCGGCACGCGGGGGGCCGCCCTGACGTGCTGGTACGACGAGGAGGGGCTGGAGAACCTGCGGGCCGGGGAGGCGGACACCGCCGCCGCCCTGGAGGAGATGGAGCGGGTGTTCGGCACCGACCCGGCGGACCTGCCGCTGGACGGGGCCGAGGAGCCGCGGACCGGAGACCTCGGGTGGTCGATGGCCCTGTGGGCTGTGGCCCACGCCGAGGAGTACGGGCTGACGTCGGTGTCCTACGACGGCCAGCGGTGGCGGGCCTCGGACGGCACGGACGACGCCGAGGACTGGGCGGCGGCCGAGGGGGGCGACACCGGGGGCGGCCTGGTCCTGGAGTGATCCGGACCGGTCCGGGACCGGGTCGCGGTCCGGTCCGGCCCGGTGCCAGGGCGGCCGTTCGGGAGGGCACACCGCATGGCACCGGAGGGTGCGGGCCCCCGATACGACAAGGGGACCACACTCCGCCGCACGGCGGCCACCGGTCCCGTCCCGCCTGTGGACGACCGGCGGGAGGGCCGCCCGCGCGGCCCCGGCCTCAGGCCAGGCGCTTGGCCGCGGCCTCGACCCGCTCGTCGGTGGCGGTGAACGCCACGCGCACGTGCCCGGCCCCCGCCGGGCCGTAGAAGTCCCCGGGGGCGACCAGCACACCGCGCTCGGCGAGGTGGGCCACCGCGCCCCAGGCGTCGTGGTCGGGGTGGCTGGCCCACAGGTACAGTCCGGCGTCGGAGTGCTCGATGCGCCAGCCCGCGCCCTCCAGGGCCTCGCGCAGCCTGGCGCGGCGGGAGCGGTAGCGCTCCTTCTGCTCGGCGGCGTGCGCGTCGTCGTCCAGGGCGGCGCGCATGGCCGCCTGGACGGGCGCGGGAACGATCATCCCGGCGTGCTTGCGCACCGCCAGGAGCTCCTCGACCAGCGCGGGGTCCCCGGCGACGAAGGCCGCGCGGTACCCGGCCAGGTTGGAGCGCTTGGACAGCGAGTGCACGGCCAGCAGGTTCTCGTGGGAGCCGCCGCACACGTCCGGGTGCAGGATGGACACCGGTTCGGCGCCGTCCCAGCCCAGGTCGAGGTAGCACTCGTCGGAGGCCACGATCGCGCCGCGCTCGCGGGCCCACTCCACGACCTTGCGCAGGTGCGCGGTACCCAGGACCCGGCCGGTCGGGTTGCTCGGCGAGTTCACCCACACCAGCCCGACGGGGGCGGGGCCGAGCGGGGTCAGGCCGTCGGAGGCCACCGGGGTGGCCCCGGCCACGCGCGCGCCGATGTCGTAGGTCGGGTAGGCCAGCTCGGGGTGGACGACCGTGTCGCCCGCTCCGAGGCCCAGGAGCGTGGGCAGCCAGGCCACGAGCTCCTTGGAGCCCACGGTGGGCAGGACCGCGCCCTCCGCGACGCGCACGCCGTGGCGGCGCTCCAGCCAGCCCGCGACGGAGGCGCGCAGGGCGGGGGTGCCCCAGGTCTGGGGGTAGCCGGGCGCGTCGGCGGCGTCGGCGAGGGCCTTGCGCAGGATGGCGGGCACCGGGTCGACGGGGGTGCCGACGGACAGGTCGACGATGCCGTCGGGGTGCTCGGCGGCCCTGTGCTTGTACGGCGCCAGCCGGTCCCACGGGAAGGTCGGGAGCCGTTCCGCCACGGGTCGCCGTTCGGCCATCGCACTTACTCCATCCAGGTCGGGTCTGTTGCCACACGTCACACAGGACCACACGTCACACAGGACCACACGTCACACAGGAATCGCGCCGACCCCCCGCCACGAGGGGTCGGCGCGACACGTCGTCCGCACCGGGCCGCACGCGCCCGCGCACCCTCTGCGCCATAGGGGTGCCGCGGGTGTCCTCCGGCCCCGGGACCGCCGGAGCCGGTCCGGCGCGTCGCCGGGCTACTCGGCCTGCGGCGGCAGCTTGGCCACGAGCGGGTGGTCGCGGTCGATCTTGCCGACCTTGGAGGCGCCGCCAGGGGAGCCCAGGTCGTCGAAGAAGTCGACGTTGGCCTTGTAGAAGTCGGACCACTGCTCGGGGAGGTCGTCCTCGTAGTAGATGGCCTCCACCGGGCAGACCGGCTCACACGCACCGCAGTCAACGCACTCGTCCGGGTGGATATAGAGCATGCGGTCGCCCTCGTAGATGCAGTCCACGGGGCACTCGTCAATGCACGCCTTGTCCAGTACATCAACACAGGGCTGCGCGATGACGTAGGTCACGTCGTACTCCTTGTCTCACCCCCGCGTCCCACGGGGGAGGCGGGGATCTTCGCAGACCCCGGGCCGGGACCGACGTGCGGGCGCCCTGCCCCTGCTCCCGGGCTCTGCAAGCAATTGGCACAGATGTCGTACTCCTAGTATGACGGCGGAGAACACCCAGCGCACAATCGGGGGGTATTTCCTTGCACATGGGAGGACGACTGGTCCACAGGATCTCTCCTGCGGACATCGGTCGGCGAGTCTCTGTACGAATACGCCTCCCCGAGGGCGGGTTCACCGATATCGTCGGTGTCGTGGAGTCCTGGGACGACGGTGTCCTCACCGTGCGCCGACGCGACGGCTCCGCGGTGGAGGTCGCCGAGTCGGCGATCGCCGCGAGCCGGGTCGTTCCCCCCGTTCCCCCTCGCCGCCGCGGCGGAGACCCGCCGCGCACGCCCTGAACCCGTGCGCCCGGGGTTCCACGAAGTGAGGCGGCGCCCGCCCGGCGGGCGTCGCGGGGCGCGCATGTCGCGCCTGGACATTGGCATTCTTCGGCCCCTGCGGGGTAGAAGACGCACAGTTCCGCAGCGGGTCCAGCCAGCCCGCCGGGGAACCGACAACGAAGCATTGCGCCCCCCGGCGGCACATCCACGCGGAACGGGCGCCGGTACGCGGGGAGGTGGTGAGCGCCCGTCATGCGCGAAGCAGTAGCGTCCGCCCTCGCCGAGCTGGCACGCCGGGACGAGCGGGCGGCCGGCATGGCCCGGTCGGCCCTGGCCGCGCTGGCTCCGGAGCAGGAGATCGAGAGGCTCAACCAGCACGCCGTCCAGCGGTTCTGCTGGTTCGAGCTACCGGTCCACTTCCACGACTGCGCCGAGGACCGGCTGTTCGCGGTCCGCTCCCTCGGCAACCTCTTCTCCCTCCTCCAGCTGTACCGGTACGCGCAGATCTGCTCGGCGCCCGAGACCGCGGCGCTGCTCACCGTCTACGACGAGGACCACGCCGCGGGCCTGGCGATGTACGAGCGGCTCATGTGGGAGTCGGGCGTGGAGCCGCCGGACCTGCCCGAGCTGACCTGGGGGACGGCGGTCGGCGACGCCGAGATCCTGGCCCGCCACGAGACCGCGTCGGCGCTGGAGCTGGCGATCGCCCTGGGCGACGTGCGCCCCGGCAAGCGCGGGTGGCGGCCCGCCCAGGAGCGGTTCACCCGGTCCTTCCTCACCCAGCCGGACAACCGGGGGCTGAGCCACCTGGACCGGATACGCGAGGAGCGGGTGCGGTCCTGGCTGAGCTCGTCCGCGCATCCGCACCGCCAGCGCCTGTGGCCGCTGGTGGGGCAGATCATCGCGGGCGCCGACGTGCCGCGCGGCGCGGAGGCCGCGATGGCGCCGCTGCAGCGGCTGCTGGACCTGGCCGCGGAGGGGATCGCGCTCACCCAGATCGGCTACATCTCGCCGGGCGTGGTGCGCCAGATGTGCGAGGACTTCGGGTGGCGGACCACCCCCGAGCCGCCGCGCAGCGAGACCGACGCCACCCAGCTGATCGCCCTGCACCAGGCGCTGAGGGGGATGCGCGCGGTGCGCCGGTCGGGCCGCCGCCTGGTCCTGACGCGGCGCGGGCGCCAGCTGCGGGAGGACCCCGAGGCGCTGTGGCAGGCGGCCACCGAGACCCTGTGCCGCACCGGCGGCCTGGACCAGGCCGCGGCGGAGACGCTGCTGGGCATGCTGCTGGCGCGCACGCCCCAGGGCAGCGGCTCGCACGCGCGGCGCGGCGAGTCGGACGTGGAGGCGGCCGAGAGGGCGCTGACCGAGTCGGGATGGGTGCCGGTGGATCCTCCGGCGGCCTCGGGCAGGCACGCCGCGTCGCACCGGCGCACCGCGGAGGCCGCCTCGGACCAGGTGCGCGCGCTGGTGATGGCGGTGAGCTGGCTGCTGGAGACCCTGGGCCTGCTCACCGACGACGACGGCGCCGGGCGCCGGGAGCTGACCGCCCCGGGGCGGGCGTTCGCGATCGCCTGCCTGCACCAGTCGGCGGTGGCGCCCCGGGCCGTGGTCTGACCGCGGGTCGCGCCGCCTCCGGGGCCCGGGGCGACGGGAACCGTGGTGGGGCCGCGGCCCCGGGAGCGGGCACGCGGCCCCTCCGGCCCCTCCCCTCATCGGCCACCCGCTGCGAAGGGGTGCCGACCAGGGCCTAACCTGGAGCGCGAGCCACCCGAGACCAGCAGGAGCACCATGCCCGCGCCCGAGCCGCCGCGGAAGGCGGAGACGACCGACGTGCCCGAGGCCGGCGGGGCAGTCGCCGACCCGTGGGAGCAGATGCCCGAGGACGCCCTCAACCGGCCGGACCTGGGGGAGGACACCGACGGCCCCGGCGGCGCCGGGGCCTCCGAGACCGGTGCGCGACCGCGGGACGCCGTGGGGGCGGGGGCCCCGGGGTCCCCGCCCGCGAAACCGGACGCCTCCGGGGACGACGCGGGGCCGGACTCCTCCGGGGAGGCGGCCTCCGAGGACGGGGCCTCCGAGGGGGACCCGCGGGCCGCACGCCCCGAGAGCTGGGCGGACTTCCTGCCCAGTCCGGTGTTCCTGCTGCTGCTGGGCCTGACGGGGTTCGCGGGCTGGCTGTCGTGGACCGCCGCGGAGCTGGAGTGGGCCGCCGAGGGCACCAGCGTCACCCCGCTGGTCCCGCCGCTGCTCATCCTGCTCGGCTGGATCGTCTCCCTGGCCGTCCACGAGTTCGCGCACGCGCTCGCCGCCTACCTGGCCGGCGACCGCTCCCTGCGCGGCAGCGCCTACCTGCGGCTCAACCCGTTCGCCTACCGCCAGGCCTTCGCCGGGCTGGTCCTGCCCTCGGCCTACCTGTGCCTCGGCGTCTTCGGTATGACCGGCCCGCCCACCTACGTGGACTGGGACCGCATCCCCTCCCGGGGCCGCCGCGTCCTGGTGGCGCTCGCCGGACCGCTGGCCAGCCTCCTGCTGACCGCCGCGCTCGCGGTCGCCGTGTCCGTCCTGGTGCCCCCGGGCAACGACACCACCAACTGGGCGATCTCGGCGATGGCCTTCCTGTGCTTCGCGAACCTGACGGCCGCCCTGGTCAACCTGCTGCCGGTTCCCGGCCTGGACGGCTTCGAGGTGCTGGCCGCCTGGAAGCGCGGCGGCTGGGTCACCGTGGCGCGCGACAACGCGCTGTTCGGTTCGGTGGCCGTGTTCGCGATCCTGTGGTTCCCCGGCCTCAACGACCTGCTGGTGAACGCGGTCTACGGCCTGTTCGACCTGGTGCTGCCCAACCCGGTGTTCCGCGGCATCACCTTCTACGGCGGGCTGCTCCTACAGTTCTGGGCCTGACCGGGACCGCGTCGGGGAGCGCCCCGAAGGGCGTTGCCCAGGGCCCGTTCACCGAAGGTTCCCGCGTCCGGGGCGCCCGGACAAGGAAAGTGCCGCGCGCAGCTGAGGGCGGTAGCCCGCCCTGGCGCGGAGCGCTCCCGGCGGGCGACGGGCGGACCGAAGCGCAGCGGAGGTCCACAGGAAACGCCGTCTAGCCCTCGCGCCAGGGCCGCGCCTGGTCGGAGGGCCGTGTCCGCTGGTGGGCACCGCCCTCGGGCGGTGCGCCGGTCCCCGGTGCGGTCCCCGGTGTTCCGGTCCTCCGGGAACCGGACGGCGGCAAGGACGACCAGCTGCGGATCACGGCGAGCACCAGCACCAGCATCACGCCGAAGAGGTACGCGTTGTGCATGAGGTGGTTCGTGAGCACGAGGTCACCGCCGGGCATGTAGCCGACCATCGCGATCAGCAGGGCCAGGTAGCCGACCGCGAAGACCGCCGACCCCGAGGTGCGGCGGCTGCCCCACGCGCACAGGCGGCACGCGCAGTACAGCAGCGCCAGGAAGGCCAGCAGCCCGGCCGCGGCCCCGGCCCGGACCGTCGCACCCGCGTCCCAGTAGCGGGTCAGCCAGCCCGCGCCGGTGGTGCCGAGCATGCCCGCCGCGGCGCCGAGCAGCAGCAGGACCACGAGGGTCGCCCCGGTCAGCACCGGTGACAGGAACCCGGCGGAGGTCTCGCCCTCGGCGGGCACGGCGGTCTCAGGTGTGGTGGTCACAGCGACGAGGGTAGACGCTCGGCCCCACCGGTGGCGGTCACAGCCCGGCGAACAGGTCGGTCTCGTACTCGCCGGGGCGGGTGCGCGGCGGCGGCCCCGCCAGCAGGGTGAAGTACTCCACCGCGTCGATCTCCTGGGCGATGCCGTTGGACAGGGCGAAGCGCTCGCCCTCCACGGTGATCTGGGTGGCGTGGGAGCGCATCGCGAGCGTCTTGGCCGCCCAGTGGTCGGTGGCGTCCACACGGGTGGTCACCGCCGCGTCGGGGGTGCCCCGGGCGATGTCGGACACCCGGGCGGGAGGGGTGAAGGGGCCGGACTCCTCGTTGAGCCTGGCGATGGACTCCTCGATGCGCGAGACCGGCTGGGCGATCGCGTAGAGCTTGTGGACCTGCCAGGGCGTGCCGGGCATGGAACGCTCCCCCGCCCGGCGGAAGGCCCGACGGGTGACCCGGTGCGCCTGGATGTGGTCGGGGTGCCCGTAGCCGCCGTGCTCGTCGTAGCTGACCAGCACGTGCGGGCGGACCTCGCGGATGACCTCCGCCAGGAGCGTGGCCGCCTCCTCCACGTCCGCGCCCCAGAACGCCCCGGGGCGGTCGTTGGTCGGCGCGCCCGTCATCCCCGAGTCCCGGTAGCGGCCGGGGCCGCCCAGGAAGCGGTGGTCACGCACGCCGAGGGCCAGACAGGCCTTGTCCAGCTCACCGGTCCGGTGCTCGCCGAGGGTGTCGTCGCGGTCGGAGGCCAGGTGCGCGAGGTCCTCGGGGATGACCTCGCCCTCCTCCCCCAGCGTGCAGGTCACCAGGGTGACACCGGCCCCCTCGGCCGCGTACTTGGCCAGGGTCGCTCCGGTGACGATGCTCTCGTCGTCGGGGTGCGCGTGCACCATCATCAGTCGCCTGTCAGTCACGTAGCGAACGATACCGGTCGCAACCGCGCGCCGACTCCCCCCACCGCACACCCCGCGCGGGGACCCCGCGCCGCCTCCCCGGCGCCCTCCCCCGGTGCTCCCGCACCGTTGCGGCGCTCCTCCCGGCCCGGGCACCGCGTCCTCCGCACCGCTCCCCTGCCGCGCGGGAGCGGCGGGCCCGCGTCCGCGCCGCTGACCGGCTCCCCGGACGGACGCGACATGGGACACAATCGGCCTATGAGCTTTCCTCGCCAACAGGCCCGCACACAGCGCTTCTCGATCGGTGTCCCCCGCGCGTTCCAGATCTCGCCGGACGGACGGCGCGTCGCCTTCCTCCGGGGGCGCGACGGGGTGGACACGGCCACCTGCCTGTGGGTGCACGACACGGAGGCGGGAACGGACACGGTGGTCGCCGACCCCCGGGCCCTGGGCGCCGACGACGAGGACCTTCCGCCCGAGGAGCGGGCCCGCCGCGAGCGGCTGCGCGAGAGCGGCGGCGGGATCGTGTCGTACTCGGTGGACGAGGCGTTCACCCGCGCCGTGTTCACCCTGTCGGGGCGGCTGTTCTACGTCGACCTGGTCGGCGACGACACCGCCCCCCGCGAACTGCCCGCCGCCACTCCCGTCGTGGACCCGCGCGTCAGCCCCGCGGGCGACCGGATCGCCTACGTCAGCGGCGGCGCGGTGCGCGTCCTCGACATCGCCGCCGCCGAGCCCGACCACGGTGACCGACCGGTGGCCGAACCGGACGGCCCCGACGTCACGTGGGGCCTGGCCGAGCTGGTGGCCGCCGAGGAGATGGGGCGCTACCGGGGCTTCTGGTGGGCGCCGGACGGCTCCGCGCTCGCCGTCGCGCGCGTGGACGAGTCCGGGGTGAACACCTGGTACGTGTCCGACCCCGGCAACCCTGGCCTGGAGCCGACGGCCCTGCGCTACCCGCCCGCGGGCGGCGCCAACGCCGACGTGCGCCTGGCCGTGTTCCCGGTCGGCCCGGCCGGGGGCGGGCGGCCCGAACCGGTCTGGGTGGAGTGGGACCGCGAGGCCCTGCCCTACCTGGCGACGGTCGGCTGGACGACCGGACCGGACGGCACGCCGACCGTGGTGTTCACCGCGCAGAGCCGCGACCAGCGCACGCTGACCCTGTTCAGCGCCGACCCCGCGACCGGGCTGGTCGCGGAGTCGCGCACCGAGTCCGACGGCGTGTGGGTCGAGCTGATGCCGGGCGTGCCCGCCTACACCGGCGCGGGCGACCTGGTGTGGATCGGCCGCGAGGCCGGGGGTGAGCGCCGGGTCTACGTCGGCGACGCGCCGGTCAGCCCCGCGGACGTGTACGTGCGCGGCGTGGTGGACGTGGACGGCGACCGGATCCTGTACTCGGGCTCGCCCGCCGGGAGCCCCGGCGACGTGTCGCTGTGGCTGGTCGAGCTGGACACGGGCCTGGCCGCGCCGGTGGAGGTGCCCGGGCACGGGTGCAGCAGGTCCGCCGACTCGGGCGCGCACAGCGGCCTGCGCTCGGGGCGGCTGCGCGGGGACACGCTGGTGGTGCAGCACCGGTCGATGGACTTCCCCGGCACGCGCACGGTGGTGCTGCGCGGCGCCGGTACCGAGACGCGCAGGGCCTGCTCCGAGATCGAGAGCCTGGCCGAGGCCCCGGACCTGCCGGAACCGCGGGTGGAGTTCTGGCGCGCCGGTGAGCGCCGGATCCCGAGCGCCCTGGTGCTGCCGTCCTGGTACCGGGAGGAGCTGCGCCCGCTGCCGGTGCTGATGGCGCCCTACGGCGGCCCGCACGCCCAGCGGGTGCTCAACGCGCGCGGGGCGTACCTGACCGCCCAGTGGTACGCCGAGCAGGGCTTCGCTGTGCTCATCGCGGACGGCCGGGGCACTCCGGGCCTGGGGGTGGAGTGGGAGCAGAGCGTCCACCTCGACCTGGCCTCGCCGGTCCTGGAGGACCAGGTGGCGGCACTGGAGGACGCCGCGGAGCGGTTCGACTGCCTGGACGTGTCCCGTGTGGGCATCCACGGCTGGTCGTTCGGCGGGTACCTGGCGGCGCTGGCGGTGCTGCGCCGCCCCGACGTGTTCCACGCGGCGGTGGCGGGCGCGCCGGTCATCGACTGGGAGCTGTACGACACCCACTACACCGAGCGCTACCTGGGCACCCCCGGGGGCGACCCGCAGGTGTACGCGCGCAGCTCGCTGCTGGCGGAGGCGGGCAGGCTGGAGCGCCCGCTGATGATGATCCACGGACTGGCGGACGACAACGTGGCCTTCG
Source organism: Glycomyces fuscus (assembly GCA_002529455.1). Lineage (GTDB taxonomy): Bacteria > Actinomycetota > Actinomycetes > Streptosporangiales > Streptosporangiaceae > Nocardiopsis > Nocardiopsis fusca. Next base: position 123,796 of record NYMS01000037.1, read on the forward strand.
CGCACACGCAGCGGATGTCGTCGGCGCTGATGGCGGCGGGGCGCCCGCACACGGTGCTGCCGCTGTCGGGGGTGACGCACTCGCCCTCGGACCCGACGGTCGCGGAGAACCTGATGCTGCTCCAGGTGGAGTTCCTCAAGGAGAACCTCCGCGGCGAGGGGTAGCGACCGCCCCGCCCGGTGCCGCGCGCCCTCCCGCGCGCGGCACCGGGGACGCGCCGGCCGCTCCCCCGCGCGGCTACACGGCCGGCCGGGGACCCGCGCCGTAGCGCACCGTCCGCCCCGCCCGGCCTCTCCCGCGCCCCGGGCATAACCTGGCCGTATGCGTTCCTCCACGGTGCCACTCGCCCTCGCCGCACTGCTGGCAGACCTGGTCTGCGTGCTCGCCTTCGTCGTGATCGGCAGGACCGACCACGGGACCGGCACGGCCCTGGCCGAGATCGCCCGGACCGCGTGGCCGTTCGCCGCCGGGACGGTCCTGGGCTGGGTGGTCACCCTCGCGTGGACCGCCCCCGCCCGAGTCTGGCCGACGGGCGTGTTCGTGTGGGCCGTGACCGTGGCCGGGGGGATGGCGCTGCGCGTGTTCCTCGGGGAGGGGGCCCCGCTCAGCTTCGTCATCGTCACCTCCCTGTTCCTCGCCGCGACCATGCTCGGCTGGCGCGCGGTGGCACTCCTTGTCACGAAGAGGCGACAGGGCGGCACCTGAGGGGGAAGACTGGGGATAGGACGCAACCTCCCCCGAAGGAGCCCCCCATGGCCGACCCCGTCACCCTCGCCATCGCCACCGCCGTCGTCACCGGCGCGGTCGGCAAGATCACCGAGGCGGCGAGCGAGGGCGCCGTCACCGCCTTCAAGGCCCTGCGCAAGGCGGTCTTCGCGCGCTTCCGCTCGGACCCCGAGTCCCAGGAGGTCCTGGACGACGCCCTCCTGGAGCCGGAGGACGGCGAGGCGCTGGCCGCCTTCGCCGAGCGCCTGGAGCGGGTCGAGCGCGAGGACCCCGCCATCCGCGGACTGATGGAGGAACTGCGCGGCGAGGTCGCCCAGGAGGGCGACGGGGCCGTGTACAACAGCATCCAGGGGGACGTCAGCGGCAGGGCGCGCGTGTTCCAGGGCAGGGACTTCCACGGGGACATCACCTTCTGACGCCCCCTCCCGCCCGGGTGCGGGGGCCGGCGCACGGAACCGCCCGCGAGGGCGTGGGCGCCCTCACCCGGGAGAGGGAGGAGGCCCCACCGCGGAGCGTTCGTAAGCTGGAAAAGATGAACGAGCACCCCGCACCCCAGACCCCTTCCTCCGGCGCCGCCCGCGGTCCCGCCTCCCGCGCGCCCGCGGACGGCGCCGACGAGGACGAGGCCCGCGAGGTGGGCGTGGGCCCGTGGACCGGCCCCTGGCCCGAGGGCGACCACTACGACCCCGAACTGCTGGCCGGGGGCGACCGCCGCAACGTCGTGGACCGCTACCGCTACTGGCGGCGCGAGGCGATCGTGGCCGACCTCGACACCGTGCGCCACCCCTTCCACGTCGCCGTGGAGAACTGGACGCACGACTTCAACATCGGCTCGGTCGTGCGCACCGCCAACGCGTTCGGGTGCGCGGCCGTGCACATCGTGGGCCGCCGGCGCTGGAACAAGCGCGGCGCGATGGTGACCGACCGCTACCAGCACGTCCACCACCACCCCGACACGGAGGCGCTGGTGGCGTGGGCCCAGGAGCGCGGACTGCCGCTGCTCGGTGTGGACAACCTGCCGGGCTCGGTGCCCCTGGAGACCTATCCGCTGCCCAGGAACGCGGTGCTGGTGTTCGGGCAGGAGGGCCCGGGGCTGTCGGAGGAGGTGCGGCGGGTGTGCCGGGCGGTGCTGTCGATCTCCCAGTTCGGTTCGACCCGGTCGATCAACGCCGGGGCCGCGGCCGCGATCGCCATGCACGCCTGGGTGCGGGCCCACGTGTTCGACCAGCCGGTCCCGGCCGCGCTTTCCACGGGCGCCCCGACCCCCACCACGGCGCTGTCGTGATGGTTCCGTGATCTACCATGGGCGAAAGACCCCTATCAGAGAGATTCCGGGATGAGTTCGACCGTCACAGCAACCTCCCGTCCCGCCACGATCGACGACGTCGCCGGTGTCGCGCGTGTCCTGACCAGGTCAGCGCAGGAGGACCCCCTCTTCCGGTGGCTGTTCCCCGAGGACGAGCTGCGGATGGCCAGGACGCGCCGCTTCTTCGCCCTGACCGCGGGCTTCGGCTACGTCCCCTCGGGTGACACGAGGGTCACCGAGACCAGGGACGGGAGCGAGGAGGCCCCGGTGGTGCGCGGCGCGGCACTGTGGGCGCCTCCCACCGCCAACCCCGAGGGCCAGCTGGTGTCGCTGCGCACCTGGCCGCACTGGGCTCCCCTGATCGGCCGCAACCGTCTGGCCGCGTTCGTGCGCGTGTTCGCCGAGTGGAAGCTGGCCGCGCCCCAGGAACCCCACCTGTACCTGGCGGCGCTGGGTGTGGACCCGGCCGCCTCGGGCACCGGGATCGGCGGCGGCCTGCTCACCTCGGGCCTGGACCGCGCGGACTCCGAGGGCCTTCCGGTGTTCACCCAGACGCTCAACCCCAAGACCGTCGGCTTCTACGAGCGGTTCGGCTTCCGGTTGGTCCGGGAGGTGGAGAGCCCGGAGGCCGGGACCAACTACTTCCTGCTGCGCGACCCGGCCTGAGGACCCGCGGCCTCGCCGCCCCTTCCTGGGTGAACGCCCCACCCGCGACGGTCGCGCGCCCTACCATGAGCGGTGATCGGAGCCCCTGGCACAAGGGAAGAGGCAGCGCCCGTGACCCTCACAGCGGTACAGGCCGTCCGCACCGCGACCATGAACGACGTGCCCGCCGTGGCCCGGGTTCTGAGCCGCGCCCTCTACCACGACCCGGTCTTTCGCTGGCTCTTCCCGGACGACGGCCGGCGCATGGCGCAGAACTCCCGTGCGTGCGCGCTGCTGGCCGGGTTCGGCCACGTCCCGGGCGGCCACACCACCGTGGCGGACTCCCTGGAGGACCCCGCCCGCGGCCCGGTGGTGCGGGGCGCGGCCCTGTGGACCCCGCCCGGAGCCAGGCGGGAGGGGGCCGCGGTCCCGCTGCGCTCGCTGCCGCACTGGGTCCGGCTGCTGGGCCTGGCCCGTCTGCCGGAGCTGGCCTGGTACACGGGCGAGCTCAGGGCCTCCATCCCGGAGGACCCGCACTGGTACCTGTGCCTGCTGGGCACCGACCCGGCGGCGGACGGGACCGACACGGGGTCGCGGCTGCTGCGCGCGGGCCTGGCCCGGGCCGACGCGGACGGCGTTCCGGTCTACCTGGAGACGGCGGACCCGGCGGACATCGGCTACTACGAGGACTACGACTTCCGGGTGGTGCGGGCGGTCCACCTCCCGGCGGCCCCCTCCGCCTACTGCATGCTGCGGCCCGCCGCCTCCTGACCCGCCTGCCGGTCCCGGCGCCCCCGGCCCCGCCCCCGGACGGGAACCCGACGCGGGCCGGTCGGGGTCTTCTGCTCCGCCGTCCCCCCCTGACAGGATGAGCGCGTGGACATCCGAGGAATCTCCCATCACACCGACGGCGTACCCGAGGAGGCCGCGGCGCGCGACATGCGCGTCATCCGCGAGGAGCTGCACTGCACCGCGGTGATGCTGGTCGGCGCCGACACCGAACGGCAGCGGGCCGCCGCCCGCGCCGCCCTGGAGGCGGGGCTGGACGTGTGGGTGCGCCCGCAGCCGGAGAACCCGCCGGTGGCCGAGCGGCTGGAACACCTGGCCGCCACCGCCCGCATGGCCGAGGAGCTGCGCCTGGAGCACCCGGGCCGGGTGACCCTCATGGTCGGCACCGAGTTCTCGCTGACCTCCCCGGGGATGCTCCCCGGGGCGGGCGAGTCCACCCGCCTCCAGTTCGTCCTCCGTCCGTGGCTGCGCCGCCCCTTCGAGCGGAGGATGCGGCGCAGGCTCGGCGCGCTGCTCGCCGCGGCCCTGGACGTGGCCCGCGAGCGCTTCGGGGGGCCCGTGTCCTACGGGGCCGGGGCCTGGGAGGAGGTGGACTGGTCGGGCTTCGACCTGGCCGGGGTGAACCTGTACCGGGCCGGGACCGACGCCGACGCCTACGAACGGCGCCTGGACGCCCTCCTGCGCGACTGCGGCAGGCCCCTGGTGGTCACCGAGTTCGGCTGCGGTGCCCACGACGGGGCCGACCTGCGGGGGGCCGCGTCCTTCCTCGCGGTGAACTGGTTCGCCGATCCGCCGCGCCTGCGCCGGGGCACCGCGCGCAACGAGGCCGTGCAGGCCGGGTACCTCGACGCGCTGCTGGGGCTGTACCGGGACCGGGGGGTGCACGGCGCGTTCGTGTTCACCTTCGCCATGCCGGGCTTCCCGCACAGCGAGGACCCCGTGTACGACCTGGACGCGGCCGGGTTCGGCGTGGTGCGCACGGCCGAGGGCGACCCCGCGTCGTGGGAGCCCAAGGAGGCCTTCCACGCGGTCGCCCGGCGCTACCGGGACTGAGGGCGGCCGAGAACGCGCCGTGGACGTCCCCGAGATCGCCGACCGGCTCAGGAAGCTCATGCCGCCCGCGGAGTGAGGCCCGTCCCCGGAGACGGCGACGGGCCGCGCTCCCGGGAGGGGGCGCGGCCCGTGCGGTGCGACAGGGGTCGGAAGGCTAGCCGACGCCCTTGCTGAGCGAGCCCAGCAGGTCGCGGTTGAGCTGCGAGATCGTGTCCAGCGGGATGCCCTTCGGGCAGACCGCGGCGCACTCACCGATGTTGGTGCAGCCGCCGAAGTCCTCCTCGTCCTGCTGGTTGATCATCTTCACCACGCGCGAGGACCGCTCGGGCTGCCCCTGCGGGAGCATGCCCAGGTGGGTGACCTTCGCGGCGGTGAACAGCATGCTGGAGGCGTTCGGGCAGGCCGCCACGCACGCGCCGCAGCCGATGCAGGTCGCGGCGTCGAACGCGCGGTCCGCGTCCGGCTTCGGGATCGGGTTGGCGTGGGCGTCCGGCGCGGTACCCGTCGGGGCGCTGATGTAGCCGCCCGCCTGGATGATGCGGTCGAACGCGCCGCGGTCCACGACCAGGTCCCTGACGACCGGGAACGCCTTGGCCCGCCACGGCTCCACCGTGATGGTGTCGCCGTCCTTGAAGCTGCGCATGTGCAGCTGGCAGGTCGTGGTGCGCTCGGGGCCGTGCGCCTCACCGTCGATCACGACACCGCAGGCACCGCAGATGCCCTCGCGGCAGTCGTGGTCGAAGGCGACCGGGTCCTCGTTCTCCAGCGTGAGCTTCTCGTTGAGGACGTCGAGCATCTCCAGGAACGACATGTCCGGGGAGACGTCGGTGAGCTTGTAAGTGGCCAGCCGACCCTCGTCGTTCGGCCCCTTCTGACGCCATACGCGCAGGGTGATGTTCACTTGTAGCTCCGCTGCTTCATCTCGACGTACTCGTACTCCAGGTTCTCCTTGTGGAGCACGGGCTTGCTGTCATCGCCGCCGAACTCCCAGGCCGCGACGTAGGCGAACTCGTCGTCGTGGCGCAGCGCCTCACCGTCCTCGGTCTGGCTCTCGGCGCGGAAGTGCCCGCCGCAGGACTCGCGGCGGTGCAGGGCGTCGATGCACATGAGCTCGCCCAGCTCCAGGAAGTCGGCCACACGGTTGGCCTTCTCCAGGGCCTGGTTGAACTCCTCGTTGGTGCCCAGCACCTTGACGTCGCGCCAGAACTCGGCGCGCAGCGCCCGGATGAGCTCGATGGCCTTGGTCAGGCCCTCCTCGTTGCGCTCCATGCCGCAGTACTCCCACATGATGTGGCCGAGCTCCTTGTGGAAGGAGTCGACGGTGCGGGAGCCCTGGATGGAGAGCAGCTTGTCGATGCGGGAGGTGACCTGCTCCTTGGCCGCCACGGCCTCCGGGTGCGACTCGTCGATCGCCTCGAAGGGGCCCGCCGCCAGGTAGTCGTTGATGGTGTTGGGCAGGACGAAGTAGCCGTCCGCCAGACCCTGCATCAGCGCGCTGGCGCCCAGGCGGTTGGCGCCGTGGTCGGAGAAGTTGGCCTCGCCGGTCACGAACAGGCCCGGGATGGAGCTCTGGAGGTCGTAGTCGACCCACAGCCCGCCCATGGTGTAGTGCACGGCCGGGTAGATGCGCATCGGAACCTCGTACGGGTTCTCACCGGTGATGCGCTGGTACATGTCGAACAGGTTGCCGTACTTGGCCTCGACGGCCGCCTGCCCCATGCGCCCGATCGCGTCGGCGAAGTCCAGGTACACGCCCAGGCCGCCGGGGCCGACGCCGCGGCCCTCGTCGCAGACGTTCTTGGCGGCGCGGGAGGCGATGTCACGCGGCACCAGGTTGCCGAAGGCCGGGTAGATGCGCTCCAGGTAGTAGTCGCGCTCCTCCTCGGGGATCTGGCGCGGGTCGCGGGTGTCCCCGTGCTTCTTGGGGACCCAGATGCGGCCGTCGTTGCGCAGCGACTCGCTCATCAGGGTCAGCTTGGACTGGTAGTCGCCGCTGACCGGGATGCAGGTCGGGTGGATCTGCGTGTAGCACGGGTTGGCGAAGAGCGCGCCCTTGCGGTGCGCCCTCCAGGTCGCGGTGACGTTCGAGCCCATCGCGTTGGTCGACAGGAAGAACACGTTGCCGTAGCCGCCGGTGGCCAGCACCACGGCGTCGGCGAAGTGCGTCTCGATCTCACCGGTGACCATGTCGCGGACGATGACGCCGCGCGCCTTGCCGTCCACGACGATGACTTCCAGCATCTCGTGCCGGGTGTTCATCTTGACGGTGCCCGCGGCGACCTGGCGCTCCAGCGCCTGGTAGGCGCCGATGAGCAGCTGCTGGCCCGTCTGGCCGCGCGCGTAGAAGGTGCGGGAGACCTGCACGCCGCCGAAGGAGCGGTTGTCGAGCAGGCCGCCGTACTCGCGGGCGAAGGGCACGCCCTGGGCGACGCACTGGTCGATGATCTCGACGCTGGTCTGGGCCAGGCGGTAGACGTTCGACTCGCGGGAGCGGAAGTCCCCGCCCTTGACGGTGTCGTAGAACAGCCGGTAGATGCTGTCGCCGTCGTTGCGGTAGTTCTTGGCGGCGTTGATGCCGCCCTGGGCCGCGATGGAGTGCGCGCGGCGCGGGCTGTCCTGGTAGCAGAACGAGGTGACGTTGTAGCCCGCCTCGCCCAGGGTCGCGGCCGCGGAGGCGCCGGCCAGGCCGGTGCCCACGATGATCACCGAGAGCTTGCGCCGGTTCGCCGGGTTGACCAGCTTGGCCGAGAAGCGCCGCTTGTCCCAGCGCTCGTTGATCGGGCCCTCGGGGGCCTTCTCGTCCCGGATCGGGTCGCCGACGAGGAAGAAGTCGTTCTCAGACAATTAACTCACCAGTCCAAAGGTGACCGCCAGGGGCGGAAGCAGGAAGCCGACGGTCACGATCAGCGAGATGCCCACGGCGATCGCGTTGAGCGTGCCCTGACGGCTGGTCTGGTTGACGCCGAGGGTGGCCAGGGCGCTCCAGATGCCGTGCCGCAGGTGCAGGCCCACAGCGATCACGGACAGGACGTAGAACAGGGTCACGTACCAGAACTCGGGCTGGAACCCGTTCACGAGCCGCTCGTAGGGACTGTCGGACGCACCGCCGGGAGCGATGTTGTTCGTGGTCAGGTGCAGGATGTGGAAGACCACGAACAGCGCGACCAGGACGCCGCCGTAGCGCATGGTGTAGGAGGCGTAGCTGCGGGCCACCCTCTTCTTCACCTGGTAGCGCTGGGACGCCGGACGCGCTCTGCGGGCGCGGGCCCACAGTGTCACCGCCGCGTAGATATGGATCAGGACGCTCGCCAGCAGGACGATGCGGAAGATCCACAGGAATCCGCTCTCGGGCAGCATCGGGTAGCCCAGCTCCCGGAGGCTGTGGGCGTAGCCGTCGAAGGCCTCCTGGCCCGAGAAGATCTTGAGGTTGCCGTACATGTGCGCGATCAAATACAGCACAAGGATCGCCCCGGTGACCGCCATTGCTGCCTTGAGCGCCACCGTGGACCCGTAGGCCGTAGACCGCTTCTTGGTCAAGGTACTGTTCGCCACAGCCTGTCACTGTAAGTTCTGGTTAAGTCCGGCGTCCAAGTCATCGTGATGCTTGAGTCGATAGCCATAGGCTATGGAACATGCAGTTCCAGCAGCTGGCCTACTTCGTCGCGGTGGCCCGCACGCGCCATTTCACCCGCGCAGCAGAGCTTTCCCGCGTCGCACAGCCGAGTTTGAGCAAACAGATCCGCAGCCTTGAGCAGGAGCTGGGTGCGCCGTTATTCAGTCGTGCCCGGGGAAACATCACACTCACACCGGCCGGCGAGGCGTTGCTTCCGCTCGCCCAGCGCATGCTCGCCGACCTGGAGACGGCCCGGCGCGAGGTCGCGGAGCTGGCCGGGGTGCGGCGGGGCCGCGTCCGGCTCGGCGCGACCCCGTCGCTGTGCGCGGGGCTGCTGGCCGACGTGCTCGCCGACTTCCACACCCGCTTCCCCGGGATCGAGCTCCAGGTGGAGGAGAGCGGGTCGCGCGACCTCATCCGCGACCTGGGGCGGGGCGAGCTGGACCTGGCGCTGATCATCCTGCCGCTGCACAGCAGCGACCCCGACTTCTCCACCACGCCGATCCTGCGGGAGAACCTGGTGGTGGCGAGTCCGATGTCGGGCCCCTCCCCCAACGGGCGGGCCTCGATCCGCATCACCGAGCTGCGGGGGCGCCCCCTGGTGATGTTCCGGCGCGGCTACGACGTGCGCGAGGCGACGCTGCGGGCGTGCCGGGCGGCCGGGTTCGAGCCCGAGCTGGCCGTGGAGGGCGGGGAGATGGACGCCGTGCTGCGGTTCGTGGAGGCGGGCATGGGGCTCGCGGTGGTGCCGAGCATGGTGCTGCGCAACCGGCAGAGCCTGCGCGGAACGCCGCTGGCCCGGCCCCGCCTGCTGCGGACGGTGGCGCTGGCGCGGCGCCGGGACGTGGAGCCCTCGCACTCGGCGGAGGCGTTCCGGCGCCACCTCAACGGCTACCTGCTGGGCATGTCGCCACAGGACCTCGGACCGGACCTGGAGGTCCTGCTCTCCAGCGGGGACGGGTCGGCGGACTGAGGCCCCGGCCCGGGCGGGCAGGCGCCCCGGCCCCCTTCGCCGTGATCTTGTACTTATAGCGAGGTTCGAGCACCCAACCTCGCTATAAGTACAAGATCACCGCAGGTCAGGGCCACTCGTGTCACACCAGCAACGTTTCCGGCCAGTCCGAACCCAGCACCCATTGGCGGACGCTCCGCAACCATCCCCGTCCCGGGCACCGCCGCCAGCCGCGCGCAGCCCGCCGGGCGCCCCGGCCACCGAGCGCCTTCCCCCGGATTCCAGCGGCCACCTCCTTTACCACACGCCACTGGCGGCTCTGAAGCACCGGGATTGGCATAAGGGATTTTTAGTTAAAAAAGCTGACAAAAATCCCCAAACAAGCGCTCAGAAGTGGCGTATTTCACACACCTTTCCCCGGCGCCCCCCGCCCTCCGGGACGTGACCGTGATCACAACGGCCTAACGTTGCGTTGCGGGACGGTTCGCCACGGCTCCTCCCCGCAGCCGTCCGGCGCAGCGGTCGCGGCCGAAGGAGGCGGGAACCGCGCCCCGCCCGGCCGGGACCTTCCCCACAGGAGGTGCAAGACCACGGTGAAAGCGACCGAAAGCGCAGGCCCCGGGGGTGGCCGGGCACGCATCCCCCAACGCACCCTGCGCACCGACAACTGGTGGTTCGGCCCCCTCCTCACCGCACTGGGGCTGGCCACCTTCGTCGTCTACGCGACCCTGCGGGTGCTCCAGCAGGACCACTACTGGGTCCAGGAGCACCACTACCTGACCCCGTTCTACTCGCCGTGCATCGCGCAGCAGTGCGCGCCCGACGCGGCCCTGTTCGGGCGCCTGCCGGTGGAGTTCCCGCCGCTCATCCCCTACGCCCTGGTCAGCCTGCCGATCCTGCTGCTGTTCCGGCTGACCTGCTACTACTACCGCAAGGCCTACTACCGCTCGTTCTGGCTCTCGCCCCCGGCGTGCGCCGTGCGCGAGCCCCACGGCTCCTACACCGGCGAGACCCGGCCGCTGATGCTGGGCCAGAACGGCCACCGCTACTTCTTCTACGCGGCCTTCGTCATCACGCTCATCAACACGTGGGACATGCTGGTCGCCTTCCTCCACGGCACCGACGGCGGCTTCGGCATCGGGCTGGGCAACCTCATCATGCTCCTCAACGTGGTCATGCTGTGGGGCTACACCCTCAGCTGCCACTCGTGCCGCCACGTCTTCGGCGGACGGCTGCGCAGCTTCGGCAGGCACCCCGTCCGCTACTGGATGTGGAGCCGCCTCTCCACGCTCAACCACCGGCACATGTACTTCGGCTGGTTCAGCATCGCGACCCTGATCATCACGGACGCCTACATCGCCCTGATCGCCAGCGGCGCCATCAACGACCTGCGCATCCTCAACTGAGCCAAGGGGAAGGAAGGCACGACCAGATGCCCCCCACAGCAGAGCCCGGGATCACCCGGTACGCCTACGACGTCGTGGTGATCGGGGCGGGCGGAGCCGGACTGCGGGCCGCGATCGCCGCCCGAGAACAGGGCAAGCGCACCGCGGTCATCTCCAAGTCGCTGTTCGGCAAGGCCCACACGGTGATGGCCGAGGGCGGCGCGGCGGCCGCCCTGGGCAACGCCAACCCCGACGACGGGTGGCGCGTGCACTTTCGCGACACGGTCCGCGGCGGCAAGTTCCTCAACGACCCGCGCATGGCCGAACTGCACGCCCGCGAGGCGCCCGAGCGCATCCTGGAACTGGAGTACTGGGGCGCGCTGTTCGACCGCACCGCGGAGGGGAAGATCAGCCAGCGCAACTTCGGCGGCCACGAGTACCCGAGGCTGGCGCACGTGGGCGACCGCACCGGCCTGGAGATGATCCGCACCCTCCAGCAGCGGGTCGTCGCGCTCCAGCAGGCCGACGCCGCGGAGCTGGGCGACCCCGAGGCGCGGATCCGGGTGTTCGCCGAGACCGCGATCACCCGCCTGGTCACCGAGGAGGACGGCCCCGGCGCCGGGGCCACGGCCGTGGACGCGCACGGGGACGGGGGCGGGGGCGGGAGGACGCCGGGCCGGATCGTGGGCGCGTTCGGCTACCGCCGGGTGGACGGCGGGTTCGTCCTGTTCGAGGCGCCCTCGGTCATCCTGGCCACCGGCGGCATCGGCAAGGCCTTCCGCACCACCTCCAACTCCTGGGAGTACACCGGCGACGGCCACGCGCTGGCGCTGCGGGCCGGGGCCCGCCTGATCAACATGGAGTTCGTCCAGTTCCACCCCACCGGGATGGTCTGGCCGCCGTCGGTGAAGGGCATCCTCGTCACCGAGTCGGTGCGCGGCGACGGCGGCGTGCTGCGCAACTCCGAGGGCAGGCGGTTCATGTTCGACTACGTGCCGGACGTGTTCCGCTCCCAGTACGCCGAGAGCGAGGAGGAGGCCGACGGCTGGTACGACGACCCCGCCGGGCACCGCAGGCCGCCGGAGCTGCTGCCCCGCGACGAGGTGGCGCGGGCGATCAACACCGAGGTCAAGGAGGGGCGCGGCTCTCCGCACGGCGGCGTGTTCCTGGACGTGTCCACGCGCCTGCCCGCCGAGGAGATCCGCAGGAGGCTGCCGTCCATGCACCACCAGTTCAAGGAGCTGGCGGACGTGGACATCACCGCCGAGCCCATGGAGGTGGGCCCCACCTGCCACTACGTGATGGGCGGGGTGCGGGTGGACGCCGACACCGCCGCCTCCGACGTGCCCGGGCTGTTCGCGGCCGGGGAGGTGGCGGGCGGCATGCACGGCTCCAACCGGCTGGGCGGCAACTCCCTGTCGGACCTGCTGGTGTTCGGGCGCAGGGCCGGGCTGGGCGCCGCGGCCTACGTGGACGGGTTCGGCGACCGGCCCCCACCGGCCGGACTCCTGGACCGGGTCGCCGCCGAGGCCTCCTCGTACGCGCTGGAGTTCCTCAAGCAGGGCGGCGGCGAGAACCCGTACACGCTGCACACCGAGCTCCAGGAGACCATGAACGACCTGGTGGGCATCATCCGCAGCGGCCCGGAGATGGAGCGGGCCCTGGAGCGGCTGGAGGCGCTGGAGGAGCGGGCGCGCATGCTCAGCGCGCCGGGCGACCGCGTGTACAACCCGGGCTGGCACCTGGCGCTGGCGCTGCCCAACATGATCCTGGTCTCGCGCGCGGTCACCGCCGCCGCCCTGGAGCGCACGGAGTCGCGCGGCGGGCACACGCGCGACGACTTCCCCGACATGTCGGCCGAGTGGCGGCGGGTGAACCTGGCGGTGCGGGCCGACCGCTCCGACCGGGTGTCGCTGTCGCGGCTCCCGGTCGCCGACATCCCGGCCGGGCTGCTCGCCCTCTTCGGGCGCGACGAGCTGGCCAAGTACCTGACGCAGGAGGAGCTGCCCGCGGCGGGGGCTGCGGACGGCGCGGCCGAGGAGGGCCAGTCATGAGCGAGCGTGTGTTCCGGGTGTGGCGGGGTTCCGGTGAGGGCGGGCTGGCCGAGTACCGGGTGGAGGCCAACGAGGGCGAGGTGGTGCTCGACGTGCTGCACCGCCTCCAGGCCACGCAGGCCCCGGACCTGGCGGTGCGGTGGAACTGCAAGGCGGGCAAGTGCGGTTCGTGCTCGGTGGAGATCAACGGCCGTCCGCGGCTGTCGTGCATGACGCGGATGAGCGTGTTCGACGAGGACGAGGTGGTGACGGTGACGCCGATGCGCGCCTTCCCCGTGGTCCGGGACCTGGTGTGCGACGTGTCGTACAACTACCAGAAGGCGCGGGAGATCCCCTCGTTCACCCCGGATCCGGCCACGTCGCCGGGTGACTTCCGGATGCTCCAGGAGGACGTGGAGCGCCAGCAGGAGTTCCGCAAGTGCATCGAGTGCTTCCTGTGCAACAACACCTGCCACGTGATCCGCGACCACGAGGAGAACAAGGAGCACTTCTCGGGTCCGCGCTACCTCATGCGGGTGGCGGAGCTGGAGATGCACCCCGAGGACACCGCCGACCGCAGGCTCATCGCCCAGGAGGAGTTCGGGCTGGGCTACTGCAACATCACCAAGTGCTGCACGGAGGTGTGCCCGGAGAACATCCGCATCACCGACAACGCGCTGATCCCGCTCAAGGAGCGGGTGGTGGACCGCAAGTACGACCCCCTGGTGTGGCTGGGGTCCAAGATCGGCGTGCGCCCCAAGGACACCCCGCCGGTGCCCAACGTGGGACGGTACTCCGACAGGACCTGACGCGTGCCCGTCCGCCGGCCCGGGGCGCGCTCCCGGGGCGGCGGAGCGGGGTCAGCCGGCGAACACGAAGGACCGCGGTCCGCCGGGGACCGCGGCGGGGTCGGCGTCGAACTCGGCCCACACGTGGGTGGAGAGGCCCTGCCCCGAAGGCACATGCTGATCCCGTGTGGTCGGACGATCCCGGCAACGCCCTTCCCGGCCCTACCCGACGGCCCGCAGATCCACCACGAACCAATCGCCGGAGTTGTTGACGGCGATGCACGTGTAGTCGGCGCGCTCCACCTCGCCGGAGTCGTTCTCCGTCTGGGCGCTGGCGACGACCTCGTACTCCCACGGGTCGTCGGCGTTGGTCACGGTGATCTCGGAGGAGGCGTCGAACTCCGCGCTGACCAGGGACTCCCACGAGCGCTCGACGTGCTCCTGGCACGTGGCCGCGGCCGTCTGCCTCTCGCTTTCGGCGGTGGGCTCGGGGCCGCACGCGGTGACGGCCAGGCTGACGAGGAGGACGGCGGGGGCGAGACGGGTGGGGTGCATGGTGCTCCGATCCAGGATGTGCGATCCGAGCGTAGAGGACCGGTTCGGGAGGGGCTGGTCGGCCCTGCTGCCCCGGACGGCCCCGGGTGCCCCGGCGCGGCGGGTGCCGGTCCGGCTCCCAGGCGGTCCCGGCGGAACCGGCCGTCCGGACCGGTCGGGGCTCAGAACCCCCGTGCCGCCCAGGCGTCGAGGTTCTCGGCGGCCTCGGCGACGGTGGTGGACTCCCCGTGCCCGGGGTGGACGACCGTGTCCCCCGGCAGGCCCGCGAGGTGCTCGCGGATCGAGGCGATGATCGTCGGGAAGTCCGAGAACGGCTGCCCGGTGGCGCCGGGTCCGCCCGGGAACAGCGTGTCTCCGGTGAAGACCACCCCGAGCGCGGGCGCGTACAGGCACACCCCGCCCGGCGTGTGGCCCGGGGTGTGCAGGATCTCCAGCTCCACTCCCCCCGCCACCAGCGCCTCGCCGTGCAGCAGCGGGGCGTCCGGCTCCCGGTGCGGGTGCACGCGGTGCCACAGTTCGGCGTCGTCGGGGTGCAGCAGGATCGGGCAGTCGGCGAGGTCGGCCAGCGCGACGGCCGCGTTGACGTGGTCGTTGTGCCCGTGGGTGGCCACGATGGCCATCAGTTCGCGGTCGCCCAGGCCGCGGGCGATCGCCTCGTGGTCGTGGGCGGCGTCGACGACGATGGCGCTGTCCTCGTCTCCGACGATCCAGACGTTGTTCTCGACGTCGAACCCGCTGCCCTCGAGGCTGAAGACACCCGAGGTACGCAGGCGCTGGACGGGGGAAGGGGCGTTCACAGGTTCACCACCTGACCTCTCACGGACTGGTGCGACGCCTTCGAGCCTATCCCGGAGGGCCCCGGCGCACACGTGGGCCGGGAGGGGAGCCGGGCGCGGTTCAGCCGACGGGCTCGAAGTTGCGGCGCAGGGCGTAGGGCTGGATGAGGCCGAGTCCGTGCGCGTGCCGGGCGCGCACCCGCACCACCTGGAGGCCCTCCTCGTCGGCCAGGCTCTCGGCGAGGCTCTCGTCGATGAGGACCGTGCCGGGTCTGGCGAAGGAGGTCAGGCGGCTGGAGCGGTTGACGGTCGTGCCGAACACGTCGCCGTGCAGGGTCAGGACCGGCCCGGAGGCCAGGCCGACCCGGACGTCGGGCACCTCCACGTGGGTCTTGACGCCGGAGGCCAGGCGCAGCGCGATGTCGGCGGCCTCGGCCGGGGAGTCGGCGACGTAGAGGATCTCGTCGCCGAGGGTCTTGACGACGCGGCCCCCGCCGGAGGCGACGATGTCGGCGGCGGTGGCCTCGAAGCCCTCGACCACCCCGGCCAGCTCGACCTCGTCGAGCTCGCGGCTCAGGGTGGTGAAGGAGACCAGGTCGGCGAACCCGACGACCAGCGGGTAGTAGTTGGGCACGGTGTCGTTGTTGGACATCACCGCGAGGGTGCGGGCCGAGGACGCGGCGAGCTGACGGCGCCAGATGTGCAGCAGGAGCCGCTCGACGTCCGGCAGCAGCTCCTTGACCTGGTTCATCAGCGGGCTGACGGAGTCCTCGCCCTCCTGGTAGATGAGGGTGCTCAGGATGCTGGTCTGCCAGTCGGCCAGGCGCGCCATGGTCTGTCCCATCGCGCGGGCGAAGCGGACCACGCCCTCCTCGTCCAGGACCCCCTCCTGGACGAGGGAGTTGGCGATGCGCAGCGACTCGACGTCGCTCTCGGCGAAGGTGACCGTGTCGTCGCCCTGGTTGGGGAAGCCGAGGGCTCGCCAGATGCGTCCGGCCAGCTCGGAGTCGGCACCGGCGAGCTCGATCGCCTGCTCCCTGGTGTAGACCGCTTCACCGCCGAGCAGGGCGGACTCGATCGCTTTCGGGTCGGGACGCGACGACATACGTTCTCTTTCACGGGCCATCCCCGCCGGGGCGGGGAACAGTCACTTCGGCACCGGCCGACGGGGCGGCACGGGGTTCCACTCCAGCTTACGCCCGCGGTTTCCCCCCTGGCGGGGCGCCTGCCGGCAGGCCTGCGCGGCCCGCGGTCGGCGACGGCCACACCCGGTGATGATCGCACACGGCGGGCCGCCGCGGGAGTGCCCGAAGTCCCCCTGTGGACGGCGGACCCGGCGGCGGAGGGCGGGTCAGGAGCCGGGGCGCACGTGGACGACGTCGCCCGCGCTCAGGGCCCGCTCCCCGCCGGGGCCGCGCACCAGGAGCTGGGCGTCGGAGTCGACGCCGGTGGCGGCGCCCTCCAGCACCCGGTCCCCGGGCAGGTGGACCCGCACGCGGCGCCCGACGGTGACGCACGCGTCCCGGTAGGCGGCGGCCAGCCCGCTGGCCTCGGCGTCGCCGCCGGCGGCGGTCCACACCGTGTACAGCTCCTCGAACCCTCCCAGGACGGCGGCGAGCAGGGCGCCCCGGTCCAGCGCGCCGGAGCCCTCCCCGCGCAGGGAGACGGCGGTGTCCACGGGGAGCTCGGCGCGCTCCTGGGACACGTTGACGCCCATCCCCACGACCACGGCGGGCTCGCCGGAGGAGAAGTCGGCCTCGGAGAGGATGCCCGCGAGCTTGCCGTCGGCCGTCGCGGGCTCCGAGCGCAGGTGGGCGGGGACGATGACGTCGTTGGGCCACTTGAGCGCGGCCTTGACCCCCGTCACCCGGTGTACGGCGCCGACCGCCGCCACGCCCATGAGCGCGGGGAGCCAGCCCAGGCGGGTGGCGGGTACGGAGGGCCGGAGCAGCAGGGAGAAGGTGAGGGCGGCGCGCGGCGGGGTGGAGAACCCGCGCCCCAGCCGTCCGCGCCCGGCGGTCTGGTGCTCGGTGACCAGCGCGCTCCCGTGCGGGGCGCCCCGTGCCGCGCGCTCGGCCAGCTCGGTGTTGGTGGACCCCGCCTCGGGGACCACCTCGATCCGGTGCCACATGCCGCCCGGCCGGACGAGGGCGGCGTCGAGGGCCGCCGCGTCGAGCGGGGGGCGTGGGAAGGGGTGGGGTGCGCTGGCCATGCACCCATTACAGCAGCGCCGGAACCCGGACCGGAAACCCGTGTGCGTGGGAAGAGCGCCGGTTGGGCTGAAACCAGCGCATCGGTGATCGCGCGTTGCTGAGTTCAGCTGCGCACGCCGGTATCCCCCTGTACCTGCTGGTGGACCGCTGGGACCCGCAGACCGGCGGGGGTGGGGTCACCCTCCGCTCCGGCCCGGAGAACGGCGGGTACACCAGGTCCACGAAGGTCCCCTTCGGCAAGGAGGTCCGCCTCCCCGAGCCGTTCGACCCCACCATCGGCACCGGCGGGTTCCCGGCAGTGACGGGCTCCGGCGCGCGCGAGGGCGCCCCGCCCCCTCCCGGGGTGCGGGGGCGCCCTCGCGCGCGGACCGGCCGGCGGTCAGCCGGTGTTCTGGAGTCCGGCGGCCACGCCGTTGACCGAGAGCAGCAGCAGCCGCTCCAGGTGCTGCTGGTCCTCCTCCGACAGGGAGTCGGCCTCCTCGCCCCGCAGCGCCTCCAGGGCGCGCAGCTGCAGGTGGGAGAGCGCGTCCACGTACGGGTTGCGCAGGTCCACCGCGCGGGAGAGCACCGCCCGGTTCTCCAGCAGGCGGCTGTGCCCGGTCACCTTGAGCACCAGGTCGCGGGTGCGGTCGTACTCGGCGAGCACCAGCTCGGTCAGTTCCGGCCGACCGCCCAGCGCCAGGTAGCGCTCGGCGATGGTGCGGTCGGTCTTGGCCAGGCTCATCTCCGCGTTGTCCAGCAGGGACGAGAACATGGGCCACTCGCGGTAGGCCGCCTGGAGCACGCCCAGGTCCTCCACGGCGGCCAGACCCGTGCCCAGGCCGAACCAGCCCGGCAGGTTGACCCGGGTCTGGGTCCAGGCGAACACCCACGGGATGGCGCGCAGGTCGCCGAGTCCCCGGGCGGCGCCGCGCCGCGAGGGGCGCGAGCCAAGCCGTAGCTCGCCCAGCTGCTCCAGGGGGCTGACCTGGGAGAACCACACCGCGAAGTCCTCGGTGTTGATCAGCTCCAGGTAGGCCTCCTGGGCGGCGCGGGCGATGGTGTCGGCGTGGGCGCGGTACCTGCGCTCGGCGGAGCGCTCGCGCTCCTGGACGGCGTCGGTGGAGGCCATCAGCACCGCGTGGCCGACCTGCTCCATGTGGCGGCGGGCGATCGCGGCCTGCCCGTAGCGGGCGAAGATGACCTCGCCCTGCTCGGTGACCTTGAACCGTCCGCCGACCGAGCCGGGCGCCTGCGCGAGCAGGGCGCGGCTGGCCGGGCCGCCGCCGCGGCCGAGCGAGCCGCCGCGGCCGTGGAACAGGGTCAGGCGCACGTCGTGCTCGCCCGCCCACGCGGCCAGGCGGGCCTGGGCGTCGTAGAGGCGCAGGGTGGCGCTGACCGGGCCGACGTCCTTGGCCGAGTCGCTGTAGCCGAGCATGACCTCGATCCTGCGGCCGGTCTCGTCCAGCCGCTTGCGCACCTGGGGCAGTTCGAGCATGCCGTCGAGCACGTGCGGCGAGGCGTCCAGGTCGGCGCCGGTCTCGAACAGCGGGATGACGTCCAGGACCGGCACGCGCCCGGCGGGCAGCGCGTGGGCGGCCAGCTCGTACACGGCCGCGATGTCCTCGGCCGAGCGGGTGAAGCTGACGATGTAGCGGCGGCAGGCCTCCACGCCGAAGCGCTCCTGGATCCAGGCGATCACCCGGATCGTGGCCAGGACCTCCTCGGTGCGCTCGGAGGGCGTGCGCCCCTCCCGCAGCTCGGCGAGCGCGGCGGCGTGCACCTCGCTGTGCTGGCGGATCTCCAGTTCGGCGAGGTGGAAGCCGAAGGTCTGCGCCTGCCAGACCAGGTGCTGGAGCTCTCCGTAGGCCTGCCGGACCGCGCCCGCCCCCGCCAGGGACTCCTGCACGGTGCGCAGGTCGGCCAGGAAGGCCTCGGCGTCGGGGTAGGCCAGGTCGGCGTCGCGCTCGCGCGTGGCGCGCAGCCGGGCCGCGGCCAGCAGCAGCATCTGGCGGTGCGGCTCGTTGGGCGAGCGCGCCCCGATCTCCGCCGTCAGCTCGGGCTGTCCGGCCTTGGCCGAGGCGAGCGCGTCGAGCAGCTCCGGGCTGGCGGGGGTGAGGTTGGAGTAGGCGGTGAGGGTGCGGGCCACCTTGGCGCAGGAGGTCTCCAGGCCGCGCAGCACGTGCTCGGACTGGATGAGCATGGCCTCGCGGGTCACGTCGTGGGTGACGTAGGGGTTGCCGTCGCGGTCGCCGCCGATCCAGCTGCCGTAGCGCACGAAGGGCGTGGCGCGGGGCGGGCGCACGCCGGTGCCCTCGGGGTCGATGGCGGCGTCCAGGCTGCGGTAGACCTGCGGGATGACGGAGAAGATCGTCTCGTCGAACGCGGCGAGGGCGGTGCGCACCTCGTCGAGCGGGTCGAGCCTGGTGTAGCGCAGCTGGGAGGTGCGCCAGAGCAGGTCGATCTCCTCCAGCAGGCGCCGGTGCGCCTCGGCCGCGGCGCTGCTGCCCTCGTGGGAGGCGTGCCAGGCCTCCAGCTGGGCGCTGATGCGCAGGATGGAGGTGGACACGGCGCGGCGGCGGGCCTCGGTCGGGTGGGCGGTGACCACGGGGTGGAACTCCATGCCCGCGACCAGCTCGTTGAGGCGCTCCTCGCCGCCGTCGGACTCGCGGATGGCGCGCACGGCCGCCGCGAGGGACTCCCGGGGCGGGTTGGCGGCGTCGTCGCGCTCGCGCAGGGCCCGCATCCGCTGGTGCTCCTCGGCCAGGTTGGCCAGGTGGAAGTAGACGGTGAAGGCGCGGGCCACCTGCTTGGCGCGCTCCAGCGGCCAGGCGGCGACGATCGCGGTGATCTCCTCCCCCGTGACCGATCCGTCGCGGGCGCCGATCACCGCCCTTCTGAGCTTCTCGACATCGGCGAGCAGGTCCTCGCCGCCGCTTTCGGCGAGGACCGTTCCGAGCATCTCGCCGAGCAGTTTGACGTCATTCCTGAGCTGCTCGGGAACTTCCTGCCGTGCACTGTCGCGTTCTGCGCTTACCGCTGTCATGGTCACCGACCCTACAGAGATCGCACCCGCCACCAGGTGCGCGGGGGCGCATTTCGGATGTTTTGCCCGCACGTTAACCATTGTTGCGCGAAAGAAAGGGAAGCACATTTCCTCACGCCGTTTCGGCGGTACCGCCCTCCCCGCCGGGGACTCCGCGCGCACGCTCCGTGCGCTTTCCGCCGGACCCCGGACCCGGGGTCCGGCGACGGGCCTGGTCGGAGCCCCACGGCACCGTACCTACCCGTCGGTAACCACGGGCTGGGTTCCCGTGTGACGATCCCTCGGAGTTAACCTGCGTAGTTATGGCCACAGAAGCCCCTGAACCACTGTCCGCGGACGAGATCGACATCCACACGACCGCGGGCAAGCTCGCCGACCTGCAACGACGCCGGTACGAGGCCGTACACGCAGGGTCTGCTCGAGCCGTTGAGAAACAGCACGCCAAAGGCAAGATGACCGCACGCGAGCGGATCGACGCACTGCTCGACCCCGGCTCGTTCGTGGAGTTCGACGCCCTCGCCCGCCACCGCTCCACCAGCTTCGGCCTGGAGCGCAACCGCCCCTACGGTGACGGCGTCGTCACCGGCCACGGGACGGTCGACGGACGGCCCGTCGCGGTGTTCAGCCAGGACGTCACCGTCTTCGGAGGATCACTGGGCGAGGTCTACGGGGAGAAGATCGTCAAGGTCCTCGACCACGCCCTCACCAACGGCTGCCCCGTCGTGGGCATCAACGAGGGCGGCGGCGCCCGCATCCAGGAGGGCGTGGTCGCGCTCGGCCTGTACGCCGAGATCTTCAAGCGCAACACCCACGCCTCGGGCGTCATCCCCCAGATCTCCCTCATCATGGGCGCCGCCGCGGGCGGGCACGTCTACTCCCCCGCCCTCACCGACTTCGTCGTGATGGTGGACGAGACCTCGCAGATGTTCATCACCGGTCCCGACGTCATCAAGACCGTCACCGGCGAGGACGTCTCCATGGAGGAGCTGGGCGGCGCCCGCACCCACAACACCAGGTCGGGTGTGGCGCACTACATGGGCGCCGACGAGCAGGACGCGATCGAGTACGTGAGGACGCTGCTCTCGCACCTGCCCGACAACAACCTGGAGGAGGCCCCGCCCCTGCCCCCCGAGGAGGCCCCGGGCGACGAGGCCACCGACGCCGACCTGGCCCTGGACGCGTTCATCCCGGACTCGGCCAACCAGCCCTACGACATGCGCACGGTCGTCGAGACGGTCCTGGACGACGGCGACTTCCTGGAGGTCCACGCCCAGTTCGCCACGAACATGGTGGTGGGCTTCGGCCGCGTGGACGGCCAGTCCGTCGGCATCGTCGCCAACCAGCCCATGAGCCTCGCCGGCTGCCTGGACATCGACGCCTCCGAGAAGGCCGCGCGCTTCGTGCGCACCTGCGACGCCTTCAACGTCCCGGTGCTGACCTTCGTGGACGTGCCCGGCTTCCTGCCCGGCACCGGCCAGGAGTGGGACGGCATCATCCGCCGCGGCGCCAAGCTGCTGTACGCCTACGCCGAGGCCACGGTGCCCCTGATCACCGTCATCACGCGCAAGGCCTTCGGCGGCGCCTACGACGTCATGGGCTCCAAGCACCTGGGCGCCGACGTCAACCTGGCCTGGCCCACGGCGCAGATCGCGGTCATGGGCGCCCAGGGCGCGGTGAACATCCTGCACCGGCGCACCCTGGCCGCCGCCGAGGACGTCGAGGCCGAGCGCACCCGGCTCGTCGGCGAGTACGAGGACACCCTCCTCAACCCCTACTCCGCCGCCGAGCGGGGGTACGTGGACGGGGTCATCATGCCCTCCGAGACCCGCGTCCGGATCGCCAAGTCCCTCAAGGCCCTGCGGAACAAGCGCAAGCAGCTGCCGCCCAAGAAGCACGGGAACATCCCGCTGTGAGCGCGCCGAAGAACCCGCCGCACCTGGCCGTGGTCCGCGGCGAGCCCACCGCCGAGGAGCTCGCGGTCCTGACCGCCGTGCTCAGCGCCCGTGCCCGGGCCGCGCGGTCTGCCGAGGAGCCCCCGCCCGAGCGCCCGTCCGGGTGGCGGGACCGCTCGCGCCTGGTGCGCGGGGCCCCGCCGCGTCCGGGCCCCGGCGCCTGGCGACTGAGCACGCGATGACCCCGCCGTCCCCACACACAGACTCTCCGTGGAGCGGTCGGCGCGCTGTCCGCCCCGCGCCGAGCAGAAGGATTTCCCACCGTGCGTAAAGTACTGATCGCCAACCGCGGCGAGATCGCCGTGCGCATCGCCCGCGCCTGCCGCGACGCGGGCCTGGCCAGCGTCGCCGTCTACGCCGAGCCCGACCTGGACGCCCTGCACGCCAAGGTCGCAGACGAGGCCCACTCCCTGGGCGGGTCCACCCCGGCCGACTCCTACCTGGACATCGCCAAGATCCTGGCGGTGGCCGAGGCCTCGGGCGCGGACGCCGTCCACCCCGGCTACGGCTTCCTGGCCGAGAACGCCGACTTCGCCCAGGCCGTCATCGACGCCGGGCTGACCTGGATCGGCCCGCCCCCCGCGGCGATCACCGCCCTGGGCGACAAGGTCCAGGCCCGCCACATCGCCAAGAAGGTCGGCGCCCCGCTGGTGGCGGGCACCCCCGACCCGGTGGAGTCGGCGGAGGAGGCCCGGGCCTTCGCCTCCGAGCACGGCCTGCCGATCGCGATCAAGGCCGCCTTCGGCGGCGGCGGGCGCGGCCTCAAGGTCGCCCACACCCTGGACGAGGTCGCCGACGCCTACGAGTCCGCGGTGCGCGAGGCGGTCACCGCCTTCGGGCGCGGCGAGTGCTTCGTGGAGCGCTACCTGGACAGGCCCCGGCACGTGGAGACCCAGTGCCTGGCCGACACCCACGGCAACGTCGTGGTGGTCTCCACCCGCGACTGCTCGCTCCAGCGCCGCCACCAGAAGCTGGTGGAGGAGGCTCCCGCGCCGTTCCTGTCCGCGGAGCAGATGGAGCGGCTGCACAGCTCCTCCAAGGCCATCCTCGCCGAGGCCGGGTACGTGGGCGCGGGCACGTGCGAGTTCCTGGTGGGCGTCGACGGCACCATCTCCTTCCTGGAGGTCAACACCCGCCTCCAGGTCGAGCACCCCGTGACCGAGGAGGTCACCGGGATCGACCTGGTCCGGGAGATGTTCCGGATCGCCGACGGCGAGGAGCTGGGCTACGGCGACCCCGAGGTGCGCGGGCACTCCTTCGAGTTCCGCATCAACGCCGAGGACGCCGGGCGGGGCTTCATGCCCGCGCCGGGCACCATCACCGAGCTGAACCTGCCCGCGGGCCCGGGCGTGCGCGTGGACACCGGCTGCGAGGCCGGGTTCACGGTGCCCCAGGCCTTCGACTCGATGGTCGCCAAGCTCGTGGTGACGGGCCGCACGCGCCAGGAGGCGCTCCAGCGCTCGCGGCGGGCCCTGGCCGAGTTCACGGTCGGCGGGATGCCCACGGTGATCCCGTTCCACCAGGCCGTGGTCACCGACCCGGCCTTCGCCCCGGCCGACCCCGAGCAGCCGTTCGGGGTCTACACGCGCTGGATCGAGACCGAGTTCGAGAACACGATCGAGCCGTGGTCGGGCACCCCGGGCGAGGCCGCCGGGTCCGAGCGCGAGACCGTCACCGTCGAGGTGGGCGGCAAGCGCGTCGAGGTGGTGCTTCCCGCGGGCCTGGGCGCCTCGGCCCCCGCCCCGGCCGCGGGCACCGGACGCAGGAAGCGCGCCCCGCGCGGGGGCGGCGGGAACGCCGTGGCGGTCGGCGGCGACTCGCTGGTCTCGCCGATGCAGGGCACCGTGGTCAAGCTGGTGGCCGAGGAGGGCCAGCGGGTCGCCGAGGGCGACACCGTGGTCGTCATCGAGGCCATGAAGATGGAGCAGCCGCTGAACGCGCACAAGGCCGGCACCGTCACCGGGCTGAAGATCGCCGCGGGCGAGACCGTGGGCAACGGCGCGGTGGTCTGCGAGATCAGGGACGCCTAGCGTCCGCACCACGCGAAGGCGAAGGGGGGAGGCACCGGCCGCCGGTGCCTCCCCCCTTCCGCGTGTGCTCCCCCAGAGCACCAGGGGCCAGAGCACCAGGGGAAGGTACATCCGGTGCCCCGCCAGCCGTCCTCACGCACACCTCTCAGCGACGGGAGGATCCGGCCAGGTCGGCATCCAGGTCGTGGAGTGCGTCTGCGCGGACCAGCAGGAGATCGGGTTCGGGCCTCTGCCGCCTCCCGGGTACAGCCGTCATCCCTGGGCAGATCCGTCCGCCGCCGGAGCAGGGTGACGGCGAACATGTGGAAGGACTTCCGGGGGCTCACGAAGACCAGGCTTCCGTCGATGAGTTCTGTGTGCCGCGGAAGATCCGGAACGCGGTCGAGGTCCTCGGCGGTGAACCCGTCCTGCGGCGGCGTCGGGAGCAACACCGCACCATCGGCCTCGGAGTCCGGGCGCGCGGCCACGGCTGGAACGGACATGTCACGGTCTGCCGGTCGTCGGACCGTTCTCGTCGCCCACGGTAGCCATCGCTGTCACCCCGTAACGGTGTCTTCCACAGACCGTCCCACCCGACCCCGCCCCCGGGGTGATCCTCGCCGCATCCGCGCCGGGGAAGACGCACCGCAACACCCGTGGAGTGGACGATGTGGCGCCAGGGACAGGAAGTTGTCGACACCCTCGTATGGAATAGATAAGGAACGAACGTTATTGTCCTTGTCTGTGACGAACATCTGGGGACTGACGCGACGGTGGCACATCGACCTGTGCCGCCGCGGCTGTCAGGCGTGTCGCTAGGTTCACGCGCGCCCTCACGGGCAGCGCGCCGCGCACCCCTCCCCGCGTCACCCTCCCCCCGGTGATGCCCGCCGTTCCCCGTGCCGGAAAACCCGGCGGTGCCGACCGCTCCGCCGTGCGCACCACCCCTCCGGCTGCCTATCACCACCACTGGAGTCCCATCCCGTGTCCGCACAGAGCACAGACGCGCCCAAGAAGCGCAGAGCCCTCCGTTTCCCGTTCGCGGCCCAGGTCCTCGCGGGTCTGGTCCTCGGTGTCGTCCTCGGCGCCGTCGCCTTCCAGCTCAGCCCGCCCGACCCCGGGACCGGTGACGCCACCAACTGGCTCGCCGTCACCCTCGACACCGTCGGATCGACCTTCGTCACCCTGCTGCGGACCATCGTCCCGCCGCTGATCGTCCTGGCCGTCATCTCCTCCATCGCCAACCTGCGCAACGTCACCAACGCGGCGCGGCTGGCCTGGAAGACCCTGCTGTGGTTCGGTGCGACCGCCCTGGTCGCGGTGGGCATCGGCATCGCCCTGGGCCTGATCGTGCGGCCCGGCGTCAACAGCGGCGTGGACGCCACCACCGCCGCCGAGCCCTCGGGCACCGGCTCCTGGATGGCGTTCATCGAGAGCATCGTCCCGGCCAACTTCCTCGGCCTGGGCGCGAACGTGTCGTCGGCCGACGACGGGAGCTTCAGCGCCTCGCTGGACTTCAACGTCCTCCAGCTGATCGTCATCGCGATCGTCCTGGGCATCGCCGCGGTCAAGGTCGGCAAGGCCGCCGAGCCCTTCATCGCCTTCACCGACTCCGCGCTCCAGGTCGTGCTCAAGGCCCTGTGGTGGATCATCCGCCTGGCCCCGATCGGCACCGTGGGCCTGCTGGGCAACGCCGTGTACAGCTACGGCTGGACCACCATCGGCGCCCTGGGCAAGTTCGCGCTGACCATCTACATCGGCCTGGCGCTGGTGCTGTTCGTCGTCTACCCGGTGCTCGTCCGCCTCAACGGCCTGTCCCCCGCGAAGTACTTCAGCGGCGTGTGGCCCGCGGTCCAGCTGGCCTTCGTGTCGCGCTCCTCGATGGGCACCATGCCCGTCACCCAGCGCGTGACCGAGCAGAACCTGGGCGTGCCGCGGTACTACTCCGCGTTCGCCGTGCCCTTCGGCGCCACCACCAAGATGGACGGCTGCGCCGCCATCTACCCCGCGATCTCGGCGATCTTCATCGCCCAGTTCTTCCCCGGCGTCAGCCTCGGGATCACCGACTACCTGCTGATCGTGTTCGTGTCGGTGATCGGCTCGGCCGCGACCGCCGGGACCACCGGCGCGACGGTCATGCTGACCCTGACCCTGTCCACCCTGGGCCTGCCCCTGGAGGGCGTGGGCCTGCTGCTGGCCGTCGACCCGATCCTGGACATGGGCCGCACCGCGGTCAACGTGGCCGGTCAGGCGCTGGTCCCGACCATCGTCGCCAAGCGCGAGGGCATCCTGGACGTGGCCCGCTACCACGCGCCGCGCGACGCCTCCGGCTTCGTGCCGCTGGAGGAGCCGCACGACGACGCCGAGGGCGATGCCGGGGAGCCCGGTGTGAGCAAGGTGCCCGCCGGAGCCTCCGGCCAGGTCTGAGGCCCCTCCCCCGTCCCACCGCGGCCCGCCGGAGCACTCCGGCGGGCCGCGCCGTCTCCGGGCCCGTGAGATCGTGCACGGAGGGAACCGGAAGGGACCCCCGTTCGTCCTTGTCGGTGAGGGAGGCGAGAGGAACGATCATGTTGCGCCGCTTGGTAACACCCACAGTGCTGACCGCCGGGCTCACGGCGGCGATGGTGAGCGCCGCGGTGGTGCCCGCCGCGGCCGATGCCCAGCCCCAACCGCCCGAGTCCCAGGCCATCGCCGAGGAGCTCGGGAACGACAACGTCTTCATCGACCCGAGCATCGACGTGATCCCCGAGGCCGAGCAGGACGCCCTCGAGGCGTCCGCCGCCGAGGCGGACGTCCCCGTCTACTACGTGCTCCTGCCCTCCGACAGCGTGGCCTCCCAGACCGGGATGGACTCCCTGATGAACCCCGTCATGGAGGAGGTCGGCGACGGGATCTACGGCGTGGTCGTGGGCGACCAGGCCTTCCGGGTCGTGTCCCCGAACGTCGAGGACACCGAGGCCATCCGCGAGATCGCCCTGCGGGAGGGCGGCGGCAACCAGGTCGACACCCTCGTCGCCATCCCCGACGCCGCGAACCAGGTCGAGGAGGCCGAGCAGGCCGGGGCCACCTCCGGCTTCGTGCTCCTCGGACTCCTGCTGGTGATCGTCGCCGCGGGCGGCTGGTTCGTCCACAGGAGCCGCAAGAGGCGCGAGGCCGAGAAGGCCAAGCAGCTGGAGGAGATCCGGCAGATGGCCACCGAGGACGTCGTGCGCCTCGGCGAGGACGTCGCCCGGCTGGAGATCGACCTGTCCAAGGTCGACGACGCCACCCGCGACGACTACTCCCAGGCCATGGACGCCTACGACCGGGCCAAGACCCAGCTGGACACCATCCGCGAGCCCGAGCAGGTCCGGCTGGTCACCAGCTCCCTGGAGGACGGCCGGTACCACATGGCCGCCACCCGGGCCCGCCTCCACGGCGAACCGGTCCCCGAGCGGCGCGGCCCCTGCTTCTTCAACCCGCAGCACGGCCCGTCCGTGGAGGACGTGACCTGGGCCCCGCCTGGCGGCGTGCCCCGCGAGGTCACGGCCTGCGCCGACTGCGCGCGAGCGGTACGCGTGGGGGGCCAGCCCGACGTGCGCCTGGTCGAGGTGAACGGCGAGCGCCGCCCGTACTACGACGCCGGTCCGGCCTACTCGCCCTACGCGGGCGGCTACTTCGGCACGGACATGATGATGGGCATGTTCACCGGCATGATGATGGGCTCCATGATGGGGTCGATGATGGGCATGGGCATGGGCATGGGTGCCGGGGAGGTCGGCGCCGGAGAGGACTTCGGCGGAGGCGGTGACTTCGGCGGGGGCGACTTCGGCGGAGGCGGCGACTTCGGCGGCTTCGACTTCTAACCCACGCGCAGCCGACAGAACGATGACGGGCTCAGGGCCCCGGGCGATTCGCTCGGGGCCCTTCCCGTGTCCTCCACGTTTTCCACAGGTGGTGGTTGGGGGTGTCCCGGGGTGGGGTGGGGGTGGTTTCCTGGAAATAGGGGGGATCCCACCCACGGATGTTTCGGCATGCCCTCAAACACCCGGCACTCGATAAGGGCAATAGATCAAGGGGTAGGGAGGAGCCGTCCACAGGCCACCTCCCTACGCCATTCCCGCCGGGGGTTGCTGGCGGCAACGAAAACGCGCCAGCTGCCGCGAAGTGGAATAGGCTGCGGAAAACGGTGTGCGTTGGGCGGGGGTGAGGGTGGCCGACGGAAAGCGGCACCAAAGGCGGGAGCGACTGCCGGAGGGCGGCTAACGCCCGGGGGGTGAGGGTGGTCGGGCTCTGCGACGTCGGCACCAACGGCAGGCGGGCCCCCACGCCCCGGGCCGCGCCCCTGGCCCCCGTGGTGCAGGGCAGGCGATGGCACCACCAGTGCCAGAACGTTGTTTTGTTCGCACATTTTCGGACACCCTTTGGCCTGACATAAGCATGGCCCGACAATCAATGGCGACCCCGGAAAGAAA